>NZ_JBNPUY010000031.1:0-1238 GCF_051168395.1 Bradyrhizobium sp. HKCCYLRH1030 | reverse complement strand
TGCAGTGAGACCGAACTTTGGACCACCCATAACTAGAGTTTTGCGCCTGTTTCACGGTGGTGGGCTGGATGCGCCAGCGTGGTTTTGCAGCAAAATCGGCGGCTTGTTGCCGATCGCGCCATGGGGGCGTTCTTCGTTATAGTACTTGCGCCAATTCTCTACCTTTTCCTGGGCGTCGGCAAGGCTAAGGAACCAGTGGGCGTTGAGACATTCCTCCCGGAAGCGTCCGTTGAACGCCTCGATGAATGCGTTGTCGGTGGGCTTGCCGGGCCTGGAGAAGTCCAGCGTGACGCCGCGCTGGTAGGCCCAGACGTCGAGATCGCGCGACACGAACTCGGTGCCTTGATCGACACGGATCGTCGCCGGGAATCCCACTTCATTGCAGACTCCTTCCAGTATCTCCACGACATCGGTGCCGCGGAAAGTGAACCGCGGTGTCAGCGCTGGCGAGAATCGGGAGAAGATGTCGACGATCGTGAGCACCCGAAGCTTGCGTCCGGTTGCCAACTGATCGTGGACGAAGTCCATCGCCCAGGTCTCGTTCGATCGCGTTGCCGGCCTGCGATCGTCCCGCAGCTTGGCCTTGACCCGGCGCTTCGGCGTCTTGTTGCGTAATTGCAGGCCCAATTCGCGATAGACCCGCCGCGTCTTGTTCTGCCCGTGGCGCCATCCTTCGCGACGAAGCACGACGTGAATGCGGCGATAACCGTAGCGGACGCGAACCTGACAGATCTCCCTGATCCGTTGTTCGAGGGCGGCCTGGTCGGAGCGACGGGATCTGTAGTGGTAGGTCGACCTGTCGAATTCGAGGGCGTCGCAGGCCCTGCGGATCGATACCTGCCACTCGCCACAGACCTCGTCGACGAGCTTGCGCTTCCGACCAGGCTTCACAGCTTTCGGCGGATCACGTCCTGCAGCATCTCCTTGTCGAGCGACAGATCAGCGACCAGCTTCCTCAGCTTGCCGTTCTCGTCCTCGAGCTGCTTCAGCCGCCGCATCTCGGTCGGCAGCAGCCCGTCATACTTCTTCTTCCAATTGAAATAAGTCGCTTGGCTGATCCCGGCCTTGCGGCAGATCTCGGCGACCGGCACGCCGTCATTGCCCTGCTTCAGAATGAACGCCTTCTGGGCGTCCGAAAACTTCGAGGCTTTCATCGTCTTCCGCTCCTCCCAGCCGAGGGGATTCGGCAGCGCAAGACTCTAGCCAAAAATGGTCCAGTTTTCCGGCCTCAGATCAGC
>NZ_JBNPUY010000029.1:0-2804 GCF_051168395.1 Bradyrhizobium sp. HKCCYLRH1030 | reverse complement strand
AGCCCTCAATCCCGAGACCCGCAAGGACTCCGCCGTCCACGTTTCTCTTTCTTCATCTTCACTTGTCAAACAGCCCGGGACCTCGGTCCCACCCTCGGATGGAGGGGCGCCCAACATCTTCCGACGTCGATGAGCAACCGGGTTTTACCGGTTGTGCATCACTCAACAGAAGTGAGGAGCAATATTGGCGCGAATGCTCGCCTCGGTGTGTCCCGAAGCGGCGCCGCGCTCAGTGATCGGGTTTATAGGGGGGGCCGATCGGGGTGTCAACGCCCAATGTCAACAAATCGTCGCATCGAATCATTTTTTTCCGGACAGCAGGAGAACCCCGACTTCTTGCGGACTTCGTGCCCCACTTGGGCCACAATCCTGCGACGATTTGTTAAGCATCGACCTGGGTTGATTTGGGTCCAGCGGGGACTGCCATCGATTCAAGGATGATCCAGATCAAGGAAGTGGCGAGCCCTTCGCCTGATACGGCCGAGACGACATCGAGAGATCCTGAAGAACAATAGCGGTTTGCGGATTCCGGCTTTCCAGCCAGAGAGTCTCGAACCGTCAGAAGCGCGCCATCATTCCGAGCCGTTTGTCTTGGACGTTAAGCCAACCGGCAGCTGAGTGATCTCGGTGCTGACTTTGAATTTGGGGGACGAAGGTTGAACCATCGGACGTCACGCGGGGGGTATGGACGCGAGGTCGGCATGATCGATCTCGGTCATGAGCCGCCGCTATCGGTCGATGGCTCCGAGGCCGCGGTGATCGACCGCCGCCGCGTTTCCGTACAATGGTTCTCTGGTACGATTCTGACGGGTCTATGCGGCGCAGCCCTCATCGGCGGCGCCGTTTTCGCCTCGCTCGACGGCGAAATGACCTTCGCGCGCATGCCGGAGCGGATGGAGAGCGCGCTGCGCGGCGCCTTCGGTGCCAATGACCGCGTCGCCACCCTGCGCAAGAGCGACCGCCTGCCGCCGCCGAGCGAAGCGGCCGCGGCCCGCAATGTGGTGCGCATCTCGACCGTGACCCGCGCGGGATCGCGCGAGCTCATCCGGGTCCGTCCCTATGTCCGGATCTCGGGCAACCTGTCGATGACGACGAGCGATCTTTCCGCCAAGATCCCGCCGTTCAACGCCCAGCGCCTGCTGAGCGACACCGACAACGACAAGACAGGGTCCGGCGAGGATCCGAACAATCCCGAGGCCGTCGAGCCCGACGCCGAGGTCTCGTTCGTGACCAAGGATCTCGCCGCCGTGCTCCCCAAGGCGAAGATCGCAACCTCGGTGGCGCTCGACGAAATCGTCATGCGGGTCCGTGATGCGGCGAACTGGCGCGGCAACAATGGCGGCGTACGCTACGCCTCGCTTGCCAATGCCGCCGCCGACGCGGCCGGCGCGCAGGCCGTCCAAGGCGGCGACCTGAAACTGTCCTATGCCAATGACGGCACCTTGCCCGATCCTTACGCCGGCTTCGAGACCCGGGTGGTGCCGGAAAATGTCACCTTGCTCCCCAAGACCAAGGACCAGATCACCGGCGGCAATCCACTCGGCGAGCGCGTCCACCTGGTCAAGAAGGGCGATACCGTCGCCTCGATCCTGCGCGACCAGGGCGCGACGCCCGACGAAGCCAAGGCGATCGCCGCCCAGCTCGGCCCGCGCGGCCGTGACGGCGGCCTGAAGGAAGGCGAGAAACTGCGCATCCTGATGGCGCCATCCAGCCCTGCCCCCGGCGCCCGGCTACAGCCGTTCCGGGTCATCGTCGCCAACGACACCATGATCGAGGCGGTGGCCGCGCTGTCGGACCTCGGACGATACGTCGCCGTGGACGCGCAGAGCATGAACACGGTCACCGAGACCGCCGACAACACCAATGACGAGGAGGATGACGGCACCGGTGTCCGCCTCTATCAGAGCATCTACGAGACGGCGATGCGCAACAAGGTGCCCGCGCCGGTCATCGAGGACATGATCCGCATCTACTCCTACGACGTCGATTTCCAGCGCAAGGTGCAGCCTGGGGATTCGTTCGACGTCTTCTATGCCGGCGACGACGACGACAAGCCTGGCAACAACGACAAGACCGAGGTGCTGTTCACTTCGCTGACGGTCGGCGGCGAGACCAAGAAATACTACCGGTTCCAGACCCCCGACGACAGTGTCGTCGACTATTACGACGAGACCGGCAAGAGCGCGAAGAAGTTCCTGGTGCGCAAGCCGGTCAACAACGCGATCATGCGCTCCGGCTTTGGCGGCCGCCGCCATCCGATTCTCGGCTTCGTGAAGATGCACACCGGCGTCGACTGGGCCACCGCCTACGGCACCCCCATTTTCGCCTCCGGCAACGGCGTGCTCGAGAAGGTCGGCCAGGAAGGCGGCTACGGCAAATATATCCGCATCAAGCACAACAACGGATACGAGACCGCCTACGGCCACATGTCGGCGTTTGCCAAGGGCATGGAGCCCGGCAAGCGCGTGCGCCAGGGCCAGGTCATCGGTTTCGTCGGCTCGACCGGCATGTCGACCGGCCCGCACGTCCACTATGAGATCCTGGTCAACGGCCGCTTCGTCGACCCGATGCGCGTGAAGCTGCCGCGGGGCCGGTCGCTCGAGGGCCCGATCATGGCCAACTTCGAGAAGGAGCGCGACCGCGTCGACCAGATGATGACCAGCCGCGGCACCGGCGCCTCGCGCATCTCCGACGCCGGCCCGATCCAGGTCAGCCGGTGAGCGAGACTGACCTTGCCCCCAAGTTTTATCCAGATCTGAGTTCGTTCGGGCGGTTTGATGTGCCCATCTGGGCGGTCGTAGCGG
>NZ_JBNPUY010000028.1:0-8366 GCF_051168395.1 Bradyrhizobium sp. HKCCYLRH1030 | reverse complement strand
CGGCTGCGCTTCATGCTCTGGTCCTCGTTGGGCCAGAACGAACTTCAAACTGGATTAAGCCCCAGGGGCAAGGTCAAGACCCCTCGCCCCCCAAAGGCGCGTTCAACTGAAAACGGCCCGCGCTGATCTCTCAGCGCGGGCCGCTTCCGTTTCAGTTCGGCGAAACGCCGCTCAGTTCAGCTTGCGCTTCGGAATCGGCGCCTCGAAAGTCGCGATCTCGGCAGTGTGCGGCACCTTGCCGTTGAAGGTCAGCACATTGCCTTCGGCCGAGATCGTCATGTGATCGCCGTCCTTCACGTCTCCGGCGAGGATCATCTCGGCGAGCGGATCCTGCACGCTGCGCTGGATCACCCGCTTCAACGGCCGTGCGCCGTAAGCCGGATCCCAGCCCTTGGCGGCAAGCCAGTCGCGCGCGTCGCCATCGAGCGACAGCGTGATCTTGCGCTCCTCCAGGAGCTTCTGGAGACGTCCGAACTGGATCTCGACGATCCGGCCCATCTCGCTCTTCTGCAGGCGGTGGAACAGGATGATCTCGTCGACGCGGTTGAGGAACTCGGGCCGGAAATGGCTCCGCACCGTGCCCATCACCAGCTCGCGCACCTCCGAGGTGTCCTCGCCCTCCGGCTGATTGACCAGGAACTCGGAGCCGAGATTGCTGGTCATGATGATCAGCGTGTTGCGGAAGTCGACGGTGCGGCCCTGGCCATCAGTCAGGCGGCCGTCGTCGAGCACCTGCAAGAGAACGTTGAACACGTCCGGATGCGCCTTCTCGATCTCGTCGAACAAGACGACCTGGTACGGCCGGCGCCGCACGGCCTCGGTCAGCGCCCCGCCCTCGTCATAGCCGACATAGCCGGGAGGCGCGCCGATCAGGCGCGACACCGAGTGCTTCTCCATGTACTCGGACATGTCGAGCCGGACCATCGCGGTTTCGTCGTTGAACAGATACTCGGCGAGCGCTTTCGTCAGCTCGGTCTTGCCGACACCGGTCGGCCCTAGGAACATGAACGAGCCCATCGGCCGGTGCGGGTCCTGCAGGCCGGCGCGCGAGCGCCGCACGGCGGTCGCGACCGCATGCACGGCCTCGAACTGGCCGACGACGCGCTTGCCGAGCGAGTCCTCCATGCGCAGGAGCTTGTCCTTCTCGCCCTCGAGCATCTTGTCGACCGGCACGCCGGTCCAGCGCGAGACCACCTGCGCGATGTGGTTGGCGGTGACCGCCTCCTCCATCATCTCGCCGGCATTCTCCTTGGCCTCGATGTCGGCCAGCTGCTTCTCCAGCTCGGGGATGCGGCCATAGGCCAGCTCGCCCGCCTTCTGATACTCGCCGCGGCGCTGCGCGTTGGCGAGCTCGATGCGCAGGCCGTCCAGCTCGCTCTTGAGCTTCTGCGCGTTCGACAGCTTGTCCTTCTCGGCGCTCCATTTCGACGTCAGCGCCGCCGACTTCTCCTCGAGATCGGCGAGCTCCTTCTCCAGCACCTGCAGCCGCGTCTTGGAGCCGAGATCGCTCTCCTTCTTCAAGGCCTCCTGCTCGATCTTGAGCCGGATGATCTCGCGATCCAGCGAGTCCAGCTCCTCGGGCTTGCTGTCGACCTGCATCTTCAGCCGCGCCGCCGCCTCGTCCATCAGGTCGATGGCCTTGTCGGGCAGGAAGCGGTCGGTGATGTAGCGGTTCGACAGCGTGGCCGACGCCACCAGCGCAGAGTCGGTGATGCGCACGCCGTGATGCTGCTCGTATTTGTCCTTCAGGCCGCGCAGGATCGAGATGGTATCCTCGACCGTCGGCTCGGTGACGTAGACCGGCTGAAACCGCCGCGCCAAGGCCGCGTCCTTCTCGACGTGCTTCTGATACTCATCGAGCGTGGTCGCGCCGATGCAGTGCAGCTCGCCGCGGGCGAGCGCGGGCTTCAGCAGGTTCGACGCATCCATCGCGCCGTCGGCCTTGCCGGCACCGATCAGGGTGTGCATCTCGTCGATGAACAGCACGAAGCTGCCTTCGGCCGACGTGACCTCCTGCAGCACGGCCTTCAGCCGCTCCTCGAACTCGCCGCGATATTTCGCGCCGGCGATCAGCGCGCCCAGATCGAGCGACAAAAGCCGCTTGTCCTTCAGGCTCTCCGGCACGTCGCCATTGACGATGCGCAGCGCGAGGCCCTCGACGATCGCGGTCTTGCCGACGCCGGGCTCGCCGATCAGCACGGGGTTGTTCTTGGTCCGACGCGACAGAACCTGAATGGTGCGGCGGATCTCCTCGTCGCGGCCGATCACCGGATCGAGCTTGCCGTCGCGCGCCGCCTGGGTCAGGTCGCGGGCATATTTCTTCAAGGCGTCATACGCATTCTCGGCGGTCGCCGAGTCGGCCGTGCGGCCCTTGCGCAGGGATTCGATCGCTGCGTTGAGGTTCTGCGCGGTGACGCCGCCCTTGGCGAGGATGCCGCCCGCTTCGCTGTTCTTCTCCAGCGTCAGGCCGAGCAGCAGCCGCTCCACCGTGACGAAGCTGTCGCCGGCCTTCTCGGCCGCCTTTTCCGCCGCGTCGAAGGCGCGCGCCAGCTCGGGCGACAGATAGATCTGCCCGGCGCCACTGCCCGAGACCTTCGGCAGCTTGCCCAGCGCATCCTCGGTCGCTTTCAGGATCGCACGCGAATTGCCGCCGGCGCGGTCGATGAGACCGCCAGCGAGTCCCTCGCCGTCGTCGAGCAGGACCTTCAGCAGATGCAGCGGCGAGAACTGCTGATGGCCGTCGCGCATCGCCAGCGACTGCGCCGATTGGATGAAGCCCCGCGCGCGCTCGGTATATTTTTCGATATTCATGATGTTTCCCTCAGCCTGCTGTGACGCCCCGAAGGCACGGCTTCAGCATCTTCATTGGGTTTCGGATCGCGCACGTTGACGTCCATCAACGCCGCAACCATTGACGTCGCCGGCTTGCGCCCGGCTTGAGTGGAAATGTGGGAAGGCGGTGCGAAAACGGAAGAGGCCGCTTCACAAATTCGTGTGCCCTGGCCGCGGCCAAGGGAATCTCCTATGAGGCGGCATGAGCCAGACCCCTCCCGCGCGCATCGCCGGCCTGTACCGCTATCCCGTCAAGGGCCTTACCCCGGAACCATTGCAGAGGGCGCCTTTGCGGGTCGGCCAGACCTTGCCGGCCGACCGCCGCTACGCGCTCGAGAACGGTCCCAGCGGGTTCGATCCCGCAGCTCCGGTCTGGAAACCGAAGACGGCGTATCTGATGCTGATGCGCAATGAGCGCCTCGCCGGCTTCAAGACCATCTTCGACGACGCGACCAACATCCTCACCATCCGCAAGGACGGCGCAATCGTCGCCCAAGGCGATCTCGAGAGCGCCGACGGCCGCGCCGCCATCGAGCGCTTCTTCGCAGGCGAGTTCGCCGCCGAGCTGCGCGGGCCGCCAAAGCTGCTGTTGGGCGGCGGCTACGCCTTTACGGATCTGGCGCGCAAGGTGGTCTCGATCATCAACCTCGCCTCCATCGCGGAGATCGAGACCTTGGTCGGCGCTCCCGTGCACCCGCTGCGCTTCCGCGCCAACGTCTACGTCACCGGCTGGCCGGCCTGGCACGAGACCTCGCTCATGGGCGAGACGCTGCGCATCGGCTCGGCGCGGCTCAAGGTCGTGAAGACCACCACCCGCTGCGCCGCCGTCAACGTCGACCCGGAAACGGCCGCCCGCGACCTCGACATCCCGCCCGCGCTGATGACCCGGCGCGGCAACAATGAATGCGGCATCTATGCCGAGGTGATCGAAGCCGGCGATATCGCCGTTGGCGACGAACTCGCCGTGGAGCAGCCGCGGCTGGTGTAGTTCGAGCGCTAGCTGCATCGGCGGCGCGCCCCCTCTCCCGCGTGCGGGGGAGGGCCGGGGTGGGGGCGCCCCACCCGAAAATCTTCGTGTGGAGAGACTTCCCCCACCCGCATCGCATCGAAGATGCGATGCGACCTCCCCCGCAAGCGGGGGAGGCGCACACCGAGCGAGCCTCGACGGCTCGATTCATCAGTTCGAGATTGGTTAGTTCGGCATCACGTAGGCGTACACCCGCCCCCGCGACACCGCGCTCTCGCGGACACGGTTGCCGTTGTTGCCGGAGATGACGATCGGGTTGCCCTGGGCATCGACGCCCGACACCACGCCGACGTGGCCGCCGCCGCGGCGGCTCATCACCGCGATCGCGCCGACCTGCGGGCCGGAGACGCGCTGGCCATAGCTCGCGAACGAGCGCGCCATGTCGGAGCCGGTGCCGCGATGGCCGGTGCGCTCCAGCACCATGTTCATGAAACGGGCGCACCACAGGCTGCGCCGGCCGGTCGGATTGCCGCTGCCGATGAAGCTGCGCGCCGCGGAAACGACGCTGCTGCCGCCGCCGAAGCCGCCGGACGACGCCATGCCGTCGGACGCCGTTCCCGGCATCATGACGCTGGCCTGCGCGTCGGCAACGCCGCTCACCTGCACCCGCGCCACGCCGCGCTCCCAGCGCGACAGCCGGGCGACGGAACGCCGGTGGTGATGATGCCCTGCGTAGTGATGGCCGCCGTGGCTGCGGTGGGCATGATGCCCCGAGCCGTGATGCGGACGGGCCGATGCCGGTGTTGCGGTGACGGCGACGACTGCCGAGCACATGGTCAGCGCAACGACGTGAAGCGACCGGCGAAGGGTAGACACAACCATACTCAATCCTTCTGTTACTTCCCCCAGTACCCTGACTTGGCACCCCCTGGTCCTCAGCGCGGCCCCTCTGCAAGCCGCCAGCGGGGTCCGTAAAAAGTCGCGGTGTGACGAAACCATGACCTTCGGCGGCGAAAGACTGGCGACGAGAGGGTGATTCCGGGTCTATCTTGAGGCGAAAACAAGGCTACTGGCCCGGCCATTGTCGCGTGTCGCGCGACTCGTCAACATGCGGCACGTGACACGGGAGGAGCTGACGATGCCCCACGCAACGGCCAAAGACGGCGTTCGCCTCTATTTCGAAGAGGTCGGCGCCGGCACGCCGCTCATCTTCCTGCACGAGTTCGCCGCCGACCACACCAACTGGGAGCCGCAGTTGCGCTATTTCGCGCGCCGCCACCGCTGCATCGCCTACTCCGCGCGAGGCTACACGCCCTCGGAGGTGCCGGCCGCGCCCGACGTCTACAGCTCCGTGCACTTCTACACCGACGCCCTGGCGGTGCTGGACCATCTCGGCATCGACAGCGCCCATTTCGTTGGCCTGTCGATGGGCTCGTACTCCGCGCTGCAGGTCGCGCTGAACGCGCCCGGCCGCATCTGCTCGATGGTGCTGGCCGGCGTCGGCTCGGGCTCCGACCTCACGCAGCTCGACGCCTTCCGCGCCCAGTGCCGCGCCACGGCCGAGCAGTTCGAGACCCTCGGCTCGGCCGAGACCGCCAAGGTCACCCGCGAGGCGCCCGGCCGCATTCCCTTCCTGGTCAAGGACCCGCGCGGCCACGCCGACTTCTATGCCGCCCTGGCCCGTCACGACGCGCGGGGATCGGCCAACACCATGCGCGGCTTCCAGGGTGGCCGGCCCTCGATCTACACCATGACCGACGCCATCCGCCGCGTGACAACCCCTGCCCTGATCATCTGCGGCGACGAGGACGATGCCTGCATCGAGCCGAGCCTGTTCTTGAAGCAGCACCTGCCGGCGGCGGGCCTGACCTTCTTTCCCAAGTCCGGCCATGTCCTGAATCTGGAAGAGCCGGCGCTGTTCAACGAGGCGGTCGAGCGCTTCATCGCGCTGGTCGAGGCCGGGCGATGGGGGCCGCGGGATCCGCGGTCGATGGCGGGATAGGTGCGCAACCGAAGCGTTGCGGCTCTGCTCGACATGCAAGGGCGCAGCGGACCAGGCTGCTTCGCGCCGGCTTTGCCCGTTCCAGCGACGATCACTTCCAACATGCATCGGACTCTGCCAGCCTGCGCGGGCATGACAGCTGAGGCTATTGCCGTCTCCTCCGCGTCATCGCGAGCGCCAGCGAAGCGATCCAGGGCTACGCAGACAAGCTACCGTCGTGGCCCTGGATTGCTTCGTCGCTTGCGCTCCTCGCAATGACGGACTGTTCGAGCAGGCCCTGCCAATGTCGCGACGTACTCGCCTACTCGCCGATGATCTTGATCAGCACCCGCTTGCGGCGTCCGCCGTCGAACTCGCCGTAGAAGATCTGCTCCCACGGGCCGAAATCGAGCTTGCCATTGGTGATCGCGACCACGACCTCGCGCCCCATGATCTGGCGCTTCATGTGGGCGTCGGCATTGTCCTCGCCGGTCCGGTTGTGCCGATAGCCCGCGACCGGCTCGTGCGGCGCCAGCTTCTCCAGCCACTGCTCGTAGTCGAAATGCAGCCCGCTCTCGTCGTCGTTGATGAACACCGACGCGGTGATGTGCATCGCGTTGACCAGCACCAGCCCTTCGCGCACCCCGCTCTCCTTCAGCGCCGCCTCGACATCATCCGTGATGTTGATGAAGGCGCGACGGCCCGGTGTCTGGAACCAAAGTTCCTTGCGGAACGATCTCATCGGAACAATCCAATCTTCCTGACCATGGAGCATGCGGCACGACGGTGTCCGACGTGGAGTGTGGCGTAGCTCACAGCGTGCGGTTCCGGCTGCGCCCAGACTGGACCCGATGGAGTGCATACTGCAAGCCACAACGGCACGGTCTCGCTTCGTCCTACAATCCAAGATTGAACCGAACGTTGCTCGGACAGACTTAACTGCATTGCCGATCTCATTTCGACGATGACAACGAACAGCGTGGCGGCTCGCCGTTCGGCGACGACCGTGCAGACCTGATCGGGCTGCAGCCGCTCAATCTCATCGCACGAGAAGCTCGACTTCTGCAGGCAAGGCGCCGATCGCAGCGAGTCGCCATTCAGAGGAGAGAGACAATGAGTCTGCTGCGTATCAATCTCTTTGGCGGTCTTGAAATCAGACGCGTCTCCGGCGAGCAGGTCGTCATCCCAAGCCGCAAGGCGGCAACGCTCCTGGGCTATCTCGCCCTCACCTCTCCGCACGGCATTTCACGCAGCAAGCTTGCCGCCCTCCTGTGGGAAGGCCGCTTCGGCGACAACGCGCGCGCAAACCTGCGCCAGGCGCTGTTGACGCTGCGCCGGGTGCTGCCGCAATGCACCGAGGTGATCTCGGCGGAACGCGACGACATCCGCATCCATCCGAACGCCGTCACGACCGACGTGCAGGAATTCGAGGTGCTGCTGCAGCTCGGCGATCTGGAAACCATGGCCCGCGCCGCCGCGCTGTTCCGGGGCGAGTTGCTCGACGGCATCAGCTCGACGTCCTGCGCGTTCGAGGCATGGCTCTCCGCCGAGCGTCAACGACTGAAGACGCGGGCGATCCGGGCGATCGCGGGCCTGCTGGACGTCGGCGGCCGGGAACATGTGGAGATCGCCACGACGTTCTCATTGCGTGTGCTGGCCGCAGATCCGCTGCAGGAGGACGTCCACCGCACCTTGATGCGCTGCTACGCGCAGCAGGGCCGCCGTGCCGACGCCCTGCGTCAATATGACTTCTGCCGCACCGTGCTGCGAAAGCAGGTCGGCGCCACGCCGGAGAGCGAAACCGAGAGCCTGCAGCGCGAAATCAGGCGCATGCTACGCGTCTGACGATCCGCGTGACCTTGCTCCATGCGTTCCACACATGATCGACTTTGACGGCACTTTCACGCCCCGCTTGACACTTGCATCACGGCCACGCGCGCAACATCGCCCTCGATCGACGTCGCGCAGCAACTACGCCTGATGAGGTCAAGCGGCGCGCCGCTCGAAGATCAAACAACGAGCGAGGAGGCTCAACATGAGTGGCATGCAGCAGTCGACTGAGGACTATGGTCAATTGAATCCCGAAGGGATCTTCGGCTCCGTTCTCGGCAGGTTCGCCGGACAGGCGATCGGACGCCTGATCGGCGGCAAGACCGGCCGCGACTTTGGCGGCGCCATCGGCGGAATCGCGGGCGGGTTCGCGCCGTTCTCGGTCGGCCCCGGCACCGAGCAACCGTCGGAGATGGAGTTGCAGGGCTTCTGGAGCGTGCTCAAGAAGATCGGACAGGGCGTCCAGACCGGGCTCAACGTCGGGCACAACCTCGGCATCTTCAGCGCCGGCCCCCAGGCCGCAGCCGCCGCGCAGCCGACCGACATGGAGCTGCAGGGCTTCTGGAGCGTGCTCAAGAAGATCGGACAGGGCGTCCAGACCGGCCTCGACGTCGGCCACAACCTCGGCATCTTCAGCGCCGGCCCGCAGGCCGCAACCGCTGCGACGCAGCCGACCGAGATGGAGCTGCAGGGCTTCTGGAGCGTGCTCAAGAAGATCGGTCAGGGCGTCCAGACCGGCCTCAACGTCGGCCACAA
>NZ_JBNPUY010000027.1:0-9750 GCF_051168395.1 Bradyrhizobium sp. HKCCYLRH1030 | reverse complement strand
ACGCGATTCACCCGATCGTCGATCGCGTCTACGACTTCGACGACGCTCCCGAAGCGTTCGCCCATCTCCGGACCGCCTCGCACTTCGGCAAGATCGTTTTGAAGCTGTAGGCGAGAGGATGGGAACGCTGCGCCGATCTACGACGCTGGAAAGCGCATCGCCGCGGAGTTGCCACCTGCTGACAAAGACCGGCCGGAAATCTCTCCGGGTTGGAATCAACCCACGCAACAAACCGAGGGGTCGATCACGCCTCGCTGATCCGCACGCGTGGCCCCGGCCGGCAGCAGCGCCGGACGGCGCGTGACCGGTCCTGCTTCACCGTCCGCCCGCTGTCACTCCGCGCCGGCCGTGAAGTCCTGGTCGGCAACGCTGGCGGTCTGCGGCACCTTGATGACCACGGCGGCGCGATTGAGCGCCTGGTGGCAGGAGTTGCAGGCGGCGGTGAGGTCGGCATAGGAGCGCTCGAAGCGGCCGATGTCCTTCTGCTTGATGGCCTGCGCCAGTTCGTCGAACGGCTGCTGCGTCACGGCCGTCGTCATGTCGGCAAACGAATTGCCCTCGACCAGTGGCTGCGCCCGGCTGACGCGGTTGAACGCGCCCTTGAGATTGCCGAGCTCATAGGCGCTGAACGCCCAGTTGCCGCTATGGCCGGCGATCCAGAGCCTGAGATGGCGCGGCTGGATGGTCGCGATCATCAGGTCGCTGACGGTCGGCAGGTAGGCTGGCGCCGGGGTCGGTGTCGGCGTCTCCGCCCTGGGCGCAGCGACCGCGATGAGCGATGCAAGCCCGGCCAGGCCAGCAGCCGTCGCTGTCAGCCGCAGACCATGGGGGAGCTTCTGTCGACGCATTTTCGGTTCTCCTGCATTCAATTTAGAAGCCTTCTAAAGAGCAGCATCCCTCGCCGCCAATCGCAAACGCTGATCGCAGCGATCAGAAAAACTTGATGCCGCGCGCCGCGCGACACGCACGATATCGACACATTGCTCGGCGCCACGCGCGCAGCCGGACGACGCGCAAGCGCCGAGCCCCGGGTCAGCAGAAAACCTGAATTTTGATTTGGCGAAATATTCCTGTTTCATTTTTTCCGAAATCATGTATATGATCTCCCATCCTGCTTCCGCCGGAGGGGCGTGTCGCGACCGTCACGAGACGTGGGAGGTGGGATGCGATGGGCGCAGGGAATCGCAGCGTGGCTTCGTGCCGCGCGGACGAACGGTTCGTTGCGCACGGCGAAGTCGTGCGGTCCTGATACCCCGACGCTGGTATCAAGCGGGTGGCGGTGCTCACGCATTGCGCCTGTGATGGTGGCCGACAAGCCCGGCGCACCAGGGAGACCACGTATAAGCCGTTCCAACCGTCGCGCAGGGAGGGCCGGGTGATTCGGCCAGACCTGTGGTGACTGCCGCCTGCTTTTTTTGCTGCAGGCGGGCCACGGGCGCGGCCGGCGCCCGGCCTTCCCTGCGCCCTCCATCCGATCGAGGGCGGACCTGACGCACAACTCGGGCGCACGGCGCCGCGAGACCGCGGGCGCACGCCAACCAAGCTGATGCAGGAGACCGACCGATGCAGACCAGCGCCTGGCACGCCGAGTGCGCCGCTCTCCTGCCCCCCGCAACCCTTTGTTAACCGCCATTAACCGAACGCTAACCAACCACCGGGCAAAAATTGCCGGGTGGAATGTGCGTGTCGTGGTTGGGTGCAGTTGACGGAGGAGACCTTCCGTGGACGCCGGCGCGGTACCTCAGTTTCGGAACGGCGGCCCTGCGGCCGTCGCGCAGTCGTTTGGGGCCGGCACACGCGGCCCGCGAGAAGGGGCGAAAGCCATGGTCGACGTCACGGCGGGTCAGGGGGTCGGATCTCCGGCCGGCGGGTTCTCATTCGCTGACCTCAAGACAGCAGTCCTGCGCGGCGACATCGCGCTGGCGCTCGGCATCCTCACCATCCTGGTGGTGCTGATCCTGCCGCTGCCCTCGCTGGTGCTCGATCTGTTCCTGGCGATCTCGATCACCCTGTCGATCCTGATCCTGATGACCGCCTTGTTCATCCAGGCGCCGCTGGAATTCTCGTCCTTTCCGACCATCCTCCTGATCTCGACGATGCTGCGGCTGTCGCTCAACCTGGCCTCGACCCGGCTGATCCTGTCGCGTGGCCACGAGGGCACCGATGCCGCCGGCCACGTCATCGAGGCGTTCGGCAACTTCGTGATGAGCGGCAATTTCGTCATCGGCATCATCGTGTTCGCGATCCTGGTGACGGTGAACTTCGTCGTCATCACCAAGGGTTCGGGCCGCATCGCCGAGGTCGCGGCGCGCTTCCATCTGGACTCCATGCCCGGCAAGCAGATGGCGATCGACGCCGACCTCTCCGCCGGCCTGATCGACGAGAAGGTCGCCAAGATCAGGCGCAAGGAGCTGGAGGACGAAAGCGGCTTCTTCGGCGCCATGGACGGTGCCTCGAAATTCGTCCGCGGCGACGCGGTCGCCGGCCTGCTCGTCGTCTTCATCAACATCATCGGCGGCATCATCATCGGCGTCGCCCAGCAGGGTCTCGGCTTTGCCGAGGCCGCCCGCACCTACACCACGCTGACCGTCGGCGACGGCCTCGTCACCCAGGTGCCGGCGCTGATCGTCTCGACCGCCGCGGGCCTCCTGGTCTCCAAGGCCGGCGTCAGCGGTGCCGCCGACAAGGCGCTGATCAAGCAGTTCTCGGGCTATCCGCAGGCGCTCGGCATGTCGGCCGCCGTGATGCTGGTGCTGGCGCTGCTGCCGGGCATCCCGACCCTTCCGTTCCTGGCGCTCGGCGGCGGCGCCGCCGCGCTCGCCCTCAAGGCGCGCAAGCAGAAGGAGGTCGCGAAGGCCGAGGAGGTCGCCGCGGCTGCAGCGCCCGCGGCGGCTGCCACCGCCGCGGCCGCCGAGGAGCCGATCTCGGCCGCGCTCAAGATCGACGACCTCAAGATCGAGCTCGGCTATGCGCTGCTGCCGCTCGTGAACGCACCCGACGGCACCGACCGCCTGACCGACCAGATCAAGGCGCTGCGCCGGTCGCTGGCGATCGAGATGGGTTTCGTGATGCCGTCGGTGCGCATCCTCGACAACGTGCAGCTCGAGGCCAACACCTACATCATCAAGATCAAGGAGGTCGACGCCGGCTCCGGCAAGATCTGGCCGAGCCAGTTCATGGTCATGGACCCCGGCGGCAACCAGGTCGCGGTGCCCGGCATCCACACGACGGAGCCGACCTTCGGCCTGCCCGCCACCTGGGTCGACGCCGGCCTGAAGGAAGAGGCGACGCTCAAGGGCTACACGGTCGTCGACGCGGCGACCGTGCTGTCGACGCACCTGACCGAGCTGCTCAAGGCCAATATGAGCGACCTGCTGTCCTACGGCGAGGTGCAGAAGCTCCTGAAGGAGCTGCCGAAGGAGCAGAGCGAGCTGGTCAAGGACATCGTGCCGACGCAGATCACGATTTCCGGCATCCAGCGCGTGCTGCAACTGCTGTTGTCGGAGAGGATCTCGATCCGCGACCTCTCGACCATCCTCGAAGGCATCGCCGACGCGCTCGCGTTCTCGCGCAACCCGGCAACGATCGTCGAGCACGTGCGCGCCCGCCTCGCCCGCCAGATCTGCGCCCAGAACACCTCGCCGATGGGCTACCTGCCGCTGATCGCGCTGTCGGCCAGGTGGGAGCAGGCGTTTGCGGAATCGCTGATCGGCCAAGGCGAGGAGCGCAGCCTCGCGATGCAGCCGTCGAAGCTGTCGGAGTTCATGACCGCGACGCGCGATGCCTTCGAGCGCGCCGCACGCGAAGGCGAATCGCCGGTGCTGGTGACGTCGGCGGCGATCCGGCCGTTCGTCCGCTCGCTGGTCGAGCGCTTCCGGGCCCAGACCACGGTGCTGTCGCAGGCCGAGATCCATCCGCGGGCGCGGCTGAAGACGGTGGGGAGCGTGTGACGGCTGACGTTGCGGAACCGCAGAATTCCGGGCGCGTTTGATCGGCGGGGCCGGCGCGAGGCGTCGGCTTTTGCCGTTTTTACCAGCAGACCACCCCTTGCTTTACCGCCACAGGCAAACGAATTCTTAATTTTGCGTTAGGTGGCTGAAATTTCATCCGCATACCGAACAACCAATCAAACCGTTGATATAACTATATGAATTTGAATTTCATCAACTTTCGATCGCGAGACATCACGCCTTATCACACACTTGTGATGTGGTCTACGAAACAGAATTGAGGTTTCCTACGTTAGTTCACGCGAGACGATGAACCGGAAAGCCCCCGGCTCACACGAATCAGCGAAGGACGGAAGACGGCAGGAGGCTTCCATGAACCACTCGATTTACAGCGCGGATCGTACGACCCACCTCAAGATCGTGGTGGTTGCGCTCGTGGCTGGCATCGCAGTGGCCGGCCTCGGCATCTCCGCCCGACTGAATGCGGAGCCGAACTACGCGCAGACGGCAAAGGTCCTCAAGGCCGGCAAGCCGGTCGTGGTGACGAGCTCGGAGATGTCGGTGGTTCGCTGACAGGAATTCCCGGAATTCACGCGGTTCTCACAGCCCCCCAACTGGCCGCGTGGATATGTAGTAGACCCAACCCCAAGTCGACTACTGAAAACGCCCGCTCCCCACGGGCGTTTTCTCTTTTGGGCGTTGAATCACCGCGCCGACGGCACCGTCTCGATCAGCTTGCCGGTAAAAACGATCGGCCCGGTCGCCTGCCCGGTCGGCGACCCGCCCTCCGGCTCGACCGTGACGGCGTAGGTCGCGCGGTTGACTGTGTCGGCGTCGTAGGACGAGAGAACGGGACGGCTGGTGAAGTCGCTGCCGCCGATCACGCCGAGCGAGCGCGGCTTCTGCAGCTTGTCGGAGACGAGCCACAACTCGAAGCTCTTGCCCGGCTCCGGCGCGGCGCCGACCCGGCGCACGGTGTAGCTCTTGCTGGCGGCATCGACGGTCAGGATGAAGGCCGGCGACGCCGCGTCCTTCTGCAGGAGGGCAACGAACTGGGCGGAGGGTTGCGCGGCCGGCACCTTGACCTCGACGGTCTGGATCCGCGGCTTCGGCTGCAATGGCCGCGGCAGGAGGTCGGGGCGGTAAACCTGGACACCGACCAGCGCGAGCAGCACGGCCGCGAGCGCGGTCATGATGTTGGCGACCGCGCGCAACTGCCGGACCTTGGACGAGAGCTGAACGACATTGGTGTCGTCGTTCGCGATCTCGCGAGCCGCGAAAGTGCTGCGTGTCGGCGTGATGACCGGCGCCGCGACCTCAGGCTCTGGTTCGCTGACGGGAGACGCATGGATCGGCGCGGCTTCCGCTTCGACGGGCGGGACCTCGGGAGGCGCGGGCTCGGGCTGAGCGGCAACGACCGGAGCCTCGACGATCGTCACCTGTCCAGCCGGCGCGCTCTCCGCGGTCGCGCGCAACCGCGCAATCTCAGACTTGATGCGATCCCACAGCTCGGGACGCGGCTCGACCAGCCCGACCATCTGATTGAGCGGACCGAGGCGAAATTCCCACGCCTGGACCAGTGCGACGAAATCCTTGTCGACCGCCATCATGGTCTCGACCTGCGCCCGTTCGGCGGCGTCGAGCGTCCCGAGCGCGTATTCCGCCGCCAGCGCGATATGGTCTTCGCTATACGCCATCACAGGTCCAGGTCACGTCCTACAAGGTCTCTCGCCGGTCCGAACAGCACCTCATCCGAGACCGAGGCATTGGCGGATGTCCATCATGCTCCGCCTCAGCCAGGTCTTCACCGTGTTCACCGGCGCCTCGAACTTGGTCGCCAATTGCTCGCGGCTCCAGCCGTTATAGTAGGCAAGCAGCACGAGCTTCTGGCGGTCGGGCTCGAGCTGGCCGACGCATTCCAAAAGACGCTTGAGCTCCTCCGACATCTCGCGGCGCGCCAGCGGATCCGGCGTCTCGGCCGCAACCTCCAGCGCGGAGGGCTCATCCTCCAAAGACAGCTCACCGCGCTTTCGCACCAGGTCGATGGCGCGGTTGCGGGCGATGGCGGCCATCCAGGTGATCGGGGAAGAAACGGCCGGGTTGAACTGTGCGGCGTTGTTCCAGACCTTCACATAGGTCTCCTGGACGACCTCCTCGGCGAGGTCCTGTCGGTGCAAGATACGGAGCACGACGCCATAGAGTTTCGCGCGCGTCGCCGCGTAGAGGCGCTCGAAGGCAGCCTCGTCCCCTTTGGCAACAGCGGCAAGCAACCAGACCAGCTCTGCCGGCGTCAGCATTCAGCGTCCCCGAAAATCGCCCCACTCCCTCGTTCGAGCCTACGTCCTCCCGTAGCACAAGTCCTGGGCAACTCTCCACCGGGGTGGGCACGACGAAAAACCCGGACCTCGCGGCCCGGGTTTTCGAAAGCGACAGCCGTGACGGCGACAGGCTCAGGCGATGACGCCGAGCCGGGCGCGCATCAGGCCGATAGAGTCCATGTCGGCCTGCTCGCGGGCGCTCTCCTCGGCCTTCTCGCGGGCCTGGTCACGCTCGTCGAGCAGCTCGACCTTCTTCATTTCCTCGAACGCCTCGGACAACGCGGCCTTGGCGTCCTCGAGCTGGGTGCGCAGCTCGTCGGCCGAGCGCGTCAGGTTTTCCCGGCGCTGGATCGCGGCCTTGGCGTAGGTCGGATAGGCAAAATGGGTCGGGTCGTTGATGCCGGCCCGCTCCTGCTCGGTCTGGATCTCCCGCTCGAGCTCGGCCGACATGCGCTGGAAGTCAGCGATCATGCCCTCGATCTGCGTCACCCGGCGGCGTTTCTCATCCACCTGAAATTTCTTCAGACGGATCAGCGTTTCGCGCGACTTCATCGACTCATACTCCCCAGAAGTCCCGTGTACGGCGCGGGACAGGGCCGGCCGCCCTTGCTGGGCTCGCCGACTAGGCTCATTACATGGAGGGGATGATTACCCGACAAAGTTAGCTTTCCGTTTCCAAGCGCCCCAGGATCTGTTCCAGCTCCCGATACCCGTTCTGCAGCGTCGAGACCTCGTCCTTGCGCTGGCGCAGGAACGCCTCCAGCGGCTCGTGCAGCCGGATCGCCTCGTCGACCTCCGGACTGGAACCGGCGCGATAGGCACCGAGCCGGATCAGTTCCTCCATGTCGGCATAGGTCGCCATCACCTGGCGCGCGCGCATGATCGTCGGCAAGAATACGGGGTCGGCCGATTTCGGCATCGTGCGCGATACCGATTTCAGGACGTTGATCGCCGGATAGCGGCCGCGTTCGGCGATCGAACGCTGCATCACCACGTGGCCGTCGAGAATGCCGCGCACCGCATCCGCCACCGGCTCGTTGTGATCGTCGCCATCGACCAGCACCGTGAAGATCCCGGTGATGGTGCCCTCGCCGCTGCCCGGCCCCGCCCGCTCGAGCAGCTTCGGCAGCTCGGTGAACACCGTCGGCGTGTAGCCCTTCGCGGTCGGTGGTTCGCCGGCCGACAGCCCGATCTCGCGCTGCGCCATCGCAAAGCGCGTGACCGAGTCCATCAGACAAAGGACATCCTTGCCCTCGTCGCGAAAATATTCCGAGATCGCGAGCGTCAGATACGCCGCCTGTCTTCGCATCAGCGCCGGCTCGTCGGACGTCGCGACCACGACGACCGAGCGCGCGAGGCCCTCCTCGCCGAGATCGTCCTGCAGGAACTCCTGCACCTCACGGCCGCGCTCGCCGATCAGCCCGATCACCGACACCGCCGCGTCGACGTTGCGCGCCAGCATCGACAGCAGCACCGATTTGCCGACGCCGGAACCGGCGAAGATGCCGAGTCGCTGGCCGCGGCAACAGGTGAGAAAGGTGTTCAATGCGCGGACGCCGAGATCGAGCGGCGAGCCGACGCGCCGGCGCGAATGCGCTGGCGGCGGATTGTTCCGATAAGGAACCGGTGAGGCGCCCTGCGGCAGCGGCCCCTTGCCGTCGATCGGCTCGCCCATCGCATTGATGACTCGGCCGAGCCAGGCCGGCGACGGCCGCACCTGATTGGCGGCATTGGCGATCACGGCGCGGCAGCCGCGGCGCACGCCCTCCAGCCCGGCGAACGGCATCACCACGGCATTCTTGCCGGAGAAACCGATCACTTCGGCAGGGATGTAATTGTTGCCGGTCTCGATCACGATGCGCGCGCCGACCGACATCGCATGAATCGGCCCGGCGATCTCCACCATGAGTCCCTTCACGCCGACGACACGCCCATAGGTGTTCACGGCGTCGATGTCGCTGATCTGCTCGGCCAGAGCCTTCATTGCCAAAGCGCCTTCATTGCGAGAGAGCTGTCATTGGGCCAGAGCCTTCATTGCGAAAACCTTAAGTAGGGGCAGATTCGCGTCGTCGGCTTAACTCTGTGTTTACTCGCATCATTAATCATTACGTCATGGTCTGGAGTGACTGACGTGCTTCGCTTTGCCGCCCTCAAAAAGCGGTGAGATCCGAGAGTCGGTTAGGTCCATCTCTTAACATGGAGCTTGAACGAGAGCGGCTAAGAAAAACTGCTTCATCGCAACACCTTACGGCGATTCGATAAAAATTGCACGGATAGAGCTTGCGGAGGGGAATCAGGATTTGTTAACCATCTCTCGTCAGGATCCGAATCAGTTGTTCAAAGGCGTTTTGAGTGCCGCAGATGGCGGCCGACCTGACGCCCGGAGCGGCGACTATGGGGAACTGGCATGCGCGTTTTGCTGATTGAGGATGACAGCGCCGTCGCGCAGTCGATCGAACTGATGTTGAAGTCCGAAAGCTTCAATGTCTACACGACTGACCTGGGCGAAGAAGGCGTCGACCTCGGCAAGTTGTACGACTACGACATCATCCTTCTCGACCTCAATCTGCCCGACATGTCCGGTTACGACGTGCTGAAGCAGCTGCGTGTCTCGAAGATCAAGACGCCGATCCTCATCCTGTCCGGCCTCGCCGGCATCGAGGACAAGGTCAAGGGTCTCGGCTTCGGCGCCGACGACTACATGACCAAGCCGTTCCACAAGGACGAGCTGATCGCCCGCATCCACGCGATCGTCCGCCGTTCCAAGGGCCACGCCCAGTCGGTCATCCAGACCGGCGACCTCGTCGTCAACCTCGACACCAAGACGGTCGAAGTCGGCGGCCAGCGCGTGCATCTGACCGGCAAGGAATACCAGATGCTGGAGCTGCTCTCGCTGCGCAAAGGCACCACCCTGACCAAGGAGATGTTCCTCAACCATCTCTACGGCGGCATGGACGAGCCCGAGCTGAAGATCATCGACGTCTTCATCTGCAAGCTGCGCAAGAAGCTCGCCAACGCCTCCGAAGGCCGCAACTTCATCGAGACCGTCTGGGGCCGCGGCTACGTGCTGCGCGAGCCGCACGACATGGACGAGCGCATCCCCGCCTGAGCTTTCACTGGGTCCACCGGCGAGCCTCACGGCTTGCTCCTCCCAGACTGGGCCCCGCCGCGAATGGCGGGGTTTTTGTTTGTGGGCTGGGTCGATCGAGGCGAAGAACGTCGCGCACAGGCTGCGGCTTCGCGAACATTGCGCTCCCTTCTCCGGCGGTTGCGGCGCATCGCCTGTCCCGGCAGGGCAAGCCTGGCAGTCGGGCGCGATCTGCTGCCCCCCATCTCCGTCATTGCGAGGAGCGAAGCGACGAAGCAATCCAGAGTCCCACCCTGGCCCCTGGATTGCTTCGCTGCTGTTCAGCCCGGAGACATAGCTTACACCTGTTCGGGGACATAGTTGACAGTTTTGGGGTCGCGCAGATCAATCGCTG
>NZ_JBNPUY010000026.1:0-19714 GCF_051168395.1 Bradyrhizobium sp. HKCCYLRH1030 | reverse complement strand
CGCTCCTCCCAGCCGAGGGGATTCGGCAGCGCAAGACTCTAGCCAAAAATGGTCCAGTTTTCCGGCCTCAGATCAGCCGACGTCGCCGCCAGCTTGGCCGCCCGCAGCCATTTCACCCGCTTGGCGAGCGAAGCGAACTTATCCAGAGCGGTCGCTCTGTTCTCGGCTTCCCTGGCCAGCTTTTCGGATGACGTCCATCAGCGCCGCGCGGGCATCGTCGTAACCTTGATAAAGCCAGGCGTTGAAATCGACCAACACGTACTTGTCGGACGCCTTCTTGCCGCTCTCGTCCTCGCGGGCAGCGATGGCGGATCGGGTAAGTTTGATCATCGACGACTTACCGATGCCCCAGGCGCCGGAGACTCCGATCGAGATCGGACGGCCTTTGGCCTGGACGATGATTTCGGCGACCGTTTCGGCCACGCCGGAGAAGTTCAGAAAGTCGCGCTCGGTTTTCGTTGTCGGGCCACATGCTGCAGTCTCGCGTACGCCGCTTAAGAAGCTGGTTCCAAACGCCTAACCTACCTCCTACCTGTGGTGCCTATGTTCTGTAAAGTCGAGTATATATGCGCTTTTCTCCACAACCTCGTGTAGAAGGTTAATCACTAGGCGCGGCGGGACCGCTCAGATGACTAGGACGTCGAGATGGCTGACGATCTTCTGAACAATACCAAGACCTATCCGCGCATGGCGCACTGGTTCGACCCCGTTCTGCTGCTGCAGCTGCTAAATAACGTGGTCCTGTCCTCGATGTTCGGGCAGTATGCGGACAGACGACTGATGATAGCCGCGCTGGATACCGCATCACCCGAGGAGCACGCGAGACGTGCGGAGAAATTCAGGAGTCGGCTCCAGCCCGACGGCGCGGGCGGCGTCTGGATCGACTGGGTCGCCGACCTCGGAGACGGTTTCGACAGCACGTACGCGATGGCCAGTCTGTTGGCGCGGAGCGAAATCAAGCTCGGTGGGGTCCTTCTCCCTCGCGGCCAGGCGCTGGTCATGGGCGGCGACGAGGTCTATCCGAAAGCGACCAAAGACGCCTACTTCAATCAGCTTCGGCAGCCGTACGCGTGGGCGGCTCCGGATCCCGACAGGAAGGACGACGAAGGCAGGCCGCTGCTCGCGATTCCCGGCAACCACGACTGGTACGACGGTCTCGTGCTTTTTCTCGCGTTGTTCTGCAAGGAGAAGCCATGGCATGTCGGCGCGTGGCGCTCCTACCAGCGCCGCAGCTACTTCGCGGTCCGTCTGACCGAGACGTGGTGGCTGTGGGCGACCGACATTCAGCTCGCAGACGACATGGATGGACCGCAGGCGGACTACTTCAAGCACATCGCCGCTTCGATGCCCGAGAACTCGCGAATCATCCTGTGCAGCGCCGAGCCCGGCTGGCTATACACAGACAGCAACCGCAGCTCCTGGCAGATCATGGAATACGCGGCCGGCATCGCGATAAACGCGGGACGCGGCCATACGATTCCGGTCCTCCTCTCGGGCGACACGCATCACTACAGCCGCTACGTCGGCAAGAACGATCGTCAATACGTCACGTCGGGGGGTGGCGGGGCATTCCTGCATCCGACACACCAGCTCGAACAGGACGTATCGGTGAATTTCGTCGATCACCGAGAGGGGCTGAAGCTCGGTACGATGCCGGACCCCGAGGACGCAAGGAAGACGTCGGCCGCGGCGTATCCGTCGTTCGCGGCGAGCCGAAGACTGACGTGGCGAAACGCGTTCTTTGCGCTCACCAACTGGGACTTCTCGCTTCTGATGGGCGGAATCTATCTTCTGTTCGCGATGCTGCTATCGCTGAGGGATAGACCGGACACCTATCTGCTGATCGCTGCCGTTTTCGGTGCTTCGTTGATCGGCTACACCGTGAAGCAGGAGGCTTCCCGGAAATTCAAGATATGGGGTTCGGCCGCTGTGCATGCGGCGGCGCATGTCGTCGTCCTGATCGTCGCGGCGCGCTACGCTATCGCCTTCGACCAGCAGCACTTCAACTGGAGCGGCGCTTGGTGGGAGGTTTGGGTATGGTTCGGGCTTCTGGCCGTTGAGATGGTGCCTGTCGGCTTTCTCGTGGGCAGCACGTTGTTCGGACTGAACATGCTGATCACATGCCTTTTGTTCAGGATGAACCGCAACGATGCCTTCAGTTCGCTCAGGATCGGAGCTTACAACAATTTCCTGCGTTTCAGGCTGACGGATGAGGGCTTTGACATGTACGCCGTCGGGCTCGAACGCGTTCCTTCGCGGAAGGGATGGACGGCGAACACGAAGCACGACAGGACAAGACCCGACCCTGAAATTCCGGTCTTCGTGCCGGTTCGCGAGCTCGAACCTCATCTGATCGAGAAAGTGTCGGTGCGGTTCGCGCTCAGCGGCGTGCCGCATCCGGCGACGGACTGACTCCCGCTGGCCACTTCTGGGTGGCCGGCTCCATCAAGAAGCGCAATGCGGCTGGCGGAGAGATCGAGTGGTACCATCCCTCGTCAGGGCGGCGGCCGGCGCTCAGACGGCGCAGCGCTTCGCGCCAGCGCACCGCACTGCATGGATAAGCAAAAAGCGCCATTCGCCAGAGCCCCGCCGAACCTCCCGTCATTCTCGGCATCTAAGCTGCCGCATCTCCCACGACACCGCGACGTGCATCCGGCTTCCCGCGCCCTCACCTGTCCTTCCTGCAGGACCCGGCTATGCGCGCTTACGCACGGAGAGCCCTCCAGCGCGACCGCTCGAAGATGGACCCGCACTCCCCAGCCTCTTTCAAAATAGCCCACACACCGCGACGAGAGGCAGGACACCAACTTCGTGGTTACCGGTGCTTGGATGTATGGAAGCCTGCCCGAGGCAGGGCCGAAACTTACGCGCACGAGCGGCCAGGTTTCCGGGCGCCGCGAGGCAGGCGCTTGCTGCGCTCGCTCGGACCTCAATGTCACTGGGCAGACGCCGGGAACGCGGCCGAGAAAGATTGTTCAGATCGTCGCCGGTCGTCAGTGCTGGCTTGCTCAACGAGCGCCTGGGTGCTTTCGGTATACCCCACCACCACAAGTGTTCTCGCTACCTCCTCCGGACCGGAAACATTAGTACGATGGAAATATGACGAGCGAAACCAAGTCCCAGCGGCGGTCAGCCATTTTGCGGTTGCGCGAGCTCTTCGGAACGGCGCCGCACCCCTATCGTCCTTCGACCCAGATCTTCCTGGACCTCGACGTCGCCCACGTCGCTCGCGAGATGCAACTCTCCGAACGGGGAGCCGAACGAGGCGCTGCCGACCGGCCAGTATCGGCGGCTACCACGTATGACGACATCGAACACATGATCGTCGAGCGGGCGGAAAGCCACAAACAGGATGCCCATTCGATCTATTTGGAGCAACTTCATCTCTACGATGCCCGGCTTACCGCCCTCAATTTCGAGGAACGATTCGCAATCATTCGGCAGGCGGCACCGGAGGCGGTCGGGGACTTTGCCGCGGAGGCCGGTTTGGGTCGTGACGAACTCTACGAGCTTCGGAGACGGCTTGCCGAATCCGAGGCCGAGCGCGAGGATTTTCGGAAGCGACATAGGATTTCGCGTCCCGCGCGGCTGTCCACACCGGGCAAGATGCTTCTCAAAATCGGGCTCCTCGCGACCCTGTTCGTGATCGAAGTGGCGGTGAACGGAGGATTTCTGTCGAAGTCGAACCAGGGAGGGATACTCGGCGGACTCTCCGTTGCTTTCGTCTTCGCGGCGTTCAACATCATCGTCAGCTTTCTGTGCGGCCTCGCGCCCGTCCGGCTCATGTCGAGGCGCAATCCCCTGCTGAAACTGGTCGGACTCGCTTCTCTTGTGGCCTATCTCGCGCTTGCGATTCTGCTGAATCTCGCGCTTGCACATCTCCGCGAGATCGCGCCCGACGTGCTCGTCGACGTCGACCGCGAAGCGCTGCGCCGATTGATCGCAGAGCCTCTCACCCTACAGGACATGCAGTCTTGGCTTCTATTCGGCATAGGGCTGGTCTTCTCCATCATAGCGATGGCGGACGGACTGCTCTTCTTCGACCCCTACATCGGCTATGCCGGGCTCGAGCGCCGCTGGAACGCCGCGAGCGTCAGGTACCGCAACGCGAGGGAAGATCTGATCGAACGTCTACGGGACATTCGCAACGACGCGTCGGATGCTATGAACGAGGCGGAAAGGGATCTAGCGGTGCGCCGGTCGGAATACGACTCGCTCCTGGTTTCGCGGGGGCGCCTCTCCCAGCGGTTCATAGACCATCAGGCGCAGATCCAGCGTGCAGCGAACGCTCTCCTCGAGATCTATCGAGAGGCGAACCGCAAGGCACGGTCGACCCCTGCGCCGGCACATTTCGATAGAGCTTACGTCCTCGACCGCATTGCCGTCGAGCCAACCGACCGCGATCCCGAAGAACGCGAACGGCTGCGCCGTTCGATCGAGGAGATCCAGTCTCTTTTAGAGAAGCAGATCGAGGCGATCCACGCCGCCTTCGAGGCCGCAGTTCGGTCGTATAGGGAAATCGACGATCTGCTGCCGGAGGCCGGACATGGCAAGGTCTAAGCGTCCGCGACGGAACCGGGAAAGCCTCGGGCTTGCCGCGCTCGGCGGCGTCGCACTCCTCCTGCTGGCGGGCGCTGCAGCCGCCGGATTCATGTGGTTCTACATTTCCACGCCTGCAAAGCCTATCCTCGCCCCCCTGAGTGGCTGTCCTGTCGCCGGACCTGACGGCATTTCGATCGTCCTTGTCGATACATCCGACGACCTGCCGCCCGCGACCGGACGGGAAGTCCAAAGCATCCTTGACGATCTCATCTCCAGTCTCCCACCGTACCACCTACTGGAGATCCGCGTCCTTGATATCGCTCAGAACCGAAGCAAGGCCTTGTTCTCGAAATGCAATCCCGGAGATGGCACCGGCATGAGCGAATGGACCGAAAATCCTCGGCTCGCGCGGTCGCGGTGGATCGAAAGCTTCCGAAAGCCGGCCGCCGAGGCGATCCGCAACAGCCTCGCGTCGGCGAAGGCGAGCAGTTCACCTATTATGGCGGCACTGCAGGACATCGCCATCGACCGCTTCTCTTCGGAACGCGCCCGCGGGATCCCGAAGAAACTGACCGTCATCTCGGACATGATTGAACATACCCGCGACTACAGTCAGTATGCGCGCGGCGGCGACCTAAGCTATTCGCGCTTCAGGCAGTCTCCGGCCTATCTGAAGTACCGGACCGACCTGCACGGCGCGCGGGTCACGATCGACTATGTCACCCGGCCATCGGTGATGCCCGATACGAACCGGCACGCTGAATTCTGGTCTGCCTGGGTCAAGGACAACGGGGGCGTGCTCGATCTGATGCATCGACTACAAGGAACATAGCCGTGTCGGACACTCCATCGCAGCGCATGCCGCCCGGTCTTCTCGGCGGGTTGATCTTTTTCGTAACCGTGATCGTCGGCTGCGCCTTCATCGTGCTCTCCAAGACGCACGACCTGTCTCCTGTCGTGGTGACGTCCGTGCCCGTGCTGATCATGATCGGCTACGCAGTCCTTATGGCAACGGCGCGGCTCCTGCGCCTCCGGGACGACCAGGCTGGAGACAATCTGTATTACATGGGCTTTCTTTTCACGCTGACCAGCCTCGCCGTCTCGCTCTATCAGTTCTCCTCGACCGGCTCGGCCGAACAGATTGTGCGGAACTTCGGGATTGCCATCGCTTCCACCATCGCAGGGATCGCACTCCGGATATTGTTCCATCAGATGCGTCGAGACCCTACCGAGGTAGAAGCGACCGCCCGGATCGAGCTTGCGGACGCGGCGCGGCGCGTCAAACGCGAGCTCGACGGCACGGTGCTGGAGTTCGGGTATTTCCGCCGCATGACCCAGCAATCGATGACAGACGCTCTGGATGAAATGAAACAGATGCTCGCGCAGATGCGGCAGACTATGGGCGAAGAGCTGAAGCTCATGAGCGGCGAGATCACCAGGCCTCTCGAAGAGACATCCCGAAGATCCGCAGATACGGTGCACGCGCTGGCCGAAAGAATTTCCGCGATACTGGACGAGGTTGCCGAACGCCTCGTCCGCGAGACCGATCATTTCTCCCGCGGTGCCGGCGCTTCGGCCGCCGCCATCCAGACCATGGTCGCGAAGCTCGAGGCGATGCAGACGCCCGAGAACATCATCGAGATCAAGCTCGCTCCGATGATTCAGGGGCTTTCGCGCGTTGTGAACACGTTCAGCAAGGGCGCCGAGACTCATGAGAAGACCGTAGACAAAAGCCTCAAGAGGACCCAGGACGTGGCGGCTGCGCTTGTGCGGCTGGTCGAAGAGCTTCGGGCTTCGCAGGCGCTCGGGACGCAGCACGTCGACAATCGAGGGCCTTGGGGTCCGGTCCCGGGAGACAATGCGGCGGAATAGAAGAGCCGGCAGGACATTTGGAGGGACCGATCGGCATGGACGGGCAGATCAATCGGCAAGGCTCCTCCTATCGGCAAGGTCTGGTCTTGGGTCTCACCATGGCGGAAATCATGGTGCTTCTCGTCTTCTGTCTGCTGATCGCGATGGCAAGCTTTCTCAGGGCGGAACAGACCAAACTCGACGAGACGAAGCAGCAACTCGAGAAGCAGCTCATAGCGAACGAACGCGACAAGGATTCGGTGACAGCGGTGCGGAAGGCCCTGGAAGACAAACTATCGCAGACTGCCGGCTCCGATCCTACGGCGGTGGACGAGCTATGGCGCGACCTCGTCGAGAGCAAGGCGGCCTTGAGCCAACTCGCAAAGGATGGAACTTCGCTGAAGGAGCTGCGAGAGACGGCGGGTGAAATGGCGGCGCTAAGGAAAGCCGGTATCGATTCCGACAAGGCGATCCGGAATGCCGAGATCGTCGCCGCCGTCAAACGGGCCCTTCCGGACGCGGACCGTTTGGCACTGACCCCTCAATCTGCCGGCGATTTGGTAGCCCGCGGGCTGAGTGCAAAAGGGGAAGGAGGCGGAAACAATCTGCCGCCCATCATCAGCCTGAGCGAAGAAAAGGGCTATACTTTCCGTACGGGCAGCGCGGAACTTCTCCCTCAATTTCGGGAGGCGCTCGTCACCACGACGCTCGACAGAATCCTGTCTTTCATTAAGCAGTACGACGTCGACGTCATCGAGGTTGTGGGACACACCGACGAACAGGCCTATGCCGCAACGAAGCTGGTCTCCCAAGCGCCATCCTCGCCGATGGCGCTGGCGCCGCCTACCGTAGTCGCGCGAACTTCGAACCTCGATCGCGGTCTAACCGCCATCTTGAAGACCGGCGGCGACATCGGAAGACTCACGCCGGCCGACAATGCCGGGCTCGGACTGGCTCGCGCGGTCTCGGTCGTCAGTGTGCTTCGGCAGTCGCCCAAGCTTGCCGGATACAAAATGATCCCGTTGTCCGGCGGCCAGTTGATCGACACCGACGACTCGCTTGCGTTAAACGGCAACTCCGGAGGAGACGTAGCTCGACGCAGGCGGATCGAGATCAGGCTGCGCAAGTCGACGCCCCATGAAGCAGCCGCCTCCATCGTGCTTCAGCAGGCCGCCACCCCTAACCGCGCTTCGCCGAAGGACATGCCTCCTCGCCGCGCCGTCCCCGCCTCACCTTCGCCCGCACCGCATTTCGGGAACTAGCTACGCGCCTGCTCTCGCGCAAGCGCGTATAGAAGGACGATGTGCGGAAGGTCTCGCTCGCTACCGCCACGCACGACATCCAGTCCGAATCGCCATTCGGCGACGATGATCACGGAGGTTCGATCGCCTGTCACAGGTCGCTTGATCTGGTTTTCGCATCCTCGCAGAGTGGCGTAGCGACCGACGGTCTGCTTCCCTTGTTCCCAAGCAGGAAGCGCTGGTTGCCTGCGGTCGCCAGTTCGCTGAAATGCTGCGCCCACGCGCATAGCCGCGCTAATGATGCGGGGGTCTGCACCCTGCCGCCTGGGCGTCGTCCGTGGAGCAGAACCAACGCGACGCTGGTGATCCCATATTCATCTTGCCGTACCACGGGTCCCCCGGCAGGTGATAGACACACGACGCTCCACCGACCTTGGCTTTGATGATGCACTCGCGCGACGGGGCGTTTCCGGCGGAAACGGCTCCTAAGAGACGCTTTTGAGCGTCGATGGGAACGGCGAACGCGCCCAGGACCGTCGTCGCTCGATTTCGGTGGCGCCAATCCCAAGGAGCTATGAACGCGCCCGACCAGAGGCCTGATCTGTGTAGGCGAGCGCTCTCCTCGTCCCGATCGTATTCATGAGAATAGCGTGTAAAGGAGAGCGCCCAGCCGGACCTTACCATCCACGCGCTGATGTCTTCGCCTTCGACGAAACATTTCGCTAAGGAGCGACCGTATCGATCGTGTCCTTCGAGGTCACAATCCCATTCGCGACCTGCGGAGAACTTGATCAGCTCGTCTCGGGCGGTTACTCCGCAAGCCCAATCTTGCCCTGCGGAATCGATACAGATCTGATCCGACTCAGGAGAATCGATCGCAGCGAATCGAAGCTTCGTGGAATCGATCTCCACAGTGTCTCCGTCGACGATCCGCGGTTTACCGGATACCATATCCGCTGCGGTCGCGGGCAGAGTCCAGAATGTCAGAAGCGCGATCAGCAGACTCGAAAATGCGCGCCGGTATGTCGATTGGTGCGCCAGCATGTCTCGCCTCGGCGACGGGCTTCCGCCGCTATTGTTGACAATACCAGGACGAGACCGACAACTGCCGCGAACTTTATCCGCTTCCCCATTCCCTCCCGAAAATGCAATGAAGAGACAGTCAAGCAAGACGTCCCCCTCCCCGGCCATTCGTGACCCGCGCACTACCAACGCCCGCCGAATCTTATTACGGGACGTAATAGACTACCAAATTTCGGATTGGTCCGTCTCTCAATTCCGGTTAGTCGCATGTTCCATCGATCGGCCGCGCCCCGTCCGGTCGCGTTGGTCCGAGGCCTTGGCAGCGTCCTTCCTGGCTTTGAAGGCGGCGCGAAGGATCTACGCTACGCGCCGGATTGCAGGTGAGCGACCCGGCTGGCAAGGACCTGGCAAGATGCGATGTCAGGAACTGCCGGCTGCTTTCTCGTCCGCCGGAGACCTGCCGATTCGGAGGGCCCGCGGGCGGAATAGTGCTGCTTGGGTCTGGGACTGGCAGCTCCCTACTGCTTCGTAGAGCAAAGATGAGTCTCGGGTTGAAAAAATCCCCAGACTAAAACCCAGACTAAATGGATATCTTAGTCTGGGGCGATTTCTGCCAATGCAGAAAATCGATGGTATATGAATAGGATAGATGGCGCGCCCGGAACGATTCGAACGTCCGACCCTCAGATTCGTAGTCTGGTGTCCAAAAAGAGGATTGGGCAGCTCCGGCCTGCGAACCAGCGACCTTTCGTTCTATCGGCCGACCTCTCCTCGTTCTGCAATTTGGCAATTGTGGGGGATCTCCTTACGCTCATCGGCACGCCAGGACCGCCGATTGCGCTACACGCCACGGCTCTCCCTTTCCTAAAGCGCATAGTTCTGGAAGCCATTCCGTGCTGCCAATTTGCAATTCATCAAGTCGACGGATGGCACCGACGGAATGCCAAAGCGTAGAGGCGACAAACTTGCCAGGGTTAGGGCGCGCCCCACTCCGGATCAGTGGGGCGAAGACGAAGTCATGACCCTCCTCGAAGCTTCGGCCGTGTTCTTCCCAGACGGTCCTCTCACTTTATCCTCGTTGCGAAGAGCGGCAGCAGCAGGGATTCTTGAAATCGCCAAAGTTGCGGGGAAGGATCTGACCACCCCCCGCGCCATCCGCAAACTGGTCAAGCCGTCATGCCAGGCCGCAAAGCCAAGCCGCCGCGACTCTGGTTCAGAGATGACGACGACTGTTGGGTCATTCTCGACCAGGCCAACGGAAAGCGACGGCAGATCCGCACAGGCTGTCGCCGCGACGACACTGATGGCGCAGCGAAAGCGCTCGAAAAATACATTGCGTCAAGACACACTCCCAGTGTTGGAGTAACGGACCCTCATTTCCTCCCCATTGCCGATGTCCTGACTTCGTATGAGCTTGCGAAACGACCGAAGAGCGACGACGCTCGGGCCAACGCGCAACATGACCTGCTGCTGATCCGCCTGCTCGATCTCAACATGTTTTTCGGCGCCAAGATGATCGCGGATATCAAGGCGCAGCTCTGTCGCGATTTCGTAGACTGGTCGACCGGCGTCGCGAACGAAAACAACCGACGAGCGCGCATCCCCGCGCGCAAGGGAACCGTCTCGGATCAGACCGCGCGGCGGCGGCTCGAGGATCTTCGCGCAGCCGTCAATCTCTATCATGCGGAACACACCCTCGATGTCGTTCCGAAGATATCGCTGCCCGAAAAGACGAAGGGCAGAGAGCGCTGGCTCACCCGCAACGAGGCCGCTCGCCTTCTGGGCGCGGCTCTGGGTTACGTTTGGGATGAAGGCCAGGCAAACTGGAGACGCAAGCCAACCGGAGAACTAACCCGCCGAGAGCGCTGGATTATAACTCGGCGTCGCCCCGCCGCGAGATTCATTCTGATCGGGCTCTACAGCGCGCGGCGTGAAGAGACGATCCGCCGGACGCAGTGGATCCCGACAACGACACATCCCTGGATGGATTTGGAAGCCATGGTCTACCAGGGGCGTGGCTCGGACGAGCGAGCCACCAAGAAGCGCCGGCCTCCGGCGAAGATCGCCAACCGGCTGCGCCCCCACCTAGTGCGCTGGCGCAACATCGACACTCTTCGTTCCGCTGAGTTGCAGGCCGCAGGCATCCTCGCGTCAGGAGAGGAGATCCGTTTCGTCGTGAATCGGATGCACGATGGTCAACCGCTTGCAGGCAAGATCCGGTCAGCCTGGGAAGGCATCCTAGAGGATGCGGGGCTTGGCGACGACGTGGTCCGTCACTCGCTGCGTCATACGGCAGCAACCTGGCTGATGCAGCAGGGCACGGACCATTGGCAAGCCGCAGGCTGGCTCGGGATGACCGTCGAGCAGCTCGAGCAGACCTACGGCCACCACCATCCGGACTTCCAGGGCGAAGCTGCCGAGGCGTTCGGGGGACGCGCTGAAAGCCCCTCACTCAGTCGACAGTCCCGCACAGCACGGCTTTAGTCGGCGCTCACAATGGCCCGCCAACGTAGTTCGTGGCCAGAAAATCGCCCCAGCATGTGACCTCCAATTCATCTGCCGTATGAGCCCGGCTTCGATCGAGCTTCCTGTTCGGGATCTCGATGACGTGCAAACCGGCCAATGGATGACGGACCAGTCACTTCACCGCGCACTGAAGCGCCCTGACGTCGTGCGTCGGGATGACTCGTTGCGCTTTCCAATACGACGAGCTCAGCGCCGCGAGACGGCTCAAAGAGCCATTTCGTTGCGCATTTCGTTGCGGTCTCGGGAAAGCACGATTGTAAGTGCTTGAAATGATGGTCGGAGCGGCAGGATTCGAACCTGCGACCCCTGCGTCCCGAACGCAGTGCTCTACCGGGCTGAGCCACGCTCCGACTTGGGAAGCCGGCTTATAGCGTCGGGTTTCCGTCTTCGCAAGGACACAAGGCAGGAAATCGCATCGAAATCGTCGATCGTCGGCGGAGGGGTTAACTGCTTGAGGCCGTGGGGCTTTGTCCGGCGGCCATGGCGCGAGCGCAAGGCGACAGGCGATTTGCGCGCTTCATTCGGACGTCCGCGCCCGCTATAGCCGAGCGCGGAAGCCACCGCCGTCCCGTACCATCGATGCCCGCCCCAGACATGCAAGCGATCGAGACCAGGATCCTGCCCGCCGACGCGGCTGGAATCGCGCAAGCCGCGGCGACGTTCGCGTGCGGCGGACTGGTCGCGTTCCCGACCGAGACCGTCTACGGCCTCGGCGCCGATGCGGCCAATGCCGCGGCCATCGCACGCCTCTATCAGGCCAAGGGCCGGCCCGCCTTCAATCCGTTGATCGCCCATGTCGCCGATATCGCGGCGGCGCAGCGTATCGGCCGCTTCAATGCCACCGCCGAGCGTCTGGCCGCTGCGTTCTGGCCGGGACCGCTGACCCTCGTGGTGCCGCAGAGCGACGGCTGTCCCGTCGCCGACCTCGCCACCGCCGGCCTCGATACGGTGGCGATCCGCGTGCCGGCGCATCCGACCGCACAAGCTCTGCTCATGGCGTTCGGCGGCGCCGTCGTGGCGCCCTCCGCCAACATCTCCGGCCACGTGTCGCCGACCACGGCGGCGCATGTCGCGGCCGATCTCACCGGGCGAATCGACCTCATCCTGGACGGCGGGCCGGTCGAGGTCGGCGTCGAATCGACCATCGTCGGCTGCTTCGATGTGCCGACGCTGCTGCGCCCGGGCGGAGTTCCGAGCGAGGCGATCGAGGCCGTGCTCGGCCGTGTGCTGGCGCGGCCCGCCGCAGAGACCGAGACGTCCGAGCAGCCTCTGGCACCGGGCATGCTGGCCTCCCACTATGCCCCGTGCGCCCGCGTACGCCTCGACGCCAGCGAGGTCGCGCCCGGCGAGGCGCTGCTCGCCTTCGGACCCACCACCTTGCCCGGAGCCCACGAGGCCGCCGCGATCCTGAACCTGTCGCCCTCCGGCGATCCGGCAGAGGCGGCGACGCATCTTTTCGGCTATCTTCGCAGCCTCGATGCCAAGGGAGCGCGCAGCATCGCGGTGATGCCGATCCCGAACGACGGACTGGGCGAGGCCATCAACGACCGGCTGCGCCGCGCCGCCGCGCCGAGATAACACTGGAAGCGACTAAGCATGAACATCAGCCAGCCTGCCCTGCCGCCGCTGCCGCCCGATTTGATCGCGCAATTCGCTGCCATCGTCGGCGAGCGCCAGGCGCTGACCGCGGAGACCGACGTCGCGCCTTACGTCACCGAGGAGCGCAACCTGTTCCACGGCCGCTCGCCGCTGGTGCTGCGCCCAGGCTCGACGGCCGAGGTCGCCGCAATCTGCAAGCTTGCCAGCCAGCATCGCATCGCGCTGGTGCCGCAAGGCGGCAACACCGGCCTCGTCGGCGGCCAGACGCCGCACAATGGCGAGGTGGTGGTGTCGCTGAGGCGCATGGACAAGATCCGCGACGTCGACACCGCCTCCAACACGATGATCGCCGAGGCCGGCGTCGTGCTGCAGGTGGCGCAGCAGAAGGCTGCCGAGGTCGACCGCCTGTTTCCGCTGTCGCTCGGCGCCGAGGGCAGTTGCACCATCGGCGGCAATCTCTCGACCAACGCCGGCGGCACCGCCGCGCTCGCCTATGGCGTGGCGCGTGAGATGGCGTTGGGGGTCGAGGTGGTGCTGGCCGACGGGCGGGTGCTCAATGCGCTGTCGAAACTGAAGAAGGACAACACCGGTTACGATCTGCGCAATCTGTTCATCGGCGCCGAGGGCACGCTCGGCATCATCACCGCGGCGAGCCTGAAGCTGTTCCCGAAGCCACGCGCGATCGAGACCGCCTTCGTCGGTCTCAAGTCGCCGGAGGACGCGCTCAAGCTGCTGGCGATCGCGCAACGCGAGGCCGCCGGCAGCCTCACGAGCTTCGAGCTGATCGCCGCGATCGCGCTCGACTTCTCGATCCGCCACGCCGCCGGCAACCGCGCCCCGCTCGCGGGCCAGCATCCCTGGTTCGTGCTGATGGAGCTGTCGTCGTCGCGCGACGATGCCCGCGCCACGCTCGAGACCATCCTGGAGCAGGGCCTCGAAGACGGCATCGTCGACGACGCCACGATCGCCGACAGCCTCGCCCAGCGCATGGCGTTCTGGAAACTGCGCGAGGACATCTCTGCGGCGCAGAAGCCGGAGGGCGGCTCGATCAAGCACGACATCTCGGTGCCGGTCGCCGCAGTGCCCGCCTTCATTGCCGAGGCCAATGCCGCCGTGGTGAAGCTGATGCCCGGCGCGCGTCCGGTGCCGTTCGGCCATCTCGGCGACGGCAACATCCACTACAACGTCAGCCAGCCGATCGGCGCCAACACCGCCGACTATCTCGCGCGCTGGCACGAGGTCAACGCGGTCGTGTTCGAGATCGTGCTGCGCATGGGCGGCTCGATCTCGGCCGAGCACGGCATCGGCGTGCTCAAGCGCGACGAGCTGCCTGACGTCAAGGATCCGACCGCCATCGCGCTGATGCGCGCGATCAAGGCACAATTCGATCCGCTCGGGATCATGAATCCCGGCAAGGTGCTCTAGGCTGTCGACGCTCCCATGGATTCTGCTCCCGCTCTCGCCATTTCCGACATCACCGATGCCGACGTGCCCGCGATCATTTCGCTGTGGCAGCGCTGCGGCCTGACGCGGCCCTGGAACGATCCGGCCGCCGACATCGCGCTCGCCCGCCGCGGCGACAACTCCACCGTGCTGGTCGGCCGCAGCGGCGGCGCCGTCGCAGCCTCCGTCATGGTGGGCCATGACGGCCATCGCGGCTGGGTCTACTATGTCAGCGTCGATCCCGAGCATCGCGGCCGCGACCATGGCCGCGGCATCATGGCCGCCGCCGAGGACTGGCTGCGGGCGCGCGGCATCGCCAAGCTGATGCTGATGGTGCGCGGCGACAACACCAAGGTGCAGGAATTCTACCAGGCGCTCGACTATGCCGTGCAGGACAGCGTCGTGTTCTCGAAATGGCTCGACGGCCGCCCGCCGACGCCCGGAATGAAATAGAGACGAGCGATGAGCATCTCCGACCGCATCCGCGTCCACGAGACGCGCGTGCTCTCCGACCATTACGGCACGCTGACCTCGACGAAGTTCGAGTGGCGGCGCGACGACGGCACGTGGCAGATGCAGAGCCGCGACGTGTTCGACCGCGGCAATGCGGCGGCGATCCTGCCCTACAACCTCGCCCAGCGCAGCGTCATCCTGGTCAAGCAGTTCCGCTATCCCGCGTTCGTCAACGGCCATGACGATCTGCTGATCGAGGCGGCGGCCGGCCTGCTCGACGACGCCTCGCCGGAGGAGCGCATCCGCCTCGAAGCCGAGGAGGAGACCGGGTTCCGGCTGCACGACGTCAAGTTCGTGTTCGAGGCGTTCATGAGCCCGGGCGTCGTCACCGAGAAGATCCATTTCTTCGTCGCCGAATACGAGCCTCACATGCGCGTCAGCGCCGGCGGCGGGCTCGCGCATGAGGGCGAGGAGATCGAGGTGCTGGAAGTCTCGATCGACGACGCGCTGGCGATGATCGCCGACGGCCGCATCCAGGACGCCAAGACCATCATGCTGCTGCAGCACGCCGCGCTGAGGATCTTTGCCTGAGCGCGGCCAACGCTCGGTCGCGGATCTTGCTCCTCTGTCGTCCTCCGCGAAGGCGGGGGACCCAGTATTCCACCGGCAGCCGTTTCGGCACGAGAGGCCCCGGCGTACTGGATCCCCGCTTTCGCGGTACTGACGATCTTCTCTGTCGAGATATCCCGCCTCAGAACAAACTCCCCTGCCCGTCATCCGCAGGCGCAGGCGAAACTTTGCGGGATGCAACCTTCTTCGCCGGCTTGCGCTGCGCGTCCTCGGCGGCGCGCAGCTCCGCGGTCATCGGCAGCAGCAGCTGCTGGTCGTCGTTGGCCACCGTGTTGACGCGCGTGGACACCTCATACCACGCGAACTCGCCCTCGCGAGGCGCGACCAGCAGCCTCATGGCCTCCTCAGGATCATCGGAACGGCAATCGAGCCACAGCGCGAAATCATCCGGCCTGATCGTCACGGGAACACGATGATGCAGCGTGGCGAGATCGCGGCTCGCAGCTGCGGTGACGATCGCCACCGTATCGACCTCCTCGCCGTTCGGCCCGCACCAGGTCTCGGCGAGGGCCGCGAAGCCGAGCGGCGCGCCGTCACTGCGGTGGATGAAGAACGGCCGCTTGCGACCATCGATCACCTGCCACTCGTAATATCCATCAGCGGGCACCAGCACGCGGCGCCGCCGGATCGCATTCTTGAACGCCGGCTTCTCGCGTACGGTCTCCGAACGCGCATTGATCAGCAGCGTGAAATTACGGGGATCCTTGACCCAGGCCGGAATGAATCCCCAGCGCATGAGCCGAAAATGCCTGATGTCCTGATCCAGAAGAACTACGGGAATCGGCTGCGTCGGAGCAATATTGTGCCGCGGCGGAAAGTTCGGCTGTTCCTCGTAGCCGAAAATCTGCCTGAGAGCCGCGGGTGGTGAAGTGATCACGAAGCGTCCACACATAATCTCACTCAAATCGTCGTGTGTTCAGCACCTTTTAACTTGGGTTGCCAACACTGCAGCGGATGACCGCAGCGGCGACCCATTCCGTGCCTACCGATCGCACGACCCAACGACCGGCGGGCAGCGCCATTGACCCGGCGCGGGCCGCGATGCTGCGCGCCGCCAACATCAATCCGCGCACCGGGCTCGCCACCGACTATCTGAATCATTTCAACGAAGCCGTGATGCTGCTCGAGATGATTCCCGATATTCCGGAATGCGCCGAGGATTTTCTGGCGTGGTCGCCGCTGACCTATCCAGAACATTTCACGCACACCAATTTCAAGGCCCGCGATCTCGTCATCGAGGCCTATGAGCAGGCCGACCCGGCGATTCGCGACAAGTTCGATCATCTCACGAAGACCATGACCGACATCCTGCTCGCGGTCGGCAGCGCGATGCGCGCTGCCAAGCAGGACGCCACCAAGGCCAAGCTCGCCGAGCAGGCTGCGGCGTGGGTCAAGCCGCTGGTGACGCAGGCCGGCGGCATCATCAATGGCGACATCGAGGTCGACCCTGACCCGGTCGACGAGGTCGACACCGTCGATGCCATCATGGCAAGCTTCTGAGCAGCACGGGCTACCGGCCCGGTCGTCTTCACGCTACGGCGCAGACCACGCCTGGAGCCATTGGCATGACCGCCCCGACGCCGCCCCGCCACCCCCAACTCGCCGTCAGCGCCGCCATCTTCCGCGACGGCAAGCTCCTGCTGGTGCGCCGGGCGCGTTCCCCCGCCAAGGGCGTCTACACGCTGCCCGGCGGCCGGGTGGAGCTCGGTGAGACCCTGCACGAGGCCGTCGCGCGCGAGGTCATGGAGGAAACCGCACTCTCGATCGCAATTGTCGGGCTGGCCGGCTGGCGCGAGGTCCTGCCGGCCCAGGGCGGCGGCGGCCACTATGTGATCCTTCCCTTTGCGGCCCGCTGGCAGGCCGGAGAGCCCCGGCTCAACCCGGAACTGGACGACTTTCAGTGGCGCCTCCCCGATGCGCTCGAGGGCCTCACGCTGACTGACGGACTGCCGGAGATCATCGCCGCCGCACGGACCCTGGTGTAGGCGCCTTGCGTCCGCCGTCCGGCAAAGGCATATGACGTCGGTGTTCCCCATGATCCCCAAGCGCCTCCTGGCCGCCCTCATGCTCGTTGTCGCCTGCGCCATTGTGCCCGCGCGCGCGCAGGATGCGGCCGCGCCGTTCGATGGCGATCTGCAGCGGCTGGCCGAGATCCTCGGAACCCTGCATTACCTCCGCGGCATCTGCGGCAGCAATGAAGGCGCCAAATGGCGCAACCAGATGCAGGCTCTGATCGATGCCGAGACGCCGTCGGGCGAACGCCGAGCCCGGATGATCGCCGGCTTCAACCGCGGCTATAACGGCTTTCAGCAGACCTATCGGACCTGCACGCCGGCGGCGATGGTGGCGATCCGCCGCTACATCGACGAGGGCTCGAAGATCTCGCGCGACCTCACGGCGCGCTACGCCAACTGATGGCCCATGGTTGACGGCGCGCGGGCGTTATCCACGTTTGCGTTAACCTTGTTAACCTTTCCTAAAGAACTGGCCTAGGCGTCTGCCGCCTGCGTGGTAAACCTCACTGGTCCGGCGCGTCCGCGTTCGGAATTCAACGCGCCTCGCGGCCCCGCCAGACTGAATTCAATGAGCTTTCCCGTCACTTTCAGCGCCCTCCCCGCCGTCCTGCCCGACCACGAGCAGAAGCAGGCCGCGCTCAGTTACCTCAACGAAGCCTGGGCGGAAGCGCGCCATGACGGCGTCGACGGCGACTGCCTGGCGCAGGCCAGCCTGTTCGCGGCGCTGGCCGAACTCGTCACCACCTATGGCGAGGACGCGGTGGCGACCTTCGTCGAAGGCCTGCCGGAGCGCGTCCGCAACGGCGAGTTCTCGCTGTCGCGCGCGACGCAGTAGGGTCTCCCGCTCCTCGCGCGTAGCCCGGATGAGCGCAGCGACATCCGGGGTCTCATCCGCAGCCTCGTTGAACCCGGATATCGCTGCGCTCGTCCAGGCTACGACAACTACGTCGACAAACTCCGCGTCATTGCGAGCGCAATGACGGAGCCAAAACGGAGAGCGCCCATCGGGGCCGAGATCCGTCTTCACATCTCAAACAGCATCGAGACACGCCTCATCGTCCTCGCGGCGCGATGCGTCCGAGCGATGACCGACGTTCGGCCCTCATTCAATCGAGGGCGCAGGGAAGGCTGGGCGTCGGCTGACGCCCATGGCCCCCGTGCGAACAAAAGTGCACGGGGCAGGAACCACAGGTGCAGCCGGATGAGCCCAGCCCTCCCTGCGCGATGGTTTTAACGCTTCTTTCGCGCTCTCCCTGGGGACCGGCTTGATTGCCCCCATCGCCTGCGCCGATGCTCTCGCATCACGCTCAGGCTTGACCTCGGCATCGGGAGGCCAGGACCACGCGACTTCACGTCCGCATCGGAATTGTTCGTCCGCGCAGCCAAAGCCACGCTGCAACCCGACACGTCCACCGCCTGCCCGCCTCGCGTCTCGTGACGACCGCGCGTACGCCCCTCTCGTTGAGGCGGGATGGGTGGAGGATAGACACGTATTCTGGAAAAACGAAAGTTAAATCTTTCGCCCGGAAGATGCTGCGGGCGCGATCACGTTGAGACAATACGCAAAATTGCCGTTTCGGCACAGGTGTTTCGTATAGTTGCGGCGAGCGCAAACGACGGCGTTGCAAACAAGATCGCGCAACTGATTCGCCCGACGGGCTTTTTGCTTTGCATTTCTTGCGGCGCTTCAGTCCCAATCTAGTCCGCCAATGACGCCAAGAAACCAGCCGCCGATAAAAGCGGCCGTAAGCGCCATGAGATGGATCGTCGCGGAGGGACCAAGTTCCTGGTTGTCTTGAACATGACTAAGTCCGATCAACCCAAGTTGGGCCGGGCCAGCCCCCCGAGCGCTCCGTGATAGAGCCATGGATCGGCGAAGCGACACCACGACAGTCAAGACGACCACGATCATAAAGGCGATGAAGTACACCAGACACTATCCTTGGGGCCAGCCGTACCGTCTTGAAGGTCACAGACGAATAGCGCGAACCGGTTTCCTCAACCCTAAGAAGACAACAAGATACGGCCGTGTCGGAGCGCTGTTCCCGGGCCCCTGCTTCCGGTTGAGCATCAGAAGCAGACCTTCACGCGAGCCGGCGACCAGATCCGTTATGGGCCGATTCTGTTGAAAAAGTCAGCAGTTGCGACGCAGAGATATCGGTGATTCAGTCTGTCTAGTGGGCAGGACTGAAGGTCATGATGGGGCATCGGCAAGTCGAACAGGCTGCGTTGTTCTATGAGTTCTCGCTGGAAAGGCACATCCCAGCCGACCACCTCGTGCGGTCGATCGATAGGTTCGTCGACCTTGAGGACTTACGGCGGGAGCTGGCGCCGTTCTACAGCAACATCGGGCGGCCCTCGATCGATCCGGAGCTGATGATCAGGATGCTC
>NZ_JBNPUY010000025.1:0-21582 GCF_051168395.1 Bradyrhizobium sp. HKCCYLRH1030 | reverse complement strand
CTGGCGCATCCAGCCCACCACCGTGAAACAGGCGCAAAACTCTAGTTATGGGTGGTCCAAAGTTCGGTCTCACTGCATGGCCCACTCGGACTCTAAATGCTGCTGGATGAAACTTCGGTGGCAGGTCACTGACAATCGAACAGGCCCGCCGTTCCGACAGGCCCAGCTTGGCCTGCAGGTGCGCCGCTGCGGCGCGCTTGGCGGCAGGCCCTACCATTTTTTTGAGAGCAGCTCCCGAAGCGCCGCCGCATCGAGCATCTGCCCGGCCAGAAGCTTCTTGGCATTCTCATCCTCGAGCGCCTTGAGCCGCTCGGCTTCGGAGACGTCCATGCCGCCGAACTTGGCCGTCCAATTGTAGAACGTCGCTTCCAAGATCCTTGCTTGCTCGCTATCTTCGCCGTCTTCGCGCCGGCCTCGTGCCCTTCAGAATCGCGATGATCTGCTCTTCCGTGAACCTCTTCCGCTTCATCTGTCCGTCCTTTCAGCTCGGACTCTAAATCGTTCTAAAGGAGGTCCTTTGAGGGCAGGTCATTTCGGACAGCGTATCGTCGTTGATTGCAAGCACGATTCTTTATGTCTAACGACGAATGCCAACGGTCTACCCACCGCAATTTTGCGTCCTGATTTCTGTTTTCGATCTGTGCGTTCGCCATCGACAATCCTTCCGAGGAAATCTGCCACACGCCCTCCGGAAATGGGGGATCCGCGCCATTTGCGATGCCAAAAACTAGGTAATTCCTTGCCTGCAAAAGAGATATATTCCTATACCTTTATTTGAGGCTGGGTCGACACCGCTGATCGCAGCCGACAAATGCTGCACTCCTCCCTCTCATTCCCGCGTGACGGGTCCGGTAGTCCGGACGGATGGTGGAGGAGCGAACCGGGGCTCGAGCTGCCGAGTTTCTTCCTGAAGAGTCGACCGCCAGGCAAGCTGGATGTCCGGATATAGGAGTCGCTACTAGACCGCAACTTGACGTTGATCTTGATTCGTATTGGCAGTTTGATACGATTTGATTTTTCACAAAGGATTTTCGAACGTGATCAATCAGCTTATTGATCCCGCTTTCCTCAAGGACCGGGTGAAGGATATTGCCAGACTGCTGGATGAGCGCGCCACGATGCTCGCCAGTGGGACTGCCGCCGCCGAAGCTGAGAAACACGAAGTTACTGCGGAGCAACTGAAGGCTGCTTCCGAGCTCGTAGCCCAACTTGACACACAGGCTGACTTTTCTCGCGACGCAACACAGGCAGCTTGGCTACCTTGCGATCCGCACCTTAGCATTATCCAGTCATCGCTGGAGCAAGTTTACCGCGAAGCTGGCGCGGTCGAAAAGGCCGAGCGACAGGGGCTGGCGGGTTCAGCTGACCCAATTACTGATGAAACATTGAAGGAGGACTGGATCCCTTCGATGCAACGCCCGCTTTTTCGACAGGCTGAAGAGTGGGACGTGTTGGGATGGGCGTTGTCCTTTGCCGTCGCTCGGGGCCTCGCAGCACTAAGCCGACGGCCGGATTTTCCGTCCCCTTCCGCCCCGGCAACGCTGGGCAAAAAGGCACGCCTAATTCTGGTCGGTGACTGGGCAAGCGGCGTGCCGCGGGCAGCAAAAGTGGCGGAGCAGATGAAGAAGCATTTTCTTGCGCCGGAGGCGGCTGATCGCGATCGCCATGTGATTCATCTCGGTGACGTCTACTATGCGGGTCGTGAGTTCGAGTTCGAGGGTCGGATGGCAGACCAGTGGCCAGTCGGTTATGAACATGCCGCCGCGGTCAGCTCGTGGTCGCTGCCGGGAAATCACGACATGTTTGCCGGCGGACAGCCCTATTACGATTTTCTGAAACGAGATACGCGTTTCGCGCGCCAGAACGCGTGCAGTCATTTTGCACTGGAGAATGAGGACTGGCTTGTACTCGGCCTCGACAGCGCATTCACGCTGGAAGGACTTAAGGGCGATGTTGGCGCTCTTGCCGCGCCACAGGCACAATGGGTCGCAACAAGAATCGAGAACGCGCCGAACAAGAAGATCATTCTGCTCAGTCACCACCAGCCATTCAGCGGGTGGGAAAATCCATCACCCAAGATGATCGCGGCGCTGACTCCGTTGCTCGAGCGGACACGACCGGTGGAAGCATGGTTTTGGGGGCACGAACATCGCTGTGCTGTCTATGAGCCGGCACATAACATAAAATACCCCGCGCTGATCGGGCATGGCGGCGTACCGGTCTACAGCTCGCATACGGCCCCCAGGGATTATTTGCTGCGCTACCACGATACGCGCAGTTTCCGGTACATGGGGGAGTCATTTTCATACATGGGTTTCGCTGTTCTTGATCTCGATGGCGAATTCGGCAAAGTCCGCTACATCGACGAGAACGGGGTTGTGCGTCCGGAGGTCGACGGCATTGGCTGAAATCTGTTTGGAATTTTCGGACGTTTCGCGCGAGTGGCGGCTACACCAGATTGATCGCGAAGGCGGTGTTGCCCGACTAAGTCTGATCGCTTCGGAAGAGGTCGATGCGGCCTGGGTCCCGGCTCAACAGAATGCCTTGAAGTCTTACGGACGTCTCGATCCGGATCTTGCGAGGCACGGCCAGGCGCTCTTCACGACAATGTTCAAGGGGAGAGTTGGCCAGGAATGGGAGCGACTGATCCGGACACATGGCGGCACATTGCGCACATCCGTTTGTGTTTCAGCCAGCGCCGCCACTCACATTCCCTGGGAGCTGGCGAGATGGGGGATGGCGCCACTTGTTGTGAAGGGACCGTTCGTGCGAACGAAAACCCTCGCACCAGAGGATGATAAGTTCGAGCCGGTCTGGCCGGTCCGCATCCTGGTCATCAATGCTGTCAACCCAGCCGACACCACCATTCAGGCTGAAGAAGAGATATGGAAGATCCGGGAGGCGCTACGCGCGGCCTATCACTCGTTCGACCTCGAAGTCTACGACACCGCAAGCGATCCTGACTTCACAACGACCGGAATTCGGGCAGCGATGAAGCGATGGCCAGACGGCCCGCATATCCTGCACTTCATCGGCCACTCGGTACCGTCCGAGCTCAAATTGTACTTCGCTGTCAACGGCAAATACCTATCGTGGGATCTGGCGATGATCAGCGCTGCGGTATCTGAATTGCCGCAGCTCCGTCTTGTCTACATCAATGCCTGTCGATCCAACGTCCAGAATGGAGACCCCGCCGCCCCGTGGTCGGTCGCGGACGCTTTCCTGGAAACCGCCGTCGCGGTGATCTCCATGCAAGCGGATATCAGCGGGAAAGCTGCACAATCATGCGCCGGTGCATTTTACGGTGCGCTTGCTGCCGGCCAGGCCGTCGATTATGCCTTTCTCGCTGCGCGCCGCGCCCTCCTCGCAGATTTTGGCGGACAGAGCATCGAGGTCTTTGCACCGGCGCTTACCACACGTTTGCCGGCGCCTTCGATTCTCCAAATACGTTGCCGCGATTTTCCTCCCACCCGCCATTCCAACTGGCAGACATCGCTACGCGACAAGTGGGCCCATTTTGTCAACCAGCATGTCGCCCGTCGAAGCTTGATCTCCGCTCTTTTTGAGCCGGCGCCAGCAAGCCGCGGAGTTGTGGTATGGGGTGACGGTTCGGTAGGCAAGAGCTGGCTGGTAAACTGGACTAGCTATGCATTGGCCCTTAACGGGGTGCAGGTTCACTACGTCGATGCCAGCGAACGAAGTGACTGGCTGGACGTGATTCGCAGCGCCCTAAATGGAAACGCGAGTCCTGCCTCTCCAGCGCTGAGCCCGGTGATCCGTAACGAGTTCAACTGGAAGCTAAATCATCTCGCGCTGGGAATGACGCCACCGCCCTATCCGGCGGGGCAAGAGGTCACGGATACGGCCGGCTCCCATCCAGCCATCATGGCAGGAGGAAAAGCGATCAACGGGTTTGACGCCCTGGTGTGCGAAGCATTCGTGCAGGCGCTCCGGCAGGAGGCACGAATCTCGCCACGAGTACTGATCATTGACAAGCCAAAACTTCCGACGACGGCCATGCTCAAGCGACCATTGCTTGATGTGCTCGCGCAGACCACCGCAGCCGAGTCCGTGCACGTGATATTGTGCTGTCAAACGGACCAATGGAAAGGATATCCGGAGCAGGGCCTCGACTTCTCAAGCTGGACCAAGATTCCGATCGAAATAATTGAGTCCCGCCAAATAACTCGCTTGATCCGGGAGTTATTACGACTCCAGTTCCCCAGAGCAGCGAGGGAGAATCCGCAACTGTATGCCTCAGTAGAAAGAATGCTCGTAGAAAGCGATCCTCCGCCAATGTCGGCTGGCGACCTCTATGCGTTATGCAGTTCGTTCGGCCGCTTGAAGGGCTTGCATGTGTAGCGCCCCCACTCCCTCCTCATTTGAGGAACTGCGGCGTATGATCGCCGTCTTCGAAGCGGATCAGTTTCCCGAATCGGTTTGGCACGCCGCCGCCATCGCCCGTAGCCTTAACGCCGCGCAGTTCAAGCAATGCCTCGCACAAACCAAGTCGTCCGGGCCGGGGGACGATCGCGCTTTCGGGGCGTTCGGTGCCCACGCCGATGTCATCCGTATCGACGAGGAGCATGTACGGCTCCGCGATGCTGCCCGCGCGCGCATCATCCGCCGCCTTGCAGACGACAAGCCGGGCGCGCAGACCGCGGGCCAGCAGATTTACGAAACTGTGGCCAGCGGCGACAGCGCGCTCGATCAATTCGCGGTACTCCTGGTCATCCAACCGTCGGCAGCAGCAAGCCGCTTCGAAGCACTTTACGCAGATGCTGACGACAAGTTCGACCTGAGTGGTTGCGACACGATACTCGAAATCATGCGTGAGCGGGAGCCTCTTCTCGACCCGCTGCTGCGCCGAAAGCTCATCGAAAAAGAGCAGTATCTCTCTGCGCGGCTGCTGTTCGTCGATGATTATTACCGCACTGTTTCATACTTCGACCACGGCGATCTGCTGACAAACTTCCAGGAGCTCGTTAATCCGAGCCTGCTTTCCCGCTTTCGTAACCAGCGCTGGCTGCTCGACCTCCACGGTAAGGGCGGGGTCGGAAAGACGATGTTCCGCCGCTGGATCGTATCCCGCCATTGTCTTCCCGCGAGCTCGAAGCTACGCACGCCTGTTGCGCGGGTTGATATCGACTTTATTTATCGCGCCCTGCTGATCAGCCAGCCATGGTTGGTGCTCCTGTCCATCGCGATGCAGTTGCGGCCACAGCTCCCCAACGCGCCTTTCAGCGAGATGATGGGTCCCGAACAGATCGCTTTGCGGGATATCCTTTTGGACCGCACCACAAACCTCCGCACCCAGGCCCAGCAAGCGCTCGTGCGAGCCGGCGAGTCACTTCAGCAGGTGCTGGAGGACCAATTCTGCCTTGGACTGGGTGAGACAAAAGCCGTTCTAATTTTCGACACGCTCGAAGAGCTGTCTGTACATCAACCTTCTGTACTCGCCAACCTGTTGAGCATGCTCGAGCGCCTGCACAGACGCTGTCCAGGCCTGAAGGTCGTACTGTCTGGTCGGTACCGAATATTCGATCCAGCCAAGCGAATGGAAGGAATTGAGAGTGCGGTTTGGGATGAGATGCTGCACGCATGCATCGACCTGCCAGTTGAGCGGCTCAAGGACCGGGAGAGTTTGCGCTTTCTTATCGAGGTGCGGCTCCTCAATCCCGAACAGCCGCTCGCAGAAATCGTCAAGAAGTCCCGCGGAAATCCCTTCGTACTCTCGTTGTTTGCAGATCTGGCGAGCGGGCGCACATTGACCGCCGAGGAAGTGCGCACCTCCAAGATCGCGTTTGCGTATCTGATTGAACGCATAATCGACCGGATTCCGGATGAGGACGTGCTGCCGGATGACGGTCCGGACATCCAGCGGCGCAAGTATACCCAGCGCGGCCTGCGATGGTTACTGCGCTATGCTGTCGTCCCGAGACGACTGACCCGCAGTTTCGCCGCGGAGGTTCTTGCCGAATTCGTCCTTGACGAGCTGCACGACAAGACCCATCGCGATGAAACAAGTCTGGAACAGGCAGGAGCGCGGTACACCGACCATGATCGCTGGCGACGATCCAACATACCTATTGCATTTTCCGATCTGTGGGCTGCGCTCCAATCGTACGCCAGCAGTTCAAGCTGGGTGAACGGCAGCGGAGACGAGCTGGAGCTACAGCCGGAAATAATGGTTCCGATGCGCCAGCTTCTGTCCGAAAAGGCAGAGAGATATCCTATCTGGACGGATTTGCAGGGCGCCGCAGCCGAGTATTTCGAACGGATGGCGGAGAAGGACGGATCGGTTGGCAAGCATCTGCAGGAGGCGCTGTTCCATCGCCATCAGGCGGAGGGCGCGATGGCCTCAAGATGGTTCGATCAGTACCTCAAACAATGTCATGCGGCCGATGCCGATTACAGCGCAGTGCAGGCATTGTGCGGCAGCCTGTTCGGCGAAGATTACATGGATCGAGATCAGAAGCCCCTCCAGCACTTCACAGGAGGAGCGATCATCGCGACCGAGACCCTTGGCGCCGCGGCCCTTGAACTGTTTCTCGCGTCGGTCATCCGGCAGCTGCAGCGGCCAAGCAAGATGTCGCCTGCCATTCATACCGCGATGCAATCGCGTTTCGCAACATTCGCCCGATACGGCGGTACCGGCGCCCGCGCAGAACTGGCGCGGCTTGCAGCGCTTGTGTACGGGTTCGGCTCGAACTCCGCCACCGACGGGTCGGACCCATCACTAACGGAGCTCAACAATCAGGACGAGCGAATCGCGGCTGCGCTGCTTGCCGCGAAGAGGCCGGAAACTACGATCGAGGTGCGACGACAATGGTACGAGCGCGCAGTTGTGCTTGCCGAAACGCAGACGAGGCCAACAGACGCGTTCCAGACCTACTTTGTCCGCGCGCAGCTTGCGATGTTTGACGCGACGACCGGTAATCATGAGAGTGCATTCAAGGTATTGCGCGAAAGCCTCACCAGCGCCATGAGATCCGGCGCGCCAGTTGTTCAGGTGTCGGATCTTCTGCTCTTAACTGGTGACCTCGGATTTGCGCTTGGACACTGGTTGGAGCTTGAACGTCTTGCCTCAAGAGCGGTCGAACTGCCATTCCCGGCGCATGAGGAAGCGACATGGTGGCTCGTCCAGATCGCCCTAAATCGTTTTGAGTACGCGCGGGCGGAGGAGCTGATCGCCCACCTCAACACTACAATTGAGCCTGTGCGCCAGGAGTGCAAGGCTGAACTGCATGGAGCGACCTTTCGTTTCGCGGAAGCCGAGCGGAACTATGCCGCTGCACGTATTGGCTACCAGAATCTGCAACACGCAGGCGGCGGAAGCCTGGTATTGATCAATCACACCCGTTTTCTACTGGACACCGTTGGTGCGACGCAGCGCGCGGCGCAGGTTCTTGATCCACTTGCTGGGAGCCGGTCCTTTGCCGAGCCCATAATCGAACTACAGATGAACATGCTGCGGCTCAGAATCAATGCTCGCAATGGTGAACATGGCCGTGCACGGGGACATCTTAACCGAATCCTGAAATTGCTTGAACGCGAGCCGCAGCTTGCACCGACATATGCGATGGTTGCCATTGCTACTCTGCTGGCGGAAGGTGCAGGCACGGCGCCGGACGCTGCTTGGCTGGGCGGATTGATGGCGGAAGCTCCGGGTTCATCCCAACTGATGGCCCTCCGTCCGTTTCTGTCCGCCGTGCCTGGAGTTCATTTGGCCGCCGAATTCGCGCTGCCACTTCCACACTCCGTTTCGTCGCCGCACGACCGACTGTGCCTTGCCGCCGCTTATATCTTCTTCGGCCAACCTGCTATCGCAACGAACATGCTCCGGTCGATCCTGGATGAAGGACCGCAACCGGTGGTCGCTGCCATCGCGCTGCGGCTTGCAAGACGCATCACGCCAAAGGCGGTTGAACCTCCGAGCGACTGGGTGCGCATCTGGGCGCAGCAAGGCAAGAAGGAGCCGGGCTTGGCGGGCATCGTGCTTCTGGAAGAAGCGGATAATCTGATTGCGATCGATCGCGTCTCGCGGGCGAAACAGGCACTGACGATCGCGAAGGCCTATCTCGGCGATCTTCCAGTCGACTCGAAATGGAGCAAGTTGCTCGTCAGGCTGGAAGCTACGATCGCCAGGAGGGGGCTGGGTTCCGGCCCTGACATCGAGAACGAGCTTGCAACCTTGCCGGCAGAGAAGCTACTTCAGCCCGTTAGCATGCTAAGCATTGGCGTCGGCAACACAGGCTGCATCGAACTGCGGTACCGTGACGTCGATACCGACGAGGAAATCGTTCGCAGCGCCGACGAAGAACTGTTAGGGGCATTAGCTATGGCCTCTACGAGCAATGACCTTTACCCACTCGAATGGGCGCAACTGCTCAGCGAAGCGCCAGCGCCGGACGAAGGTTTCGTTGGGAGGATATGGCGCAGTTTGACGGGCGTGATCCCGGAATCCGAAGGTACCGCTAGGTTGCGCGATCGTCTCTCGACGCTGCTGGCTGATATCATAACCAGGAAAGCCACCTTTGGTTACGCATGGAATCGCGGATCGCTCGCCCCTGTTCGCCGGGTGATTTCGAAGCCAATTTCTGATGCCGTGCCGAAGCTACCAGCGGCTCAAACTAATGATGCGCCGCTCAGTCATATGATCGCTGTCGAGACGGCACTTCCTGCCATGGCCTCGGTCCCGTGGGAACTTGGCCACTCGGGATCAGAACCGTTCTTCCGTACCCAGCGTACAACCGCCCTGCCCGATACCATCCTGCATCTACGTCGTGCTGCCAATGAATTACGACAGTCCGCGGATGATCCGGTGATGGCAGACACCTGGGACTCTTTTGTTTCAGAGCTCGGCGGCCTGCGTCGTGTTCGTGGCGCAATACGGGAACGCCTGGATTTGTCGCCGGTGCGCCGCGTGCTGGTCTTGAGCGCGGACGCGGACACCCAGCGACGTCAACGTTCGGGTTATGGCACCTCCGGCCTGCGTCTGGAAGACGTTTACCGTAAGGCCGGGTTCGAAGTGACGGTGTTGCCCCTCGATCCAAAAACCGTTCTGTCACGCCTCGACGCGGGGAACCCCCCGAGCGTCGTCCACGTCTCCGCGCGAATAATGGAAAGCTTCAGCCCACGTGAGGTATTCCTCGAGTCGGAGCCGGATAATCAGATGCACGCCGAGCTTCTGAGCCAGATCCTGCTGCATCGTGATGAACGATTCTTGCGGCCGCTGCTCGTACTCGATGCTTCCGAGAACCGGAATGATCCGGGCCGTACGCTATTGCTGCGCAATGCATTCGCATCGCGCATTCACGGACAAGCCACGCGCGGCGTGCTCGCAATCGGCCCCTCCCCAACCGAGCTGCTGCGACCGGCCGCCGAACTGCTTGCCGAACTTCTCGGACGGAGCTCGATAGGACTTGCCGATCTGCACAACGCTTTCTGGGCAGGAATGACCCATCCAATCGCGCCCGCGTTGTTCACGCTTGACCCGGACCTGCCGGTGGGGGACTGAAATGACCGGACTGGCTCCGCTTCAGTGGGAATTCTCCAGAAAACTTGCGGCGCTAACTGATGAAGTCGAGGCCTGGATATCGGAAACCAAAACCTCTCCCAACTTCCAACGGCACAAATCACAAGTCGAAGCCTTTGCCGAAATGCTAGGTGTGATCCGGAAGGAGCTCGAACGGCCGTTGGTAGATCGAGCCGACGCAAGCGATGGCGCCAAGGTCTTGCTCGGTCTGTTCCGGATATGGGAATTCCTTCGTGCCAAGCTCGCACAACGGCGCGAAACACGGTTCCAGAGCTTCCTGCGCATCGCCGACGAATATGCGTGGCTCTGCTACCAGCCGATCTATAATCATGGAATGAAAGAACCTCCCCTTGTCTTCCTTAACGGCGGTTACTCGCCGTTCACTCTTGTCCGACGCAGCCGGTTCCAGGCTGAATCAGTGCCACAGGAACTGATCCGCGGCCGGGCACTGATCAACGCGATGGAGAACCTTCCCTTCCCAGTCATTGGTGTGCCCTGGTATCAGTACGACAACTATGCCGATCTCACCGTGATCGGTCACGAGGTTGGCCATAGCATTGAAGCCGACCTCGGACTCACCCAGCCTATCAAAGATGCCATCGCGGCTGCGGTGCATGATGAGGTCAGATCCAGGCGATGGATGGGGTGGGGTTCAGAAGCATTCGCGGATCTGTATGGCGTGATGGCTGGTGGGGTGGCGTTTATCAGCGCCCTGGCAAATTTCCTCGCGCACGAGGACCCCTGTGCGGAGACGCCCGGCTATCCGCCGGTACCCCTGAGGGTCCGTTTCAACATTGCAGCACTTGAGGGCCTGAACGGCTCCGATCGGGAAACGGCCACATTGCGCTCCCGTTGGGAAGTGGCGTTTCCACTTCCCGTAGATCAAGTCAACTATTGTGGAGACCTGATACCACTCGTCGCCAATCTGCTCGACGGCATTACGAACGGAAAGCAAAAATTGCGTGATTGGCTACCGTTCAAGGCAGACCACTTGCGAGCCCACGCGCTGGCGAACGATGCCCTCGCCAGTAATTTTGTCAAGAACGAAGAATCCTTCTCCGCGCTGGCGGTTGCTTACCGGCTCGGCTATGACCAGATTATCAGCGGCGACAGCGCAAAGTATGACGTACTATTTCCAGAGTTGCACGGCCTTAAAGACGCAATGATCGGCGGCATGCAGCTTGGCCTCCGAAGTGGCGAGCTCGATCACGAGCGCGCGCCTTCGAAGATAGCCAGTGCGCGGGAGCGGCGGGCCCAGGCATGGCTTCAGAACTTCCGTGGATCGCGTTCTCGGAAGCAGCCCTTTATTCCTGACGCTTAGCAGCTGGCGCCTGTAGTCGCCCCAGTCCGTAGCTTGCGCAAAGGGCGGAGCTGAAAAGATTTTCGTTCATTGATCGTCGCGTACGGAACCGTGACAGCACGGCCTGATCGACCATATCTTCCACGAACGCACGGTTCAATCGGCTGCACTTTCGCTGGTCATCTTCTCAGATCGAACCAGAACTGGTCACGTGCGCACTCCTTCAACGCACCCCCAATTTCTCCCGCGGCCACAATAGAAATAGAGTCGAGCATAGACTGAATGGATTGTCGGGTTTCTGCAATTCATTCCTACAACTCCGAAAACTGGTCGGTGCTCATGCAGATATTGAAGCAAGCCAACATGCAATTGAGTCTTCCTGCAGGCGCGAAGCCGAGAGCGATTCCATCGCGATGAAACGGAGAATGCCGCCAGTTGAATGCCCGCAACAAGATTAAACAGTTTAGCGGCCAAGACCACCCGCCAGAGCCGCTTCAGTCTCCTAGGCCCGCGCTACGGCTTTAGGGATATGGTCAGGGGCGTTGAGGCGAGACACCAAGTCGGATGAAATTTCGTTTCAGACTCGACGGCCTCGCCCCGCGCTCTGCCTGGCGTGGATCATCAGTGGACACCGCAACGGTCAGAACCGGTCAGGGGCTCTAGAGCCGACAGCAGCGATCACCTCTTACCCCGACGGCCACCCAGCACATGCAGGTATTGGTTCCGGGGCTCAATGATCGCCGCCCGATCGAGCTCACCCCGTCTGAAGCGTTGGCGTAGCTCAGCCCGTTCTTGATCCGGAAGCGCGGCTATCAATTCCCAACCTTCAGCGACGTCGTCGAAAAGCCCCACGATCGCCGGATCGAGCCGAGCCTCGTCGTCCTGGAGCTGGTCAAGCCGATCTTGCGTCACGCCGATAGCGTTCGACCAACCGTCAGGTGCAAATGCCGCCGGTGGAGAGGGTCTGTTTTTATCTAGTTCTTTATAGGCAGGCCCCTTAGGGCCCCGCGGCGAGTCTTTATACGCAGGTCCCTTTTGGACCCGCGGAGCCGCAGGTCCCTTTCGCCCCCGCGGACGCAACGACTTATCCACAGGCACAGGCACGTCATGGACGACATAGTCGAGCTCGCCGAACCGGTGTCCGTCGACGAATCGTTGCGCTTCGCGGGTGACATAGCCGGCGGCGATTAACTCTCGAAAGATGCGCTGCAGCTTCTTGCGGCCAACAACCAGGGTCCGCCCGACGTGATCCAGGCGGACGTGCCATTTGTGGGGACGCGACAGCAGATAGCCGAGCACGCCCTTCGCCTCGACAGATAGGCGGGGATCCGCGAAGACAGCGTTCGGGACGATGGTGAATTGCGCCCTGTGCTCGCGACGGACGATCGTCACTGGCGGTCGACCATCCAGGGGTGTCCGTCCGGATCGCGGTGATTTTCAGCCGGCCGGAGGGACGCCACTCTCCCTGCAGGATGGCGTGCGAGGCTTACACGAGTATTCGCCTCTTTCAGGAGTTTGCCGGATCTCGCATTCCCGGATATGCGCAACTCACTCCTGCAATGGCAGCCCGGCAACATAAGCCGATTGTGCCATATCCATTGCGGGCTGGCATATCGCCGAGTATTCGCTGTTCTCCGCCGCTATGCGAATGGGCTGTCAACGTCCAACCGAGGGATACGAACAGCATCAGCCGCATTGAAGGCAGCCGGGACGAGGCCGGTGCGTAGAAGGTGAGCGGGCAGACGAATAGCCGCGTCAGTGGCCGGACGAGCCTCAAACTACGGCGCGCGTACTGCTCGGAGAGGGATCGACTTGCTGCCTAGCCGGCTCGTCCACCGCAATTCCAAACGTTCTCGTTTAGGAAGGCGGCTTCAGCAGATCGGAGGGCTCAACGCCCAGCGCTACGGCCAGCGCCTGGACGTTATCGAGGGTGAGATTAATCAGCCCTGCCTCAATTTCGCTGATGTGCGGCTGGTCGAGCTCGGTCAGCTCGGCCAAGCGTTCTTGGCTAAACCTTTTTGCTTTGCGAAGCCGCCGAACATTCTCCCCGAGAACGCCGCGCGCCGCCTTTGGGTCCGACCAGTTCATCTGGACGGTAGGACCAAAGCAGGGCTGGAAATTCTATAGGTTATAAACTATAATACGAAAATACCGCCACCTCTTTTGGAGTTGTGGGGCGGATTCCGAATGGGCGCATGCCCCTGGATTTCGGAGACAGAGCGATGATGCAGAGGCGCGACGCTCAAAAAGTTAGACTCTCGAGGAGACCGGGGGGCCGGCACAACGGCCCGACAGCAGCAAGCAACAGCAGCCTGAGCGAATACTAGACATCATCGGAATCGCAGGGGCCCAGCGGCTAGGGGCGATACACGACTGTGAGGCTGTGCGCCGCACGCGACTCTTTCGGAGCTCAAATGGACACGCGAACATCGTTTAACAGTCTTGATTCTGTGACGTCGTCGGACCCAGACGCTGGTCTCACAGCTCTTGAGGAACAGCTTATTGCGCTGGCGGCAGAACTCGATCGCAGCGTTTCCGACCTATCGAAGCAAGCTGACGAGTACGTTACGGCACATGACGAGGCGTTGCTGGCCCGCCTTGATCCCGTCGAACGAGCGATCATGGAAACGCCCGCCAGCACTTTGAAAGGCCTGAGCATAAAGGCGCGCCATTTGGCCTACGTCCTATCAGAGTATTGGGAATCTCCGATCGATCAAATTGATTGGCAAGGGCGAGCGGTACGTCTCCTCGTTGAGGAGATCTGTAAGATTGCGCACGTGCCCGTAGACATTCGCCAGCCGAACTTCGGCGAATAGCGTCGCCTTCTCCTCGTCTTTGGCTAGCCGCGGCATAGCGAACATCCGCAAGGCGGCTAGTTGTTTATGAGGAGGGCGGAATCGTCGGCGGCGGCTCGACTGACGTTGCTCCCCGCCGGTCGGCCCTGCCCTGAGACAATCTCTACTCCGCTAATCGCCTTGAAGACGACCACCGCCTCCGATTTCGGGTAGTGTGATCTTCGTTGCCAACTCCTCAAACCGGCAGAACCCGCTCGCCCAGGCCATCTGCTCGGGCGTGCGGCAATCGGGTTCGAAGAGACGTGGATTTGCAACAACAATTACTAGGCCGCGCGCCCGGCTGGTCGCCACATTGAACCGATGCGGATCATAGAGGAACGCCATCCCCCGCGGCGCGTCCTCAGGTGAAGAACTTGCGCACGAATAAATCACTACTGGCGCTTGCTGGCCTTGAAATTTGTCGACAGTCCCCACGCGAACTACATCAAGGCCGGCTAGTGCACGCCTGAGCGCACTTACTTGAAAATTGTAGGGAGCGACGACTAGGATGTCCTCCGGCTTCAAAAAGCGGCCTTCCCCATCGGCGTTTGTCCACGTGTTGCCGGGTTGGAGCAACGAACGAGCGATCGCAACGACAGCCTCAACCTCTTCGAGGGATTGGGCTTGGTTGCCTTGATGGGCCACCTCTACCAGGAACAGCCCTGCACCGGCCAACAGCGTGGCGCCATCGATACGTTGGCGCTCTAAACCGCGATTAGACTGCAGCCGCCCTTCGTAATAGGCCTCCGACGTGAACGCGCAAATGGCGGGGTGCAGCCGGTAAGTGCGGTCGAGGAACAGACCTTGATCGGGGCGCAGGGTCGCCTGCCCAGGACCTAGCAGGTGCACAAGTGCAGCAACGTCCGCGCCGTCTTCGTGGGCGCCCCGCGTGGGCTGTTCAAGCTGCTGCGGGTCACCGAGTAGCAACACATTGCGGGCCGCGCGCGCGGCCGCGAGCGCCTGTGCCAGAGCCATCTGTCCAGCCTCGTCGATGACCAGCACGTCCAGGCGGCCTATAGCATCAGGATGCGCCCACAGCCAAGCGGTGCCGCCGACGATGGTGCCGGGGGCAATCCGATCGAGCGCCTCGCCTGACGATTTGGCAAGTTCAATGCCATCCACACCGTCGTGCTCATCATCCTTGTGCACCAAGTGCAGATTTTGGAGGCTGTGCGATCCGCGGTTAGCTTCGCCCACGGCAACCAACAGGTTGTCAATGACTTTGTGGCTGACCGCTGTAATACCTATCGTCTTGCCCGCCGCGGCAAGCGCCAGGATGGCATTGGCACCTTGCGTCGTCTTGCCGGCTCCTGGCGGCCCCTGGACGGGCAGCACGCCGCCATCGATTTCGTTACACAGGCGCACCAGCGCCCGGCCAGCCTCTTCCTCGGCACCGCAGAGCTCGTAGCCGATGCCAGCGAACCGGCGCGGCGGACGAGCTCGCAAGAGTTCACCAGCAGCGGCGTAGGGGCTGTCGTGATCGAACCCACTGTTGCAGACATGCTCGGCGAAGGCAAGCACGGCTTCCTCGAGCGCCTTGGCACCGACCACGGGATCCTTGAAAACCGAAATAGGGAGGGACCGCATGGCCTTTTCGCTGATGCTCAGCACGACGGTTCGGTCATCAAGATCAATCGCTTCGACCGCAGCCCTGATTGTTTCGGGTTCCTGACCCGGCTCTGCTGGGAGCGGCCATACGACGTTGTCTCCGGGCTCGACAGCGGTTTCCTGGATGGGGAAACGGAAACGGCATCGCGCATTCCGCTCGCGCCCTTTTTTCGGAAGACGTTCGACGAACTCAAGCCCGGAGAGCATATGGCGCTCGTCGAGGTGTTCATCGTCGGGAAGATCGCGAAGCCGAAAAAACTCCCACCAGGCGTTCTTTTCTTCCTGACGGAAGTACCCGAGCATCGCAGCGAGGAGCGCCCGCGCCCTTTCGTCCGCTGTCCAGGTTTCGAGGTCCGCCGGCAAGCCCTGCCGCAAGACGTCTCGGAGCGACGAAATGCGCTGATCGCGGGCGCTGACGTCCTCACTTGGCGCCAGCGTACCGGGCACCGGCCGATCAATGTACTGGCCGCGCGCGAGACAATCGTCGCGCTGGCGCTCGAGCCAACCACGCAGGCTCTCCGTGGAGAGGCAGTCGTCCGCGTTGTACGCGGCGACGCGGTCACGAACTTCGTCTGGGAGGACTTCGATATTGCCCAGTTCAAGTGCTAGTTCGAGGTTACGCCGTGCGATGCCGGCGTCTCGAAGGTCCAGCCGGCGCTGAAAGCCATGCAAGGCTTCCAGCTCCTTGAGACCGTAGCGCTCCACACCTATGCGAAAGCTCTCGCGCACGACGGCGTGCAAGTCCACAAATCGCCGGCCGCGTAGCAGTTGGTCCAGCTCAGATCCCCGGGTCGCATGACGGGCTGAGAGCCTTTTCAGGGCCGCGGGCTCGTAAGCGCCGAAGTGATAGACATGGGTCCCAAAGTGCTCCTGCACGCGAGCCAGCGCAAAGTCGATGAAGGCCTCAAAAGCAGCCTTCTCCTCACCCGTCTGTAGCGCCCACTGTTGGTTGAACTCGACGATTCCGGCCTTATTGGTGAAACACACCCCGGTGAGGTACTCCAGGCCGTGCGGGGCAACGAATGGGTCGCCCTCAAAATCGAGGAAAATATCGCCGACCGAAGGCTCTGGTAATCTTGCCAGCCCGCGGCCTGGCTCAAGCGCAAGCGCCTCGATCTTAGGCATCTCAGCACCTCGGCTTGCCACTTGCAGCCGGGCTTGTTGTCCGAGCCGTCGGTAGGTTTCTTCAGCGCCTCGCTTGGGCTTGTCAGGAAGCCGCCCCTCTCCTCGGGCAATGGCAGTAACCGTGGGAAGTCCCTGCTGCTGGAACTCACGCACTTGAGCGCCGCTGATGCCTGCGACCAAGGAGGGGTGGTCGTCGGCACGCCTCTGCTGGTCGCAATAGCGCCAATAGGTGCAGACGTCGCAGTGAGCTACAGGTTGTGGATACGTGCTCGGCGCCGGAACTGCGCTTACTGCGGTCAACAGGCGGGTACGCACCAGACGGTAGTACGCCGCAAACTGCGCAGTGCGGTAGGTTTCCTGCTGAAGCGGCGTGATGACGTGGATGGATTCGGGTTCCAGCCCCTGCATCGGCTTGAGCAATTCGGCGTAAGTGCACAGTTGGAGGATCGTGCCTGGCTTGGTCTGAAGTGAAAGCTTAGTGTCGGCCGGCTCGTAGGCGTAGCCGGGCAATGACGAAGTCGTGCTGTTGACGCGCAGCAACACGTCCGCAATGCCGCTGAAGACATCATTGGCTAATGTCGCCTGCACGATAGCGTCGAAGCCGGCCTCCATCGCTCGCTGGGTTGCCCTGGGATCGCGCTCGTCACGCAGGTCGCAGATCGAGCGGCCAGCACTCCGCAGCCGCTCGACATAGGCCCCTTCGTGCTGGCGGCCTCGCTCACGGAGGGCCTCGAGGCGTGGGTCGGGGCTGTACTCGACAGACAGGAGCCCCTCACGCCTCTGGCGCTCGAGTTGAGTGAGGTGGGGACAAGCCAGATGGGCCGCGAGTTGAGTCGGAGTAAGGTGGCCGGGGCGTCCCTTTGCCGACCGATTAGGGGTGACGAGCTGGTCCTCCAGCTGGTTCTGTGCCGGTGCTGTTCCTTGAGCGTCCCGCGTCTTTTCCATGAAGCATCCAACACTGCACTAGCGACCGAAGTTTTGAACCAGTGCCTTGGACATGGCAACGATGGCGTCTGCAGTTTCGGCCGGACTGAGAGTCGGGTGAAGATGCGTCCCGTCCAGCCGTACGACCGGCCAATCGCGATGCCGGGCTTCAGCAGCCGAATGATTATGGATTGCTGATGTTTGAATGAACCCAGCCGGGATGTGGTCCCACTCGGAAAGCTCGATGATATCGTCGAACCATTTGATCGAAAACTCAGGCAGGTCGCTTTCGAAGGCAGCTAGCGCGGAGGGATCGCGCCCCAAAATATCGAGCCCAAGGAGAGCATCGCGTCGTTGATCCCCCTGCCACCTGGACCAGATCGGAAGCGTCCCATCTAGTCTTGCAAACCTCTCGATGAGCTCACGCAATGCCGGTCTAATCGGGACGGCCGCTCCCTTCGACGGCGGCACTTCGCCGTCGACCATGATCAAGCAGCAGCACGGCAGTCTCGCTGCCAGATCGGCGATCAATGCGGTGCCGGAGCTGTGCCCGACGAGTACGGACCTCGGGCTCAGGTCCAAGAGGGCCGCCAAATGGAAGGTCCACTCCCTCCAGGCGGGTGGCGTATGCCGATGCGCCAGAACATCGGGCAGCTGAATACGATATCCCAGTCCCTCTAAATGGCGCGCGGTTGGCTCAAGGCTAGACGCACGAACCATGGGTCCTGGCACAAGAACAAATTCCATTGGCATAGACCTCGGCGGATTGCATTGGGCGCGCAGAAAGCTCCACTCATACCATAGAAAGTGAGCGTGACGCACTGCCCGCTCGGCATCGGCTGCGGCCCCGTTGCGCCGGTTACGTCAGAAGGCAAATGGGCCAGCCGACCCCTTTTGTTTCATTGCCGGTGATCCCTTGAGGCGGCTCGGTCGCCACAGAGGTCAATGAGCCGCGGCCGTTGAACGTCCGCCGCTTGCGCTGAAGATCCGAACCATGAACGATCTACGTAAAATGTGAGCGGCGGTTTCGCGCTCCAATGAGCAATCTGTACCAATGTACGCCCGACTTCGCCAATCTACTACGAGTGCCGTTAGAGAGCTAGAATTCTTGTCGCTTTCTTCTGTTAGCAACACCACCATTCTCGGAATGGTGCCACGCTGTAAGAAGGGGACACAAGAACTTACGACCGCCGAATCTACGCCGCGGAGAGGCGCTTTTATCTTGCCGGGAGTAATCGGGCGCTTCTCCGCCTTCTGCTCCGACATGATCGTCTCCTCTGCTTGATATTATACGGCTGCACACGAGCGGTCGACAACATGGCATTGGTCCGGCTTTCGTCGTGATCTCGGGGTGATGACATCTGGTGGTCCATCCAGGAGTTCGTGCTCAACCCCGCCTGCCAAGCGGGCGCACATGTCGTCGTCAGGATCGCGGGGCAACACAGACACAGTAGTGCGCTCGACGTCTCAATCGAGCTGTCGTCGCCGGCAAGATAGCGTGCTCTCCGCATCCGCTTCGATCCACCAAATGCCTCTCCGCCGATCGGCGGAAGCTCAGCCAATCTTCTGTCGTCGCACCGTCTGCCAGACGGCGCTCGCCAGAGCTCTCACATAGCGGCGGCGAGCGCCGTCGGGTTGTTAAGACTCGGTTCAGCGGCACTTTCATCTTCGGCTGCGAACCGGAACACAGATCCGTCGATCCACATGCGATGCATGACCACCGCCAGCTTACGCGCGACGGCCACCACCGCGCGCTTGTGGCCACGCTTGGCTGCGATCCGGACACCCCAGGCCTTGATGCCGCACCATTGCTTGGAACGCACCAGCATCGCGCTCGCAGCCTCGTAGAGCACGGTACGAACCTCCCCATCCCCGCACTTCGAGATGTGCCCTTCGATGTCGATCGATGTACCCGTCTGTATGCGGCGGGAGGTCAGCCCAAAATGCGCCCCCACGGTCTTGGACTTGCTGAACCGGTGCGGATCGTCGATCGCTGCCTTGAAGGTCAAAGCAGTCACGGGACCAACGCCTGGAATGGCGCAGAAGCGCCGGCAGAGCTCGTCCCGGCCGACCATTTGAACCAGCAAGTCGTGCAGCCTCTTGTACTCGGCCCATAGTGCTTCCCAGGCCCGTAACATGCATTCCGTTATGCCCCCAATCAGACTGTCATGAGCCACCAGGTCTCGCACCCGCGCCGTAAACGAGGCCCGCTGAACCCGCGGTCCAACCAACAGACCGAACACCTTCAGCGACTGTCTGATCTCGTTTTCGATGTCGAGCAGCTTGCGCTTGAGCGTCCGGCGGTGAGCGAGGAGCAGCCGTAGTTTATGGCTCTCCGGGCTCTTGACGTGGACCGGCCGATACCATCCCGCCCTCACCAGATGCGCCAGACCGCGCGCGTCATTCTTGTCGGTCTTGTTGCGCTGGGCCTGCAGGGCAGCCGCTGCCTGCCGTGCTTCCAACAGCACCATGGGAAGGCCCAGGGACACGAGCTCACGGTGCAGCCAAGGTGCTACACTGCCTGCTTCATGGCCGACCTTGTCGAGCCGCGGCAGATACGGCGCAAGCGCTTCAAAGATGATCACCGGATCTGTCAAAACGCTGGATTCGAACACGATGGTGCCATCGCGGCTGTTCATCACGCAGATCGCGGTCTTGGTGCTCGAGGTGTCGAGTGCTGCTGAGAGTTTCATCGGCGAACGTCCTCTTCGGCGAATCATTTCTGAGTGCTTGCTATGCTGCGCTGCCGTGACTGTCTCATTTCGCGCTCGCCCGATTGCGCCGCCACTAGCCCTAAACCGTGTAACCGTCCGGTCTCTGCACACCTTCCCCCTCGTGAGTTGTCGTTCCATTTCGGGTTCTCTGCTGCTGTGGAGAATCTCCGGTGGGGTCCAAACATTTCAAGAACAAAGCGCGCCGCGAATATTGGTCGCTGCACATCGAAGCGTGGCGTCGGAGCGGTCTCGGGATCCGCAAATACTGCCAGCAACAACGTCTGACCGAGAACACTATGCGGCGTTGGCTGAAGCGGCTGGCCGGCAAGGAGACTGCGCTTAAGCTCGAGAAATATCAGACGGAATTGCGCCGCGAGCGCGCCCGGGAAGAGCAGGAAAAGGCGCTCCGAAAGCAGAAGCAGCGCAGGTTCACGGTTACTTCGGATGTGCGCAATCGGGTCTCGCAGGCGTTCTGGGCCATGCATGTCGAGGCGCTGACCTGGAGCGGAATGGAGCTCCGAGCGTACGCCGCGGCGATGCAGTTGTCGCCTCATTCGCTGCGCAAATGGCGTGACCGACTGGCCGTTGGCGAGGTCACGATCGACTGGCGCGCGCATCTTCACCCCTCCGCCCGTCCCGCCGTTAGCACTAGTGCTAGGAACTCACAGCCCGAACGCCGCTTGACAGCCGCCGAAATCGGCGATCCGGCCGCGCCTCCGACGCTGGGGCCGGCGCTTCTTCAGCGACGAGGAGAAGCTCGCGATCACCAGGGAAACCGAGCTACCCGGATGCCCTGCGAGCGCAGATCGAGAGCAAAGAGGCCGCACAATGATGTGCGTTCCTGCAGGCGTGAAAGTGCACCTGGCACTCGGCTACACCGACATGCGCAAGGGGATGGACGGCCTTGCAATGCTGGTGCAGGACATGCTGAAGAAGGGTCCGTTCTCGGGCCATCTATTTGCCTTCCGCGGCAAGAAGGCATTGATACTGAAGGTCCTGTTCTGGGACGGGAACGGGCTGTGCCTGTTCACCACACGCATCGACCAGGGCGGCTTCGTGTGGCCAGTGATGACGGGCTATGATGGCTCGATCAAGCTCACGCCGGCGCCGCTCGCGATGCTGATCGAAGGCATCGACTGGCGCGTGCCAGAACGCGTATGGAGGACTGCGATTGCAGGGTGATCTGCAAAAACCGGCGCTGAACTGAGTTGCGATTCTTCCACGAGGAAGCCGGTTCGATTACCATCAGACATGCATCTCGATCTCACCAATCTTCCCTCCGATCCTAAGCTTCTGCAGTGCCTAGTGCGCGACATTGCTGCTGCGATTGATCATCGCGGCACCGAGATCGGGCGTCTGAAGTCCATCATCAAACAGCTGCAGCGAATGCAGTTTGGCCGCAGCTTCGAGCGCATCGACCCTGACCAACTTGCACTCGGTCTTGAGGATCTCGACGGAAGACGCTGATCTGAGGCCGGAAAACTGGACCATTTTTGGCTAGAGTCTTGCGCTGCCGAATCCCCTCGGCTGGGAGGAGCG
>NZ_JBNPUY010000024.1:0-24289 GCF_051168395.1 Bradyrhizobium sp. HKCCYLRH1030 | reverse complement strand
CGATTTTGAAGTGTCAACCATCTCCCCGAACACCCGTCAGCTATGTCCCCGGGCTGAACACTGCGCTCGCAATGACGCCCGGGGGCGACGTTCAACCCGAGAAGCACGCACGACATCTACGGATGCACCTTATGCGACCCTGCGGACAAACCCTCGCGATCTCGCGGCGCCCAGCGCCCGAGCTATGTGCCATTCTCACCGCCCTCTCCTAACCGAGGGCGCAGGGAAGGCCGGGCGCTGGCCGCGCCCGTGGCCCGCCTGCAGAAAAGAAAGCAGGCGGCAGTCACCACAGGTCTGGCCGAAACACCCGGCCCTCCCTGCGCGATGGCTTTACGATTTATACGCGATCTCCCTGGGGACCGGCTGTCTTGCCCCCATCACCCGCAGGCAGCTCATCAGCAACGCCCACAGGCTCGACCTCAGCACCGGGAGGCCAGGACCACGCGACTTCACCGTGCGCCCGGGATCGTTCGTCGGCACGGCGAACCATGCTGCGATCCCAAGCGCCCATCGCATCCCACACCCGACGTCCGTGACGACCGCGAAGCGTCCCCTCGTTGGGGCGGGACGCGCGGAGTAAAGCACATTTTTCGTAAAAACAAAATAGAATTTCGATAAACAGAAATCATATTTCTTCCAGCCGTTCGAACGGCCACCGTCAAGGCTTGCGTTCCCGATCGAGACTCTGTCGAACGCTCCTGTTTCGGATCGACGATCTGCCATGTGCGGCTTCGCGCAAGTCACCTGCGATGCCCATGCGGCGCAGAGATCGGTCCCAATTCTGATCACCACGCTCGGCGGGGTGGTGTCGACCAGTTGCCGGAACGTGCTGAGCGGCGATCGGCTTCTGGTCGACATGACGACCGGCGTTTCGCAAGTCGAAGTCGATAGCGGTACGGTGAAGGCATCGGTCAAACCCGTCGTCAGAGGCATGTTGCGGAGCGACATCGGCTCCGCCGGGCACCGCACCAGAGCCGAAGAAATGATGCCAAAAGTTGTGCGGACCGTGACGTCGCACCCGCCTTATTACCTTGAGTTGCATCAAAGACGGTCAACAATTTCCGTGGCAGGCTAGCATTGACGGCGTATCCGTCATCAATGGTCCTTCAACGTGAGGAGTTCACTATGGCTAGAAGCATTGCTGTTGGTCTTGCTATTCTCGCCGTCTCTACATCTGCGGCCTTGGCAGGACATCGTACTCATCATGCAAAAGGTACTCATGCAAAAGCCAGTGCGGCTCAGCAGGTCGGGGCGAGCAAAAGTGATCGCGACCAATATGGAAATATGCAGGTCAATCCCGGAACTCCGGGCCTGAGCGGCAGCAACGCTGCCCTACATGCAAAAACGCATCGCGATTCCGGCTACGGGCCGAAGAGTGACTACAATGCAGACGGGACCATGCGGGTTGATAGCGGAACTCCGGGCGTAAGCGGCAGCAACGCTGCCCTACATCGTAGAACGCACCGCGATTCCGGTTACAATCCCAAGAGTGACTACAACGCGGACGGGACCCTGCGGGTGCATCAATAGTCGTTTCTTGCGACCACGTGATTGGCCCGGAGCGTTCCGCGCACCGGGCTTTCACGTCCACGAAAACTAGCGGTCCTTGCATTGACCGACAGCGATTACGGTGACGCTGCTCGACTGCACAAAACTATCATCTCGGTCGTTGTGTAACGGCGGGCCCATGAGTCTGGCCGGTCGCGCTGGCGGCACCGTACGCGCGGACGCCATGTAGGAGCTAGTCGCAAAGATACTGTTCCTGCTGTCGTCCGAGGCGTCGAACCTGACCGGCGCGTTCTACGCGACGGACGGCGGATGGACGGCCTATTGAACCCGCTTCCAGTCCGCTGAGGACTGGAACGATCGTTCACCCACGATCAGCTTCGAGCAAAGAGACGAGATCATGATGCGATCCCGCGGACCCGCATCATGATCTCAGAGTCTCGGAAGAGCCGCGGACCTAGCGGCACTCCTTGATTACGGTGACGCTGCAGAAAACTATCGGAAAACTACCGCGCGATCCTCCTCCAACGGCGAGCCTCGCCAAAAGCACGTCCATGAGTCCGTCCGGTCGCTCTCGCTGCAGCGGCGCGGACCGGATGGGTGGCCTGCGGCACATTTCGCTCTGGTTGATCAAGATCAATCGCGCTACCTTGGCCTCGCCGATCATCGGACCACGCAATGAGCTGGTGGCAGAGCCATGCCGGACGGCAGACGTCTCCCAATGCGCGGAGGCCTCGGTCCGCACCTGGCGGCGTGGCTGTTCTCGCTGCTGCTCGTTTCTGCCGCCGGCGCCCAGGCACTGGGGCCCACGTTCGAGAACCGGCCGATCGAGTCGGTGCGTCTGGTGCTGTCGGGCGTGGTGCCCAGTGGGGCGCAGCGGGTCGCGTTCGAGGATCGCATTCGGCGGGCACTCAACATCTATCCGGGGTCGCAGCTTCACGACCTGATGGTCGATTTCGGGCTCGGCAAGGTGAAGCGCATCCCCGGCGTGGCCACGGCCTCGATCAACTACGTCGACGGCAACACCGGCGGCGTTGCGGTCGAGCTCAGCGTCGTCGTCGGCGACCGGCTGCAGGCGGATCCGGGCCGCGTCGATTTCCCCTATCTTCATCAGGGCGACGACAGCCTGCTGAAGCTCAAGCTGACGGCCGCGACGCTCGGCTACGCCAATCACGATGCCTGGTATGGCCGGCCGCAGGCCTTCGTCGGCGCCAATCCACTCGCCAAGGGACCGGCCGGCGCCGGCTGGTCGTCGTTCGGCGAAGCCGCGCTGGAGGGCGGGCTGCAGGGCATCGGACCGGTCGGCAACAACATCTATGCCTATGGCAGCCTCTCCTATCTGGCCAGCGGCTCGACCGGCACGGACCTGTTCGTCACCGGCCCGCGCCGCCATGGCGCGATCGAGGACGCCTATGCGGGCCTCGTCACGGGGATCACGGGCGACGACGGCTCGCGGCTGGTGATCAACCTGTCCGGCGGACGGCAGCCGTTCCAGATTGCCGACGGCATGCTGATCAGGATCACGGCAGCCAACGGTTTTGACCGCGCCGCGCTGCAGCTCAATCCGCGCTGGGCTGCCGACAGTTTGTTCCTCGCGCAGGCTCGCTACAACACCACGAAATTCGAGGCCTTCCGTCTCGCCCCCGACGAGCTGCCGGCGATCGATACCCACACCGTCATCGCCGGTGCGAACCTCGAGACGGGCCTGGGCACGCCGCATCAGCTCGGACTGACCTATCTGACCGTGCCGCGCTCCGACTACGGCTGGTACACGGCGACGGCGCAGGGCACGCGCCAGGGGCTGCAGGTCGCCGACGTGCGCTATTACTGGACGCCGGCCATCGGCGCGTCCGGTCCCTATGCGAAGACGGAGCTGGCGTTGCAATGGAACGACCGCAACGCGTTTCCGATGCGCGCCTGGGGCGGCTATGTCGAGGCGGGCTACACCTTCAACGAGGCGCTGTGGCGCCCCACTTTGAGCTATCGGCTGTCCGGATTCAGCGGCGACAATCCGGCGACGCGGACCTATGAGCGCTGGGATCCGCTGTTGTCGGGCGGCACCGGCGAGGAATGGGTGCAGGGGCTGAACCACTACAAGCTGTTTCAGGACACCAACCTGATCGCCCATCGCCTGCAGGCGATCCTGCGGCCGGCGCCGCAATGGGAGCTCGTGCCGCAGGCCTGGCTGTTCCAGGCGCAGCAGCTCAACAATATCGGCGGCACCACCTCGACGCTGGCCGGGCATCTGCTCGGCTACGAGGTCAATTTGACGGTGAAGTATTTCATGAGCCGCAACGTGATGTTCCAGTCGAGCGTCGCGCTGACGGCGCCGCTGTCCGGCGTCAGCCAGGCCGTTGCCGGCAACACCCGCCCGTGGTTCAGCGCGATGTCGCTGGCCCGGATCAGCTTCTGAGGGGAGATGTCGATGGATCGCCGCAGCATGTTGCAGAGCCTGGGTTCGGGGGCCGTGACGATTCCGCTGGCGCAACTGCTTCCGGGAGGCGCTGAGGCGGCTGAGCCCGTCGGCCCGGCCAACCTCGCGATCAGCCCGATCGATCCGGACTACTTCATCAAGGATCGCTTCAAGTCACGGACGATCGCCATCACCGGATTTGCCCGCGGCATGGGCCGCGCCGCCGCGCTGCGGGCGGCGCGCGAGGGCGCCAACATCGTCGGGATCGACTGGCTGCCGGACACGGCGCGCGAGACGGCGGCCATGATCCAGCGCGAGGGTGGCGCGATCGAATTTCTCGTCGGCGATGTCGCGAAGGGCGACACCTGCGACATGATGGTCAGGCGGGCGGTCGAGAAATTCGGCGGACTGGATTTTGCCATCAACAATGCCGGCGTCATGGACGGCGTATTTTCCGGCGAGGCGTTCGACTACGACAAGCAGAAGGACCTGCTGTTCGCGCCGATCCACGAAGCCTCCGATGCCTATTGGGACAATGTCCTCGCCACCAACGCCACCGGCGTGTTCCGCGCCATGCGGGCCGAGCTGCGGCAGATGGTCGCGCAGAAGCGCGGCGGGGCGATCGTCAACGTCGCCTCGATCGCCGGCCTGACCGGACTGGCCGGCAATCCGGCCTATGTCGCCAGCAAGCACGCCGTCAACGGATTGACCGCCAACGCCGCGGTCGACTACGCGCCCCACGGCATTCGCATCAACTCGGTCAACATGGCGGCGACGGACACGCCGATGATCGCGCGGGCCGCGCAGGCCGTCGCGGCCAAGATGCAGCGGTCGCCGGCCGACGGCGGCATGGGACGGCTGAAGACAAACTCGATCCTCAGCTATGCCGATCCCAGGCATCGTCCGGCCACCGTGTGGGAGCAGGTCGCGGTGATGCTGTTCCTGCTGTCGCCCGAGGCGTCGAACCTGACCGGCGCGTTCTACGCGACGGATGGCGGATGGACGGCCTACTGAGCCCGCTTCAAGACGGCTAGAGCATGATCTTTTCGGAAAACCGGTTTCCATTTTTTTGGATCATGCTCTGAGGACTGGAACGCTCGTGTGCCCGCGATCCGCTTCGGGCAAGAGACGAGATCATGATGCGATCCCGCGGACTCGCATCACGATCCCATGGCCTCGTCTGCGCGGCGACGGTTCAGCGCGGGCGCAACGCTCAGCGCCCTTTCCTCTTGGCGCTCGTCTTGGCTCGCCTGGCGGTCTTGGTCGCGGTCTTCTTCGCCGGACGCTTGGCCGCCGTCTTGGTCGCCTTGGCCTTCGCCTTCTTCGCTGAGGCGGCACGCTGGCTTGCCGTTTTCGACGCCTTCTTCGCGACCTTCTTTGTCGTGCTTGTCTTGCGGCCGGCCGAGGTCTTGGCTGCAGCGGCGGTCTTCTTTTGGGCCTTCTTGGCCGGCTTGGTCGACGGCCTCGCGGGCTTCGTCGTCGCAGCCGGTGTCTTGGCCGGCTTGGTGGTGCCGGTTGGCTTGGCGGGCTTCTTCGGCGTCGGTGGCGTTTCGACCGCCCCGCCGCCACCCGCCGCCGACAGCCAGAACCGCAGCTCCGGCGACTTCTCATCCGCGCCCTTGATGTAACGGTCCTGCCAGGTGTCGTCGGATTGCAGCGGCTTGCCGAAGATCTCCGGGTGCTGCTGCAAGAGGAAGCGCCAGGCGTAGTGGTCGTAGAGGTCGAGGACGTGGCAGGCATAGGCCTCGGCGAGACCGCGGTGACCGCGGATGATCAGCATGTTCTCGTCGTTGTTGTGCGAGGCGCGGAAGCCGAGATTGTGCGAGCCGGTGACGACGACGCAGTCGTCGCTGAACGGATCGATCACCACGATCTTGCTGTGGATGATGGCGAAGCCGTATTTGCCGAGCTCCCTCTCCCACTTGCCGAACGCGTCCTGCACCGCGCCGGCCGGCACGGCGCGGAAATCGATGCTGCCCTTGGCGCCCGGCTTCTTCGGCTTGCCGGCCTCGCCGACCACCGTCACCTGGGGCGCGGTGTCGTCCGCTCCCTCCTCCGCCGGCACCTCCGAATGGCCGCCGGAATGCAGCGCGGCGGAGAAATTCGTCGCGCGCACCGGGCTGGTCAGCGCGCCCCGCACGAACAGATCGGGCTTGTCCTTGAGCAACCGGCCGGCGACGTCGAGGATCGAGTTGTTGCCGGGATCGAAGGCCAGGAACAGCACGGCGTGCTTGGCCGATCGCATCAGCTCGAACACGCGGCCCATGTCACCGGGCGTATCGGGATTCTTGCCGAGCTTGCCGTGGGTGTTCGGCGAGAACATCGGCTCGACGGTGACGCCGTGGCCTAGGTCGACCGGCGCCTGGATCGCGTCGGCATTGTTGGCGCGGGCGAAGTCGCGCAAGGTCTTCGACTGCAGCGCCGACTTGTCGCCGGCGGCGGCGTCGACGTCGGCCTTCAGCGCGTTCCAATAGCCGAGATAGCGCTGCGCCAACACTGGGCTCTCCACCACCAGCGCGTTGTTGGTCTGGGTGCACAGGCCGGTCGAGGTCCAGTTGGTCGAGCCGGACAGCACCGCGCTCGGCTTGCCGTTCTCGGTGAGCACCATGAACTTGTTGTGCGGGATGCTGCCCTTACCGAGGATGCGGTCGATCACGGTGACGCCGGCGGACTTGAGGTCGGCGCGGTTCTCGGCGTCGGCGTCGTCGGTGTCCTTGCCCTGCTCGTTGCCGAGGATGACCGTGCGGCTGTTCGGGTTCTGGTGCAGCTGCTTCTCGAGGCCGTCGGGATCGTTCAGCTCGTAGAGGGCGGCATGGATGGCGCCGCCGCCGGCATCGGCGCGCGCCAGCAGCGAGGTCAGGCCGTCTTGAAGCTGGCCCATCAGGCGGATGCGAATGGGATCGGCAGGATCGAGGATGTGCGGGGCCAGCGCCGACACGCTCGGCTTGTCGTTCAGCGCATGGCTGAGCGCCTGGGTCGCGGTGATGCCGCGGTTGAAATAGACGTGGAACGGCGGCCGCTCCGGCGTCAGCGTGACCGGATTGCTCTCCAGCGGCGCGACGCCTTCGAGCGGCGTCAGCGCCTGGCCGGGCGTGCCGGCCATCGGCACGATGCGATATTTGTAGGTGCCGCCGCGCTTGGCGAACAGATCCTTCCACCAGAACTTCTGGATCGGCGCCTGCTCGGTGGTGAGCTTGTCCGCGGTCTGCCCGGCAAAGCGGGCCAGCGCCGGCAGCACTGTGTCGGTGTTGTCAGCGACATCGATGCGGTGAATGGCGAAGCCGAGACAGCCGTCGAGACGGCGATCGAAGGTCCAGGCGACCACGGCAATATCATTGTTGGAAAAGGCAAGCGCGGGCATGGCGGCACTCCTTGTCTGACAAGGATATGTCGTGCGGTTGTGACAAGGGTTCGACACATCCGGAACAGGAAAGGGACGGCGGCGGTAGCGCGGGGTGGTGCTGCGGTGCGGGAGAGATGGTGGTGCGACTGACGCAATGATCACCCTCCCCCTTCAGGGGAGGGTGGGCACTGTTCTCTCCGTCGTCATTGCCGGGCTCGACCCGGCAATCCATCCCTTCGCGAGAACAATTTTCCCACTTGATGGATGCGCGGGTCGAGCCCGCATGACGAGTCTGTTTTGGAGCGTCGATCACGGGACCTATGACGCACCGCGACGGTGAGAGCTCGCCCGAGCGATGCTGGGACATCGTCATTGCGAGGGGCGAAGCAACGAAGCAATCCAGAGTCCCACCCGCGACTCTGGATCGCGTTGCTGCGCTCGCGATGACGCGTGGAGAGAGCGCGGCTTAGACGATACCGACCGGCTTGCCGCGCGTGACGTAGCGCCCCTCACCTTTCGCGCCGACCAGCTCACCATCGCGCACGACGAATTTTCCGCGCAGCATGGTCGCGACCGGCCAGCCGGTGATCTCGATGCCTTCATACGGCGTGTAGTCGGAGCCGTGGTGCAGACCGGATTGGCTGATCTTGGCCGTCTTGTTCGGGTCCCATAACGCGATGTCGGCGTCGTAGCCGATGGCGATGGAGCCCTTGCCCTTCAGGCCGTAGGTCTTGGCGTGGTTGGTGGCGGTGAAGGCGACGAACTGGTTCAGCGTGATGCGGCCCTTGCTGACGCCTTCGGAGAACAGGATCGGCAGCCGCGTCTCCACGCCGGGGATGCCGTTCGGCACCCAGCGAAAGCTGGTGCGGCCCTTCGGCGTCAGCTTGCCGGCCTCGTCGTCGTAGCGGAACGGGCAGTGATCCGACGAGAACAGCGAGAACACACCCCTTTGCAGGCCTTCCCAGCACGCCTCCTGGCTGGCCTTGTCGCGCGGCGGCGGCGAGCAGACATATTTGGCGCCTTCCATGTTGAGGCCCTGCATGTCCTCCTCCGTCAGCACCAGATATTGCGGGCAGGTCTCGCCATGGATCTTCAGGCCGCGCGCCTGCGCGCGGCGGATCTCCTCCATCGCCTCGCGGTTAGAGACGTGGACGATGACGATCGGCACGTCGATCAGCTCGGCCAGCGAGATCGCGCGATGGGTTGCCTCGCGCTCGACCGGAATCGGGCGCGACTTGCCGTGATAGTACGGCGCGATCTTGCCGGCGCGCTCCAGGCGGTCGGTGAGGAAGCGGATGGCGTCATAGTTCTCGGCATGGATCTGCACCAGCGCGCCTTGCTCGCGCGCGACCTGCAGCACGCCGAGGATCTCGTAATCGTTGAGCGCGAGCCCCTCATAGGTCATGAAGATCTTCAGCGACGAATAGCCGTCGGCGACCAGCGCCGGCAGCTCCTGGCCGAGCACGGCGTCGGTGGGATCGGCGATGATGAGATGGAAGGAGTGGTCGACGTAGCAGGCCTTGTCGGCGAGCGCGTGATAGTCCTTCAGCGCTGATCGCAAGGGCTGGCCCTTCTCCTGCAGGCAGTAGGGCATGACGAACGTGTTGCCGCCGAAGGCGGCGGCGCGCGTCGCGCTCTCGAAATCGTCGGCCATGACGATGCCGGGGCCGGAGGGCTGGCTGATATGGACATGGCTGTCGATGCCGCCCGGCAGCACCAGCAGGCCCGTGGCATCGACGATCTCGTCGGCATCGGTGATGGCCTCGCCGATCGCGACGATGCGGCCGCTCTTGATGGCGACATCGGCCTTGAACGTATCGCTCGCGGTGGCGACGGTGCCGTTGCGGATGACGGTGTCGAAGGCAGCCATGTGACGCGCTCTCCCTAGTCCAGATTCAAGCGAATTTCTGAAACAGCGATCCCCACCCGCTGACGCCGCCGACATCGACCCCTGCCAGTTTCAGCGATTTCCATACCACGGTGGCGATGGTGTCGAGAATCGGAATGCCGGTCTCCAGCTCGAGCCGCGCGACCAGCGGCGCGGCGCGCATGTTGGTGCAGACCACTGCGATCGCATCCGGCTTCTCGCGCGCGACCTCGCGGATCATGGTCTCGATCTCGGACGGCGTCACTTCCGCGAAGGAGAAATTGTCCTGCAGGTTGAGGTGCCGGTCGCCGCGGCAGGCGATGCCGAGCCTGTCGTAGTTGGCGATGATGCGCGCCTGGACGTCGTCGCGGTAGGGCGTGACGAGGCCGAGCCGCTTCACGCCGGACGACGTGAGGATCTCGTTCAGCGCCAGCATCGAGGTGGTCGCAGGGATGCCGGTCGCGGCCATGATCTGCTCGCACAGCTTGATGTCGGCTTCGAAGCCGAGCCAGCCGGACGAGGTGCCGTTCCAGCCGATGACGTCGACCCTGGCATGCGCGAGCAGCTCCGCCGCGCGCAGGACGTTCGATGTGTCGAACTGCGCCAGCGCATCGCTCGACAGCGCGATCTCCGTGACCTTGAAGCGCGAGAAATGCGCTGACACGTTCGGCAGGCCAGCGATCATCGCCGAGGTGATCGGCTCCAGCGCGGTGTTGGACGACGGCGTGAGCATGCCGAGCAGCGTGCGTTTGGTCATGGGTGAACGACCTCGTTCGATCGCGGATGGCGGACGGGAGAGCCTCCCCCGCTTGCGGGGGAGGCCGGATCGCATCGCAGGTGCGATCCGGATGGGGGAACTCTATCCGCTCGGGCAGCGCGCCGTGCGGCGCCCCCACCCCAGCCCTCCCCCGCAAGCGGGAGAGGGGGCGCACTGCCGTTGTGGCGAGGGCTTGACCTGAACATGCAGCGCTTGGGCGGGCGCGATTGAGCAGCAATCATGCACTCGCCCCCTGCTCCGCCCGCTCGCCACGCAACAACGCCAGGATATGCCGCTTCAACTCATTGAACTGCGGTGACGTGATATCACGCGGCCGCGGCAGATCGATCGGGATGATCTCGACGATGCGCCCCGGCCGTGCGCTCATCACCGCAACATGCGTGCCCAAGGTCAGCGCCTCGTCGATGCCATGGGTGACGAACACGATCGTGCCCTGGTGCTGCTGCCAGATCCGCACCAGCTCGGTCTGCATGTCCATGCGGGTCTGTTCGTCGAGCGCGCCGAACGGCTCGTCCATCAGGATCACCTGCGGATTCATCAGCAGCGCCCGGGCAATGCCGACGCGCTGGTTCATGCCGCCCGACAGTTCCGACGGATAGTGGTTCTCGAAGCCGGTCAGCCCGACCATGTCGATATAGACCTGCGCCTTCGCCCGGCGCTCGGCCTTCTGGCCTCCGCCGAGCAAGAGATGAAAGGCGACGTTCTCCCACACCGGCAGCCACGGCATCAGATTGGCATGCTGGAACACGACGCCGCGATCGGCGCCGGGCGCGGTCACCGGCCGGTCGTCGACGGTGATGTTGCCGGCGCTCGGCTTCTCGAAGCCGGCAATCATGTTGAGCAATGTCGACTTGCCGCAGCCGGAGGGACCGAGCAGGCAGACGAGCTCGTTGCGGGCAATGGACAGATTGATGTCGGCGAGCGCGGTGACGTCGGCGTTGCGCTTCTTGTCGGTGAAGATCTTGGTGACGCCGGAGATCTCGATCGTGGCCATCGTCATTCTCCGCCACGAAGCGTGGTGTTGCGCTGCCAGTGCAGCACACGCGCCATCACGAAGCGGATGGCGAGATCGCTGCAGAAGCCGAGCAGGCCGATACTCGCCATCGCCGCCAGCACCAGATCGTAGCGCAGGAAGTAGTAGGAATCCCACAGCACGTAGCCGAGCCCGCTCTTCACCGCGACCATTTCGGCCGTCACCGTCAGCATCCACGCCGAGCCGATGCCGATGCGAAGCCCTGCAAAGATGCTCGGCATCGCCGCGGGCACGACGATGTAGCGCAGCAGCTTGCGCTCGCTGCCGCCGACCATGGCGCCGGCGCGGATCAGATTGCGGTCGCAGGTCTTCACGCCGTGGATGGTGTTGAGCAGGATCGGAAAGAACGCGCCGAGGAACACCAGGAAGATCGCCGGCTTGTTGGCGATGCCGAACCAGATGATGGCGAGCGGGATCCACGACACCGGCGGGATCGGCCGCAGCATCTGAAGCGTCGGCTCGATCACGATCTCTATCTTGCGCGACCACCCGATGGCGACTCCGAGCGAGACGCCGAGCACGGTGGCAATCGCAAAGCCGGCGGCAACGCGCGACAGGCTCGCCAGCATGTCGGCGAGCCAATGGCCGCTGTAGGTCTGGGTGTTGCCGTCGGTGCCGACCAGCCAGTCCGCCCATGCCCACACGACCGTCGACGGCGCCGGCAGCAGCGCTGCCGGCAGCGCGCCGGAGCGCGAGAACGCCTCCCAGCCGGCGAGCACGAGCACCGGCACGACATAGCGGTCGAGCTTCCTGAGCTGGGCGAGCGCCGTCATCTCAGTAGCCGAGCTCGGTCTTCGGCTTGCCCGTGGCCGCTTCCAGGAAGCGGTAGTCGAGGTTCTTCTCGACGGCGGCCGTGACGTCCGAGTTGATGTATTTCAGGTCGCGCATCATCGCGGCGATGGCGAGCGCCGAGGCGCGGTACATCTTCGGGTCGGGATCGAGATTCTCGACCGCGCCGGTCGCGATCGCCTTGTCGAGGCCGGTGATCTTGGAGATGACCTCGATCAGCGCCGGCTTGTCGGCGGCGATGTGCGCATCGACCTTGACGACCGCGCGCACCACGCCCTCCAGCGCCTTCGGGTTCGACGCGATGACGTCGGAGCGGGTCAGGATCAGGTTGGTCAGCTTGCCGGCGGCCTGGTCATAGGGGAAACCGAAGAACTTCGCCGCCTTGGCCTGCATGATCTGGGTCGCGAACGGCTCGACGGTGCAGATCAGCTCGACCTCGCCGCGGCGCAGCGCCTGCAGATGGTCGGACGGATTGGGGATGTTGACGAACTGCACGTCCTTGTTGATGTCGATGCCCTGCTTGGCGAAGGCGCCGCGCATGTGGATGTCCTGCGCATTGCCGCGCGAGGCGGCGACGCGGAACGGCTTTCCGTCGGCCTTGTATTTGGCGATGAGCGCCTTCAGCGCGCTCCAATCGCCCGGCGCGACCTCGAGATCGTTGCCGAGCAGGATCGCCGAGCCGCCATTGACCTGGCCGGAGATCGCGACCACGTCGAAGCCTTTGTCGAGCGCGATGGCGTAATGCAGATAGGTCACCTGCGCGACGTCGATGTTCTTCGAGACCAGCGCGGTCAGCGCGTCCGTGCCGGTGTTGAAGCTGACGGCATCGATCGCGACGCCTTCCGCGAATTGCGGCGTCAGCGACATCGGCGTGCAATGCGCGCATTTGGCGTAGCCGAGTTTGATCTTGGCGGCGTCGTCGGCGAAGCTGAGCGAGGGCAGCGCGAGCAGGGCGAGAATGAGCAGCACGAAACGTTTCAAATCCATCTCCAGGGCAGGTCGATCCACGGGCTTGTCTCTCATGGCTTGTGCTCTCATCAGCAAGCGGCATGCCAACTGGATGCGATATGCAATATTGCTTTTATACAATAAAATCAGTATCTAACGACCATTCAATCTTGAGGGATCTGCCTGATCCGCGGGCGCATCGCCCGAATTTCAGGCATCTCGCAGCGGAGCAGCCGCGCCCACATGACCCCACCAGCACCCCGGCCCAGACTGAAGACGCGCTTCAAGCCGGCGCGGCTGAAGCTGTCGTCCGACCACTCCAAGCGGCCGCTCGAGCGGCTGTCGCTGCACGATCAGGTCGTCGCCAGGGTGCGCGAGATGATCGTGGACGGCGAGCTCGCCGCCGGCGCTGCCTTGCCCGAGCGCATGCTATGCGAGACTTTCGGCGTGTCGCGCACGCCGCTGCGCGAGGCCTTCAAGATCCTCGCCGCCGAGGGCCTCATCGAGCTGCGGCCGCATCGCACGCCCGTGGTGGCGCCGATCGACGCCCGCGAGATCGCCGAGATCTTCGACGTGATGGTGTCGCTCGATGCCGCCGCGGGCCGCGCCGCGGCCGCGCGTGCGACGGCGGACGACCTCGCCAGGCTTGACGCCATGCATGCCGAGCTGGTGGCGCTGCATCGTGCCGCCGAGCGCGCCGCCTATTTCCGGCTCAACCAGCAGATCCATGCCGAGATCACCAAGCTCGCCGGCAACGCCGTGCTGCTCAACATGTGGGGCACGCTGCACGCGAGCGTCTTCCGCGCCCGCGCCGTGGCCAATTACGATGCGCGGCGCTGGGACGAGTCGATCCGGGAGCACGAGGCCTTCATGGCGTTGCTGCGGGCCCGAGACGGCGACGGCTTCGCGCAGGCGCTCTCCGAGCACACCCGCAAGACCGGGGATTCGGTGCTGCAGATGCTGGACCAGGCCAGCCAGGAACTGGCGAAGGGCGGATAGACTTTGTTCACGTCGAACCGGGCATGCTGGCATCGCGACAGATGAGAGCTCCACACGCTTGGCCTGATCATGATCCTGCAATCGCTCGCCGGCCTGCCGGCCTTTCTGGTGTACTTCTGTACCGCGCTGGCCGCGGTGACGGCTTACCTGTTCGTCTACACCCGCGTCACGCCCTACAATGAATTCCAGCTGATCCGGGACAATCACCCCTCGGCCGCGATCGCGCTCGGCCTCAGCCTGCTCGGCTTCACCCTGCCGCTGGTCAGCGCCATCGCCCATTCCGCCAACGTGCTGGACTGCCTGGTCTGGGCGCTGGTCGCGCTGATCGTCCAGGTGATCGTCTATTACCTCGTCCGCATCCCGGTGCCGGATCTCGCCCAGCGCATCGTCGCCGGCGAGCTGGCTTCGGCGATCTGGCTCGGTCTCGCGTCGCTCTCGGCCGGCGCGCTGAACGCCGCCTCGATGATCATCTGACCATGGCCGAGCAACGCCGCGAATTCGGCAAGCGCCGGCCGATGCCGCCCCCGCCCGCGACGCCGCCGGTGAAGCGCTCCGGCCATGTCGCGCTGCTCTTGATGGGCACGCTCGCCGTCGGCAGCACTGCCTATGCGCTGATGCCGCGGCAGCAGAGCTGCCCGCAGCCAGGCGCCGAGACGCCGACCATGGCCGGCCAGCCGCAGACGGGCGAATGCACGACGCGCCGCTCGAGCGGCGGTGGCGGCGGCAGCGGCTCCGGCCGCTGGGGATTTTCCAGCGGCGACAGCGATTCCAGAAGCAGCGGATCGAGCCATGTCGCCGAGGCCTCCTCCGCACATGTCTCGCGCGGCGGCTTTGGCTCGTTCGGACACGGCTTCGGAGGCGGCGGCTGATTTTCGTCGCGCCGGCGCCGTGAAAACACCGCGTTCATGCTGTTATCTCGGATTCGGATCTTTGACACAGACTCAAAATCATAAAAAACTGGCCTACCTACTGATCGGAAGCGATCCGATGCAATGTCGGCACCTGATGGTGCCGGCGACGATGAGGGCTGCGGCGACCGCCGCCGCCTCGCAGCAATCTGCTGGCAGGCGATCGCGTGGTCGCCGGCGCGGGATGGCGCCGGGACCGCGCGGACGTGATCATGGCCGCATCATTGATGGCGGCCGCGGTCGTGCTGCGCCCTGTTGCCACGGGCACGGCTTGTTCGCTGCTGCCTTAGGCTGACGCCGATGCAGCGCATCCCCTGTCCCGAACGTGACGACTGGCGCGAGACCGCGGCACGATGCGGATTCGACTTCTACGAACTCGACGGCGAGCGCTATTGGGACGAGCGCGCCTACTACGCATTCACGATCGCCGAGATCGAGCTCGGCATCGAGGAGCCGACGGCCGAGCTCGAGCAGATGTGCCTCGCGCTGGTCGCGCGCGTCGTCGGTGACGAGGCGCTGCTGCGCCGGCTGAAGATCCCGCAAGCGGTCTGGCCGCTGCTGGCGGAGAGCTGGCGCCGGAGGGACGGCAGCCTCTATGGGCGGTTCGACCTCAGCTATCAGGGCGGCCGTACGCCAGCGAAGCTGCTCGAATACAACGCCGACACGCCGACGTCGATCTTCGAGGCCGCGGTCTTCCAATGGACGTGGCTCGAGCAGGCGATCGAGCGCCGCATTCTGCCGGGGCGCGCGGACCAGTACAACTCGATCCATGAGCGCCTGATCGAACGCTGGCGCGCCCTCGGCAAGCGGCGCCGCGTGCATCTGGCCGGGCTGACCGCCAACGCCGAGGACGCCACGACCCTGGCCTATCTGGCCGACACGGCTGCCCAAGCGGGCCTGTCGACAACCATCCTTGACGTCGCCGACATCGGCTGGCGCGAGAGCGGCGGCGGCTTCGTCGATCTCGAGGACGGCGACATCGCGCTCGCCTTCAAGTTGTATCCCTGGGAATGGATGTTTCGCGATGCGTTCGGCGTCAAGCTCGCGCAGGCGCCGACGCAATGGATCGAGCCGCCGTGGAAGGCCATCCTGTCCAACAAGGGCATCCTGCCCCTGCTCTGGCAGATGCACGAAGGCCATCCGAACCTGCTGCCGGCCTATTTCGAGGACGATCCGAAGGCCGCCGGCCTCGGCCCGAGCTTCGTGCGCAAGCCGATCTACTCGCGCGAGGGCGCCAATGTCAGCCTGGTGTCCGACGGCGTCGCCGTCTCTACGCAGGAGGGTCCCTACGGCGCCGAAGGCTTCATCCGCCAGGCGCCGGCGCCGCTGCCGGATTTCGGCGGTGTGTTCCCGGTGATCGGCAGCTGGCTCGTCGACCATCAGCCCTGCGGCCTGTCGATCCGCGAAGACACGAGCCCGATCACGGGCAACCGCTCGCGCTTTTTGCCGCACGCAATCCTGTAGGATATTAACGACCGCCGACGAAAACGCCTCGACACGCCGGTCGAGAGGATTAGATAGACCGAGGGTGAACTCCCTGCGCGATGGGCGCGCATGACCGGGACATGACCGGGACGAGGCATGGCGACGGACAAACCCGAACTCGAAGGCTTGCGTATCCTGGTCGCCGAGGACGAGGGCCTGATCGCGCTCGAGCTGGAAACGGTGTTGCAGGGATTCGGCTGCGAGGTGGTTGGTCCCGTCTCGCGCGTCGGCGACGTGCTGCGCGAGGCCGAGCGCGGCGGCCTGGACGGCGCGCTGCTCGACGTCAACCTGCGCGGCGAGCAGATCTTCGCCGTCCTGCCGCAGCTGATCGCGCGCGAGCTCAAGATCGTGATCACCTCCGGCTATGACGATGCGACGCTGTTTCCGCCGGAGTTCCGCAGCCTGGCCCGGCTCGCCAAGCCGTTCGACGAGCGCGCGCTGCGCGCGATGTGCGAGGCCACGTTCGTTCGGCGTCAACGCAACTCATAACGCCTCGCTCACGCCCGGCGCATCGGGAGGCATCGCGTGTCCATCATCGAAGATACCGCGGCCTACGAGGCCTGGCTTCGCAGCCAATGCAAAGTGGTCGAGGACGACCTTCTCGCCAAGCACCAGCGGATGCGAAAGTCTCCGTTCGCCCTGCTGCGCGCCACCTATTATCGCTGGGCGCGGCGCATCGAGGAGATCTGCCCGGAGCTGGCCGAGGCGCCGGTCGCGCTGTGCGTCGGCGACATCCATCTGGAGAATTTCGGCACGTGGCGTGATGCCGACGGGCGCTGGGTGTGGGGCGTCAACGATTTCGACGAGGCTGCGAGGATGCCCTACGCCTTCGATCTGGTCCGGCTCACGACCAGCATCGAGCTCGCGCCCGACATGGCAATCGACAGCCGCGACGCCGCAGACGCGATCCTCCAAGGCTATCGCGACGGTCTCAAACACCCGCGGCCGGCGCTGCTCGACGAACACGAGATCTGGATCAGGCCCTACGTCAAATGCTCGGATGATTGCCGCCGCGCGTTCTGGGAGGAGATCAACGGCCTCGCGGCCGCCGATGCGATTCCATCCGCGGTGCGGAAGCTGCTCACCGCCAGCCTTCCGGAGCAGGCGAAGAATGCCGCATTCTTCCATCGCTTCGCCGGCGGCGGCAGCCGCGGACGTCCGCGCTACGTCGTCGTCGCGACATGGCGCGGCGGCCGCGTCGTCCGCGAGGCCAAGGCGCTGGTCCCTTCGGCCTGGACCTGGGCCAAGAACAGGACGAAGGGCAGGATGCAACCAAAGCCGGCGCCGCCGCACAGATTCGTCGAGCTGTCGACCGGGACCTATCGCGCGCCCGATCCATTCCTGCACGTTCACAGAACCAATGACGGGGACTACGTGGTCCGACGCCTGTCGGCGGATTCACGCAAGATCGATCTCGGCGAGGAAGCCGGCGCCGATCTCAAGCTGGAGCTTCTGCGCGGCATGGGCACCGACCTCGCCTCCATCCATGCCGCCGACCGCCGCGCCGGCGCCGGGATCGCGGCGGACCTGAAGCAGCGCGGTTCAGGCTGGCTGCGCCGAGCAGCGCGCGCCGCGCGTGAGGCGACGGAAAGGGACCACGACGTCTGGCGCCGCAAGGCGGCACGCTCCGTTCCGATCGCGCGCTGAGGCGGGCATCCGATCAGTCCGGCTGCACGGCCGATGCCGGCAGATGCTCGGGGGTCGTCTCCGCGGTCAGCGCAAAGGTCAGCGAGCAGCGAATGCCCGCGGGCTCGAAGTCGAGCAGGGCTTCGCCCTCGAGATCGAAGCGGACGACGCGGTCGATCAGCGTGGTGCCGAAGCCGCGCCCGCCGCCGCCTTCGATCAGCGGTCCGCCGCGCTCGAGCCAGACCAGCTCCAGCCGGCGGCCATCGTCGCGCAGGCGCCAGGAGATCGTGACCTGGCCGTGGGAGGCGGACAACGCGCCATATTTGGAGGCGTTGGTCGCAAGCTCGTGCAGCACCATCGAAAGCGGCAGCACCAGCCGTGCCTCCAGCAGCACCGGAGGGCCGTCGATGGCGATCCGCCCTTCGCCGATGCCGTAGGGCGCCAGCACGGTGGTGAGCAGTTCGTTCAGTCCGATGCCGATCCAACGGGTCTGCGTCAGGATGTCATGCGCGATCGAGACCGCCTGGATGCGCCCGGAGAACGCCTTGTTGAAGGCCGGCAGCGACGGTGAGGTCCGCAAGGTCTGCCCCGCCACCGACTGCACGATCGCCAGGATGTTCTTCACCCGGTGATTGAGCTCGGCGACCAGCACGGTCTGCTGCTCTTCCGCGCGCTTGCGTTCGGTGATGTCGGTCAGGGTGACGATCGAGCCGACCGTCTCCTTGAGATCGTTCACCAGGGGCCCGCCGGACAGCAGGAACGACCGCCCCGACGCCTGCGCGTTGCGCAAGGCGACCTCGACGCCATGGAAGGGCTTGGTCGCCAGCGCCTGATCAAGGCTCTCGCGCGAGAAGCGCGTCAACGTGCCTCGCTGGCTGGCGCTCTGCCCATCGAGCGGGAACGCCTCAGAAAACAACTGGCCGACCGGCGGTCGTTCCGCGAGCTGCTCCGCGACCCAGCTCGCATGGGTGATCCGGCCGTCGAGCGCCAGCACCACGACCGCATCGGTCGCCTGCTCCAGGATCGAGCGCGCAAAGCGCTCGGCATTGGCGACCTCCTCGGCGCGCCGCTGAATCGACATGTCGGTCAGCGTCACGAGCGTGGCCACCACGCCGCCCATCGCCATCTGGCGCATCCACACCGACACCGGCAGCTGGCCGCCGTCAGCGCGGCACAGTTGAGCGTCGGTTGCCGCATCGTCGGCGCGCTGCTCGGGCACCGCTCCCGCAAACAGCGAGGCAAAGCTGCGTCCCACCAATTGCTGTACGCCGAGGCCGGTCAGCGCGCACAGCCTGGAATTGACATAGACGATGCAGCCGTCGGCATCGAGCGTCAGCGCGCCGTCGCTCATGCGCTCGACCAGAACATGATAGGGCGCGTCCGCGCCCTGCAGCATGATGACCTGGGGTCCGGCCGGGCCCTGCACCACCACGGCATCGACGTTGCCGCGATGAATGGCCTCGACCGTCTCCTCCGCCTCGTTACGCGGCCGTCCCGCCTGCATCGCGTCTGTTGATGCCACGCGTCCTCCGTTCAGCTCGGTGCGATGTCCAGACCAACCAGCACCTTCTCCGCATTGGAGAGATCGCCGATGATTCGCTTGAGGGGCTCGGGCAGTTGACGGATCAAGGTCGGGATTGCGACGATCTGATCTCGTTGTGCGAGGGCCGGATCCTTCATCAGGTCGATCACCTCGATCGTGTAGCGGCCCGGCAGATGCGTCTCGCACAGCTTCTTGAGGTTGGCGAGCGCCGCCAGCGATTTCGGCGTCTGACCGGCGACATAGAGCCGGAGATTGTAGCCATCCTGTTCCATCGGAGCCGCCGTCATTTGCTGGATGTCAGCGGGTTGGCTGGGGAGCTCGGACGAGGCCTGGACGAGCGGCTCTCGATCTGCGCGAGGCGAGCGGCTGCGCGCTGATCCTCGCGGGCAGCGCCTTCCAGATTGATGAGCTCCATCTCGCTCTCCTCGTTGGCCAGCTGAGCCTTGAGCGTTTCGATCTGAGCCGCGAGGTCGCGGCGGCGACGTTCGATCTCGCGCGCGCGTCGTTCCGTATCCTGCATGCGCAGCAGGCGCTCGACGCGATCTCTCGCCTCCTGCGCCACCCTGGCCGATCCCGTGAGCACGCCCTCCGGGCCGACATAGACCTCGCGCAGCGAGATGCCGTCGGCACTCATCAGGAATTCGCGGACCTGGTTGGAATGCGCCATGCCGCGCGACTTCAGCAGATAGAGCTGGCGGTTGTGCTCGCCGTTGCTCTCGCGATTGTAGAGCAGCAGCCAGGTGTCGGTGAGCGACGAGATCTGCATCTCCGTGGTCGCCGTCTCCGCGCTGCCGGCGCCGAGATTGGTGAACAGCGCCGTGACGCCGCGCGCCTTCAGGAAATCGATGAGGCGCAACGTCATCGAATGCACGTCGCCGGCAATGCCGGCGCCCATGAGCGCCGAGATGGGATCGACCACGACGGCGGCGGGATCGAACTCCTTGACCTCGCGATGCATGGCGGCGAGATGCGTTTCCAGTCCGTACAGATTGGGGCGCCGGGCCGAAAACCGCAGCAGGCCGCGATCGACCCATTGCTGCAGGTCGAGACCGACCGACTTCATGTTGCGGATGATCTGCTGCGGGGATTCCTCCAGCGCGAAATAGATGCAGCGTTGCCCGCTCTTGCAGATCGAATTGGCGAAGTGTGCCGACACCGTCGACTTGCCCGAGCCGGCCATGCCCGAGATCAGGATGCTCGACCCTTTGTAGTAGCCCTGGCCTTCGAGCATGTCGTCGAGATCGGCAATGCCGGTGGAGACCCGCTCCGTCCACGCATCATGCGCGAGCCCCGACGAGGTGATCGGCATCACCGTGATGCCTTCCTGGTCGATGATGAACGGGTATTCGTTGGTGCCATGCGCCGTGCCGCGATACTTCACGACGCGCAGCCGGCGGGTCGAGAGCTGATCGTGCACGCGGTTGTCGAGCAGGATGACGCAGTCGGCGACGTATTCCTCGAGGCCGTAGCGCGTCAGCGTACCATCACCGCGCTCGCCGGTGATGATGGCGGTGACGCCCTTGCTCTTCAGCCATTCGAACAGCCGGCGCAACTCGGAGCGCAGCACCGCCTGATTGTCGAGGCCGCCGAACAGGGTCTCGATCGTATCGATCACGACGCGCTTGGCGCCGATCGAATCGATCGCGAAGCCGATGCGGATGAACAGGCCGTCGAGATCGTAGTCGCCGGCCTCCTCGATCTCGTTGCGATCGAGATGGATGTGATCGACCACGATCTTCTTCTGCTCGATCAGCCTATCGATGTCGTAGCTGAGCGAGCCGACGTTCTTGATCAGGTCCTCGGGCTGCTCCTCGAACGCGATGAACACGCCCGGCTCGTCGTAGGCGACCGCGCCATTGTAGAGAAACGTCATCGCAAACAACGTCTTGCCGCAACCGGCCGCGCCGCACAGCAGCGTCGGCCGCCCTTGCGGCAGGCCACCGAAGGTGACCTCGTCGAGGCCGTCGATCCCGGTCGGCGATTTGGCGATGACAGGGAGATCCCGCGTCACGATTCGAGGACGCACACTCGTTTTCATCCAATCCCCCGCCACCAATTCAACACGCGTGAGTCCACACCAAGGCGTGAATAGACGCGTCAGGAACCGAAAAGTTCCATGGGTCGGCGAGATTTGCTTCGGAAGGAGGCCTGCGGGCGCAGAAAGGACCGGCCGCCCGCGCGGGACGGACGCAAGCGGGACGGAACGGCCGACCGCCCGACCGGTCGAAGCGCCCCCCGGTCACAGACGGCTCCGGCCGGCGTCAGCGCGCCGCGACCACCTTGAGGCCGGGCAGCAGCGCCGCGCCGCCGCGCGGGCTGCGCACCGGATTGATCTGGTACAGACCCCGCCGCTCCTGGTTGGGCCGGAACGCGTCGGTGATGCCGACGACCGATTCGGCGGCTCCCAGCAACAGCGTGCCGTCCGGCTCCATCACCTTGGCCATTCGCTCGAAGATCGAGGCCTTGGTCTCCTGATCGAAATAGATCAGCACGTTGCGGCAGAAGATGATGTCGAACTTGCCGAGATGCGAGAAGTCCTGCAGCAGATTGAGCTGGCGATGCTGGACCATGCCGCGGATGTCGGCGCTGAGCTGCCAGAGCTCGCCGAGCTGCGTGAAATATTTCACCAGCAGCTGGATCGGCAATCCACGCTGCACCTCGAACTGGCTGTAGAGGCCGGCCTTCGATTTCTCCAGCACCTCCTGCGACAGGTCGGTGGCAACGATCTCGATGCGCCAGCCCGCCAGAGCGGGACCGAATTCGCGCAGGCACATCGCGATCGAATACGGCTCCTGTCCGGTCGAGCAGGCGGCCGACCAGATGCGCAGGGAACGACGATTGGCGCGCGACTGGATCAGCGCCGGCAGGATGCCCTCACGGAGATGATCGAACGGAATCTTGTCGCGAAAGAAGAACGTCTCGTTGGTGGTCATCGCCTCGACCACCTGCGTCGTGAGCTGCTCCGCGCCGCTCTTGATCTTCTGCACCAGCTCCGTGATGCCCGGCAGGTTGGAGCGGCGGGCCAGCGGCAGCAACCGGCTTTCGACCAGGTACTGCTTATCGGCCGACAGATCGAGGCCGGAGCGATCCTTCAGGACCTTACGCAAGAACTCATAGTCCAGGGGTGTCACGAACGGTCTCCAGCAAACAGACGAACCAGCTTCGGTCCAATCTGATTCAAGGGAAGGACGGCCGCGCAGATGCCGGCATTGGCTGCTGCGCCCGGCATGCCCCAGACCACGCTGGTCGCCTCGTCCTGCGCGATCACGCTGCCGCCGGCGGCGACGATGTCCTTGCCGCCGCGCATGCCGTCGGATCCCATGCCGGTCAGGATCACGGCCAGGGTCGAGCCCTGCCAGACCTCGATCGCCGACATGAACAAGGGATCGACGGCGGGCTTGCAGAAATTGACCGGAGGACCGTTGTCCAGCGCGATCACCACATCGGCGCCATGGCGCGCCACACGCATGTGGCGGCCGCCGGGGGCAAGGTAGATCTGACCCGGCTTCACCACTTCACCGTCGACGGCCTCATGGGCCGGCCTGCGGCTCGAGCGCGCCAGATGCTCGGCGAGGATGGTGGTGAAGGTCGGCGGCATATGCTGGGTGATCAGCACCGGAAAGCGGTCGATCACGGGACCGAGCTCGGTCACCAGCGACATCAGCGCCTGCGGGCCGCCGGTCGACGATCCGATCAGCAGCACCTTCGGCATCTGCGTGCTGAAGGAGCGGCGCGCCAGCTGGGCCGGCGCGGCGGGCGCCACGGGAGCGACCATCGGCCGCGCCGTTGGCGCAGGCCGGAGCCCCTGGACTTGCGGGACGATCGGCGAGGCGGCCGGCGCATGCGGGGCGGGAGCGGCGCGGCGCGCCTTGGCGCCGAGATTGCGGATCTTCTGAATCAAATCGTAGTGGAAATTGTCGGCCGCCGACGCCTCGCGCGTGCTCTCGGGTTTCGGAATGTAGTCGGCCGCGCCGAGCGACAGCGCCTTGAAGCTGATCTCCGCGTTGCGGCGGGTCAGCGTCGACGCCATGATGACGGCGAGGTTCTTCTTCTTGGCAAGCAGCTTCGGCAGCGCGGCGATGCCGTCGAGCTCGGGCATCTCGATGTCGAGCACGGCGACGTCGGGATTGACGCGATCGATCTGGTTCACGGCTTCGAGGCCCGTGCGCAGCGACGCCGCCACGACCATGTCGGGCTCAGACGCGATCCAGCGCGAGATCATGCCGCGAATGACCACGGAATCGTCCACGACCATCACGCGGAGAGGTTCCTGCCTGGTCGAACTTGGGATCGAAGAACTGGCCAACGCGACGCTCATAGTTCACCAACAGGACAGAGGCACGGGGTGACGGCAAGCCCGGACGACCACGGGACCGACGCACGCGACGGAGATCAGATCAGCCCGACTTCCTGAAACTTCGCCGTCACGATGTCCTTGTCGAAGGGCTTCATGATGTACTCGTTGGCGCCGGCGTGCAGCGCGCGCGCGATGTGCGCGACATCGTTCTCGGTCGTGCAGAACACCACCTTCGGCGCGTCGCCGCCGGGCATGCGCCGGAGATTGCCGAGGAACTCGTAGCCGTCCATGACGGGCATGTTCCAGTCGAGCAGCACCGCATCCGGGAGGCCCCGCTTGCAGATCTCCAGCGCCTGCTCGCCGTCCTCCGCTTCCACGATCTGGAAATCCAGACCTTCCAGAATCCGTCGCGCCACCTTTCGAATGACGCTGGAATCGTCAACTACCAGACACGTTCTCATATCAGCCTCACGAGATCAGGATCCAATGCAACGACGCATGATGCGCCGCTGCCCGCACGTTGCAGTGTTCAGGCCGCCATCTTGTCGGCGGCGAGCTCGAGCACGCGATCGACGTCGAGAATGACCATCAGCTGGCCGTCGAGGCGGTGCACGCCGCCGGCAAGCTTCGCCATGCGCGGGTCGAGATTGACGGGGTTCTCCTCCCGGCCCTCCTCGGACAGCCGCAGCACCTCGCCGATCTGGTCGATCAGGAGACCGTAGGACTCGCCGCGCAGATCGACGCCGACCGCCAT
>NZ_JBNPUY010000023.1:0-27732 GCF_051168395.1 Bradyrhizobium sp. HKCCYLRH1030 | reverse complement strand
AGGATCCGATGACCCATCTCGGCGAGCGCCGCGAGCGTGTTCTGCGACGTCGTCGATTTGCCGATGCCGCCCTTGCCGTAGAATGCGATTTGTCGAAGTGATGACATTCTGCTCTCCATCAACCGATTGCCAATGTCGCGCCCGCGCTGCTCGCGAGGCGTGACCGCGTCCTCTGTGTGTCCGAACCGGCAGACGGGTTGTTGGGAAGGAGAGCATCGCTCGTCCGGAGCGTCGGCGTGCACTCAGCCCTCAACCATTGCCTGAACCCGGTTTTGCAACGGCTGTGCCAGCACGCGCACAGGGCCAAAACGATCATGTTTTAAAGGAGATGCGGAGCAATCCGGGCGCGATTGCGAGTTGTTGCAAACCCGACATCGGAATGCTTCGCAAGATGCGACGACGCGCGGCGCTGTCCGAAACGACACAACAGCGATAGCTTTTCAGCCGGGCGGTGCCCGGAACGAGATTTGCTAGATCCCCTCTGCAGCCCTGCGGCACAGACGCTGACAACGTTGAGGAGGATGCAATGCAGATCGGAGTGGAGACGGCCAAGGCAGTGGACCAGCGGCGCGTGTTCGTGATCGACGACGACGAGATCACGCGCGCGGCCCTGCAGTTCATGTTGCACGATGAAATCGAGACCCACGAATTGGCGACGCCGGAGGAGGCGTACGAGAAGGGCGTCGACTGGCTGGCACCGAACGTGGTGCTGCTCGGGGTTTCCTTCCTGAAGCAACGCGGCCCCGAGCTCGTCCGCGAGATCCTGGCGAAGTTCAAGGGCGTGCGCATTCTGATCGTGACCGCCAAGGCCGACGAGGCGATCGCGATCGAAGGTCTCAAGGCCGGCGCGCATGGCGCCGTGGTCAAGCCGCTCACGATCGAGGCGGTGCGCAAGAAGGTCGACACCATTCTCGGCCGCGCCGGCGGCGCGCAGCTGGTCCAGCTCGGCGGTGCCTGACGTGACGACCGTCGTCTTCTACGAGAAGCCGGGCTGCGGCACCAACGCCCGGCAGAAGCTGATGCTGACGCGAGCAGGCCACGATGTCATCGCCAGGAACCTCTTGACCGAACCCTGGACGGGCGAGCGGCTGCGCACATATTTCGCCGGGACCCCCGTCTGGGCCTGGTTCAATCCGGCCTCGCCGCGCGTGAGATCGGGAGAGATCGAGCCAGAGACGATCGAAGCCGTCGCGGCCATCGACCTGATGCTCGAGGATCCGCTGCTGATCCGCCGGCCATTGATCGAAGCCGGCGGCCGGTGCTGCGCCGGCTTCGATCGTGAACCCGTCATCTCGCTGCTTCGGCAGGGCGACGGTCTGGAGGATGTCCAGGGCTGCACGCGTCCGGATGGGTCGACACCTTGTCCGGAGCCGCGTTGAGCGGCTCCATTCTGCAAGCTCAGCGCTTCAACACCATGACCAGGCGATCGACACGCTTGCCCTGCTTGAAGTGGGATTCGACGATCTCGTCGATATCCTCCGGCTTGGTCGGTCGATACCAGACGCCGTCCGGATAGACCACCATCATCGGTCCGGCGCTGCAGAAGCCGAAGCAGCCGGCGGCGGTGACGCCGATATCCGTCAACCGCTGCGCCTCGATGGTCTTGGTCAGCCGGTCCCACAGCGGCTGCACGCCGAGCGCGCCGCAGCTGCCGCGCGGATGCCCGGGCGGGCGCTGCGTCAGGCAGACGAAGGCGTGATGTTTGTAGAGCTGCGGAATCTCGAATGCGTCATCCGCCTCGGCGACATCGGCATCGCTCATGACGCAGACGCCTTGATACCCTTGTCGGCGAGCAGGGTCGCGAGCTCACCGGCCTGGAACATCTCGCGCACGATGTCGCAGCCGCCGACGAATTCGCCCTTCACATAGAGCTGCGGAATGGTCGGCCAGTTGGAGAACTCCTTGATGCCCTCGCGGATGAAGGGATCGGCGAGCACGTTGACGCTCTCGTAGGCCACGTCGAGCTTGGCCAGGATCTGTGCCACCGCGGCGGAGAAGCCGCATTGCGGCGCCGCCGGCACGCCCTTCATGAACAGCACGATGTCATTGCTGTCGATCAGCTTCTGAATGCGTTCGGATGTCGACATAGACTGGATCCTTTCCCTGAATGCGACCGATCAGCCCGGCCGCAACGATCATTTCGGCAATGACGTCTCGAGCGCCAGCGCATGCAGCACGCCGCCCATCTGGCCCTTGAGAGCCGAATAGACCATCTGATGCTGTTGCACCCGGCTCTTCCCGGCGAAAGCCTGTGAGGTGACGCGCGCCGAATAATGGTCGCCATCGCCCGCCAGATCCTCGATCACGACGACGGCATCCGGGAACGCCTCCTTGATCAGACGCTCGATGTCCGTTGCTGCCATCGCCATCGCTGCCACTCCCGCTGGATTGATGAAGGCCTCATGCAAGCTCCGAACCAGTGATTTGCTCGCCGCAATCGCCGTCTCGCCGGCATCTGACGACGCGTCCACGCCAATTCGCCAAGCGTTGCGTCGTCTTTCCGACATCGGCCGCGGCGGAGCGAAGAGGCGACGTGCAAAATCCAACATCGGCCCGCTCTTCCGCCCGCCTCGTACCGGCTCCGGCGCTGCTGCACCCGCGCGAAAACGGTCCGCGTCTTGCAGTGATTTGATCGAGGTCAATGCAGATGCTCGAACTCGTCAGCGAACCCGACACGATCAACTTCGGCGATCTGCCGCAAGAGATCGATGCGCTTTTGCAACAGGGCGTGGCGGCGTATCGCCGCGACCACGCGCAGGCGGATCGGCTGTTTCGCCAGGCGCTGGCGGCCGCTCCGCAGCAGCTTCCGACCTACTTCTGTCTGTACAAGATTCACACCTATCAAGGCCATCTCGACGAGGCAGAGGCGGTCGCCGAGCTGGGCCTTGCGGAAGCGGCGCGCCAGGCCGGCTGGCCACGGGATTGGCGGCACTGGACGCCGCATGATCCGCTGCCGGATGGCGCCGGCCGCTTCGCGCTCTACACGCTGAAGGCCCTAGCCTTCATCCATCTGCGCAAGACTGATTCCGACGGAGCAGCCGAAATGCTCGCGGCGCTGCGGCGACTCGATCCCACCGGCGCCGTCGGATGGCCGGTCGTCGCCGCGCTGGCCGAGGGGCTCGGTTCGGAATGAGGCGACGCCATGCATGAGCGAAACATGACTCGAATTCCAACGACCATCCCCCGGTGCGAACCAGGATCATGAGAGGAACCAACGCATGATGACCATGCACGCCCCGCCCCCTCCTTCCCCGGCGCAGAACGCCGTAGCGACCGGCTCCCAGAGTGCAGCCGAGAGCGTGATTGCAGCGTTGCGAACGGTCTATGACCCGGAGATTCCGGTGAACGTCTACGATCTCGGGCTGGTCTATCGAATCGCGCACGAGGGCGGCGGCGCGGTCGAGATCGACATGACCCTGACGGCGCCCGGCTGTCCGGTCGCAAGCGAGATCGTCCGAATGGTGGAGGACGCCGTACAGGCCGTCGACGGTGTGGTGTCGGTCAAGGTCACCCTTGTCTTCGAGCCGCCATGGGACAAGTCGCGCATGTCCGAAGAGACCGCCCTGGAGCTGGGTTTGTTGTAACGCGCGCCAACCGCGCAACGAAGCAGGAGCATCACATGCCTACGGCGAGCACGATCAAGCTGACCGCCAGCGACGGCCATACCTTTCAGGCGTTTCGTGCCGATCCCGCCGACGCGCCAAAGGGGGCGATCGTCGTCCTGCCGGACGGCGCCGACGCTGCCGGCAAACTACGCAAGGTCGCCGATACTTTCGCCGCGAGCGGCTATGTCGTGATCGCGCCGGAGCTGTCGCCTCCCACCGCGATCGAAGCGGCAACGGAGGGCGAGCCGGCCGAGAGCGTGCCGGATCCGGCCGCACCGCTGCTCGCCGAGATCCAGTCAACGGTCGACAGCGTCAAGGACTGCGGCAAGGTGGCGGTGGTCGGCTTCGGCGCCGGGGGCGGTCTCGCCTATGACGCGGCCAACCGCGTCTCCGGCGTGGCCTGCGCAGTGAGCTACTACGCGACCGGTGTCGTCAACGCGGCCGGCGCCAAGCGCAAGATTCCGACGCTGCTCCATTTCGGCGAGGCCGACATCGTCGTGCCGTTCGCGGAGGTGACCATGTTCCGCGCCTATCATCCCGAGGTCAGCGCGTTCTCCTATCCGAATGCCGCGCATGCGTTCGACGGTGACGGCGAGACCTATGATGAATCTGCAGCTGCGCTGGCACATGACCGGACCCTGGCGTGGATCTCGCAATATGTCGTCGGGCAGCCGCCGATCACGCTGAAGAACGCCGGCGCCTATGCGCTCGCCAAGACCGACAAGAAAAAGAAGAAGAAAGCCGACGACGACATGGGACCGCTGGCCGATTGACAATCCGATGGAGTGAGAGCACCGCGATGCTGCCGACCACCATCCTGATCGACGAGCGGCCACGTTGCGTCGTGCGCCCCAACGACACCAAGGATCTCAACCGCTTCATCCGCAACGGCAAGCCTTTTCTGCTTGCCGAGGTGCCGGACGGCAGAATCACGCATCGCAATGCCAGCGAGGTCGAGATGATGCAATGGCAGAACGCCCTGGCGCTACACCGCGCCTGGGGTGGCGACGACGAGACCTTCTTCGGCGTGCCGTTGTATTAGTTGGATTGCGTAAGGTCGGCAAAGGCGCCACGGACGGCAGTGAATTGCACCATCGGAAGATCGCCATGCCCACCTTTCTGGTCCATCTTTTTCTGGTCCATCTTGCAGGCGAGACCGCCGGTGGGCGCGTTTCGCTTGGTCCAGCCTACGCGTCGCGCCCTCTCCGTCATTGCGAGCGCAGCGAAGCAATCCAGGGTAACGCGGGCGACTCTGGATTGCTTCGTCGCCTTCGTCTCCTCGCAATGACGTCACCGCAGGCTCACGGCCGCGCGGCCCGAGCATCGTGCGGGTTGCCGGCGTGGTTGCGCATCCAGTCGGCGAGCTTGGTCATGGCGGCGTCGACATCCTGACGGGCCTTGACGTCGCTGACAGTCTCCTCGAGCGCGCCGCGCATGCACAGCAGCCAGGCGTCGCGCTCGGCATTGCCGATGGCAAAGCCCATGTGACGCTGGCGCAGCCGCGGATGGCCCTTCTCGGGCGAATAAAGCTTGGGGCCGCCCAGCCATTCGGAGAGATAGCGCTTCAGGATGTGCTTGATCGGCCCGAGATTGCGGCCGTGCATGTCGCGGATGCCCTTGGCCTCCGGCAGCGTATCCATTCGGTGGTAGAAGGATTCGACGAGACGGTCCACGACAACCGCTCCGCCGATCCGCTCATAGGGGGTCGCGACCGGCCCTGCGTCCGGAGTTCCGGTCTCTGAAGTCCCAGCGTCCGCCATCCGACCAGTCCGCCCTCTACTCATCCAAGCTCGGCTGCAGGATCACCTCGGCCGGAGCGCCCGGGCCCTGCTCTTCCACAAGCTGAAGCGCATCGACACGCGACAATCCGCCGCCGCTGTCCATCAGCACGATAGCGTCCTTCGGCATGCTGGCAAGAGCCTCGATCAGCTTGGCGACAGTCACGAGGCCTCCTTCACCGACGCATCCTGACCGGCGATGGGCGCGCCGGTCTCGTCAAAATTCAGCGTCACCGGATCCTCGTCGAGCATGACGATCTCGGCCCGGCTCAACGCCCCGCTGGCATGGTAGCTGTAGCTGTGCGTGAGCTCGATCTCGCCATAGACGATCTTTTCGAACCCGGTCAGCACGCCCGCGGCATCGAAATAGCCGCGGATGAACGTGTTGCGGTTCGACAGCTGCTCCGGCGCAATCGCAGTCACCAGCCGCAGCGGCAGCTTGACGCCCGTGTAGGAGACGAAGAATCGGCACGCCTGTCCCGCATCGGTGCTCATGCTGCCAACCGCGTCACGAAACAGCCGCGGTCTTCAGGGCCTCGATCTGCTCACGAGCCACCTTGAACACGCCGCGGCCGCCGGCGAAGGTCTGATAGGCCTTCATGCCGATGGCCTCGCTGAGCTTGTCGAACCACTGCTGCGGCGTCAGCCCGACCGGCCGCTCGCTGATCTCGGCGACCGTGCCATCATTGGCAAAGCGGACATGAAGCGTCAATTTGTCCATGTGATCCTCCTGTTACAGACCCGAGCCGAAGCCCAGAAGCTCGATCTTGACGTTCTCGGTGCCGAGGATCGTCGCCTGGCAGGCGAGCCGCGACTTCGAGCCGACGCCGACGATGGTGTCGAGCTTCTCGTTCTCGAGCTTGGTGACCTTCGACACGCCCTTGCGTCCCTCCTGCAGGAAGATGTGGCAGGAGCCGCACTTTGCCTGGCCCTCGCATTTGTGCGGGATCTCGACCTCGGCGCCGAGCAGCGCTGCCAGAATGGTGGTGCCCTCGCCCACCTCGATCGTCTTGCCGGAGGGCATTACCGTCAATGTCGCCACTTGGATTCTCCTTTTCGGTTTGAACTTAGAACTTCTCAGTAGATCGCGGCGCCCGCCCCGACATTGACCGAGGCGTCCTTCATGGTCGCGACGATGAAGGCGATCTGATCCGTGGTGAGATGAACGTGGAACGGCAGGGCCACCACACGATCGGCAACCTTCTCGGTCACGAGATAATCGCCTCGGCGATAGCCCATGTCGAAATAATGCCGCTGCAGATGCAGGGGATTCGAATAGGCCACGGCCTCGACCTGTTCGACCCTGAGATCCTCGACGATCGAATCCCGGCTCGACTTCGAGAACCGCGTGCCCAGATGCACCTGGTAGAGAAACCAGTTCACCTCGGTGACATCGGGCCCGACATAGGGGTCCTTGATGCCCTCGAACGACTGCACCTCGCTGTAATAGATCTGCTCGATCAGCTTGCGCCGCTCGAGGATCTCGTCGATCCGCCGCAATTGCGCCAACCCGAGCGCGGCGGTCACGTCGCTCATCACCGCCTGGTGCGACGCGCTGCTGCTGACCACGACCGATGCGCGCTCGTCGAGCCGGTGCGAACGGTGCCGACGCACGGCCACAGCGATGTCGACGTCGTCGGTGACGACCATGCCACCCTCACCACAGGTGAGCGCGAAAGGCTGCGAGAAATCGAACACCGCGGCCGTACCGAATGTACCGACCAGCGCCCCCTTATATTTCGAGCCGATGGCCTCGGTCGAATCCTCGATGACAGGCAGATTGCGGGTCTTCGCGATCGCCTGCAGCTCCGACCATTTGGCAGGATGGCCGTTGGTGTTGCCGGCCAGGATCGCCTTTGTCCGCTCCGTGATGCGCGCCTCGATCTTGCTCGGCGCCAGCGTGCCCGAGTAGTAATCTATATCCGCAAACACCGGCTTGGCGCCGACAATGCTGATGGCATGCGCGATCTCGCGGAACGAATACGACGACGTGATCACCTCGTCGCCCGATCCGATGCCCATCGCTTTCAGGACCAGGACCAGGCCAAGCGTTCCGCTCGGGACGGCAATGGCGTATCTGCGCCCGAGATAGCTTGCGAATGCCGCCTCGAACTCCTCGACCAGCGGACCGCAGGACAGCCGCGGCGATCGCAGCGCCGCGTCCACGGCGGCAATCTCGGCCGTGGTAATGTCGGGATCAGAGAGCGGAATGAAGCTCGCCTCGACCGGCGTAAGCTCCGCTTCATCCTGCTCCTGCCGATCGGCGTCATGCACCAGATAGGGCTTGGTCATGCTCAGCTCCGCTTGGCCAGGATCAGGCCGGTGGCTTTGGCAAGGTCATCGGTCACACCCGCGCAGTGGTCGCTGGCGTCGAGCAGATGCAGGTCGAATGCCGGATAGCTGCGGAACGGCGCTTCCGTGACATCGGACGCGTCACAACGTGTCAGTACCAGCCTTGGAAAGCGGCGGCGCAGCTCGCCGAAGGCCGCGCTGCCGGCGTCGGGTCGCTCGAGGACCTGCGCGATCTCATTCAATTCCTGTTCGGCCAATGCCATGTCACCCGTCCTCTTCGCTCTACTGCCAGAAGATCCGCTCAGGGTCCGCGTTCAGCTCGTCGACCGCCGCGGTCAACCGCCGATGCAGACTATGCAGCTCCCACGTCCCCTGCGCGTGATCTCTCCAGAACAGCTTCCACATCGCATTCGCGGGATCATGGCGCAGCAGCGCGACGTCGATCACCCCGCCGTCCTTGTCGATGTTGCGCGAGCAGCAAGGACTGCGGACGTGATAACCCTCGTCGACCGGCGACACTGTCGGCTCGACATAGCGGTAGCGCTTGCGTGACTTCAGCGCGCGCGCGATCCGCTTGCGATCCAACTCATTGGGATGCGCGGGCAGGACAAAGCTGGGCTTGAGCGCGGTTGCGGCCATCGTGGATCATCGCACCTCAACCGGGACGATCTCCTCTTCGAGACACCCCACGACGAGCTGCTCGCCGAACTCGACGAGATAGATCGGCATGTTCGCTTCCGTGTGGGTGCCGACCTGCACGATCTCACCCATATCGCCGACGCCAACGAGCTTGGCCTCGGCCGGCGCGTTCGGGAACGAGCCGTCATTGACGAGGTCGATCAGCGCCTTGACACGCTGACCCCATTGATATTTCGGCAGGCGTGGCTCGATCATGATCTGTATGCTCCCGGCAGGGGCAACTCGTCCTCGGCCTCCCCGCGGGGGACGGTCGATTCGAGCTCCTTGCGCTTCATGCCGACGCGGTTTCCGCTTTCGAGAAACTCGACGCCGTAGATGTAGAACTGCTGCAGGAAGGTTCCGATCGAGACGACGTAGCCGATCTCGCCCTTCTTCGCGAGGATCTCGCCGATTTCCTTGCCTGCGTAGGTGCCGTCGTTGCGGATCGTGCGCTTGGCCTTGACCTTCTCGCCGAACGTGAAGTACGGCGGCGCCGACAACTCCACGACCTCGCTGTCACGAACGATGTTGCTCATGCCGGTTTCTCCATCGCAGCCTCGGAGCGGTTCGCGAGCCGGTCGCGCGCCATCTCCTGCACCAGCGGATCCTCGTCGCGCGTCAACTCGGTGAGCTCGCTGAGCGCGATCCGGCTCGCAACCTCGTGACGCACCCGCCAGTCGGCGTCCTTGCGCATCGCGGTGAGGAGATCAGGCGCGAGGCGCTCCGCGATCTCGAGCCGCACCCGTGGATCGGGGTCGCTGATCATGCCGAGCAGCCAGTCGCTCGGGATGCGCCGCGCGACGACGCGGCGGACCTCGGCCTCCGGGTCACCCATCATGCGGCCGAGCACGGACGGTACGATGCGGCGCGCCACGACCAGGCGGACGTAGTAATCGTCGTCCAGCATCATCGGCATCAGGTCTTCCGGATCGAGCACCGTCGCGATCCGGATGCGGACCTCGCGATGCGGATCATGGCGCAGCCGCAACACCAGCCGCTTCGGCAGCCGCCGCGCTGCGTTCCAGCGCACGGTCTCCTCGGGATCATCGAGCAGCGGAGGCAGAAAGAACGGGCTGGCATGCTTCGCCGCGATCGCACGCACCTCGAAATGCGGATGCTTGACATAGCCGTTGGCGAGCGCCGGATTCCAGTTGAAGAAGCGGTCGATGCGGCGGGCGTAGCGGTCGTGTACGCAGGCGTGCCGAGGGCGACAGCCGCCGGATGCGTTGAGCTGCGCGCGTTCGCAGCCCGCACAACTGATCTCGTTGCCCTGCCAGTCGATGGCCTCGTCGATGTCGTCATTCATCGTCGAGCTCCACCCGGTCGACCACCTCGAGCAGGACGCGTGCGCCGATCTTGTCGCTGGGATCGAGCTCGAGCAGCTTTTGCACCGCGAGCCGTCCCTCGACGAGATTGCCGAGGCGCATCTGCAAATAGGCGTATCCCTTCAAGGTGAACATGAAGAAACGCGGCAGCATGTTGTCATAACTGCCGAACTCGGCATGACCGGCGCGAACGTCGCGCCAGTGCGGCGGCAAGCAGTTTTCGGCGGCCGCCTTGGCGAGGCACCGCTTGGCGATGCGCAGCGCGTCGGCGAGCCGTCCCTTGTAGAAATAGAACCGGTAGAAGCCGATCAGGACCGCCGCATGCCCAGGCGCCAGCGCTTCCGCCTCTTTCAGATGCGCCTCCGCAATATCGTCGAGATGATAGCTCTGGCCCGCCTGCCACAGATGATACTCGGCCTCCTCCGGCAGGCCGCCGCCGAGCAGCGCGTCGGCGAGCAACGCGTCCTCGATGGCGGTCTGAGAGCTGGGCCGGGCGTCGGTGGGCATGGCGGGCTGTCCTAGTGCTCCAGCGCCTTCAAGGCGTGGGTCGAGCACGAAACCTGCTTCGGATCGTGAAACACGAGGCCGGTCTGCGTCGCAGTATCCGCGAAGTCGATGGTCACACCGTCGAGCAGCAAGCGGCTTTCCGCCGGCAGAAACAGCCTGACACCGTCGCGCTCGACCACGGCATCACCGGGCTGCGGCGTGGCGAGCACGCTGATATCGGCCGCAAGGCCGGAGCAGCCGCCGGGCGACACCGCGAGACGGAAGCCGGAGCCCGCGGTACCGTCGGTTCGAAGCATCATTCGCATGAACTTCTGCGCGGCTGGCGTGAGGGTGAAATTCATCTCGGTCTCCCTCAAGCCGGCGGCTGGTAGCGCGGGAACGAATTGTCGATCACGCAGGTGTTGTCGACCGGGCAGACCGCCGCGCATTGCGGCTCGTCGAAATGGCCGATGCACTCGGTGCACTTCTTCGGATCGATCACGAAGGTGCCGTTCTTCTCCGAGATCGCCACGTTCGGACATTCGGGTTCACAGGCCGAGCAGCTCGTGCACTGCGAGGCAATGATCTTCAAGGTCATCAAAGGCTCCTGTCGAAGGGGCCCGGCGACGCGACGGCGCCGCCGGGGTCTGATGTCACGCCGCCGAGATCAGGGCGCCCTGGCGAATTTCGGCGTCACCGCGCACGACGTGCTGGATCTCGCCACTGTTCACCCTGTCGAGGTAGCTCTTGAACCAGGCGATCGCGGACTTTTCGATGAACTCGTGCGCGAACTGATCGACCGGCTCGATGCCCGCGGCCAGCAGGTCGCTCTTCGGGCAGCCGCCGATCTTGGCCACGAACACCGCATGGCAGTCGTTGATGGCGCGGATGACGGTCTCCAGGCTGTCCTCGTCGCCATAGCCGCCCTGGCAGTACAGGTCGACACGGCGGTGACCGACGAACTTGGCACCGGCGGTGGAGAGCTCGTAGACCTGGAACTCCTTGGCGTGGCCGAAATGTTCGTTGATCAGGCCCGAGCCCTTGGTCGCGACCGCGATCAAGAGCTTGATGTCGCTCGACTGGCCGGCGAGCGAGGCGAGCTCCTCCTGCTTCGCCACGACCTTGGCGACACGCTCCTGCTCGACCGCCTCCTGATAGGCCTTGCGACTGTCGATATCGTAGTTCACCTCCATCGCCATGATCTTGTCGGTGGTGAATTCGGCCGAGCGATCCTCACCGAGCAGGCCCACGGCGTCCGCGCGGCACTGGCGGCAATGCCGCATCATGTTCATCTCGCCTTCGCACTCGTCCTGCAGCGCCTTCAGCTCCTGCGCGGTCGGACCGCGCTGGCCGGTCAAACCGAACACGGTGCCGTGCTCCGGCGACGAGATCAGCGGCATGATGTTGTGCAGGAACGCGCCGCGCGACTTCACCGCCTTGTTGACCTCGACGAGGTGCTTGTCGTTGACCCCTGGGATCATCACCGAGTTGACCTTGCAGAGGATGCCGCGCTCGGTCAGCATCTCCAGGCCCTGTAACTGGCGGTCGGTGAGCAGCTTGGCCGCCTCGACGCCGGTATAGCGCTTGTGCTTCCAGAAGACCCAGGGATAGATCTTGGCGCCGATCTCGGGATCGACCATGTTGATCGTGATCGTGACGTGGTCGACGTTGAAGCCGGCGATGGTGTCGACGTGGTCGGGCAGCGCGAGACCGTTGGTCGACAGGCAGAGCTTGATGTCGGGCGCGGTGCGCGCGATCAGCTCGAAGGTCTTGAACGTCTTCTCGGGATTGGCGAGCGGATCGCCAGGGCCGGCAATGCCCAGCACGGTCATCTGCGGAATGGTCGAGGCAACGGCGAGCACCTTCTTGGCGGCCTGCTCCGGCGACAGCTTTTCGCTGACGACGCCCGGACGCGACTCGTTGGCGCAGTCATATTTGCGGTTGCAGTAGTTACACTGGATGTTGCAGGCGGGCGCGACGGCGACGTGCATGCGCGCGTAGTGGTGATGCGCCTCCTCGCTGTAGCAGGGATGGTTCTTCACCTTCTCCCAGATCTCCGGCGGCAGGTCGTTCTCGCCGGCGCCCGAGCCGCAGCTCGCCTTGCCGCTGCCGCCCGAGGTGCCGCAGCCCTTGTGCTCCGCGATGGTCTGCATCACCGAGCTCAGCTTGTCGCCGTCCGGTATCGTCGCCTGTTCGTGCTGCACTGACGCGTCCATGTCCGCTCCTTAACGTTGCTGGCGAGCCGCAAACCGCCTTGGGCTAGGGTTCAGCAACTCGCGTGCCACGCCGCGGACAAGATCATTTCATCGAACTATCAACGCCTTAGCAAAATCATTGCGGCTGTCGCCTTGCCAACATGCGAAAGGCTCTCGTTTCGGGCGTTGTTAGAAACGTTACAGACTCGAATTGGGACACACGACGAACGGCAAGACAGCGCAGCTTGCGGCCGCGCTGTTCGATTTCCGGTGTCGTGGTTTCGCTCAGCCGCCGATGATGATCTCGCTCGCGCGGGCCAGCGGAATCGCGATCGGCGTCAACCGCTCGGCGATGAAGAACTTCAGCTCGTTCTTCGACAATGAGTCGGGCTCGACCAGGACGTAGTGATCGGCGCCGGAGCGTTTGATCACCTGGCGGCCATAGGTGCGCAGCAACTGGTCGTTGAAGCGGCAGCCGATGAACAGGAAGCTGCGGTCGGTGCGCCGGTCCTTGACCGTGTCGGGTATCGGTGTCTGGATGTCGATGTCGGTCAGCACCTCGACGTAGTCGGCATCGGTGATCAGGAAGTTCCTGGCCGGCGTGATCCCGCCATGCGGCTTGTAGAGCAGCGTGGTCCAGCTTGCGGCCTTCTCGCGATCGCTCTCGGTGCCCGCGGCGTCGTAGAAGCGATACCAGCGGTCCTCGCCGATTCCGGCCCGCGTGATGCCCTGCACCTCGCCCCAATCGCCGCGCCCGGCGAGCGCGGTTCGCATTGCGCCGTCATACCAACTGTCGACGATCATCGGCAGCGGCAGCGACGCCAGATGCTGCTGCAGCGGTGTCGGTGCAACGGGCGCGGCAAAGGCTTCGGCCATCAGCGCCGTCACCGTCGAGCGGTGGCGCGTGCTCTCGATGTGCTGGGCTGAAGCCCACGCATTGCCCTTGGCTCGGCGCGGCAGCGCCACCTTGGTGCCGAAGAACGCAGCCAGCGCTTCGGGATTCATCGGCACCGTAGCGCCGGACTGCTCCGACACGGCGGGACCGAGGAACGGGACGACCTTGCCGGCCTTCAGTCCGGCGACGACGTCCTTGAGCAGGGCCTCGGCATCGGCCTGCTTGACGATGTCGATATGAGGAAGCGGCGCATTCATCACTCGTCCCCTTCGCCACCGCGCTTGCGCGCATTGATCGTGATCGGCAGCCGCGTGTCGGCGGCCATCTGCGGCAGTTCGAGGACCCATCCGTTGGCGATGCGGATCCAGCCGCCCCACAAGGACTCGTGCTCCGACTCGACGATGGGCTCCTCGAGATCCTTCTTGGGGACGTAGATCGACAGGCCCGTTTCCGGCGAGCGGCGGATCATGACTTTCATTGCGTGAGCTCCGTAGGGCGAAGGGCGTCCGCCGATGGCGATGGACGATGCTGCAGCCAGGCCGGCGAGGTCTCGCGGAGCCGACCGACGATGTCGGGCAGGATCTGCAGCACGCGATCGATGTCGTCGTCCGTGGTGTCGCGCGACAGCGAGAATCGGACAGCCCCGCGCAGCAGATCCGGCGGCACGTTCATCGCGCGGAGCACGTGCGACGGCTCCATCGAGCCGGAAGCGCAGGCCGAGCCGAGCGAGGCGGCGATACCGGCTTGGTTCAGCCGCATGACGATCGGCTCGCCCTCGAGATGCTGGAAGGCGATGTTCGAGGTGTTCGGCAGCCGCGCAGCGAGGTCGCCGAGCACGACGCAATGGCCGACGCTCTGGAGGATGCCCTGCTCCAGCCGGTCGCGCAGCGCGCGGACGCGGCCCTGCTCGTCCGCGAGATGCTTTGCCGCGAGCTCGGCCGCCTTGCCGAGCCCGATGATGCCCGGCACGTTCTCGGTGCCGCCGCGCCGGCGGCGCTCCTGCGGGCCGCCGCGCAGCAGCGGCGCGAACGGTGTGCCCTTCCGAACATAAAGCGCACCGATGCCCTTGGGGCCGTGCAGCTTGTGGCCGGACAACGACAGCATGTCGACGCCAGCGGATTTCAGATCGATCGCGATCTTGCCGGCCGCCTGCACGGCGTCGGTGTGGAACAGCGCGCCGGCCTCATGCGCGAGCCTGGCCAGATCGGACACCGGAAACAGCGTGCCGGTTTCGTTGTTGGCCCACATCACCGAGGCGATCGCCGTGCGCGGGCCGAGCGCGCGCTTGTAAGCCTCGAGATCGAGCCGGCCGGCCGCATCGACGCCGATCAGATGCACCGTGAGGCCGCGCTTGCCGCTGAGATACTCGACCAGCGACAGGATTGCGGGATGCTCCACCGCCGTCGTGACGATCTCGTCGCGACCGTCCTGCGTCTCAAGCGCCGACAGCAGCGCGGTGTTGTCGGATTCCGTCCCACCGGAGGTAAAGACGATCTCGTGGTCGAAGGCGGCGCCCAGCAGCGCCTGCAGGCTCTTGCGCGCCTGCCTCACGGCCCCGGCGACCTCGCTGCCGAAGGCATGCGAGGACGAAGCATTGCCGAACTGGTCCGTAAAGAACGGCAACATCGCCGCGACGACCTCCGGATCGGCTCGTGTCGTCGCGTTGTTGTCGAGATAGACCGGACGCAAGGCCGCTCCTTAATGCCGCGCCTTGGCTGCGCCGGCCACTGGAACAAGGCGGACGAATTCACCGAGCTTCTCGATCATGCGTGCCTGGATGCCCTCCAAGGTCGCGCTGGCGAGCTTGCAGAAGATGCAGGCGCCGGCGAGCTTGACCATGATCTTGTTGCCGTCGATCTCGACGAGCTCGCAATCGCCGCCGTCGCGCTTGAGGTTCGGACGGACCTCCTCGATCACGGCCCGGATGATCCGCTCGCGCTCGCTCATCTGCGACGGCGCTTCGACGATGCCCTGGGATTCGACCAGCATGGTTTCACTTCTCGCGTGTTGGATGATCGAGCGAAGACTCAAGCGAACGACTTGCCGCAGCCGCAGCTCGACTTGGCATTCGGGTTCTCGAAGGTGAAGCCGGAGCCCTCCAGCGCGATGACGAAATCGATCGTCGTGCCTTCGAGATATTCGAGGCTCTTGTGATCGACGAGCACGCGCACGCCCTCGCGCTCGATCACGGTGTCCTCCGGCTCGCTGCCGCTGACGAGGCCCATGTTGTATTTGAGCCCGGCACAGCCGCCGGCTTCGACCATGATCCTGAGGCCGTCGACCGGCTTGTCGGAGGTCGTGATCGCGTTGCGGACCGCATTGATGGCGCTGTCGGTCAGGTTGATCATCATCGTCTCGCCTTTCCCATTCGGCTGTTGTGAACGGAATTGGCAAGTCTCATGCCATGCAGCAATCGCCTGAAAGACCTCAACTTTTCATGTTGTCGCTGTGGCGTTTCCGACGCGTGTCGGCTTTCCGACAGGCGCTGTTCACGCCGTGTCGCGCGGGCGTCGGCGCGATGTCGGGGCGCAAATCCGACAATCGATTGGCGCGAGTGGCAAAAGAACCAAGCAAATCAAGCCGCCACACACACCGGCAGACAATTTGCATCACGTCCCTTTCGACCGCGCCGTGCGGCGAACGGCTGACAAGGACATGCGAGGGGATTGCTGATGACGACATTGGAGAAGACGGTTGCGATCGAGACCACCGCGCTCGCGCAGCTCGACAAGGAAGGGCGGCTGCTGAACGCCGTTCTCAAGGCGCCGACCGCCAAGCCGGGACGGTTCGGCTTCCGCGGCGATATCGCGCTGAAATTCCAGACCCAGGTTGCGGACGAGAAGCGTCCGCCGGACTTCTCGATCGAGCAGGTGCTGACGATCGCGCAGGACGGCGCACCGACGATCCCGGTGCTCGTCGGCTACATCCACTCGCTGGCCTATCTCGAGACCGCGGCCGAGGTGCTCAAGGGCCTGCTGACGCCGGACGGCAAGTACTTCATGTTCTGCAACAACATCGATCTGCTGGCGAAGTACCGCATCAAGATCGACGACATCACCTTCTACGTGCTGCCTTGCGACGAATCCACGGTCTGGAAGGAGATGCTGGAGCTGCTGTCGATCGACAAGAACGACATCAAGAAGCTCGATACCGCCGGCAAGCTCGATTACGTGCTCGACGCCGCGAAGGACTTCAGCGAGAACTACGATCTCGTGCCCTACGCGGATGCACTGGCCAGGATGGAGCCGGTCAAGAACCGCAACGAGAACCGGCCAGTCTGAGACCGTCCGTTTCTTCAAATTCAGGATGAAGTCCCGGCAGTTTCCGTCGGGACTTCACCGCGATCGCCGCCTCAGCCTTCCTCACACTGCAGGCCGGTCTCCCCCTCTTCCTCGTCATCCTCGACCAGGGTCACGCCGGTCACGCAGATGTCGCCATCCAGCACGCTCAGCGCGACCGGCGTCAGGCTCTCGCCCCTGCACGGGCCATCGACGCAGAGCCCGGTACCGATCTCGAACAGCGAGCCGTGCTTGCCGCAGAGGATGCGAAGGCCGTTGCCGTCCAGGAACTGATTGCGCTCCCAGTCGAGATTGACCTTGTCGTGCGGACACATGTTCAGATAGCCGAACACCTGCTTGCCCCAGCGGATCACGAAGATCGGCCACGGGCGGTGGCTGCCGTCCTCCGCGACGATCATGAGCTGGAAGCCGATGGCGCGGCGGCTCGGAATGTCGTTGAAGCTGCAGATGGCGTAGGCGACGTCGGTCGTCATGTCGGGCCTCATCGATGTCTGGCGCATCTCCGACACGGCCGCTTCGGCGCAGCAGGAGCGACGGTCGGCTCGCTTGCGAGCCGCGTTGCAAGATTCGCGCAACTCCGCCTGTCCGGCTCGCCTTCTTTGCTGCTGCGATAGACTGGCACAGAACTTGAAAATTTCTCCTGCAAAGGCGCCTCTTTGTAAGGAGATCGACATGAACGTGGCACTGGAATTCGTCGAGAGCTCGCTCGACGACATCAAGGCGGCATTGGAGGGCGGCACGCTGACGGTCTACTCGGTGGCGCGTCCGATCACCGCGGACAAGCCGGTCGACCGCAGCGGCGTGCTCGCGACCTTCACGTTCGGCTCGCCCGCCTTCGGCGCCGCGGTGGATGGCCTCGAGCAGCCGAACTTCGTCGCGACGTCCGTGCCGGCGGCCACCGTCGGCACGCCCGGCTTTGCGCGGGCGCGCAAGGCGGACGGTACTACCGTCGCCGATTTCTCCGCCGGCCCAGGCGAGCGCGAAATCAAGTTCACCGAAGTGTCGTGCTCGCCCGGCGCGCCGGTCACGGTCGCGACCTTCAAGATCGTCGCCGAAGGCGGCTGGCCGGAGCGTCCCGAATATTACGACACCCATCCGCGCCCGGGCTATCCGATGCCGAAGACGCTCTGACGCCCGCAAGCGCGTCAGTCATCCTGTTGGCTCTTCAAATCGCGAGCGCATGCATGAGCACGGATCCCTCGAGCACCCTGGTCAGCTCCGACTGGCTGGCACAACATCTTTCCGATCCCGCCACCAAGATCCTCGACTGCACCTGGCACCATCCGAGCACCAACCTGGACGGCCGTACGCAATACCGCGGCCGGCACCTACCGGGCTCAGTGCATTTCGATATCGACCAGGTCGCCGACAAGTCGAACCCGCTGCCGCACATGCTGCCGTCAGCGGGCGATTTCGCCCACAAGGTCGGGCTGCTCGGCATCAGCAATGCCGATCGCGTCGTCGTCTACGACCGTCATTATGGCGGCTCGGCCGCGGGCCGCGTGTGGTGGATGTTCCGCGTATTCGGGCACGACAACGTCGCCCTGCTCGACGGCGGCTTCGGCAAATGGACCAAGGAGAAGCGGCCGGCGGAGATGACGCCGGTGCGCCCGGAACCCGCGAGCTTCACAGCCAGCTTCCAGCCCGGCCTGGTCGCGACCTCGGCCGACGTGCGTAGCCTGCTGCAGGCCGGCGGCCAACTCATTGATGCGCGCGGGCCCGGCAAGTTCGACGGCTCGCAGGCAGACGTGTTCACCTTCAAGCGCCAGGGCCACATTCCAGGTGCCATCAACCTGCCCTGGGCCGATCTGGTCGATCCGGACTCCGGCGTGCTGCTGGCGCCCGACGCGCTCACCGCACGCTTTACGGCCGCGGGCGTCAATCTGAACAAGCCGATCGTTACCACCTGCGCCTCGGGCATCACCTCCTGCATGCTGGCGTTGGCGCTCTACCGGCTCGGCATTCCGAACGCCGCCGTCTACGACGGCGCTTGGGCGGAATGGAGCCAGCTCGACAACACGCCGGTCGCGGCGTGATTTGAGCAAACGAACGACGGGAGCACGAGCATGGCAAAGACTCTGGTCAAGACCACGCAGGACGGCCGCAAGGTCGAGGTGATTGGCCTCGCCATCTGCCTCGAAGGCGAGCTCGAGGCGTTCGAGCTGGTCGAGGTCAAGTTGCATCCGAACCGGCGCAAGATCTGGGAGGCCGCGCCCGACGCGACTCACATGGCCGGCCGCATCACCTTGACCAAGGACGAGGCAGCGATCGTCGAAAGCGCGTTCGCCGCCGCCCAGGCCGAGATCCTCGCCAACCCCGCCGCGATCAACGAGCGCTTCCGGATCGCGGCGATGTGGAAGGCCAGGGAACAGGGGATCGAGTAAAAGTCCCCGCTTTCGGCCTGGCCCTCATCTCTCGACCGTCATTCCGGGGCGCGCGAAGCGCGAGCCCGGAATCCGTAGCCACAGGCGGTTGTGAGGCGCGAGATGCCTGTGGCGCTCTTCTTAGAAGACAATGCCCGTTCGTGGTTATGGATTCCGGGCTCGCGCTTCGCGCGCCCCGGAATGACGAGCGGATAGATCGCGGCCAACACAAGTCTCCGTCATCGCGAACGCAGCGACGCGATCCAGGGCGGCACAAGGAACTCTGGATTGCTTCGTCGCCTGCGGCTCCTCGCAATGACGACCGTGGCTGGATACTCCGCCGCCTAATGAAAAACCCGCCCGCGGTAGCGGTAGCTGCCGGCGTCGTCGACATCGAACAGTTCGCCGATATCGGGATGCTTCACCGGCTCCCCGGAAGCGTCCGCCACCAGGTTCTGCTCAGGCACATACGCGATGTAGCTGCTCTCGCCACATTCGGCGAGCAGATAGTAGAACGGCTGCTCCTTGTCGAGCCTGGCGTCCATGGTGATGGCGCGCCAGCCCTCTTCCTCGGAGAACGACAGGTCGACGTCGAACACGACGCCGCGCAGATCGTAGACGCGGTGCCGGGTCACCTGGCCGATCGTGAATTTTGCCTCCATTCGCAGCATGACGGCGCGCTCGATGATCTCACGCCGCCGGCGAATGGGTCTGGCAGTTGGTCGGGCAGACCCGGGCGCAGGCGCCGCAGCCGATGCAAGCGCCGGTGTCGTTCATGACCATGATCTTCTTCTCGACCTCATCATCCTCGTCGTCGTCGAGCTCGACGAACTCGCCCTCGTCGTTGATGCCCTTCAGGGTCATGACCTCGCGGCCACACACCTTGTAGCAGCGGCCGCAGCCGATGCACTTGGCCGGATCGATGGCGACCAGATAGTCCGGCCGCCAGTCGCGACCGTCACGGGTTGCGTTGGACATGATGACGGATCCTCAAATCGGGCTTACGCGGTTTCGAGCTTCTTCAGCTCGGCCCGCTTCTTCTCCAGCTCGGCGAACGCGTCATGCGCCTTCTGCGCCGTCGGCAGGATCTGGTCCCAGTTGATGGGCAGTTCCTCCGACAGGTCGTGCAGGTTCATCTTGGCATCCATGGCGCGCGCCGACAGCTTCTTGATCTCGGCCTTCAGGGTATCCAGGTCGCTCATCTCTCTCATCCTCGCCGTTCAGTAGTTCGCGACGTCCTTGAACTTCTCGATCATCTCGACGCCGGCCTTGACGAACTTGTCGCCTTCGTCGGCCAGCTTGCCGAGATTGTCGAAGCCGAAGCGGTGCACGTCCCGCAGCTGCTTGTTGACCACGATCAGCCGGCCGCCGATCAGCACCATGCGGCCGAAGCCCTCGTGACTCATCTTCAGCATCGGCGAGATCATCACGCCGGTGGCCTTCTCGATCGACAGTGCGACCGCATTGAAGAACAGCTCCAGCCGCCAGATCGTCTCCGGATCGGGATCGCCGATGATCGGCAGCGCCCGCCGCTTCTCCTTGTCCAGGATGTAGGGCTCGAGCAGGTCGATGTCCTTCTTGCCCTCCCATGCGCCATGGGTGTCCTGGGCGCGCCACACCTTGATCAGCTCCTTGACGAAGGGACGCTGTTCGGCGGGGACGGTTTCGACGGCTACCGCGGTATCGGACATGTTTGTTTCCTCATTCCTCGAGATCGAGCGCGCGTTCCTGGCCCTTGGCCAGCGCCTTGCGCAGCCAGGGCGGCGGCGTGCCCTTGAGCACCGCCTGCAGCTTGCCGAGCAGATCGGTGATCTCCTCGGGCTGGGTGACCTTCATCGGATGGATGTTGTTGGCGACGACGCGCGCTGCGCCGGAGCCGCCGATCGCGGCGACATAGAGGATCGCGCAATCCTTGATCGCCTCGATCTTCGGCGCCAGCTTGTCTTCGTTGCCATCCTCCTTGAGATCGCCGTCGAACTCGACCTTCTCGATGAAGCGGTAGCCCTCGGGATCGAGATCGTAGATCGCGATGTTCTTGGCCCAGCCGAAATGGGCGTCGACGCGTTTCAGATCCTGGGTAGCGAATGCGACTTTCATGTCGTCGGTCCTTTCTCCTGAAACGTCAATGCAGTGGCGCCACGACGGCGGTGTCGATCGATGCCTGTTCGAGGTCGTTCCAGGGATCGAGCCAGGTGTCGGGCGTCGGCTGATGGTTGTCCTCGCGATCGGCGATGATCAGATTGGCGAGCGCAAAGATCAGATCGCGGGTGCCGCGATAGCCCACCGTCAGGAGATGCCCTGCCCCGAGCCGATCGAACATCGGAAAGCCGATCCGGTAGAACGGGATCTTGAGGCGGGCGGCGGCCTGGCGGCCGTGCGAATGCGTGAGCATCAAGCCGCAGTCGCGCTCCTTTGCCAGGTTTTCGAGATCCTCGAGATCGCCGATCAGCACTTCATCGCAGGGCATCCGCTCGAGCACCGGCGACTGCGTCGTGGTGACCGCCACCGACACATGCGCGCCCATGTCGTGCAGCATGCTCGCGACGTCGAACAACAGATCCGGTTCGGCGCCAACAGCGAGCTTGCGGCCCCCAATGTGGAAATGCGCATCCAGCATCGCGTCTGCGAGCTGGCCGCGCTGCCGGCGATATTTCGCCGGCACCGGGCGTCCCGAGATCTCGCTGAGGAACGTCATGAACTCGTCGTTCGGCAGCAGCCCGCAGAGCCGCTCGAACAGCCGATACGGCACGCCGGTCCTGGCCTGCATCGCTTCCGCCGCTCGCTTCATTTGCGCCCCGATCGCGATCGTCCAGGACGCGCTGCCCATGGTCGCAATCTCTTCCAGGCCGATGCCGCCGATCGTTGTCGGCGTGAACTCGTCGGGGATGTGGCCGTCGAGCGAGCCGCCGATATCCGGCAGGAACGATGGCTCCAGACCGAAATCCTCGATGATGGTGCGCAGCTCCTCGATATCCCCCGGCGTCAGATGGCAGCCCGGCAGCACGTTGACCCGCGCAGGATCGCGGCGGGTCGAGGTCGGCTTGTCGACGAGCACCTCGACCATCTTGGCGACCGTCTTGTCCCAACCGTCCTGGAACGCGTCCTTGAAGTCCGGCGTCGAGACGTAGACCAGCGGATAATTCGCGAGATCTGGATGTTTCTCGCGGATCAACCTGATGTAGCCGTCGACGTCGTCGCCCTTGGTCTCGGTGACGCCGGTCGAGCAGATGCCGATGACCTCCGGCTTTTGTCGCTTGTAGATGTTGAGGATCGCCTGCTCGACATTCTCATAGCCGCCGAGCACGGTGGCGACCTCGCTCATCGCCGTCGTCTGCATCGGCACCGCTTCCTTGAAGTGGCGCACGAACAGCGTCAGGCCGAACGAGGTGCAGCCCTGCGAGCCGTGCAGCAGCGGCATCGCGCCGCGCAGGCCGAGGAAGGCGAACGAGCCGCCGATCGGCTGGCTCATCTTGAGCGGATTGACCGCGCAGGCCTTCTTTCCAATGGTGACCTTGGCCATGAGCGCCGCCCTACTCCGCCGCCTGCAGCAGCTCGGCCGGCGCCTTGAACGTCGCCAGGATGTCCTCGACCCGCCCGGCGCAGGCGCCGCAGCCGCCCGAGGCGTTGGTGTGCTCGCGAACGCCGGCGACATCGGCGAGGCCATGGGCCTTGATCGCGTCCTCGATGGTGCCGAGATCGACCGACTTGCAGTGGCAGATCTTCTTGGCGCGTCGCGCGGCTTCCGCGGCGACCGGATCGGCCGCCAGCGCCGCCGCTTCTGCATTGGCCTGGGCAATCGCCCTGGCCTGCCAGTTGCTGTCGGCCTGCTCCCAGGGCGCCCGCTTGCGCAGCTGCTCCCACATCGGGTTGTAGATCGCCTTGTCGATCTCGGCGACCAGCTTCACCATCCCGATATAGCCCATAAAGGCGTGGGAGCGCTCCTGGTTGATGTCGAGCCAGGGCATCGCCGCCTTCAGCGCCACGAATTGCGACTTGCCGCCCGAGAGCATGATGTCGGCCTTGGCGTCCTTGAGCATCTTGTACATTTCGCGCGGCGCCATATCGTCGATCATGTGCGCATCCTGGCCCATCAGCTCCTTGATGCGCTCCTTGTCCTCCTTGGTGGACTTCTTCACGGAAGTGCCGACCAGCTCCATGCCGGCCTCCTGCAGCGCCGCCACCACCGACCACGACTTCACGCCGCCGGTGATCAGCAGCACCTTCTTGCCGGTGAGGCGCTTCTTGAACGGCTCGATCGCGGCCCAGGCCTTGGCCTCCTCGCGCGCGATGACGGCTTCGGTGCGATCCAACAGGTCGGCCGGCGCGCCGCGCTCGACTAGCAGGCGCGCGATCTCGCGCAGCGAGTCCGAGGAGTCCTGGATGCCGTAGAACGAGCCCTCGAAGAACGGAATGCCGTAGCGCTCCTCCATCTTGCGGGCGACGTTGATCATCGCCTTGGAGCACACCATCATCGCTGCACGGGCACGATGCGACGAGGCGACGTCCTTGTAGCGGCCGTCGCCGGAGATGCAGGCGGAGATGCGGATGCCGAGCTCGTCGAACAGCGGCTTCACCTGCCAGAGCTCGCCGGAGAGATTGTATTCGCCGATGATGTTGAGGTCGTAGGGCGTTGTGACCTCCGGCTCGACGGTGCCGATGACGTGGTCGAGCAGCGCCTCGCCGGCGAGCTTGTTGCCGAGATTCTTAGGGCCGACGAAGCCGGGTGAATTGACGGGAATGCAGGGCTTGCCGAACTTGGCGGAGGCCGCCTTGCAGACCGCGTTGATGTCGTCGCCGGTCATGGCGGGCACGCAGGTCTGATAGACGAAGACCGCCGGCGGGTCATATTTCTCGATGATTTCCTTGATCGCCTTGTACAGCCGCTTCTCGCCGCCGAACACGACGTCGGTCTCGTTGATGTCGGTGGTGAAACCGGTGCGCCAGATCTGCGAGCCCGACGAGGCCGCGCCGCGGTTGTCCCAGGAATTGCCCTCGCAGGCGATCGGCCCGTGCACGAGATGCGCGACGTCGGTCAGCGGCTGCAGCGCGACCTTGGCGCCGTCGAAGGCGCAACCACCGGCCGCGCCGCCCGGCTGCAGCTGCTTGGTGCAGCCCTTCTTGCGCTCGGCCTCGGACTTGTTGGCGTTCTTGCCGCAACCCGGCTCGTTGAAGACGTTCTGGATCGTGGCAGACAGCGAGCTCATCGGCTTCTCCTGTTGACGGACCTTCTGCGCGTCTTTTGGCCGAGGAGGCTCAGGCTTTCAGTGCCTTCCCCATGAGCCTCGTCGTCCAGATCGAGACGCGGCGGCCCTTAAGGGACCGCCGCGCGCCGTGTCCTAGCGGATGATGTCGAAGCTGTAGTCCGACTTGGCGGGCACGTTGGTGTTGCGGTCGATCTCGTCGAAGATCTTATCGAGGATCGTGACCAGCACGTTCAGACCGCCTTGATAGCCCCACACCGGATAGCGGTGCTTGTGGTGACGATCGAAGATTGGGAAGCCGATGCGGATCAGCGGCGTGCCGGTGTCGCGCTCGAGATACTTGCCGTAGGTATTGCCGATCAGGAAATCGACCGGCTCGGTGAACAGCAGCGAGCGCATGTGCCAGAGATCCTTGCCGGGATACACTTGGCAGTTCTTGCCGAACGGCGAGGAGTCGAACACCGCCTGGACCTTCTCGGCCCAGTCCTTGTTGCCGTTGGTGGCGAGCACGTGGGTCGGCTCGGCGCCGAGCTCGAGCAGGAACGCTGCGAGGCCGAGGCAGAGATCCGGATCGCCGTAGATCGCGAACTTCTTGCCGTGGATGTGGGCGCTGGAGTCGGCGATCGCGTCGACCAGGCGGCCACGCTCGAGCGCGAGCTGCTCCGGAATCTCCTTGCCGGTGATGCGTGACAGCGCCATCACAAAGGCGTCGGTGCCGGTCACGCCGACCGGATGGTTGAAGGAGACGACCTCCTGGCCGTGGTTCTTGATGAACGGCAGGGTCTTCTCGGTGCAGAAGTGCTGCATCGAGATCGTCGCCTTGGCGTGAATCGCGTTGGCCGCGTCCTCCAGCGTGGTGCCGCCATCATACATACGGAACTCGCCGTCGGTCGGCGTGTCGAACACGTTCGAATTGTCGCCAAGGATCGTGTACTCGATCCCCATCGCCTCGAAGATGTGCTTCACTTCCTTGATGTTGCCGACGGTGTAGCCATCGAAACCGCCGATGAAGTTGATCTTCTCGTTGGGAACGCGCTCCAGCTTCGGCGCGGTGCCGGCCTTGCCGTCCCAGAAGTGCTCGAGAATGCCCTTCATTGCATTGTCGTAGCCGGTGACATGGCTGCCGACGAAGGCAGGCGTATGGGCGAAAGGCACATCGAACTCGGCGGGAACCGAGCCCTTCTCCTTGGAGGTCTTGATGAAGGCGTTGAGGTCGTCGCCGATGACTTCCGCCATGCAGGTGGTGGAGACCGCGATCATCGACGGCTTGTACATGTTGTAGGCGTTGGCAAGGCCGTCGATCATGTTGTTGAGGCCGCCGAAGACGGCTGCGTCCTCGGTCATCGACGACGACACGCAGGAGCTCGGTTCCTTGAAGTGGCGCGACAGATGGCTGCGATAATAGGCAACGCAGCCCTGCGAGCCGTGCACGAACGGCAGCGTCTTTTCGAAGCCGACGGCAACGAACACGGCGCCGAGCGGCTGGCAGGCCTTCGCCGGGTTGACGGTCAGCGCCTCGCGGGCGAAATTCTTCTCGCGATATTCGGGTGTCTTGGCCCATTCGCGGATGCGCTCGACCTCGGCGGGATCGCGCGGATTCTCGAACATCTTCTTCTTGTTCGCCAGCATCTGCTGGTATTCGGGACCACGGAAAAGCTCGAAGTGATCGAGCACATGTTCGGCACTCTGCGTCATGGGATAACCCTCTCTATGTTCCTGTGTCGATCAGGGAGCACTGGCTCTCCGCCGAAGGAGAGCCAGGCCGTGGGTGGTGGTGCTTACTCGGCCGCCTGAAGCAACGGCTTGGGCGCCTGCTTCCAGGGCGCCTTGGCCATCTTCCAGACCGGCGAGTTGATGGCCATGTCCATGTCGCGGGCGAAGATCGCGAACCCGTCATAGCCATGGTAGGGACCCGAGTAGTCCCAGGAATGCATCTGGCGGAACGGTACGCCCATCTTCTGGAACACGTACTTTTCCTTGATGCCCGAGCCGACCAGGTCCGGCTGGACCTTCTCGACGAACTTCTCGAACTCGTAGCCGGTGACGTCGTCGTAGATCAGCGTGCCGTCCTTGACGTAGTGCTGAGCGGTGCGCTGATAGTCGTCGTTGTGGCCGAACTCATAGCCTGTGCCGACGACCTCCATGCCGAGATCCTCGTAGGCGCCGATCACGTGGCGCGGACGCAGACCGCCGACGAACAGCATCACGGTCTTGCCTTCGAGGCGCGGCCGGTACTTGGCGATCACGGCGTCCATCAGGGGCTGGTACTTGGCGATGACTCGCTCGGCACCTTCCTTGATCTTGTCGTCGAAATAGCTGGCGATCTTACGCAGCGATTCGGCGATCTTGCTCGGTCCGAAGAAGTTGTATTCGCACCACGGAATACCGTACTTCTCTTCCATGTGGCGCGAGATGTAGTTCATCGAGCGGTAGCAATGCAGCACGTTGAGCTTCGCCTTCGGCGTCGCCTCGAGCTCTGCCAGCGAGCCGTCGCCCGACCACTGGGCGATCACGCGCAGGCCCATCTCCTCGAGCAGGATGCGGGACGACCAGGCGTCGCCGCCGATGTTGTAGTCGCCGATGATCGCGACGTCGTAGGCCGACGGCTCGAAGCGCGGCGCGGCATCGGCCGGGAGCTTGTCGAACACCCAGTCCCGGATCGCGTCGTTGGCGATATGGTGACCCAAGGACTGGGAGACGCCGCGGAAGCCTTCGCAACGCACGGGGACGATGGTCTTGCCGTCATACTCCTTCGACTTGACCTTGGAGACGGCCTCGATGTCGTCGCCGATCAGGCCGATCGGGCATTCCGACTGCACGGTGATGCCGTTGTTCAGCGGGAACAGCTCCTGGATCTCGTCCATGATCTTGGCGAGCTTCTTGTCACCGCCGAAGACGATGTCCTTCTCCTGGAAGTCGGAGGTGAACTGCATCGTCACGAAGGTGTCGATGCCGGTCGTCCCGATGTAGTAGTTGCGGCGCGCCGCCCAGGAGTACTGGCCGCAGCCGACCGGGCCATGGCTGATGTGGATCATGTCCTTGATTGGGCCCCACACCACGCCCTTCGAGCCGGCGTAGGCGCAACCGCGGATGGTCATGACGCCGGGGATCGACTTGATGTTCGACTTGACGCCGCAATCCGACTTGCCGTTCTCATGCACGTTGAGATGCTTGGCGCGGCGCTTGGCGGTCTTTTCCGGATAGACCTTCAGGACCTCGGCGATCAGTTCCTTGTTGCGCGCCTTGATCTCGGCGACGCTTTGTTTCTCGGTGACGCTCATCTGGCTTTCCTCGATGATCGGTTGCGGAGGTGATCCGGCCCTTGGAGATGAAGGGCCGGAGCACCGGTGGCGGTTACGCCGTTGCGGCGAGTTCGGCGGCAGTCTTTCCGATCTGGGTTTCGTCGACGGCCTTCATGATGCCGTGCTCCATCAGCATGTCCTCGAGCTCGTCCATCGTGATCGGGGTCGGGATGATGCCCTTGCCGCCGTTGTTGTGGATCTTCTGCGCCAGCGAGCGGTAGTGCCCGGCCTGGACCGAATCCGGCGCATATTCCAGCACGGTCATGCGGCGCAGCTCGGCGTGCTGCACGATGTTGTCGCGCGGCACGAAGTA
>NZ_JBNPUY010000022.1:0-37448 GCF_051168395.1 Bradyrhizobium sp. HKCCYLRH1030 | reverse complement strand
CGGCGTCTAGCGCCAAGGACCCAACGGCTTCCCGCCCACCATCATCATGGCAGACTTTCCAGACACAGGGACCCATAACCACAGGCGGTCGTATGAGGCAGGCTGGTGGCTCAGAGCGTGCCCAACACGTCTCCCTGTGGTTATGGGTCCCGGATCTTCGCGCGCGATGCGCGCTCGTCCGGGACGACAGCGGAGGGTGGAATGGGCTGCGTGCCTTACTACGAGGCCGAAGCCGTTGCCAACCCAGACTACTTCCTGATCTTCACGCCCTTGGTCGTGAACCGTTGCGGCCTCGGCTCGGGTCGCACAGGCCGCCGCGTGACAGCGGCCTTGCCGGTGCCGGGCGGCTGATGCGCGGGCACCAGCTGATCCGGGCGGGAGCCGATCAAATCGGCGCGGCCCATCGCGCGTAGCGCATCGCGCAGCACGGGCCAGTTGTCCGGGTCGTGATAGCGCAGGAACGCCTTGTGCAGCCTTCGCTGCCGCAGGCCCTTGATGGCCTCGACCTTGTCGCTGCCGCCGTGACGCACGCCGCGCAGCGGGTTGACGCCGGTGTGGTACATCGCCGTTGCGGTCGCCATCGGCGAGGGCAGGAAGGTCTGGACCTGATCGGCGCGGTAGCGGTTGCGCTTGAGCCACAGCGCGAGGTTCATCATGTCCTCGTCTGACGTGCCGGGATGGGCGGCGATGAAATACGGGATCAGGTAGTACTTCTTGCCGGCCTCCTTGGCGGCGGCGTCGAACATCTGCTTGAAGCGGTCATAGCTGCCGATGCCCGGCTTCATCATCTTGTCGAGCGGGCCGCGCTCGGTATGCTCCGGCGCGATCTTCAGGTAGCCGCCGACATGATGCGTGACCAGCTCCTTGATGTAGGCCGGGCTCTCGACCGCGAGGTCGTAGCGCACGCCGGAGGCGACCATCACGCGCTTGACGCCCTTGACCTCGCGCACCTTGCGATAGAGCCGGATGAGATCGTCATGCGAGGTGTTGAGGTTCGGGCAGATCTCCGGAAACACGCAGGATGGCCGGCGGCAGGCGGCCTCGACCTTGGGGTCCTTGCACGCCATCCGGTACATGTTGGCGGTGGGGCCGCCGATGTCGGAGATCACGCCGGTGAAGCCCGGTGTCTTGTCGCGGATGCGCTCGATCTCCTGCAGGATCGAGCCTTCCGAGCGGCTCTGGATGATGCGGCCCTCGTGCTCGGTGATCGAGCAGAAGGTGCAGCCGCCGAAGCAGCCGCGCATGATCGTCACCGAGAACTTGATCATGTCCCAGGCCGGGATCTTGGCGTCGCCATAGGACGGATGCGGCGCGCGGGCATAGGGCAGATCGTAGACGCTGTCCATCTCCGCCATGGTCAGCGGGATCGGCGGCGGGTTGAGCCAGAGGTCGCGGTCGCCATGACGCTGCACCAGGGGACGCGCATTGCCCGGATTGCTCTCCCGGTGCAGCACGCGCGAGGCGCGGGCATAGGCTTCCTTGTCCGCCTCGACCTGCTCGCAGGACGGCAGCCGGACCACGACGTCGCCCTTCTCGCGCGCAGCGCCTTCGTCGGCGGAGTCGAGATCGTCGGCATGCAGCTCGACAAAGCCTTCGGGCACTTTCCGGAACAGCGCGGTGCCGCGCACCGACTGGATGTCCTTGGGCGCTTCGCCGCCGGCGATCCGATGCGCGACCTCGATCACCGCACGCTCGGCATTGCCGTAGATCAGGATGTCGGCCTTGGCGTCGGCCAGCACCGAGCGGCGCACCTTGTCGGACCAGTAGTCGTAATGCGCGATGCGGCGCAGCGACGCCTCGATGCCGCCGAGCACGACGGGCACGTCCTTGAACGCCTCGCGGCAGCGCTGCGCATAGACCAGCGTGCAGCGGTCCGGCCGCCTGCCGCCTTCGCCATTGGGCGTATAGGCGTCGTCGCTGCGGATGCGGCGATCGGCCGTGTAGCGGTTGACCATGGAGTCCATGTTGCCGCCGGTGACGCCGAAGAACACGCGCGGCCTACCGAGCGCCTTGAACGGCTCGGCGGAGTGCCAGTCGGGCTGCGAGATGATGCCGACGCGAAAGCCCTGGGCCTCGAGCAGCCGGCCGATGATCGCCATGCCGAAGGAAGGATGGTCGACATAGGCGTCGCCGGTCACCAGCACGATGTCGCACGCGTCCCAGCCGAGCGCGTCCATCTCCTTGCGGCTCATCGGCAGGAACGGCGCAGGCTTGAGGTCCGCGCGATGGCGCGGCCAGGAACTCAGCGGTGGGGCGGTGAGGGCGATGTTCATCGCCCACGCATAGAGCCGCGGCGCTGCGAGTTCAACCGAAGCCCCGGTCGCAGGCGAGGGCAGGTGGTCAATTTGCCCGGAATGGTTCCCGCGGCGTTGCGCGGCCGACCTGACGTCGCGGTTCCTGCCGTCTCAGTTGAGGTGATGCGACGCGCCGTTGCGGCGCTTGAGCCAGCCATGGCCGAAATAGGCCAGCAGCGCCGCTGCGGCAAGCATGATCCACATCGAGGGCATCTTCGAGCGCGGGCTGCCGCCGGCCTCGCCGACCGTGACGGGCGCCATGCCGGGCTCGGTCATCGACACCAGCCGCAGGCCGGCGGCGTCGGTCGCGCGCCGCATGTCGGCGATGGCGGAGTGGGGCAGCGGGTCGGACGCGAACAGCCGACCTGTCGCCGGCGCGTCGGACGCGGCGAGGTCGCTCGGCGGCGGCTCCATCGAAGACTGCGCGGCCTGGGTGCCGGAGGGCAGCTGCGCAAAGGAGTTCAGGTTCGCCGGCCGATGCGGCTTCGGCCCATGCTGCGCCATCCGGTCCGGCTTCTCGGCCTTGTCCATCTTCTTCGGCGTCATGCTCTGCGGCACCGCGACCCGCACCTGCGGCCGCGAATAGGACGCCGGCTGGGTGACGGCCAGCATGCGGTCGGACCAGGCCATATAGGCCTTGCAGAGATCGTTGCAGTACTGGCCGTTGACCATGTCGCCGTTGGCGGAGCCGGCCTGCGCGGCGCCGGGCGCGGCAATGCAGATGACGGAGACCAGCGCGGCGGCCGCTCCGAGCCTCGACGATGTCAAAACAGGCAATGCGCTCAACTGGCCGATCATCGCAATTTCCCCCGTCGCGGTTTCACGCCGTTTGAGGAATAACGACAGCTGGTCTGGTCGAGAGTTGGATCAGATCGCGTCAACATCCGGATGAGTTGAGGTCAATTTGCTGATGCGAGGCGTTATCAATAAAAGGGGGCGGGCTTTGCTGTTCGACATCGACGGCACGCTCGCTGATACCGATGCGCTGCATCTGCAGGCCTTCAACGCGGTGTTCGGGCCATATGGCCATGCGTTCGACCGCGCGCGGGCGGCACGCGAACTGCTCGGCCGATCCAATTTGTCGATCTCCGCCCAATTTCTGCCCGATGAGCCGCCCGAGCGGCGCGCGGCGGTCATGGCGCAGAAGGAGGAGGTGTTTCGCAGCCTCGCCGCCGGCGCGGTGCAGCCGCTGCCGGGCCTGACGGCGCTGCTCGATCGGGCCGCGGCGGCCGCGATACCCATCGTGGCCGTCACCAACGCGCCGCGGGCCAATGCCGAACTGATCCTGCACGGGCTCGGCTTGGCGGACCGATTTCGCGCCGTGGTCATCGGCGACGAACTGCCGCACGGCAAGCCGCACCCGCTGCCCTATCTGGAAGGCCTGCGCGCGATCGATGCCGTGCCGGAACGGTCGGTCGCCTTCGAGGATTCCCGCGCCGGCATCGCGGCGGCGACGGCGGCCGGCATCGCCACCGTCGGCATGCGCACCAATCTCGGTCACGACGAGCTGATCGCGGCGGGCGCGGCGCTGACCGCGGCGGCGTTCGACGACGCCGACGTGCTGGATCTGGTGATGGCGCGGCTGGGAGGGAGATTGTGAGCGACGCGTCGCCATCCGGCGACAATGCCGCCTGCGGCGGAGCTGACATGTCGCTGACATCGGGCAACAGCTTGCGGTCACCGCGCTTGCGCCATGGTGTCGACGAACGCGGCCGCCGGGTTGGCCGTCACGAGATCAAGGTGAGACGCATGCGCAAGTTGTTGATCGCGGCCGGCCCCTCGGAACAGCCGTTCCGGCTGATGTTGCAGGTCGATGACGAGGGATCAGCATCCAATCAGCGCGGCCGTCGCGCCAGCGGAGCCGGGCGAGCCAAGCGCGCCGATGGCCGCGCCAAGCGTTCGGCCCGGCCGTTTCGCTGGGCGCAGCCGTCGCGCGCAATGGCCGCCATCCTTCGCGGCTTGCGGGCGACGCTGCTGGCGCTCTCTCCCGTGGAGGTCCGGAGCGATGTGAGCGTACGCCGGGAGGCCTTGCGGGACATGTCGCCGGTTGTGCCGCGGCTACGCGCCGTCAGCGGCTGCGGAGGAGCGCGCGAGGTCGCCGCCGTGCCGGCCGGCGCGCTCAATGCGATGGTCTGCGCTGCGGCCACGCCGCGCCATCACGTCCGGTCGATGGAGACGCCGCGTGCCCAGCGCCGGCGGCTGCGCGCCTACTGATCGCATCGCCGCATGGGTGCCCTGCATGCACCGTCCGTCGCACCTTGCTTGTCCGCAGCCCGATGCCGTGATTGAAACGGACGGTGCGCGCCAGGCTCGCTGTGCTCGCCTCGCAGAAGGACGGATCGATCATGTTCGTGGCGCGTGTCCTGCCGATGGCCGCCGCCTTTCTCTGCGCGACCGCCGCGCTCGCGGCCGACAAGCCCGGCGAGACCAGGGGGACGGTGCTGGAGCCGTCGCCGGCCAATCTTGCGCTGACCTGGAGCCGGGCCAACCTGGTGTTGCCGGCGACACTCGCCGGCGGGCGGCGCTGGGAGGGCCGTGCGGAGGACGCGCCCGACGTGATCGGGATCGCGCCGCTCGTGATCGTGATGCACGGGTCGAGCGGCGTCGCGCCGGCGGTGAAGGAGTTCCAGGCCTGGCTCGCCGACGAGCTCGGAGTGGCATCGGTGGCGCCCGACAGCCTCGCGATTCCCGACCGGCTGACCTACACCTCGCCGGTCGACGTCGCGACCTATGAGCACGTCCACGCCTTGCGGCTGGCCGAGCTGGAGAACGCGCTGAAGGCGTCGCGCGACTGGAGCTGGGTCGACCGGCTGCGGATCGTGCTGGCGGGCACCAGCGAGGGCGCGGTGGCGGTCGGCCGCTACGCCGGCAAGGACGTGGCGGCGCGGCTGATCTATTCGTGGTCGTGCGAGGACAACTACTTCGTCACCGCGCCCGGGCTCGGCATCGGCCCGACCGAGCCGGTGCTGAACGCGATTTCGGCGCGCGATCCCTATTTCTCGGCCGCCAATCCCTGGAACAAGGATCGCGCCGTCACCGGCTCCTGCGCCGCCGCGCTCAAGGACGATGCGAAGGCGGAGGTGATGGTGATCGATGCCGACGTCCATACGATCCTGAACCGGCCGGAGGTGCATGAGCGGAGCGCGCGATTCCTGCGCGGCGTGTTGGATCCGTGATCGGGCGGGCGGAGGTTTGACGAGTGCTGAGACTGCTCGTGCTCGAAGGCAATTCGCTGGACGGCCGGCGCCGCTGGGCCGAGGTCGCAGGCGCGACGCCGTCGGAGAGCTACGCGGCCGTGCTGCGCGCACTCGCGCCGGACGCGGCGATCGACATCGCCACGCCCGCCGATGCCGATGCGCGCCTGCCGCAGCCGATCGAGGCCTATCAGGGCATCGTCATCACGGGATCGGCGCTCAATATCTATCAGCGCGAGCCGGAATCCCTGCGTCAGATCGAGCTGGTGCGCGCGGTCTTCACGCAGGGCGTGCCGATGTTCGGCTCATGCTGGGGACTTCAGCTTGCCAGCGTCGCGGCCGGCGGCGAGGTGTCGCTCAATCCGGCCGGCCGCGAGGTCGGCTTCGCGCGCAAGATCGCGCTGACGGAGGCGGGCCGCGATCATCCGATGCATGCGGCGCGGGGCGCCGTGTTCGATGCCCCGGCGATCCATAGCGACATCGTCACCAGGCTGCCGCCGGATGCGACGGTCACCGCACGCAACGCGATGAGCGAGGTGCAGGCCGCGGAGATCCGCAGCGGCCGCGGCCGGTTCTGGGGCGTGCAGTATCATCCCGAATTCAGCCTGCAGGACGTCGCCTGGGTGCTCCGCCGCATCGGCCAGCCGCTGGTCGAGGAGGGCTTCTTCGCCGCTCCGGCCGAGCTCGAGCGTTACGCCGCCGATCTCGCGATCCTGCACCACGACCGTGCCCGGCGCGACATTCTGTGGCGGCTGGGGCTCGACCAGGACGTGGCGAATGACGGGATGCGGCAGACAGAGATCAGCAACTGGATCGCCTCGCTCGCACGGGGCTGAGCGCGCTACCGCATGAACTGAATGATGAGCGGCGCCAGCGCCACGTTCATCAGCCCGACCAGCACCATCACGAGGCCGGCGACCGCGCCCTCCTCGCGACCGATCTGGTTGGCGCGCGCGGTGCCCGCGCCGTGCGCGCCGACGCCGAACAGCGCGCCCTTGGCCAGCGTCGAGCGCAGCGGCAGCCGCGCGAGCACGAGGTCGCCGACCGCGGCTCCGATGATGCCGGTAAGCACGACGAACACGGCGGTGAGATCGGGGATGCCGCCGATCTCGCCGGAGACTTCCATCGCGAACGGCGTGCTGATCGAGCGCGGCAACAGGCTCAGACGCAGCTCGCCATCGATGCCGAGGACATAGGCCAGTGCCCAACTGGTCGCCACCGCGGTGAGGCTCCCCGCGACCATGCCGGCCAGCAGCAGCGGCCAGCGGCGGCGGATCAGCGCCCGCTGCTCGTAGATCGGCACGGCGAAGGCGACGGTGGCCGGGCCGAGCAGCGCCACCAGCCAATGCGTGCCGCGGATGTAGTCGCGATAGGAGACGTTGAGCGCGAGCGCTGCGATCATCAGCAGTGCTGGTGCCACCGCGAGCGGCATCAGCCACCAGCGCGGCCAGCGCCGGTGCATGCGCTTGGCGAGCACATAGAGCAGGATCGTCGCGAGCGACCAGACAGCCGCCTGGATCAGCGGCTCACGCCACAGCGCGGCGAGGGTCATGACGCTCGGTCCAACGGTAGCAGAGGTCGATCGTGAGCGCGGTCACGCACATCACGGCGGTGGTGCTGACGACGATCAAGGCAAAGATCTTCAGGCCAAGCAGGCCGAACAGCTCGCGATGGTCGAGCAGCGCCAGCACCGCCGGCACGAAGAACAGCAGCATCTCGGCGAGCATCCAGTTCGCGCCGCGCTTCATGCTGGCGACCTTCAGCCCGCCGGCCAGGAACAGGGCGAGCGCGAGTGCCATTCCGATGATGCCGCCGGGCAATGGCAGGCCGGTCGTCCGGGCCAGCGCCTCGCCGACAGCCCAGAACAGGCCGAGCAGGCCGATCTGCACCAGTCGGTTGCGGCGGAGCAGGCGATGGACCCCAATGGAAATGTTGCGATGCATCATGCGACGCGTCCGAGAAGTGATTGCGCCTTCAAGGTATGTCGCATCGCAGCATGTAGAAAGCGAATTGATTGAATGATAATAAGTCCAAAATGGAATACTAAGGGGCGATTATGGAACTCCGTACCCTCAGGACCTTCGTCGAGGTCGTCCGGCAAGGCGGCTTCTCCCAGGCCGCCAAGGTGGTGTTTGCGACCCAGTCGACCGTGAGCAAGGCCGTCAAGCAGCTTGAGGACGAGCTCGGATTGCCGCTCTTGGACCGGCTCGGCCACAAGAGCCGCATGACAGCGGCTGGCGAGATCGTCTATCGCCGTGCGATCCGGCTGCTGACGGAGCGCGATGATCTGCAGGCGGAGCTCGCCGAGCTGCGCGGCCTGAAGCGCGGCGTGCTGCGCCTCGGCCTGCCGCCGATCGGATCGAGCACGCTGTTCGCGCCATTGTTCGCGCTCTACCGCCAGCTTCATCCGGAGATCGAGATCCGGCTGGTGGAGCACGGCAGCGACCGGCTCAGCGAATTGCTGGCTGCAGGCGACATCGATTTTGCCGGCCTGCTGCCGCCGATCGCCGATGAGTTCGCCGCGCAGATCGTGCGCCGCGAGCCGCTGATGGCGCTCGTTTCCGTCGAGCATCCGCTGGCCCGCCGCGAGACGATCATGCTCGCCGAGCTGCGCGACACGCCGTTCGTGCTGTTCGAGGCCGGCTTCGCGCTCAACCGTATCCTCCGCGAGGCCTGCCGCCGCAACGGCTTCGAGCCGGTCGTGGCCGCGCGCAGCACGCAGATCGATTTCATCGCCGAACTCGCCGGTGCCGGTCTCGGGGTTGCCTTTCTGCCGCGCATGATCGCGACCCAGCGCACGCAGGTGCCGATCAGTCTCGTCCTGCTCGACGAGCCCGGCACCGAATGGACGCTGGCGATGGCCTGGCGTCGTGGCGCCTATCTCTCGCCGGCCGCGGCGGCGTGGCTCCGGCTGGTGCGCGAGCGCGGCGAGGCGTGAACATGAGTGCGACGATGTCGCTTCATCTGTGAGGAACGTGCAGCGAGACGGTCGGTGTCGCCATGGCGATTGGCGAGGACCTGAGCTCTACGCACAACGCGCAACGATCGAACACCTGTCGCAACGCCGCGAAAGCGCGAGCCAGTAGAGGCGACCCTCGGACGTGCGGATGGGAACGGCAGGAGCTGACGAAGGTTGCCTCTGCGCGCTGACTCGTTGATCTGCGCTCCCACAGGCCGACGTCCCGTGCGTAACTGAGTGCGCGGGAACCAGTGGTGCTTTGACGCGTTTCCGCCTGCTCCGAAAGAACGTGACACGCGCAGGCGTGCCGCGAGCCCATTGATTGAACCGGAGGGGCAGGATGTGCCGCTGGATCGCGTACCGCGGTGAGACGACCGCCTTCGAGCACTATGTGACCGAGCCGGAACATTCCCTGGTGACGCAGAGCATCCGCGCGCTGGAATCCACCGCAGGCACAAATGGCGATGGCTTCGGTCTGGGTTGGTATGGGGATCATCCTGAGCCCGGCCTGTATCGCGAGACACGCCCGGCGTGGTCCGATGAGAACCTCCGCTATCTCTGCCGACACCTGCATTCACATCTGTTCTTCGCGCATGTGCGCGCAGCGACCGGCACGGCCGTGACCCGTCAGAACTGCCATCCGTTTGCCTGCGGCCGCTGGCTGTTCATGCACAACGGCTTCGTCGGTAGCTGGAACAGGCTGCGCCGCAAGGTCGAGGCAATGATTCCGGACGCGCTGTATCCATCGCGGCTCGGCACCACCGATTCCGAAGCCGTGTTCCTCGCCATCGTCGGCGCCGGCATCGATCAGGACCCGATCGGTGCGACATCGAACGTGCTGCGCGCGCTCCGCCAGCTGGTCAACGAGGACGGTCTGCGTGAGCACCTGCGCTTCACGTCCGCCCTGTCGAACGGCCACGATCTCTACGCATTTCGCTTCGCTGCGAATGATCGCGCCAACTCGCTTTACTACCGGGAAGATGGTGATCAGGTCATCGCCGTCTCCGAGCCTTTTGACAAGGAGCCGGACTGGATCGAGGTTCCGCCCGATCACGTGCTGGTCGCGCGCGCGTCCAGACGCGCTGAAATCGTTCCGCTATTTGACGCAGACTCTGCCGGTTTCGCCGCGGAACACAAACGAAGACAGAGGGTTGTCGGCGGCACCTAAGAACAACAGGAACTGGATGATCCGCGATGTGCGGCATTTGTGGTGAAGTCAGGATTTCCGGACAGCCCGCGCTCGCGGCGCTCGGCCGCGTCAACGATGCGATGCAGGCGCGCGGTCCCGACGCCGCTGGCCTCTACGTGCAGGGCGGAATCGCGCTGGGCCACCGTCGTCTCAGCATTCTCGATCTATCAGCCGCCGCGCAGCAGCCGATGATCGATGCCGCGCTCGGCCTCGGCATCGTGTTCAATGGTTGCATCTATAATTTCCGCGAGCTGCGCGCCGAGCTGCAGGCGAAGGGCTATCGCTTCTTCTCCGACGGCGATACCGAGGTGATCCTCAAGGCCTATCATGCCTGGGGCAAGACCTGCGTTCAGCGCTTCAAGGGCATGTTCGCCTTCGCGCTGTGGGAGCGCGACAGCGGACGCGTCGTGATCGCGCGCGACCGTCTCGGCATCAAGCCGCTGTACTACACCGAGGGGCCGGGCTTCCTCCGCTTTGCCTCGTCCCTGCCGGCGCTGCTCGCCGGTGGTGATGTCGACACCTCGATCGACCGAACGGCGCTGCATCATTTCTTCAGTTTTCACGCCGCCGTTCCGGCGCCGCGTACGATCCTCAATGGCGTGAAGAAGCTCGAGCCGGCGACGTTGCTGACGATCGAGCCCGATGGAACGCAGCGCCGCGAAAGGTACTGGCAGTTCAGCGTCGGCGCGTCGCGCTCCACCGATCGTGCCATGAGTCAGGAAGAATGGTCGGATGCATTGCTGGACGCGATGACATCGGCGGTGGACCGTCGCCGCGTCGCCGACGTGCCCGTCGGTGTGCTGTTGTCGGGCGGGCTGGATTCGTCGCTGCTGGTCGCGCTGCTGTCCAAGCTGGGCCACGAGGACATCCGCACCTTCTCGATCGGCTTTGACGCTGTGGGCAAGCACGCCGGCGATGAATTCCACTACTCCGACATCATTGCACGGACGTTCGGCACCAACCACGAGCAGATCAGGATAGGCGGCACCTGCGCGCTCGACGCCTTGCCCCATGCCATCGCCGCCATGTCCGAGCCGATGGTCAGCCACGACGCGGTCGCATTCTATCTCCTGTCGTCCGAGGTCGCCAAGCGTGTCAAGGTGGTGCAGAGCGGGCAGGGTGCGGACGAGGTGTTCGGCGGGTACAGCTGGTATCCGGGCTTTCTCTCGGCCAACGATCCCGTTCAGCAATATCAAAATGCCTATTTCGACTGGACGCATTCGGATCTGCAGCGGCTGCTGGCGCCGGAGTTGCTCGGCGAAGACGACGAGAGCCTGGCATTCGTGGAGCGCTTCTTCGCAGCTCACGCTGGCGCCTCGGCGGTGGACAAGGTGCTGCAGATCGACACCGAGATCATGCTGGTCGACGACCCGGTGAAGCGGGTCGACAACATGACGATGGCGTTCGGGCTGGAGGCCCGCGTGCCGTTCCTCGATCACGACGTGGTGGAGCTCGCCGCGCGCATGCCCGCCGAGCTGAAGGTGAAGAACGGCGGCAAGCACATTCTCAAGGAGGCGGCCCGCCGCTGCGTGCCGGCGGAGGTGATCGACCGTCCCAAGGGATACTTTCCGGTGCCGTCGCTGCGCTATCTGCGCGGCCCGTTTCTCGACTATGTCCGCGACGTGCTCAACGACGAGAAGGCGCGCGCACGCGGTCTCTACCAGCGCGACTTTATCGACCACATGTTGCAAAACCCCGAAACCGAGATGAGCCCCAAGGGACATTCGCGGCTGTGGCAGGCGGCCCTGCTCGAGGCATGGCTTCAGACTCACGGCATTTGACGTCTGACAGGATTGATCACATGGGATTGGATCCACGCATCTTGGAGAAGCTGCGGCTCGGCCTGAGCGATGACGAGCGTCGTCTGGTGATCCGCTCGGCCACCGGCAGCGAGGAAGTCACGGAATATTCGTTCGGCATCGAGGAGGAGTACTTTCTCGTCGATGCGCAGACGCGCGATGTCGCGATCCGCACGCCGGACGATCTGTTCGAGGCCGCCAACTGGTCGACCGGCGGGCAGGCCATGCGCGAGATGCTGCAGGCGCAGCTCGAGGTCGCCACCAACGTGCATGTCGATGTCGGCGATGCGCGCGAGGAGCTGAAATTCCTGCGGCGCGAGGTTGCCAGCGTGGCGAGTCAGTATGGCCTGACCATCCTGGCCTGCTCCACGCATCCCACCGCGACGTGGCGCAGCTCACAGCCGAGCCCCAAGCCGCGCTACGCGGAGATGATGGAGGACCTCCGCATCGTCGGCCAGCGCAACATGCTATGCGGCATGCACGTGCATGTCCAGTTGCCGGACCCGGACCTGCGCTTCGCGGTGATGCGGGCGATGCTCCCTCACATCCCGGTGTTCGTCGCGCTGTCTGCGTCCTCGCCGTTCTGGAATTCGCGCGAGACGGGCCTGAAGGGCTATCGGCTCGCCGCCTATGACGAGCTGCCGCGCAGCGGCCTGCCCGAGCTTTTCACCTCGAAGCAGCAATATGATCGCTATGTCGCGGCGCTGACGAAGTCCGGCGTGATGCCGGACGAGAGCCATGTCTGGTGGGCGATGCGGCCGTCGCTGCGGCATCCGACCTTGGAGTTGCGTGCGCCCGACGTCTGCACGTCGATGGATGACGCCGTGGCGATTGCCTCGCTCTATCGCGCTTTGGCACGCTACCTCTATCTCAATCCCGATCTTGCGGAGACCGTCGGCAATGTCGAGCGCGCTATCGCGGTCGAGAACAAGTGGCGGGCGCAGCGCTATGGCACCGACTGTCTGTTCGTGACCGAGGACGGTCCCGTGACGGGCCAGGAGATCCTCAACCGCATGATCGCGGATGTCGCACCGCATGCGGAGGCTCTTGGATGTCTCGCCGAGGTCGAGCACTGCCGCATCATCATGCAGTTCGGCAGCTCGGCCGACTATCAGCTGCAGGCCTATCGCGAGTCCGGCGGACAATTGTCGGCCGTGACGCGCTGGATCGAGTCCGCGACGGTGTCGCGCGCCGAGCCGCCGCGCTCACAGGCACCGGTCGAGCCGGCACAACGACGCGGGCCTAGGTCGGCTGCCTGATCACACGGCCGTCGCGCGCGATGAGGCGGCCGTCCTTGTAGACTGAGCGGCCCTTTGGCACGGCGACGACGGCCTCCGGCACGTGCTCGGCATCGAGGGTGATGAAGTCGGCCCGCGCGCCGACGCGCAGGCCGTAGTCCGCAAGCCTCAAGGCCTTGGCGCCGGCCTCGGTGACGAGGTCAAAGGCCATCCGCAACTCGTCATCGACATAGAAGCCGGAGCGATAGCCGACCATCATGGCGCGGTTCAACAGATCGCCGTCGCCATAGGGCCACCAGGAATCGCGGATGTTGTCGTTGCCGCTGAACACGGTGACCCCCGCCGCGCGCAGCACCGCCACCGGCGGGAAGGGCCGCGCGCCCGGAGCGTTGGTCATGATGGCGACGCCAGACGCCGCCAGGACGTCGGCAATCTTCTTCAGCGGGTCAGCAGGCAGGTCGCCGAGCGCGTAGGCGTGGCTGACCGCGACGCGCCCTTGCATGCCGAGGGCGCGCGTGCGCGCCGCGATCTGCTCCAGCTCGAACAGGCCGAGCATGCCCGGATCGTGCAGATGGATATCGACATCGACGCCGTGCTTGTGGGCTGTGCCGAACACGACGTCGAGATGCCTCTCGACGTCGCGGTCGAAGCTCGCGGGGTCGAGCCCGCCGACGAGGTTGGCGCCGAGCCGGATGGCCTCGTCGAGCAGCTCGGGCGTGCCCGGGCTCTTGAGGATGCCGCTCTGCGGAAAGGCGACGAGCTGGATCTCGATCAGCTCGCGATACTCGTCGCGGACGCGCAGGATCGTTTCCAGCGATGTGAGGCCGACGGAGCCGTCGACCATCACATGGCTGCGCATCCGCGTGGTGCCGTGGCCGATGCAGAGATCGAGCTGGTTGCGGGCGCGCACGTCCATCGGCGCCGCCGCCGCCATGTTCTGCGCCTGGAACGTGACGCGCTCATGCACGTCGAAGCCGTTGGTGCACGGCTTGTGCGGCTTCCAGGCATCGCCGTAGAAGCTGGTGTCGAGATGGATGTGGCCCTCGACCAAGCCTGGCACGAGCAGCGCGCCGCCGAGATCAATCACCTCGCACGCCTCGGGGCGCTCGGTCTCAGCGAGAACACCGCTGATGCGGCCGCCGTCGACCGTGATCGCATGGCGCGCGCCATGGTCGAGCCGCGCATTGATGAACAGCTTGTCGACGGCCATGCACGATCCTTCCCATCCATCCGCCAGCATCGGAGCCGCCGGAGGGGCGGTCCGATGCTGGTGCCGATGAGACCACATTCTTGGCCAGGAGCCGCGACAGCCGCAAGCGTCTTCAGGCGGCGATCGCCTGCGGCAGTCCGGCGAGCCAGTCGCGCGCCAACGTCACATCCGCCTGCGACAATTGGTGCCCCGCCGGAAGCGTCGTGTGGGTCACGTCGGCGCCGGCCTCGGTGAGCTGCGTGCACAGCTTCGCCGAATTGCTGGCGGGCACGATCGGATCAGCGAGCCCCGACAGCATCAGCACCGGCCGGCGCGCGAGCGTGGCGGCCGGAGGATGCGCCAGCGGCACCATGGCGCGGAACAGCACTGCACCGGTCAGCGCTTCCGGCTGCAGCAGCAGCAGCGCGGCGGCGATGTTGGCGCCGTTGGAGTAGCCGACCGCGACCGGCGCTCCGATCCCGTAGTGCTGACGCGCCTCGCCGACGAAGGCGCCGAGCTCCAGCGCGCGCCGGCGGACGTCGTCCTCGTCGAACACGCCCTCGGCAAGCCGGCGGAAGAAGCGCGGCATGCCATGCTCGAGCACCTGGCCGCGCGGCGACAGCAGGGCGGCGCCGGGCGACAGCGTGGCGCCGAGCGGCAGCAGATCGTTCTCGTCGCCGCCGGTGCCGTGCAGGAGCAGCAGTGGAGCTGCTCCCGCCGTGTGTCCGGGCTGGAAGCGGTGGGTGAAGGACAATGCCACGGTCATGATGCGGCCTCTTCGAGGTTGGGCAGCACGCCTTCGATCTGCTTGCGGTGCGATTCGAGGAAAGCGGGCAGCTTCAGGTTTCGTCCGAGCTCGGCGACCGGCTCGTCGACCGCGAAGCCCGGGATATCGGTCGCGATCTCGAACAGCACCCCGCCAGGCTCACGGAAGTAGATCGAGCGGAAGTAGTTGCGGTCCTTCTGCTCGGTCGGATGCAGGCCGTGGCGATCGACCAGCCGCTGCGCCATCACGCCCTGTGCGGCGTCATCGGCGGCGCGGAAGGCGATGTGATGCACCGACCCGGCGCCCTGCGCGCCGCGCAGGAAGCCCTTGGCCTCGTAGATGTCGACCACGCTGCCCTGCGCGTCGCCCGGCGCCTTGAAGCGGATGACCGAGCCTTCGCAGCCTTGCTCTGCAAAGCCGAACACATCGGTGAGGACGGCGGCGGTCTTCTCGGCGGAGTCGAGCAGCAGGGTCACGCCGTGGAAGCCGCGGATCGCGTGCTCGGCCGGAATGTCGCCATTGCTGTAGCCGGGCTCGTTCTCCGCGCCGGGGACACCGACCAGCGCGAGCGCCATGCCGTCCGGATCGGCGAACGGCAGCACGGATTCACCGAAGCGCTTCTCCAGCGCCTCATAGGCGATGCCCTTCTCGGTCAGGCGCTGCGTCCAGTAGCCAAGGGAGCGCTGCGGCACCCGGAACGCGGTCTGGTGGGTCTCGCCGACGCCGCGGCGGCCCGGCCGCACGCCGGCCCAGGGGAAGAAGGTCAGGATGGTGCCGGGGCGGCCGGTCTCATCGCCGTAGTAGAAATGATAGGTGCCGGGATCGTCGAAATTGACCGTCTTCTTGACGAAGCGCAGCCCGAGGTCGCGGGTGTAGAAGCCGAAATTGCGGATCGGATCGCCGGCAATCGCAGTCACGTGGTGCAGTCCGGGCATGTGGGTCTCCTGTCGATGGGCCCCCGAAAGGACCGTTGAATTCCTGGGCACAATATTGGCCGGCTTTGATTTGGAGACAATCCGTGCTCTTGTGACGTCTCTGTCTACGATTTGGCGACAATGGCGGGCCTATGGACAAGCTGAGCAGCCTGCGGGCCTTCGTGAAGGTGGTCGAGAGCGGCAGCTTCGCCGAGGCCGGCCGGCAGTTGCGGCTGTCGCGCTCGGCGATCTCGAAATATATCGGCGAGCTGGAGGCGAGCCTCGGCGTCCAGCTGATCGTCCGTACCACCCGCCATGCCAGCCCGACCGAGACCGGACAGCTCTATTTCGAGCGCGCAGTCTCGATTCTCGCCGAGCTCGACGCCGCCGATCAGGCCGTCAGCCAGTCGCAGGCCGCGCCGCGCGGGCTCTTGCGCGTCAACGCGCCGATGTCGTTCGGCACCATGCGGCTCGGTCCCGTCGTCGCCGATTTCATGGCCCGCTATCCCGAGCTGCAGTTGCAGATCGTGCTGAGCGACGACCTGCTCGATCCGGTCCAGGACGGTTTCGATGTGACCTTGCGGATCGCCGAGCTGGAATCGTCGAGCCTGGTGGCGCGGCGGATCATGCCGGTGGAGCGCGTGATCTGCGCCGCGCCGGCCTATCTCGCGCGGCACGGCACGCCTGGCAGCCCGGAGGAGCTGCGTCGTCACACCTCTCTCACCTACGGTTTCCTGCTGACCGGCAATCAGTGGAAGCTCACCGGCCGCGACGGCGACCACTGGGTCCAGCCGGCGTGGTCGTTGTGCGTCAACAATGCCGAGGTGCTGCGCGACGTCGCCATCAGGGGACAGGGCATTGCGCTGATCCCGCGCTTCATTGCGGCGGACGCGCTCGAGAGCGGCGCGCTGACCGCGATCCTCGCCGATTACGCCGCGCCGCCGCTCGCGCTGTATGCGATCTATCCGCCGACGCGGCACCTCTCGGTGAAGGTGCGGCTGTTCATCGACTTCCTGGTCGAGCGCTTCGGCAAGGAGCGCGACGTGACCAGCCCGTAGGCTGAGACTGAACTGCAAATCGCCTCGAACCTTTAACCTGGCGCTGATAGTGTTCCGAACCGGCAGCAGAGGGAACGATGCATGGGGCGGCTGAGCACGCATATTCTGGATACGGTCAGGGGCAAGCCCGCGGCCGGCGTCGCGATCGATCTCGATGTCCTCGAGCCGGACGGCTCCTGGCGCCGCGTCAAGCAGGTCCGGAGCAATGCCGACGGGCGCACCGACCAGCCGGTGCTGGCGGCCGATGACTTCACCACCGGCACCTACATGCTGACCTTCCATATGGGAGCTTATTTCAAGGCCCATGGCCTCGCCTCTGAAGACCCGCTGTTTCTGGACTTGATCCCGCTCCGCTTTTCCGTCGCCGACGCCGGCGCGCACTATCATGTGCCGCTGCTCGCGACGCCCTGGAGCTACCAGACCTATCGCGGGAGCTGATCCGGATGAGTGCTGACGTCTATCCGCGCGACATGGTCGGCTACGGCCGCACGCCGCCGCATCCGCGCTGGCCCGGCGATGCCCGCATCGCGGTGCAGTTCGTGATCAACTACGAGGAGGGCGGCGAGAACAACATCCTGCACGGTGACGCTGCCTCCGAAGCCTTCCTCTCCGAGATCGTGGGCGCCCAGCCGTGGCCGGGCCAGCGCCACATGAACATGGAATCGATCTACGAGTTCGGCTCGCGCGCCGGCTTCTGGCGGCTGTGGCGGATGTTCACCGCGCGCAAGCTGCCGGTGACGGTGTTCGCCATCGCGAGCGCGATGGCGCGCAATCCGGATGCTGTTGCTGCGATGAAGGAAGCCGGCTGGGAGATCGCCTCCCACGGCCTGAAATGGATCGACTACCGCGATGTCCCCGAGGTCGACGAGCGCGCCGATATCGAGGAGGCTATCCGGCTCCATACCGAGCTGACGGGCGAGCGGCCGCTCGGCTTCTACCAGGGCCGCACGTCGGAGCGCACGCTCGACATCGTGTTGAACGAGCAGGGCTTCGTCTACAGCGCCGATTCTTATGCGGACGAATTGCCGTACTGGATCGCAGGGCCGCACGGCCCGCAACTGATCGTGCCCTATACGCTCGATGCCAACGACATGCGCTTCGCCACCCCGCAGGGCTTCAATTCCGGCGACCAGTTCTTCGCCTATCTGAAGGACAGTTTTGATACGCTCTACGCGGAGGGCGCGGAGAGCCCGCGCATGATGTCGGTCGGGTTGCACTGCCGGCTGGTCGGCCGCCCCGGGCGCGCGGCCGCGCTGGCGCGCTTCCTCGACTACATCACGGGTCATGACAAGGTCTGGGTCGCGACCCGGCTCGACATCGCGCGGCACTGGATCCGGACGCATCCGCCGGCCGGCGCGTGGCGGCCCTCGCAGATGTCGCGCGTGCTGTTCGTGGAGCGCTATGGCGACATCTTCGAGCACTCCCCGGAGATTGCCGACCGCGCCTATCGCGCCGGCCTGTCCGCATTCGACGACGCCGCGGATGCGCTGCATACGACGCTCATGAACGTCGTCCGCGCCATGAGCCGCGACGAGAAGCTGAAGCTGATCCGCGCCCATCCGGAGCTCGCCGGCCGCGAGGCACTGGCGGGTGAGATGACGAACGACTCGATCGGCGAGCAGGGTCGGCTCGGCTTCACCTCGCTGTCGCGCGCCGAGTTCGAGCGCGTCGCCGACATCAACCGCCGCTATCGCGACAAGTTCGGCATGCCGCTGATCGTCGCTCTGGCGCTGCACGCCGACCGCCCCTCGGTCATCGCCGAGATGGAGCGTCGCATCGGCAACGACCCGGACAGCGAGATCGCCAACGCCATCGACCAGATCGGCCACATCACCCGGGCCCGGCTGGCGAAGAAGTTCGATCAGGACTGAGCAAGGATCCGCTCGGCGTCGGCAGCGACATCGAGCAGCAGGCGGTCGTGGCCGCGGGCCGCGATGAGTTGCAGACCGAATGGCAGCCCGTGAACGTTGGCGCCGCAGGGGATCGAGATCGCCGGCACGCCGGCGTGATTGGCGTAAGGCGTGAACACCGCATGCGCGCGCGGGCTCGCCGGCTTGCCGCCGATCTCGGACGGGCCGAGCTGCGTGAACGGCCAGGCGACGCAGGGCACGGTCGGCGCCAGCAGCACGTCGGCCTGTGTGAAGAAGCTTGCGAAGGCCCGCGCGATCTGCGCGCTTGCCTCGAGCGCACGCGCGACGTCGGCGCCGCTCAGGCCGAGCCCGCGCTCGATCTGCTTGGCGATATCTGGATCGAATTGCGCCGGATCATTGTGGAAGGCATCGCCGTAGAGCGCGGCCAGCCCGGCATGCTGGAGCGGCATCACCGCGTCCTCGGCAAGGCCGGCCGGCCAGACGGGATCCTTGTCGACGATCGGCATGCCGCCGGCGCGGAGGCGGTCGACCGCCCGCCGCAGGCCAGCGCTGATGTCGTCATCGACCGCGACGTCCAGCCCGAGCCGCGGCGAGAACGCCACGCGCGGCGGCGTTGCATGATCCGCCGCGGCCACATCGAACGTATCAGGATCGCGCGGGTCGGCGCCGGCCATGATCTCGAACGCAAGCCTGGCATCGCCGACATCGGCCGCGATCGGCGCAATCACCGAGATGCGCCAGAATGGCTCGGGGAATCCCGGGCCGTAGGGAATGGCGCCGAACGACGGCTTGAAGCCGACCACGCCGACATGGGCCGGCGGCCGGCGGCTCGAGCCCCCGGCATCGGTGCCGATCGCGAGCGGCACGAGCCCAGCCGCCACCGCAACGGCGGGACCGCCCGACGAGCCGCCGGGCGTGAGCTGCCGGTCCTGCGGATGAACGGTCGGTCCGAACAGCCGCGAGGTCGTCACGCCCTTGCAGGCGAACTCGGAAGTTGCGCCGATGCCAACGATCACGGCGCCAGCGCGGCGCAACCGCGCAATCGCGATCGCATCCTCGGGCGCGATGAAATCAGCAAACAGCCGCGAGCCCTGCGTGATGCGCCAGCCCTCGACCCAGATGTTGTCCTTGACCACGATCGGCACGCCGGCGAGCCGCATTGCTTCGCCGGCGGCCACGCGCGCATCGACGGCAACGGCCTCGGCGCTCGTTCGCGCCGGATCTGTGGTGACGACGGCGTTGAGGTCATGGGCCGCCGCGATCCGCGCCAGCGCCTGCTCGGCCATCTCTCTGGCGGTGCTTTGCCGCGCCATGACAGCGCGTGCGATGTCACTTGCGCGCATGGGATCGCTCCATCAGCAGTACGGCTGTGCCTGCGGCCGCCGTCAATCCGAGTGCGACGAAGCTGCCGCCGAGTCCCACGCGGGGAGTCAGCAGCGCGACGAGCAGCGGTGCGGCGACAAGGCCCAGGAACGAGGCGGTGAGCACTGCGCCTGTCGCCTCGGCGACGCGTCCGGGCTTGGCGAGATTGGCGACCTCGGCGATGAACACGCCGTTCCAGCCGCTCGCCGTCAGCCCGAACACGATCGTGAGCAGGATCAGGATCGATCGGCTCAGCAGTGGCCCGCAGAGACCGAGCAGCATCGCGCAGACGGCCATGCCCACGCCCGCCATCACCAGCACGGCGCGCGCCGAGCGCAGGCGCGTCGCGACCACGCCCCAGCCCAGCCGTCCCATCAGGCCGGCGCCTTGCGCCGACGCCAGCACCCAGCCGGCCTCGACATGGCTCAGCGCGAGCTCTGACGTGCCGAAGCTGACGAAGCAGGTATTGAGGATGACCTGCATGCCACTGAACGGAATCGAGGCGACGGCGAGCGCGGCCATGCGGCGGTCGGCGCTGATCAGTCGCAATCGATCGAACAGGCCGAGCCGCGGCATGGTTGGCGGCGTCATGGCATAGGCCGGTCTGAGACGCTCGAAGCCGGCGACGGCGATGGCGGCGCAGACGATCACGGCGGCATAGGCGGAGCTCGGCGCCAGCAGCACGGCGATCGGCGGCAGCAGCAGCGAGCCGACGACGGCGCCGATCTGGTTGCCGGTCTGCCGGATCGAAAACACCATCGCGCGCTTCTCGGCCGGCACGAGCCGTCCGAGAAGCGCCGAGCTTGCCGGTGTCTCCGGTCCGACCGCAAGGCCGAGCATCAGCCCGGCCCCGAGCAGCGCCCATCCGCTCTCGAACAGCGCCAGCGACATGCCAGCGCAGACGGCGACCGCGCACAGGGCCGCCACGCGCAGCGAGCCGACGCGCTGGACCAGCGTGCCGCCCCAGAACGAGGAGACGAGGCTGATGGTGAAGGCTGTGGTGGAGAACAGCGACAGTTGCTCGATGCTCAGTCCAGCGCGCGGCGCCACGACGCCCGGCGCGAACAGCGCCAGCGACACCAGGGCCTGCAGCGCGGTCATCGCAGCGACTGCAGGCCACAGCGGCGGCGCTGGCGTTGATGCTTGCTTCGCGGCTATCATGCCGCGACAACCTGATGGCGGAGCACGAAATGGCCGGTGGAATCTCGGTTCATGCGGTTGATGTGGCGAACGGGCGCCCCGCGCGTGGCCTGCGCGTCGCGATCTGGCGCGTGACGCCCGATCGCACGCTGCTCGCGGAGGGACAGCTCGGCGCCGATGGCACTCTGCAGGCGCCGGTCGTCGAGGGCGACGGCGTGACCGCCGGCGAGTATGAGGTGCTGTTTCATGTCGGCGAGTTCTTCGGGACTGGCGCTCAGACGAAATTCCTCACCACAGTGCCGTTTCGCTTCGCGATCGACAAGGTCGAGGAGCACTTTCATCTGCCGCTCAAATTCACTCCCTGGGGCTATTCGATCTTCCGTGGGGCCTGAGGTACAGCTCGCGCCGTCGTACGCTGATGGTTGGACGATCCTGCCTGCCAAGGAAATACTCGTCATGCCCGTGTCCCGGGCATCCACGTCCATCCACGATCGCCGGCCGACGTGGATGGCCGGGACAAGCCCGGCCATGACGGCTTGGAGTTGGACGGGCACGAACTCCCAATTTCAGGAACGGGCACTCAGCCTCAACCCGTCAGCCGCTTCGACAGTCCGGTGGTGCGCTCCATGATCGTCATCAGCGCGATCGTGGCAATGATCAGCACGCTCGACAGCGCGGCGATGGTGACGTCGAGCTTGCCTTCGAGGTCCTGCCACATGCGGATCGGGAGCATGTCGGTGGCGGCGTCGCGCAGGAACAGCGACACCGGCACGTTGTCGAACGATGACATGAAGGCGATGAAGGCACCGGAGATGATGCCGGGGCGGATCAGCGGCAAGACGATGCGGCGGAACGTGTAGAGCCTGGAGGCGCCGAGGATCGCCGAGCTTTCCAGCAGGGTCGGCTCGAGCTGGGCCAGTGCCGCGACGGTGTTGCGGACGACATAGGGCACGCAGACGATGGTGTGGCCGATCACCAGGGTCAGCAGCGACACCGGTAGGCCGATCAGCGAGAAGAACATCAGCGCCGCCAAGCCGAAGGCGAGTGCCGGCAGTACCAGCGGCGACATGAACAACGAGTCCAGGAGCTTCGCCGTGAGCGTCTTCGAGCGCGAGATCGCCAGCGCCGCGGCGACGCCGAGCATGATCGACAGACCCGTCGACCATAGCGCGACGACGACGCTGTTGCGTGCGGCGAACTGCAGCTGCCAGGCGTTCCACAATTCGACGTACCAGCGGGTCGAATAGCCCGGCGGCGGGAATTTCAGCGAGAAGCCGGACGTGAAGGAGACGATCACCACGACCAGCGACGGCGACACGATCAGGATCAGCGCCAGCACGGCAACCACCGTCATCACGATCTGGAAGCTCAGCGCTTCCCAGTTGCGCTGGCGCTGGCTCATCTGGCGTCTCCATAGCCGCGCGCACGCCGCCCGAGTGTCGAGAACAGCGCGACGATGGCGAGCACTGCGAACAGGAAGATGATCGAGATCGCCGCCGCGAACGGCCAGTTCTGCAAGGTCGAGGCCTGCTGATACAGATACATCGGCATGAACAGCATCTGACCGCCGCCGACCAGCGACTGCGTGATGAAAGCGGTGATCGCAGCCGCATAGGTCAGGGTGCAGCCCGCGATGATGCCTGGCATCGACAGCGGCAGCATCACCTTGACGAAGGTGCGCCAGCTTCCGGCGCCCAGCGAGGCCGAGGCGTCGGAGAGATTGGGATCGATGCGGCCGATCGCGGTGATCAGGGGAAGCACCATCAGCGGCATCTGTACCTGCGCGAGCGCCGCGACCAGTCCGCCTTGCGTGTAGATCATGCGCAGCGGCGTGCCGATCAGCCCGAGCGATTGCAGCACGGAGTTGATGATGCCCTGCCGGCCCAGGATCACGATCCAGGCGAAGGTGCGGACGACGACGCTGGTGAGCAGCGGCAGCAGCACGATCATGATGATCAGGGTCTGCACCCGGCTGCCGGAGCGCTGGTACAGCCAGGCGATGGGATAGCCGAGCACGAGACAGGCGAGCGTCACCTCGGCGCCGAGCAGAAGCGTCGAGCCGAGCACGGCGAGGCTGAAGGGGTCGGTCAGGAATTTGACGTACTGGCCGAGCCCCCACACCGTCGCCGCGGTGTCGTTGTGCAGCGAGAGAAAAAGAAGTTGCGCCAGCGGCAGCACGAAGAAGATCGCGAACACCAGGCCCAAGGGCAGAGCAAGCCCTAGGCTGAAGCTGGTCACGTCTCCAGGTGCGGTCGTGGCGCTCTTCATCGCGTCAGATCTTGATGTCGCGGTTGAACTTCTCGATCCAGGACGCGCGCTGCTCGTTGATCTTCTTCCAATCCTGGAACACGAACTTCTTCTTCAGCTCCGCGGTGTCCTTGGCCAGCACCTTTGCGATCTCGCCGGACATCGCGACCTTGGTGTTGGTCGGCACGATCAGATACGGTGAGTTCATCAGCGTGGTCTGCACCTCCGGTGACAGCGCCGCCTCGATCAGCTTGAAGGCAAGCTCCTTGTTCGGTGAGTTCTTGACGATGTGGATCGTGGTCTTGAAGGCGATCGCGCCTTCCTTGGGCGCCACGAACTCGACGGGCACGCCGCGCGCTTTCAGGATCTGGATGGCGTTGAAGTTGCCGGGCGAGATGTCGATCTGGCCCTGCTGGAACAGGGTCGCCAGCGCGCCGGGATTGGCGGCGACGGCGGCGAGGTTCGGCTTCAGCTCCTCCAGCGCCTTGAAGCCTTCGTCGACATTGGCTTCCGAGCCGCCGCGCATGCGCGCGATCTCGACCAGCCAGCCGGTGCCGAGCGTGGAGTTCAGATTGGTGATGCCGACCTTGCCCTTGAACTCGGGCTTCCACAGATCGGCCCACGAGGTCGGCGGCGTCTTCACCGTCTCTGGATTGTAGGTGAGGCCGACGACCTGGAAGAACGGCGCCGGGCCCATCGCGTCCTGCGCTTCCGGAATCAGGTCCTTGAAATAGGTGCTCTTGTCGGCTGGGTAGGGCTCGACGAGATCCTGGCCGATCGCGACCAGCGCCGGACCCGGGTCGTGCAGCATGACGTCGATCGGCGGATTGGCCTTGGCGGCGTTGACCTTGGCGATCTGGTCGACCGACAGCATCGGATCGAGCACGATCGCCGCATCGGTGTTGGCCTTGCGGAAGGCAGGGACGAGCACGGCTTTATGTGCTTCTTCCCAGCTGCCGGTGAAGGTCGCGAACACCAGCGGCCGCGCCTGCGCGAGGCTCAAGCCCGGGAAGGCGTGCATGGCTCCCAGCGTCAAGGCGCTGGTCAGGAGCCGGCGGCGATCAAGCATCATGTTCCACTCCGATGTGTCTGTTGGTCTATTGCGGGAAGACGGTGGCGAGGCCGGGTGCGATCGGTGCGACCCGCACCGGGGCGCCGGCCTCGCGCAGCGGCGTGCCGCCGGTGCGGGCCTGCGAGATCTTGATGCTGGATCCGTCCTTGGCCTTGATCTCGTGGACGACGGTGGCGCCGAGCGGCAACGCCATGCCGATCTCGCCGGCAAAGCCGGTGTCGTCGCTGACGAAGGTGAGGTGCTCGGGACGCAGGCAGACGGTGACCTTGTCTGAGGCACTGACCGGATGCGGTGCGCGCGCGATGATCTCGCCGCCGGCCTCCAGACCAACCTTGACACTGCCCGCGTCGGTCGCGATCACGGTCCCCTTCATCTTGTTCGCCGTGCCGACGAAGCTGTTCACGAACAGCGTCTGCGGTTGGTCGTAGATCTCGGACGGCGTGCCGAACTGCTCGAGATGACCATGGCTCAGCACGGCGACGCGGTCGGCCATCGACAGCGCCTCCTCCTGGTCGTGCGTCACGATCAAGGTTGTGGTGCCCGCCATGCGCTGCAGCCGCTTGACCTCGATCTGCATGTCGAGCCGCAAATTCTTGTCGAGCGCCGCGAACGGCTCGTCGAGCAGCAGGATCGACGGCTTGATCGCCAGTGCGCGCGCCAGCGCCACGCGCTGCTGCTGTCCGCCGGACAACTGCCGCGGCAGCCGCTCGCCGAACGGGCCGAGCTGCACCATGTCGAGCAGCCGCTGCGCTTCCTTGTTGCGCGTCGCCTTGTCGACGCCGCGCGCGGCGAGGCCGTAGCCGACATTCTCGGTGATCGAGAGATGCGGAAACAGGGCGTAGTTCTGGAACACGATGCCGACGGCGCGGCGGTTGGGCGGCAGCGCGTCGACGACGTCGTTGCCGATGATGACGCGCCCCTCGCTCTGGCCGATGAAGCCGGCGATGATGCGCAAAAGCGTGGTCTTGCCGCAGCCCGAGGGCCCAAGCAGGGCGATGATCTCGCCGCCTTTCACATCGAGATTGATGTCGGAGACGGCCATCGTGCCGCTGGCGAAGCGGTGCGTGATCCGATCCAGAACGAGCGACTTGGCTTCCGATACGCTGGCCATGGGCTTCCTGCTCTATTCGTTTGAAAAAGCAAGAAGCGTGCCGCCTTTTCAGGCAGTGGCGGCTGCTTGTGTACAAAAGAGGGTGTGACAGGTACGCCAGTATTAAGATGCCATTCCAGCTAGGAGGCACGGGCGTGCGCCGACGGCGATGCGCTCCCTCGCCCCGCTTGCGGGGAGAGGCACGGATCGAGCAAGCCCACTAACAGTGCCGTCCAGCTAACCGTCGCGATGCTCCAGCCGTGCGGCCAGCGCCTCGGGCAAGCCTGTCGTCGGCTTCGCGGCGGGGCGGCGGAAGGTGCCGGCGGTGGCTTTGCGCATCTTCAAGGCGAGCAGTGCTTCGGCCTGCTTCACCGCGGCGATCACCTGATCGACCACGGGGACGGGAATGCGATGCGCGACCCGAGCGGCGAGCCCCGACAGTGGCGCGCCGGCGAAGATCAGGACATCGGCGTCATTCTCCTCGACCGCGCGCAGCGCCAGCTCGACCAGCAGCTCCTCCTTTTCATGCTGCACGTCGGAGATCTGCTTGAAGCTGCCGTCGAGCATGCGGATGCCGGCGCAGCGCTCCATCAGCCCGTGCATGCGCACGCACTCCTCGTACCAGGGGCCGAGCGCCTGCGCGAAGGTGACGATCGCGAAGCGCCGTCCGGCCATGCAGGCCGTCAGCATTGCGGCCTCCGCAAGCCCGATCACCGGCACGTCGAACAGCTCGCGCGCCGCGAACAGGCCGGGATCGCCGAACGCGGCGATGATCGCAGCGTCGAAGGTGCCGTGACGCTCCGCCAGCATCTCCAGTGCGACGGCGCCGCCGATCTGCGCCTCGGCGCGGGTGGCGATGTAGGGCACGCCGCGCGGCGCGGTGCAGGGGATCAGGGTGGTGCCGGGCGCAGCAGCCTCCCGGCCGACCTGCAGCATCAGGTCGGTGATGTCGGTGCGGATGTTGGGATTGAGCAGTACGATGTTCATGGCGCCTCGCGAGTGGATATGCGAGCTTGCCCGAGGGATTGCCGCATTGTCCACAACGGTGGCCGTCAGAGCGCGCCCTTGACCACGATGCCTATCAGCGTGGCGAGCAGAGACAGTATTGCACCAAGGCTGAGCAGCCGCCGCAGCTTCAGGAACCAGGCCCGTCGATCGTCGCCGCCGAAGCTGAACTCATCGTAGACCAAGGCGGTCAGCAGCGCGGCTGCGAGCAGCACCAACGCGGGCAGCGCCGGCAGCAACAGCGCGACCCAGCCGAGCAGGGACGGCGTCACCCCCCAGCTCATGCGCGGCCAGCCTGCCAGCGCCGGCGTCTGCACGGCGACGCCCCAATGGATCGCGCCGAGAAAGCTCACGATGACCGCGCCATAGCCGATCTGCGCGCGCAGCGCGGCCAGCCGGATCGGACCGTCACCTGCAATCACCAATGCGGCGAGGCCCGCGAACGGAATCAGCCCGGCGAGGCCGAGAATGCGCATCGAAGCGGGGACGCCGGACATCATGACGCTAGCCTCCGCGGCTCCTGGCGATCGCAGTGGGCGTCCGGCCGCGGTCGGATCGGCAGCGGTCCGAGCAGTATCTCACCTCGTTCCAGTCGCGTGCCCATTTGCGCCGCCACGCAAACGGGCGGCCGCACGCAGCGCATATCCTGGTCGGCAAGTCGGCCTTGCGCCGCATCTTCGGCATGGCGTCACCACGCGACCCAAATGCCGCGCCGGGGCAGGGCGGCATCTGCCGCCTCCCTGCCGGAACGCGTCGCAATCCGCTCGTCCGTCACGTTCGCCCTCGCCGATCAGTGCGACGCGCCGGCTCCGGCCGGCACCGTCCACGCTGAACAACGATCGATGAGCGCCGCCGGATCAGTGGCCCGCGGGGCGCTCGTGGTTGCGGCTCAGGCTTTGGTCACGTGGACGGCGGGCGTGGTACCGCCGTTCCACTTGCCCTCGATCGCGCGCTCGATCTGGGCGGCCAACTGCAGCAGCAGGCCGTCGTCGGCCTGCTTGCCGATCGCCTGGATGCCGAGCGGCAGGCCGTGCTCGTTGGTCGCGAGCGGCAGCGAGATCGCCGGAATGCCGCAGAGGTTGGCGAGCGGCGTGAACGCGAAGTTGCGCCAGAGATTCTCGAACCAGTCGAGCACGTCCGGATTGTCGCTGATCGTCAGATATTCGGTGGTGCCGATCTTCGGGGTCGGCAGCGCGGTGATCGGGGTCAGGATGATATCCCAGTCCTCGAAGAAGGCGCCGAAGGCGCGCGAGGTGGTGTTGAACACCGCCTGCATCGCCGCGCGCTCGGCGAAGCTGGTGCCGCGGCCGGCCTCCCAGATCCGGATGTTGATCGGCTCGATCAGCTCGGCCGGCGGCCGCTCGAGCTTGCGCGACGCGAGCAGGTTGTTGATGACGATCGCGAAGTTGGAGATGTAGCATGTGGTCTGCGCCGCGAATGCGGCGCGATAGTCCACGTCGGGCAGCGCGTAGCCGACGTGGTGGCCGAGGCCCTCGAGGAACTTGCCGACACGCGCCAGCTCTGAAGCGATGTGCGGCGTGGCGCGATAGTCGCCCCATTGATGCGACAGCGCGATCCTGAGCTTGCCGGGATCGCGCTTGATCAGCTCGACGTAAGGCTCCGGCGTGGTCCAGTACGGCATGAACTCGCCCGGCGCGCCGCCGCGGCAATGGTCGACGAACGCCGCGGTGTCGCGCACGCTGCGCGACTGGCAGCCCTGGATCGAGACGAGGCCGGAGAGATCCGACAGATGCGGTGCGATCGAGAACACGCCGCGCGAGACCTTCAGCCCGATATTGCCGTTGACGCCCGCGGGAATCCGGATCGAGCCGCCGCCATCGGTGGCATGCGCGATCGGCACCACGCCCGCCGCGACCATCGCGGCACTGCCGGCCGACGAGCCGCAGGTCGTGTAGTCGGTATTCCACGGATTGCGCGTGACATAGACGGCCGGGTTCTCGGCCGAGCTGCAGACGCCGAACTCCGGCGTGGTGGTGCGGCCCATCAGGTTGAGGCCGGCCTTGCGCATCTTCGCCGTCAGGTGCGTGTCGGCGGCGGGACGGTTGCCGCGCATGAACAGCGAGCCCTGCTCCTGCAGGCGCCCGGCCATGGTCGGCCCGAGATCCTTCATCAGGAACGGCAGGCCGGCGAAGGCGCCGTCGGCATTGGCGCCCGCCTTGATGGGATCTTCGACGGCGTCGGCGAAGACTTCGACCACGCCCGATAGCGCGGGATCCACCTGGGCAATGCCTTCAGCCGCCTGCCGCGCCAGCTCCGCCGCCGTCAGCTCGCCGCTGCGAACGCGCGCCGCCAGCGCCATGCCATCTTGCCGGGCCCACTCGTCCCAGCTCATCGCCAACGTCATCTGTCTTCCGATCCTTGCGCGCCGACCATCGATGCTACGCGTCCGAACGGTGCGATGATCAGGCGCTGTTCCACTTCCGGCGCCGCGAACCTTAGTTTGCACGAGAGCCAAGTCAATCAATCGCCCTGCATGCTGCCATACGATCCTATCATGCGGCGCGGCCGACCATCGTCCGCAATGAAGCCGACATACGAGCCGTTCCGGAAAACGGGACTGCGGCCCGCGGCGCCGGACGTTGACGCGCGTCAAGGCCGGCGCATGGCGCGCGTGCTTGATGCGGTCATGGATATCCTGACCTTTGGCGCGGCGGGCGCCGCGCTGCTCGTCACGCCCGGCCCAACCAACACGCTGCTCGCCACTGCCGGTGCGAGCCGTGGCGTGCGCGCATCCGTTCATCTGCTGCTCGCCGAGCTTGCCGGCTATCTGCTCGCGATCGCGACGCTGCGCATCACGCTCGGTCCGCTCGTTGCGACCGCGCCGCTGGTCGGACATGCTCTTCGTGTCGTGGTCGTCCTCTATCTGCTGCACCTCGCGGCCGCGCTCTGGCGCCACGGCAGCGGCAGCGCAAGCGATGCGGCGCCGGTCACCCTGCGCGGCGTGTTCATCACGACGCTGTTCAATCCAAAGGCCATCATCTTCGCCTTCACCTTGCTGCCGCTGGAAGGCGATGCGGCGAGCCTATGGCCGTTCCTGGTCGTGCTCGGGCTCTCGACCGCGACGATCGGAGGAGCCTGGATCGTGCTCGGCGCGACGCTGCGCTGCGGTCTCGGACATGTCGTGCCGGCGTGGCTCGGCTATCGCTGCAGCGCTGCGGCCCTGGCGCTGCTCGCCTGCGTGATCCTGGCGCCCGCCCTTGGCGCGCCATGAGCGGTTCCGCTTGTTACATTGTTGCTGATCGACAACCGCGCCGGCCACGTGCTATCCGCTCGCCGAACAGGGGGCGCGGTGCGCAGCATTGGCAAACGAGACATCACGAGCCGTCCGCGCATGCTGCGCCGGATCGTGGCCGCCTGCCTGATGCTCGCTTATGTCCTCGCGGGCGCGCTGCACGGCGCTTGTGACATCGACGTCGCCCATCCCTCCGCGGGCAAGCCGGAGATCGCGTCGCTGCTCGACCGAGCGGGCCACACCGATCAGCGCGGCATCGCCGACCATCATTGCCATGGCTGCTTCTCGGTGGCCGTGCCGCAGCCGCAGTTCGCCGCCGTCCCGGCCGAGGTCGCGGCCGCAACCGGCTGGGCCGTTCCCCTGCTCAGTGCAGGCGTCCTCCCCGAGTCCGAGTCTCCGCCGCCAAAACGCCTGAGCTGACGCAACGTGCCGGACGGCCGACGCCGTCCATCCTTGCCCGTCCAGACAGGTTCATCTCATGCCATTCCCCGGGATGGCTGCGCGTGCCATCGGCGCCGCAGCCCTGCTCGCTCTGTCCGTGCACGCCTCCGCGGCGCAGACGCTGACCCTCCGCGCGGCGCTCTCCCGCGCCCTCGCCGCCAATCCACGGCTATCCGCCGCCGACCGCGACATCGGCATCGCCTCCGGCCAGCGGCTGCAGGCCGGCGCGCTGCTCAATCCGGAGCTGTCCTACGAGCAGGACAATTCATTCGGAACGGGTCAATATCGCGGCACGCGGTCGGCCGAGACGACCTTGCAGATCAGCCAGGCGTTCGAATGGTTCGGCAAGCGCGACGCCCGCATCGCCGCCGGCCAGGCCGGCGTGCGCGTCGCCGAGATCCAGCGCCAGGCGGTGCGGCTGGAGATTTTGTCGGAGACCGCGATCGCCTTCGTGACGGTGCTCGCCACGCAGCGGCGCATCCAGATCCTCGACGATCAGGTCGCAGCGCTCGATCGCCTGACGCCGCTGCTGCGCCGTCGCGTCGAGGCGGGCGCGTCGTCGCCGGCGGAGACCGGCCGCGCCGAGGTCGCCTCGGCGCTGGTGCGCGCCGATCGCGAGCGCGTCAAGGCGACGCTTTCGAGCGCACGCCGCGAGCTCGCCGTGCTGATCGGCGACAGCTCGGCGAAGCTCCCGGCCGTCACCGGCCGGTTCGATGCGACCGGCCAGCCGCCGGCGTTCCAGGCCGTGATCGCGGCGATCGATGCCAATCCGCAGCTCGTCCGCTGGACCGCGGTCTACGCGCAGCGCAATGCCGAGCTGCTGCTGGCGCGGCTGAAGCCGTACCCCGACGTCCGCATCGGTGCCGGCTGGCGGCATTTCAACGACACGCAGGACGACGCCGTCAGGCTCAGCGTCTCCGTGCCGATCCCGGTGTTCGACCAGAACCAGGGCAACATCCTCTCGGCGCAGGAAAGCCTCGCCAAGACCGAAGCCGAGCGCAAGGCCAACCGCAACGCCCTGCTGGTGATCGCCGGTCGCGCCTACGACTCGCTGCAGGGCTCGCTGCGGGAATTGTCCGTGCTGCGCGAGATCGCAATTCCGAAGGCGCAGGAGGCGGCCGACGAGATCGCGCAGGGCTACAGCGCCGGCCGCTTCTCGTTGCTCGAGGTGCTGGACGCACAGGCGAGCGTGGCGCAGGCGCGGCTGCGTGAGCAGGAGGCGCTGCAGAACATCCATGTCGCCGTGGCGACGATCGAAGGCCTGGTCGGCCGTCCCTTCACCCTGGCACGGGAGACTGCGCGATGAGACCATCCACCGTCATCCTCATTGTCATCCTGGCGGCCGCCGCCGGCGCCGGCGCATCGCGCCTGCTGGTCGAGGCGGAGCTGCATGCCGAGGCAACCGGCGGCCATGCCGATCATGCCGAGAAGGCACCGAAGGACCATGTCGAGCAGGACGAGCATGGCGCCGACCGCATCCGCATCAGCGACGTGAAGCTCGCCGCGGCCGGCGTCGCGCTCGCCGAAGCCGGCCCTGCGACCTTGTCCGATACGCTGGCGTTCAACGGCGTGCTGCGCGCCAATCAGGAAGCGCTGGTGCAGGTGACGCCGCGCTTTCCGGGCATCGTCCGTGCCATCAAAAAGCGCATCGGCGACACCGTCGCCAAGGACGAACTGCTCGCCGCGATCGAGAGCAATCAGAGCCTGACCTCGTATGATCTCAAGGCGCCGATCGGCGGCACCATCATCGACCGCCAGATCTCGCTCGGCGAATACGCCTCCGAGCAGAAGCCGGCCTTCGTGGTCGCGGATCTCTCCACGATCTGGGTCGACCTGTCGATCTACCGTCAGGATCTCCGGCGCGTCCGGCTCGACGACGAGGTGCTGATCGATCCCGATGACGGACGCGGCGCGATCCGCGGCCACGTGTCCTACATCGCCCCCGTCGGCGCCAGCGAGACGCAGACCGCGCTTGCCCGCGTCGTGCTGGCCAATCCCGACGGCCGGTTGCGCCCGGGCCTGTTCGTCACCGCGCGGCTGGTTCTCGCCAAGCGCAGCGTCGCCGTGGCGGTCCGCGCGAGCGCGATCCAGACCCTGGAGAACAAGACCGTCGTGTTCGTGCGCGAGGAGGGCGACAAGATCGAGGCGCGCCCCGTGGTCACCGGCGAGTCCGACCCGACCTATGTCGAAATCCGCGATGGCCTCGCCGCCGGCGAACACTACGTTGCCGAGAACAGCTTTCTGGTGAAGGCGGAGATGGGCAAGGGGGAGGCCGAGCATGATTGACGCGATCCTCGGATTTGCCGTGCGCCAGCGCTGGCTGGTGCTGATCGCAGCGCTCGCCGCCGCCGGCTTCGGCGCCTGGAATTTCACCCGGCTGCCGATCGACGCCGTGCCCGACATCACCAACGTGCAGGTGCAGATCAACACCAAGGCGCCCGGCTACTCGCCGCTCGAGACCGAGCAGCGCATCACCTTCCCGGTCGAGACCGCGATGGGCGGCCTGCCGAAGCTGGACTACACGCGCTCGCTGTCGCGCTATGGGTTGAGCCAGGTCACCGTCGTGTTCCAGGACGGCACCGACATCTATTTCGCGCGCCAGCTCGTCAACGAGCGCATCCAGCAGATCAAGGATCAGCTGCCCCCGGGCGTCGAGGTCGCGATGGGACCGCTCTCGACCGGGCTCGGCGAGATCTTCATGTATGCGGTCGAAGCCAAGCCCGGCGCCAAGACGCCTGATGGCACCGACTACTCGCCGACCGATCTGCGCACCATCCAGGACTGGATCATCCGACCGCAACTGCGCGGCGTGCCGGGCGTGATCGAGGTGAACACGATCGGCGGCTTCGAGCGCCAGTTCCACGTGCTGCCCGATCCCGGCCGCCTGATGGCCTATCGCATCAGTTTCCGTGACGTGATCGCGGCGCTGGCGTCCAACAATGCCAATGTCGGCGCCGGCTATATCGAGCGCAATGGCGAGCAATATCTGGTGCGCGCGCCCGGCCAGGTCGGCAGCGCAGCCGAGCTGAAGGACATCGTGATCGGCGCCCGCGGCGGCACGCCGGTGCGCATCGGAGACGTCGCCGAGGTGACCGAAGGACGCGACCTGCGCACGGGGGCGGCGACGCTCAACGGCGAGGAGACGATCCTGGGCACGGCGATGCTCCTGATCGGCGAGAACAGTCGCGCCGTTGCGCGCCGCGTCGCCGCCCGGCTCGACGACATCGCGAAGTCGCTGCCCGAGGGCGTGGTCACGCGCACGCTCTATGACCGCACCCATCTGGTCGAAGCGACGATCCGCACCGTGGAGAAGAACCTGCTCGAAGGCGCCGCGCTGGTCGTCGTCGTGCTGTTCCTCCTGCTCGGCAACATCCGGGCCGCACTGGTCACAGCCTGCATCATCCCGCTGTCGATGGCGATGACCATCACCGGCATGGTCGAGAGCAGGGTGAGCGCCAACCTGATGAGCCTCGGCGCGATCGATTTCGGCATCATCGTCGACGGCGCCGTCATCATCGTCGAGAACTGCCTGCGGCTGCTCGCCCAGGCGCAGCATCGCAAGGGCGGACTGCTCACGACCGCCGAGCGGTTGCAGACCATCGTCAGCGGCGCGCGCGAGGTGATCGGGCCGAGCCTGTTCGGCACCGGCATCATCGCCGTGGTCTATCTTCCGGTGCTGACGCTGACCGGCGTCGAGGGCAAGATGTTCACGCCGATGGCGCTGACGGTGCTGATGGCGCTCGGTGCCGCCGTGCTGTTCTCGATCACCTTCGTGCCGGCAGCGGTCGCGATCTTCGTCACCGGCAAGGTATCCGAGCAGGAGAACCTCATCATGCGCGGCGCGCGGCGGGTCTACGCGCCGCTGCTGCGCGGCGTGATCGCGCACCGCCTGATGGTCGCAGCCCTGGCCGTGGTGATCGTCGCGGCGAGCGGCTTTGCCGCGACGCGCATGGGCGGCGAGTTCATTCCGAGCCTTGACGAGGGTGACGTCGCGCTCGCGGCCCTGCGCATCCCCGGAACGAGCCTCACCCTCTCGGTCGACCTGCAGAAGGCGCTGGACGCGCGGCTGCGGCGCATCCCGGAGGTGAAGGACGTGTTCACCCGCATCGGCACGGCCGAGGTCGCGACCGATCCGATGGCGCCGTCGCAGGGTGACGGCTACATCATGCTGAAGCCGCGCCAGGCGTGGCCCGACCCGGCGAAGCCGAAGGCGCAGCTCGTCGCCGAGATCGAGGCGGCGGCCGACGACATCCCCGGCAGCAACTACGAGATCTCGCAGCCGATCCAGTTGCGCTTCAACGAGCTGATCTCCGGCGTGCGCAGCGATGTCGGCATCAAGATCTTTGGCGACGATCTCGATATCCTGCAGGGCGCGGCGCGCCAGGTCGAAGCCGCGATCCGCGGCGTCAATGGCGCGACCGACGTCAAGACCGAGCAGGTCGCGGGGCTGCCGATCCTGACGGTCAGGATCGACCGCCAGGCGCTGTCGCGCTACGGCCTCAGCGTTGCCGAGGTGCAGAGCGTGGTCGAAATCGCGATCGGCGGCAAGGCGGCCGGAAAGCTGTTCGACGGCGACCGCCGCTTCGACATCGTCGTCCGCCTCCCCGAGCGTCTGCGCGGCAATCTCGATGCGATCCGCGCGATCCCGATTCCACTGCCGGCGGGTGAGGAAGCGAATGCCGCGCCGCTGCGCCCCGCCTTCTCCTCGGCCGCGCAGCCGCGCTACGTGCCGCTGTCGTCGGTCGCGGCCGTGGCTTCGGCGCCGGGGCCGAACCAGGTCAGCCGCGAGAACGGCAAGCGGCGGATCGTCGTGTCAGCCAATGTTCGCGCCCGCGACCTCGGCTCGTTCGTGACCGAGGCGCAGGCCGCCGTCGCGGAGAAGGTCAAGCTGCCGCCAGGCTATTGGATCGGCTGGGGCGGACAGTTCGAGCAATTGGTGTCGGCGACCAAGCGTCTCACGATCGTGGTGCCGATCGCGCTCGCGCTGGTGTTCCTGCTGCTGTTCATGAGCATGGGTTCGTTCGCCGATGCCGCGCTGGTGTTCTCCGGCGTGCCGTTGGCGCTGACCGGCGGCATCGCGGCGCTGCTGCTGCGTGGCCTGCCGCTGTCGATCTCGGCCGGCGTCGGCTTCATCGCGCTGTCAGGCGTCGCCGTGCTCAACGGCCTGGTCATCATCGCTTTCATCGAACGGCTACGCCGGGAGGGACGCTCGGTGCGGGCCGCGGTGGAGGAGGGCGCGCTGGCGCGATTGCGGCCGGTGCTGATGACGGCGCTGGTCGCCTCGCTCGGCTTCGTGCCGATGGCGATCGCGACCGGCGCCGGCGCCGAGGTCCAGCGCCCGCTCGCCACCGTCGTCATCGGCGGCATCATCTCGTCGACGATGCTGACGCTGCTGGTGTTGCCGGCGCTCTACGTGCTGTTCAGACGCGAGGCGCGGTCCGCGTCGGCATAAGCGGCATGCAGTTCCCGACTTGATAGCTGCATGCCGCGCGCCCGCGTCGGCGTCGGGACCTAGTTGAAGGCCATCGGCGCCGCGCTGGCCATCCAGCCGTCGGAGCGTGCATTGCGCGCGAACCGCTGATATCTCGGCGCACGGGCCTCGCGCGTGACACGAGCCGCTGCGCCGAACATCGTGGAACCGCCGTTCGGGTTCACGATCGCGTAGCCGGCAATCGACCGCGGATGCTCGCGGGTGACGTGACCGCCGGAATTGCCGTCATGCACATACCAGACATTGCCGGCGACCTGCTGCTGCAGGATCATGACGTGGCCGGAGCGGACCGCCGCCATGCCCGGTGCGGGAGCCGCGCGTGGAAAGCGACGCCAGTTGGATGCGAGATTCAACTCGGGAATGACCCGGCCGAACGTGTAGAGCGACGCTTCGCAGCCGCAGAAGGCATGCGGGCATCCCGACGGCCGGCCACCGACAACGCGGCCCTCGCCGGGGATCGAGGCCATGGCGTTCATGAAGGAGTGATGGTGACGGTACGAGTAGTGATGATGATGGTGACGAGGACGGGCCTCGGCTTGAACGGAGAGAGCCAGCAATGCGGCGACGACAATTACAACGCGGTACATTCGGAGGACTCCTGTACACTGTGAAATCCCCCTGCCGCGCGCCAATCAACGTCCAAACATGTCCTCAAAGTGACCGAATCGCCCCCCGAGCCATGCAAATGCGGGACGGCGCTGCCCGCTCGGACTGGTTCCAAATCATTCGAAATGATTGACTCTCGGCGTCGAGGATGACTCACAACAAATGAATGTTCCGCCTTGGGAAGATCAGACTACCTACTAACAGCGCGGCGACCGCGGCTGGCCTTCAGTCGTCCTAATAGCCACAAAGATGCAATCAGGATAAGTAACATCCTCCACGCGTGCCGCGCTCTTGGGCATTCCGTTCCAGACCACGACAGGAGATCGTCATGACCACGTTCCGCGGCAGTTGCCTCTGCGGCCGGGTCGGCTTCGAGGTCGATGGGCCGTTCGACAACTTCCTCAATTGCCATTGCTCGCGCTGTCGCAAGGCCAGCGGCACGGCGCACTCCTGTGAGGTCATCGTCAAGGCGTCGGCGCTGCGCTGGATGCGGGGCAAGGCGAACGTCACACGGTTCGACCTGCCGCAGGCGCGCAGCTTCGCCACCGCCTTCTGCAGCACTTGCGGCAGCCCGATGCCGCATCTGACGCGCAGCGGCCGCGAGGTGATCATTCCCGCCGGGAGCTTCGACGAGCCGCTCGGCGCCGCTCCCGATCGACACGTGCATTGGGCGTCACGTGCCGACTGGTACGTTGATGGTGACGGGCTGCGCGTCGAGGACTGACGCAATCAGAATGCCGCTCGTCGGGCGACTCATGCCCCTCACGCCGAGATCGGACAAGCCTGTCGAGGCTTCATATCCGCCCGACCGCCGCGGCGTCCGGAATCCGATTTCACGAGCAAGTTCAGGCTGATTTGGGCTGTCCAGTCCCGGCAGAAAAAATATCCTGCTTGGCGATTTCGGAAAATCATGATTGTGTGTCGCTGTCCCGCCTCATCGACGAGGGGCGCTGCGCGGTCGTCACGAAGCGTGGAGTGCGGGATGTGATGGGCGGGCCGGTTTGCAGCGTGGTCATTCGCGCGGACGAACAACATCGGCTCGCACGGTCAAGTCGCGTGGTCCTGATACTCCGATGCCAGTATCAAGCCTGCGCTGGCGCCAATGGCGCCGCGTGGGTGACGGTGACCAAAAAGCCCGGCGCACCGGGGAGAACGCGAAGCAGCCGTAGCGCCATCGCGCAGGGAGGGCCGGAGGCGGGCTCAAGCGGTGGTCGCAACACCAAGTGTTTTCATTCGTGACAGCAGCTCGTCAAGCGCTTCTGCTGGAGTT
>NZ_JBNPUY010000021.1:0-47330 GCF_051168395.1 Bradyrhizobium sp. HKCCYLRH1030 | reverse complement strand
CCCCGCGTTGACCGTTTCTTTCGAATGCCCATCGCAACCTCCTCATCGAGTGTTGCGACGACCAATTGAATCCGCCGCCGGCATTCCCTGCGCGATGGGTTGAACGCTTATACGCAGTCTCCCTGGTGCGCCGGCTTGTTGGCCACCATGGCGACAATGCGCTTGCGCGCATTGCGCTGGACACCAGCTTCGGGGTGTCAGGACGCTGCGACTTCACGTCCGCGAGCGATCGTTCGTCCGCGCCCTCGTGAGAAGACGCTGCGATCTCTCGCGGCCACCGCATCCCCGCCTCGCGTGTCGTGACGATCGCGCGCAACGCCCCTCTGCGGTGAGGCGGGATGTCGAGAGATGATCATGAATTCGGAAAAATAGCAAGAAGTTTTTGGATGGCAGAATGTTGCGTCACGGGCAGTCTGCTCCCCTCCCTCCTTGCGGGGAGGGGTCGGGGGTGGGGGTCCACGAAGACCGCTCGAAGTATTGGGGTGATGAGAAGGAATTGTTCTGGGGGGTGGTTGCGGCGCCGAAATGCGCTGTGCCCTTCACGGCCTTTGGAGTGCGGAGACCCCCACCCCCAACCCCTCCCAAGGGGGAGGGGAGCCGATCGTCGGCGTAGAGAGAGGGGGGCTCAAGCGATGCGGCGCGCCGTTGGACGATTCCGAGTGAGGCGCCGCAGCGACGCTGCTATCCCCCGACATCCGCGCTGATGATGTCGCCGAACAGATCCCACTTGCCGCCCTTGAACTGCATCATCTTGAGCTGCTCGATCGGGGCGAAATCGTTCGGGCCGGTGTTGACCTTGATGCCCGGGATCAGGGTATCCGGCGCGAAGTCCTTGAGGCTGGCGGCCTGCTTCATGACATTGTCGCGGGTGAGAGTGTCGCCGCACTGTTTCAGGGTCTGCACCATGGTCTGGGCCGCGGCATAGCCATAGGCGAGGTTGGCGTCGGAGATGTTGGCGCCCGGCATGTACTTGTCGATGAAGGCCATGAACTTCTTCATGCCCTCGTCGTCCTTCCACTGGGGGTCCGACGGATCCTTGAGATAGCCGGCGGACAGCACGCCCTCGGACGCCTCGAGGCCGGCCGGCTTCATCACCGCGCCGATCGAGATCGAGACGTCGGTCATCAGATGCATCGGCTTCCATTCCAATTCGGCGATCTTCTTGATCGCCTGCGCCGCGAATTTCGGCGTCGAGATGTTGACGAACACGTCGGCGCCGGTGCCCTTGAGCTTGACGATGTGGGAGTCGATCGACGGCTCGGTGGTCTCGTAGCTCTCCTCGGCGACGATCATGGTCTTGGCCTTGTCGCCGAGCACCTCCTTGATGCCGAGGACGTAGTCCTTGCCGAAATCGTCATTGGCATAGAAGATCGCGATCTTCGCGTTCGGCTTCTCCTTGAGGATGTACTTGGCGAAGATCCGCGCCTCGACGCGGTAGCTCGGCTGGAAGCCCATGGTCCAGGGGAATTCCTTCGGGTCGTTCCATTTGCTGGCGCCGGTGGCCAGGAACAGCTGCGGCACCTTCTTGGCGTTGTGATATTTCTGCACGGCGGTCTGGGTCGGCGTGCCCAGCGCGTTGAACACCAGGAACACCTCGTCGCTCTCGATCAGCTTGCGCACCTGCTCGACCGTCTTCGGCGGGCTGTAGCCGTCGTCATAGGAAATGAAGTTGATCCGGCGGCCGTTGATGCCGCCCTGATCGTTGATCATCTTGAAATAGGCCTCCTCGGTCTTGCCGATGATGCCGTAGGCCGAGGCCGGGCCGCTATAGGCCTCGACGTTGCCGATCCTGATCTCGGTGTCGGTGGCGCCGGTGTCGTATTTCTTTTGCGCAAGCGCGCTCTGGCTCGCCAGTACGGAAAAGGCGGCCGCGGCCGCGAATGAGAGCAGTGTCCTGGTCGTCATCGGCAACATTCCCTGGGCTTCCTCTGGTTGAATTTTCGTGATTGTCGTTCTTGTTCTTGGCTTGCGGCGATGGCGACCATGGAAGGCCGCTCACGGCAACGAGTGGGCAGATGTGTGCAATGCACTGTCTTGCGTCCAGGCGCTGGCCCCGGGAGGCCGGCCGGGCCGACCGGGCGCGCCGCAGGTGATTTTGCCGGTCAGCCACTCCACGCAAGTTGATGCGGGCGTTTCCGGCGCATCTTCGGAAGCGCACGAAGCAGGATGCTCCCGGCACCGCCATGACGAAAAGCCCGTTCTACACGGCCGAGCACGAGGCCTTCCGCGACGTCATCAAGCGCTTCGTCGACAAGGAGATCGCGCCGTTCGCGAGCGCGTGGGACGAGGCCGGAGAATTTCCGCGCGCGCTGTATCTGAAGGCGGCGGAGATCGGCCTGCTTGGGCTCGGCTTCCCGGAGGAATTCGGCGGCGTGCCGGCCGACCAGTTCATGAAGATCGTGTCGTCGCAGGAACTGGCGCGTGCGGGTGCCGGAGGCATCAGCGCCAGCCTGATGAGCCATACGATCGGCGCGCCGCCGATCGCGCGCGCCGCGCAGCCGCAGGTGAGGGCGCGCGTGCTGCCGGAGATTCTGGCTGGGCGCAAGATCTCGGCGCTGGCGATCACGGAGCCGAGCGGTGGCTCAGACGTTGCCAATCTCAGGACCCGGGCCGTCCGCAACGGCGATCACTATGTCGTCAGCGGCGAGAAGACATTCATCACCTCCGGGATGCGGGCCGACTACATCACGGTCGCGGTGCGCACCGGCGGACCGGGGCCGGCGGGCGTCAGTCTGCTGCTCGTGCCGGGCGACACGCCGGGGCTGACGCGCACCAAGCTCGACAAGATGGGCTGGTGGGCGTCGGACACCGCGACCCTGCATTTCGACGGCTGCCGCGTGCCCGTCGAGAACCTGATCGGAGAGGAGGGGCAGGGCTTCAAGCTGATCATGCACAATTTCAACAGCGAGCGGATGGGCATGGCGGCGAGCTGCACGGCCTACGCCCGTGTCTGCCTCGACGATGCGATTGCCTACGCCAAGGAGCGCCAGACCTTCGGCAAGCCGCTCGCGCAGCACCAGGTCATCCGCCACAAGCTGGTCGACATGGCGCAGCGCGTGGCGGCATCGCAGGCGATGCTGGAAATGCTGGCGTGGCGGCTCGAACAGGGCGACAATCCGGTCGCCGAGATCTGCATGATGAAGAACCAGGCGACGCAGACGATGGCCTACTGCGCCTCCGAAGCCGTGCAGATCTTCGGCGGCGCCGGTTTCATGCGGGGTGTCCGCGTGGAACGGATCTATCGCGAGGTCAAGGTCAACGCCATCGGCGGCGGCACCGAGGAGATCATGAAGGATCTGGCGAGCCGGCAGATGGGATTGTGACGCGCGCCTTCTCAGCACGTCATTCCGGGGCAGCCCGCAGAGCTGAACCCGGAATCTCGAGGTTGTTGCAACGAACGCAAAGCAATCTCTGGATTCCGGGTTCAAGGCCTGCGGCCTTGCCCCGGAACGACGAGCGTGACTCAGTCAAATGAGACCATATCGAGATTCCCGGTTCGGTCGCTCGCGATCGCCCCGGAATGACAGGGAATGAAACATGCTCTTCACCGCCGACCACGACGAACCGCGCCGCATCCTGCAGAAGTTCATCGCCGCCGAGATCAATCCTCACGTCGACGAATGGGAGGAAGCCGGCATCTTCCCCGCGCATGAGCTGTTCAAGAAGCTCGGTGACCTCGGCTTTCTCGGCCTCAACAAGCCGGTCGAGTTCGGCGGCCAGGGGCTCGACTATTCCTACGCGCTGATGATGGCGGAAGAGCTCGGCGCCATCAATTGCGGCGCGATCCCGATGGCGATCGGCGTACAGACCGACATGGCGACGCCGGCGCTGGCGCGGTTCGGCTCGGACGAGGTGCGCAAGGAGTTCCTGGCGCCCGCGATCTCAGGCGACTACGTCGCCTGCATCGGCGTCTCCGAGCCCGGCGCGGGCTCCGATGTCGCCTCGATCAAGACCCAGGCGCGCGGCGATGGCGACGACTACGTCATCAATGGCGGCAAGATGTGGATCACCAACGGCACCCAGGCCGATTTCATCTGCCTGCTCGCCAACACCAGCGACGGACCTGTCCATCGCAACAAGTCGCTGATCTGCGTGCCGATGAAGAGCAAGGGTGTGCAGGTCGCGCGCAAGCTCGACAAGATGGGCATGCGCTCGTCGGATACCGCGCAGATCTTCTTCGACAATGTCCGGGTGCCCAAGCGCAACCGCATCGGCGAGGAGGGGCAGGGTTTTACTTATCAGATGATGCAGTTCCAGGAGGAGCGGCTGTGGGCGGGCGCCGCCTGCCTGAAGGCGCATGAGTCCATCATCAACGCGACCATCGAGTACACGCGCAACCGCAAGGCCTTCGGTCGCTCGATCCTCGACAACCAGGTCGTCCATTTCAAGCTCGCGGAAATGCAGACCGAGGTCGAGCTGCTGCGCGCGCTGACCTACCAGGCCGCGGAGGCGCTGATCGCCGGCGAGGACGTGACGCGGCTCGCGACGATGGTGAAGCTCAAGACCGGCCGGCTCGGCCGCGAGCTCACCGACGCCTGCCTGCAATATTGGGGCGGCATGGGCTTCATGAACGAGACCCCGGTCAGCCGCGCCTATCGCGATTCGCGCCTGAGCTCGATCGGCGGCGGCGCCGACGAGGTCATGTTGACCATCCTGTGCAAGATGATGGGGACTTTGCCCGGCACCGGCAAAGCTGGGAGCGCCTGATGATCACGCTGTATCATTGCGACGGCGCCCGCTCGTTTCGCCCGTTGTGGATGCTGGAAGAGCTTCGACTTAACTATGAGTTGAAGATGCTGCCGTTCCCGCCGCGGGTGCTGGCGAAGGAGTATCTGGCGATCAATCCGCTCGGCACGATCCCGTTCATGATCGACGGCGAGACGAAAATGACGGAGTCCTCGGGCATCTGCCATTATCTCGGCATCAAGCACGGCCCGACGCCGCTGATGGTCGGGCCTGAGGAAAAGGACTACGGCGCGTTCCTGAACTGGATGTATTTCTCCGACGCCACGCTGACGTTCCCGCAGACGCTGGTATTGCGATACACTCAGCTCGAGCCGGAGGAGCGTCGCTCGCCGCAGGTCGCCACGGATTATGCCAAGTGGTTCCTGGGACGGCTGCGCGCCGTGGAGGCAGCGACCGCGAATGCCGAGTTCTTGTGCGCGGGTCGTTTCACCGCGGCCGACATCGTGATCGGCTATGCATTGCGTCTCGCAGACACGCTTGGGCTCGCCAAGGATTTTGGGCCGAATGTGGCTGCCTATTGGGTGCGATTGCAGCAGCGCGAGGGCTATCAGCGGGCACGCGCCGCCGAGCAGCGCGCGGGCGTGGAGCAGGGCATCGAGCCGCGGGTAAGGCCGTAGCTTTGGACACGTCATTCCGGGGCGATGCTCACGCGCGCCCCGGAATGACGATCATCTCGGATCGATGAGTTAACCGCGACAAAAATCGGCAATCGTCGCCGATGACAGGGGCGCGAATTGCGCTATGGTTCTTCTCCAAAGAAGCGGCCGACAGAGCCGCGCCTCAGGAGGAAGACCATGGATGTGACCCGCCGGGACTCCGGCCATCTCATGCTGATCACGCCCGAGCGCGTCTTCTACGCCGGGCTGCTCGGCCGTCCGCGCCAGCGCTGCTCGGGCGCGTGCCATATCTACGTCGCGCTCACCGGCAGCCTGCGGCTGATTCCCGACGGCGGCGAGGAGCGTCGCGGCGAGCTGCTGGTCGTGCCGCCCAACAGGCCGCACACGATCGAGAGTGATTATCGGACCGTCATCGTCGTAACGATCGAGCCGGAGAGCGTGCCGATCGGCACCTTGGATCGCTTCGCGAGCAAGGTCACCCGCGAGGCGGAGGCCTATGCTGGCCGCATCCGCGCCGCCTATGAGGAGCTGGTGCAGCGGCCGCTGAGCGGCGACGTCACCAGCGCCGTGTTCGACCGGCTGTGCTTCGGCGAGGTGCTGCCGCAGCGGACGCTCGATCCCCGCGTGGTCAAGGCGATCGGCCTGATCAGCCGCTTCTCCGGCGAGCCGGCCACGGCCGAGAGCTGCGCCGCCGCCGTCGGGCTCTCGACGTCGCGCTTCCTGCATCTGTTCAAGGAGGAGACCGACATCTCCTTCCGCTCGTTCCGCGCCTGGAAGCGCGCGCGGCATCTGCTCAACTACGCCAACCAGGACCTCAACCTGGCGCATCTCGCGCAGGACATCGGTTATCCGGATTCCACGCATTTCAGCCACTCAATCCGCCGCTTCTACGGGCTGAAGCCGCGCGCGATCTTCTCCGGCTCGCGCGATCTCGCGATCTACCGCGCCGGCGAGGTCGCCTTGACCTGACCTTTCCTGGCTGCGTGCCGCGCGAGCGCGGCGCGCAGCGGAAACTTCGACAGTTCGAGCAGGATCAGCGTGGTCAGCGCGGCTGTCGCGGTCAGGGCGAGATCGTCGGCGTGCAGCGGTCCGAACCGGAACAGCGCCGCGGCGGCGGGCAGCGTCAGGCTGGTCGCGAGCACGGCGACGACGAAGCCGATCACCAGCAGCAGCATGCGGTTCGGCCGCAGCAGCGCCTCGCGCAGCGAGCTCGAGAACGAGCGGTTGACGAAGATCAGGCTGACGATCACCGACACCAGGGTGAAGAACACCAGCGCGCGGAGCTCGTCGTCCGGCATGCCGTTGCGGTGTGCCAGCAGCAGGACGCCGCCCGTGGTGAGCATCGCCAGGATGCCCTGCAGCGCCCCCCACAGCACCAGCGGCCGCGGCAGCAATGGCTCCTGCGGATCGCGCGGCGGCCGCCGCATGATGTCGCTTTCCTCGGTCTCGGCCTCGAACACCAGCGAGCAGACGGGATCGATGATCATTTCGAGAAAGGCGATGTGCACAGGTCCGAGCAGCAGCGGCAGGCCCGTGACGAGCGGCAGCAGCGCCAGCCCGGCGATGGGAAAGTGCACGGCGAGGATGAAGCTCATCGCCTTGCGCAGATTGTCGTAGATGCGCCGGCCGAGCCGGATCGCCTTGACGATCGAGCCGAAATCATCGTCGAGCAGCACGATCGCCGAGGCCTCGCGCGCGACGTCGGTGCCGCGGCCGCCCATCGCGATGCCGATATGCGCGGCCTTGAGCGACGGCGCGTCGTTGACGCCGTCGCCGGTCATCGCGACGATCTCGCCACAGGCCTTGAGCGCGGTGACGATGCGCAGCTTCTGCTCCGGCATGATGCGCGCGAACGCCGTCGGCGCGCGCGCCGCAAGCGCCAGGGCGTCGTCGTCGAGATCGGCAAGCTCGGGGCCCGCGATGACGCGCTCGGGATCGATCCCGGCCTGCCGCGCAATGGCGGTGGCCGTCGCGGGATAGTCGCCGGTGATCATGATGACGCGGACGCCGGCGGAGCGGCACTCGGCGACGGCATCCTTCACCTCCGGACGCAGCGGGTCGGCGAAGCCGACGAGACCGCGGAACGAGAACGCGAAGTCCTGCTGTGTGTCGGGGAGCGCCTCGCCGCTCCAGCTCGCCTGGGCGACGCCGAGCACGCGCAGGCCCTCGGCGGCGAGCGTCTCGACGCGCGCCTGCAGCGCCGCCAGCTCGTCACCGTCGACGCCGCAGAGCGATGCGATCGCTTCCGGCGCGCCCTTGGCCGCCACGACGCCGGCGCCGTCGCGCGACCAGACGTTGGTCATCGCCAGCAGGTCGGGGCGCAGACCGTAGCGCCGCTGCAACGTGGCGCCCGCGGTGGCGTCGGCGCCGAGCGCGTGCAGCGCCTGCTCCATCGGATCATGCGACTGCGGGTCGCAGGCGAGCACGGCGGTGGCGACGAGATCGCGGAAGGGCGGTGTGATGGCGTCCGGCGTCGCCGTCGCAGGCTGCAGCGCGCCGCCGTCCGGCAGCACCAGCCTGGCCACCATCATGCGGTTCTGCGTCAGCGTGCCGGTCTTGTCGGAGCACAGCACGGTGGCGGCGCCGAGCGATTCGATCGCCGAAGCGCGCCGCGTCAGCACCCGCGCCTGCGAGATGCGCCAGGCGCCCATCGCCAGAAACACCGTCAGCACCACCGGGAATTCCTCCGGGAGCATCGACATGCCCAGCGCGATGCCGGCGAGGATTCCCTCCAGCCAGCCGCCGCGGTACACCGCATAGAGCACGACCGTGACCGCAACCACGATGGCGCCGGCGATCGCGAACGCCAGCACCAGGCGCCGGGTCTGCTGCCGCAACCGCGGCGTCTCGGTCTCCAGGGCGGTCACCGACTGGCCGATCCTGCCGATCGCCGTGTGCGGCCCGGTCGCCATCACCTCGGCAATGCCGCCGCCGCGCACCACCAGGCTGCCGGAGAACACGAAGGGCTGGTCGTCGCCGCCGGCCACGGTTGCCGCGTCCATCGCTTCGCCGGCGGCCGGCCGCTTGCGCACCGGCACGGATTCGCCTGTCAGCAACGATTCATCTGTCAGCAGATCGTCGCATTGCCGCAGCACCGCATCGGCTGCGACGCGATCACCTTCCGCCAGCACGATGAGATCGCCGCGCACCACCTCGCGGCCGGCGATGCGGATGCGCTCGCCGTCGCGGATCACCAGGGCGCGCGGGCTTGACAGGTCGCGCAGCGATTCCAGCACGCGCTCGGTCCGCGCCTCCTGCACGATGGTGATGAAGACGGAGGCCGAGGCGAACACGCCGAGCAGCATCGCTTCCGCCGCGTCGCCCAGCGCGAGATAGATGCCGGCGCCGCCCAGCAGCAGGAGAAGCATCGGTTCCTTCAGAACGTCGGCGACGAGGCGCAGGATCGAGCGCGAGCCCGGTTGCGGCAGCTCGTTGAAGCCTTCCGTCCGCAGCCGGCGCGCTGCCTCCGCCGCGCTCAAGCCATTGGGAAACATCGGCGCAGGTTGTGGGTCGATCGACATTGCACGCCCGTGAGGAGAAGCAGGAACCGCTTAGCGCCGTTTCCGGCCGCGGACTTGATGCAAAGCAATATCCGGTTGCGCCGCATGTCACCAGCGAGTCAACGCAAGCAGATCCCGGCGTGCGGCCGTCATATACGGACCCTGTCAGCACAGCGCCGCCTGCGCGCAGCCCATCGAACGAGTGCCATGAGCGACAAAGCCGTCATCACCTGCGCGCTGAACGGCGTGCTCACCGATCCCAGGCAGCATCATGTGCCGGTCACGCCCGAGGAGATGGCGCGCGAGGCGCGGCGCGCCTATGACGCTGGTGCTGCGATCATGCACATCCATCTGCGCCAGCAGGCGCCGGGCAAGGGGCATCTGCCGTCCTGGGACGTCGACGTCTCCCGCGAGATCCAGCAGGCGATCCGGGAGGCCTGTCCCGGCGTGATCATCAATCACACCTCGGGCGTGTCGGGACCGAACTATCAAGGCGCGCTCGACTGCATCCGGCAAACCCGGCCGGAGATCGCGGCCTGCAATGCCGGCTCGCTGAACTATCTGAAGGTCAAGGCCGACAACAATTGGGCCTGGCCGCCGATGATGTTCGACAACTCGGTCGAGAAGATCCAGGACTATCTCGCCGCGATGAAGGACGCGCACACGATCCCGGAATTCGAATGCTTCGATGTCGGCATCGTCCGCTGCGTCGGCATGTATCGCCAGGCCGGCATGTATGACGGCCCGCTCGAATACAACTTCGTGATGGGCGTCGCGTCCGGCATGCCGGCCGATCCCGAGCTGCTGCCCATCCTGCTCAAGCTGAAGCTGCCGGAAGCGCACTGGCAAGTCACGGCAATTGGCCGGGCGGAGATCTGGCCGCTGCACCAGCGCTGCGCCGAGCTCGGCGGCCATCTCCGCACCGGGCTGGAGGACACGTTCTATCTCGCCGACGGCACCAAGGTGACCTCGAACGGCCAGCTGATCGAGGCCATCGCGGCGTGCGCGCGGCGCGCCGGCCGCGAGATCGCAAGCCCGGCCGAGGCGCGGCAGATGTTCGGCACGGTGAACTGACGCAGGCAGACGCCGTCATTGCGAGCGCAGCGACGCAATCCAGAGTTCTGCACGACGCCCTGGATTGCTTCGTCGCCTTCGGCTCCTCGCAATGACGTGAATGGGGAGGGAACAGACCAATGACCAATCTCGACGCCACCGGCGGCGTGTCCGGTCCCGGCCGCATCGGCCGGGTTGCGATCGGCGACCTCCTGAAGCGCGCGGCGCGCCGCTTTCCCGAGCGGGTGGCGATCACCGATGGCGCCCGTCAGGTGACGTTCACCGAGCTCGAGCGCGATGCCAACCGGTTTGCGAACCATCTCGTCGCCAAGGGGCTGAAGCCGGGCGAGAAGATCTCGACCGTCTGCAACAACTCGATCGAGTTCGTCAAAGCGCTGTTCGGCATCCATCGCGCCGGTCTCGTCTGGGTGCCGATCAATACGATGCTCGGGCCCGCCGACATGGATTACATCCTCGGCCATGCCGAGGTGCGCTTCGCGCTCGTCGATGACAATCTGTTTGCGCAGCCGGAGCGGCGGGCGGCGCTGGAACAGCGCGGCGTCGAGCTGGTCGCCGTCGATCTCACCGGCACGGCGAGGACCGCGGGGCTTGCCAGCTTCGCCGACCTCATCCAGGGGCATTCGGACGTCGAGCCCGAGATCGAGATCAACGATCGCGATCTCGCGATGATCATCTACACGTCGGGCACGACGTCGCGGCCGAAGGGCGCGATGCACTGTCACCTCGCCGTGGTGATGGCCGTCATGAGCAACTGCATCGAGATGCAGCTCTCGCGCGACGACGGCATCACCGGGCAGTTCCCGCTGTTCCACTGTGCCGGTCACGTGCTGCTGCTCAGCTATCTCTCGGTCGGCGGCCGCATGGCGCTGATGCGCGGCTTCGACCCGGTCGCCTGCATGGAGGCGATCGTACGCGATCGGCTGACCGTGTTCGTCGGTCTGCCGCTGATGTACCAAGCCATCCTCGATCATCCGCGGCGGAAGGAGTTCGATCTTTCGCATCTGCGCACCTGCCTCTACACCATGGCGCCGATGGGCCGGCCGCTGCTGGAGCGCGCGATCAAGGAGCTGTGTCCGAACTTCGCGCTGACCAGCGGTCAGACCGAGATGTATCCGGCGACGACGATGTCGCGGCCCGAGGTCCAGCTCGACCGCTTCGGCAACTACTGGGGCGAGTCGCTGTTCGTCAACGAGACCGCCATCATGGACGATGCCGGAAATCTGCTGCCGCCCGGCGAGATCGGCGAGCTGGTGCATCGCGGGCCCAACGTGATGTTGGGCTACTACAAGGATCCGAAATCGACCGAGGACGCCCGCAAGTTCGGCTGGCACCACACGGGCGACCTCGCGGTCATCGACAAGGGCGAGGTGCTGTTCCTCGATCGCAAGAAGGACATGATCAAGTCCGGCGGTGAGAACGTCGCCTCGGTCAAGATCGAGGAGACCCTGCTGGCGCATCCGGCGGTGCAGAATGCCGCCGTCGTCGGCCTGCCGCATCCGCAATGGGGCGAGGCCGTCTCGGCCTTCGTCAAGCTCAAGCCCGGCGCGCGGGCCAGCGAGACCGAGCTGCTCGAGCACTGCCGCAATTCGCTTGGCGGCTTCCAGGTGCCGAAGCTGGTGCGGGTGCTCGAGGAGATGCCGATGACGGCCACCGGCAAGCTGCGCAAGGTCGAGCTGCGCCAGGCCTATGGCGAGCATTTCGCGAAGAGCGCGTGAGCCGTATCAACGACTTCCGCCGTCATTCCGGGATGGCCCGAAGGGCCAGGCCCGGAATCCATAATCACCATCGGGAGTATGGATTCCGGGCTCGCGCTCCGCGCGCCCCGGAATGACGGCCAAAAGAGAGAACCTCGTTCGTGGCAGTGATCGACAACACCATCTCTCCCGCCGGCGCGGCCTTCCAAGCCAACCGTGACGGCATGCTCGACCTGATCGCGCGGATGCGCGATCTCGAGGCGCGCACGCGCAATGCCTCGGCGGCGGCAAAGGAGCGCTTCCATCAGCGCGGCCAGTTGTTGCCGCGCGAGCGCGTCGCCTTGGTGCTCGATCCCGGCGCGCCGTTCCTGGAGCTATCGACGCTTGCCGGCTACATGTTCGATACGCCGGACCCGGCCAAGAGTGTGCCGGGCGGCGGCGTCGTCGCCGGCATCGGCTTCGTGTCCGGCGTGCGCTGCATGGTCTCGGCGAACGACGCCGGCATCGATGCCGGCGCGCTGCAGCCTTACGGCCTCGACAAGACCCTGCGCGTGCAGGAGCTGGCGCTGGAGAACAAGCTGCCCTACGTGCAACTGGTCGAGAGTGCCGGTGCCAACCTGCTGCGCTACCGCGTCGAGGATTTCGTCCGCGGCGGCAACATCTTTCGCAATCTGGCGCGGCTCTCGGCGGCGGGCCTTCCGGTCGTCACCGTGACGCATGGTTCGTCGACCGCGGGCGGCGCCTATCAGACCGGATTGTCCGACTACATCGTGATGGTGCGCGGACGCACCCGTGCCTTCCTCGCCGGGCCGCCGCTGTTGAGGGCCGCGACCGGCGAGATCGCCACCGAGGAGGAGCTCGGCGGCGCCGAGATGCACACCTCGATCTCCGGGCTCGGCGACTATCTCGCCGAGGACGATCGCGACGCGCTGCGCATCGCGCGCGAAATCATGGGCAAGCTCAACTGGGACCGGCCATCGCAGGAGTCGTCGCCGGTACAGCCGCCGCGCTACGATCAGGAGGAGCTGCTCGGCATCATGCCGCTCGACCACAAGCGCCCCGTCGACATGCGCCAGGTCATTGCGCGCATCGTCGACGACAGTGACTTCGTCGAGATGGCGCCGAACTACGGGCCTGCGACGGTGTGCGGCCATGCCCGCATCGAGGGCCAGGCGATCGGCATCGTCACCAACAATGGCCCGCTCGATCCGGCGGGCGCCAACAAGGCGACGCACTTCATCCAGGCCTGCTGCCAGACGCGCACACCGATCCTGTATCTCAACAACACCACCGGCTACATGGTCGGCCGCGCCTATGAGGAGGCCGGCATGATCAAACACGGCTCCAAGATGATCCAGGCGGTGACGTCGGCGACCGTGCCGCAGATCACGATCTATTGCGGGGCCTCGTTCGGGGCGGGCAATTACGGCATGTGCGGCCGCGGCTTCCACCCGCGCTTCTGCTTCTCCTGGCCCAACGCCAAGACCGCCGTGATGGGTGGTGAGCAGGCGGCGGAGACGATGGCGATCGTGACCGAAGCGGCCGCAGCGCGCCGCGGCAAGCCGGTGGAACGCGAGAAGCTCGACGCCATGAAGGCGCAGATCATCGGCGTGTTCGACAGCCAGATGGACGTGTTTGCGACTTCGGCGCGCGTGCTCGACGACGGCGTGATCGATCCGCGCGACACCCGCGCGGTGCTGTCGGAGGTGCTGGCGATCTGCCGCGAGGCGGAAGCGCGGCAGCCGCAGCGCATGCAGTTCTCGGTGTCCAGGCCATGAGCGGAGAGATGACGGGAATGCAACGCAGGCCGTTCCACAAGGTGCTGATCGCCAACCGCGGCGAGATTGGCTTGCGGATCATGCGCACCGCGCGCCGGCTCGGCTACGGCGTGGTCGCAGTCTATTCCGATGCAGATTTTGAGGCGCCGCATGTCCGGCTCGCCGATCAGGCGGTCCGCATCGGCGCGCCGCCGCCGGCACAGTCCTATCTCAACATCGCAGCGATCATCGCCGCCGCAAAGGCGACGGGCGCGGATGCCGTGCATCCCGGTTATGGCTTCCTCGCCGAGAACGAGGATTTTGCGCAAGCGTGCAAGGAGGCCGGTCTGGTGTTCATCGGGCCATCGCCCGAGGCGATCAAGGCGATGGGCAACAAGGCCGGCGCCAAGGTGATCATGAGTTGCGCCGGTGTGCCCTGCGTACCCGGCTATCAGGGGGAGGACCAGGGCGACGACGCGATGCTGCGCGAGGCGCGCCGCATTGGTTTCCCGGTAATGATCAAGGCCGTCGCCGGTGGCGGCGGCCGCGGCATGCGGCTCGTGACAGACGCCGGCGCGTTCCCCGATTTGCTGCGCAGTGCGCGCTCCGAAGCGGCCGCCGCGTTCGGTGACGGCACCGTCATCCTGGAGAAGGCGATCGCCAATCCGCGCCACATCGAGATCCAGGTGTTCGGCGATCGGCACGGCAATGCCATCCATCTCGGCGAGCGCGACTGTTCGGTGCAGCGCCGGCACCAGAAGCTGATCGAGGAGGCGCCGTCGCCCGCGGTCGGGCCGGAGCTGCGCGTGCGCATGGGCGCCGTGGCGGTGCAGGCGGTGAAGGCGCTCGGATATGAGGGCGCCGGCACCCTGGAATTCCTGCTCGACGGCGACGGCCAATTCTACTTCATGGAGATGAACACGCGGCTGCAGGTCGAGCATCCCGTGACAGAGGCACTGACGGGACTCGATCTCGTCGAATGGCAATTGCGCATCGCCGCGGGCGAGCCCCTGCCGTTGCGCCAGGAGCAGATCAGCTTCTCGGGTCACGCGATCGAGGTGCGACTGTGCTCCGAGGATGCGGCGCACGACTTCATGCCGCAGTCCGGGCGGATGACGCTGTGGCAGATGCCCGGGACGATCCGGGTCGAGCATGCGCTGGAGTCCGGCGCGGAGATCCCGCCCCATTACGATTCGATGATCGCCAAGCTGATCAGCCATGCTGCGACTCGTGAGGAGGCGCGCGCAAGACTGATCGCCGGATTGGAGCAGGCCATTGCCTTGGGCGTCCCGACCAACCGGGCCTTCCTCATGTCCTGCCTGCGGCATCCGGCCTTCTCCGCGGGCAAGGCGACCACCGCATTCATCGCGGCGCATCGTGACGAGCTGCGTGCGCCGGCGGTCGAAGCGGCAGACCTCTCGCTGGGTGCGTTGCTGCTCTCCGTCAGCCATCCGCTCGCGCATCCCGTCCGCCGCGGCCGCTCGCTCGCGGCAGCCTTCGCGACGCCGCTCCGGTTCGAGATCGCCGGTGAGGTGGCCGAGTGCGAGCTGCTGCGCGAGCGTGACGGAATCTATCGCGTGACGCGTGGCGATGCAGAGCATCGCTTCGAGATCGTGTCGCTCACGGATGATGCGATCCGCGTTCGTCACGCCGAGATCGTCGAGAGCGCGCGCTTCGTCCGCGACAACGATCGGCTGTTCGTCCAGCATCGCGACCAGACGCTGGCGCTGCGCGACGTGACGTTGGCGAGGCCGCAATCCTCAGCCGCTGGCGGCGGTGATGGCAGGGTTCGCGCGGCGTTGAATGGTCGTGTGGTCGCGGTGCTGGTGAAGCCGGGCGACAGCGTGGCTGTGGGACAGCCGGTGGTGACGCTCGAGGCGATGAAGATGGAGCACGTCCACACCGCCGGCATCGCCGGAACGGTGACCGCGATCGAGGTCGCCGAGGGCGACCAGGTGACGACGGGGCGGATCGTGGCGGAGATTGCGGCCTGACCGTCGGGCAGGTGGGCGTGAGTTGCCTGCCTGCGTCCTTTCAGGGCGCGACGTCGATGTGGATGGCCGGGACAAGCCCGGCCATGACGACGTGGAAACAGACGGTCGAAAGACGGAGACCGCCACAAGCGATTGCGCTGGCAGTTGCGGGGAGAGGTCGGCTTGTCTCGAAGATGCAACCGCTGCAGCCACGTCACGCGGAAGCTCGTCTCCCGCTGCAACAGACTTCACTGATGCAATTGCCGCTTCAGTGCGGCTACCAGCCGCGACGTCTGGAACGGCTTCGACAGCAGCGGTGCCGTGGCGAATTCTTCCGGGCATTGATCGACGGAATAGCCGGTGACGGCGACGAAGGGCACGCCGGCCGCGACCAAAGCGCGCGCGATCGGCGCCGATGTTTCCTGCCCGAGATTGACGTCGAGCACGGCGAGATCGCAGTGATTCCGCTCCAGCAGATGGAGGGCTTTGTGCACGGTCGCCGCCACGCCGACGACCGTGAATCCGGCGGCTTCGAGCTCGACCGCGAGGTCGAAGCCGATCATGGGATCGTCCTCGACGATCAGGAGATGAGTCTTCTCACTGTCGCGCATGATGACGGTCGCGGCAGAGGCGTTGCAGGGGGCACCTCAGGTGCCAGCGTAGTCCGGTCGGCAGGAACTCGACCTCGACCGTTCCATCCAGGCCGGCGCGTACCAGATCGGAAATCACCCGGCTTCCGAAGCCGGTGTGCTCCGGCGGCGCGACCTCAGGTCCGCCGCTTTCGACCCACGTCATGTCGAAGCTGTCGTCGATGCGCGTCCAGCGGACCGCGATCCGTCCCTCGTCGTTCGACAGTGCGCCATATTTGGCGGCGTTGGTGGCGAGCTCGTGGACTGCCATGCCGATCGACTGCGCGGCCTCCGGCGTCAGCTCGATCGGCGGCCCGTCGATCGCGATGCGGTCGCCGATCAAGTCGCTGAACGCCCCGAGCTGCGAGCGGACCAGGCCGCCGAGTGGAATGAAACGCCAATCGTTCTGGATCAGGAGATCCTGATTGCTCGCGATCGCCTGCAGGCGCTCCAGAAAGCGGTTGAGGTCGAGCTGGCGGCCGTGACGGGTCATCTGCCGGGCGATCGCCTGCACCAGCGACAGCAGGTTCTTGCTGCGGTGGTTCACCTCGGCCAGCAAGGTGCGCAACTGCTCCCTTGTCTGGCGCTTGTCGGTGATGTCACGCACGATCTTGGAGGCGCCGATGATGCGGCCGCTGGAGTCCCGGACCGGCGAGACCGTCACCGACACGTCGATGAGCGCCCCATCCTTGCGCAGGCGGATGGTCTCGAAATTGTCGATGATCGCGCCGGATAGGACGGTGGCGAGGATCCGGTCCTCCTCGGCCTGGCGCTCCTGCGGGATGATCGTGCGGATCGAGCGGTTGATCATCTCGCCTTCCGAGAAGCCGAAGATGCGTTCGGCGCTCTTGTTCCAGCTGGTGATCGTGCCGTCCAGCGTCTTGCTGACGACGCCGTCCGAGGACGAGGCGACGATGGCCGCGAGCATCGCCGCCGCACGCTCGGTCTTCTTCGACAGCGTGACATCGCGGATGACTTTGGAGATGCCGACAATCACGCCGGTGCTGCTGCGGATCGGCGAAAACGTGATGGAGACCTCGATCGGGCGTCCCTGCTTGGTCAGCCGGACGGTCTCGAAGCTCTCGATCGCTTCGCCCGCGTTGACCCTGGCGCGCAAGGCGCTCGCTTCTTCCGCCAGCTCGGGGGGGATGATCTCGGAGACGGATCTGCCGATCATTTCAGCCGCGGTGAACCCCAGCATCCGTTCGCTGGCCGCGTTCCAACTGCGGATGACGCCGTCGGCGGTGGTGCCGACAATGGCGTCGGCCGAGGACTCCACGATCGCCGCCAGATAGGCCGTATCGTCGTCGGTTACGCGTGGGGCGGGGGAGGCGCCGGGCATTCCGTGCACGTCGCAGGCTCCTTGCTAACAGGTCGGCAGAGAAGACGCCGTGCACCGGATTACCAACTTGTTTGTGTACAAATGCAAGGGCTATCTCGATCGCTGCTTGTTGTTGGTTTTTCCGGCAACGAGGACAGGACGATTTGCCGTCGGCAGACCCCCTTGGGGCCGTGCGACGTGCTCCAGCTCACGACGGCGAACACGGAGAACGCAGGCATGGGCGTTTTGTTCCAGGAGATCCTGCTAAATTGCCGCCGAACGTTCGGCGCCAGGGGTCCGCTTGCATCCGGACGCCGCCGACCGGGGGGCGGCTCAACCCATTGGCGAATGTCGCATCAACTACTTCCTCAGGCTGAGGATGTAGCCTGCCAGGTCGGCCGCATCATTCGCACTGAGCGGATTGTTGGCCATCGTCGCGTGGGGAAGCAGGAGGAACTTGGCCAGCATCTCCTTCGTCACGTCATCCCTGGCCGCGATGGCGACGAACGGCCGGGCGCGCCGGAACTTGGTCGGCTCTGTGGCCACGGCGTGGCAGGCGGCGCACCAGCGCTCGGCGAGCTGGCGGCCGTGATCGAGATCCTCGGCGGCCGCCGGGGCGGACAGCAGGACCAGCAGCAGCAGCGATGGTACGGAGGCACGTCGCACGCCCGGCTCTCCTCACAGCGGCTGGTCGTCGTCGGTCGACGGCTGGTCCTGCAGCGAGACGATGTCACCGCCGCCGAACTCGTCCTCTGGCGGCGGATAGACCCACATGTGGTCGCGCACGTTCCTGACGCCCTGGACGCTCTTGGCCGCCACGATCGCCGTGGCCCGCTCCTTCTCGCTGCGCACCGCGCCCGTGAGATGCGCGATACCGTTGCGGACGACGACGTTGAAGCGGCAATGCTTGCAGGCGGCCTGGTCGAGTGAATCGAGGATGGCGTTGCGGATCCCGTCATCGTCAGGGGTGGGGCCTGGAACGGCAGTGGCGAGGTCGGCCACGGTTTGCAGGAAATCCGTATGGGTCACCACGCCGGCCAGCCGGTCGCCACTCATCACAGGGAGACGCTTGATGTTGCGCTTCTCCATGATCTCGGCGATCTCCGCCAGGCTGGCATCGACGCTGACCGTGACCGGAGGCTGGCTCATGATGTCGCCAACCGTACGGCCGTGGGAATGGACGAAGTCGGCGCCGATGCGGCCGCGGCCGACCAGGAGGTCGAGCCAGCGGCCTTGCCTGCGTTCGGTGCCGAGCTCGGCGCGGCGCAGGAAATCACCGTCCGTGACCATGCCGACGAGCGTGCCGGACGCGTCGACCACAGGCAGCCCGCCGATGTGGTTGCGCAGCATGATCCGCGCTGCCTCGGCCACCGGGGTTCCGGGCGTCACCGCGATCACGGATCTGGTCATGATTTGATGAGCGCGCATGTCGTCGTCTCGTGCTGCGATCGCAATTGGCGGAGAATAGCTGCGCGGCACCGCGCGCGCTTGACCAGGATCAATCCGAGGTCGTGCCGCCCTACACGATCCTTGACGTCTTGTTGCCCCAATAGCGGTCGCGCAGCAGGCGCTTGTAGAGCTTGCCGGTCGGCAGCCGCGGCAGCTCCTTCTCGAAATCGATCGAGCGCGGCACCTTCTGCCGCGACAGCGACTGCCGGCAGAACGCGATCAGCTCCTCTTCCAGCTCGGGCCCAGGCATGATGCCCGACATCGGCTGGACCACCGCCTTCACCTCCTCGCCGAGATCGGGGTTGGGCACGCCGAATACGGCGGCATCGGCGACCTTCGGATGCGTGATCAGCAGGTTCTCGCATTCCTGCGGATAGATGTTCACGCCGCCGGAGATGATCATGAAGGTGGCGCGGTCGGTGAGATAGAGATAGCCGTCGGCATCGACATAGCCGACGTCGCCCACGGTGCTCATGCTGCCGTCGGCCGAACGGGCCTCCTTGGTGCGCTCGGGGTCGTTGAAGTACTCGAACGGCGATCCCGTCTTGAACCACACCGTGCCGGCCGTTCCTGTCGGGCACGGCTGCATGGTCTCATCGAGAATGTGCAGGTCGCCGAACAGCACCTTGCCGACGGTGCCGCGATGCGCGAGCCATTCCGCGCTGTCGCAGGCGGTGAAGCCGAGGCCTTCGGTGGCGCCGTAATATTCGTGGATGATCGGCCCCCACCATCTGATCATGTCCTCCTTGACCTGTGCCGGGCAGGGCGCGGCGGCATGGATCGCGACCTCGAGCGAGGAGAGATCATAGCGCGTGCGGATCTCTTCCGGCAGTTTCAACATGCGCGAGAACATCGTCGGCACCAATTGCGTATGCGTGATGCCCCATTGCTCGACCAGTTGCAGGTAGCGCTCGGGGTCGAACGTCTCCATGATGATGGCGGTGCCGCCGACGCGGATGGTGAGGTTGACCGCGGCCTGCGGCGCGGAGTGATAGAGCGGCGCCGGCGACAGGTAGATCATGCCTTCGCGGTAGCGCCACAGTCTTTCCAGGAAGTCGAAGATCGGAAGCTGCTGAACCGGCGGCTGCTCGGGCAGCGGCCGCAGGATGCCCTTCGGCCGGCCCGTGGTGCCGGAGGAGTACAGCATCGCGGTGCCGACGCATTCGTCGGCGATCGGCGTCGCCGGCAGGCCGGCCGTGGCCTCGGCGAGGCCGACGATCCGCTCGCTCTCGCCAAGTTCGTCCCGTCGGCCATCGGCGACGATGCAGAGCTCGATGTCGGGCGCCTGCTTCAGCGCCTCGCGCGCGACGTCGAGCTTGGCGAGGGAGGTGATCAGAAGCCGCGACCGGCTGTTATTGAGGATGTAGGCCAGCTCGCCGGGCGTGAGGTAGGAGTTCACGCAGGTGAAATACAGCCCGGAGCGCTCGCCGGCGCCGCACGCCTCCAGATAGCGGCTGTTGTTCTCCATGAAGATCGAATAGTGGTCGAGCCGCTTCAGGCCGCGTTGGCGGAACAGATGCGCCAGCCGGTTGCTGCGCGCCTCCAACTCGCGATAGGTCACCGCCTCGCCGGTCGAGGCCATGATGAAGGCAGGCTGCAATGGGCGCAGCCGGGCGTGCTTGCCGGTGTACATGTGTCCTCCTGCCGATGCGCGCAGCTCGCCGCGGCGCGGCGCGCAGGCGGGAGGAAGGCGCCTGCCGCGGCACCTCGGCATGGCGACGCGATGCAGACGGTGCTGCCTCACGCGTCCAGGCGGTTTCCTTCCCTGCGCACCATCCCGGCGGGACGGCTCGTTGTTTGGACGCGAATGTAGCGGAGGAGCCTGCGTCTCTCAACATGGCTGTCAGCCGATTGGCTGAGGCGGGAAGGGATGGGCGTGGCCGGGGTTCTGGCATAACATGAGCGCGCATTCCAACGAATGACATCTCAAGACCAAGACATGCGGGGAGAGACCATATGAAATCGGGTTTGCTGGCTTTTGCGGCCGTCGGTGCGCTGCTGGCGGCGGCGCCGGCGTCGGCGCAGGTCAAGATCGGCATCCTCAATGACCAGTCCGGCGTCTATGCCGACTACGGCGGCAAATATTCCGTCGAAGCGGCCAAGATGGCGATCGAGGATTTCGGCGGCGAGGTGCTGGGGCAGAAGGTCGAGCTGGTCACCGCCGACCATCAGAACAAGCCCGATCTCGCCTCGTCGATCGCGCGGCGCTGGTACGACACCGAGGGTGTCGACATGATCACCGAGCTGACGACCTCCTCGGTCGCGCTGGCGATCCAGGATCTGTCGAAGGAGAAGAAGAAGATCGACATCGTCGTCGGTGCCGCGACCTCGCGCATATCGGGCGATGCCTGCACGCCCTACGGCTTCCACTGGGCCTATGACACCCGCGCGCTCGCGGTCGGCACCGGCGGCGCGCTGGTCGAATCCGGCGGCGATACCTGGTTCTTCATGACCGCCGACTACGCCTTCGGCTATGCGCTGGAGAAGGACACCAGCGACATCGTGACGTCGAAGGGCGGCAAGGTGCTGGGCTCGGTGCGCATCCCGCTCAACTCGTCGGACTTCTCCTCCTTCCTGCTGCAGGCGCAGAGCTCGAAGGCCAAGATCATCGGGCTTGCCAATGCCGGCCTCGACACCACCAACTCGATCAAGCAGGCGGCCGAGTTCGGCATCGTCAAGGGCGGGCAGAAGCTCGCCGGCCTGCTGATGACCCTGTCCGAGGTGCATGGTCTCGGGCTGGAGGCGGCGCAGGGCCTGATCCTCACCGAAGGCTTCTACTGGGATCGCGACGACAAGTCCCGCGCCTTCAGCGAGCGCTTCATGAAGCGCACCGGCCGGATGCCGAGCATGATCCACGCCGGCACCTATTCCGCGACATTGTCCTATCTGAAGGCGGTGAAGGCCGCCGGAACCAAGGACTCCGATGCGGTGGCTGCGAAGCTGAAGGAGCTGCCGGTCGACGACGCCTTCGCGCAGGGCAAGGTGCTCGCCAACGGTCGCATGGTCCACGACATGTACCTGTTCGAGGTCAAGAAGCCGTCGGAATCGAAGAAGCCGTGGGACTACTACAAGCAGCTCGCCACGGTGCCCGGCGACAAGGCGTTCTTCACCGCCAAGGAGAGCGGCTGTCCGCTGACGAAGTGATCGTCACACTATCGCCGTCGTCGCGGCGAAAGCCGGGGCGACGGCGATGGGTGCAGCAATCAGCCGTGCAGCATCCGCCACAGGATGGCGATCAGCGCGCCGGCGAGGAGTACGGATGCGGCGAGCGCCTGCACGCCGAAACCGGGGCCGCGCTTCTCCGCGGCCTTCGCATAGGACACCATGTACATCGCGCGACCCGCGATCCAGACGAGGCCGATCAGGGCCGCGATCGGGTCGCTGACATAGATCGCGAACAGCCACAGCGCCGGCAGGAAGATCGGCATCCATTCCAGCGTGTTCACTTGCACGCGATAGGTGCGCTCGAAATCGAGATTGCCGGTGACGGCCGGCGCCTTGACGCCGAACCTGGCGCGCGCTTGCGCGACGCGGACCCCCATGTAGAAATACAGCATGAGCGCGAGCACGGTGACGAGTGCGGTGAAGTGATACATGCGCGGTTCCCCCTGATGACGGCTTGTTAATATCCCGTCAGCTCGAGATAGCCCACCCCGGTGTGGCTGCCCTTGAAGCTGATCGGTCCCTCCCAATATGGCACGCGGGTGCCCATCCAGGCCCTGGGGTTGAGCGGCGTCGAGTCGATGGCGATGCCGAGCGCTGATATCTCGACGCGCCAGCCGACCGGCAGCCTGCGCTCACCGATCGCAACGATATCCTTTGGCGTCATCACGATGCCCCCGGGGCCGAGCGCGCGCGAGACGCCGTCGGCCGTGATCCAGGTGCCGGACGTGTAGTCGCCATTGCCCTGCCGCATCCGGTACAGCATCAGCTTCTCGCCGCCGGAAAAATGCAGCGCGAACCAGTCCCAGCCGCTCTGGTCGGCGGCTAGCGGCTGGCTGCTCCATTCGCGGTCGAGCCAGGCCACGCCTGTTACCTCGACCGGCGTGTCGTCGAAATTGATCTGGCCGCGGGCGCGGTAGAACGGCTGGCTGTAATAGTAAGACGCCTGGCCGCGCTCGGATTTGCGGCTGTAGCCGCCGATGCCCTGCAGCACCACCGGACGGTCCGCCTCCAGATGCAGCGCGTAGGAGAAGTCCGGCCCGGCGGCCGTCATGTCGAGCGGCGCCAGCGATCGATCGTCGGTGGCGGCGGTGCCGCTCAGCAGCCAGTCATCGATCCAGGCCTGGAACGGCTTGGCCTCGACGCCGGCCTGGCCGACGCCGCCGCGCGCGAATTTCTCGGCGGAGCGATGGCTGTCCGCGCGCGTCACCGCGGCATGCGCCATCCAGAGCTGCTGATTGTCGAACCCCTCGGCTTGCGGCCCCGGCCGCGCCGCCGAGCGGAACAGGGTCCATTGCAGGCCATAGGCCTTGCCGCTGCTATCGCTGAGGTTTGCGGTGACGTACCACCACTCGATGCGGAAATCGTCGTGCGGCCCGTGATCCGCAGGGAAGCCGAACGCTCGTCCGGGCGTCACCGGTGCAAAGCCGTCGGCGCTGTCGCTCAGGCCCGCAAAGCCCTGTGCATGTGCGAGGCGCGGCAGGGCCAGCAGGCCGAGCCCGCCGATCAGGCCGCGCCGCGTGATCGTCGTTCTAGCGCTCAATGGTGAAGGTCCTGACCAGATCGGCCGGCTGCATCCGGGCCAGCCGCAGCACCGGCAGCAGCGAGGCGATCACCGCCGCGACCAGCGTGACGACCAGCAGCCGGATGAGCTGCAGCGGGAACACGTCGAACGGCAGCCGCCAGCCGAACGCTTTGACATTGACGATCGCGATCAGGCACCACGCCACGACGAGCCCGAGCGGCAGCGCGAGCAGCGCGGTCAGGCCGGCGAGCGACAGCGTCTTCAACAGCTCGACTTCGGCGAGCCGCCGTCGCGTCAGCCCGATGGCCCATAAGGGTGCGAGCTGCGGCAGCCGCGAGTTCGCCAAGGTCAGCAGGCTGGTCAGCAGCGCGATCGCGGCGACGCCCAGCGTGAAGGTGTTGAGCGCGCCGGTGACCGCGAAAGTGCGGTTGAAGATCTGCTTCGACTCCTGCTTCACGGTGGCCTGGTCGATGACGTTGCGGCCGTCCAGGCCGAATTTGTCGGTTAGCGCGCTGATCAGTCCCGGCACGTCGGGCGGCGCTGCGCGCACGGCCATGCGCGTGATGGGCGTCGCCGGGAAGCGGCGCGTCAGCGCGGCGACGTTGACCGTGATCTGGCCCTTGGGATTGCCGTAGTCGGCATAGATGCCGGCGATCGTGATGCGCCAGTCGCCGCCGGATGCGGGGAGGTCGATGCTGTCACCGACAGACAGATGGAGCCGGCGCGCCAACTGCTCGCTGACGAAGCCGGCGTCGCCGCGCACCAGCTGCTTCCAGGCGCTGTCGCCGGCCTGCAGCAGCGGCCAATGGTCGCGATAGGTGTCGTGATCGGGCAGGCCGAGAATGTCGATCGGCGCGCCCGCCAACTGCGTTTCGGCGCGTCCGCCCGGCAGAACGGCCTGGACATCGGGCCGCGCGCGCAGCCAGGTCTGGATGTCGCGCGCCTGCGCTTCATCCGCGGCGCTGACGTAGACGTCGGCGGCGAGCCGGCCATCGAGCCAGACCAGGAAGGTGCGGCTGAAGGTCTCGACCATCGTGGCGACGCCGACATTGACGGCGAGCGCGAGCAGCAGCGCCATCAGCGCCAGCGACAGGCCCGAGATCTGCTGGCGGCTGTCGGCCCAGAACCATTGCGCCAGCGCCGCGCGCGCGCCGCGCTCGCCGAGCCGCAGCACCAGCTCCAGGATCGCGGGCAGCAGCAGCGCCGCGCCGAGCATCATCGCCGCGAGCACGCCGAAGCCAGCCAGCAGCGACTGCCCGAGCCACAGCAGCAGGCCGGCGGCGACGAAGAAGGCGAGCGCGACCGCGCTCTGCAAGCGCAGCCAGCGCCGCTGCGCCTCCTGCCACGCATAGGGCTGCGCGGTGGAGAGGATCGGCAGCCGCATCGATTTGATCAGGCTGGTCGTCGCGGCCGCGAGCGCGCCGGCGATGCTGATGACGAGGCCCGCAAACCACCATTCCGGCTGCAGGCTGAGCTCGCCCGGCACCTGCGCGCCATACAGCCCGCGCAGCGATGCCGCCACGTTCGGCAGCAGCGCGGCGGCGATGACGTAGCCGCACACCAGCCCGACGAGCCCCGCCACCAAGGCAAAGGCGATGAGCTCGCCGATCAGCACGCCGTTGAGCTGGCGCGCCGACACGCCGCAGGCGCGCAAGGTGCGCAGCACCGGCAGGCGCTGCTCGAAGGCGAGGCCGATGGCGGAATTGACGATGAACAGGCCGACGACGAAGGACAGCAGGCCGAAGGCGGTGAGGTTGAGGTGGAAGCTGTCGGTCAGTCGCTCCAGGTCGGTCTCGGCCTCCGGCTGCACGAGCTGTAGCCGGCCGCCCGCGAACGACTGCAACGGCGGTCGTTGGACCGACGTCTTGCCGACCAGCAGCCGCGAAATCTGGCCGGGCCTGTCGAGAAGCCGCTGCGCGTCGCTGATATCGACCACGAGCACGCCGGGCGCGAGCTGCTGCTGCGCCATCAAGGGTGGCAGCAGGGCGTCGTTGCTGAGCCGCGGCGCCGTGCCGTCTTTCAGTCCGAGATCGGCCAGCGTCTCCGGCGAGATCAGCGTGCGATGTGGCGGTGTGAGAAAGGCCTCGAGCTCGCTGCGCCCGACCATCGGCGCATTGCCGACCTCCCGGGGGATGCTGAACGGCTCGATGCCGAGCAGCCGCACCGAATGGCCGTCGATCTGCACGCGGCCCTCGAGCACCGGCGACACCGGCCAGCCGGCGCGGCGCAATTCCGCGAACACGCTCTGCGGCAGCATCTTGCCGTCGGTCGCGACCAGCATCGGCGTGCGCGCGCCGCCGAAGATCGCCGCGGCGCGATCATAGGAGCTGCGCGCCTGCTGGTTCAGCGCCTGCACGCCGCTCCACAGCGCGGTCGCCGAGATCAGCCCGATCAGCAAGGTCGCGAGCTGCATCGGATGCCGGCGCCAGTGGCTGAGCAGCACGGCGAGAATCCACAGCGCGCGCCTCATGCGATGCGCCCACCATGCAGGTGGACGCGGCGGTCGAGCATCGCCGCGAGCCGCGCGCTGTGCGTCACCATCAGGAAGCCGCAGCCGGTGCGCGCGACGAGGTCGCGCGTCAGCGCCATCACCTCGTCGGCGGTGTCCTCGTCGAGATTGCCGGTCGGTTCGTCCGCGAGCAGCAGGGCCGGCTTGACCGCCAGCGCTCGGCCGATCGCGACGCGCTGCTGCTGTCCGCCCGACAGTTGCTCCGGATAGCGCTTGAGCAGCGACTTCAGCCCGAGCCGCTCGACGAGCTCGGTGTGCCACGCCGGATCATGCCGACCGGCCAGCCGCGCCTGGAAACTGAGATTGTCCTGAACCGACAGGCTCGGCACCAGATTGAACTGCTGGAACACGAGGCCGAGCCGCTCGCGCCGGACCGCCGCGCGTGCCGAATCGTCGAGCGCCCCGACCGAAACGCCGTCGAGCAGAATGTCGCCGCCGTCGGCGGCATCGAGCCCGGCGATGAGATGCAGCAGCGTGCTCTTGCCGGAGCCGGATTCACCGGTCAGCGCGACGCGCTCGCCGGAGGAGACGTCGAGGTCGACGCCACGCAGGACGTGGATCGGCTCGCCGCCGGATCGATAGGACTTGGTGAGATGACGGACGCTGAGCACGAGCATGATCGGGGTTGTTGCGTCACAACATAACAAGGGCCAACGCGAACATCACGCGCTCGTTCTTCATGACGCCCCCGATGTGATGCCGGCCGCGCGCAATCAGGTTGCGAGGGTATCGCGATGCAGCCCAAGAGGGCGAATTCCCGCGTTGCAGCAATAACTTAGCGCGCCAACCGGTTGCCTGCGAAGCCGCTTCGTGGGTAGCATCGTCAAAACGCCCGGACGACAGGGGCGGATCATGACAGAATGGGGAAGGACCATGGCCGCGCCAACGACGCTGAAGGGCACATCCCGCGCAAGCGCGACACCGAAAGGCGCCTGGAAGATCACCTTCCTGCTGTTCCTGTTCATGCTGGTGAACTTCGCTGACAAGATCGTGGTCGGGCTCGCCGGCGTGCCGATCATGACCGAGCTCAATCTGAACGCCGAGCAGTTCGGCCTGCTTGGATCATCCTTCTTCTTCCTGTTCTCGATCTCGGCGATCGTCGTCGGTTTCGTCGTCAACAAGGTGCCGACGCGCTGGGTGCTGCTGATGCTGGCGCTGATCTGGGCGCTCGCGCAATTCCCGATGGTGGGCACCGTCGGCTTCACCACGCTGCTGATCTGCCGCATCATTCTCGGCGCCGGCGAAGGCCCCGCGGCGTCCGTCGCCGTTCACGCGGTCTACAAATGGTTCCCCGATGAGAAGCGGGCGATGCCGACCGCGATCCTGTCACAGGGATCCGCCTTCGGCGTCATCCTCGCCGTGCCCGCGCTGAACTGGATCATCGTGAATCACGGCTGGCACTATGCCTTCGGCGCACTCGGCGTGGTCGGGCTGATGTGGAGCGTGGCGTGGCTGTGGCTGGGCAAGGAAGGGCCGCTGGCGGAGGTCGAGCTCGCCGGATTGCGCGAGCGGCGCGTTCCCTATCTGCAACTGCTGACGTCGCGGACCTTCGTCGGCTGCGTCGCCGCGACCTTCGGCGCCTATTGGGCGCTGTCGCTCGGGCTGACCTGGTTCACGCCGTTCCTGGTGAAAGGCCTCGGCTTCTCGCAGCAGCAGGCCGGCTTCATCTCGATCCTGCCCTGGATCTTCGGCGCGTGCGTGGTGCTGACCACGGGCTTTGTGTCGCAGACGCTGATGGCGCGTGGCGTCTCCACGCGCATGGCCCGTGGCGTGGTCGGCGCGACGCCGCTCGTGATCGGCGGCGGGCTGATGGCGATGATGCCGCATGTCGACGCCGCTTCGGCAAAGATCGCACTGCTCGTGGTCGGATCGGGATTGTGCGGCTCGATCTACGTCGTCTGCCCGCCGATGATCGGCGAGTTCACCCCGGTCACGCAGCGCGGCGCCGCCATGGCGATCTACGGCGCGCTCTATACGCTCGCCGGCATCGTTGCGCCCCTCGTGATGGGCAAGATGATCCAGGCCTCTGGCAGCCTGCTTGAAGGCTACATGTCCGGCTTCACCATCAATGCTGTCATCATGGTGATCTCCGGCCTGCTGGGTCTGGCGCTGCTCTGGCCCAACAGCGAGCGTGCGCGCCTGCAGGCGCAGCAGGGTGTGGCGCCGGAATTTGCGTGATACAACCCCCGCCCGGGGTCATCAGGAGGCGGCCTCGCATTCATCCGCGTGAGGTCCCGCATGATGCGCCTGTTCTCTCATATGCTGCAGTACTGGCGCGGCGTGCGATGCCTGACGATCGAGGACTTCTCGGGCGCCATCTTCCACTTCAGCAAGGTGGTTCAGCTCAATCCGCGCAACCATTACGCTTACCACAATCGCGGCGTGGCGCTCCAGGGCATGGGCAGCTACGCCAGCTCGATCGAGGATTTTGGTCTCGCGCTCAAGCTCAAGCCCAACGCGCAGACCTACGGCGCCCGCGGCGTGTCACGCAAATTCCTCGGCGACTTCGACGGCGCCATTGACGATCAGACGCGTGCTCTCGCGCTCGAGCCCAGGCTCGCGGCGGCTCATGGTGAACTCGCGTACCTTCATCATGTGAAGGGCGATCTGGATCGCGCGATCGCCCAGAGCACGACAGCAGTCGGCCTCGCGCCCAAAGACCCGGTCATGCATCGGGGACGTGGCTATATTCAGTTCTGCCGCGGCAGGTTCGAAGCCGCGGCAGCTGACATGGAACGATCGCTCGCGCTCCAGTTCGAGCCCTATGCGGCCCTGTTTCGTTACCTGTCGCTGGCTCGGTTGCCGGGGCGCGCCAAGCCAGATCTCGCTTCTTTCGCTGCGTACTGGGCGGCGGGGCAGTGGCCCTGGCCCGTGTTCGATCTTCTCATGGAGCGTTCGACGGCGCAGCAGCTGTTGAACGCGGCGGCAACGGCTCGAGAACAGGCTGAAGCCTATTTCTACATCGGTGAGTGGCATCTCCTGCACGGCCGCAAAGACGAGGCCGGCAGGGCACTCGAGATCGCGCTGCGCTCGTTGCCACCCTGGTTCAACGAGCATCCCGCCGCGCAAGCCGAGCTTGCAAGGCTTGCCGAGACAGTCGCCGCGGCCAGTTGACGTCTCAGCTCAGCTGGCGCGCACCCCTCACCAGCCGCCCGGGCCGTGCGCCGGTGGCTTCGCCATGCCGGCGTGTCACCACGCCCGATACGATCGTCGCCTCATAGCCGTCGACCTCCTGCATCAGGCGGCGGCCGCCGACCGGCAGGTCGTAGTGCACCTTCGGCGGATGCAGATGCAGCCGGTCGTAGTCGATGACGTTCACGTCGGCCTTGTAGCCTGGCGCGAGCAGGCCGCGATCGTCGAGGCCGACGGAGAGCGCGGTCTTGCGCGACTGCGCGGCGACGACGAACGGAATGGAGAGCTTGTCACCGCGCCTGCGGTCGCGGGTCCAGTGCGTCAGCAGATAGGTCGGGAAGCTGGCGTCGCAGATGATGCCGCAATGCGCGCCGCCGTCGCTGAGGCCGGGCACGCTGCGCGGGTCGCGCAGCATCTCGTAGGTGGCATCGAGATTGCCGTCGGAATAGTTGAGGAACGGCACGTAGAGCATGCCGCGCCCGCCGTCCGTGAGCATCGCGTCATAGGCCAGTTCCTCGGGACGACAGCCGCGCGCGCGGGCCTGGGCGCCGAGTGACCGCTCCGGCGGCTGCTCATAGTCCGGCGGATCGCCGAGCAGATACATCTTGTCGTAGTTCGGCTTGAAGAACAGCGGGTCGTCGGTCGCGCTGGCCTGCTCGCCCAGGATGGCCGCGCGCAGCGCCGGATCGCGCATCCGCGCGACGCGCTCATCCAGCGGCAGATGCGCGATCGCCTGGTAGCTCGGATGCGTCTGCAGCGGGTTGCGCGACAACTCCAGCCCAAGCAGCAGCCCAACCGGGCGCGCCGCGATCTGCGCCGTCACCGACAGGCCGCGCGCGGCGGCGGCGTTGATTTCGGCCAGCGTCTGCCGCCAGCGTTGCGGCGCGCGGTCGTTCTGCGTCACCGAGAACGAGATCGGGCATTTCGTCGTGTCGGCGATGCGCAGCATCATCGGCAGGTCTTCGTGGATGGTGGAGATGTCGAGCACGAATTGCAGCACGCTGCGGCCGGCGCCGTGCATGGCCTGGGCGATCGTCGTCAACTCGTCCTCGCCGGCCTTGAGCGTCGGCGTGTAGTCACCGGTCGATGTCCGATGGTTGAGCGTGCGCGAGGTCGAGAAGCCGAGCGCGCCGGCCTTGACCGCATCGCGCGCCAGCGCCGCCATGGCGCGGTTGTCGTCGGCGGTGGCCGGATCGCGGCGCGCGCCGCGCTCGCCCATGACATAGACGCGCAGCGCCGCATGCGGCAGCTGCGCGCCGATGTCGAGATCGAATTCACGCTTGCCGAGCCACTCCATGTAATCCGGAAAGCTCTCCCATTCCCAGGGAATGCCGGCTTCGAGCACCGGTTCGGGGATGTCCTCGACGCCCTCCATCAACTGGATCAGGCGCTGATGATCGGCCGGCCGGCACGGCGCGAAGCCGACGCCGCAATTGCCCATGATCGCGGTGGTGACGCCGTTCTGCGACGACGGCGAGATGTCTTGGCTCCAGGTCACCTGGCCGTCGTAATGGGTGTGAACGTCGACGAAGCCTGGTGTCACGAGTTTGCCGCGCGCGTCGATCTCCTCCCGGCCGGTCGCATTGACCTTGCCGACGGCGACGATACGGCCGTCCGCAATCGCCACATCAGCTTCGTAGAGTTCGCCGCCCGAGCCATCGGCAACGGTTCCGCCGCGGATCACGAGATCTGGCTGTGTCATGGCGTGTCTTCCCCGGGTGTTGTTGTTGGCCGCATCATCGGCGGGAAGGCGATGATGTCAACACGCGGGGATCAGGCAGCAGCGTTGCGCCGGCGCAGGTGACGCGAGCGCCGTAGGGTGGGCAAGGCGGCGCGCGCCCACCATTCTCAGCGGTGATTTCTGGCGGACGGTGGGCATGCTTCACGTTGCCCACCCTACGAAGACTGCTACGCCTTGGCCTTCTTCGGCTCGGTGAAGAACGCGAGCACGATCGTCAGCAGCATGAACACGACGGAGGCGCCGAACACCCAGCGCGGCGCGTTCATGTCCATGATCCAGCCGAACAGCAGCGGGCTGACCACGCCGGCGAAGTTGAAGCCGGTCGACACGATGCCGAAGGCGCGGCCGGCGGCACTCGGCGGGGCGGCATTGCGCACCAGCATGTCGCGCGACGGCGCGATCACGCCGCTCATGAAGCCCGCGACCAGCATGATCGCCGTGAGCAGCACGGTCGGCAGGTTGATGAAAGTGATCATCAGCACCAGCACGGCGTTGATCGCATAGGCGACGGCCGCGACCAGGTTGTGATGGCGGATGCGGTCGGCGAGCTGGCCGCCGGCGAGCACGCCGACGGCGCTGGCGCCGAGGAACGCGGTCAGTGCGATGTTGGCGGTCGAGAACGAGATGCCGTAGCCGTTCATGAGCGCGACAACGCCGAAGCTGGCGATGCCGGCGTTGGACAGGCTGAGCAGCATGAAGAACACGGTCAGCAGCATCAGCATCGGCGTCAGCAGGCTGGGCTGTTTGACCTTGCTGCCGTCGGCGCTGGTGTGATGCGGATGCGGCGGCACCTCGGGCACGTTGCCGACGAGCAGCAGCAGCGCGGCGAGCGGTCCGACCAGGCCGGCTGCGATCAGCGCGCCGGAGCCGCCGACGGTGGTGACCAGCGCCGCCATCACGGCGGGCGCGACGGCGCCGCCGAGATAGCCGGCGAAGGTATGCACACCGAACGCGCGGCCCATGCGCTTCTCTTCCATGTGTGCGGCCAGCAGCGCGTAGTCGGAAGGATGGTAGACCGCGTTGGCGAGGCCGAGCAGCACCGCCGAGACGACAAGGCTGGCATAGCTCAGGTAGACGCCGAGCATCGCCAGCGACAGGCCACCGAGCGTCAGGCCGATCAGCAGGATGCGGCGGGCACCGGCGCGGTCGACCAGATAGCCGACGGGCGCCTGGGTCAGGGCCGAGACGACCGCGAACACGGTGAGCGGAAAGCCGAGCTCGATGTAGCCGACGCCGAGCTTCTCCTTCAGGTAGGGAAACAGCATCGGCAGCACCAGCATGTGCAGATGGCTGACCCAGTGCGCCAGCGAGATCAGCGCCAATGTGCGCAGCGGCGAGGCGGTCCGGACCGGAGCATGTTGCGGTGCGGCGAGAACGTCAGCCATGGTCGATCCGTTGGCCCCCGGCGTCAGCGATGGAAAGGAGGGCGCGTTGCCGGCAAACCGCCGATGCTCCCGAAATCAGGGGCCGCGCGCGACACAACGCCACACTATCGGAATGCGGTTCATTGTCCACGAACGCCCGCGCATGGCACCTGCGCGCCGCGGCCGGCGTTTGCGGGCTGGGGTAGAGGAAACACGGCAGGGTGTCGGCTCTGCATGCATCCGCGCTGAGGGAGCCACTCCGCAACGCCAACCCCGGTGTCATCCCCGCGCACGCGGGGATCCATAACCACCCGCCGATGTTTGTTGCGATGCAGGTTCAAACGTGCAGCCCGCCTCAAGACAGATCACGCGGTATGGGCCCCGGGTCGGCGCCCGCCGACGCTTCGCGCCCGCGGGCTTGCCCGGGACGACAGCGGAGTGTGAGGGCGCCGTCAAGGGCTGCCGAAAGGTGGGAGAGCGTTACCTCCTACGGCACCACCGGCCCGCCGGCCTTTTTCCACGCGTCCAACCCGCCTTCAATATGCGCCGTATTCGCCAGCCCCGCCGCCTGTGCCGTCTGCACGGCCATCGCCGAGCGCTCGCCATAGGCGCAGAAGAACACAATGCGGCGGCCGGTGGCGGCGGCGACCTCGCGCAGCATGCCGCCCGGCTTGAGATTGTCCTCGATCGCAGGATAGGGCGCGTGCAGTGCGCCGGACAGCGTGCCATGCTTGGCGCGCTCCGCGGCCTCGCGCAAATCGACCAGCAGCACGTCGGGGCGTCCCAGGCACTCGATCGCCTCGCGTGCCGGCAGCGACAGGCCCCGCTTCGCCAACTCCTCCTGATGCAGCCCGACGCGCATGTTGGCGGGCACCGCGACATCCATCATCTTCGGGTTCGGCAACTTCAGATTTGCCATCAGCGCGACGTAGTCGTCGACCGACTTGACCTGCAGGCGCGGATTGTAGCGGCGCTCCTCGCCGATCGTGGAGACGGTGTCGCCCTTGTAGTCGTGTGCGGGATAGACCAGCGTGTCGTCGGGCAGCCGCAGCAGCTTGTTGAAGATGGAGTCGTACTGCTGCCGCGCATCGCCGTTCTGGAAATCGGTGCGGCCGGTCCCTCGGATCAGCAGCGTGTCGCCGGTGAAGACGCGGTCGCCCAGCGAGAAACTATAGGAATCGTCGGTGTGCCCGGGCGTGTACATCACGTCCAGGCTGATGCCCTCGATGGCGATCCGGTCGCCCTCGCTGACGCGCATCGCCACCACGTCGGCCTTGGTCTGCTCGCCCATGATGGTGACGCAATGGGTTCGGTCGCGCAAAGCGCCGAGGCCGGTGACGTGATCCGCATGCAGGTGGGTGTCGACGGCCTTCACCAGGCGCAAATCGAGCTCGCGCAAAAGCTGGCAGTAGCGCTCGACCTTCTCCAGCACCGGATCGATGATGACGGCCTCGCCGCCGCTGCGGCTGGCGAGGATGTAGCTGTAGGTGCCGGAGACGCTGTCGAACAATTGGCGGAAGATCATCAGCGCCTCCTTCCGATCTGGATCATCGTGGCATTAGCACGACCGGCCCGATGTCACCAATGCGGCGAACGCTCGGCAGGTCGGATTGCATCGCGCAATCCGCGGTCACGACTGCGATGCAAATCCGGGATTGCCGTCGACACCCGAGAGCGTGACCTTGTTCGTTCCGACCAGCACCAGTTGGCCGTTGCGCAGGTGGTTGGCCACCACGTCCCACACCGGCTTGCCGTCCTGCGCGTTCATCGAGGCCCAGCCGGCGACCTTGTAGCTCTTGCGGGCGTCCAGCGGCCGGCCATCGTCGAGCGTGAGATCGGAGATGCGGCGGCCGATCGGCTCGGCGGGCGCGCAGCGGTAGGATAGCCCTCCGGTTCGCACCATGTCGCCGCCCTGCTGCAGATAGGGGTCGGCGTTGAACAGGTTGTCGCAGACGTCCTCGAGCACGTCCTTGATCTCTGCGCCGGACATCCGCTGCACATAGGTCTCGGGATAGGTGATGGCGGTCTGCGCCAGCACGTCCTCGAGCAGGATGGATTGGTTCGCGAGCAAGGTCGGGCCCCAGCGGAATCCGGGCGACAGCGCGATCTCGGCATCGAGCTCGCGGCGCAGCGCCGCGCAGATCAGGTCGTCGGTCGCGCCTTCGAAATTGCCGCGCCGGTAAAGCAGCCGGTCGGACGTCGCGAGCTTCTCGCTCCAGGCCGCGACCTGCGGCTGCTGCGTCTGATCGATCAGCGCCTGCATCGCCGGGTCCGGCTTCAGCAGCTCCGAGTAGACGGGCAGCAGCCGGTAGCGCGCATCGGCGACGCGGCCCTTGCCGACGTCGAGATCGAGCACGGCGAGGAATTTGCCGTTGGAGCCGGCATTGGTGACGAGCGTTGCGCCCTTGGAATTGCTGACCGCGACCGGCTGCGGAACCGCGTCATGGGTATGGCCGCCCAGGATGACGTCGATGCCGGTGACGCGGCTCGCCAGCTTGAGGTCGACATCCATGCCGTTGTGCGACAGCAGGATCACGGCATCGACCTTGTCGGCGCCGCGCAGGCCATCGACCAGCTTCTGCAGTTCCTCCTCGCGGATGCCGAACGTCCAGTCCGGCGTGAAGCGACGCGGATGCGCGATCGGCACGTAGGGAAAGGCCTGGCCGATCACGGCAATGCGGGCGCCGCCGATCTCCTTGATGGTGGCCGGCTTGAACACGCGGCCGGAGCCGGGATCGAACGCCTTGGCGTCGTTGAACGCCGCCTCCTCCGTCAGGAACACGTTCTGCGCCAGGAATTCGCCCTTGAAGCGGGCGAGGTTGGTGCGCAGCGCCTCCTCGCCATAGGTGAACTCCCAATGCCCGGTCATGGCGTCGATGCCGAGCAGGTTGGCGGCGCTCACCATGTCGGCGCCGCGCATCGCATTGGCGAGCCCGGTGCCCTGCCAGAGGTCGCCGCCATCGAGCAGCACCGAGCGATGGTCGCCGGCATCGGCGCGCAGCTTGTCGACCAGGGTCTTCAGATGCGCGAATCCACCCATCCGGCCGAAGCGGACGGCGTACTTCTCGAACTCGAACGAGGTGAACGCATAGGCCTCGGCGCTGTCGGGCCGGATGCCGTAGCGGTCGAGGAAGGCGCGCTCGACCAGATGCGGCGGCCGTCCCCACATCTCGCCGATGCCGAGATTGACGCTAGGCTCGCGGAACAACAGCGGCCGCAACTGCGCGTGCGTGTCCGTGATGTGCAGGATGCGCGCGTTGCCGAACTTCTCGATGTCGTAGAGGCTGACGGTGTCGGCGGCGCGGGCGCTGCGCAGCAACGCCGGCGCGGCGAGCGTGGCGACAACTGATGCCTTCAGAAAGTCCCGGCGCCGAATCATGGCTCGCGTCCTAGATCATGATGCGATTCCACGGAATCGCATCATGATCCATCCCTTTGTTTGAGCATGATCTCCGCACAAACGCCTTCGGCGTTCGTCGCGAGGGAAAACCGGTTGCCACTTCTCCGGATCATGCTCTAGCGGATCTCCATGTCCTTCCAGCGCTGCTTCTCGCTGGTGGCCTGGACGACCGAGGCCTTGGCGAGCGCCTCGGCCTCCTGCGCCGACTTCAGCGCAGAATCGAAATTGCCGGAATCCGCTGCCTTCTTCGCAGCGGTGAGTGCGGCCTGGGTCACGGTCCATTGGTTGCGCAGACGTCCGGCTTCCTTGTTGGCGCTCTCGGCCGCCGCGACAGCCGCGAGATAGTCGGCCTCCGACGCGGCCCGCGCGGAGCCGGCGCCGACCGCTGATACCATCATGGCGAACACGATCTTTTTCATGACGCTTGCTGTCGTGACGTTTTTCATGGCCGTGCTCCAGGTCCTGAAACCGGCAGGCCGTTCGACACGTAGGACAGGTAATATTCGAGGTTGCGGTATTCGTCCGATTGCGGCTCCAGCGGCACGGCGCGTGTCTGGCTGTTGCAGGTGACGAAGCGCCGGCTGATCGTGCCCATGCCGCTCCATTCCGAGCGGTAGATCGGCATCGCGTTGAGGATGCCGAGCGCCGGCGCCAGGATCTCGGCGCGGATCCGCTCCCCCGGGCTCTGCACGTGGCAGCTCGCGCAGGAGAAGTTCAACTGGCCGCGGCGGGTGTAGAAATACTCCTTGCCCTTTTCGAAGGCCTCGAGCGCACGCGGGTCGTCGGGGATCTTGATGTCGAAGCGCTTGCCGCGCGACGTGTACGCCATGTAGGCGGTCAGCGATGCCATCTCGTCCTTGACGTAGGAGTAGGGCTGCTCGCCATTGGCCTCGCGGCAGCGGTTCAGCGCCAGCTCGAGGGTGATGACCTTGCCTTCCTTGTCGTCGAAATAGGGATAGTTCTGGCGGATGCCGATGCCGCCGTTCGGGAAGCAGTCGGCATAGGTCTTGCCGTTCTTGAACGGCTTGGCGAACATCTCCTTGCCGGCATCGAGCGCGAACTCGTAGGGCGGAAACTGCTCCTTCTCCTCCCATTGCTTGCGCATGTCGGCGTTCATCGAATACGGCCCGTTGACGAAATCGTCGAACGCCACCTTCGGAAACTTCTTGACGAAGTAATCCTGGAACGCCTTGGCGTCGGCGGCCGGGTTCGGCTTGTCCGCGGCCGCGACGCCGGAGGCGCCGAGAGCGAGCGCGGCCGCCACGGTCAGCGCGAGGCGCGGCGCCCTCATTGGATCGTCGCCGTCAGGCTGTCGGTCGCGCCCTTGCTGTCGACCCAGCTCACCTTGAGCTCGTCGCCCTTGGCCGCGCCCTTGAAGGCGAACTTGACATAGGGGTCCTTCGACACCGCGGTGCCCCAATCGGCCAGGAACACCGTCTTGTCCTTGTGCACGAAGGTGACCTGCTGGATGTAGTGCGCCGGGATCACTTCGCCCTTGGCGTCCTTGACCAGGCCCGTATCCATCGGGTGCTGAATCAGTGTCTGGACCTCGGCGATGTCGCCATTCAGGACGGCGCGGACGCGGATGCTCGATACCATGATGATCTCCTGACCTTAGCCGCCGCAGCCGCCGACGGTGACCTTGACCTCCTTGGTCGCGCTGTAGAGCTTGCCGCCGGATTCGACGAGCGCGATCACGTTGGAGGTCTTGGCCATCTTGAGCCGGTTCGCCACCGCGGGCACGGTGCCCTCGGGGATGTGGTACGACGCCGCCAGCGCGAACGGATTCTCGCTGACGATGAAGGCGATCGAGGTGACGTTCGGCAGCGACGTCGTCACCGCGATCGGCACCACGCCGCCGTTCTCGGCGATCTCCGGCGCGTCGAGCTTGATCTTGTCGGACGCTTCGTGGTCACGGCCGTACAGCGCCTTGACCGCGTCGCCCGCATTCTTCTGCTTGAAGGCGTCTTCCGGATATTTGTTGTCATTGGTCGCGGCAAACACGGGGGTCGCGTGCAGCACGGCGTTGCCGAGGCCGATCAGCGCGACGAGGCCGGCGCCCTTCAGGAACAGGCGGCGGTGGGCCAACGGGCCGAACGAGGCAGTCATGGCGGTCTCCAAACGGAATCAGAGGGTCTGCAGGAAGTCGACGATGGCGCTGATTTCCTGCTCGGTCAGGATGCGGTTGCGGCCGAACGGCGGCATCACCGTCAGCGGATTGCGCCTGGTCTCGTCGTTGAGAATCGCGATCAGCTCGGCGCGGTCGTATCTCGCCTTGAGGTTCTCCAGCTTCGGGCCGATCGAGCCCGGCAGGTCGCCGCCCTTGATCTCGTGGCAGGTCAGGCAGTTGCCCTTGCCGCGGTCGAAGGCGAGCTTCTGGCCGTCGACGGCACCGGACTGGGCGTGAGCGGCCATGGACATGGCGAGCGAGAGCCCCATCGCCAGGGCGGTACGCAGGACAGGTGTGATCAAGGTGGAGTTCCGACGTCTCGGTGATCTCGGCAATATAGGCGCTGCAAAGCATAAAGACCATCGGCTGACAATGCAGCTATGGTGGCCGCCGCAACGCGGTTAACGAGGGCCGTCCATGGGGCGGCCGGGAGAATGGTCATGGCGGAATATGTCGTGGAGTTCGGCCGGGACGGCCGGCCGGTGGAACCGGACGGACGGCTGGACGCGGCCGCGTTCCACCGCAACCACCAGCCGATCTGGGCGGTGCTGGAACGGCTGCTGGCGGGCAAGACCGGCGACGTGCTGGAGGCCGGCAGCGGCACCGGCCAGCACGTCGTGCATTTCGCCTCGCAGCGCCCGGACCTGACGTGGTGGCCGAGCGATCTCAACGCCAACCACCTCGCCAGCATTGCGGCTTGGCGCAGCCATGCCGGGTTGTCCAACATCCGTGATGCCCAGCGCATCGACCTGTCAGATCCCGGCTGGCCGGCGGCGTTCCGCGCCGCGGGCGGGCCGTCGCAGCTCGCCGCGATCTTCTGCGCCAACGTGATTCACATCGCGCCGTGGTCGGTGGCGGAGGGATTGTTCGCCGGCGCCGGGCAGGCGCTGTCGGCGGACGGCGCACTGGTGCTCTACGGCCCGTTCAAGCGCGACGGCAAGCACACGGCGGTCAGCAATGCCGTGTTCGATACGTCGCTGCGCGAGCGCAATCCGGACTGGGGCGTGCGCGACATCACCGACCTCGAGGCGCTCGCCGCGCGCCACGGGCTCGCCTTGCGCGAGACGATGGAAATGCCCGCCAACAACATGATCCTGGTGTTCGGTCGGACTTCGTAGGTTTGCGACGGCGCCTCGCCGATCTCCGTCATTGCGAGCGAAGCGAAGCAATCCAGGGTCGCGTTGGGACTCTGGATTGCTTCGTCGCTTCGCTCCTCGCAATGACGGAAGATGGGCCGCTCACTTCGCCTCCAGCCCGACATGCCGCGCCAGAAACCGCGTGCCCAGCGTGATGAAGCTGGCGCGCTCACGGTTGTCGGTGCCGTAGCCATGGCCGCCGGCGGCGGGTTCGTAGAACCAGGCGTCGTAGCCCATGGCCTGCAGCTTGGCGGTCATCTTGCGCGCGTGGCCGGGATGGACGCGGTCGTCGCGCCGCGTGGTCGCGATCAGGATCGGCGGATAGGGCTGGCCGGGCGTTGCGGTGTGATAGGCCGAGTAGGTCGACAACCAGCTCCAATCCTGGTCGCTGTCGGGATCGCCATATTCGGCGATCCAGCTCGCGCCGGCGAGCAGCTTGGTGTAGCGGCGCATGTCGATCAGCGGGATGGTGCAGAACAAGGCGCCGAAGTGCTCGGGGTAGCGCACCAGCATGTTGGTGATCAGGATGCCGCCATTGGAGCCGCCTTGCGCCGCGATGCGCTTCGGCACCGTCACGCCGCGGCGGACGAGGTCGGCGGCGACCGCGGCGAAATCATCATGCGCGAGCCGCTTGCCCGCATAGCGGCCGGCGTCGTGCCAGGCGGTGCCGAACTCGCCGCCGCCGCGGATGTTGGCCTCCACGAGCGTGCCGCCACGCTCGAGCCACAGCTTGCCCAGCGCCGCATTGTAGGCCGGACGGAGCGTGTGACCGAAGCCGCCATAGGCGCTCATGTGCACTGGCGCGTCGCCTGTCAGCTCGGCCGGCCCGGTCTGGGTGTAGGGAATACGCTCGCCATCCACCGAGATCGCCTCGTGTCGCGTGACGACGTGCCCCTCGGCGCTGAAGGTGCGAGGCGCCTGCTTCAGCACGATCGGCGCGGCCAAGCCCTCGATCAGTAGCAGCGACGGCGGCGTCAGCGGATCCTGGATGTTGGCGAGCAGGTCGCCGTTGCTTTCGGCCTCGTCGGTGTCGAGACGCCAGACGTCCACCGTCGCGATCTCCGGCAGGCCGGGAAGCCGCTCGCAGCTCCACTCCCCCGGTGACGGCGTCCACACCTCGAACCTTGCCCTGAGCTCGTCGAGGATCGACAGCACCAGCCGGTCGCCGGCCCAGGACAGGCCCTGCAGCGCCCGTCGCGGCGCGGGCTCGAACACGCGGGTGAAATCGCGGCGCCCGGCAAGGAATGCCGAGAGCTGGAGACCGAGCACCACATCCGCGGGATGGGTGACCTCGCCGACGGTCCAGGGTTGGCGCAGCTTGATGGCCATCCAGTCGCCATGCGCTGACATCCAGCAGTCGGTCGGCAGGTCGAGCCTGGTCCGCGCCCCGCCGCCGTCACCGAGCCATAGATATTGGTTGAAGAAGTCGATGCCCTCGGCAAACCACACCCGCGCCGGCGCGACGCTGCGATCGACACCGACATGCACCCATGTCGACTGGCTGCCTTCGGCGGCGAAGATCACCTCCGCCTGCCCGGCCGGCTGGCCGCGCCGCCAGCGCCGCACCGTCCGCGCGTAGCCCGACGGCGTCGCCATGCCCGCGCCGAACGCGCTCGCCAGCAGCAGGGTGTCGGCATCGAGCCAGGCGGCGCCGCCCTTGGCCTCCGAGAGCGTGAAGCCGCCCGTCACGAAGCGCTTCGTCGCGAGGTCGAACTCGCGCAGCACCACGGCGTCGCTGCCGCCCCGCGACAGGCTCAGGACGGCGCGCTCATGCGCCGGCGGCAGGCTCGAGACCCCGTTCAGCGCCCAGTCCTCGCCTTCGTCGGCAGCGAGTCGGTCGATGTCGAGCAGGTCCTCCCATTGCGGTTGCGCCTTGCGGAACTCCGCCATCGTCGTGCGCCGCCACAAGCCGCGCGGATGCGCCGCGTCCTTCCATTGATTGTACAGCAGCCCGCCGCGGCGGCTGACGAACGGGACGTTGTCCGGCCGATCCAAGATGGCGGCCAGCGTGTCGCGGTCGCGTTCGAAGGCCGCATCGCCGAACGCGGCGAGCGTGCGCTGGTTCTGCGCCGCGACGAAGGCGAGCGCGCGCTCGCCGTCGATCTCCTCGAGCCACAGATACGGATCGTCATCGGGCGCCGCGATGGTCGGACGATCGTCGATTGACATGGCTCAAGCTCCGCGGGCGCCGTTGACGCGAGAATACAGCCGGCTTGATTAGCCGGGCAGGTCGGGAGTGTCGAATCACGCTCCGTGGCGCGTTCGCTGCCGCATGGCTTGTCTCCGTTCGCGCCCGTTGCCTCGGGCGCGCGCTTCCCGCAATAGTGCGGCTGAACCAGCAAGGCGGGAGCGTGCGTGCCACGCCTCCGGATACCTGAGATGATCGATCTGACCGTGAGCGAAGACACCTCCGATGATGCCCGCGCTCGCCGTAACGTGGCGCGGCTCGCGGCCGCCCAGGCGCTGACCGGCGCCAACTCGGCCGTGATCTTCGCCACCGGCGCGATCGTCGGTGTCACCATTGCCCCGAACATCGGGCTCGCGACGGTACCGATCTCGATGTACGTCGTTGGCCTCGCCGCCGGCACCTTGCCGACCGGCGCGATCTCGCGCCGCTATGGCCGCCGGGCGGCCTTCCTGATCGGTACCGGCTGCGGCGCCGTCACCGGCGTGCTCGGCTGCCTCGCCATCTTGCGCGGCTCGTTCGCACTGTTCTGCCTGGCGACGTTCCTCGGCGGCGTCTATGGCGCCGTCGCGCAATCCTATCGCTTCGCGGCGGCCGATGGCGCCAGCGCGACGTTCCGGCCCAAGGCGGTGTCGTGGGTGATGGCGGGCGGCATCTTCGCCGGTCTGCTCGGTCCACAGCTCGTGCAATGGACCATGGACGTCTGGCAACCCTATCTGTTCGCATTCAGCTATCTGGTCCAGGCGGCGGTCGCGCTGGTCGCGATGGGGATCGTCGCCGGCGTCGATCTGCCGAAGCCTGAAGCTGCCGATCTCCATGGCGGCCGGCCGCTGTCCGAGATCGTGCGCCAGCCGCGCTTCATCGCAGCTGCCCTGTGTGGCACCATCGCCTATCCGGTGATGAACCTGGTGATGACCTCGGCACCTTTGGCGATGCAGATGTGCGGGCTCACCGTGTCGGATTCCAATTTCGGCCTGCAATGGCACATCGTGGCGATGTACGGCCCGAGCTTCTTCACGGGATCGCTGATCGCGCGCTTTGGTGCGCCTGCCATCGTCGCGGTGGGCCTGGGGCTTGAAGCGGTCGCTGCCGTCATCGGCTTGTCGGGCCTGACCGCGATGCACTTCTGGGCCACCCTGGTCATGCTCGGCGTCGGCTGGAATTTCGGCTTCGTCGGCGCCTCCGCGCTGGTGCTGGAGACACATACATCCGCCGAGCGCAACAAGGTGCAGGCGTTCAACGATTTCCTGATCTTCGGCCTGATGGCGCTGGGCTCGTTCTCCTCGGGCCAACTGCTCGCCAATTTCGGCTGGTCGGCGGTGAACCTCGTGGTGTTCCCGCCGGTGCTGCTGGGATTGTGCGTGCTTGCACTGGTGTGGTCGTCGAAGCGGCGCGAGGCAGCGGCGGGCTGACTAAAACGGGCGTAGTAGTAACGAGGTCGCGCCGCACCCACGGTGCGCTCCCCTCCCCCTTGCGGGGAGGGGGCGGGGGTGGGGGTCCACGAACCGTGCTCTCTCAGATTACAAGGATCAAAGTCTCTCGCTCGGCCGAGCGGTGGATGCCCAGCCTTGAGAGCCGATAGCAGTGCAGATTGATAAGGTCGCACCTCACTTCGCGCAGCGCCCGGAGACCCCCACCCCCGACCCCTCCCCGCAAGGGGGAGGGGAGTGCACCGGCATCGTGGCGACAGCGGCGCATCGCAGCTCACGCGCTTCTCACTTCAACTCCGACACCTCGCCCTCCGGCAGGTCGAACTCGAACGCGTTCAGCGTCATCGACACCATCGTGTAGTAGCCGCACAGGCCGATGATCTCGACCAGGCCGCGTTCGCCGAGCAGCGCGATCGCTTCCTTGTAGAGCGCATCCGTCAGTCCATGGCCCTCATGCAGCGACTTGGCGACGTCGTAGATCATCTGTGCCTTGGGATCGGAGAATTCCGGCGTGCGACGGTCGCGGATGTCCTCGATGATCTTGATGTCGAGCCCGCCGGCCAGCGCCAGACGCTTATGCGCGTACCATTCGTAATGCGCGGTCCAATGCCGCGCCGTCACCAGGATCGCGATCTCCGAGAGTGCTGCCGGAAACACCGTGTCGTAGCGCAGGAAGGCGCCGAGCCGCGTCGCGTGCCGCGCCATCTCCGGGCTGTTCAGCCAGGCCATCATCGGCGGCGGCGGCGAGCCGCGCTTGCTGGCGATCGACTCGTCATAGGTCTGGCGCTGGTCGGCGCTCATTTCGCCAGGCGAAAGAAGTTTCAGGCGCATGTTCGTTTCCTCGTATTTCACGCGGCGGCATCATGACCATAGAACGCTTGGCAAGGCGAGGGCGCCCGCGGCGACATCGATGTTGAATTCCCTGACGGGCTGAGGTTAGGTCGTTTCAAAGACAGCAATCATGGAAACGCGTGAGGACTTGGCATGGCCGATCTCGACACATTCCGCCGCGAAACCAGGGCCTGGCTGGAGGCCAATTGCCCGCCGGAGATGCGCCGGCCGATGACCTCCGAGGAGGACACGTTCTGGGGCGGCCGCAATGCAAAATTCTCCTCTGAGCCGCAGCGCGTCTGGTTCGAGCGCATGCGCGACAAGGGCTGGACGGTACCGCACTGGCCCAGGGAATATGGCGGCGGCGGCCTCGACGGCGAGGAGGCCAAGATCGTGCGCCAGGAGATGGCGGCGATCGGGGCGCGCGCGCCGATCACCTCGTTCGGCATCTCCATGCTCGGGCCGGCGCTGCTGAAATACGGCACGGACGAACAGAAGCGCGAGCATCTGCCGAAGATCACCGCCGGCCTCATCCGCTGGTGCCAGGGCTATTCCGAGCCGAATGCCGGCTCCGATCTCGCCTCCTTGCAGACGCGGGCCGAAAGCGACGGCGACGACTACATCATCAACGGCCAGAAGATCTGGACCTCCTACGCCAACTACGCCGACTGGATCTTCTGCCTGGTGCGCACCGATCCGGCGGCGAAGAAGCATGACGGCATCAGCTTCATCCTGTTCGACATGACGTCGAAGGGCGTGTCGACCAAGCCGATCCTCCTGATCTCCGGCCGCTCGCCATTCTGCGAGACCTTCTTCGACAATGTCCGCGTGCCCAAGGCGAACGTGCTGGGTACCGTCAACCGTGGTTGGGACGTTGCGAAGTACCTGCTGCAGCACGAGCGCGCGATGATTTCCGGCATGGGCGAGCGCGGCGGCAGCCGGCCGCTCGGCCAGGTCGCGGCTGACACCGTCGGCAGCGATGCGCAGGGGCGGCTCGACGACGCGCTCTTACGTGCGGACATCGCGACCTTCGACGTCGACGAGGCCGCGCTTGCCGCCGCCGCCGAGCGCATGGTCGATCTCGCCAAGGCGGGACAGGGGCATCCGGCGTTCTCGTCGGCGATGAAGTACTACGGCACCGAGCTCAACAAGCGTCGCCACGAGCTGCTGATGGCGGCCGGCGGCATCGACGCGCTCGAATGGGAGAGCGAGCGCTCCCACGAAGGCGCGCGTCCCCGCGCCTGGCTGCGCACCAAGGCCAACTCGATCGAAGGCGGCACCTCCGAGGTCATGCTCGGCATCGTCGCCAAGCGCATCCTCGATCTGCCGGGGGCGTAGTTCGCACCCACGCCGTCATTCCGGGGCGCCGCGACGCGGCGAGCCCGGAATCCATAACCACGATCGTGAGTATGGATTCCGGGCCTGGCCCTTCGGGCCATCCCGGAATGACAAGACCAAAATTGATTGCCATCGTTGCAACGGGATCTCCCATGCCTCTCCTCCTCACCGAAGAACAATCCATGCTGCGCGACAGCGCGCGCGGCCTCATCAGCGATCACGCACCGATCGCGCACCTGCGCAAGCTGCGCGATGATCGCGACGCGACCGGCTTCTCGCGCCAGCTCTGGGCCACCTTCGCCGAGATGGGCTTTGCCGGATTGCTCGTGCCGGAAGAGCACGGTGGCTCCGGCCTCGGCGCGGTCGAGGCCGGCGTCGTGATGGAGGAGATCGGCCGCACCTTGATGCCGTCGCCGTTTCTGGCGACGTCGGTGCTGTCAGCCTCGGCGCTGGCCCGCGCCGGCTCGGCGGCGCAGAAATCCGAGTATCTGCCGAAGATCGCCAGCGGCGCGCTGCTCGCCGCGCTGGCGCTCGACGAAGGCGCCAAGCATCGTCCTTTGCAGACTGCCCTGCAGGCCGTGCGCTCCGGCAACGGCTTCAAGCTGAACGGCACCAAGGCGATGGTGGTCGACGGCCACGTCGCCGATCTCTTGCTTGTCGTCGCCCGCAGCGCCGGCGCGCCCGGCGATCGCGATGGCCTCACGCTGTTCCTGGTCGATCCCAAGGCCAAGGGCGTGGCGATCGAACGCACCATCATGGTCGACGCGCACAACGCCGCGCGGGTCACGCTCGACAACGTCGAGGTCACCGCGGATCACGTGCTCGGCGAGGTCGATGGTGGCGCTGCCACGCTGAGCGCCGTGCTCGATCTCGGCCGCGGCGCGGTCGCCTCCGAGATGGTGGGTCTCAGCGAGGAGGTGTTCGGCCGCACCGTTGCCTATCTCAAGGAGCGCAAGCAGTTCGGCAAGGCCATCGGCGAATTCCAGGCGCTGCAGCACCGTGCCGCGCAGCTCTATATCGAGATCGAGATCACCCGCGCCGCGGTGCTGAAGGCGCTGCAGACGCTCGACGCCGATTCCGCCGGCGCGACGGCCGCCGTGGCCGTCGCCAAGGCCCGCGCGGGCGCGACCGCGACCCGCGCGGTGCAGGAGGGCGTGCAGATGCATGGCGGCATGGGCATGACCGATCAGTTCGACATCGGCTTCTTCATGAAGCGCGCCCGGGTCTGCGAGGAGCTGCTGGGCGATGCGAACTATCACGCAGCGCAGCTGGCTCAGCTCAGGGGGTACTAAGCAAGGCCGCTTGTCGGCACCTGCCGTCTCCCCACGCTCAGCTGTCATCGTCCGCGAAGGTGGGCGATCCAGTACGCTGAGAGAGTTGTGATTGACCGACAAGCCGCAGCGTACTGGGTACCCCGCCTTCGCGGGGTGACTATCGACGGCAACAGCAGACTTCGCAGAAAAAGAGCGCGCCATCACCGATGGCGCGCTCTCATTCGATCAATGATGCATCGCGGTCTTGGCCGGTGGCAGCAGCACCTTGTCGATGACGTGGATGACGCCGTTCGAGGCCATGACGTCGGCCTGCACCACATGCGCGTCGTTGACCTGCACGCCGAAGAAGGTGCCGTCGACGGCCACCGGCTGGCCTTGCGCCGTCTTCACGCTCAGCTTCTTGCCGGCGACGTCGCCGGCCTTCACCGCGCCGGGGATCACGTGATACTTCAGGATCGCGGCGAGCTTGCCCTTGTTCTTCGGCTTGAGCAGATCCTCGACGGTGCCCGGCGGCAGCGCGGCGAACGCCGCGTCGGTCGGTGCGAATACGGTGAAGGGACCCTTGCTCTTCAGCACCGGCACGACACCTGCGGCCTTGGCGGCGGCGACGAGCGTCTTGAACTGACCGGCGCCGACGGCGGTGTCGACGATATCGGCGGCACGTGCCGCGACTGCTGACATGGAGAGCGCGCCCAGCATCAACGCGCCGGCCACGAACGAACGGAATCCCAGCGTCATTCGAGTTTTTCCCTGTGAACTGAACTGATGAGTTGGCTGATGCGCAAAGGGATTTCGGTCCCCCTTGTTCTCCCTGTTGTGCAGGGGCGCATCACCCGACCGGATTGGTCAGGCTCGTTACGATCGCTGCGATTGGCTGGATTTGAGAATGAGTTCACGAACTCGTGAGCGGCTCCCCGAGCCTCCCGGGCAGATCGCGCGAGAGCCATGAATCCGCGGGACTAATTGCTTTGCGGGAGCATCCGCAGTGCCCGTCGGGCCATTTTGTCGCAACCCGACGGGCGTTGTCTCGTCGGGCAAATCAGCCGCACATTCCCCGCCGTCACGGCCCGCAAGAGGGACGCTTCGCGATCGTTACGAAACGTGGGCCGGTGACGCGATGGACGCATCGGATCGCAGCGCGAGTGATCGCGCCGACGAACGATGGCGATGCGGACGTGAAAGCGCGTGGTCCTGGCGCCCCGATGCTGGCGTCAAGTCGACGGGTGATGATCCCGGGCGGCGACGGTGGCTAACAGGCCGGACACCGAGGAGAGCGCGCCATAAGCGTTAACACCGTCGCGCAGGGAAGGCCGGGTGGCGGGCTCAAGCGGTGGTCGCAACACCAAGTGTTTTCATTCGTGACAGCAGCTCGT
>NZ_JBNPUY010000020.1:0-50538 GCF_051168395.1 Bradyrhizobium sp. HKCCYLRH1030 | reverse complement strand
GGTACCTGCCGCCTGCATTTTTTTCGCAGGCGGGCCATGGGTGAGGCCTTCACCCGGCATTCCCTGCGCCCTCTGCACTCTCGAGGGCCACGCGGATCGCAGCACTCGGGCATCCCATGCCGCGAGACTGCGCCGTCATGTCCCGGACCTCTCTTCGGCTGTTTGAATCGTAAATGAGTTCTCCCCTCCGCCGTCGTCCTAGGCAAGCTGCGCCGCGCCCATCCATCGTGAGGAGGCGATGCCGCCTCACCCCATCGCCAGCACCGCGACCGACAGCAGCGCCAGCATCACGGTCGAGCCCAGGAGCTGCAGCGATGCCTCGGGCTGCGTGCGCCAGCGCAGCACCTTGTCGGCGAGGCCCAGCGTCGCGTCGTAGAAATCAGCCGCGTAGGCCTGCTTGAGCACGCGCTGAAAGCGCGGCCCCGCAGCGGAAGTCATCAGCACGTGGATGATGGTCGCGCTCGCGACGAAGCCGATGATGCCGGCCCGCAGCGCCGTGCTGTGCGCCAGCTTGAGGATCAGCGCGGCGCCGGCATAGGTTGGAATGGCCTGGAACAGCGCGGTCAGCGCCATGCCTTCGAAGAGGTTGAGCAGCGGCGCCTTCGGCGCGGAGGTGCTGGGAGAGGCGACGGTGAGCATGGCCCGGACATCCGGTTGCGGCGGTCCTCGGCGAGGACCAGACCGCTCCCGTCTAACCGGCACGCCGGAGGAGGACCGTGAGCCCCGTCACGCGAGGCCATCGCCGCCGGCTGGGATGAGGGCACGCCGAGCACGGTCGACGCGCGGCATCGACTAGGTCCGGCCCTGCCCGTTCACCTGGCCCTGCTGCTGCTGACGCTCCTGCTCCTTGGCGCGGTGACGGCCATAGAGGCAGCCGGCGGCGGCGCCGAGCACGCCGTGATGACCGGCATAGTGGCCGGCCACGCCGCCGACGATGGCGCCCTTGATGCACCCCTTGGCCTCGGCGGCCTGCGTCGACAGCAGCGCCAGCGCTGCGACGGAGGCGGCCAGCATGGTCTTCGTGATCGACATCGTCATGATCGAGCTCCGCAAGAATGGTGCGAGGTAACGGCGACGCGGCGGGGCGGTTCCCGCCTCGCAACCGGCATGACGCATTGCGCGAACCTTATCGCGCGCGGTGATGACCCAAGAGCTGAGAAATGAGCTGAGAGATGAGCCGAGAGTGGGCTGAGACATGATCGTGACGCGATCACTCGCCAAGCTTCCGTTCACCGTACCGGCGCATTGAGCCGGCCGACGGTCACACAGGTGGTTGACGGCCGTCCGCCGGCATCTCCAGAACGAGATCGCCGACGCGGACATTCCCGTCAGTGGAGACAGGATGATCGAGCACATCAACAAGCAGCGCGTGCGCAAGCTGCTCGAGGCCCATGCCGCCGGCGATTTCGACAGCGTGCTGGCGCATTGCACCGACGACCTGGAGCACTTCGCCTCGGCGCCGATCGACATCTTCCCCCATCTCGGCGGCCGCCGGGGCAAGGCCGAGGTGCGGCAGATGTGGGAGACGGCGCGCAGCCGCTATGCCGAGGTCCGGCACGAGATCAAGACCATGATCTGCGAAGGCGACCAGGTCGCCGTGGATCTGCGCATCTTCCTGCGCAAGCGCGACAACGACCGCATCGTGCAATACGACCTCGCCGCCTTCTACACCCTGCGCGACGGCCGCATCGCCCGCATCCGCGAGATCATGGACACCTACGACCTGGTGCAGCAGGTGCTGGAATGCGATCTCAGCCGGCTGCTGATCGCGGGCGCCGCCCGGCCCTGAGGCCGGCACGGCCGTGGCGGACCAGGGCCTGGACCAGCCGATCACGCAAACGTCACCACCGGCGGCCTCGTCGCCTTGAACCTGTGGCCCGGGCTCCGCACCCCATGAGCGGTGGTATACGGGGCATCGGTGACATGAGAATAGCATTCCTGGCGATGGCCGGACTGGTGATGGGCGTCGTCGGCGGCGCGACGATCGGAGTAGGGCTTGGACTGGCCTGGATCGAGCTGTTCAACACCAGCGAATTCGAAGGCTATGCGGGCATGCTGGTGTTCTTCACCTTCATGCCGCTCGGCGCCCTGATCGGCGGCCTCGCCGGCGCCACCCTGTTCGGCATGGCCGCCTTCCGCGACCACGAGGTCGCGATCGCGCAGCAGCGCATGCAGCATGAAGGGCGTTAGGGCGCGGCGACCGGCGGTCGCGCGCATTTGTGCAATGCAAAAACAGCCGTTGCGCGCGCAGGTGGTTGATTTATGTGAGGCTCAAGAGAGATAGATTCGGCGCCCCGGCGCGACGTCCGTTGCGACGTCGCCTTGAGGCCGGCGCGCCCCCTTGCAAGCCAGTTCAGGATCCCGAGCCGATGACGGAGCACAGCCTCTGGCGTCTGTCGCGCGCATTGCATGGCGCGATCAACGACCGCCGTTTCGACGATTTCGCCGAGCTTCTCGATGACGACATCGACTGGGCCATCTACGGCCCGATCGACATGTTTCCCTTCCTCGGCGCGCGGCACGGCCGCGCCGCCGTGCTCGACGCCGTCAGGCAGATCGCGGACAATGTGAGCATCCGCCGGCTGGAGCGCGAGACCTTGATGCTGGACGAGACCAGCGCGGCGACCATGGTCCGCTGCGCGATGACGGCGCAGGATTCCGACAAGCCGATCACGGCGCGGCTCGCGCAATTCATGCAATTCCGCGCCGGCAAGCTCGCGCGGCTGCGGATCCTGATCGATACGTTCGATCTGGTCGAGCAGACGCTCGGCCGCCCCATCGACCTGCCGCGCATCGGCAGCTTCGCCTGAGCCCGCCGGCGTGTTGGATTGTGGTCACACTCACCGGCAACCCAACAGCTCGTGACTGGCGCAGCCATAATTTTGCGCCAAGATTCCACCATATTCCGGCACACAGGTTCGGGCGGCGGGGGTTGCTCTCATGACATCGTATGGTTGCGCGCTGGCGGTTTTCACGGCCGGCTTCGGCCTTCTTGCGTCCGCCGCGCCGGCCCAGACGCTGATGCAGGCGCCGCAGCCGCTGCAGATCACACCCTGGCAGCAGATCGCGCCGGAGCCGGAGGACGAGGACAAGTCCGAGGACCAGGCAGCGGCCGACCCGATGAAGGACATCGACGTCGAGAAGCTCGACTGGAGCCAGCTCGCGATCGACGACACCACCTTCCTCGACCGTCCCGAAGCCGCCGCGGCGGCGAAGCGCAAGGCCGCCGCAGAGAAGGCGGCCGCGCTCGACTGGTCGAACCAGAACAAGGGCAGCCTCGCCTCGGGCGTGTCGGTCAAGCAGTCGGTATCGCCGTTCTGGGACGCCCGCGTCGGCGCCGACATGACGGTCGCGCGGCAGCCGACCACGATGTCGGAATTGCTGGCGGAGAAGGCCGAGAACGGCGGCAATGCTCCGGAATCCGGCGGCTCGGCCTGGGCGGCCGTCACCGCGCCGGGGGCCGGCTCGATCTGGGACAAGACCGCCATCGAGGCCCGCGTCGATCCCGGATCCGATCACAGCCGGCTCGGCACCACCATCACCAAGGCGGTGCCGATCGATCACTACAATCTGACCCTGCAGAACGGCTACAACGTCACCCAGCAGGGCATGGTGCCGATTCCCGGCGCGGCGCCGAAGACCAGCCGCAGCTTCGACACCGAGCAGTCCGCCAAGCTCTCGATCGGCGACACCGGCACCAGCGTCACCGCCGGCCAGACCCTGTCGTCGAGCGACGACAAATGGCTGCGCAAGGTCGGCGCGGAGCAGAAGCTGTCGGATGGTCTCAGCATCTCCGGCTCAGTCAGCGAGACCGCGCAGGGCGGCACCAGCAAGAGCATCTCGGCCGGCTTCAAGCGGAGCTGGTGACGTTCACCATTGCGGCAGCCCGCCACGAATGATCGAACGTTCGCCGCAGCTTCGCCGCGGTGCGGCCCAATTTGGCCGCACTGATAGGCTTTGAGAAGTTCGTCGTGCGGGGACACCGCGCTCGCTTGAACGCGAAATGAGGAATTAGCCGATGAATGTCATTCGTCCGGACAAGATCGATGGAACTGAAGCCGAGCTGGATACGGATCTGGCCGCGGTCTCCGAAGTCGAGGCCGGCATTCGTGATTTCGTCCGTAACGATATCGCCTATCTGCGCCGCCCCAATGCGGCCGCCACGGCCGAGGCCTCGATCGATGCCGATGCAGCAGTGAACAGCGTCACCACGCTGATCCAGCGCGTCGCCGGCACCTCGCTGTCGGAGATCGAGAACCTGATCGGAGAGCTCGAGAGCCTGCGCGAACTGCTGCATGCCGAGGGCCAGCGGGTGCAGCGCGAGATCGCGAGCTATGCACAGCTCAGCCAGGCGGCGATGAAGTCGACCCGGGCGATCGCCGAGAACGTCACGCAGTGGAAGCGCGCCGCCGACGGCCTGCGCAGCAGCTGAACATTCTTTCCGGATCTTGAAGAGGGCCGCCGTGCGAGGCATCGCGCGGCGGTTTTCGTCTTTGCAGCGCCGCGTCCTTGAACGCGCTCCGGCCCTCCCGCGACCAACTTCCGCCGCTCTCGTGGCGGGCAGGTTGCGTCAGGGGGATGTCGCTCTCATGGAAACGATCCGGCCGCACAACACCGATCCGATTCCTCTGCGGCCCAAGCCTCAGCGGATCGGGACCATCATGGTCCGTTTCGTCGGTTTGCTGGTGGTGGCGATGGCGATCATGGTGCTCATCTGGAGCCGCTAGATCGCCTCTACGAACAGGACCGCGTGGTCCGTTCTGGTTAACGAGTAGTTAAACCGTCACTCGTTGATCGTCGCTGACGTCTCGAGCGAATACGATCCGTCCGCGTAGCCCTTCACGACCATTCCCGTCGCGAGCATCACCGCGAGCGTCACGCTGGCAAAGATAAAGCCGAGGAGTTTCAGACCACCGCGATCTGCCATACTCATCCCCCACATCCTGATCCCTGATTGGCTGTCTTATAGAGTCGGAGTTCAGAATGCGTTAGCGCGAAGTTCGTTCCGCGCCGACAATCCTACGAAGCGTGACCTTTTCGCCTCAACCGTTGTTCCGTCGAGGGACGAAGGCCGACGCAAGCACAGAGAACACCAGCTCGTCGCGCTGATTGATGCCGGTATTGCGCGCCTGCAGGATGCCCCACTCCGGGCGCGAGGCCGACTCGCGAAGCGAATCAATCTCGTTCGAGAAGCTGATCGTATCTCCTGCAAGCACCGGCTTGTGCCAGCGCAGATCACGGAAGCCGGGAGAAGGACCTCCGAGAGCGATCGGCTCGCCACGCGTGCGCGCGATCTCCAGCAGTCGCTGATTATCCGCGACGATCAGCTTCATGCAGACCGAGCCGATGTGCCATCCCGATGCCGCGAGCCCGCCGAACAGCGACCGGCGGCCCTCTTCCTCGTCGAGATGAAAGCGCTGCGGATCGAATTGAATGGCAAAGCGCTTAATCTCTTCGGCAGTGAACGTGTAGGAGCCGAGCTCGCGGCGCTGGCCGACCTGAAGATCCTCGAAAAAGCGCATCAGCCCACCTGCCCGCGGCTCTCACGGCGCTCGACGATGATGGGAGAAACCATCTCGCAAAGTCTCATGCCAGCCTTGTTGCGCACGCTGCATTTGAAGGTGACGATCCCGGTCGACGGACGGCTCCGCGACACCCGCGCTTCCAGAACCTCCACATCGAGCATCAGCTCATCGTCAGGACGCAGCGGCGACAGCCACCGGACCTCGTTGACGCCCGGCGAGCCGAGCGAAGCGGTGCGGCCGATGAAGCCGTCGAACATCATGCGCATCATCAGCGAGCAGAGGTGCCAACCCGAGCCGGACAGACCCTTGAGCATCGACTGCGAGGCAGCCAGTTCGTCCAGATGCATCGGCTGCGGATCAAACTCAGACGCGAAGGCGATGATCTCGTCGCGGGTGACGTGTCGCGGGCCGAAGCTGCCGAACGGGCCTTGCGGAAAATCTTCGAAGGTGAGGGTCATGAGGCTGGGAATGGCTGAAAGAAGCCCGATTGTGGCCGCACTTTGCAGCAATCACAACCGGGCCGCTCGCATGGCTGACGCCCGGTCCAGTCGCAAGAGAGTGCCAGAAGGCGCCATATACCGGAACGAATTCGGCTGCCGCCGATGCCGTCTGGCGCGCAATTCGAGCACGACTTAAAGACGGATTTGACGACCGATTCGGACGTGGCCGGGGGATCAGGATGTTGGAATTTCGCGATTTGTTCCAGTGGGACCGCTTCATCACGCCCACCATCATCAAGACGTTCTATTGGCTCGTGATTGCGCTGATCATCCTGTCGGGAATTCGCGGCATTTTCACGGGCCTCTCCGAAATGGCGATCAGCCCGTTCGGCGGTTTCCTGATGCTGTTGTCGTCGCTCGCCGGCATCATCGTCGGCATGGTGTTCTCGCGCATCATCGCCGAGTTCGTGCTGATCGTCTTCCGCATCAACGAGCATCTCGGCGCGATCCGCGAGCAGGGGCGGATGTAGCCGCCCCGCACGGCCTTAGTTGTTGAAGCGGAAGTGCATGACGTCGCCGTCGGCGACGACATACTCCTTACCTTCGAGGCGCAGCTTGCCACCCTCGCGGGCGCCCGCCTCGCCGCCGAGCGCGACATAGTCGGCATAGGCGATGGTTTCGGCGCGGATGAAGCCCTTCTCGAAATCGGTGTGAATGACGCCGGCCGCCGCCGGCGCCTTGGTGCCGCGGTGGATGGTCCAGGCGCGCGCTTCCTTCGGACCGACCGTAAAGTAGGTGATCAGGTCGAGCAGCTGATAGCCGGCGCGGATGAGCCGATCGAGACCTGCCTCTTCGAGCCCGAGCGTCTCCAGGAAATCCACTCGCTCCTCGCGCGACAGCGTCGCAATCTCGGACTCGATCTTGGCCGAGATCACGACGGCGACCGCGCCCTCCTCCTTGGCGCGCGCAAACACCGCCTTTGAGAAGCTGTTGCCGTCCTTGGCCGAGCCTTCCTCGACATTGCAGACGTAGAGCACGGGCTTGGAGGTGAGCAGTCCGAGCATGCCGAAGGCGCGCTCCTCCTCCGGCTTGCGCTCCAGCAGCCGCGCGGGCTTGCCGTCGCGCAGCAGCACCAGAGCACGGGTGACCAGCTCGTACTGCTCCTTGGCATCCTTGTCGCCGCCCTTGGCCTTCTTGGCGAGGTTGTCGACCCGCTTCTCGAGGCTGTCGAGATCGGACAACATCAGCTCCGTCTCGATGGTCTCGATGTCGGCGAGCGGGGCAATCTTGCCCTCGACATGGGTGATGTCGGAATCCTCGAAGCAGCGCACCACATGCGCGATCGCGTCGACCTCACGGATGTTGGCGAGAAACTGGTTGCCGAGGCCTTCACCCTTGGAGGCGCCGCGCACCAGTCCGGCGATGTCGACGAAGGTCAGCCGCGTCGGAATGATCTGGCCCGACTTGGCGATCGCCGCGAGCTTTTCCAGCCGCGGATCGGGAACGGCGACCTCGCCGACATTCGGCTCGATGGTGCAGAACGGATAGTTCGCGGCCTGCGCCGCCGCCGTCTCCGTCAGCGCGTTGAACAGCGTCGACTTGCCGACGTTGGGCAAGCCGACGATCCCGCATTTGAATCCCATGATCCGTCTCGCATCCTCTTGAGGCGAGGGCCCGGGGCGCCTTACGCGGCGCCGGCATCGCCCTTGTCCAGAAAACCTTTGGCCTGCAGCGCCAGATGCACCTTGTTGGCGAAGGTGGAGTCGCGCCGGCCCGTCAACAAACCCGCATTGTCGGCCACCGCCTCGCACAGCGCCTCGACCCAGGGCATCTCGGACTTGGCGAAGTCCGACAGCACATGGCCGTGCACCAATTCCTTGACGCCGGGATGACCGATGCCGAGCCGGACGCGGCGATAGTCGTTGCCGAGATGCGCCGAGATCGAGCGCAACCCGTTATGGCCGGCAATGCCGCCGCCGACCTTCACGCGCAGCTTGCCCGGCGACAATTCCAGCTCATCCTGAAACACCGTGACGTCGCCGACGCCGAGCTTGAAGAAGCTGGCCGCTTCCTGCACGGCGCGGCCGGATTCGTTCATATAGGTCGTGGGCTTGAGCAGGATGACGCGCTCGGAGTCGAGCGTGCCTTCCGAGGTCTCGCCCTGAAACCTGCGTCGCCACGGCGAAAAGCGGTGACGCCGCGCGATCTCGTCAACGGCCATGAAGCCGATATTGTGCCGGTTGCGCGCATATTTCGCGCCAGGATTGCCGAGGCCGACAAACAGCAGCATGACGCGGCATCCGCCCCCGCCGTCGCTTCGAGAAGCACGGGACCCGCCCGTGCTTCCCAGAAGCGGAACGGCTTACTTCTTCTTGTCGCCGCCAGCCGGCGCCTTGGCAGCGGCCGCGGGAGCCTTCGCAGCGGCAGCCGGAGCAGCAGCAGCGGGCGCCGCTGCGGCGCCAGCAGCCGCCTTCTGCTCCTCGCCATAGCCCGACGGCGGCACGATGGTGACGAGCGTCGCGTCGTCGCGCGAGAGCGTCTTCACACCGGTCGGCAGCTTGACATCGGAGATGTGCAGCGAGTGGTTGATCTCGAGCGCGCTGACATCGGCCTCGATGTACTGCGGAATGTTCTCCGCGAGGCACTCGAGCTCGAGCGTGTGGGTCACGATGTTGACCGTGCCGCCGCGCTTGACGCCCGGCGCGCCTTCCGAGCCCACCACATGCAGCGGCACGCTGACGCGAATGGTCGCGCCCTGGCCGAGCCGCATGAAGTCGACGTGGATCGGGAAGTCCTTGACCGGATCGAGGTGGAAGTCGCGCGGGATCACCCGGTGCTTCTTGCCGTCGAGGGTGACGTCGAAGATCGTGGTCAGAAACCGGCCTGCGAGGATGCGCTGGCGCAGCTCGCGGTCTTCCACCGAGATCGGCAGCGGGGGCTGGTTGTCTCCATAAATCACTCCGGGCACTCTCCCGGCGCGACGCTCTGCCCGTGCGGCCCCCTTGCCGACTGACGGACGGGCGGTCGCCTTCAGTTCTCTGACGGTCGCCATCGTGTTAAGTCCTTGTTTTAAAAAGTTAAAGGCCGCAATGCGGCCCGTTGCTGGACGTCCTTCGGCAAGCCTCCAGGGGTGCGGGGGCCGCGGACGTGGCGGCGTTCTAGCGGCAAACCCGGGAAATGACAAGGAAATGAAGGGGCCGCCTGCCCCTCCCGTCCCAGGGCAACCCGGCCGCGGCGTCAGCCATCCGCGCTGCCGGCGCCCGGCGGCGTGCCGGCCGCACCACCCAGCTTGGCTTCCAGCGCCGCGATCCGCGCCTTCAGCGCCTCGTTCTCCTCGCGGGCGAGCCGGGCCATGTCCTTGACCGCCTCGAACTCCTCGCGCTTCACGATGTCCAGGTCGTTCAGGATCTTTTCCGCCTGGTTGCGGATGACGGAATCGACCTCCCGCTTCATGCCCTGGGCGGCACCTGCGGCATCGTTCATCAGGCGGCCGAGTTCGTCGAAAAACCGGTTGTTGGTCTGGGTCATGTGAGAAACTCCGCGTCCCGCGACGAGCACGATGATGGAAGACAGAATGGCGATCCCTGTCGCCGCCCGCAAGATGGGCCGTCTTGTCATGCCTTGGTTTCCTTGTCATCGTACTTGTTGCGCCGGCCCGCGGCGCTGGTATGAGCAGCCCTGAGATCACATCGCGCCGCGCCCGCTCATGTGGCGGGGCTCGTTCGAAGCCCGCATCGCCCGGGGGCTTCCGGAAGCGGGACGCCGTGTCCACGAAAGCCAGTGAATGACGCCTCTCCTCATCGATTTCCCCGTGTTCGATCCGGTTGCGATCGCCATCGGCCCGTTCGCGATCCGCTGGTACGCGCTGGCCTATATCTGCGGCATCGTGATCGGCTGGCTCTACGCTCGCTCGCTGCTCAAGAAGGAGCGGCTGTGGGGCGGCCCGGCGCCGGTGTCGCTGGTCCAGCTCGACGACTTCATCCTGTGGGTCACGGTCGGCATCATCCTCGGCGGCCGCACCGGCTACGTGCTGTTCTACAACCTGCCGTTCTTCATCGATCATCCGCTCGAGATCTTCGAGCTGTGGAACGGCGGCATGTCGTTCCATGGCGGCTTCATGGGCTGCGTGCTCGCCGTGATCTGGTTCGCCCGCCGCAACGGCCTGCCGATCCTCTCGCTCGGCGACGTCACCACCGCGGTCGCGCCCATCGGCCTGCTGCTCGGCCGCATCGCCAATTTCATCAATGGTGAGCTGTGGGGCCGTGCCGCCGATGCAAGCGTGCCCTGGGCGATGATCTTCCCGCGCGATCCGACCCATCTCCCGCGCCATCCGAGCCAGCTCTACGAGGCCGGCCTCGAAGGCATCGTGCTGTTCATCGTGCTGGCGATCATGATCCGGTTCGGCGCGCTGAAACGGCCCGGCCTGATCCTCGGCAGCTTCATCACCCTCTATGGCGTGGCGCGCATCACCAGCGAGCTGTTCCGCGAGCCCGACAAGCAATTGGGCTTTCTCTGGGGTGGCCTGACCATGGGCATGGTGCTGTCGGTGCCGATGCTGATCATCGGCGCCATCCTGGTGGCGCGGGCGCTGCGCAAGCCCGGGACACATCAAGCCACTCCCCCGCTGCAGGCCAATCCGTGATCGAAACCTCTCCGCTCCACACCGAGATCAAGCGGCTGATCAAGGCGTCCGGCCCGATGCCGGTCTGGCGCTACATGGAGCTGTGTCTGATGCATCCGGAGCACGGCTACTACATCTCGCGCGATCCGCTCGGACGCGAGGGCGACTTCACCACCGCCCCCGAAGTGAGCCAGATGTTCGGCGAGTTGCTCGGGCTGTGGGCGGCCTCGATCTGGAAGGCGACAGGATCGCCGCAGCAATTCCGGCTGATCGAGCTGGGACCCGGCCGCGGCACCATGATGTCGGATGCGCTGCGGGCGCTGCGCGTGCTGCCGCCGCTGTACCAGACGATCTCGGTCCACCTGGTCGAGGTCAATCCTGTCCTGCGCGAAAAGCAGAAGGCGACGCTGACCGGCCTGCGCAACGTCAACTGGCACGAGAGCTTCGACGAGGTGCCGGAGGGCCCCAGCGTCATCTTCGCCAACGAGTATTTCGACGTGCTGCCGATCCACCAGATGATCAGGCGCGAGACCGGCTGGCACGAGCGCGTCGTCGAGCTCGACGAGGAGGAGAACTTCGTCTACGGCGCGGCCGCCGATCCGACGCCCGGCTTCGAGCTGCTGCTGCCGCCGCTGGTGCGCGCCGCGCCGGCCGGCGCGATCTTCGAATGGCGGCCGAACATGGAGATGATGGCCATCGCCAAGCGCATCCGCGACCAGCGCGGCGCCGCCGTCATCATCGATTACGGCCATGTGCGCAGCGACGTCGGCGACACCTTCCAGGCCATCGCCCGTCATAGCTTCGCTGATCCCCTCAAGACACCGGGGCTTGCCGACATCACCGCCCATGTCGATTTCGACGCGCTGGCGCGGGCCGCGGAAGCCGTCGGCGCGCGCGTTCACGGCCCGGTCACGCAGGGCGAGTTCCTGCAGCGGCTCGGCATCGAAACCCGCGCGCTGACCCTGATGCAGAAGGCGTCGCCGGAAGTCTCGCAGGACATCGCGAGCGGGCTGAAGCGCCTGACCGGCGGCGGCCGCGGCGGAATGGGGTCGCTGTTCAAGGTGCTCGGCATCTCCGATCCGGCCATTCCGGTGCTGGCGGGCATCAGCGACGAACACACCAACGAGAACACGGGAGGCGCATGATGCTGGTATCATCGGATGTGATGTCCGCGATCCCTGGCCTGCGCCACGCCTTCTTCACCCGCGAGGGCGGCGTTTCCGACGGCATCTATGCCGGCCTCAATGGCGGGCTCGGATCGAATGACGTGCCGGAGAACGTCCGGGAAAACCGCCGCCGCATGGCCGCCCATCTCGGCGTCGCGCCCGACCAGTTCCTCAGCCTGCACCAGATTCATTCGCCCGACGTCGTGGTTGCGACCGGGCCCTGGGACGGCCCCGTCAGGCCGAAGGCCGATGCGCTGGTGACCGCAACGCCGAATCTCGCGATCGGCGTCACCACGGCCGATTGCGGGCCGATCCTGTTCGCCGACCCCGAGAGGCGCGTCATCGGCGCCGCCCATGCCGGCTGGAAAGGCGCGCTCACCGGCGTGCTCGAAGCCACGCTGCAGGCGATGGAGGAGCTTGGCGCCGAGCGCGGGCAGGTCATCGCCGCCGTCGGACCCCTGATCCGCCAGCCGAGCTATGAAGTCGGCGCCGAGTTCGTCACGCGCTTCCTCGACGACGACGCCGAGCACGCGCGCTTCTTCCTGCCCTCGACGCGCGACGGCCACGCAATGTTCGACCTCGCCGGCTTCATCCGGATGCGGCTGGAAAACGCCGGCGTGCTGCTGATCGACGACCTCGGCCTCGACACCTATGCCGATGAGCGCTTCTTCAGTTACCGCCGCTCTGTGCATCGCAGGGAGCCGGACTATGGCCGGCACGTCCATGCCATCATGCTCGAAGGCTGAAGCGGGGCGCCATTGTGGCCGCATGTGGATTGCTTAACCCTTTCTGTACAACTGAGTGCACTCTGTCCCAATCTGTGGCAACCGCGACCTAGACGTTAATCGATTTTAACGATATCGCTCCCGACGATGAGGGGAGCGCCGACACCACTTCGACGGATCAGCCGCGCTGCGCAGCACGCCTGCGTTGCCGTTTTGCTGATGACGTCCGCTGCAACGCTCGGCGGCTGCGCGACCAGCAGCGGTGGCCCGTCCAACGCCTTTGCGATGGCGCCTGCATCGGATAGCGCCACGATCGCCTTCGAGCAGATCGACGGCCCGCCGCCGCAGATCTTCGACCGCATGGTCAGCGTGCTCGACAGCGAGTCCAAGCTGCGTAGCCTCGCCATCGTGTCGCGCGAGGCTCCGGCGGCCTATCGTGTCCGCACCTATCTCTCCGCCCAGGTCGTCAGCGGCAAGAGCGTGATCGCCTGGGTGTTCGACGTCTACGATCGCAATCAGCAGCGCGCGCTGCGGCTGTCGGGCGAAGAGCCGGTCGGACGCGGCGGCCGCGATCCGTGGAACAATGTCGACGACATGGTGCTTCGGAAAATCGCGCAGGCCGGCTTCAGCGGACTTTCGAACATGCTGAACGGCACCGCGCCCGCCGACGGCGCGCCACCGGCGGCGCCGGCCACCCGCGGCCCCGCGGTCGCCGTGGCCGAGCCCGCGTCGCCGGCGTCCGGCGGCACCAGCGTCGCGGCCCTCGGCTACACCGACCATTAGGCAAAGAGGCGCATTTTGCGCCGTTTTTGGCCGGGAAAAACACCCGCGGCGGGTTGCCATGCGCGCGGTGTCCTTGATATCACCTCGCCCGTGCAAAACTGCCGGTTCCATGGATAGCCCGATATGCTGAACAAGGTCTCCAGCGAGACGCGAGGAGAATTCACGATGTCGGCCAAGAACGGCTCCATCAAACTCGTCGCCGGCAACTCCAATCCGGCTCTCGCCGCCGGCATCGCCGCTGAACTTGGGCTGCCGCTGACGAAAGCGGTGGTCCGGCGCTTCGCCGACATGGAGATCTTCGTCGAGATCCAGGAGAACGTCCGCGGCTCCGACGTCTTCATCATTCAATCGACGTCCTATCCGGCGAACGACCTGCTGATGGAGCTCCTGATCATCACCGATGCGCTGCGCCGCGCCTCCGCGCGCCGCATCACCGCCGTGGTGCCCTATTTCGGCTATGCGCGGCAGGATCGCAAATCGAACTCGCGCACGCCGATCTCGGCCAAGCTCGTCGCGAACCTGATCACCCATGCGGGCGTCGACCGCGTCATGACGCTGGATCTGCACGCCGGCCAGATCCAGGGCTTCTTCGACATCCCGACCGATAACCTTTTTGCCTCGCCGCTGATGGTGCGCGACATCAAGGATCGCTTCGATCTCTCCAACCTCATGGTCGTCTCGCCGGACGTCGGCGGCGTGGCGCGCGCCCGAGGCCTGGCCAAGCGCATCAACACGCCGCTCGCCATCGTCGACAAGCGCCGCGAGCGTCCCGGCGAGTCCGAGGTCATGAACGTGATCGGCGACGTCTCCGGCCACACCTGCATCCTGATCGACGACATCGTCGATTCCGGCGGCACCCTGGTGAACGCGGCGGATGCGCTGCTCAAATACGGCGCCAAGGACGTCTACGCCTACATCACGCATGGCGTGCTCTCCGGCGGTGCCGCGTCCCGCATCACCTCGTCGCGGCTGAAGGAGCTCGTCATCACCGACTCCATCATGCCGACCGAAGCGGTCCGCAACGCCCCCAACATCCGCACGCTGGCGATCGCCCCGCTGATCGCCGAGGCGATCGGGCGGACGGCGGCGGAAGAATCGGTGTCGAGCCTGTTCGACTGACCTCGGTTGTCTGCGAACGTCGCCTCATCCTTCTCGCGCTAGAACTCGATTTGGCCCACCCTCCCCTGGAGGGGGAGGGTCGATCGCACGCGAAGCGGGCGAGCGGGGTGGGGTGATCTCTCCGCAGGCTCTGGTGCAAGTGGAGAGATCACCCCACCTCGCCTCACGTCTCGCTTCGCTCGTCGTGAGGCGACCCTCCCCCTCCAGGGGAGGGTGGGCAGCTTGCCCCATACGCCGTCATTGCGAGAAGCGCAGCGACGAAGCAATCCAGGGTGCCTCAACGGAGAGATCCTGGATTGCTTCCGCCGACGCTCTCCGAGTTCCGGCGGACAAGTCGCTGCGCTCGCAACGACGCCCGCGGTGTCTTTCATGGCAACATTGTCTGCCGACATCTGGCGATGCAGCTCCGCGATCTCGCGACGCATTTTGCGTCCGAGCTTTGCTCATCGTGCCGCCCTCACGAGATGAAGGGCGCAGGGAAGGCCGGGCGCTGGCCGCGCCCGTGGCCCGCCTGCTGAAAAAAATGCAGGCGGCAGGTACCACAGGTCTGGCCGAACACACCCGGCCCTCCCTGCGCGACGGTTTTGACGGCTGCTTCGCGTTCTCCCCGGTGCGCCGGCTTGTTGGCCACCGTGCGCGCAACGCGCTTGCGCGCGTTACGCGGGACACCAGCTTCGGGGTGCCAGGACCGCGCGACTTGACCGTGCGGGCCGCATCGTTCGTCGACGCGAACTGAATCACGCTGCGACCCGACCCGCCCATCGCATTCCGCTGCCGACGTCCATGACGACCGCGATACGTCCCCTCCGACGCAACGGAACGAGCGGGACCATAATGCTGATTTTACGAAATCGTCAAGCGATTTATTTTTATCCGAAGGGGTGGACAGGATTTTGCGAGGACAAGACGATTTGCCCGGCGGGCAGTCTGAGCCTGTCAGAATTTGCTGATGAGCTCGAGCTACGCCGGTCCCGCCTCATCCTCGAGCCGCTCTACAGAACCGAACTCCAGGCGCAGCAGCATCTCCAGCGCCGCCCCCATGTTCGGAACGATGGTGCCATAGTCTAAGCGGCTGGTCGACGCGATCACCCCACGCAGATGGTCGCCGAGGTGATACACCGCGCGGACGTTCGGGCCGAGCCGATCGAGCGTTGCCTTGATCGGATCCAAAGGCGTCTTGGTCTCCAACATGAAGACAGCCGACACGAACGAGGACAGGACGTTCTCGACGATCGCGCCCTCGCGCAGGATCAGCTCGATGGCATCGGAGCGATAGGTCGGGATCGTCTCGGCCGTATCGTCGCGAACCTGAAGCAGCACGTGGCACACTCTCGTGCGCTGGAGTGGAGGGATGGATAGGTCGCGCTGACCGAGCGCCTCCAAGGTCTCTTCAGACACAAAGTCTCCAAAGACGGCACGGAGACGTTTTCTCATGAACCAGCTCATGGCCAAAGATAGCCCGGATGAGTCCCAAGCCGTCAATCGAAACCGTTGCCGCCGCGCAGAGCCAGCCGCATGGGCGATGGGCGGGCGCCTTGCACACCTGATGCGGTTGGTTCACAACATCCCACGAGACGCCAAGGACAACAACAAGAACACAGCCGAGCCCTGCCCCGTCATGTTCAGCGCCATCGAACGCCCGGCCGGACCGCCGCCCAGCCTCGGCCAGATCTCCAGTGACTTCGGTCCGCTCTACGCCTCGCACGGCTTCATCGGCTGGCTGTTCGCGATCACCGGACCGGTCGCGATCATTCTCTCGGTCGGTGCCAATGGCGGGCTGTCGCAAGGGGAAATCGCGTCGTGGATCTTCGGCGTGTTCTTCATCAACGGCCTGATCACGCTGGCGCTGTCGTGGCGCTATCGCGAGCCACTGGTGCTGTTCTGGACGATTCCGGGCACCGTCCTGGTCGGCCAGTCGCTGACGCATCTCAGCTTCCCGCAGGTGGTCGGCGCGTTCTACGGTACGGCGCTGTTGATGCTGGTGCTCGGGCTCACCGGCTGGGTCAAGCGCGCGATGCAGCTGGTGCCGATGCCGATCGTGATGGGCATGGTCGCCGGCGTATTCCTGCGCTTCGGCCTCGATCTCGTCCGCGCCGTGTTCGCCGACTTTGCCATCGCCGGGCCGATGGTCGTGCTCTGGCTGCTGCTGACCGCGCTCCCTGCGCTCGGCCGGCGCTGCCCGCCGATCATCGGCGCGCTCGTCATCGGCACGCTCGCGGCTCTCCTGTTCGGCAAGTATGATCAGAATGCGTCGGTGCAGATCGCGCTGATCCATCCGGTGATCCCCACGCCATCCTGGTCGCTCGCGGCCATGATCGAGCTGATCGTGCCGCTCGCGGTCACCGTGCTGGTGGTGCAGAACGGCCAGGGCTTTGCGGTGCTGACCGCCGCCGGGCACAAGCCGCCGGTCAATGTGGTGACCGTCGCCTGCGGCATCGGCTCGGCGCTCGCGGCTGTCGTGGGCGGCGTGTCGACCTGCCTGACCGGACCGACCAACGCGATCGTCGTCTCCGGCGGCGAGCGCAAGCGCCACTATACCGCGGCGATGGTCGTGGGCGTGCTGGCGCTCGGCTTCGGCCTGCTGGCGCCGACCTTCACCACGCTGCTGCTGATCGCGCCGAAATCATTGATCACCGCGCTGGCGGGCCTCGCCATGCTGCGCGTGCTGCAAACGGCGTTCGTGACCGCGTTCAGAACGAACTTCTCGCTCGGCGCCCTGATCGCCTTCCTCGTCACCGTCGCCGACGTGCCCCTGCTCAACATCGGCGCCGCGTTCTGGGGGCTCGTCGCCGGCTTTGCACTGTCGTGGCTGCTGGAGCGGACGGATTTCACAGCCGCATCGGGCGCATAACGGATTGCCGCATCGCACCACGCGCTGTCGTCGCATCCCCAGTCGAACGGGCACCATGCTGTTGCAGCGCCGCTGGATCGCGCTACACTTCACGACCAAACAAGAAGTCTTCTGGGAGGATATGATGACCGCGATCACGCGCCGCAACATGCTTGCGGGTACGGCAGCAGCAGGCGCGCTTGCGCTCACCGGCCAGCCCGCCTGGTCGGAGCCGCAGTGGAAGAAATATGCCGGCACCAAGCTCGAGGTGATCCTGGCCAAGGGCCCGCGCGGCGACAATCTGCAGAAGAACATCAAGGAATTCACCGCGCTGACCGGCATCGAGGTGGAATCCGAGCAGATCCCGGAGCAGCAGCAGCGGCAGAAGGTCGTGATCGAGCTGTCGTCGGGCAAGCCGAGCTTCGACGTCGTCCATCTCAGCTATCACGTGCAGAAGCGGCAGTTCGAGAAGGCCGGCTGGCTCGCCGACATCACCGACTTCATGAAGGATCCTAACCTCACGGCGCCGGACCTCGTGCAGAGCGATTTCTCCGCCGCCGGCCTGACTTACGCCAGCAACGACAAGGGCCGGATGTTCTCGCTGCCATGGTCGGTCGACTACTTCATCCTCTACTACAACAAGGAGCTGTTCGCGAAGAAGGGCGTCGAAGTGCCGAAGACGCTCGACGAGATGGTCACGGCTGCGCAGAAGCTGACCGATGCCAAGGACGGCACGTTCGGATTTGTCGGACGCGGCCTGCGCAACGCCAACATGACCCTGTGGACGAACTTCTTCCTCAACTATGGCGGCGAGTTCCTGGACGCCAAGGGCAACATCCTGACCGACGGCCCCGAGGCAATCGAGGCCACCAAGCTGTATCAGAAGCTGCTGACGACCTGCGCGCCTCCGGGCGTGGCCGGCTTCAACTGGATGGAGTCGATGGCCTCGTTCACGCAAGGCCGCTCGGCGATGTGGATCGACGGCGTCGGCTGGGCGCCGCCGCTGGAGGATCCCAACGCCTCGCGCGTGGTCGGCAAGGTCGGCTACACCGTGGTGCCCGCAGGACCGAGGGGGCAGTACTCGGCGACCTATGGCGACGGCATCGGCATTGCGGCCGCGAGCAAGAACAAGGAAGCCGCTTGGCTGCTGTGCCAGTGGCTGGTGTCGAAGCCGCAGGGCGCCCGCCTGGTGCAGGCCGGCGGCGGCGTGCCGTTCCGCAACTCGGTGCTCAACGACCCCGGGGTCCAGGGCGGCGTGAAGATGCCGAAGGAGTGGCTGCAGTCGGCGATCGACTCCGGCAAGATCTCCAAGCTCGGCCTGCCCGTGATCATCCCGGTCGCCGAATTCCGCGATCTCGTCGGTGCGGCGCTGACCGCGACGCTGTCGGGCGCCGATCCCGCCACCGAGCTGAAGAAGGCGCACGAACAGTTCCGCCCCATCCTGGAGCGCAGCGAGAAAGCGTGAGCACGATCGTCGAACAGGCCGGCGCGGCAGCGGAGGCGGCTGCGCCGGAACGTGCGCTGCGGCCGCCGTCGTACTGGCCGTTCGTCATCCCGGCGCTGGTCACCGTGCTGGCGGTGATCATCTTCCCCTGGCTGTTCACGATCTGGATGAGCTTCCAGGAGTGGAAGGTCGGTTCGCCAACGACTTTCGTCGGGCTGTCGAACTATCTGCGGCTGCCGGCCGATCCCCGCTTCGTCGAGTCGGTCGGGCACACGCTGTCCTATACGGCTCTATCGGTGCTGCTGCCGCTGGTGCTCGGCACCTTCGCGGCGGTGATCTTCCATGCCCGCTTCCCCGGCCGGGGACTGCTGCGGGCGCTGTTCATCATGCCGATGATGGCGACGCCGGTGGCGATCGCCCTGGTGTGGACGATGATGTTCCATCCGCAGCTCGGCATCCTCAACTACCTGCTGTCGCTGGTCGGCCTGCCGCCGCAGCTCTGGGTCTTCCATCCGGGCACGGTGATCCCCTCGCTGGTGCTGGTCGAGACCTGGCAGTGGACGCCGCTGGTGATGCTGATCGTGCTCGGCGGCATCGCCTCGCTGCCGACGGAGCCGTACGAGAGCGCACAGATCGACGGCGCCAGCACCTGGCAGATGTTCCGCTACATCACCCTGCCCTTGATCATGCCGTTCCTGTTCATCGCCGCGATGATCCGCGCCATCGACGCGATCAAGAGCTTCGACATCATCTTCGCGATCACCCAAGGCGGGCCCGGCTCGGCGTCGGAGACCATCAACCTCTATCTCTACAGCGTCGCCTTCGTCTATTACGACCTCGGCTATGCGTCGGCGATCGCGGTGGTGTTCTTCGCGCTGATCATCGCGCTGACTGCGCTCTTGCTGGTGCTGCGCCGCCGCGCGCAGTGGAATGCGCTGGGGAGCGACACATGAGCGCGCAGACCATCCTCGGCCGGCTCGGGCTCGCGCTCGGCGTCTTCCTCATCGTCTCGCCGGCGATCCTGTTCTTCCTCTGGATGATCTCGCTGTCGGTGAAGTACGAGGTCGACAACGCCGCGTATCCGCCGGTGTTCTGGCCGGAGCATTTCGCCTGGAAGAACTATGCCGACGTGCTGTCGTCCAACCGCTTCTTCACCTATTTCAAGAACAGCCTGGTGGTGACCGGCGGCGCGACGGCGCTCGCGATGCTGGTCGGCGTGCCCGCCGGCTACGGCATCGCCCGCATGGCCGCGCACAAGTCCGCGATCGTGATCCTGATCGCGCGCATCACGCCGGGCCTGTCCTATCTGATCCCGCTGTTCCTCTTGTTTCAGTGGCTCGGCCTGCTCGGCACGCTGTGGCCGCAGATCATCATCCATCTCGTCGTCACCGTGCCGATCGTGATCTGGATCATGATCGGCTATTTCGAGACCACGCCGATCGAGCTCGAAGAAGCCGCGCGTATCGATGGCGCGACGCGCTGGCAGGTTTTCCGTCACGTGGCATTGCCGGTGGCGAAGCCCGGCCTCGCCGTCGCCTTCATCCTCGCGGTGATCTTCTCCTGGAATAATTTCGTGTTCGGCATCGTGCTGGCCGGACGCGAGACCCGCACCTTGCCGGTCGCGGTCTACAACATGATCTCGTTCGATCAGCTCTCGTGGGGGCCGCTCGCGGCGGCCGCGCTGATCGTGACCCTGCCGGTGCTGCTGCTGACCGTGTTCGCGCAGCGGCAGATCGTGGCCGGCCTGACGGCGGGTGCGGTCAAGGGGGGCTGACGGGTATAATGCATACCAAAGAGAACCTGCGGCGGAATGCCAAACTTGCCTTGGTCAGGCCATAGTCTGCCACTTGGTTACCTGCGTGGAACCGGGATTCGCCCCGCCCCTGAGGCGCGGCGATGGCCGCGTTGATGGCTTCATCTCGTCTCTGCGCCGGCTTCGTTCCAGCCGAATACCACTGCGCCGCACGATCGACCGGCTCCGGATTTGCGCTCCGTCCGGTCCGTCTTGCAACCTGTCACTGGCTGAACGCCCGACCGACGAAAGCTGCATGACGTCCGATCGCGACGCCTCCGCGCCAGACCGATTGACTGCCCTGTTGCAGACCGAGCTGCTCGACTCGCCGCCGGAGCCGGGCTTCGATCGCGTCACCCGCTTGACCTCGCGGCTGCTGCAGGCTCCGGCGGCGATCATCGCGCTGGTCGATCGCGACCGGCAGTTCTTCAAGAGCTCGGTCGGCCTGTGCGAGCCGTGGGCGTCGCTGCGCGAGACGCCGCTCAGCCACTCCTTCTGCCAGCACGTCGTGACCTCGGCGCAGCCGCTGGTGATCAGCGACGCCAACGAGCATCCGCTGGTGAAGGACAATCTCGCGGTGCCGGTTTTCGGCGTGATCGCCTATCTCGGCGTCCCCCTGCGGCTGCCGAGCGGCGAGGTGATCGGCGCGCTCTGCGCCATCGATCACGAGCCGCGGCCGTGGAGCGACGACGACATCGCCCAGCTCACCGAGCTCAGCGAGATCGTGATGGACGAGATCGCGCTGCGCACCGAGAATGCACGGCGGCGCACGATCGAGCAGCACCATCGCGTGCTCGTCCATGAGCTCAATCACCGTGTCAAGAACACGCTGGCGCTGGTCGACAGCGTGATCGCGCTCAGCATCCGCGCCGATTCGGCGCTGGCCGCGTTCGGCGAGGTGCTGCGCGGCCGCATTGCCGCGCTGACCCGCAGCCACGCGCTGGCGCTGGACCGCGGCCGCGAGGCGATCGCGCTCGATGAGCTGGTCTGCGCCGAACTGGCGCCGCTGCAAGGCGACCGTGTCACGGTCGACGGTCCTGCCGTGCCGCTTCCGCCGGGCGTCGCGCTGTATCTGTCGATGGGGCTGCACGAGCTCGTCACCAACGCGGTGAAATACGGCGCGCTGTCGAACGATGCAGGACGGGTGACGCTGAGCTGGACCCATGCCGACGGACGGCTCAAGCTGTCCTGGGAGGAGAACGGCGGCCCGCAGGTCTCCCCACCTGCGAGCAACGGCTTCGGCTCGCTGCTGTTCGAGCGCATTCTCGGCGCGGCGCTGAAGGGCGAGGTCACGCGCGACTTCGCGCCGGATGGGCTCAGGGTTTCGTTCGACCTGCCGCTCGCGCCATGACGGAATTCAGCCGCGCTGGCCGCGCCGGCGCGTCAGCGTGATCTCGGCCAGAATCGACATCGCGATCTCCTCCGGCGTGATGGCGCCGAGATCGAGGCCAGCCGGTGCCTTGACCTTGTCGAGCAGCGCGGCGTCGATGCCGGCCCTGATCAGCTTGTCGCGCAGGCTGTCCATCTTGCGGCGACTGCCGACGAAGGCATGGTAGGCCGCATCGCAGGCGAGCGCGGCGCGCAAGGCCGCCTCGTCGCCCTTGCCTTGCGTCGACACCACGACGAAGCGGCTGCTCCCGGCCGGTTGATCCAGCGCGAAGCCATCGATCAGCACATCGGCCTCCGGTGTCGTGACGAGATCGGACGCCGGCGCCGCCAGCGTCACGTGATAGCCGAGCGGCCGCGCCTGCGCCGCGAGCGCGATCGCGACCGGGCTCGCGCCGAGGATGACCAGCGCGGGATGCGGCAGCACCGGCTCGACGAAGATGTCCATGGTGCCCTTGCTCGGGCACATGTTGGCGGCGAAGCGCACGCCCTCCCTGGTTTCGCCCGGCTTGACGCCGAGCTCGGCGAGCAGGTTCTCAGGCTGCACCGAGACCATGCGCGGGATGCCGTCGGCGAGCGCCTCGCGCGCCGCCTTCAGCACCGCGCCGCGGGCGCAGCCGCCGCCGATCCAGCCCGCGACGATGCTGCCGTCGGGGCGGATGATCGCCTTGGCGCCGGCCTTCGCGGCGGTCACCGACACCGTACGGACGACGGTGGCGAGCACGAAGCTCTCGTCGTTGGCTTTCAGTTGCGCGGCGAGATCGAGCAGTTCGGGAGCAGCGGTCATGACTGCCTCCTCTGCGGACTGTCGGAAGCACACTGCTTCGACAGAGAAGGTATGTTCCCTCCCCCCTTGTGGGGGAGGGCTAGGGAGGGGGGCGTCTTGCACCGATGTCGGGGTACCCCCCTCCCCAGCCCTCCCCCACAAGGGGGGAGGGAGCGCACCACCGATGCTGCGACAGCGCGCCTTGAGCTCACAACGATGCCGCGCATCCGCATCCTCACAACCTCGCCAAATAAGGCTCCAGCGCCGCGAGCGAGCTCAACGTATGCGCGGGCGCGTAGAGATCGACGAAGGGCAGCGCGGCCTTGATGCCGCGCGCTTCCGGCGCATAGCCGTCCCAGCCGAGCATCGGATTGAGCCAGACGATGCGGCGGCAGCGGCGCGACAGCTGCGCCATCTCGCGGCCGAGCAAGGCTGGGTCACCGGTGTCGTAGCCGTCGGAGACGATCATCACGCAGGTCCGCGAATGAATGACGCGCGGCGCGTGCCAGCGATTGAAGGTCTGCAGGCTCTCGCCGATCCGCGTCCCGCCGCCGGCGCCCTGCGCCATCATCGAGAGACGGTCGAGCGCCCGCGCGGCATCCTTCTCCTTCATCGCATCCGAGACATAGGCAAGCCGGGTGTGAAACAGGAACGCTTCGGCCTCATGAAAGGCGTCGAGCACACCGTGGATGAAGCGCAGGAACACCGCGGTGTAGGGGCTCATCGAGCCGGAGGCGTCGAGCAGCACCACCAGCCGCAGCGGCTTGTGCTTGCGTCGCCGGTGCACCAGCGCAATCGGCACGCCGCCATGGCTGATGTTGCGGTGGATGGTGCGGCGCAGGTCGAGCCGCTCGCCCTTGCGCCGCAACTGATCGCGGCGCGTCAGCCGTGTCCGCATCGCCCGGGCGAGCCGCGCCGCGGCCTCGTGCGCCAGCGCGACCTGGTCGGGATCTGCGAGCTTGCGGAAGTCGGTATCGCTGATGGACTCCACGCGCGATGCCCCTTCGCGCAGGCCCTCGCCGCCCGCGTCGCGTGGGGTTTCGTCAGAGGGAATCTGATCGGTCGCGCCGTGAGGCTCCGGCTGACCGGCATTCGCATCCCGCAGACTCTTCAGCGACGGGCTGTTCGCTCTCGCCGTCGCGCCGGCGACCAGCGAGCGCGAGCGCACGCGCTTGCCGAGCCAGAACGCGTCGAACAGGCCGTCGAAGCGATCCCACTCGCTCTTGCGCGCCGAAAGCAGGTGCTTGAAGGCGGAGCGCAACAGGCCGGGCTTATCGGCATAGCCCGCACTCATCACGGCCGCCGCGTCCTGCCCCTCCGACAGGCCGACCGCAAAGCCGTTGTCGCGCAACGTCTTGAGAAATGCACCGAGGCGTCCCGCGACCAGCCGCGCGACCGCGTTCATGTCCTCGTGGTCGGGTGTGGTGCCACAGCAGCTCATGCGACCTTCCCCAGCAGCCGCGCCGTGACCTCGCGCGTGATCCGCGCGCGGTCCTCATGGGTCTTGAGCAGGCACATCAAGGTGTCATGCACCATCTCCGGCTGGTCCTTGAGATCGCGCACGTCGAGCCCGACCAGTGCCGCCGCCCAGTCCAGCGTCTCGGCGACGCCGGGCACCTTGCGCAGTTCCTCCTTGCGCAAGGAGTCGATGAGGCGCGCGATCTGCAGGGCCAGTTGCGCCGAGGCGCCGTCGATCCGCGCCAGAATGATGCGGGCCTCGCGATCGACGTCGGGATAGTCGACGTAGTGATAGAGGCAGCGCCGGCGCAGCGCGTCGGACAATTCGCGGGTGCCGTTGGAGGTCAGCACCACGTGCGGGATGCTGATTGCTTTGATGGTGCCGAGCTCGGGAATCGAGACCTGGAAGTCCGACAGGAGCTCCAGCAGGAACGCCTCGAATTCGTCGTCGGCGCGGTCGATCTCATCGATCAGCAGCACCGGCGGCGTGGCGCGGCGGATCGCCGCAAGCAGCGGCCGCTCCAGCAGATATTTCTCGGAGAAGATTTGGTCCTCGATGGTGTCCGGCTGGCCGCGATGCGCCTCGATCGCGAGCAGCTGGCGCTGGTAGTTCCACTCGTAGAGCGCGGAGCTCTGATCGAGGCCTTCATAGCATTGCAGACGGATCAGCTCGGTGCCATGCACGCAGGCGAGCGCCTTGGCGACCTCGGTCTTGCCGACCCCGGCCTCGCCTTCCAGCAGCAGCGGCCGCCTGAGGAGCTGCATCAGCGCGATCGCGGTCGCCAGTTCGCCGTCGGCGATATAGCCGCAAGCGGAGAGCGATTGTGCGATGTCGTCGCGGGCTTTCATCAGCGTTTGATTCTCGATCTCACCGCGAAGCCAGTGCGTTCCCTCCCCCCTTGTGGGGGAGGGCTAGGGAGGGGGGTAGCATCAGGCGACACCGCCGCCGGAGACCCCCACCCCCAACCCCTCCCCGCAAGGGGGAGGGGAGCGCACTGCCGATGCCGTTATAGCTCCACTCTCTCCGCGTGATTGCGAACGAAGCGACGTGTCCGCCGAAGCCCGCAGGGCGTAGGCGGAAGCAATCCAGGGTGATGGGCGGGACTCTGGATTGCTTCCGCCGTCGCCCTTCGGGCTATGGCGGACAAGTCGTCGCTTCGCTCCTCGCAATGACGAAGGTGCACTTGGATATAGCCTACGCCACCACGCCCAGGTTCTTCGCCGCCTGCCAGTTGCGCCAGAAGTCGTGGGGCATCTGGATGTGCGTCGCGCCCAGGAACGAGAACGCGTCATTGACCGCATTGGAGAACGCCGGCACGCCGCCGACATTGGGGCTTTCGCCGACGCCCTTGGCGCCGATCGGATGGTGCGGCGAAGGCGTCACCGTGAAGTCGGTCTCCCAATGCGGCGTCTCCACCGCGGTCGGCATGAAGAAGTCCATGAACGAGCCGGTGACGACATTGCCCTCGGCGTCGTAGCGGATCTCCTGGCCCATCGCGATGGCGAAGGCTTCGGTGAGGCCGCCATGGATCTGGCCCTCGATGATCATCGGGTTGATGCGGGTGCCGCAATCATCCAGCGCATAGAAGCGTCGGACCTTGTACACGCCCGTATCCACATCGATGTCCATCACGCAGAGATAGGCGCCGAATGGATAGGTCATGTTGGGCGGATCGTAATAGCTCACCGCCTCCAGCCCCGGCTCCATGCCGGGCGGCACCGAGTTGTAGGCCGCCCAGCAGATATCCTTCATCGACATCACCTTCTCGGGCAGGCCCTTGACCCGGAAGCCGTCGATGTCCCATTCGAGATCGTCTTCATGGACCTCGAGCTTGTAGGCCGCGATCATCTGCGCCTTGGCCTTGATCTTGCGCGCGGCCATCGCGATGGCCGCGCCGGCCACCGGCGTCGAGCGCGAGCCGTAGGTGCCCAAGCCATAAGGCGCGGTGTCGGTGTTGCCCTCCTCGACCATGATGTTGTCGGCGGGAATGCCGATCTCGCTGGCGATGATCTGCGCCCAGGTGGTCTCGTGCCCCTGGCCCTGGCTCTTGGTGCCCATCCGCGCGATGCCGGCGCCGGTCGGGTGCAGCCGGATCTCGCAGGAATCGAACATCGCGATGCCCAGGATGTCGCAGTTCTTCGACGGACCGGCGCCGACGATCTCGGTGAAGAAGGAGACGCCGATGCCCATGATCTCGCGGGTCTCGCCGCGCTTGAACGCCGCGCGCTTCTCGGCCTGCTCCTTGCGCAGGCCTGCGTAGTCCACCGCTTCCATCATCTTGCGCATGGCGGTGTGGTAGTCGCCGGAATCGTACTCCCAGCCGAGCGCCGAGTGATAGGGAAACTGCTCCGGCTTGACGAAATTCTTCAGGCGCAGCTCCGCCGGGTCCATGCCGAGCTTCTGCGCGAGAATGTCCATGCCGCGCTCGATGCAATAGGCCGCCTCGGTGACGCGGAACGAGCAGCGATAGGCGACGCCGCCCGGCGCCTTGTTGGTGTAGACGCCGTCGACGGAGAGATGCGCGACCGGGAAGTCATAGGAGCCGGTGACGATGTTGAAGAAGCCGGCGGGCCATTTCGACGGGTCGGCGCAGGCGTCGAAGCCGCCGTGGTCGGCGAGCACGTGGACGCGCAGGCCGGTGACCTTGCCGTCCTTGGTCGCCGCGATCTCCGTGGTCATGTGGTAGTCGCGGGCGAAGGCAGTCGCGGTCAGGTTCTCGATGCGGTCCTCGACCCATTTCACCGGCTTGCCGGTGACGATCGAGGCCACCGCCGCGCAGATATAGCCGGGATAGGCGCCGACCTTGTTGCCGAAGCCGCCGCCGATGTCCGGCGCGATGACGTGGATCTTCTGCTCCGGGATCTTGGCGATCAGCGACACCACGGTGCGGATGACATGCGGCGCCTGGAAGGTACCCCAGATCGTCAGCTCGCCCTTGATCTTGTCGAACGCGCAGACGCACTGGCAGGTCTCGAGCGGCGACGGATGGGTGCGGTGATACGAGATCATCTCCTTGATGGTGACGTCGGCCTTCTTGAACGCGGCGTCGGTGAGCTCCTTGTCGCCGACACTCCATTCGAAAATGTGGTTGTGATGCTTGCGTGGGCCGTGTGCGCCGGAGGTCTTGCCGGCAAGGTCCTCGCGCAGCACCGGCGCGTCCGGGTCCATCGCCTTGAACGGATCGACCAGCACCGGCAGCGGCTCGTATTCGACGACCACCTTGGAGACGCCGTCATCGGCGGCATAGCGGTCGGTCGCGACGACGAAGGCGACCTCCTGGTTCTGGAACAGCACCTTGCCGTCGGCGAGCACCATCTGCACGTCGCCTGCCAAGGTCGGCATCCAGGCGAGGTTGACGGTCTTCAGCGTCTCGGCGGTGATCACCGCGAGCACGCCGGGCACTTTCAGCGCCTCCTCGGTGTGGATCGCCTTCACCCGCGCATGCGCATGCGGCGAGCGCACGAAGTCGCCATGCAGCATGCCCGGCAGCTTGACGTCGTCGACGTAGTTGCCCTTGCCCTGGGTAAAGCGAATGTCCTCGACGCGCTTGCGCCGGCAGCCCATGCCTTCGAGCGCGGCTTCGCGTTGTTCCCGCGTGGGAGTCAGGTCGTTCATTCCGCGGCCTCCTGGAATTCCACGCCGTTGATCTTGGCGGCGGCGTATTGGATCGCCTTGACGATGTTCTGGTAGCCGGTGCAGCGGCAGATGTTGCCGGAGATGCCGGCGCGGATATCCGCCTCCGTCGGCGACGGATTCTCCTGCAGCAGCCGATGCGCGCGGATGATCATGCCGGGCGTGCAGAAGCCGCATTGCAGGCCGTGCATCATGCGGAAGCCTTCCTGCAGCGGCGACAGCGTGCCGTCGGCGTTGGCCATGCCCTCGATCGTGGTGATCTCGCAGCCGTTGGCCTGCACCGCGAGCATGGTGCAGCTCTTCACGCTCATGCCGTCGATGTCGATGGTGCAGGCCCCGCAATGGCTTGTCTCGCAGCCGATATGGGTGCCGGTGAGCTGCGCCTGCTCGCGCAGGAAATGAACCAGCAAGGTGCGCGGCTCGGCGAGGCCTTCGACCTCGCTGCCGTTCACCTTCATCGTGATATGGGTTTTGGGCATTTGGTTGCTCCCTCGTGGGATTGTGGGATTGGCCTCACTAAGGCCACAGCATCGGTGTGCTCCCCTCCCCCTTGCGGGGAGGGGTCGGGGGTGGGGGTCCACGGCGGCAGTCTCGCTTGGGGCTACCCCCCTCCCCGCCCCTCCCCCACAAAGGGGGGGAGATGAGAGGACGTGCCGGGGGCGAGAAGGCACCGCATGCGGGCCCGCGGTGTCAGCACACCCTGCTACTTCGCCCTCGCCGCCGCGCGCTGCAGGGCGCGCATGACCATGATGCCGCCGACATGGATGCGGTACTCGGCCGGCCCGCGCGCATCGGAGGCCGGCTGCATGATCGCGCGCGCCGCCGTCGCGGCGGCCTTCAGCGCGGCATCGTCCAGCGCCGTGCCGATCACGGCGTTGGCCGCGTCGGTCGCGAGCAGCGGCGTCTCGTGCAGATTGGTGAGCGCGATCACACAGCTCGCCACCTTGCCGCCGGCCATGGTCAGCACGACAGCCGCCGCGGCGGTCGCGTAGTCGCCGACCTTGCGCTTCAGCTTCTCATAGGCGTAGCCGTGTCCCGCAGGCGGAACGGGAATGCTCATCCCGGTGAGGATCTCGCCCGGCTCCAGCGCGGTGAAATAGGCGCCCTGGTAGAATTCCCGCGCCGCGACCTCACGGGCGCCGTTCGGCCCCTCCAGACGGTAGCTTGCATCGAGCGCCAGCATCAGCGCCGGCATGTCGTTGCCGGGATCGCCATTGGCGACGTTGCCGCCGAGCGTGCCGCGGTAGCGCACCTGCGGATCGGCGATCAAAAGCGCCGTTTCGTGCAGGATCGGCAGGCTGGCTCCGATCTCGGTCGAGGCCAGCAGCTCGGCCTGCGTGGTCATCGCGCCGATGAAGATGCGGTCGCCACCGCGGCGGATGCCCTTGAGCCCGGCGATGCCGTGCAGATCGATCAGATGCGCCGGGGTCGCCAGTCGCAGCTTCATCATCGGCAGCAGGCTGTGGCCGCCGGCGAGCGGTCGCGCGTCATCGCCGAGGTCGGCGAGCAGCTTGATCGCATCGCTGACGCTCGCCGGCCGGTGATAGTCGAACGGGCCAGGAATCATGACATTTCCTCTCCTGTGCTGGCCTGCCTTATCGGCAAGGCCGTCGCGTTGTTGCGGCGGGCGTTCGTGCTGCGAGAGCGAAGTGCGAACGCGGACGCATCGCGGATTGGCGCGGAGCGTCGATCGGGATCGCTGGCCGCGCAACGAAGCCGGCACGGAGAGCGACGAAATCGCACGAATTGCGGCTGGTCGCGCACGAATTGCGTCAGCGAGGGCGACCCAATCGCGCGAGTGACGGCGTGAGCGGCCGCGCAAGACGCGCGCGCGGTGTTGCATGCGTTGGGGAGAATGGCGGCGCTCTGTTGCAGCAGCGAAACGAACGCTGAACTCAGGCCGGCCGCCGCAGCCCGAGCCGCGCCTTGACCTCGGCGACCTTGGCGCGGCTCACCGGCACGCGCGGCTTCGAGGGGCCATCGAGCTCGATGATCGCGCCCTCGCCTTCCCGACCGACGTAGATCACGTGCTCGATCGCGACGATGTGGCTGCGGTGCACGCGGATGAAGCGGCCGGGATCGAGCTGCGCCTCAGCCTCGGAGATCGACCATGGGCACATCCGCTCGCGGGTGCCGTCGTGGATCCGCGTGTAGTGCGCATCGGCGCGCACGCTGCGCACGTCCCCGGCATCGATGAAATGGGTGCCGTTGGCGCCCTCCAGCGGCAATCGCGCCGCGGTCGCGCGCGGCGGCTGGCCGATGCCCCCCAGCGGCGCCGCCGTCGACCGGCTCATGGCGGCGACCTCAACCACCGGCTCGGCCGCCGTCGCGGCCGGCTCCGGCGCCAATTGCGGCGCAGCCTCGGCAACGGCTGGCATCGGCGGCGATTGACGGCGCGGGTCCGGCACCAGCGACAGCAAAAATCCGGCGGCGATGACGAAGCACAGCACGGCGACGACGATCGCGAGCGCTTGCGGCGATGCAGCAAGTCCCGGTGCGGCGTGATGGTGTCCCTCGCCCATCGGCACGACATGCATTCCCAGCATCGCCGTGTAATGCATGCCGGACACGGCGATGCCGAACGCAACCGCGCTGATGGCGAGCCGCAGCCCGTCCTGCCGCGCCAGGAAGATGCGCAGGCCGCCATAGGCGGCGCCGATCGCAATCGCCACCGACAGCGCCACCAGCGCCGGATCATGCGTCAACCCGAATGAGCCGGACAGGCCGTGCATGCCGACATAATGCATGCTGGCGATGCCGGCGCCGAGCAGCAGCGCGGAAGGGACGACGCGCCGGGGGGAGGGATCGCCGATGCTGACGAAGAACAGCGAGATGCCGATCACGAGCGCGCAGATCAGGAACGAGATGATGGTCGGCAGCACCAGATAGACGGCATCAGGCGGCAGTGGCGCCGCCATCATGCCCACGAAATGCATGGTCCAGATGCCCACAGCCAGAATGCCGGCGGCGCCGGACAGCAGCACGCGCGCATTCTCTCCCGGCCCGCTGCGGATGCGCGCGGTGAGACTGAAACCGGTATAGCCACCCAGGCTCGCGATCACGACCGAGAGCGCGACGAGATAAGGATCGTATCCTTCGATCATCCTTGTCGGCCGCCCGTCGCCACGGGCCAGCCTCCTCCCAAGGGAGATTTTACAGGGGTGGCGAGGAAATTGACAACACAAGGCGGGGAGCGTGAGGGGGCGTGTTGTCGCTGGGGGACAAGCGAGGGCGGCAAGCTTGATTGGCGTGGCGCCAGACGTTGGATTCGATCTGGAGCGGCGAACGCGGTGAGTTCCCCTCCCCCTTGCGGGGAGGGGAGCAGGCCGCCGTCGCGGTGAGACCTCGGCTCCCGACACTGAAGCATGTGTGGCCGGCCGTGACCGGCCACACACCGTCCGCCTCAGATAATCCCCGCCGCGACCTGGCTGCGCAGCCGCTCCAGGCTCAGCAGCGTCTCGGCGCAGGCAGTCGCCACCTCGATGCCCTTGATCGCAAAATGTTTGCGGAAGAACTCGAAATGCGCCTGCGTCTCGTGGAATTGCTGCGGCGTCAGCACCGCGGAGAACACCGGCACCTCGGTGCGCAATTGCACGTCCATCAGCGCCTTGATGACGGTGTCGGCGACGAACTCGTGGCGGTAGATGCCGCCGTCGACGACGAGCCCGGCCGCGACGATGGCGGTGTAGCGCCGCGTCTTGGCCAGGAGCTGCGCATGCAGCGGGATCTCGAACGAGCCTGGCACCTCGAAGATGTCGACCCGATCGCGCGGGATGTGGCGCGCCTCGATCTCGTCGATGAAGGCGAGACGGCATTCGGCGACGACGTCGCGATGCCAGGCCGATTGCACGAAGGCGACGCGCTGCGGCTTGCTGAAGCGCGGATGCGACGGCGCCGGTGGCGACTCGTCGGGCGGTGACGCGACCGGCGTATCCGCCGGCGGCGACGTTCCTGCGGTGATGGTGTCGGTGGGCGTATCAGTAGGCGCGTCTTGCAACATCTGATTCATGGTTGTCCTCGTCAGAGACCAGAATCAGGGCACACGGAACGACGACGCCCCCACGCTGGATTGCGCGGGGTGCCGGGACCCGTTCTCTTTCATCCGGACTGTGACCGTCGGCTTCGGAATCGCACCGAATCTGCTGACCCTTCTCTGCGCGACACGTTCCGGAGAACAGAATTCTCCAGACCGTGCCTTGCCGAGAAGGCGCTCGCGGGCTCGCGCTCGACCGAGAACGCTTACCGCCGGTGGGGAATTTCGCCCCGCCCTGAGAACATCGGCCGCCCGGATGGACGGCCTGAATGAACTATGCAGGCGGTCGGCGGCTGCGGCAAGGCCTCACGCCCGCGGTCCGCGACGGGCGGCCATGCAGACGCTCACGGCCGTTCCTGCGGCCAAATCACCTCAGACCGAGCGGCTGCGGCGTGTCCGATTCCGTTTTGTTCTCGTTCGCCGATGATTCCACAGGCCGGACAGGAGTTGTGGACGAAGCGGTGTTTGGCTGTGGACGGACTCGCCCCCCCGTTGCGCAGATTCCGCAAATCACATCAGTTTGTCCTCGCACGCCTCGGGGTACCTCCGGGACTGCAAGCCGGGTCGCGAAGCGCCAAGAGGGCGTGGGCCGGGTCGCCGCGTATGTACCAACGAGATCAAGAAGACGAGGTCGAGACGGCATGTCCCTGCTCGAAAGCACTATCGATTCCGCAGATCATCCGCTGAGCGTGGTCGAGACAATTGCGGCCGACAATAATTGGATGTTCGAGCGCTCCGGCGAGGACGAGATCACGATCGCCTCCAAGGGCCAGTGGACCGACTATCAGCTTTCCTTCACCTGGATGGCGGAGATCGAGGCGCTGCATCTGGCCTGTGCCTTCGACATGAAGATTCCCGAGGCGCGCCGCGCCGAGGTGCAGCGGCTGATCGCCGCGATCAACGAGCAGCTCTGGCTCGGCCATTTCGACATCTGGACCCACACCGGCATGGTGATGCACCGCCAGGCCCTGGTGCTGCCCGGCGGGATCACCGCGTCGGGACTGCAATGCGAGAGCATGCTGGCGGGCGCCATCCACGCCTGCGAGCGCTATTTCCCGGCCTTCCAGTTCGTGGTCTGGGCCGGCAAGTCGACCCAGGAGGCCATGGCGGCGGCGCTGTTCGATACAGAGGGCGAGGCGTAAGCCGCCGCCGCTCCATCACACGCGGTGTCGTCCCTGCGCACGCAGGGACCCATACCGCGTGATGTCCGTGTGGCGCACGACGCTTGTCGCTCTGCCCCTGCTCCACTAGAACCGCCGGTGGTTATGGGTCCCTGCTTTCGCAGGGACGACAGCGGAGTGCGTCGTGACATCAGCGGACAACAACCTGCTTCATCAGCTCACCGGCACCATCGTGCTGGCCGGCGCCGGCAAGATGGGCGGGGCGATGCTGACCGGGTGGCTGGCCGGCGGCCTTGATCCCGCGCGCGTGGTCGTGATCGAGCCGATGCCGTCGGCCGAGATCACGGCGCTAAAGGCCCAAGGCGTCCGCCTCAATCCGACGGCGACTGCGCCGGCCGAGGTCGTCATCGTTGCCGTCAAGCCGCAGATGTTCCCCGACGCCGGCCCCGCCTTGAAGCCGTGGGTCGGCGACGCGACGCTGGTGCTGTCGATCATGGCGGGGACGACGATCGCCGGCTTGCAGCAAACGATCGGCGGCGCGGTCGTGCGCGCGATGCCGAATACGCCCGCCGCGATCGGCCGCGGCATCACCGTGGCCGTGCCGGCCGGCAACGTCAGCGCCGCGCAGCGCGGGCTGACGGACGCGCTGCTGCGTGCCACCGGCGCAGTGGAATGGGTCGACGAGGAGGCGCTGATGGACGCGGTGACTGCCGTGTCCGGCTCGGGGCCCGCCTATGTGTTCCTGCTCGCCGAGGAGCTCGCCCGCGCCGGCGTCGCCGCCGGCCTGCCCGAGTCCCTGGCGACGAAGCTCGCGCGCCACACCGTGTCGGGCGCCGGCGAGCTGCTGCGCCAATCGGACCTGCCGTCCGCCACCCTGCGCCAGAACGTCACCTCGCCGGGCGGCACCACCGCCGCGGCGCTGTCGGTGCTGATGGGAGCCGACGGCTTCCAGCCGCTGCTGACCAAGGCGGTCGCCGCGGCCACGGCGCGTTCGAAAGAGCTCGCGAAGTAGACAACCGCGAGCTGACAGCTCAGCGCGACGGCGTCGGCGGCCCGCCATGCTGCTGGCGCCATTGCAGGAACTGGCGGAACAGGGCGCTGCGCTCAGCCGGATCGTTCGACAGCTGTCCCCCGCTCTGGCGCACGAAGCTCTCGAACTGGGTCTGGCGCACGTCGGCGACCTGCGGCCGCGGCACCATGTTGTGCGCCAGCAGCCACTCTTCCGCGGCCTTGAACCGCTTCCAGTTCGGGATGGCGGCGACGATGCTCGACTCCCGCCATTTCGGATGCCGCGGCGGCTTCATGAACTCGTCGTAGTTGGCGAAGAACGCCTCGACGAAGCGCGCCACCTTTCGGTAGCGCTCGGTATTCTCCGGCCAATTGTAGCTGACGAGCAGCATGCCGATCGCCACCGTCTCGATCGTCTCGCCGGGGTTGAGCAGGTTCGGATATTCCTCGGAGGACAATGTCGTCGGCAGATAGAGGTCCTGCAGCCGGCGGTCGTAGGGGATCGTCACCAGGTGCAGCGCGCGGTTGTCGTTCCTGATGTTGCGGGCGAGCTGGAACACCTTGCCGGTGGAGACGATGTAGGCGTCCGCGTCGCCATCGATCAGCTTCTGGATCGATTTGGCGTCATCGGTCGCGTAGTCGAATGACGCCGTCAGGCCCAGCCGGTTGAAGATCACGCGCGCGGAATAGAAGCCGACATCGGTCGGCGCGATGACGCGCTTGCCGTTGAGATCGAAGATCGAGCGGATCGAGGAGCGCGCGATGACATGGATCTCGTTGTGATAGAGCCGCGCGATGTAGCGGAGTTGCGAGGTGATGTCGGGAATGCCGTATTGCAGGCGGTAGAATTCGGGCACGTCGGCGGCGACCGCGCCCATGTCGATGCTCTTCAGGAACAGAATATCCGAGACGTTGCGCACCGGTCCCTTGCCGAGCACCGGCAGCACGCGGACGTTGGTCTGATCATCGAGCACGCGCGCCATGTCCGAGCCGAACACGGAGGTGGCGCCGCCGGCCGGCGCGGTGATGATGGTGACGGTGCCGTCGTTGACGTCGGTCGGGTTGGGCAGCCGCCACACGTCCGGCCCGCTGCCGGGCGCGGGCGACAGCGACGCCGGCAGGCCGGCGGGACGTGGCGGCGCGGGGATCACGGGCGCGCCGTTCGGCCGGACGGCCGGGGCGACGGGCACGATGATGGAGCGGGTCGCTGCCGGGCGCGGCGGCTGCGGCGGTTGTTGTTGCAGCTGCGGCCAAGCCTGCGCCGATGCCTGGCTCAGCATGAGTCCGGCTGCGAGCGCGGCGAGCGCGACTTGCGAAGCTGCCTTCGTGACGATGGACATAGCGCAACGGCCTCCTGCACCATCGCGATGCCGCCGCAGCGTTCTCGACCCGTCCGGAGCATTCACCTCGAGGCCTGCCTGCGTCAGGCATGCGACGGGCGACCGCGGCCTCGGCTGAGACCTCGCGACAACCAACCTCGCGATGCGGAGCGCGCCCGAGGCCAAATGGCCGCGATCGGCTCCGATCGAGTTCCATAGTTGCGTGACGTGATTCGATCGATTTGCGGCGGCCGCCGGGATTTTGTATGACGACGTGCATATAAGCCGGATATTGGGCTCCGGCTGTGGCTCTCGTGCAACGCCTCTTGTTTCAGGCTGCCAGCCGGTGTTGCCGTCGTGCCAGGATCAGCAGCGTCACGACGATGGCCAGGTTCAGACCATTCCACGCGACGCCGTTGGCGAAGGCCGCCGAATAGGACCCCGTGGCGTCGAAGATGACGCCCGAGACCCAGCCGCCGAACGACATGCCGAACACCGAGGCGAAGATGATGATGCCGACCCGGGTGGCGGCCTCGCGCGCCGGCATCGCCTCACGCACGATGATCGCATAGCTCGGTACGATGCCGCCCTGGAACAGGCCGAACATGCCCGAGATCAGATAGAGCGACGTCAGGCCGTCGAAGAACAGATAGAACAGCAGCGCAAAACCCTGCGCCAGCGAGCCGATCAGCAAGGTCCTGACGCCGCCGATGCGATCGGCGAGAAAGCCGGAGCCGATCCGGCTGACGATGCCGAGCGCCATCATCAAGGACAGCATCTGCGCGCCGATGGCGACGCCGTAGCCGAGATCGCCGCAATAGGCGACGATGTGCACCTGCGGCATCGCCATCGCCACGCAGCAGGCGATCGCGGCGACGCTGAGCAGCACCGTCAGCGCATTGGTGGAGATCGGCAGCTCCAGTTGCGGCGGCGCCGCGCTGGCATGATTCTGCGCGCCGGCGCCATCCATGCGGGCGCGCAACACCAGGAGCAGCGCGCTCATCGTCACCGCGCAGAACACACCGAGCGCGACATGGCTGGCGCGCCAGCCGATCTGCTGCACGCCCCAATTCACCAGCGGCGGCCACACCGTGCCGGCGACGTAGTTGCCCGAGGCGACGATGGTGACGGCGAGGCCGCGATAGCGCACGAACCAGTGCGACGCCTCCGCCATCAGCGGCGCGAAGGTGACGGACGAGCCGAGTCCGACGAGGAAATACACCGCCTGAAACTGCCACAGCGTCACCGAGGCGCCGGCGAGCAGATAGGCCGCGGCCGTCGTCGCGATGCTGAGCGCCATTGCGGTGACGATGCCGAAGCGGTCGGTGATCCGGCCGACGATGACGCCGCCGAGGCCGAAGCCGAACATCGTCAGCGTGTAGGCCAGCGAGACCGCGCCGCGGCTGGCAGCGAACTCGGCCTGCACGACCGGCAGAACGACGACGACGGTCCACATCCCGGCGCCGCCGATGGAACCGATGACGAGCGCAAGCGCCAGCCGCGCCCAGGCCTGGCGCGAGTCCGGAATGAAATGAGGCGCTTGCTCGAATCTTGTATTGGGTCCGTGCACGATTTCAGCAACTTCGTTGCCGCACCGCATCAGGTCAAGCCACATTGCTGCGGCAATGGGCATGCAGAAGCAGCGCAACAGGAGGGATCTGCACGATCACGGTTCGGCCCTCTTGGCGGCGCAACGCTTTATCATTAGGTTGCGCGCCGGATTGGAGTGATTGGCCGCGCATGTCGTTGGGACTGACACGAAAGATGCTGATGGTGGCAGGACGGCTGCTCGTCCTTGCTTACCTCGTCTGCGTGGTCAGCCCCGGCGTGGCGCTCGCGCTCGGCGCGGGGGTGGCGCCCTGTCTCGACGAGACCGTCGTTGGCGCTGTGGTCTCGCCTCACGACGCGGCTCGCCACGAGATGGTCATGACTGCGATGCCGCAGACAATTGCGGCGCACGCCCATCATCATGCTCATCCTGTCGCCGACGCCGGAATGCACGCTCCAGCTTCCTCGCCGTCGCACCACGATCATGGCAAGATGCCAGGCCCGTGCTGCGCCATGATGTGCGCCGTGGGCCTGGCCGCCACGCTGCCGGCAGTCGCCCTCCCCGCCCGCCTCGCTGCCATCGGCGTCGTTGCGCGCGACGAAGGCCTGCCCAGCCGCACGCCGCCGCGCCTGTACCGTCCCCCCATCGTCCTGGCCTGAGCGAACGACCCCGGCTTCGCGCGCAAATGACGCGCGGCCGCTCGCGTTTCATCAGACCAAGGATACCTCATGTTGTCGCAATCCAGGGCGACGCCCGCTGCCGCATGTCCGGCGCGGCGCAGCCTGCCATTCTCCGTCGTCGCCGGCGCATTGACGCTGCTTGCCGCGACGAGCCTCGCCGCCTGCCAGCCGCGCACGGTCGCGTTAGCCGGGGCTGATCCGGCCGATCCGGCGGCGAACGCTGCGCCCGTGCGCATGTCGGGCGTCGTCGGACCCTACACGCCACTGCGCCCGGCCGCGCCGGCCGCCTGGGGCCAGCGCACCGACCCCGGCGCACCGCGCCCTGAGCCGAGCCGCTAAGGAGCGCCACATGCAGGGGACCATCAGGCTCGCGGCGCTCGCCGCAGCACTTGCGCTCGCAGGCTGCGCCTCGTTCTCGCCGGACGGCGGCATGAGCGCCGTCGCGGACATCGCCGGCCACACCACCGGCAAGGAGGTCGCCTCGGTGAGAGGCAATGACGACGCCGAACGCGTCCGCGCTGCGACGCGCCGCCTGCTCGCCCGGCCCTTGTCGGCTGATGCCGCCGTGCAGGTCGCGCTGTTCAACAACAAGGGCCTGCAGGCGACCTACAACGCGCTCGCGCTCAGCGAGGCGGACATGGTCGAGGCCAGCCTGCCGCCGAACCCGACCTTCTCCCTGATGCGCATCAGCGGCGACGGCGCGCTGGAGGCCGAGCGTCAGGTCGCCGGCGACATCCTGGCGCTCGCCACCTTGCCGCTGCGCTCGGAGATCGCGCGCGAGCGGTTTCGCCAGGCCCAATTGAAGGCCGCGCTGGCGACGCTGCGGCTCGCCGCGGAAGTGCGCCACGCGCATGTGCGCGTCGTCGCCGCCAACGAGCTGGTGGCCCTGCTGGTCGAGGCGCAATCGGCCGCGGAGGCGACCGCGAAGCTCGCCTCGAAGCTCGGCGAGACCGGCGCGCTCAACCGGCTCGATCAGGCGCGCGAGCAGGTGTTCTATGCCGAGACCACGGCCGAGCTCGCCACCGCCCGCCGTGCCGCCGGAAGCGCCCGCGAGCGGCTGATCCGTCTGATGGGCCTGTGGGGCGACGATCTGAATTTCCGCCTGCCCGATCGGTTGCCGGCGCTGCCGCGCCGCCCGCTGAGCCAGCCCTTCGTCGAGGCCGATGCCGTCGGCCATCGCATCGATCTGCAGGTCGCCCGCCTCGAGCTCACGGCGCTCGCCACCGCGCTGCAGCTCAGCGAGGCGACGCGCTTCGTCACGTTGCTCGATCTCGCCGGTCTCGACCGCAAGACCGTCGAGCCCGACGGCCGCATCATCCGCGAACGCGGCTACGACGTGCAGTTCCAGATCCCGATCTTCGACGGCGGCGAGGTCCGCGTGCGGCAGGCGGCCGAGACCTACAACATCGCCTTCAACCGCCTGACCGAGCGCGCCGTCACCGTCCGCTCCGAGGCGCGCGACGCCTATCGCAGCTACCGCGCGGCCTTCGACATCGCCGGCCATTACGCCCGCGAGGTGCTGCCGCTGCGCCGGATCATCAGCGAGGAGATGCAGCTGCGCTATTCCAGCATGCAGGTCGACATCTTCGCGCTGCTGCTCGAGGCGCGGCAGCGCCTGGCCTCGCGCCGCGCCGCGATCGACGCCGTCAGAGACTTCTTCCTCGCCGAGGCCGAGCTGTCGGCCGCCGTCAACGGCGGAGTCGCGAGCGGCGAAGACAGCGCACAGCAGACCGCGAGCGCGCTCGCGCCAAGCAACGACTGAGAGGAGAGCCAACATGTTGTCCCGCCGAACCCTGCTCGGCTCCGCGGCGCTGGCCGGCGCCTCCGCCGTCTCCGGCCGCGTCCAGGCTGCCTCCATTCCGGAGGCGCCGACCATGGACAAGGCCGTGATGCAGCCGCCGTTGCATCCCAGCGCCGGCCCGGACTATCAGCCCGTGGTCACGCTCAACGGCTGGTCGCTGCCGTTCCGCATGAACGGCGACTGGAAGGAATTCCATCTCGTCGCCGAGCCGGTCACACGCGAGTTCGCGCCCGGCATGACCACGCATCTGTGGGGCTACAACGGCCAATCGCCGGGCCCGACCATCGAGGCGGTCGAGGGCGACAAGCTCCGCATCTTCGTCACCAACAGATTGCCGGAATATACCACCGTACATTGGCATGGCGTGATCCTGCCCTGCGGCATGGACGGCGTCGGCGGCCTGACGCAGCCGCACATCAAGCCCGGCAAGACCTTCGTCTACGAGTTCGAGATGAAGCATGCCGGCACCTTCATGTATCACCCGCACGCCGACGAGATGGTGCAGATGGCGATGGGCATGATGGGCATGATCGTCGTGCATCCGCGCGACAACCTGCCGCCGCCGGTCGACCGCGACTTCGTGTTCGTGATGTCGACCTACCGCATCGAGCCCGGCAGCTATCTGCCGAAGGTCAACGAGATGACCGACTTCAACATGTGGACCTGGAATGCGCGGGTGTTTCCCGGCATCGATTCCTTGCCGGTGCGGCTCGGCGATCGCGTCCGCATCCGCATCGGCAATCTCACCATGACCAACCATCCGATCCACCTCCACGGCCACAAGTTCAAGGTGATCGGCACCGACGGCGGCTGGCTTCCCGAAACGGCGCAATTCCCGGAGACCACGACCGACGTGCCGGTCGGCGCGGTGCGCGTGCTCGACTTCACCGCCGACAACCCCGGCGACTGGGCGTTCCATTGCCACAAGTCGCATCACACGATGAATGCGATGGGCCACGACATGCGCAACCTGATCGGCGTACCGCGCAAGGAGCTGGCCGCCGCCGTCGGCAAGCTCGCGCCCGACGGCATGGTGATGGGCAACACCGGCATGGCGATGGGCAACATGGAGATGCCGGCCCCCGACAACACGCTGCCGATGATGACCGGCAGCGGCCAGTTCGGGCCGATCGAGATGGGCGGCATGTTCACGACCGTGAAGGTGCGCGAGGGCCTCGCCCGCGACGACTACCGCGATCCCGGCCCGTATCAGTTCCCCAAGGGCACCGTGGCCTACGAAGTCGCGAGCGCGCCGGAGCCGGTGCGGCGAAGCGACGGCGCACCGACGCAGGTCCGCACCCAGCGCTGAATTCACCAAACACCGCATCAACCGACGACCACCATCAGGAGATCTCCATGAAGACTGCATTCGCGATCAGCGCAATGGCGGCGGCCGCTCTGATCGTCGCACCGGCCCGTGGCCATGAGCAGCACGGATCGCGCGGCTATTCCGCCGGCGAGCCGGGTGATCCCAAACAGCCGTCACGCACCATCGAGGTGCTGCTGAGCGAGATGGAGTTCACGCCGGCGCGCATCGAGGTGAAGCGCGGCGAGCAGATCCGCTTCGTGCTGCGCAACACCGGCAAGGAGGATCACGAGTTCCTGCTCGCCACCAAGGCCGAGAACCTGAAGCACGCCGCGGTCATGAAGAAGCACCCGCATATGGAGCACGACGAGCCCAACGGCGCCCGGCTCGCGCCGAACAAGACCGCCGAGCTGCTGTGGCGGTTCACCAAGCCCGGCACGTTCGAATACTCCTGCCTGATCCCAGATCATCGCGAGTTCGGCATGACCGGCCACGTTGCCGTGAAGTGACGGATGAAGCCGTCTTGACAACGCGTAGGGCGGATCATCGCCGCGTCATTCGCCCTACGCCTCGCCATGAGTTCACCAGTAGAAGGAAACACATCATGAAGTCGTTCTCTCAGCTCGCGACCGCCGCCGCGTTGGTTCTCGCTCTCGCGACCCCTGCCCTCGCCGCCGAGGCCATCAGCGGCGACGTCAAGAAGGTCGATGAGGCCAACGCCAAGATCACGCTCCACCACGGCCCGGCCAAGAGTCTTGGCATGGACGGGGCCATGACCATGGTCTACCGCGTCAAGGACGCTGCGCTGCTGAGAGGCCTCAAGGCCGGCGACAAGGTGAAGTTCGAGGCGGTCGAGGACGCCTCCGGCTACACGGTGACCAAGATCGAGAAGGGCAAGTAGGCGGCAGCGTTTCGAGCCGTCCCCTTCTCCACCGCCATTCCGGGGCGCGCGCGGCGACGACGTCGCCGGACAGCGCGAGCCCGGAATGACGTGCGGATGGATCAGGCCACGAACCGGTGGCCGGTTTGCTTTCCAAGTTCGGATCGTATGATCGCGGCTCCCTGCGCGGAGCATGCCATGAAAGCCTATCTCGTCCTCGATCTCGCCGTTCACGACTTCGCAGCATTCAAGGTCTACATCGAGGCGATCCCCGCTTTCATCGCCAGGCACGGCGGCCGTTATATCGTGCAAGGTGCGATGCCGACTCCGGTCGAAGGCAACTGGACGCCGGAGCGGATGGTGATCCTCGAATTCCCGTCGCGGCAGAACGCGACCGGCTTTCTCAGCGATCCCGACATCCAGGAGCTGTTCGCGATCCGGCACCGCACCACGACGAGCCGGCTGGTGCTGGTCGACGGCTGCACCGAGTGAGCGTGCGTTGCAATGTTGTGCAGGTGGACAGCGCACAGCTTGGCAAGACCCCTATAGCCCGGCGCGACATCCGCAAGCGGCGGATCACGCTGCGCTGATCCGCCGTACGCGAGCTGCCCCTGTCATTCGGGCGCAAAGACCGTTCGCCATCGTGCCGTTAACCATTTGCTAACCATGGCGCGGGCAAGCTTCGCCGCGTCGCGCTGCGCGTGGCCGGCGACCGGACGACCACAGGACATCCTGGGCTTTGCTGCCGCCGGGCATGGCGGCGGGCCGGTTGCCGGCCGCAGCGCGCCGCTGCGGCGTCCGACGCCATGCCGTCCTGTCTGTCCGGAGACCCAAGTCCTTGAGCACCGTCGGTTCGCGCGCCTTCCAGAAGGCGCGGCAGGAAAAGAAGCAGAAGAAGCTCGTCGAGACGCAGCTGACGACGGCGTACAAGGCCTTCCAGGCTGGACGCCAGGCCGAGACGCAGGCGCTGTGCGCGAAGCTGCTGCAGGAGGTCCCCGGCTGCTTCGATGCCATGCATCTGCTCGGCGTGTCGCTGGTGTCATCGGCGCGCTTCGCCGAGGCCACCGCCTTCCTGACGCAGGCCGTCGCGATGGAGCCGAATTCCGCCGACGCGCAGTCCAATCTCGGCTGGGCGCTGATCAATTGCGAGCGCTACGAGGAGGCGCGCGCCGCGCTGGAGCGATCGCTGGCGCTGCGCCCGAATGCGCCGATCACCTTGCGCAACCTCGCGATCGCGCTGCTGCGGCTCGGACAGGGCGAGGCCTCGCTCGCGGCCGCGACCCGCGCCCTCGAGCTCAAGCCGGACGACGTCGATGCCTGGTGCAATCGCAGCGTCGCCGAGCTGATGCTGCGGCGGTGGGACGCCGCTGCCGCCAGCGCCGAGCGCGCGCTGGCCTTCAACCCGAACCATTTCGAGGCCACGGTCAACAAGGGCCTCGCCCATCTCGAGCTGCACCATTTCGAGCTGGCGGAAGCGACCTTCAATGCGGCGCTGGCGGCACGCCCGGCCCACGCCGAGCTGCGGGCGCATCGCGGCCGGCTCTACATGATCTCCGGACGCACGGCGGAAGCCGAAGCCGATTTCGACGCCGCCGTGACGCTCGATCCCAATCTGCAACTGGGATGGCAGGGCAAGGCGCAGATCTGCATCCTCAACGGCAACGTCGCGCAGGCGATGGCCGCCTGCAAGCGCGTGCTCGACACCAATCCGAAGGCGCAGGTCGCGCTCACTTTGCTCGGCGCCTGTCGCGGCCGGCTCGGCGACGTCGCAGGCGCCATCGCCCAGTTCGACCAGGCGCTCGCGGTGCAGCCGGACTATGACGAGGCGATCACCAAGAAGATCTTCTATCTCGACTTCCTGCCCGGCGCCGACTTCGCGGTCCAGCAGGCGGCGCGGCAATATTGGTGGATGGCGGTCGGCTCCAAATTCCCGCGCCGCAAACTTGCGCCGCGTTCGCTCGATCCCGACCGGCGCATCGTCGTCGGCTACGTCTCGGCCGACTTCCGCATGCATTCGGCGGCCTTCGCCTTCCTGCCCGTGCTGCGCGGCCACGACAAGACGCAGGTCCAGGTCAACTGCTACTCGACCTCGCCGCGGCACGATTCCTACACCGCGACGTTCCAGTCGATCGCCGACGTCTGGGTCGAGGCCTCGAGCCTGTCCGACGACGAGCTCGCCGACCGCATCCAGGCCGACGGCGTCGACATCCTGGTCGATCTCTCCGGCTACACCACGGGCACGCGCATGCCGGTGTTCGCGCGCAAGCCGGCGCCGATCCAGGTCACGGCCTGGGGCAGCGGCACCGGCACGGGCCTTGCCACCATGGACTACTTCTTCGCCGATCCGGTCACGGTGCCCGAGAGCGTCCGGCCGCTGTTCGCCGAGCACGTCCACGACCTGCCCTCGGTGATCACGATCGATCCGGTGCTCGACGTTCCGCCGTCGCCGCTGCCGATGCTGACGAACGGCCACGTCACCTTCGGCGTCTACAACCGCATCGACAAGATCTCCGACGCGGCGATCGCGCTGTGGGCGCGGCTGCTCGCCGAGATCCCCGATGCGAAGCTCGTCGTCAAGCATCTCGCGCTGAACGATCCCGCGGTGCGCGACGGGCTGCTCGCCCGCTTCGTCGCACACGGCGTGCCCGAGGCGCGCATCCTCTGCCTCGGCGCCAGCGAGCGCGTCGAGCATCTCAAGTCCTACGAGCGCATCGACATCTCGCTCGACCCGTTCCCGCAGAACGGCGGCATCTCGACGTTCGAATCGCTCTACATGGGCGTGCCGGTCGTCGCCAAGCTCGGCGCCGGCGCGGCCTCGCGCGCCGCCGGCGCCATCCTGACCGCGGCCGGCCTCGCCGACTGGGTCGCCGGCGATGATGACGGCTACATCCGGATCGCCAAGAGCTTTGCCGCGCAGCCCGAGCTGCTGGTGAAGCTGCGGCCCGAACTACCCGGCCTGGTCGCGCGCTCGGCGGCTGGCGACGTCGCCAACTACACGCGCTGCGTCGAAGCCGGCTATCGGCAGTTCTGGCGGGACTATTGCGCCAAGGGAAGCAAGGCCGGCGCCTGATCGCGCCGTGCCAAGGCCTCGATCTCGCAGCAGCCCTCGACGACCGATCGCACGAACGTCCGGCTTCGACCGCCCCCCTGCAACCGCAAGCTGCATCGATTTCCGCTGTGCCATTTTGGCCGCGTGCGATGAGGCGACGACTCTCGGACTGATACCACGGCGTTTCTCCGTCCAGACCAAGGCGCAATCAAGCCCGTGGCTTTTTGGTGGCGAGGATGCGCCTCGCAGCAGCTCCGGTTGCGCCCAACCGGCGAGTAGTAGACCTCATTCCTCAACCAAGGAGATCATGCGCGAAAATCGGCCGCGCCTCGCGATCGCCGTGTGGCCGGCAACGGAGGAATTTGGGGCATGCGGGTCGCGTTGTTGAGTTGCGTCGTTGCGGCGGGATTGAGTCTGGCGGCACCGTTGCTGCCGGCCATGGCACAGACGGCGCGGACCGGAAGGCCGGCGGCGGCAACGGCCGCTGCGGCCGGCGAAGGCGGCAAGCTGCAGGAGTCCAACGAATGGACGGTCGGCGTCGCCGGCGGCCTGCTCGAAGGCACCAACATCCGTTTTGCCGCCGAGATGGCCAAGGTGCTCGACGACCGCCCGAACCTGCGCGTGCTGCCGATGGTGACCTACGGCGCGCTCGGCAACATCGAGGACCTGCTGTATCTGCGCGGCGTCGACGTCACCATCACCTCGGCCGACGTGCTCGACGAGTTCGTCCGCAACGGCACGCTCGCCAACATCAAGAACCGGATCCGCTACATCTGCTCGTTCTACATCAACGAGATGCATGTCTACGTCCGCCCGGAGATCAGGACGCTGGAGGATCTCGCCGGCAAGAAGGTCTCCTTCAACACCGTGGGCAGCGCCGCCAACCTCACCGGCGGCATCGTGTTCGACCGGCTCAAGATCGGCGCGGAAAAGGTGTTCATCAACAATTCGGTGGCGCTGGAGAAGATGCGCAGTGGCGAGATCGCCGGCGTCGTCCACGTCACGGGCAAGCCGACCGACCTGTTCGCCAAGTTCAAGCCCGAGCCGGGCTTCCACTTCCTGCCGATTCCGTTCGCGCGCAGCCTGCAGGACTACTACGTGCCGACCAAGCTGACCTCGCAGGACTACCCCAATCTGCTCAAGCCCGGCGAGAGCGTCGAGACCATCGGCGTGCCGCAGGTGCTGGCGGTCTACAACTGGCCGCCGGAGACCGAGCGCTACCGCCGCGTCGCGCGCTTCGTCGACTATCTGTTCAAGCGGTTCGACCAGTTCAAGCAGCCGCCGTTCCATCCGAAATGGAACGAGATCAACCTCGCCTCCTCGCTGCCCGGCTGGACCCGCTTCCGCGCCGCGGAGGAGCTGCTGGCCAGCACGCGCCCGCCGCAGGCCGACGGCGCCGCCGTCAAGCAGCAGTTCGACGAGTGGATGAGCACGCGGGCGCCGACCGGCGGCCGGCGGATGAGCGAGGACGAGACCAGGGTCCTGTTCGAGCAGTTCCGCGACTGGATGAAGCGGGACGGCGGCCAGCCGGCGCGATAGCGCCGATGGTCGTGGCGTCGACTACGACACCGCCGGCTTGCGGCGCAGCGCCGCCGGCGTGTCGGGTTGCGCCAGCGGATGGGCGGACGCGAACGCCGGTAGCGCCATCGCGGCCTCGACGACGCGCTGCACCGTCGGCGTCGCGGCGAGGTCGAGGCCTTTATTGCGCGCGAAGACGGCGTGGCCGGCGAGGCAGATGTCGGCCATCGTCGGCGCATCGCCATGGCAGAACCGGCCGGTCGCGACATGGCCTGCAAGCTGGGCCTCGATCGCGACCAGCATCTCCGACGCCCAGTGCCTGAGCCAGGCCGCGCGCGCCGCGTCGTCCACGCGCAGCACCTCGGTGAGATAGCGCTGCACCCGCGGCGTCGTCAGCGGATGCGCATCGCAGGCGATCATCGCCGCCAGCGCCCTCACCCGCGCGCGCCCCTTGGCATCGGCAGGCAGCAGCGCAGCGCCCGGACAGGCTTCGTCGAGATATTCGAGGATCGCCAGCGACTGCGTCAGCACGGTGCCGTCGTCGAGCACCAGCGCCGGCAGCGCCATCTGCGGGTTGAGCGCGGCATAGGCCTCGTCGCGATGCTGCTGCCGGTCGACATCGACCGCGACCTGCTGATAGGCGATGCCCTTGAGGTTGAGCGCGATGCGCACGCGAAAGCTCGCCAGCGACTGCCAGAACGAATAGAGCTTCATGCGGGCCCCCCCTGGGCAGGCGAGTGAATGTCGACGTCTTCGATCGATCCGTCGCCCACGGTCGACATTCGATATCCGGCGATCAGTTCACGCTCGAGATGAAGCCTGCGAGAATCGTCCGGCTCTGGCTGAGTGCCTCGATGCGTTGATCGATGAGGCCGACCTGCTGCGCCAGTATTCTTCGCAAATTGTCGCAAGGCCTGAAATCTGGACGGTTGTTGCGCACGCAGGGGAGCAACTGCTTGATCGTCTCGAGCGTCATGCCGGCGGAGCCGAGCAGTTTGATCCGGCGCACGGCTTCCTCGTCCGCCGGCCCGTAGTCGCGGTAACCGGACGAGGTTCGGTGCGGCGCGAGCAAGCCTTCGTCCTCGTAGTAACGCAGCATCCGGATGCTGACTCCCGTCCTCCGGGAAAGTTCGCCGATCTTCACCTGAAAACCTCTTGACCCTGACAGCGCTGTCAGACCTTACAGATCGTGCTCATCCAAGTGGAGTCCCCTTGTGACGGGAGCAACGATGAAAGCCTATCATTTGAATGGCCATGCGGGCGCGGGTCGCCTGGTGCGCACCGACGTCATCAAACCTGAACCCGCCCCTGGCGAGGTCCGCATTCGGGTCGAGGCGGCAAGTCTCAACTACCGCGACCTCCTGATCCTCGACCGAGCGGGTGAAGGCGGTTTCGACCGCCGCGTCCCGCTCTCCGACGGCGCAGGCATCGTTGATGCCGTAGGCTCCGATGTCGTTCAATGGCGCCCGGGCGACCGTGTGGCCGCATCGTTCTTTCGCGATTGGATTTCCGGGCCGTTCAAGGCGAGCTATGTTCCGTCAGCCCTCGGCGGCAGCACGATGGATGGCATGCTGGCGGAGTACGTGGTGCTGCCGGCGACGGCGCTGGTCCCCGTGCCGGCGCACCTCACGTCGATCGAAGCCGCGACCTTGCCCTGTGCCGGCGTGACGGCCTGGCACGGCCTCATCACCCGTGGCGGAATGGGCAAGGCCGACACGCTGCTGGTCCAGGGAACCGGCGGCGTCGCGCTGTTCGGCCTTCAGTTCGCGGCCGCGCTGAGCGCGCGCGCGATCGTCATCTCGTCCTCGGATGAGAAGCTCGCCCGCGCCCAGGCGCTCGGCGCCTCGATCCTGATCAACTACCGCGACACGCCCGATTGGGATGTGGCCGTGATGAAAGCGACGGACGGCGAAGGCGCCACGCATGTCCTCGAGCTCGGCGGCCCCGGCACCTACGACCGATCGCTGCGGTCGGTCGCTTCGGGTGGCAAGATCGTCCAGATCGGTGTCTTGACGGGGTTCGGCCCCAAGCCCGACCTTGCCCGCCTCCAATGGGAGAATGCCGACATCATCGGCGTCACCGTGGGTTCGGTCGAACATTTCACGGCCATGAATCGCTTCCTGAGCGAACACGCGATTCACCCGATCGTCGATCGCGTCTACGACTTCGACGACGCTCCCGAAGCGTTCGCCCATCTCCGGACCGCCGCGCACTTCGGCAAGATCGTTTTGAAGCTGTAGGTGTGGGGCAATGGCCGGCATGACCATGGGGCGGATCGGCTCATGGCGGCCAGCGCGCCGATGCCGCCATCTCGGGATGGCGTCGCATTTATGCAGCGTCACCGTACCCATCGGAAAATATGAGCGTCTAGTCAAAGGCGCTATCGCGTGCAATGTTGACGAGATCAAGCGCCGTCTCGCGACAGGCGATAAAATTGAGGAAATCCGAAGTCATATAGTTAGGCGACTCGGGGACCAGAAAAATGATTGAATTTTCGACGCTTGGAGCGATTGTCGGCTTCATCAGCGGAGGCGTCGTGCTGTTCGATAGATACTACAAAGGGCGCCCAATAGCCTCCCTCAGCACCATGGACGATGAGGGCACAAAGCGCGTCTGCATCCGCATCAAGAACACGACTGCCTACGACATCGCAATCACAGACCTGGTGGTGAAGCCACCAATCTATCACCTGGCCGAAAATCTCAATACGCGAAACATCATCAAGGGTGCGATGGGTCATAGCCCAAAGCTGCTGCTCCGCCCGGATGAGGAGAAACACCTTATCATCGCGCCGTTGTTTGACGGCGGGTTGGCAAGAGAAGTCTCGCGAGCTGGTCGAGTGAATTTTTACGTCAATTGGCGAAGCGGAAACTCGACATGGTGGTGGCGACGCGGAGTCCCCATCTTCACCCATACCAAGACGATCCGCGCATTCGGTCTACCGGAGCAGAACGAAGGTCTAGAGAGATAGAAGTCCTTTCAATATCGCAGCAAGTATTGCATGTACGAGAACTAAAAGCTCTGCCCGGACCTGCAGCCGCAACCCTCAATTCTAAAGAACCATGACGGACGAGAACCAACATTGGGTCCCGAGACTTCTGCTAAAGAAGTTTGTCGATACAGACGGACGCGTGTATCGGCTGGATATCCAATCAAACGTGATATCGAAGCCTCCGCCGAAGCATGCTGCTTGCGGCCCGAATTTTAATGAATTTGATATTGAAGGGCAGATCGTATCCTTCGAGGATCGCTTAGAGAAAATTGAGACTAGGGCTGCCCCGGTCCTCAAGCGGATCATTGAAGCTCGATCGCTTTCAGGCCTGTCATCGCCAGACCGCAAGAAAGTCGCTGATTTCGTCGCAGCGCAGAGCTTTCGTACTGAAGCTTTCTATAGAGGGCTTGCGAACAATCCTTCGCGAAAGAACTTCGGGTCGATCTTTACCCAACTGTGGGACAGCAGTTTCATCGTGTCGGCGCAAATCGAAAGGAGGCATTGGGTTTTGATGGTCATCGATCACGATGACGTTTTCTACCTCGGGGACCAGCCGGTGGTGTTGCAGCGTTCGCTCGATCCGAAGAACGGTAGCGATCTTGGTTTCGACGTGAAAGGAGTGGAGGCCTTTCTGCCGCTAAGCCCGAACTGCGCTCTTTTCATGCCTTGCCGGTCGGTCAGCGATTCGCTGATCGCGAGATACGAAGCTGCCATGGATCTTCATCGGACCGTATGTTCTGCAGTTATGCAGGGACATCCGGGCGGATCGGTCGAGCTGGCGACGGCCCAGGACACCATTCGACGCGGCGGCCCGCTCTATCAGTCCTACACAGCTGCGGCGCCGCTGACGGCCCAGCCCGAGAACGTCGAAAACCTAAATTATCTGCAATGCAGTTGGGCGCATGCCGGAGTCTTCAGCAATCGTCGCGACTTTACCTTCGCCAGAAGGGTGTTTTCTCAAACGCCACACTACAAGAGCCCGCCTGCGACGCGTCTTGTGTACAAGACTGCGTTTGTGCGCGACATACCCGGCGCTGCGCCAAAAGGCTGAACGGCAGCGCCACGCGCGGAACAATGGCTTTCTCGCAAGAGACGAGAGGCGTCGGGTTATTCAACAGGAACGAGGCCGCCTGAGCGCCATCTTGCTCCCATGCAACTCTTCGGGTTTTCGAGCATGGCTCGAGGAGCAATTGAAGTGGCAGTGCATTCATCCTCCGACGAAAAGCTCGCCCGCACCAGGGCGCTCGGCGCCTCGATCCTCAGCAACTACCGCGACACGCCCGATTGGGATGTCGCCGTGATGACAGCGACGGATGGCGAAGGCGCCAGTCATGTCCTCGAACTCGGCGGCGCCGGCACCTACGACCGGTCGCTAAGGTCGGTCGCTTCGGGTGGCAAGATCATTCAGATCGGTGTCTTGACGGGGTTCGGCCCGAAGCCCGACTTGGCCCGCCTGCAATGGGAGAATGCCGACATCATCGGCGTCACCGTCGGCTCGGTCGACCATTTCACGGCGATGAATCGCTTCCTGAGCGAACACGCGATTCACCCGATCGTCGATCGCGTCTACGACTTCGACGACGCTCCCGAAGC
>NZ_JBNPUY010000019.1:0-58628 GCF_051168395.1 Bradyrhizobium sp. HKCCYLRH1030 | reverse complement strand
GCGTTGACCGTTTCTTTCGAATGCCCATCGCAACCTCCTCATCGAGTGTTGCGACGACCAATTGAATCCGCCGGTTGTCCCGGCTGAGCCTGTGGTTCTGCCGCCTGCATTTTTTTACGTGGGCGGGCCGCAGGTGCCAGTCGGCACCTGGCCTTCCCTGCGCCCTCGATTTTCGAGAGGGCGAGAATTTTGTAAAGCTCGGGCGCGAGACGCGTCGCGAGAAGGTCAGGCCATGCTCCGTCATTGCGAGCGAAGCGAAGCAATCCAGAATCGTTACAACAGCCCTGGATCGCTTCGTCGCGTTGCTCCTCGCGATGACGGCGGAGGTGTGCAGAGAGCCCTACCTGATCGGCGGCGCGTACTGGACGCCGCCGGCGTTCCACAGCTGGTTCATGCCGCGCGGGATCTTCAGCTTCGACTCGCTACCGACGTTGCGCTCATAGACCTCGCCGTAATTGCCGACGTGACGGATCACGCGCGCGGCCCAGTCCTTGGTCAGGCCGAGGTCCTGGCCGTAGCTGCCCTCGTTGCCGACCAGCCGCATCACGTCCGGCTTCTTCGACTTCAGCGCCTCGTCGATGTTCTTGGAGGTGACGCCGAGTTCCTCGGCATTGATCATCGCGTACAGCGTCCACTTCACGATCATCATCCAGTCGTCGTCGCGCTGGCGCACCACGGGCGCGAGCGGCTCCTTGGAGATCAGGTCGGGCAGGATGTCGTGATCGCCGGGCTTCGACAGCGTCAGGCGCAGCGCGTAGAGCTGCGAGACGTCGGCGGTGAAGGTGTCGCACTTGCCACTGTCATACGCCTTGATGACGTCGTCGAGCTTGGGAAACTTCACCTCCTCGTACTTCATGTTGTTGGTGCGGAAATAGTCGCCGAGGTTGAGCGCGTTGGTGGTGGAATCCTGCACGCAGACCTTGCTGCCGTTGAGGTCGAGCGCCGTCTCCAGCTTGCGTGACCGCGGCACCATGAAGCCCTGGCCGTCGTAATAGGCGACCGCCGGGAAATACAGGTCGTAGTTCTGCTCGCGCGCCATCGACCAGGTGGTGTTGCGCGACAGGATGTCGACCTTGCGGCTCTGCAGCTCCTTGAAGCGCTCGTTGGCGTCGAGCGGCACGAACTTCGCCTTCTTCGGATCGTCGAAGATCGCGGCCGCGACGGCGCGGCAGAAGTCGACGTCGAAACCGCTCCAATTGCCCTTGTCGTCGGGAATCGAGAAGCCGGGCAGCCCGGCATTGACGCCGCACAACACCTCGCCGCGGCGGATGGTCCGCTTCAAGGTGCGGGTGTCGTACATCTCATAGGTGACGGCGAGCGCCGCGACGAGGACGGCGACGGCGAGCCCGATCAGCAGGCCGCCTCGGAAAGTGCGCATGGTGAATCTCTTTCAGAAAATGTCAGGACAAAGCGATGGCTGAATGTCCGGCGGCGGGCGCCGGCGTCACAGTTCCGGCTTCTGCCGCACCACGACCTTGGTGCCGACCGGCACGCGGTCGAACAGGTCGGCGACATCGGCATTCACCAGCCGGAAGCAGCCGGAGGAAATCTTGCTGCCGATCGTCCAGGGCTGGTTGGTGCCGTGGATGCGGTACGCGGTGGTGCCCAGATACATCGCGCGCGCGCCCAAGGGATTGCCGGGGCCGCCGGCCATGAAGCGCGGCAGATAGGGCTGGCGCTGGATCATCTCCGGCGGCGGCGTCCAATCCGGCCACTCGGCCTTCTTGGTGATCGACAGCAGCCCCTGCCACTGGAAGCCGTCACGGCCGACGCCGATGCCGTAGCGGATGGCACGTCCGCCTGGCTGCACCAGATAGAGGTGGCGTTCGGCGGTGGACACGATGATGGTGCCCGGCGGCTCGGTGGTGCGGAAATAGACCACCTGCTTGCGCCATTCGGGATCGAGCTCGTAGCCGTCATCGGCGACGAGACCGGGCTGATCGCCGGGGTCCTCGGACTGGGCAAAACTATGCGATGTGGACAGCGCCAGCGCGATGATGGCGCTGGCCGCACAAAGCAGGCGACGGAAACTCGGCATTCAAAGCTCTCCTCAACGGACCCCTGCGAAGCTTGCCCGATCAAATCCACCCGTCAAATTTCAGGAGCATATTCGCAGCAAAGTCAAGGTGAGCGCAGGGCGCACCCGTTGTCATCCGAGCTTCATCCAGAGCCGCAGCAGGAAGGCCACCGCGCCGACGGTCGCCACGCCGGCGAGCCAGAGCGCAACGAACCAGGCGAGGCGCTTCGCGAGGGACGCGGGCTCGGGAGCGCGCATCAGTGATAGCCGCTGTCGTGCCCGACCTTGCCGCGAAACACCCAATAGGCCCAGCCGGTGTAGCCGAGGATCAGCGGCACCAGCACCAGCACGCCGGGCAGCATGATCAGTTGGCTGCGTTCGGGTGCTGCCGCCTGCCAGATCGTGATGCTCTGCGGCACGACGTAGGGATACATGCTGATGCCGAGGCCCGCGTAGGAGAGGAAGAACAGCGCGAGTGCGAGAAAGAACGGCCAGCTATCGTGCCTCTGGGCGAGGTTCTTCATCATCAGCACGGTGACGCCGACGACGGCGAGCGGCACCGGCGCTGTGAGAATGATCGCCGGCCACCTGAACCAGCGGTCCGAATATTGGATCGTGAGCAGCGGCGTCCACAGGCTGACGGCGGCAATGGCGAGCAGCATCGCGAACAGCAGGACCCAGCTGATGCGATAGGCCTTGTCGCGCAGGTCCCCCTCTGTCTTCAGGATCAGCCAGGTTGCGCCGAGCAGCGCGTAGCCGACCACGAGCGAGACGCCGGTGAGGAGGCTGAACGGCGTCAGCCAGTCCCACCAGCCGCCGGCATAGTGCCGGCCCTCGACATGCACGCCCTGCAGGATGGCGCCGAGCGCGATGCCCTGCGCGAGCGCCGCGACCCATGACCCGCCGGCAAAGGCGATGTCCCACAGATTGCGTGTGGCGCGGGTGCGCCAGCGGAATTCGAAGGCGACGCCGCGGAAGATCAGGCCGACCAGCATCGCGATCAGCGGCGCATACAGCGCCGGCATCAGGATCGCATAAGCCAGCGGGAACGCGGCCATCAGGCCACCGCCGCCGAGCACCAGCCAGGTCTCGTTGCCGTCCCACACCGGCGCCACGGTGTTGGTGATGACGTCGCGGTCCTGCTTGCCTGGAAACAGCGGGAAGAGGATGCCGAGGCCGAGATCGAAGCCGTCCATCACGACGTAGATGAACACGGCGAGCGCGACGATGAAGGCCCAGAGGGTGGCGAGATCGATGGCGACGCTCATGATCCGACCACTCCCTGCACGACGCCGGCGGCCGGCGTGATGCCGGCGGTGCGGACCGGCTGCTCGCTGCTCGGGCCCGGCTCGCCGGGATGCGGCGGCTCGGCCATCAGGCGCAGGATGTACAGCACGCCGGCAGCGAAGATGATGAAATACACGATGATGAAGGCGAGCAGCGAGGCACCCACGGCCGGGGCCGCGAGCGGCGAAACGGAATCGGTGGTGCGCAGCAGCCCGTATACGGTGAACGGCTGCCGGCCGGTCTCGGTGGTGATCCAGCCGGCCATGACGGCCATGAATCCCGCAGGTCCCATCGCAATCGCGAAGCGGTGCAGGCCGCGATTGATGTACAGCCGCCCGCGCCAGCGCTCCCACAGGCTGAACAGGCCGAGCGCCAGCATCAGCAGGCCCAGGCCGACCATGATGCGGAACGACCAGAAGGTGATCGGCACTGGCGGCCAGTCCTGCCGCGGGACGGTGTCGAGGCCGGCCATCGGTGCGTCGATCTGGTGTTTCAGGATCAGCGAGCCAAACTTAGGAATGCCGAGCGCCCATTTCAGTTCGCCCTTGGCCTGGTCCGGCCAGCCGAACAGGTACAGCGGCGCGCCGTCCTTGTGGCTCTCGAAATGGCCTTCCATGGCCATGATCTTCACCGGCTGGTGTTCGAGCGTGTTGAGGCCGTGCTGATCGCCGACCAGGATCTGCAGCGGCGCCACCAGCGCCGCCATCCACATCGCCATCGAGAACATCACGCGCGGGCCCGGCAGATGCGGATTGCGCAGCAGATGCCAGGCGCCGACCGCGCCGACCACGAGCGAGGTGGTGAGATAGGCCGCCAGCACCATGTGCACGAGGCGGTAGGGGAACGACGGATTGAAGATGACTGCGAGCCAGTCGACCGAGACGAACTGGCCGTCGGCGTTGACCGCATAGCCCGCCGGCGTCTGCATCCAGGAATTGGCCGAGAGAATCCAGAATGCCGAGATCAGGGTGCCGATCGCGACCATCAAGGTGGCCAGGAAATGCAGCTTCGGGCCGACGCGCTTCAGGCCGAACAGCATGACGCCGAGAAAGCCGGCCTCGAGGAAGAACGCCGTCAGCACTTCATAGGCCATCAGCGGGCCGATCACCGGTCCGACCTTGTCGGAATAGACCGACCAGTTGGTGCCGAATTGGTAGGACATCACGATGCCGGAGACGACGCCCATGGCGAAGGTAATGGCGAAGATCTTGAGCCAGTAATTGAAGACGTTGAGATAGACGTCGCGGCCGGTCCACAGCCACAGCGCCTCGAGCACGGCGAGGTAGGACGCGAGCCCGATCGAGAAGGCGGGGAAGATGATGTGGAAGGTGACCGTGAAGGCGAACTGCGCGCGCGCCAGCTCAACCGCATCCAAACCGAACATCAGCACCGTCCGTCATTGCCGTGGGGCTTGTAGCACCGCCCCATGACGGAAGATTGCACCGGCAACGCGCGATATCAAATGGTCAAATCGCCCTATTGGCGGGGTGAGCGGTCCCAAACGACGAAGACCCGGCGGGGGCATCCGCCGGGTCTTCGGAGCAACCTTGGAAGGTGGAGGTATCCTTGAATTTGCTCGCTCCAAACCGAGATCAGCTGGGGGACTGAGGCTCGGCTGATGGATAACGTTCTAGCGGCCGAAATTTTCCAGGTGATTTCGCCGATTGTTTCAATTGTTTCGTTCGGCGATTTTGATGCGTCGTCGTCTTTGGAACCCGCCGGGACCGCAGCCCCGGCGAGAATGAAGCTTGGTCAGGCGGCGAGGCTGTGGACGCCGGCACAGCGCAGGAGCTCGGCCAGGTGCTTGCGGGCATAGAACATGCGCGTCTTCACCGTGCTCTGCGGAATGCCGATGATCTGCCCGACCTCCTCCACCGACTTCTCATGGTAGTAGATCAGGGTGATGATCTCGCGATGCGCCGGCGACAGCTTGGCGACGCAGGCGCGCAGGATGGCGCTGGTGGTGGAGCGCTCGAGCGAGGTCTCCGGGGTGTCGGAGTCGTCGGCGATCTCGCGCACCTCGTCCTGGTCGATGTCCTCGAAGCGGCGCTGGCGCAGTGCGGTCAGCGCCTTGAAGCGGGCGATCGACAGCAGCCAGGTCGAGACCTGCGAGCGGCCCTCGAACTGCTTGGCGGTGCGCCAGACGTCCAGGAACACCTGGCTGACGAGGTCCTCGGCGATCGTGGTGTCGCGGACGATGCGCAGGATGAAGCGATAGACCCGCACATTGTGACGCGCATAAAGCGTGTGCATCGCGGTGCGATCGCCATCGGCAATGCTCTCCAGGAGCATGTCGTCCGTGGTCGCCTGGGCGGCGATGATGCCCTGGCTGGCTGCGGAATTGATGGCAACGACGTTCTGCATGGCACTCTCCCGTTCCGCCGCCCCCTTGCGGCGTTTCGACGGGATGGATTGTTAAGGAGTGCCCGTTTCGGGACGTCTGCACGAAAACAGGAAAATGGTTTCGTGCGCCTGCGGAAATGTTTCGTCGCGCCGCACATCGCGAAACAGTCGTGGCGGAATTGTGCCCAATTCCAAAAAGCGGAACGGAATGCGGGTACAGAGGCTGCTTTCGCCGCCGCCGGCCGGCTGTCCTCAGGCCTTCTCGCCGGCCGGGGAGAACAGGTAGCCGCCGCCGCGAATGGTCCGGATCACGGCCGGTTTGGTCGGATCGGGCTCGATTTTGCGACGGATGCGCATGATTCTAAGATCCACGGCGCGATCGAACGCCTCCGCATCGCGGGCATTGGCGAGCTCCAGCAGCCGCTCGCGCGACAGCACCCGCTTCGGGTTGGCGGCGAACACTTTGAGCAGGCCGAACTCGGACGCCGTCAGCGGGTGCTCGTTGCCTTCGTCATCGCGCAGCGCCTGGGCATCGAGATCCAGCCATTTGGTGCCGAACCGCACCAATTGCGGGTCCTTGGCCTGGGCCGGAGCGGTCTCCGTGACGGCCGCCGCAGCCTTGGCCGGTCCGCTGCGGCGCAGCACGGAGCGGATCCGGGCCATCAATTCGCGCAATTCGCACGGCTTGGCGACGTAATCGTCGGCGCCAAGCTCAAGCCCGACCACGCGGTCGATCGGGCTGGCGGTGGCCGTCAGCATGATCACCGGGATGTTGGTGCGGCCCTTGAGATCGCGAATGATCGACAGGCCGTCTTCTTCGGGCATGTTGAGGTCGAGCACGACGAGATCTGCGGGGCCGGTCTCGATGGCGCTGCGCAGGCTCTTGCCGCCGTCGCACAGCGTCACGCTGAAGCCGTGCATCTTGAGGTAATCACCCACCATTTCGCGGGCAGGGGCCTCGTCGTCGACGATGATGATGTGCTGGCTCTGACTCATGACAATTCGGCCGCCGGCAGTGTGATGGTGAAGGTCGATCCGGATCCCGGCCCTTCGCTCCTGGCCGTCACCTCGCCACCATGCATGTCGACGATGCGTTTGACAATCGACAGGCCGAGCCCGGTCGAGCTCTCGCCCGCGGTCGGTTTGGCCGACAGCCGCTGGAACCGCCCGAACAGGCGGCCGAGATCCTCCGGCGAGAGGCCAGCGCCCTGGTCGGTGACGGCGATGATGGTGTTGTCGCCGTCATCGGCGGCGTTCACGGTGATCCTGCCGCCGATCGGGCTGTACTTGATCGCGTTGCTCAAGAGATTGTCGATCGCCTCGCGGATCCGGTCGATGTCGCACATGGTCGACAGCAGCGTCGGCGCCGAGACCTCGATGACCTGCTGCTTGTTGAGGGCGAGCGGCTGGTTGGCCTCGACCACCTCGTGGATCAGGGCCGTGATGTCGACCGGCTCGCGGCGGATGGTGATGTCGAAGGCGTCGGCCATCGCATCCGAGATCAGATGGTCGACCATTGAGGTCAGCCGCTTGGCGGCATCGCGGATATGTCCGACCTGGCTGGTGATGCCCTCTGCGGAGGCGCCGGTCGCGATCAATTCGGTCAGCATTTCCGTGCGGCCGAGGATGACGCCCAGCGGATTCTTCAGGTCATGGGCAACGGTGCCGAGAATCTCGTTCTTGAAGCCGTTGGCGCGCTGCAGCCGCAGCCATTGCGCCGACAGCCGCCGGTTGGCCTGCATCAGCGCGCGGGTGCGCTGGGCGACGCGGTCCTCGAGCTGGGTGTTGGCCTCATGCAGCTGCTGATACAGGATCACGTTGTCGAAGGCGATCGACAGCCGGCTGGAGAAGATCTCGACCAGCGAACGGTCGGTCTCGGACAGCGGCCGCTCCGCCTGCAGCAGCACCACGACTTCGCGCCCCGAGCCGGTGCGGACATAGAGCACGGTGCGGTGGTCTGCGAATTCGTTGCTGCGCTGCCTGAAGGCGGCCTCGACCATGTCGCGCAGATCCGGATCGAGCGAGCGCGAGGTGACGGCGCCGGAGAAGCGGCTGTAGCAGCCGGAGCCGGCCAGCACCGAAAAATCGTCGGTCTGGCTGCCGTCGTCGCGCAGCACCAGGATCCCCGCGCAATCCACGTTCAGCAGCGACGCGATCTGGGTCAGCACGCCCTCGGCCAGCCGCTGCATCGACTTGAAATCATACAGCGTCGAGGCGGCGTCGATGATGATCTCGAGGCCGCGCCGGGTCTGCACCATGCGCTCGAGCTGCTGGTAGCTGCGCAGCGCCGCCGTCAGCGAGGTGAACAGCTTGTCGGCGGTGAGCTCGGTCTTGGCCTTGTAGTCGTTGATGTCGTACTGGACGATGACGCGCCGCTCCGGCGCCTGGCCCGGCTGCCCGGTCCGCAGGATGATGCGGACGGTCTCGTTCTTGATCTCGTTGCGGATGTATTCGACGAGCTCGAGCCCGGCGACGTCGGTCTCCATGATGACGTCGAGCAGCACGGCCGCGATGTCGGTGTGCTCCCGCATCAGCGCGCGGCCTTCGGCCGCCGAATAGGCGGACAGGATTTCGAGCCCCTGGCCGTTCAGGCTGTAATCCGACAGCGCAAAGCGGGTGCCCTCGTGCACGGCATGGTCGTCGTCGATGACGGCGATCTTCCATTTCCGGGCCGAACCGTCGTCCTCGTCGAAACCGGTATCCTCGATCAGTTGGAGGACATCGTCCTGTTCGGCCATTGCGTCGTTCCGTCACCCATTGCTGTCTCGGCGCCGCCCTTGGCGACCCGCGGCATGATAATCCGAAAGGTGGTGCCTTGTCCCTCGCGGGATTCCAGCATCATGCGGCCACCGAGCTGCTGCGTCACCAGATTGTAGACGATATGCAGCCCGAGCCCCGTTCCCCCTTCGTTGCGGCGTGTCGTGAAGAACGGATCGAAGGCCTGGCGCTGCACGTCGGGGGGCATGCCGGCCCCGTTATCGGCGAAAATGATCTCGATGTCATCCGTGCCGCGCGGCCGCGCCGTGATCGAGATGGTGCCCGCGCGGCCGTCGGCAAAGGCGTGGTTGACGGCGTTGAGGAACAGGTTGGTGAGAATCTGACCGTAGAACCCGGGATAGCCGTCGATGAAAAGCCCCTCGGGGACATCGACCGCCAGCGTGATCGGCGCGCGCTTGAGCACCGGCTTGAGGCTGGTGATGATCTGATCGGTCGCCTCGCTCAGGACGAAGGTCCGTCGCTCCGCATGCGAGCGGTCGACCGCGACCTGCTTGAACGACTGGATCAACTCGCCGGCGCGCTGCAGGTTGGCGACCAGTTGCTCGGACGCATCGCGCGACGAACGCACGAACTCCTCCAGTTGCGACCGGCGCAGGCCGCCTTCGGGCGACCGCAGCGCGGCCTCGAACATCTCGACGCGGCGTGCGAAGCTGGAGGCCACCGTCAGGCTGATGCCGATCGGATTGTTCACCTCGTGGGCGACGCCGGCGACCAGCCCGCCCAGCGCCGCCAGCCGCTCGGCGTCGATCAGGTTGCGCTGCGCGGCGTTGAGCTCGAGCAGCGCGCTCTCGGCCTTTTCCTTCGCGGTGCGCAACTCGTCCTCGGTCTTGCGCTTGGCGATCGCGTTCTCGCGGAAGGTCTCGACGGCGCGGGCCATCGCGCCGACCTCGTCGCGCGCCTCGGTGCCCTGGACCTCGCGGTCGTAGTCGCCCAGCATGATTGCGCGCATCGAGGCCATGATCTGCTGCAGCGGCAGCCGGATCGACAAGGCGATCAGCACGCCCGCGGACAGGATGACTCCCAGGAAGATCACCGCGATCGAAAGGACGCGGCGGGAGATGTCCTTCAATGTCCGATCGAACGTCGCCTGCGCCTTCTGCTCGTGCTGGCGCATCTTCACCGACAGGCCGTCGATGGCGCCGATGGTTTCGGCCTGGCTGGCATCGATGGTGTTGCGCAGCAGTTCGGTGCGGTTGGTGAGCTGATCGGTGAGCTTGGAGAATCCCGCGCGCAGCGCCGCGGTCCGGGCCGACAGCCGCTGCAGCGCCAGCCGCTGCAGATCATTGTCCGCAAGGCTCGACATCACCGGAATGGTCTTCTCGATCGTCTCCGTGTTGCGGCGCGCGTCCTCGGCGGAGGCGGGCGCGAGCGACAGGTAGTAGGAATTGGCCGCGACCAGCATGGCGGTGAAGGCCTCGCGCGACTTGCCGAGCGAGGGCCAGATCTGCGCGTCGCGATGGCCGGTCGCGCCTTCGATCACCGAATAGAGCCCGGCGATGTCGCGGGCGGGGCCGAGAACCTCTTCCTCATAGGTCTTGGAGATCGTCGCCTGCAGACTTCGCAGCTCGCCGAAGCCGTCCAGGAAACGCACGGTGACGCGCTCCAGCTCCTCGACCGACCCCGACAGCATCGGGTCGGTCGAGGCGCGCGTCGTCAGCGTCCCGAGCACGGCCTCGCGCAGCAGCAGGATCTCGGCGAACAGCTCCGGGCTCGGCTGATTGATGTAGCGATGAATGAGGTTCTGCAGCCGGCTCGTCTCGCTTTCGAGCAGGGCCAGCACCTTGTCGGATTCCCGGACCTGGCGAACGTCGTCCCAGGCCGTGCCCAGCACCGTCGCGCCGTTCCAGATCAGCGCCGCCAGCACGATCACGACAGCCGAGTTGAGCGCGGCGATCGAGAGGATGCGCCAGCGGATCGGAACCGCCCGCAGCGCGCGAACGATCCGTGCCCGCCCCAGGACCGCCAGACCGAGCGGCCGCGCGACGGATTTCCGCTGCTCGGATCGCGCCACGATCGCTACCTCGGGCCGGGCGTGCGGAGCCTGCCTGCGTCCGCTCTGCCGCGCGCAGCCGGGCCTGTATGCTGCGGCGCAGCCAGTCGCGCCGCCGAGCATGATGGGCGTGAAAGGGACGAGCGGTACCGCGCGCCCGCCTCAGCGCGCATCAGCACCGGCGTGACGTCCACTCTCGAGATCGACGAAAGATGGGCGCGGTACACAGGCAACACTTTTCCCCCTGATGATGAGGTCGGCCCGGACATGAAAAGGTTCAATGCACTCCCGAACAGGTGCTATAAGGCCATTCTGACGTCAAAGCGATACACGTCAATGGTTTGCTGATAGTTTGTTGCAGCCTTGGGTTGCTGGACCTGATTTTTCGGTCCGATTGCGATCTCAGCCCGAGCCTATTCATTCATCGAATTGGAGTTGCCTCCTGGTGACGGTCCTTCTGCGTTCTGTTTCGTTTGCAATCCTGCTCTGGACGGTTGTTGGCGCAAGCACGGCCAAGGCCGCGACCGAGATCGTGTGGTGGCATGCGATGTCGGGCGAGCTTGGTAGGCAGGTCGACAGGCTGGCGGCCGACTTCAACGCGTCGCAGTCCGACTACCGCATCGTGCCGAGCTACAAGGGCAGCTATACGGAGACCGTGACGGCGGCCATCTTCGCGTTCCGCTCGCGCAGCCAGCCGGCGATCGTGCAGGTCAATGAGATCGCGACCGCGACGATGACGGCGGCCAAGGGCGCGATCTATCCCGTTTACGAATTGATGCGCGACGAGCAGGAGAGCTTTTCGCCGTCGGCCTATCTGCCCGCGATCGCCGGCACCTATGCCGACGCCGACGGCAACATGCTGTCGTTTCCGTTCAACGCCTCCACGCCCATCCTCTACTACAACAAGGATCAGTTTCGCGCGGCCGGGCTCGATCCGGGCGTGGCGCCGAAGACCTGGTCCGAGCTCGGCAAGGCTGCCCGGCGGCTGCGCGACAACGGTGTCGCCTGCGGCTTCACGACGTCGTGGCCGGCCTGGATCAACGTGGAGAATTTCTCGGCCTTCCACAATCTGCCGATCGCCACGCGGGCCAACGGCTTTGCCGGACTGGACGCCGTGCTGACGTTCAACAATCCGCAGGTCACGCGGCACATCGCCCAGCTCGCGGAATGGCAGAAGAGCAAGGTGTTCGACTATGGCGGCCGCGGTCAGGCTGCCGAGCCGCGTTTCCAGAAGGGCGAGTGCGGCATCTTCATCGGCTCCTCGGCAACGCGCGCCGACATCAAGGCGAATTCGAAGTTCGAGGTCGGCTACGGCATGATGCCGTACTGGCCTGACGTTGCGGCCGCGCCGCAGAATTCGATCATCGGCGGCGCGACGTTGTGGGTGCTCCGCGACCGTCCTGCGGCCGAGTACAAGGGCGTGGCCAAGTTCTTCGCCTATCTGTCGCGGCCCGATGTTCAGGCCGCTTGGCACCAGAATACGGGCTATTTGCCGATCACGCAGGCGGCCTTCGATCTGACGCGCGCGCAGGGCTTCTACGACCGCAATCCAGGAGCCGCGATCTCGATCGAGCAGGTGACGCTCAACCCACCCACGGAGAATTCGCGCGGACTGCGGCTCGGCTCGTTCGTGCTGATCCGTGATGCCATCGAGGACGAGATGGAGCAGGCCTTCAGCGGCCGCAAACCGGCGCAGGCGGCGCTCGATGCCGCCGTCGACCGCGGCAACCGTCTGCTGCGCCAGTTCGAGCGCGCGAGCCCGGATCGCTGAAAATGACGTTGCCACCGGTCGCCGATGGCGCGCAGCTCCGGCGCCTCCGTGCCGACGTGACGCGCTGGCTGCCGGCTGCACGCGATATTGCGCGCGGCCATGGCTACGACGACGCGCGGCTGGTGCCGTTCGCGGCGGGCACCAATCTGGTCCTCGCGCTGAACGACGGACTGATCCTGAAGGTCTTCCCGCCGTTTCATCGCCGCAAGTTTCAGTCCGAGCGGGCGGCCTTGCGCGTGCTCGCCGGTGGCGTCGGCGACGTCCGTACCCCCGACCTGCGACACGAGGGGGAGCGCGACGGCTGGTGCTATCTGATCATGACCAGGCTCGGCGGCATGCCTGCTTCGGATGTGTGGCGGCAACTCCCGGAGTGGGACAAGCAGCTCTTGCTCAGGCAGGTCGGTCGTCTGATCGCCGCCGTGCAGCGGGTCCCGCCTGGCGAGCTGCTGGCGCTCGGTCCGCGCTGGTCGGATTTCTTGCGGATGCAGATGGTCGGATGTCATGCACGCCATCAGCGGCTCGGCTTGCCGCCGACGCTTCTCGCCGGGCTGGACGATCTCCTGCGCGAGGCCTCAGCACTGCTGCCGCAGGATCCGCCGCCGGTCATCCTGACCGGTGAATACATTCCGGAGAACTTACTCGTCACGCGCAGCGGTGATGGCTGGCAGCTGAGCGGGCTGTTCGACTTCGGCGACGTCATGACCGGTTTTGGCGAGTATGATCTGCTCGGGCCGAGCGCCTTCATGGCAGCGGGTCATCCCGGGCGCGTGCGTGCCTTGTTCGACGGCTACGGATTTGCGCTGGAGGACATCGACCGGCAGCTGAAGCGACGGCTGCTGGTCCTGCTGTTGCTGCACCAGTACAGCGATCCGCTCCGCCACATCTGCATTCCGGATTGGCCGGCCAAGGTCCGCGACTTCGACGAGCTGCAGGCGCTGATCTGGCCGGAGTGATCCTAACCGGGGCGGCGGTCCAACAGGCGTTGCGTAAATCTGTCGCAGACTAACTGAGGTGATTATAAACTCAGCAAATATGCAGCTTTGTATGCAATTGGGGGCGCTGAGCTGTGCCGCTCGGTCAAGGCTCCTCGATATTTCAATAGCTTAGCTTTCAGCCGGGCTTGGCACGAAGCTTGCGACCACTGTTCCCGACAGTCGTTATCCTCGGGGGCATTTGATGAAGCGTCGCGATTTTCTGAAATCCGTGTCCGGTCTGGCTGCAGGGGCGGCGCTGCCAATGGCGCCGGCCATCATGTCTTCCGCCATGGCCGACGCGCGGTCCGAGACGCTGCTGATCGTGTCCGAAGGCGGTCCCAACAACCTCGACATCCACGGCGTCGGCACCAACGTGCCGGGCTACGAGGTGTCCTGGAACTGCTATGACCGCCTGATCAGCCACGAGATGAAGAGCGGCCCGGGCGGGGTGCCGTACTACGACCGCGACAAGTTCAAGCCCGAACTCGCCGAGGACATGACCATCGGCGACATGTCCGCCACCTTCAAGCTGCGCAAGAACGCCAAATTCCACGACGGCACGCCGGTCACGGCCAAGGACGTGAAGTGGTCGCTCGATCGCGCCGTCAGCGTCGGTGGCTTCCCGACCTTCCAGATGAGCGCCGGCTCGCTGACCAAGACCGAGCAGTTCGTCATCGTCGATGACCACACCGTGCGCGTCGACTTTCTGAAGAAGGACCGCCTGACGATCCCCGATCTCGCCGTCATTGTCCCCTGCGTGGTCAACTCGGAGCTCGTGAAGAAGAACGCGACCGACAAAGACCCATGGGGGCTCGAATATACCAAGCAGCAGACCGCGGGTTCCGGCGCCTACAAGGTGACGAAGTGGACCGCCGGTACCGAAGTGATCATGGAGCGCAACGACGACTGGGCGTGCGGTCCGCTGCCGAAGATCAAGCGTGTGATCTGGCGCATGGTGCCGCAGGCCGGCAACCGGCGCGCGCTGCTCGAGCGCGGGGATGCCGACATCTCCTATGAGCTGCCGAACAAGGACTTCCAGGAGATGAAGTCGAACGGCAAGCATACCGTGATCTCGCTGCCGATCTCGAACGGCATCCAGTATATCGGCATGAACGTGACCAAGCCGCCGTTCGACAATCCCAAGGTCCGGCAGGCGCTCGCCTATGCAATGCCCTATCAGAAGATCATCGATGCCGTGATGTTCGGCCTTGCCAATCCGATGTTCGGCGCGCCGGCGGATAAGGCGACCGAGGTGGCGTGGCCGCAGCCGACCAAGTACTTCACCGACATGGAGAAGGCAAAAGCGCTGCTGGCGGAAGCCGGCTACCCCAACGGCTTCGAAACCACGATCTCCTTCGACCTCAATTTCGCACAGGTCAACGAGCCCTTGTGCGTGTTGGTGCAGGAGAGCCTCGCCCAGCTCGGCATCAAGACCACCATCAACAAGGTGCCTGGCGCCAACTGGCGCACCGAGCTGAACAAGAAGGAGATGCCGCTCTTCACCAACATCTTCTCGGGCTGGCTCGATTACCCCGAATACTTCTTCTACTGGTGCTATCACGGCAACAATTCCGTGTTCAACACGATGAGCTACAAGTCGCCCGAGATGGACAAGCTCATCAACGGCGCGCGTGACGCCGCCGCGGCCGGGGACAAGGCGACGTACGATGCCGACGTGAAGGGCTTCGTCGATCTCGCCTTCGCCGAGGTGCCACGCATTCCGCTGTATCAGCCGTTCGTCAACGTCGCGATGCAGAAGAACATCTCCGGCTATCAGTACTGGTTCCACCGTAGGCTCGACTATCGGGCTCTGGTGAAGGGGTGAGACAGTGATGGGGGGATGTCATATGGGCCGAGCTCTCTCATTCCCTCCCCCCTTGTGGGGGAGGGGCAGGGAGGGGGGTAGCCACACCCACTGCCGTCTGGGTCCACCCCCCTCCCCAGCCCTCCCCCACAAGGGGGGAGGGAGCCGAGTGCGCCGCGCGGACAGGTCTGGGCCAATTCGGGCAGGGGGCTGCTCATGCTGAGCCTCATCGCCAAGCGCCTCGCGTTCGCGATCCCGTCGCTGATCGGCGTCGTGATCGTCACCTTCCTGCTCACGCGCGCCTTGCCCGGCGATCCCGCGGCGTATTTTGCCGGCCCCGCCGCCACCAAGGAGGCGGTGGAGCAGATCCGCAAGAAGCTCGGCTTCGACAAGCCGCTGGTCGAGCAGTTCTTCCGCTACACCGTCGATCTCGCTCATGGCGATCTCGGCAGTTCGCTGACCACAGGCCAGCCGGTCGCCAGCGAGATTCGCAACCGCCTGCCGGCCTCGGCCGAGCTGACCTTGCTCGGTCTGTTGGTATCCGTCGCGATCGCGCTGCCGCTCGGTGTGCTCGCGGCGACGCGGCCGGGGTCGTGGCTCGACCATACCTGCCGTATCGTCACGACCGCGGGCGTCTCGCTGCCGGTGTTCTTCACCGGGCTGGTGCTGGTGTATGTGTTCTACTTCCGGCTCGGCTGGTCACCGGCGCCGCTCGGCCGGCTCGACGTGTTTTATAGCGCGCCGAACCCCGTGACCGGCTTCTACCTCATCGATACGCTGATCGCGCGTGACGGCGAGGCGTTCCGCTCGGCGCTGAGCCAGTTGATCCTGCCCGCCGCGACGCTGGCGATCTTCTCGCTGGCTCCGATCGCGCGCATGACGCGGGCTTCGATGCTGTCGGTGCTGTCGTCGGAATTCGTCCGCACGGCGCGCGCCTCGGGCCTGTCGCCCGCGACTGTCACCGTGACCTATGCGTTCCGCAACGCCATGCTGCCGGTCATCACCACGCTGTCGATGGTGTTCTCCTTCCTGCTCGGCGCCAACGTGCTGGTGGAGAAGGTGTTCGCCTGGCCCGGCATCGGCTCCTATGCGGTCGAGGCGCTGATCGCCTCCGACTTCGCGCCGGTGCAGGGCTTCGTGCTGACGATGGCCGTGATGTACGTCGTCCTCAACCTCGTCATCGACATTCTCTATGGCGTCATCGATCCCCGCGTGAGGCTGGAAGGATGAGCACTGTCGCGCCGACCGTCGAGCCTGCCGCCGTTCCCTCGCGGACGACGGGACTGACAGCCCTGATCGGCCACACGCGCTATGTCCTGGCCGAGAACAAGGTGACGGGCTTCGCCTTCGGCCTCCTGGTCGTGATCCTGTTTGCGGCCATCTTCGGCCCGTGGATCGTGCCCTATGATCCGCTGGCCAGCGACACCGCGTCCGCGCTGAAGCCGCCGTCGGCGGCGCATTGGTTCGGCACCGATCAGCTCGGCCGCGACATCTTCAGCCGCGTTGTGGTCGCGACCCGGCTCGACACCTTCATCGCGATCGCCTCGGTCGCGCTGGTGTTCTTCCTGGGCGGTCTCGCCGGCGTCGCCGCCGGCTTCTTCGGCGGCTGGACCGACCGCATCGTCGGCCGCATCGCCGACACGATCATGGCGTTCCCGCTGTTCGTGCTGGCGATGGGCATCGTCGCGGCGCTCGGCAACACCGTGCAGAACATCATCGTCGCCACCGCGATCGTGAATTTCCCGCTCTATGCGCGCGTGGCACGCGCCGAGGCCAATGTCCGCCGCAACGCCGGCTTCGTGCAGGCGGCACGGCTGTCGGGCAACAGCGAGCTGCGCATCCTGCTCGGCCACATCCTGCCGAACATCATGCCGATCATGATCGTGCAGATGTCGCTGACCATGGGCTACGCCATCCTCAATGCCGCAGGCCTGTCGTTCATCGGCCTCGGCGTGCGGCCGCCGACGGCGGAATGGGGCATCATGGTTGCCGAGGGCGCCTCGTTCATGGTGTCGGGCGAATGGTGGATCGCGCTGTTCCCGGGTCTCGCGCTGATGATCGCGGTGTTCTGCTTCAATCTGCTCGGCGATGGCCTGCGCGACATCGTCGACCCGCAGCGCAGGACGTAAGGCGATGAGCGCACCACAAAACGACTCCGTCATTGCCGGGCTTGACCCGGCAATCCATCCCTTCAAGAACACCTTCGTCAGTGTGATGGATGCGCGGGTCAAGCCCGCGCATGACGGTCGTAACAAGCGGAGCCACGGATGACCGCCCAGCCGCTGCTCGACGTTCGCGATCTCACGGTCGAATTCTCCACCCGCCGCGGTATCGTCAAGGCGGTGCAGCATGTCGACATCTCCGTCGCCAAGGGCGAGACGCTCGCGATCGTCGGCGAATCCGGCTCGGGCAAGTCGGTGACGTCCTATGCGGTGATGCGCATCCTCGACCGCGCCGGCCGCATCGCCGAGGGATCGGTGATGTTCTCCGGCGTGGACGTCAGGGCGGCCGAGGAAAGCGCGATGCGCGATCTGCGCGGCCGCGAGATCTCGATGATCTTCCAGAACCCGCGCGCGGCGCTCAATCCGATCCGGAAAGTGGGCCAGCAGATCGAGGATGTGCTGAAGCAGCACGTCCAGGCGGCCGCGACCGATCGCGCCGAGAAGGCGATCGCCGCGCTCGAGCAGGTCAAGATCGCGCGTCCGCGCGAGCGCTACCACGCCTATCCGTTCGAATTGTCCGGCGGCATGTGCCAGCGCGTCGTCATCGCGCTGGCGCTGGCCTGCAACCCGCAGCTCCTGATCGCCGACGAGCCGACCACCGGTCTCGACGTCACCACGCAGAAGGCGGTGATGGACCTCGTCGTCGAGCTGACGAAGAGCCGGGGCATGTCGACCATCCTGATCACGCATGATCTGGGTCTCGCCGCTGCCTATTGCGATCGCGTCGTGGTGATGGAGAAGGGCCGGGTGGTCGAGACCGCCAGGGCCGCCGACATCTTTGCCAACCCGCAGCATCCCTATACACGCAAGCTGATGCGCGCGACGCCGCGCCTCGGCGTGTCCTTGCGCGATCTGCTGCCGGAGGAGGATGTGGCAGCCCCACCACACACAGCCTCCGTCATGGCCGGGCTTGACCCGGCCATCCATCCATCTTCGCAAGAGTCGCTCCAGGTGATGGACCCCCGGGTCAAGCCCGGGGGTGACGAGCGGAGTGCGGAGGGCGAGCGGAGTGCGAGCAGCGCCAAGCCGCTTCTCCTCGTCGACAAGCTGGTCAAGGAATATCCGCGCCAGGGCGCCTCGGCGACATTGTCGAAACTGTTCGGACGGAGGCCGGCGGTCGAGCCGGAGATGTTCCGCGCCGTCGATGGCATCAGCTTCACGGTCGGTCATGGCGAGAGCGTTGGCCTGGTCGGCGAATCCGGCTGCGGCAAGTCGACGACGTCGATGATGGTGATGCGGCTGCTCGACCAGACCTCGGGGCGCATCAGCTTCGATGGCGAGGAGATCGGCAACATCCTGCCGCAGGCCTTTGCCCGGCTGCCGCTGCGCAGCCGCATCCAGATGGTGTTCCAGGATCCGACCGACAGCCTCAATCCGCGCTTCACCGCGGCGCGTGCCATCGCCGACCCGATCCTGCAGCTCGGCGACATCAAGGGCCGCGACGCGCTTCGTGTGCGCTGCGAGGAGCTCGCCACCATGGTCGGCCTGCCGCTCAATCTGCTCGACCGTTTTCCGCACCAATTGTCGGGCGGCCAGAAGGCGCGCGTCGGTATCGCGCGCGCCATCGCACTGCACCCGAAGCTCGTCATCCTCGACGAGCCCACGGCGGCGCTCGACGTCTCCGTGCAGGCGGTCGTGCTCAATCTGCTGCAGGACCTCAAGCGGCAGTTAGGTATGAGCTATCTGTTCGTCTCCCATGATTTGAATGTCGTGCGGCTGTTGTGCGATCGTGTGATCGTGATGCGGTCGGGTCGAATCGTCGAGGAAGGCACCTCCGAACGTGTGCTAGGTCATCCGCAGGATGACTATACGCGGGAGTTGCTGACGGCGATTCCGCACCCGCCATTGCCGGCGCATTGAGCGTGAAAGCTTGAGGAGAAAAGCTGATGGCGGAGCCATTGGACGATTACATCGACGCCGTCGGGCGTGCATTGGCTCTGCCGATCGAGGACGCTTGGCGCCCGGCCATCCGCGCCAATCTCGAGGTCTCGCTGAAGATGGCGAAGCTGGTCGACGAATTCTCCCTGCCTGATGAAGCCGAGCCTGCCAGTGTCTTCACCGCTTAGTTCTCCCGAGATGACCGCGAGCGCCGTCGCCGCCGCGGTCGCCACCGGCAAGCTCTCGGCCGTCGAGGCTACCGACGCCGCGCTGGCGCGGATTGCGGTCCGCGATGGTGTGCTCAACTCGTTCACGGACGTGACCGCCGAGCGGGCGCGTGCGAAGGCGCGTGCGGTGGATGCCGACATCGCGGCGGGCAAGCCCGTCGGCCCGCTCGCCGGCGTGCCGTTCGCGGTGAAGAACCTGTTCGACGTCGCGGGGCTGCCGACCCGCGCCGGCTCCAAGATCAACCGTGATCGAGCGCCCGCGACGCGCGACGCGACGCTGATCGAGCGCATGGAGGCGGCCGGCGCCGTCCTCGTCGGTGCGCTCAACATGGGCGAATACGCCTACGACTTCACCGGCGAGAACGTGCACGACGGCCCGTCGCGCAATCCGCATGATCCGACGCGGATGAGCGGCGGTTCGTCGGGCGGCTCCGGCAGCGCCGTCGGCGGCGGCCTGGTGCCGATCGCGCTGGGCTCCGACACCAACGGCTCGATTCGTGTGCCGTCGTCGTTCTGCGGCATCTTCGGCCTCAAGCCGACCTATGGCCGGCTGTCGCGAGCGCGCTCGTTTCCGTTCGTCATGAGCCTGGATCATCTCGGTCCGTTCGCACGCTCGGTCGAGGATCTCGCGCTCGCCTATGACGTGATGCAGGGACCAGATCCCGACGATGCGGGGTGCACCACGCGCGCGCTGGAGCCGGTCTCAGCTTCGCTGTCGCAAGGGCTCGATGGCCTGCGCATCGCCATTGCCGGCGGCCACTTTCAGAAGTACCTGTTTCCGGAGGCCGCCGAGGCGGTCAGCCGCGTGGCGACCGCGCTCAAGGCGACCGACGTCGTCGAGGTGCCCGAAGCCGCGCGTGCTCGCGCCGCGGCCTATGTCATCAGCACGACCGAAGGCGCCTCGCTGCATCTCGACCGCTTGCGCAAGCAGCCGCAGGATTTCGATCCGGCGGTGCGCGATCGGCTGATTGCGGGTGCGATGATTCCGGCACCGATGGTCGACCGCGCGCAGAAGTTTCGCCGCTGGTACCGCGCCCGGGTGCTGGAGCTGTTCAAGTCCGTCGACGTGCTGATCGCGCCCGCAACGCCCTGCGTTGCACCCAAGCTTGGGCAGGCGACCTTCGTGCTCGACGGCGTCGAGCTGCCGGTGCGTGCCAATATCGGCATTCATACCCAGCCGATCTCGTTCGTCGGGCTTCCCGTCGTCGCCGTCCCGATTCCGCTCGCGCCGATGCCCATCGGCGTGCAGATCATCGCGGCGCCCTGGTGCGAACATGTCGCATTGCGTGTGGCCCACGCCTTGCAACAGCTTGGCGTCGCCGCTGCGCCGGCCCCGCGAGGAGTTCTGGAGAATGGAAGTCGATCTGCCTGACGTCGTCGCGGAAGTCACCGCGCAGTTCCAGCGCTACGAACAGGCGCTGGTCGGCAACGACGTTGCCGTGCTCGACGAGCTGTTCAAGCAGGACTCCCGTACGCTGCGCTACGGCATCGGCGAGAACCTCTATGGCTACGGCGAGATCGCTGCATTTCGCGCCGCGCGCTCGCCGGCTGGACTGATGCGGCGGACCGCGCGCACCGTGATCACCACTTACGGCCGTGACGCCGCGGTCGCCTCGACGCTGTTCTATCGCGACACCGCGCCCGGCAAGGTCGGACGCCAGATGCAGACCTGGGTCCGGTTTCCTGAAGGCTGGAGAATCGTTGCTGCCCATGTCAGCATCATCGATGAAGCAAAGGGCGGCTGAGGATGAGCCTGGACGATCTACCGCCGCGAACGCGCCAGCGGTCCGCCCGCGACTTGGAGATCAAGCGCATCGACCGCGCGCCGCCTGCCGTCGCGAAAATCACGCGCGCCGAGGAGCTGCGCCTGCAGCTGGCCGATGAGATCGTGCGCGGCGCGCTGGCGCCGGGCGCGCCGCTGGACGAGACCGAGATCGCCAAGCGCTTCAACGTCTCGCGCACGCCGGTGCGCGAAGCGCTGCGTCAATTGGCGACTTCCGGGCTGATCGAGGCGCGTGCACATCGCGGCGCCGTGGTGGCGCGACCGTCGGCCGACCGTCTCACCGGCATGTTCGAGGCGATGGCCGAGCTCGAGGGCCTGTGCGCCGGTCTCGCGGCGCAGCGCATGACGCCGGTCGAGCGGCAGCGGCTGGAAGCCATCCACGAGGAGCTGCGCAATCTCAGCCACGCCGGCAACCCCGAGCGCTTCCACGAGGTGAACGAGCGCTTCCACAACGCGATCTATGCCGGCGCGCACAATGCCTACATCGCAGAGATCACCCTGGCGACGCGGGTGCGCGTGCAGCCGTTCCGCCGCGCCCAGTTCCGCAATCTCGGCCGCCTCGCCAAGTCGCATGCTGAGCACGACCGCGTCGTCGTGGCCATCCTGCGCGGCGACAAGGCCGGCGCGGCGAGTGCCATGAAGGCGCACATCGAGCTGGTGCGCGGCGAATACGAGATCTACGCGGTGTCGGTATAGCTAAGCTCGCCGTCTGCCGGGTTGCCGTCATTGCCCGCGCAGCAATCCAGAGGCCCGACCGCAGCTCTGGGATTGCTTCGCTGCGCTCGCAGTGACGAAGTCGCGAGGCGATCAGCTTTTCTGCGCCATATACGCGCGCCAGCCGCCGAACTTCGAGATGTCGCGCGCGCCATCGAGGGCGGCAGGCTCGACAAGGAAGCCCTTGGCGCTGCGGCCGTTGGCGAGCCGGATGGTGCCGATCGACAATGGCGGCGGGATGAGGTTGACGAATTTGCCGAAGCTCGCGGCCGACAGCGCCCAGAGCTCGACGGCCATTGCCGTGCCCTGGCCGTCGCCGATCCGCAGCATGCCGGGCTTGGGCGGCGTGGTCGACAGCGCATAGAGCTTGTAGTCAGGCGCGGTGGTCGTCGCCTCGAGCAGACGTCCGCCGAGGCTGGTCAGCTCGTGGTTCAATGCCATCCCTGAGAGATGCGCGCCGACGACGACGACGGCGATCTCGTCGCCATGCAGTGCCGGAGACACGGGAGCGAGCGGCGGCAGCGGGACCGGCTTGGCGCCGACCGGCAGCGCCGTGTCGGCATGGAAGGCGCGCCCGAGACTGGCGAGCGTCGCATCGCGGCCGGCTGGCGCCAGTAGGGTGATGCCGAACGGGACGCCGTCGCTGCGCATCGCAGCCGGCACCGCAAGCCCGCAGAGATCGAGCAGGTTGACGAAGTTGGTATAGGTGCCGAGCCGGCTGTTGAGCTCGATCGGATTGGCGAGCACATCCGCGGTGGTGTAGGCGGTCGGCGCCGTCGGCAGCACCAGCGCGTCGATATCGGCGAAGGTACGCTCGGCCACCTTGCGCAGCGCCTGCAGACGATAAAGCGCGGCAAAGGTGTCGGCCGCGCTGCCGCGCGCGCCGCCGATGGTGATCTCGCGCGTCACGGGGTGGATCGCATCGGGATCGGAGGCGAGCAGATCGCGGATCACGAGATAGCGCTCGGCGACCCAGGGGCCTTCATAGAGCAGCCGCGCGGTCTCGTAGAACGGCTCGAGGTCGAACGCGACCAGCTCGGCGCCAAGTTTGACGAAGCGCGCGGCGGCAGCGCCATAGGCGGCGTCCGCCGCCTTGTCGCCGAAGAAGATCAATTGCCCGGGGCGGGGAATGCCGAGCTTCACGCCCTCGGGAAATGCCGTCACGGCCCCAAGCGGCCGGTCGCGCGAGAACGGATCGAGCGGATCCGGCGCCGCCAGCACCGAGAGCGCCGCGACGGCGTCGTCGACCGTCAGCGAGAACACCGAAATGCAGTCGAGCGTGCGGCAGGCCGGCACCAGGCCGGACGTCGAGATCATGCCGAGGCTCGGCTTCAGGCCGACGATGTTGTTGAGCATTGCCGGCACGCGGCCGGAGCCCGCAGTATCCGTCCCGAGTGCGAGCGGCACGAGACCCGCGGAGACGGCGACCGCCGAGCCCGAGCTCGATCCGCCCGGAACGAGATCGGCGCGCACCGGATTTTTCGGAATGCCATAGGGCGAGCGCACGCCGACGAGGCCGGTGGCGAACTGGTCGAGATTGGTCTTGCCGATGATGATCGCGCCGGCCGCGCGCAGCCGCGCCACCGCGGTGGAATCGCGAGATGGCGTGTAGGCGAAGGCGGGGCAGGCGGCGGTGGTCGGCAGGCCCGCCACGTCGATATTGTCCTTCACCGCGACGGGCACGCCGTAGAGCGGCAGCGATCTGTCCCGGTCGGCGAGGGTTTCGGCCTCCGCGAGCGCGTCCTTCTCGCCGCGCAGGCTGATGAAGATGGCGGGGTCGTTGTGCGCGCGGATCCCGGCGTAGCAGCGCGCGATCGTGTCGCTTGGCGTTGTCAGGCCGGCGCGATGGGCGGCGACGATCTCGGCAATGGTCTCGGTCACGCGGCGCTCCGCGTCTCGTCCGAGCCCAAACTCTGGCCTGCCATTTCCTTGCGCTCCGCTTCGCCCAATCCGGCTGCGAACGTAGCAAGCCATGTGCCATTGTGTACACGGCGAGGATGCGGGCCTGATAAGGAAAAATCTTGAGAGTCAGTGGGTTGCTGTGCCATCCGACAGGCCGTCGGGCGGTCGGATGTGGTTGCCGAAGGCGATTTGCCTAATTGGTGAGCAGGCCGGGCGCCGCAGCCGCCTAGTACCCGCGCCGATCGGCATCCCCGCCCGTGATGCGCGCAAGTCGTGCCTCGGTGGCCGAGCCGGTGCCACGGGCTGTCCGGAACGACGCAGACGTCGGGCGGCTCACCGTGGCTCCCGACGATAGCGCGTCGTCAGCCCCGCTGGGGAAGAACAGCAGCGCAACGCTGAGGCCGAGATTGACCAGGGCGCCCACCCACGTGCCGTGGTGCGATGATGTCGCCGCGTATTCGGGAAATCGGCCGGCGATCACGTAGTCCAGCACCATGACGGCGATCCAGGCCGGGATCACACAGACCGGGTCCCAGCCGATGTCGCGAAAGCGCATCGCCTGCAGCATCAGGTTCGCCACCAGGCACAGGCCGATCAGCACCACGATCGGCAGGCTCACCGTCAGCTCCGACGTCTGCGGGGCGAGGGCGGCAAGACCGACGGCCACGACCACGATCAGGACCACCGAAACCAGCGCAAGACCGAGCGAGGCGAGAAAATATTGCAGACGGCCGAGACGCGCATTGAAACCGAAAATGAACCCCAACATCCGCCTCTCCCCGCAGGCCACGCCGCAATCGGGAGCGCAGCCGACACGGCATATCAGGGCGAAATTGCCGCGCGCCTTCGCCGATAGTTAGAATTTGAAGGACCGAGTGCGACGGCGCTTTCGCGCTGCCGGATCTCATGCGGTCGAAAATATATCGTTGCTAAAGCAACTAATCTGTGGAACGATCGACCCGATCAGCAACGGAGGCGCGGGATGATCCGCGTCTCGAAGAAGGGACGGGAACGTCATGCGCAGCCTGCTCGCCGCAGGCGCGGCCGCTTGCGCGCGCGCCAACAGATTGCCGCAGCAGACGGGGCAGCCGTTCGGCGGCTCGTGCCTGAGCGGCTCAGCTCGCGCCCGTGACGGCGTCGAGATTGTCGTGGATTCGGCGCAGCAGGGTGATCAGGACTTCCCGCTCATCCTTGTCGAGACAGGCGAGCAGGCGACGCTCGCGTTCCAGCGCGGCGACGATGACCTTGTCGTGCGTCGCGCGGCCCTTGGCCGTCAGCGAAATCGAATGGCTGCGGCCGTCCTCCGGGTCGTTGCGGATCGCGATCAGGCCGCGGCTCTTCATCAGCGCCAGGGTGCGGCTGACCGGCCCCTTGTCGAAGCCGATCACGCTGCAGATGCGCGAGGCCGGGATGCCCGGCTCGATCGCCAGCAGCGACATGATCCGCCATTCGGTGACGTTGACGCCGAAATTGCGCTGATAGAACGCGGTGGCGCTGTTCGACAGCTTGTTGGCGATGAAGGTGATGAAGGCCGGCACATAGCGGTCGAGATCGAGCGTGAGGCCGTGCCCCTCAGCTTCGCGCGGCTGCGCCTTGCGCGGCGTCCCGGATTTCTCGCTCATGATCCCCAGCGTCCATGCATCGCCACTCATACGGATACGAAAAGCCGCATGACAAGGCCAAACTTCGGGAGCTCCGCATGAACCCAACAGGTCTTTCCCCCGCTGCCGGCGTGGCGCCGGTCATCCCGCACCTCGCCATCGACCCGTTCTCGTATGAATTCTTCGACGATCCCTATCCAGCGCATCAGGAGATGCGCGAGGCCGGCCCCGTCATCCATCTGGACGCGTGGAACGTCTACGGCGTCGCCCGCTACGCCGAGGTCTATGCCGTCCTCAACGATCCCCAGACGTTCTGCTCCAGCCGCGGCGTGGGCTTGAGCGACTTCGCCAAGGAGAAGCCGTGGCGGCCGCCGAGCCTGATCCTCGAGGCGGATCCGCCGGCGCATACGCGCACCCGCGCCGTGCTGAGCAAGGTGCTGTCGCCGGCCGTCATGAAGCGGCTGCGCGACGGCTTCATGGCGGCGGCCGAGGCCAAGATCGACGAGCTTGTAGGCCGGGGCTCGTTCGATGCCGTCCCCGATCTCGCCGAGGCCTATCCGCTGTCGGTGTTTCCCGATGCGCTCGGGCTGAAGCCGGAGGGGCGCGAGCATCTCATTCCCTATGCGAGCCTGGTGTTCAACGCGTTCGGCCCGCCGAATGAGCTGCGCCAGCAGGCGATCGAGCGCTCGGCGCCGCACCAGGCCTACGTCATGGAGCAGTGTCAGCGCGACAATCTCACGCCTGGCGGCTTCGGCTCCTGCATCCACGCCTTCAGCGACAGCGGCGAGATCACGCCGGCTGAGGCGCCGTTGCTGGTGCGCTCGCTGCTGTCGGCCGGCCTCGACACCACCGTCTACGGCATCGGCGCCGCGGTGTATTGCCTGGCGCGCTTCCCCGATCAATGGGCGCGGCTGCGCGCCGATCCGTCGCTGGCGCGCAACGCGTTCGAGGAGGCCGTGCGGTTCGAAAGCCCGGTGCAGACCTTCTTCCGCACCACCACGCGTGACGTCGAACTCGGCGGCGTCACGATTCCCGAAGGCGAGAAGGTGCTGATGTTCTTAGGTAGCGCCAATCGCGATCCGCGCCGCTGGGAGCAGCCCGACGCCTACGACGTCACCCGAAAAGTCTCGGGTCATGTCGGCTTCGGCTCGGGCATCCACATGTGCGTCGGCCAGCTCGTCGCGCGGCTCGAAGGCGAGGCGGTGCTGACGGCGCTCGCCCGCAAGGTCGGGAGCGTCACGATGAGCGGCGAGCCGAAGCGCCGCTACAACAACACGCTGCGCGGGCTGGAGAGCCTGCCGGTCACCTTTACTCCAGCCTGAGCTGTACCATGACCACGATCACCTTCATCCATCCCGACAACCGCAGCGAAAGCGTGGAGGCCGAGGACGGCGCCAGCGTCATGCTGGCGGCGCTGACCCACGGCATCGACGGTATCGTCGCCGAATGCGGCGGCAACGCCGTCTGCGCCACCTGCCACGTCTATGTCGACGACGCCTGGACCGGGAAGCTCGATCCCGTGTCCGACGATGAGGATGCGCTGCTGGACGGCACCGCAGCCGAACGGCGGCCGAACAGCCGGCTGTCCTGCCAGATCAAGGTGCAGCCGGCGCTGGCCGGACTGGTGGTGCGCATTCCGGATCGGCAGAGCTGATTTCGCAACTGGAGACGATCTCCAGTCGCAACGACAACAATCAAACAAGCAACACACGGGGAAGGACATCATGAAGCAGCTGAATTCGTGCGCGCTGGCGCTGGTCGCAATAGTCTGCCTTGCGGGCGCGGCGCGGGCCGGCGAGATCTCGGACAATGTCGTACGCGTCGGCGTGCTCAACGACATCTCCGGCATCTTCCAGGATACCAACGGCATGGGCTCGGTCGAGGCCGCGCGCATGGCGGCGGAGGATTTCAACGGCGGCGGTAAAGGCATCAAGGTCGAGATCGTCTATGCCGATCACCAGAACAAGGCCGATGTCGGCTCGGCAATCACGCGCAAATGGCTCGATGTCGACAAGGTCGATGCCGTCGTCGACGTGCCCAACTCGGCCGTGGGCCTCACCGTCAACGAGCTCTTGCGCAACAGCCGGATGACGTTCCTGGCCTCGTCGACCGCCAGCTCCGATCTCACCGGCAAGGCGTGCTCGCCGAACACCATTCAGTGGGTCAACGACGCCTGGGCGACCGGCAACACCACGGCGGCTGCGATGATGGGCCGTGGCGGCAAGGACTGGTACTTCATCACGGTCAACTACGCGCTCGGGCAGGGCATCGAGGCGGAGGCCACCAACTACATCGAGAAGCACGGCGGCAAAGTGCTGGGCTCGGCCAAGCATCCGCTCGGCACGACGGACTTCGCCTCGTTCCTGCTGCAGGCGCAGGGCTCGAAGGCCAAGGTGATCGGCCTGGCGAATGCCGGCGGCGACACCATCAATGCGGTCAAGCAGGCGTCCGAGTTCGGCATCCAGCAGGGCGGCCAGTCGCTGGTCGCGTTCCTGCTGTTCATCAACGATATCCACGGCATGGGCTTGAAGGCGGCGCAGGGCCTGCAACTGCTCGAAGCCTTCTACTGGGACATGGACGACGATACCCGCGCCTTCGCCAGGCGCTTCGCAGCGCGCCCCGGCATGAACGGCAAGATGCCGAGCGGCAACCAGGCGGGCGTCTATGCCTCGACGCTCGCTTATCTCAACGCGGTTGCCGCCACCGGCAGCGATGATGCCAAGGACGTCGTGCCGCAGATGAAGACGGTGAAGGGCAAGGACATGCTGTTTGGCGACACCATGATCCGGGCCGACGGCCGCGTGGTGCACCCGATGTATCTGTTCGAGGTGAAGAAGCCGGAGGAGTCGAAATATCCGTACGACTACTATCGTCTGGTCTCGACGATTCCGGCCGAGCAGGCGTTCCGCCCGATCGCCGATGGCGGGTGTGCGCTGGTGAAGTGATGCGTTCGTGGGGTAGCGAGCAAGTGATATCCACGAGTGACATCTAGAAGTAGATGCCGCGAGAGCCGCTCCTCTTCAGTTGCTCCGTCATGCCCGGGCTTGTCCCGGGCATCCACGTCGAGCGGCGACTATCGAGCCGCGTGGATGGCCGGGACAAGCCCGGCCATGACGGCGCGGGGAAGGCGACTTCCTCTTTCATGACCTTCTTCCCGCCTCTGCCGTCTGCTGTGCTGCAGTATCCTTAACACGCACTATAGTTCTTGCCTTTGCCCGTTTCAGGGAATTATGGTGCATGGATCGATAGCGCGCAGGATCAGCACCGCGCGACGAATGCTGCGGCGAAACGCCGCCGCTGGTCGTGCTGCTGCGTGGCGGCGACAAAACAACGATAAGAACGATTTGTTTGAGGGGAGGGAAGACCATGAAGAGCTTCTGGCTGGCGAGCGCCGCAGCGCTGCTGTTTTCGAGCACCGCTCTTGCCGGCGACACCATCAAGATCGGCTTCGTCTCGACGTTCAGCGGTCCGACCGCCGTGATCGGCAACGACATGCGCAACTCATTCGAGCTCGCGCTCGACCATCTCGGCCGCAAGATCGACGGCAAGCCGGTCGAGGTGATCTACGAGGACGACCAGCAGAAGCCTGACGTCGGCAAGCAGAAAACCGAGAAGCTGGTGCAGTCCGACAAGGTCGATTTCATCGTCGGCTACATCTGGTCGAACGTGCTGCTGGCGTCGCTGAAGACCGCGGTGGATTCCCAGACCTTTCTGATCTCGGCCAATGCCGGCCCGTCGCAGCTCGCCGGCGAATTGTGCTCTCCCTACGTGTTCTCGACATCCTGGCAGAACGACCAGACGCCCGCAGCGATGGGCCTCTACATGAACCAGAAGGGCGTCAAGTCGGTGTTCCTGATCGGGCCGAACTATGCGGCCGGCAAGGACATGCTGGCCGGCGTGAAGAGCACCTTCAAGGGCCAGGTCGTCGGCGAGGAATATACGGTATGGCCGAGCCAGCTCGACTTCTCCGCCGAGCTCTCCAAGGCGCGCGCCTCGGGCGCCGAATCGATCTTCGTGTTCTATCCCGGCGCGGCCGGCGTGCAATTCCTCAATCAATATTCGCAGGCCGGCCTCAAGGAGAAGATGCCGCTCTACACCGCCTTCACCGTCGACGAATTGTCGCTGCCGCTGCAGAAGGACAATGCGATCGGCGTGCCCGGCGCCCAGGAATGGGTCAACGACCTGCCGAACGAGCAGAACAAGAAGTTCGTCGCCGACTACCGCAAGAAATACACCGGCCTGCGTCCGACCTATTACGGCGCCCAGGCCTACGACGCGGCCCAGCTGATCAACAGCGCCGTGGTTGCGGTCAAGGGCGACACGTCCAAGAAGGACGCGATGAAGGCCGAGATGGAGAAGGCCAACTTCAAGTCGCTGCGCGGCTCCTTCAAGTTCGGCAACAATCACATCCCGATCCAGAACTTCTACCTGCAGGACGTGGTCAAGGACACCGAGGGCCAGCTCTCGCTGAAGACGGTCGCCACCATCGTCGAGAACGACCAGGACCGCTTCCACGACAAGTGCCCGATGAAGTGAGCGAAAAGAATTCCGAGCCAGAGGACGAAACAGGCCTGGAATTTGCTTGAAGCTTAAAACATCTCCGGCCTAAGATCGGGACGGACATGGCGGCAGCGCCTGGAACGGGTTCTGCCGCCGTCTTTTTGAGCGTGAAGTGAGGGGCATGCTTCTCGTCGTCGAACAATTCCTGAACGGGCTGCAGTTTGGACTGCTGCTGTTCCTGCTGGCCGCCGGCCTGACGCTGGTGTTCGGCATCATGGACTTCGTGAACCTGGCCCACGGCTCGCTCTACATGATGGGCGCCTATTTCGCGGCGACCTTCGTAGCCTGGACCGGCAGCTTCGTGCTCGGCGCCGTCATGGCACTGGGAGCCACGCTTCTGCTCGGCATCGTGCTCGAATTCACGGCACTGCGCCATCTCTATGGGCGCGACCATCTCGACCACGTGCTCGCGACGTTCGGTCTGATCCTGTTCTTCAACGAGGCGGTCCGGCTGATCTGGGGCCCGGCGGGACTGGCGCTGCCGCTGCCGTCCTGGCTCGCCTTCCCGGTCACGATCCTGCCCGGCATCCAATATCCCGCCTATCGGCTCGCGATCATCGTCGTGGCGCTGCTGGTGGCGCTGCTGCTCTATCTCGGCGTGATGCGGACGCGGATCGGCATGCTGATCCGGGCCGGCGCCTCCAACCGCGAGATGATCGGTGCGCTCGGCATCAACATCAAGCTGCTCTATACGCTGGTGTTCGGCCTCGGCGCCGCGCTCGCCGGCCTGGCCGGGCTGATGCAGGCGCCGATCCTCACGGTGCAGATCGGCATGGGCGAGAACATCCTGATCCTCGCCTTCGTCGTCATCGTGATCGGCGGCATCGGTTCGATCCGCGGCGCCTTTATCGCGGCGATCATGATCGGCCTGATCGATACCATGGGCCGCGCCTTCCTGCCCAATCTGCTGCGCCAGGTGCTGAACTCGGCAGCAGCTTCCACTGCGGCGCCGGCGATGTCGTCGATGCTGATCTACCTCCTGATGGCGATCGTGCTGGTGGCGCGGCCTGAAGGTCTGTTTCCGGCCAACCGCAGATGAAATCCTCGCTCAACGTTTCGACCATCGTGGCCATCATCGTCGTGGCCGGCCTGGTGCTGCTGCCGGTCTATTCGAACCTCTCCGGCAACGTCTTCATCCTCACGCTGTTCACCCGCATCGTGATCCTGGCGCTGGCGGCCGTCAGCCTCAACCTGATCATGGGCTACGGCGGCATGATGAGCTTCGGCCATGCCGCCTATCTCGGCATCGGCGGCTACGCCGTCGGCATCCTGGCGCAGGAGGGCATCGGCTCCGGCTATGCCCAGTTCGCGGTCGCCATCGCGGTTTCGGCGCTCTATGCGCTGGTCATAGGCGCGCTCTCCTTGCGTACCCGCGGCGTCTATTTCATCATGATCACGCTGGCCTTTGCGCAAATGGCCTACTACGTCGCGTCCGGCCTCGCCCGTTACGGCGGGGATGACGGGCTCACCGTCTACAAGCGCAGCGATTTCGGCGGCCTGATCAATCTCGGCAACCGCGTGCAGTTCTATTATCTCTGCCTGTTCTGCCTGCTTGCCGTCGTGGTGCTGATCTGGCGGATCGTCAATTCGCGCTTCGGCCTCGTGCTGCAGGGCCTGCGCTCCAACGAGCAGCGCATGCAGGCGATCGGCTTCCCGTCGAAGCGCTACAAGCTGGCGTGCTTCGTCATCGCCGGCATGCTCTGTGGCCTGTCCGGCGCGCTGCTTGCCAACAACACCGATTTCGTCAGCCCTGCCGTGATGTACTGGACCCGCTCCGGCGACCTCATGGTGATGGTCATCCTCGGCGGCATGGGCACCCTGATGGGGCCGGTCGTCGGCTCGGTCGTGTTCCTGGTGCTGGAAGAGGTGCTGTCGCAGATCACCGAATATTGGGCGCTGATCATGGGGCCGCTGCTGCTCCTGATCGTGCTGTTCGGCCGCGGCGGCATCATGGGCATGCTCGGGAGGTTGAACCGTGGCTGAACCTCTGCTTCGCGTCGACAATCTCGTGCGCCGGTTCGGCGGCATCGTCGCGACTGATCACGTCTGTCTCGACGTTGCCAAGGGCGAGATCCACGCCATCATCGGGCCGAACGGCGCCGGCAAGACCACGCTGATCAGCCAGCTCACCGGCCACCTGGCGCCGCATGCGGGGCGCATTTTCCTAGGGGGCCGCGACATCTCGCATTTCCCCGCCTATAAGCGCAGCGCGCTGGGGCTGGCGCGTTCGTTCCAGATCACCTCGCTGCTGACCGACTTCACCGCGGCCGACAATGTCGCGCTTGCGGCGCAAGCCCATGACGGCAGGCACTCGTTCCGTTTCTTCGCCGCCGCGCGCAAGGACAAGCCGCTGCGTGCCGCCGCGCAGGCCGCGCTGGAGCGCGTCGGTCTCGGCCATCGCGCCGACGTGCTGGTGTCGAAGCTCAGCCATGGCGAGCAGCGCGAGCTGGAGCTCGCCGTCGCGCTCGCGACCAAGCCGCAGCTCCTGCTGCTCGACGAGCCGATGGCCGGCCTGGGGGTGACCGAGTCGCAGCGCATGGTGAAGCTGCTGAACGAGCTGCGCAAGGAAGTGTCGATCGTGCTGGTCGAGCATGACATGGAGGCGGTGTTCGCGCTCGCCGACCGCATCTCGGTCCTCGTCTATGGCCGCATCATCGCCTCGGGCAGACCGGACGAGATCCGGCAGAACGAGGAGGTCAAGCGCGCCTATCTCGGCGATCAGCATGTGGTGGTCGGCCATGGTTGATCTGGGGACAAGCGCCATGCTGCTCGAGGTCGACGGCATCGAGACCTGTTACGGCCTGAGCCAGGTCTTGTTCGGCCTGTCGTTGGCGATCCGCCCCGGCGAGATGGTCTCGCTGATGGGCCGCAACGGCATGGGCAAGACCACCACGATCCGCTCGATCATGGGTCTGACCCAGGCGCGCGCCGGCCTGATCCGCTTCAGCGGTCAGGAGACACGAAAGCTGCCGTCCTACAGGATCGCTCAGCTCGGCATCGGCCTCGTGCCGGAGGGACGGCAGATCTTTCCGAATCTGACCGTCACCGAGAATCTCGTGGCGGCCTCGGCCAACCGGCTCGGCGCGTCCGATCCCTGGACGCTCGACAAGATCCACGCCTTGTTTCCGCGGCTCGCCGAACGCGGCAGCAACATGGGCAACCAGCTCTCCGGCGGCGAGCAGCAGATGCTGGCGATCGGCCGGGCGCTGATGACCAACCCGAAACTCCTCATTCTCGACGAGGCGACCGAGGGTCTGGCGCCGTTGATCCGAGAGGAGATCTGGAACTGCCTGTCGCTGCTGAAATCGCGCGGGCAGTCGATCCTGGTGATCGACAAGAATGTCGAGCATCTGACCCGCATCTGCGATCGCCACTACATCATCGAGCGTGGCCGCACCGTGTGGCATGGCACGTCGGAGCAACTGATGGCCGAGCCGGAGCTGCAGCACCGCTATCTGGGTATTTGAGGCGGCGCGCTGCCGGCTATTCCGACGTGGAAGCGGATTGACTCAAATCAAGATCGCGTCGGGCGTCGGGCGTAGATTTTGACCACTGCCCCGACATGCGCTGATTTTTCGCATTGAGGTGCGGCTTGGACGGGATTAATTTTCCAGGGTAGTAGTTTGTTTTTCCTTTTATCAGAGGTTGAACAAATGCGTGCACCTCGTATCCGAATCGAATCACCACAGAAGGCCGTGGCCGGCTTGCGCGGCTTCTGGTCTGTTCATTCCGACCTTGAGACGGGGCTGTGTCTCGCCTTCATGCTGATCGTCGGAGTCATCGTGAAAATGACACCGCCACTCTAGACCTCAGCGATGGAACGGGATGTACTTCTGGTACTCCTTCGGCACCCGGCTGCGATAGCGCGACGGCACCGTGCCGCTGCGCAGGGAGTCCTCGACTTCCTTGCGCGTACTGGTTCTCGTCCGCTTCTTCTTCGGCGCGGCCGCCTCGCTGGCCGGCTTGGCGTCGCCAGGTTTCTCGGCCGAGGCGGCTGGTGCCGGAGTGGCTGTCGGGGTGGGGCTCGCGGCGGGAGCAGGTTGCGCCGGCGTATCGGGAGCGGGCGCGCTCTGCGCGAAGGCTGCCTCGGCGGCGAGGCTGAGAGCCAGAATGGTTGCTAATGCGATCCCGGAAGACCTGATCATATCAACGAGACTCCAAGCCACTGCGACTGACGGGCCTGCCTGATGATGTCGCCCCCCCTGCGCCGGACGGTTCATGCTGTCGTTGCATGGCCCGGCGTGGGCTGACGCGCCACCTCGCCCAAGAAGAATTCTGAGTGCCGAATTTTTGAGCACAGCGTGCCGCCGGTTCCGTTGAATCGCAAGCATTTTTCCCTGGCACGCGGATTGCTCCCCCCGTTGCTCAGAGTTGGCAGCTAGGGTTCCGGTTCTCCATCGAGAATGCTGGTCCGAGAGCAGCCGCCAGGGGAGAGCCCTGGTGCACGGCGGGATAAAAACCCGGGAGACCTCAGTGGCCGCGCTTGGCAGGCACGAGGTTCTTCATGCCAGTCCGCGGTCAGAAAACCGATGAGGGACTGGACATGGGAAAAGCGCGAAATCTGTTTGTTGCACTGCTCGCTGCATCGACGCTGGCGACCGCATCGCTGTCGCCCGCGGCAGCTGAGAAGAAGAAGGAATTCAACATCGCCTGGACGATCTATGTCGGCTGGATGCCGTGGCCCTATGCGGCCGAGTCCGGCATCGTCAAGAAGTGGGCGGACAAATACGGCATCTCGATCAAGGTCACCCAGATCAACGACTACGTCGAGTCGATCAACCAGTACACCGCCGGCAAGTTCGACGGCGTCACCGTCACCAACATGGATGCGCTGACCATCCCCGCTGCCGGCGGCGTCGACACGTCGGCCATCATCATGGGCGACTACTCCAACGGCAATGACGGTGTCGTGCTGAAGAAGGGCAAGACCATGGCCGACATCAAGGGCCAGAAGGTCAACCTCGTCGAGCTCTCGGTGTCGCACTATCTGCTGGCGCGCGGCCTCGAGACCGCGAAACTCTCCGAGAAGAACATCAAGACCGTCAACACGTCGGACGCCGACATCGTCGCCGCCGCGAAGTCGCCGGACACGACGGCCGTGGTCACCTGGAATCCGCAACTGCTGGAGGTGAAGGCCGAGCCGGGTGCAACGCTGGTATTCGATTCCAGCAAGATCCCCGGCGAGATCGAGGATCTCCTGGTCGTCAACAGCGCGACGCTCAAGGACAATCCGGAGCTCGGCAAGGCGCTGGTCGGCATCTGGTACGAGACCATCGCGCTGATGAAGGACCAGAGCGAGAAGGGCAAGGCCGCGCGCGAGGCGATGGCCAAGCTGTCGGGCACCGATCTCGCCGGCTTCGAGACCCAGCTCAAGACGACGTTCATGTACTACGAGCCGAAGGACGCGCTCGCCTTCGTGACCGGACCGGAATTGCCGAAGATCATGGATCTCGTGCGCACCTTCTGCTTCGATCACAACCTGCTCGGCGAGAACGTGAAGTCGAAGGACGCGGTCGGCATCTCCACGCCAACGAAGGCGCTGGGCGCGGCCAGCAACGTCAAGCTGCGCTTCGATCCGACCTTCATGAAGATGGCGGCCGAAAGGAAGCTCTGATCCGCTTCCTGGACTGCCGGTGCCACCCCTCATCCTGAGGAGCTTGCGCGAGCGCAAGCGTCTCGAAGGATGAGGCCCACATCGGGGCCTCATGGTTCGAGACGGCGCTGACGCGCCCCTCACCATGAGGATTGAGGGAGCCTGTTGATGCCGCGTGCCATGAACGTCGTTCCGAACCGGGGCAGCCGGCTGTTGCTGGCCCTGTTGCCGTTCCTGCTGATCGCGCTGATCTACGTGGTCGGATCGGCGCAGCGGCGCGCGGACAATCCCGACGACAAGCTGCTGCCGCCGGTCTCCGAGATGGTCGCGACCTCCAAGCGGCTCGCGACCGAGCCGGATCGCCGCTCCGGCGACTACGTGCTGTGGTCCGACACGGCGGCGAGCCTGCAGCGCCTCGCGCTCGGCCTCGGCATTTCCGCCGCCATCGGTCTCGTGCTCGGACTCGCCATCGGATTGCTGCCAGTGGCCGGCGCCGGCTTCGGCACGCTGATTGCGGTGCTGTCGATGATCCCGCCGATGGCGATGCTGCCGGTTCTGTTCATCGTGTTCGGCCTCGGTGAGCTGTCCAAGGTGGTGCTGATCATCATCGGCGTCACGCCGACCCTGGTGCGCGACCTCTCGCTCGAGGTGCAGAACATGCCGCGCGAGCAGCTGATCAAGGCGCAGACCCTGGGCGCCTCGACCTGGCAGGTCGCGATCCGCGTGGTGCTGCCGCAGATCATGCCACGCCTGATCCAGGGGCTGCGGCTCATGATCGGGCCCGCCTTCCTGTTCCTGATCTCGGCCGAGGCGATCGCCTCCGATGTCGGACTCGGCTACCGCATCTTCCTGGTCCGCCGCTATCTCTCGATGGATGTGATCCTGCCCTACGTCGTCTGGATCACGTTGCTTGCCTACATCCTCGACTACGCGCTGGTCTGGTTCGGACGGCACGCCTTTCCCTGGGCATATGCGCGAGGCAGCCGCCAATGAGCACGCTCTCCTTCCGCAACGTCTGGGTCGAATACGGCAACCAGGTCGTGCTCGAGCGCATCAATCTCGAGATCGCCTCCGGCACGTTCCTGTCGATCGTCGGCCCGTCCGGCGCGGGCAAGAGTACCTTCCTGCGCCTGATCCTCGGCCAGGAGAGGCCGAGCCAGGGCGCGGTGCTGCTCGACGGCCGGCCGTTTCCGGCCGAGCCCGGACCGGACCGCGGCATCGTGTTCCAGCGCTACTCGGTGTTCCCGCATCTGACCGTGCTCGGCAACGTGCTGCTCGGCTACGAGCTTGCCGGCAGCCCGTTCACGGCGCGGCTGTTCGGATCGGCGCGCAAGGCGGCGATGGAGAAGAGCCTCGCGCTGATCGAGGCCGTCGGCCTGGCCGAGCATCGCGACAAATATCCAAGCGCGTTGTCCGGCGGCATGCAGCAGCGCCTGGCGATCGCGCAGGCCCTGGCGAAGCAGCCGCGCGTGCTGCTGCTCGATGAGCCCTTCGGCGCGCTCGATCCCGGCACCCGCGCCCAGATGCATGCGCTGATCAAGCCGCTGTGGCGCCAGCACAACATGACCATCGTGATGGTCACCCACGACATCAAGGAGGCGTTCGGCCTCGCCACGCGGCTGATCGCGCTCGACCGTCCCCGCAAGGATCCGCAGGCGCCGGAGCGGTTCGGCGCGCGCATCACCTACGATCTCGATCTCACCCGCGACAGCGCCGTGCCCGTGCTCGGATTCATCCGCGCCAGCCTGCAGGCGACGCAATAGTCAGTTCAAGAAACGTCGAAAGAAACGAAGGAGAGTCTCCATGTCATTCCCATTCATGCGCCGGTCGCGCCGCGCCGGATTGCACTCGCAGCGCCGGAGCATGCGCCGTCACCATCCGGACTTCGACAAGATGGCCACGCAAGGCTGGCAGGCGCTGGAGGCCGAGGGCAAGCTGCCGACCAACGGCTGGCGCAAGGAGCGGCAATGGGCGCTCGACATGGGCCTGCCCGGCGCCGACACGCTGACGGATCGCGACATCCCGACCTTCGCCCGCGGCGAGCTGCCGCATTTCGCCGGCATCAACACCTTCATGAAGGCGCCGTATGTCGAGAACGTCCGCGACGTCGGCAAATACGACGCCGCAGTGATCGGCATCCCCTTCGATTCCGGCACCACCTATCGGCCCGGCACCCGCTTCGGGCCGCAGGGCATCCGCCGCATCTCCGCGCTCTACACGCCCTACAACTATGAGCTGGGCGTCGACCTGCGCGAGCAGATGACCTTGTGCGATGCCGGCGACGTCTTCACGATTCCCGCCAATCTGGAAAAGAGCTTTGACCAGATCAGCCGCGGCGTCGCGCATGTGTTCTCGTCCGGCGCGCTGCCGATCATGCTCGGCGGCGACCACTCGATCGGCTTTCCGTGCGTGCGCGGCATCGCGCAGTGCACCGACAAGAAGATCGGCATCATCCATTTCGACCGCCACATCGACATCCAGGAGAAGGATCTCGACGAGCGCATGCACACCACGCCCTGGTACTGGGCGACCAACCTGCCCAATGTGTCGCCGACCAATCTGGTGCAGCTCGGTATCGGCGGCTGGCAGGTGCCGCGCGAGGGCGTCGAGGTCGCGCGCAAGCGCAACACCAACGTGCTGACCATCGCCGACATCGAGAAGATCGGCCTGGAGAAGACCGCCGAGATCGCGCTCGAGCTGGCCTGGAAGGATGCCGACGCGGTCTACATCTCGTTCGACGTCGACTCCATCGATTGCGGCTTCGTGCCCGGCACCGGCTGGCCAGAGCCCGGCGGCTTCCTGCCGCGCGAGGCGCTGAAGCTGCTGGGTCTCGTCGCCGCCGAAGGCCTGTGCGGACTCGAAGTGGTCGAGGTCTCGCCGCCCTACGACACCTCGGACATCACCGCGCTGATCGGCGTCCGCGTCGTCGTCGAGGTGCTCGGCTCGATGGTCGCGCACGGCAAGCTCGGCAGCCACAAGTCCATCATCAACAAGCCGGTCAGCTACTGAGGCCCGCGATGCGTCATCATCACCACCATCACGGCCATCATCATGATCATCACCACGATCATGGCCACGACCATCATCACGACCATCCGACGCATGGCCCCGGCCACAACCATCCGCACGGCCACCGTTCGCCGGTGCAATGGCAGACGCCGCATCAGCCTGAGGGCGCCAAGCCTGCCGCGGTGGTCGAGACGGATCTCGACAAGGTCGAAGCCGCCTTCGTCGACGGCTTCATCGCCGCGCCGGATCCGACCAGCTTCCTGCGGCTGGCGCGGGTCCCGTTCGAGATCCTGCGCGACGGCACGAGCCTCAAGCTGCTGCGCGTCGAGATCGACGCGCTGACGGACGTCGGCAGCCTGACGCCGCATCTCGGTGGCGTCACCTTCCGCTACGATCCGCTGCCGTCGAACTTCATCTCCCGCCGCCGCCGCCTGCGCTTCGTCTATTTCGATGGCGCCAGCCTCAAGCCGCTGACCTATGCGGAGCTGCGGGAGATCGAGTGACCAGCTCAGAACTCAAGGCAGCGGCGTTCGCTTGAGCGCCGCTGCAAGCGCCTCGAAGCGACCGGTGACTTCCGGCAGCACGAATGCGCGCACGGTCGAGGCCGCCGCGACGCCGATCACCAGCACGATGACATATTGGGCGGCGAGCAGCAGCGTGACGCGCCGGAGCCAGTGCGATCGCGGGCGCTCGGCGGCGCGCGCCGCGACCGGCGGCGGCGCATCGGAGGCGATCAGCCAGTCGTCGTGCTCTTGCGAGGATTCGGACATTGCTCAGTGCCCCGAGAGCAATTGCTCGAGGCGCGATTTGAGCTGCCTGTTGGCGCGCTCCTGCAGGCGCAAGGTGCGCGCCGTTTCGAGATCGATCACCTCGCCATCGTCGTGAAGGAAGGCGAGGCCGGCGCCCGCGCCGTCGCGCCACACCAACTGCGCCGGTCGTGACCATCCGCGCCGTTCGATGCTGATCTCGACGCGGTCCGGCAGCAGCACGCTGCCCTCGAGCTCGACCTTGACGCCGCGGTGGTTGAAATTGCGCACGACGCAGGCCAGCGTCGAGCAGCCTGAATTGAAGGTCAGCACGCCGCCATAGTAGACGCGCTGGCGAGCCTCGCGACGACGATTTTGCATCCCACGTCCTCCAGTGACTTAACGATTGATTAATCAATCGGAGGGTGTGTGGCGAGTCTCGCCGGTATTGAAATGTGGGTGGTGGTTAATGCGTACCGGACGCTTGCGGCGCGATCGAAGTCGCACGACGTCTCACGCCCGCGCGAACATCCGGGCGTCGCCAGTCAGCACCGGCTTCACGGCTTCGCCCAGCCGTGCGGCCGCCGCTTCGACCGACAGTCCCGCCGTATCGACCACCGCATTGGCCCTCGCGTACAGCGGCTCGCGGCTCGCCAGGATGTTGCGCAGCTCGGCCATCGCCGAGCGGTCGTCGGCCATCGGGCGGAGGTCGCCCTGCTTACGCACGCGCCCCATGTGCTCCTCCGGCTCGGCCTTGAGCCAGATGGTGTAGAACGAGGTCAGGATCAGGTCGAAGGTGACCGGCTCGGAGACGATGCCGCCGCCGGTCGCCAGCACCATCGGCTCCTTGCGCGCGAGCAGTTGCACCAGGGCGGCCTGCTCCATGCGGCGAAAGCCTTCCTGGCCGTAGAGCGCGATGATCTCGGCAACCGAAAGCCCGTTCTGCCGCTCGATCTCCTTGTTCAGCTCGACGAAGCTCCAGCCGATCCGCTCCGCCAGCATCTTGCCGAGCGTCGACTTGCCGGCACCGCGCAGGCCGATCAGCGCAATGCCTGAGAACGAACGCCGCAGCGGCGCCGATGCGCCCCCGGCAAGCAGCTCCTTGACCTCGGCGATCTGGCTCGGGCTCGCCTTCTTCAGGAGATCGCGAATGACCGGCCAGTCCGGCGATGGCTCGCCGCCGGGGATGACGTCGTCGAGCGGCGCGTTGATCGCGTTGGCGATGCGGCGCAGCAGCACGATCGAGACATTGCCCTTGCCGCTCTCGAGCTGGGCGATGTAGCGCTCGGAAATCCCGGAGACCTCGGCCAGCACCTTGCGCGACATGCCGGCGAGGCCGCGCATCCGCCGCACCCGCTGGCCCAGCTGGTCGAGGAAATCGCTCTCGGCCGCGGACTGGCCGTCGTCGCGCGGGGCATCGCTGTGTGGCGTCATATCCCTGAGGCACTCTTTTGAGTAGGAAACATAATGCCGGGGAGGATTGACAGCAAGCGATGTTGGTGGCCTTGTATGAATTATAATTCAAAAATCCGGGGAGAATGCCGTGAAGTCGTACAATGCGGTATCGTGGCTGCTTGACCGCAATGTCGAGGCGGGGCGCGGCGACAAGCTCGCCTACACGGACACGGTCTCGGAGCTGACCTATCGCGGTCTGCAACAGCAGACCTGCCGCGTCGCCAACATGCTGCGCCGCCTTGGCGTCCGCCGCGAGGAGCGCGTGGCGATGATCATGCTCGATACGGTGGATTTCCCCGCGGTGTTTCTTGGCGCCATGCGCGCGGGCGTCGTCCCGGTGCCGCTCAACACGCTGCTGACCTCTGACCAATACGCGTATGTGCTCGCCGACTGCCGCGCCCGCGTGCTGTTCGTGTCCGAGGCGCTGTATCCGGTGGTGAAGGACATTGTCGGCCGGATGCCGGATCTCGATTGCGTCGTCGTGTCCGGCGCCAATGCCTTCGGCCACAAGCTGCTCACCGAGGAGCTCGCGCGCGAGAGCGATCAGTTCGACACGGTCGCGACCCACGAGGATGAGCCTGCGTTCTGGCTGTATTCATCCGGTTCGACCGGCATGCCCAAGGGCGTGCGACATCTGCACGGCAATCTCGCCGCGACGGCCGAGACCTATGCCAGCCAAGTGCTCGGCATCCGCGAGAGCGATGTCTGTCTGTCAGCCGCAAAGCTGTTCTTCGCCTATGGCCTCGGCAATGCGCTGACTTTCCCGCTGTCGGTCGGCGCAACCACGATCCTCAACTCCGAGCGCCCGACGCCGGCGCTGATGTTCAAGCTCCTCAACCGCTACAATCCGACCATCTTCTACGGCGTGCCGACCTTGTTCGCCGCGATGCTGCACGATGAGTCGCTGCGCCATGAGAAGGCCGGCAGCGCGCTGCGCATCTGCACCTCGGCCGGCGAGGCGCTGCCGGAATCGGTCGGCAATGCCTGGAAGGCGCGGTTCGGCGTCGACATTCTCGATGGTGTCGGCTCGACCGAGCTGCTGCACATCTTCCTGTCCAACGTCCCCGGGGACATCAAATACGGCTCATCGGGGCGCCCCGTGCCGGGCTATCAGGTTCGTCTTGTCAACGAGGCCGGCCAGGACGTGCCGGACGGCGAGGTCGGCGAGATGCTGGTGCATGCACCGTCCGCCGGTGAGGGCTACTGGAATCAGCGCCACAAGACCCGCTCGACGTTCGAGGGCTATTGGACGCGCACCGGCGACAAATATGTCCGCGACGCCGACGGGCGCTACACCTTCTGCGGCCGCTCCGACGACATGTTCAAGGTCTCCGGCATCTGGGTGTCGCCGTTCGAGGTCGAGAGCGCGCTGATCACGCATCCCGCGGTGCTCGAGGCTGCCGTGGTGCCGGAAGCCGATCCGGAGGGGCTGTTGAAGCCGAAGGCCTATGTCGTGCTGCGCCCGAGCGTCGATCGCTCGACCCTGCACGAGGCACTGAAGGAACACGTCAAGCAGAAGATCGGCCCGTGGAAATATCCGCGCTGGATCGAGGTGGTGGACAGCCTGCCGAAAACCGCGACCGGCAAGATCCAGCGCTTCAAGCTGCGTGAGGGGGCGGGTCAGTAGTTGGCCCCCACTCTCGGGAGCGATCCTGCTCTTGGTTGTCGTCATGGCCGGGCTTGACCCGGCCATCCATTCCGCCTCGACAGGAAAGACGTGGATGCCCGGGTCAAGCCGGGCATGACGAAGGAGAGAGTGACCCGTGCAGCTTTCATCGAACGGCTTCCTCACCATCGATTCCGCCGATCTCGAATATCGCCTGATCGGTCCGCAGCCCTCTGACGCTCCGTGCATCGTGCTGCTGCATGAAGGGCTCGGCTCGGTCGGGTTGTGGGGCGACTTTCCCGACAAGCTCCAGCAAGCCACCGGCGTTTCCGTGTTCGTCTATTCGCGCGCGGGCTACGGCGCCTCCAGCCCGGTGTCTCTGCCGCGGCCGCTCGACTACATGCAGCGCGAGGCGCGCGATGTGCTGCCGAAGCTGCTCGATCAAATCGGCTTTCAGCGCGGTCTTCTCGTCGGCCATTCCGATGGTGCGTCGATCGCGGCGATCTACGGGGGCAGCCACGCCGACCATCGCCTCGACGGCATCGTGCTGATCGCGCCGCATGTGGTCGTTGAGGACATCTCTGTGTCGTCGATCGCCGCGATCAAGACCACTTACGAAACCACGGAACTGCGCACCAAGCTCGGCCGCTGGCACAAGGACGTCGACAACGCGTTTTACGGCTGGAACGGCGCCTGGCTCGATCCGGCATTCCGGGCCTGGGATATCACCGGCGACCTCGCCTACATCCGCGTTCCCGTGGTCGTGATCCAGGGCGTCGACGACCAGTACGGCACCATCCGCCAGGTCGAGACCATCCAGGAGGAGTGCTACTGCCCGGTCGAGGTGACGATGCTGCCCAACACCGGCCATTCCCCGCATCGCGAGGCGCCGGACGCCACCTTGCGGGTCATTGCCGAGTTCGCGGCCGCGACCTTGCCGGCCCCGGCATCACGAACATGAAACAAAGTGCATGTTTCGGCTTTTTGTCGTAGACGGCAGCCATAACATGAATTATTGTGCATATCAACGATAAGCACTCCAACGAAGGGTGACACATGGCCGGGGAAGACCGCGTGCTCGCGGGAGGCAAGACGTTCATCGATTTTCAGACCGATCCCTCCCGCTACAAACATTGGAAGCTCTCGATCGATGGCGAGGTGGCGACGCTCGCCATGGACGTCGACGAGAATGGCGGCCTGTTCGAGGGCTACCAGCTCAAGCTCAATTCCTATGATCTCGGCGTCGACATCGAGCTCGCCGACGCCGTGCAGCGGCTGCGCTTCGAACACCCGCAAGTGAAGGTCGTGGTGCTGCGCTCGGCCAAGCCGCGCGTGTTCTGCGCCGGCGCCAACATCCGCATGCTTGCGGGCGCGACCCACGCCCACAAGGTGAACTTCTGCAAGTTCACCAATGAGACCCGCAATGGCTTCGAGGATTCATCCGAGAATTCCGGCCAGCGCTTCATCACCGTGGTGAACGGCACCGCGGCCGGCGGCGGCTATGAGCTCGCGCTCGCCACCGATCACATCATCCTCGCCGATGACGGCTCGTCGTCGGTGTCGCTGCCGGAAGTGCCGCTGCTCGCGGTGCTGCCGGGTACCGGCGGTCTCACCCGCGTCGTCGACAAGCGCAAGGTCCGCCGCGATCGCGCGGACGCGTTCTGCACCACGGAGGAGGGGGTCAAGGGCAAGCGCGCCGTGCAATGGCGCCTCGTCGACGAGATCGCGCCGAACTCCAAGGTCGATGCCAAGGTGGCCGAGCGCGCCAAGGAATTCGCAGCCGCCTCCAAGCGCAACGGCAGCGGCAAGGGCGTCGCGCTGACGCCGCTGAAGCGCGTCATCGATGCGTCGAGCGTGCGCTACGGCTTCGTCAATGTCGACATCGACCGCACGGCCCGCATCGCCACGATCACCATCTCGGCTCCCGAGGCCGCGCCACCTGCGGACATCGACGGCATGATCGGGCAGGGCGCTTCCTTCTGGCCGCTGCAGGTCGCGCGCGAACTCGATGACGCCATCCTGCATCTGCGCATCAACGAGCTCGGCATCGCTATGCTGGTGTTCAAGTCGCATGGCGATCGCGCCCAGGTGCTCGCGCATGACGCGTTCCTTGAGGCCAACAAGGCGCACTGGCTGGTCAACGAGGTCAGGCATTACTGGAAGCGGGTGCTGAAGCGCATCGACGTCACCTCGCGCACGCTGGTCACGCTGGTCGAGCCCGGTTCCTGTTTCGCCGGCACGCTCGCCGAGCTGGTGTTCGCTTCCGACCGCTCCTACATGCTGATCGGCACCATCCAGGGCGACAACCGCCCGGCGCCGGCGATCGAACTGTCGGCGATGAATTTCGGTCCCTATCCGATGAGTCACGGCCTGACCCGGCTGGAGTCGCGCTTCCTCGCCGATCCCACCGATCTCGCGCGTGTGCGTGAGCAGGTCGGCAAGCCGCTCGAAGCCGATGAGGCCGAGGAGCTCGGCCTCGTGACCTTCGCGCTGGATGACATCGATTGGGAGGACGAGATCCGCGTCTTCCTCGAGGAGCGCGCCAGCTTCTCGCCCGACAGCCTCACCGGTCTCGAAGCCAATCTGCGCTTCGCCGGCCCCGAGACGATGGAATCGAAGATCTTCGCCCGCCTCACCGCCTGGCAGAACTGGATCTTCCAGCGGCCCAACGCGGTCGGCGAGGAGGGCGCACTCAGGCGCTACGGCACCGGCGAGCGGCCGCAATATGACATGACGCGCGTGTAGTTATCATCCGTCATGGCCGGGCTTGACCCGGCCATCCGCGAGCTAATCGACACGAACGACGTGGATGCACGGCACGAGGCCGGGCATGACCACCGGGAAGATTTCAGGGAGGCACGCCATGAACATGAACATCATGAACGTCGACTACTCGACCAAGATTCCGAACAACGTGAATCTCGCCGAGGACCGCCAGGTCCTCAAGGCCCTGGAAGGCTGGCATCCCGGCTACGTCGACTGGTGGAACGACATGGGCCCCGAGGGCTTCCAGCAGTCGCTGGTGTACTTGCGCACGGCCTATTCGGTCGATCCGCGCGGCTGGGCGAAGTTCGATTACGTCAAGATGCCCGACTATCGCTGGGGCATCCTGCTGGCTCCGCAGGAAGAGGATCGCAAGATCCCGTTCGGCGAGCACTATGGCGAGCCGGCCTGGCAGGAGGTTCCCGGCGAATATCGCGCGCTGATGCGCCGCCTGATCGTGATCCAGGGCGACACCGAGCCGGCCTCGGTCGAGCAGCAGCGCCATCTCGGCAAGACGGCGCCGTCGCTCTACGACATGCGCAACCTGTTCCAGGTCAACGTCGAGGAGGGCCGTCACCTATGGGCGATGGTCTACCTGCTGCAGAAATATTTCGGCCGCGACGGCCGCGAGGAGGCCGACGAGCTGCTGCGCCGCCGGTCGGGCGATGCGGACAGCCCGCGCATGCTCGGCGCCTTCAACGAGAAGACGCCGGACTGGCTGTCGTTCTTCATGTTCACCTACTTCACCGACCGCGACGGCAAGATGCAGCTGCACTCGCTCGCGCAGTCCGGCTTCGATCCGCTGTCGCGCACCTGCCGCTTCATGCTGACGGAGGAGGCGCATCACATGTTCGTCGGCGAGACCGGCGTCGGCCGCGTGATCCAGCGCACGGTCGAGGCGATGCGCGAGGCCGGGATCGACGATCCCACCGACATCGCCAAGGTCCGCGCGCTGGGCGTGATCGACCTGCCGACCATCCAGAAGAAGTTGAACCTGCACTACACGCTGTCGCTCGACCTGTTCGGCTCGGAGGTCTCGACCAACGCGGCCAATGCCTTCAATGCCGGCATCAAGGGCCGCTATCACGAGACCCAGATCCAGGACGATCACCAGCTCAAGAACTCGACCTATCCGGTGCTCAAGCTGGTCGACGGCGAGATCAAGCGGGTCGACGAGCCGGCGCTGACCGCGCTCAACATGCGCCTGCGCGACGACTACTCGCAGGACTGCGTCAAGGGCCTGCTGCGCTGGAACAAGATCATCACGACCGCAGGCTACGACTTCCAGCTCAAGCTGCCACATACCGCCTTCCACCGCGCCATCGGCGAGTTCAAGGACGTCCATGCGACGCCCGACGGCATCCTGATCGACGAGGGCACGTGGGCGAAGCGCAAGGGCGACTGGCTGCCGTCGGCCGACGACGGCGCCTACATCTCCTCGCTGATGAGGCCGGTCACCGAGATCGGCGAATACGCCTCGTGGATCGCGCCCCCGAAGGTCGGGATCGACAACAAGCCGGGTGACTTCGAGTACGTGAAGATCGAGACTTGATGAGAGGCGAATAGCGAGTTGCGAGTAGCGAATAGGGGAAGTAGCCTATTCGCTATTCGCTATTCGCTATTCGCTATTCGCTATTCGCTATTCGCTATTCGCTATTCGCTATTCGCTATTCGCCCTTCTCAGCTGTCCCAGCCCGCGCCCGGAATGCCGGGGTTCGCGTAGACGATGCCGCCGTCGACGGCGATCGTATTGCCGACCACGTAGTCGCCCGCGCGCGAGGCGAGGAAGATCGCCGTGCCAGCCATGTCCTCGTCGGTGCCGATGCGCCCAGCGGGCACGCGCGAGGCGACCTCGTCGGCGTTGTCGCGCGCGGCCTTGTTCATGTCGGACTTGAACGGTCCGGGCGCGATCGCGGTCACCACGATGTGGTCCTTGATCAGCTTGGCCGCCATGCGCCGCGTCAGATGGATCAGGCCGGATTTGCTCGCCGCATAGGAATAGGTCTCGAGCGGGTTGACGAAGATGCCGTCGATCGAGGCGATGTTGATGACCTTTGCCGGCCGTTCGGCGCTGGCCGCCGCACGCAAGGGAGCTGCGAGCGCCTTGGTCAGGAAGAACGGCGTCTTGAGGTTGAGGTTCATCACCTTGTCCCAGCCGCTCTCCGGGAATTCGTCGAAGTCGGCGCCCCACGCCGCGCCGGCATTGTTGACGAGGATGTCGAGCTTGGGCTCGCGCTTCTTGATCTCGCCCGCGAGCGTCTCGATGCCGGCCATCGTCGAAATGTCGATCGGCAGCGCGACGCATTCGCCGCCATATTCCGTCGTCAGTGCCTTGGCGGTCGCCTCGCAGGGCCCGGCCTTGCGCGCGGTGATGTAGACCCTCGCCGCGCCATGCGCGAGCAGGCCGGATGCGATCATCTTGCCGATGCCGCGCGAGCCGCCGGTGACGAGCGCGACGCGTCCTTCGAGTGAGAACAAGTTCCTGAGCATGAAGCCTCCCTTTCCTTATGTCATGCGCGCTTGTGAGCGGGACGCGCCAGCACGTCAAGTGAGACGCAGTCGCACGAATCCGCCGCAATTCAATCGGAGGGCAACGTTATGGCGGGGCTATGCCGCGTCGATGCGGCGAAAGCCGTTCCACATCGCGGTGGCCGCGCCCGAGGTCAGCACCGGCAGCACGCGGGCGTCCTGGTAATGGCCGTTCAGCGAGACGCGCGACAGGGCCGTGAGATGATCGGCGCTTTCCGCGAAGATCATGCCGGGCCGGGTGGTGACGGCGGTCTTGTAGCCGCTCGCGGCCGCCAGCACGAATTCGCGCTGGGAAGCGGCGGCGCGGTCGCCGTAGGGGTAGGCCATGTGCAGCACCGGCCGCTGCAACTCGTTCTCGATCCGAGTGCGGCTGTCGGCGATCTCGATGCGCGCCGTCTCCTCGGTCTGCTTGGCGAGATTGCAGTGACTGATCGAATGCGCGCCGATCGAGATCAATGGCTCAGTCGAAAGCGCCCGGAGCTCGTCCCAGGACAGGCAGAGCTCACGGCAGATCGAGGCCTCGTCGACGTCGTAGCGCGCGCACAGCGCGCTGATCTCACGCCGGACGTCGTGCTCGCCCGGCAGTGCGCGCAGCCAGTCGTGCAGGCGCTGGAACGTCACGCATTTGGCTGCCGGCGTCGATGCATCGAGCTGCAGCGACAGCCCGCCGATCTCGATGTCGATCGCGTCAGTCTTCGCGACCAGCCGCTCCAGCGTCACCCACCAGAGCCGACCCAGTCCCGATGCGAAATCGCTCGTCACATAGATGGTGAACGGCGCATCGAACTCGCGCATGACGGGCAGCGCGAAATCGCGATTGTCGCGATAGCCGTCGTCGAAGGTGAAGCAGGCGAAGCGGCGCGAAAAGTCTTTCGCCACCAGCCGGCTGTGCAACTCGTCGAGGGTGATGATCTCGATGTCGTGGTCGCGCAGGTGCGACAACATCTCGCGCAGGAAATCCGGAGTGACCTCGAGGTGACAATTGGGCTGGAAATCGGCGTCGCGGTGCGGCCGCACATGATGCAGCGTATAGATCGCACCCACGCCCGAGAAGATCGGGCGCAGCCAGACATGCGCGCCGCTCAGATACAGCGCTTCCAGGCCGGCACGGATAAAGGTTTTGCGAAATCGCCTCATCTGAAATATGCGGCCCGGTGAGTGTCGGGACAAGGTTACCGACGAATGATTGAAGAAAACCTTAGCCTGCGGTCACAACGTACCGTGCGGCGCTCCTCATTTCCGGTTTGACAGGCATGCAAGGGTTTGTTTTCTCTCTGCTTCCTCGATGCGACGGATGACGAATGCGCGGACTTTTCAGGTGGAGCGGGAAATGGTGGCCTGGCGTCATTCCGCTGATCGTGCTTTGGGGCCTCGCGGCCTGGACCAGCACCGTTCCCCTGGAGAATGATCTCGCCGGACGCAGTTCGGCCGTCCTGACGGGGGCGGTGCTCGACAGGACAAGCATCACGGTGGACGGCCGCGATGTCTCGCTGCGCGCCAATGCGTTTTCCGAGGCCGGACGCCGCGATGCGGTTGCTGCGGTCGACGGCGTGGCCGGCGTGCGGCTCGTCAACGACGAGACGCGGCTGGTCCCCGAGGCCAAGCCCTTCGTCTGGTCGGCCGAGCGCGACGTCGTCCGGGTGACGCTGGGCGGCAGCGCGCCGCTGCCCGCCTTGAAGGGCAAGCTGATGGACGCGACCCGGGCGGCGTTGCCGGGCGTGGAGGTCGCGGATCAGATGGGCCTGGCACGCGGCGCGCCGGCGCGCTTCGAGGATGCGGCGCTGCTGCTGATCGGCCAGATCGCCAAGCTGAAGGACGGCAAGTTCACGATCTCCGACGGCGACGTCACATTGTCCGGCATGGCGCGCGAGCTCGGCGGCCGCGAGGCGATCGCGGCCGCGCTCGGAAAGCTGCCGGACGGCTTCAAGGTCGCCAGCAACGAGGTCAAGGCGCCGCCCTATGTCTTCCAGGCCTACAAGGACCCGGTCGCGGTCACCGTGACGCTTGCAGGCAACGTTCCCGACGAGAACATCCACGCCGTCGTCGTCGGCTCTTCATCGCGCAAATTCTTCAGCGAGAAGGTCGTCGACAATCTCAAGAACAGCCTCGGCGCGCCAACCAATTTCGTGAATGCGGTGGTGCCGGCGTTGGGCGCCTTGTCGCGGCTGTCGACCGGCACGCTGGTAGTGTCCGATCGTGACATCAAGATTTCCGGTGATGCGCTTTACGACGCCGCAGCGGCCCAGATCCGGACCGGGCTCGCCAAAGATGTCCCACAGGGCTGGCAGGTGAAGGCCGACATCACGGTGAAGCCGGCAGCCGCCCCGGTCGATCCCACGGTGTGCCAGCAGCTGTTCTCCGACCTGCTCGGCAAGGCCAAGATCCGGTTCGAGACCGGCCGCAGCGACCTCGACAGGGATTCCACCGGTCTGCTCGACCGCCTCGTCGAGATCGCGTTCCGCTGTCCCTCCGCCAATGTCGAGATCATCGGGCACACCGATGCCGACGGCGACTCTGCCGCCAATCAGGTGCTGTCGCAGAAGCGCGCCCAGGCGGTGGTCGATTATCTGGTCAAGGCCGGACTGCCGGCCGACCGTTTCAGCGCGATCGGCTATGGCAGCACCCAGCCGGTCGCCGCCAACGACACCGCCGACGGCCGGGCGCAGAACCGGCGCATCGAATTCGTGGTGAGGTAACGTCATGGCCTATCTCGTTGCCTTTCACTGGGGCTGGCTGGCCGGCGCATTCGCCATCGGGCTGGCGATGGGCTGGGTCGCCGTGGTGCATCGCGCCCCGCGCGTGTCGGGCTGGCTGACCTGGCTGCTGGCGGCGCTGGCCGCCGGCCTGGTCGCGACGGCCGTGGCCTGCCTGATTCCCGGCCGGGCCGGCTACTGGCTCGAGCTGCTGCTGATCATGTTCGTGCCCTACCTCGTCGGCTGCGCCATCGGCACCTGGCTTCGGGCGCTGGTGGTGATCCGCAGCATGCGGACGAAATCGGCGGCCTGAGACCGCCGCCCCGGACTGCACCCGACGCCATCTGCCGAGACTGCGGCGGCGCGCCCGCCGTCCGCGTGCCCCGGGTCATCGCAACTGCGAGACACGAAGGTTTGACGAGGCGCGAACCTGTCAAACGCGCAGCTCGCGCTTATCGTTGAGTCATGCTGACCCGCCGAACCGCTGGGCGCCCCGGAAGCCCCGGAGATTCGCGTTCCTCACCAAAGTTTAACCTGGGGTTTGCAGGCTGGCGGGGACGTGCGCTGCCCCGCCGTCCAGCATGATGCCTTGTCCGATGCCTTTGCCTGATGTCTTGCCTCATGTGCGGCAAAACGGTGCATCGCATTTCCGCAAAGCCTGCTAAGTATATCCATGTGTACGCTTTTGTTCGCACGCTCCGTGTTCCCCAATGCGTCGAAACGCGCTACGAGGGCGTTGTATGCGCACATGATGCTGCGGCCTCCGGGGCGCGGCGTCCCCGGCCGTCGTGATCGGATCACGGTGAGAGGTGTAGATGCTTGAAGCCATACGCAGAGCGGCCACGTTCCTGCGCGAGAAGCAAGTCCTGCACAAGCTCGGCGTGCTGATCAGCATCGCTGTGATCGCGGTCGCCTGCTACGTCCTCTACCACATGCTGCGCGGCATCGACACCTACGAGGTGCTCGAGGCGATCAAGAGCACGGAGCCGCATCAGATCGCGCTCGCCGCGCTGTTCGTCGCCGCCGGCTATTTCACGCTGACCTTCTACGATCTGTTCGCGGTGCGCGCGATTGGCCACGACCACGTGCCCTACCGCGTCAACGCGCTGGCCGCCTTCACCAGCTATTCGATCGGCCACAATGTCGGCGCCAGCGTCTTCACCGGCGGTGCCGTGCGCTACCGCGTCTATTCGGCCCATGGGCTGAACGCCATCGACGTCGCCAAGATCTGCTTCCTTGCCGGCCTGACGTTCTGGCTCGGCAATGCGGCCGTGCTCGGGCTCGGCATCAGCTATCATCCGGAGGCAGCCGCCTCGATCGACCAGCTGCCGCCCTGGGTCAACCGCATGGTGGCGATCGCGATCCTGGTCGGTCTGTTGGGGTATGTCGCCTGGGTATGGACCAAGCCGCGCGTGGTCGGCCGCGGGCCGTGGACCGTGGTGCTGCCGAGCGGCCCTCTGACCCTGCTGCAGATCGCGATCGGCATCATCGACCTCGGTTTCTGCGCGCTGGCGATGTATGTGCTGGTGCCGGACGAGCCCAATCTCGGCTTCGTCGTGGTGGCTGTGATCTTCGTCTCGGCGACCCTGCTCGGCTTCGCCAGCCATTCCCCCGGCGGGCTCGGCGTGTTCGACGCCGCGATGCTGGTCGGGCTGTGGCAGATGGACCGCGAGGAGCTGCTGGCCGGAATGCTCCTGTTCCGGATGCTGTATTATTTGGCGCCGTTCCTCATTTCTGTAATCTTGCTGACGTTTCGCGAGGTTATCATCAGCACGCGGTCGAAACGGCTGCGGCAGGCCGCGCTCAGCCTCGATCCGGGCCCCCCACCGGAAGCCGCTTTTGTGAGGAAACGCAGCGATTCCGGTGCCTGACGCCAGCTCAAGGGAACAGTAGGACGAGATGGCCCTCGACGCTCCCTCCGACACGCCGCTCTCGATCTTCACCCCCTGGCCGGACCGGCTGCGCCATTCCGCGATCATCCTGCTCGCTGCGGCGCTCGCGCTTGCCGGGCTCGTGCTGCTGGACGAGCTGCTGCCGCTGCGGGCCCTGGCGGTATTCCTGTGTATTTCCGCCGCCGCCCTGGTGCCGTGGCGGCTGCATGGCGCGGTCGCCAAGCGTGAGGAGGAGCGCCACGCCAACCCGGTCGAGGCGCCGGCCGTCAGCGCGGTGGTCGAGGGCATCCCCGATCCCGCCGTGCTGCTCGACCGCGCCGGCCGAGTCATCCACCTCAATGCCGCTGCCGCGCAGCTCGCGCCGGCCCTGCGCAAGGGCGAGCTCGCCCAGTTCGCGCTGCGCACGCCGGAGATCATCACTGCGCTGCGCGAGGCGATCGCCACCACCGAGATCCGCCGTGCCACCTATCACGATCACGTTCCGGTCGATCGCTGGATGGAGCTGATCATCACGCCGGTGCCGGTGCCGACGGCGTTCGGCGGCACGGACAAATGCATGCTGATGACGTTCCACGATCTGACCCCGCTGCGCCGGGTCGAGGAAATGCGCGCCGACTTCGTCGCCAATGCGAGCCACGAGCTGCGCACGCCGCTGGCGGCGCTCTCGGGCTTCATCGATACGCTGCAGGGGCCGGCCAAGGACGATCCGAAGGCGCGCGAGCGCTTCCTCGGCATCATGCACATCCAGGCGACGCGCATGGCGCGGCTGATCGACGATCTGCTGTCGCTGTCACGGGTGGAGCTGTCGGCGCATGTCCAGCCCCACGCCATGGTCGACGTCGTCCCCATCATCCGCCAGGTCACCGACGGGCTGGAGTCGCTGGCGCGCGAGCGCCAGGTGGTGATCGAGACCAGCCTGCCGGACGTGCCGGTGACGATCGCCGGCGACCGCGAGGAGCTGCTGCGCGTGTTCGAGAACCTGATCGAAAACGCGCTGAAATACGGCGCCTCGGGCGGGCGCGTGATCGTCTCGCTGGAGCAGGCCGTCTCCGCCGAGAACGCGCCGGAGATCCGGGTCAAGGTGCGCGATTTCGGCCCCGGCATCGCGCCCGAGCATCTGCCGCGCCTGACCGAGCGCTTCTATCGCGTCGATGTCGGCGACAGCCGCGCGCAAGGCGGCACCGGGCTCGGCCTCTCCCTGGTGAAGCACATCCTCAACCGCCATCGCGGCCGGCTGCTGATCGAAAGCGTGCCGCGCAACGGTGCCGCCTTCACGGCGTGCTTTCCGCAGTCGAAGCCGGCGCGGGGCGCCTGATCGCCCGTCGCATCTGCGGCCCGGCGCGGGCCGGGCTCACGTCCATGGTCGTTGTGAGTTGAGGCCGCCGGAGATCCCGGGGCGATGCGGAGCATCCTCGTCGCCCGTCGCGGCCCCCTCGTCAGCGCGTGGTCGACTTCGCCGGCTGGCGGCGGCGGTCGGCCGCGGGCTGATAGGCGACGCGCGAATGCTGCGCGCAATAGGGCAGGCCGGAAAGCGCCTTGCCGCCGCAGAAGAAGAAATCCGCGCTCGAGGGATCGCCGACCGGCCAGTGGCAGGTCGCCTCGTTGAGCTCCAGCAGCGACAGCCGCTGGTTCATCGGCACGACGTTGTCGAATGCAACCGGATCGGGCTCCGCCTCAACCTCGAAAACCTGTGCGAGCGCCGTGTTGCCGCGCGCCACCGGGCGCGCCACCCGCATCATCGGCTGTGCCGGGCGGGCCGCCTTGCGCTGGCGCGGTGCCGCGGTGGCCGGGCTCTTGGCGCGGCCGGACAGGCCCAGCCGGTGCACCTTGCCAATCACGGCGTTGCGCGTCACGTTTCCGAGTTCCGCGGCGATCTGGCTGGCCGACAGTCCGGCTTCCCAGAGTTTTTTCAGTTGCTCGACGCGATCGTCGGACCAGGTCAATACGGTCATCGAACCTTTCCCTTCGCGTTGCGCCGGCCAATTCCGGGACGGCGCTGCGATGCTGTCTCAAGAAAATCCCTGGCGGCAGAATCCCTTGTCCCTCGCCGGGCACGCGCAAGGCACCCGGACGTTACGCAAACTCAGAGAACTTCGAGAGGGATCAGAACTGCCGCACGAGATGTCGTACTCGACGTTGAAAACGCTACAATATGGCGTGACTCCCGCGCAAGAGTCGGCGGCCGCAGTCCACACATTCCGTGGTTCCCTGTGGCGTGTCTCGAGGCGTGTCAGGCGTCCGGAATCTCACGGGCCGGCCCCCCATGCATCAGCTGACGCGTAGTTGACTCCCACCGCTGCCCGCATACAATAGATGCACGTGCCGCCTTGAAAAGGCGGCACATTTTGTTTTCCAGGGTGGGGTCCCTGATGCGCGATGGCGCCGCGTGGCGCGTGTCTCGGCCGGCCCGTCAGCTCATGTGATCCGCCATGACCAGTGTTGCCGCTACGCATCTCCTCCCCGTATTCGCCCGGGTCGATCTTTCGTTCGAGCGCGGCGAAGGCGCGTGGCTGATCGCGACCAATGGCGACCGTTATCTCGATTTCACCTCGGGCGTCGCAGTCAATTCGCTCGGCCATGCGCATCCGCATCTGGTCAAGGCGCTGCAGGAGCAGGCGGCCAAGCTCTGGCACATGTCGAACCTGTTCAAGAGCCCGGATGGCGAGCGCCTTGCCGCGCGGCTGTGCGAGCAGAGCTTTGCCGACTACGTATTCTTCGCCAATTCGGGCGCGGAGGCGATGGAAGGCGCGATCAAGATCACGCGCAAATATCACGCCGCCAAGGGACATCCCGAACGGTATCGTATCATTACGTTCGAAGGCGCGTTCCACGGCCGCACGCTCGCCACGCTCGCCGCGACAGGTTCGGCCAAATATCTCGACGGCTTCGGTCCGCCGATGGACGGCTTCGATCAGGTTCCGTTCGGCGACATCGAAGCAGTGAAGAAGGCGATCGGTCCGCACACCGCCGGCATCCTGGTCGAGCCGGTGCAGGGCGAGGGCGGCGTGCGCACCGCGCCGCTGCCGTTCTACAAGGCGCTGCGCCAGCTCTGCGACGACAACGGTTTGTTGCTGGTCATCGACGAGGTCCAGACCGGCATGGGCCGCACCGGCGATCTGTTCGCGCATCGCTGGCTCGGCGTCACGCCGGACGTGATGTCGCTGGCCAAGGCGCTCGGCGGCGGCTTTCCCATCGGCGCCGTGCTTGCGACGGCCGAGGCCGCGTCGGGCATGACGCCGGGCTCGCATGGCTCGACCTTCGGTGGCAATCCGCTGGCGGTCGCCGCGGCCAACGCCGTGCTCGACGTGATGCTGGCGCCCGGCTTCTTCGATCACGTCCGCAAGATGTCGTTGCTGTTGAAGCAGAAGCTCGCCGCCGTTCTCGATCGTCATCCCGACATCATCTCCGAGATCCGCGGCGAGGGCCTTCTCATCGGCGTCAAGGCGGTGGTGCCGTCGGGCGATCTGGTCACGGCGCTGCGCGATCAGAAGCTGCTCACCGTCGGCGCGGGCGACAACGTCGTGCGCTTCCTGCCGCCGCTGATCGTCAACGAATCCGAAATCGAACAATCGGTCGAGATGCTCGATCGCGCCTGTGCGGCGCTGTCGGGCGCGCCTGCCAAGCAGGCGGCCGCATCATGAGCAAGACCATGGGCAATACGCCGCGTCATTTCCTCGATCTCACCGAGATGCCGGTGGAGGAGCTGCGCAACGTGCTGGCGCTGTCCAGCGCGATGAAGAAGACCTTGAAGGCGCGCGAGCCGGCGAAGAAGCCGCTCGAGGGCAAGGTGCTGGCGATGATCTTCGACAAGCCGTCGACGCGCACGCGCGTGTCGTTCGACGTCGGCATGCGCCAGCTCGGCGGCGAGGCGATCATGCTGACCGGCACCGAGATGCAGCTCGGCCGCGGCGAGACCATCGCCGACACCGCGCGCGTGCTGTCGCGCTATGTCGACGCCATCATGATCCGCATCCTCAGTCACGAGGCGCTGCTCGAGCTTGCCGCGCATGCCACCGTGCCCGTGATCAACGGCCTGACCCGGCGCTCGCATCCCTGCCAGGTGATGGCCGACGTGATGACCTTCGAGGAGCATCGCGGCTCCATCGAGGGCCGCACCGTGGCCTGGACCGGCGACGACAACAACGTGCTGGCCTCCTGGGCCCATGCCGCCGAGCGCTTCAAGTTCCGGCTCAACGTCGCCACCCCGCCGCAGCTGTCGCCCGGCAAGCCGATGAAGGATTTCATCCGCGCCACCCGGGCCGACATCCATCTCGGCCACGATCCGGAAGTCGCTGTCGCCGGCGCCGACTGCGTCGTCACCGACACCTGGGTGTCGATGGGCGACAAGGATGGCGAGCATCGGCACAATTTGCTCAAGCCCTATCAGGTCAATTCCAAGTTGATGTCGCTGGCGAAGCCCGAGGCGCTGTTCATGCACTGCCTGCCGGCCCACCGCGGCGAGGAGGTCACCGACGAGGTGATCGACGGCCCGCAGTCGGTGGTGTTCGACGAAGCCGAGAACCGCCTGCATGCGCAGAAGGGCATCTTGGCCTGGTGCTTCGGCGAGCGGGCTTAGGGTTCGACGGCGCAATTTCACCGGTGTCGTCCCGGCCTTGAGCCGGGACCCATACCGCGTGATCGAACTGATTTGCAGCTGTGGCCGTTGCTCGGCGTAGTTGGAGCGATCGTGGTTCGTCGGTTACGGCTTAGCGTCGGCGACTACCACCGGCGTTCCTCGATAGCATCCGCGGTATGAGTCCCGGCTCAAGGCCGGGACGACAGCCGGGGATGCCCTTCCATTCGTTTCAATCATCCCCAAATACGCCCCATGACAACCAATCCCCCCGACACCGACATCAACCTCGATACCAGCCGCGCCCCCTCGGCGGTGCCGGTCGACGACGCCGTGCTGCCGTTCGAGGTCGCGGCGCTCGATCTGCGTGGGCGACTGACCCGCATGGGCCCGGCGCTCGACGACATTCTCACCAAGCACGCTTATCCCGCGCCCGTGGGCAAGCTGCTCGGCGAGGCCATCGTGCTGACGACCTTGCTCGGCTCCGCGCTGAAATTCGACGGCCGCTTCATCCTGCAGACCCAGACCGACGGCCCGGTGTCGTTCCTGGTGGTCGACTTCCAGGCACCCGACCGCCTGCGTGCCTATGCCCGCTTCGACGAAGCCCGGCTGGCTGAGGCCAAGGATTCCGGCGGCCTGCTCGGCAAGGGGCATCTGGCGATGACCATCGACCAGGGCGCCGACATGAGCCGCTACCAGGGGCTGGTCGCGCTCACCGGCGGCAGCCTGGAGGAGGCCGCTCATGAATACTTCCTGCGCTCCGAGCAGATCCCGACCCGCGTGCGCCTCGCCGTCGGCGAGGAGTGGAGCGGCGGCAAGCACCGCTGGCGTGCCGGCGGCCTCCTGACGCAATTTTTGCCGCAGGCGCCGGAGCGCTTGCGCCAAGCCGACCTGCATCCCGGCGATGCGCCCGAAGGCACCGAGCTGCATGCGATCGAGGAGGACGAGGCCTGGGTCGAGGGCCAGTCGCTGGTCGCGACCGTCGAGGATATCGAGCTGATCGATCCCGCGCTGTCGGGCGAGCGGCTGCTGTATCGCCTGTTCCATGAGCGCGGCGTGCGCGTGTTCGACCTCGTGCCGCTGCAGGCGCGCTGTTCCTGCTCGCGCGATGCGGTTGCCAACATGCTGAAGAGCTTCTCGCCCCAGGACCGCGCCGACATGGTCAAGGACGACAAGGTCGTCGTCACCTGCGAGTTCTGCTCCTCGGTCTATCACTTCACCCCGCACGAAGCCGGCGTGACGGAGAACTGACTCTGTTGCGCTCGCTCCGCGCGTCGTACCGATCGTGGTCGAGCGACAACCCTCCGTACGTCATCGCGAGCGCAGCGACGCGATCCGCAGTCGCTGCGACAGCTCTGGATCGCGTCGTCGCTTCGCTCCTCGCGACGACGCTTGATAGGCTGCGTCGCACAGCGTCGGAGAAAACGTCGGGAGTTCGTGTGCGCCGGCGATCTCGATTAGTTCGTTGTTGAAAATCGGCTTTCTCGCTGATCGACGCCACATCCATGCCCGTCGCGTTGATCTGTCGCAGCAACAAACCGCTTGTGCCGTCGGGCAAATCACTGGCACATTTCCGCGCGTCTTGCTGCCGCACGAGGGGCGTTTCGCGACCGTCACGGACCGTTGGCAGCGGGATGCGATGGGCGTGCATGGCCGCAGCGTAGTCAGTCTGCGCGGACGAACGGCGATGCACGCACGGTCAAGTCGCGCGGTCCTGATATCCCGATGCTGATATCAACTCACGCTGAAGCTCCGCTTCGCGCTGAGGATGGTGGCCAACAAGCCCGGCGCACCAGGGAGAACGCGAAGCAGCCGTTAAAACCGTCGCGCAGGGAGGGCCGGGTGGCGGGCTCAATCGGTGGTCGCAACACCAAGTGTTTTCATTCGTGACAGCAGCTCGTCAAGCGCTTCTGCTGGA
>NZ_JBNPUY010000018.1:0-62005 GCF_051168395.1 Bradyrhizobium sp. HKCCYLRH1030 | reverse complement strand
CGGCGCAGCCGACCGACATGGAGCTGCAGGGCTTCTGGAGCGTGCTCAAGAAGATCGGTCAGGGCGTCCAGACCGGCCTCAACGTCGGCCACAACCTCGGCATCTTCAGCACCGGTCCGCAAGCGGCACCCGCAGCGGCGCAGCCGACCGACATGGAGCTGCAGGGCTTCTGGAGCGTGCTCAAGAAGATCGGTCAGGGCGTCCAGACCGGCCTCAACGTCGGCCACAACCTCGGCATCTTCAGCACCGGTCCGCAAGCGGCACCCGCAGCGGCGCAGCCGACCGACATGGAGCTGCAGGGCTTCTGGAGCGTGCTCAAGAAGATCGGTCAGGGCGTCCAGACCGGCCTCGACGTCGGCCACAACCTCGGCATCTTCAGCGCTGGCCAGCCGGGCCAGCAGGCGGCGGCCGCGCAGCCCACCGACATGGAGCTGCAGAGCTTCTGGAGCGTGCTCAAGAAGATCGGTCAGGGCGTCCAGACCGGCCTCAACGTCGGCCACGACCTCGGCATCTTCAGCGCCGGCCAGCCGGGCCAGCAGGCGGCGGCCGCGCAGCCGACCGACATGGAGCTGCAGGGCTTCTGGAGCGTGCTCAAGAAGATCGGACAGGGCGCGCAGACCGGCCTCAACATCGGGCACACGCTCGGCATCTTCAGCACCGGCCAGCCCGCAGGCACGATGCACTAGGACGGCGGATCTGAAGCAGCGACCCGCGCCATTCGCAACGCGGGTCCAAGCAAGCAAGGCGGTGGGCGCACGAACAGTCCGCCCACCGCCGACCTGACATGGAGGGAGCGACGCATGGCGGATCCGAACTCAGAGCAGGAATTCATCGTGCAAGGCGAGCCGGTCAAGTCCGGCCAGCTTGCTGATCATTTGAGCCGCGAGCCCGGCGTGAAACGCGTCGGTCAGGTCGCGCCCGACGTCGTCATCCTGTCGATGACGAAGAGCCAGGCCGACCGCCTCCGATCGACTTTCAGCACGATCGTGGTGGAGCCGAATGCTCCGCTGAAACCCTTTGGCGCCGGCTGACTTCAGCCGCGCCCCCCCGACGATGTCACGAGCGAGGATGAAGGAGCCCGCAAATGGCCGCACGAAGCAAACCTGAAATCTCGGATCCGAAGAAGGATGCGGCCGGCACGGCCGTCAACGGCACCGGAGCACGGCCCGGAGCGGAGCAGCCACCAGCCGAGGCCGTTGCCGCACCGCGGGCTACAACGCCGGCAGCCGCCGCTGCAGCCCCTGCCGCGCAAGGCACGGGCCGCAGCGACGGCGGCAAGGCGCCGCCGGCAGCGGGCCAACCCGTCGCAACGATCTCGCAGCGACGGGCGCAGTACATCCTGGCCCCGCGCCAGCAGACGGGGCTTGCGACCTTCAGCGCCGACTTCATCGTCCAGCAACTGACAAACACTCCCGACATCGACGTGGTGAAGACCATTCAGCCGCCACGGCTGCTCGGATTCCAGAGCGCCGACCCGGGGCAAGCCCCGCTCGGCCCGATGGTGCTGGCCCGCATGGCGCCCGACAAGGCCGAATTGCTGAAGGCCCAGGCCGGCGCACGGCTCGCGGTCGAGCGCGATGCGCCGCTCACCTACATGCTCGATCCGACCGTCCCGCAGGTGCCGGCGCCGCATCAGCTGCCCAATCCCGGCGTTCTCATTCCCTTGGCCGACGGGTTCTCGACGACGATCGAAGTGGTCGGCGAGAGCGGCCCGCTGCCGGAGGTGGAAGTGTACGTGTTCGGCAGCGTATGGCCGGTTCAGGGCGTCACCGACGCCAGCGGCCGCGTCACGCTCAAGATTCAGGGCGAGACGCCCGACACCATCCGCTCGATCCTGATCAAGCCGCGGGTCGATTACTGGACCTTCTGGCTCGATCGTCCGCAACTGACCCCCGACAGCGTGAACCGCATCGCCGCGAAGACGCTGGGCGCCTACCTGCGCGGCTTTCCCGGCCAGCAATTGCTGGGATGGGGCCAGCGCGCGATGGGCCTCGACCGCGTTCCCCTCGCCTACAATGGCGCAGGCGTGAAGATCGCGGTGATCGATTCCGGCGCAGCACCAACCCATCGCAATCTGCACGGCGTCACGATCGGCAAGAGCATCGTCGGCAATGATCCCGCGAGCTGGACCATCGATACGATTGGCCACGGCTCGCATTGCGCCGGGATCATCGCCGGCGGGCCTGTCGGCAGCGGCGGAGGCATTCGCGGCTTCGCTCCGGCGGCCGAAATCCATGTCTGCCGGATCTTCCCGGGGGGCCGGTTCAGCGATCTCGTCTCGGCGCTCGACTACTGCATGGAGAACGGCATCGACGTCGCCAACATGAGCCTGGGCGGCGGCGAGCCGTCGCAGATCATCGAGGAGCGGATTCTGCGGGCCAAGCAGATGGGCCTCGCCTGTATCGTCGCCGCGGGAAATTCGTCGGGGCCGGTCCAGTTTCCCGGCTCGACGCCGCATTGCCTGTCGGTCGCCGCGATGGGCAAATGGGGCGAGTTTCCCGAGGACAGCTTCCACGCCCAGCAGGCGCTGGATGGCTTCCGCAGCAGCGACGGATATTTTCCGGCCAAGTTCAGTTGCTTCGGGCCGGAGATCGACGTCTGCGCGCCGGGCGTCGGCATCGTGTCCTCGCTGCCGGCGGATGGCTTCGGCGCCTGGGACGGCACCTCGATGGCGACGCCGCACGTCACCGGTCTCGCCGCGCTCGTGCTGGCGCATCATCCCGACTTCAAGGGCCAGTTCGCGACGCGCGACGCGCGGCGTGTCGAGCGGCTGTTCCAGATCCTGAAGGAGACATCGACGCCGCTGCAATTCGGCGATCCCAATCGCGCGGGAGCCGGGCTGCCGAATGCGATGCGCGCCCTCGGCCTGGAGGCGAGCGTGGCCTCCGCGCCCGCGTCCGATCCCTCGCTCGACGTGCTCCGTCGCCTGTTGGGACTGGCGCGCGGCGCGCCGAACGCCGCGACGTCTCCGACGCTGGCGCCGCAGGCGCCGAATGGCAAGCTCAACGGATCCGGTTCGGTTGCCCGGGGCCCGGCAACGACCACCGGCGAGTGGTCCAGCCCGGCGGTCGGTGATCCCAGTCCGGCGCAAATCCGCGACATCATGCACAAGGTCGGCTTGCTGTAGATTGCCGGCCCAGCCACAGCGACGAAGCGGCGTCGTTGCACGACGGGCAGTTTGCGCATGAGCGTCATGCGCGAATTGCCCGTCGTGTTAGTTCGTCGCACGTTTGGCACTTGCGCCGTCGGGCAAATCAGGCGCAGATTTCCGCGCGTCCCGCCTCGCAGCAAGAGGGGCGTATCGCGGTCGTCACGAACGCTGAGTGTGGGATGCGATGGGCGTGTCGGATTGCGCGTGGGGCTTACCTCGCGCGGACGAACAATTCCGATGCGCACGGTCAAGTCGCGCGGTCCTGGCATCCCGACGCTGATGCCAAGTTTGTTGTGGTGTTCTGCATCACTCGGACGACGGTGGCCAGAAAGCCCGGCGCACCGGGGAGAACGCGAAGCAGCCGTTCAACCATCGCGCAGGGAAGGCCGGGTGTTCCGGCTCGTACCTGTGGTTCCTGCCGCCTGCATTTTTTCCGCAGGCGGGCCATGGGTGCGGCCAGCATCCGGCCTTCCCTGCGCCTCTTCGTTATCGGAGGCAGGACTAATGCAAAGCTCGGGTGTAGACGCACCGCGGGAACGCAGCACTTTGTATCAACCGCTCTCGGCTCTTTGAAAAGTAAAAACCGCCAACCCCAAGCTCGTCATGGCCGGGCTTGTCCCGGCCATGACGTGGAGAGAGCGAGCCATCAACTTAGACCGCGCCCCGCTGCAGCAGCGAGCGCGCTCTACCGCCCCTTCTCCGCCCTGCTCAGCAGGAACACGCCCTGCTCGCCGAACATGTTCCAGAACCACCAGGGCATCGCGACGCGCAAGGGACGGCCGTAACTATCAAGCGCGACGGCGCGCTCCATCTTGACGCCGATCTCATCGCAGAGCTGCACGAAGTCCTTGATGGTGCAGAAATGGATGTTCGGCGTGTCGTACCAGGTGAAGGGCAGATTGTCGGTTCGCGGCATGTGGCCGCCGACGAGCAGTTGCAGGCGCAGCCGCCAGAAGCCGAAATTCGGAAAGGTGACGATGGCGCGACGGCCGATGCGCAGCAGATTCTCCAGCACGACCTTGGGCTGCCGCGTCGCCTGCAAGGTCTGCGACAGGATCACATAGTCGAACGCATCGTCGGGATAGTCGACGAGATCGGTGTCGGCGTCGCCCTGCACCACCGCGAGCCCCTTGGCGACGCAATGATTGACGCCCTCGCGCGACAGCTCGATGCCGCGGCCGTCGATGCCGCGGCTCTCCAGCAGCTGCAAGAGATCGCCGTCGCCGCAGCCGATGTCGAGCACCTTGGAGTCGCGCTCGACCATGCCGGCGACCAGCAGATGATCCGGCCGATAGGCCAGCACCTCGCCGCCGGAAAAGCCGTTCAGCGGCAACACGCCCTGCATGCTCATGGCTCAGCCTCCGTTCGCGGCGTTGAGGCCGCGCGCCTTGCCGGCGGAATCGAGAAAGGCGCTGGCGATCTCGAAGAACTCGGGGACGTCGAGCAGGAACGCGTCGTGCCCCTTGTCGGTCTCGATCTCCGCGAACGACACCCGCGCGCTGGAGGCATTGAGCGCATGCACCAGCGCCCGCGATTCCGCGGTCGGAAACAGCCAGTCGCTGGTGAAGGACACCACGCAGAAGCGGGTCTTGATGCCGCGGAACGCCGCCGCCAGCACGCCGTCATGATCGGCGGCGATGTCGAAATAGTCCATCGCCCGCGTCAGATAGAGATAGGAGTTGGCGTCGAAGCGCTCGACGAAGGACGAGCCCTGATAGCGCAGATAGCTCTCGACCTGGAAATCGGCGTCGAACGAGAACGTCGGCAGTTCGCGGTCCTGCATGCGGCGGCCGAACTTGCGATGCAGGGCGGCATCCGACAGATAAGTGATATGCGCGGCCATCCGTGCCACCGCGAGGCCGCGATGCGGATGAGTGCCCTTGTCGCCGTAGCGGCCGTGGTCCCAGTCGGGATCGGCCATCACGGCCTGGCGGCCGAGCTCGTGGAAGGCGATGTTCTGCGCCGAATGCCGCGTCGCGCAGGCGATCGCGAGATTCGCGAACACGCGGGTGGGATAGGCCACCGTCCATTGCAGCGCCTGCATGCCGCCCATCGAGCCGCCGACCACGGCGAACAACGTGTCGATGCCGAGATGATCGATCAGCATGGCCTGAGCGCGCACCATGTCGGGGATGGTGATGATCGGGAAATCGAGCCCCCACACCTTGCCGGTGGCGGGATTCAGCGAGGCCGGGCCGGTCGAGCCCATGCAGCCGCCGATCACGTTCGAGCAGATGATGAAATAACGGCTCGGGTCGAGCGGGCGGCCAGGGCCGACCAGCGTCTCCCACCAGCCGGGCTTGCCGGTGACGGGATGGCGGTTGGCGACGTGCTGGTCGCCGGTCAGGGCGTGGCAGACCAGGACCGCGTTGGACCTGTCGGCGTTGAGTTCGCCATAGGTCTGGTAGGCGATCTGGAACGGCGACAGGTCGACGCCGCAATCGAGCCTGAGCGGCTTGTCAGCGCCGAACTGCGCGACCAGCGAGCTCGGATGATCGACCTCGTGCGAGCGCTCTTCGGGCGCAATCGTGCGCAGCGCGGAGGTGGGTTTCGGCGTCAGGCCTGTCATGTCTCTCACCCCGGCCATCCGGCAAGGGCTCCCGAACCACGTGACATATCAGGCCATGAAAAACCCGGCCTGAACTGGGGTTCGGCCGGGATCGATAACGTCCCCGGCCTGTTTAGCGAGTTTTTTAACGTGGCTGCAAGCCGGCCGGCTCAAATGACCACGGAACAGGCAGAAACTAGTCCCGCGGGCGCTCCGCGTCAAGGCAAGCTGGGGTTGACCGCCGATCGGGCGCCCCACGGCTGCAAACCAGCCAAGCCTAGGCGGCACAAGGTAAACTTGCTGTTGCGCGCGTCTCCCGCATCGGAGAGAACGACATCCGTTCCAGTCGGCCGCACGTTAACCGGTGGCCTGCGAAGAGTGACCAGCCCATGTCCAACCCGCCGCCTGCCCCGCCTTCGCTTGCCGATTTGCGCAAGGAGATCGACGCGATCGACGAGCAGGTCCATCAGCTCCTGATGAACAGGGCCGACATCATCGACCGGCTGATCAAGGTCAAGAAGACCCAGGAGGTCGGCTCGGCATTCCGGCCGGCGCGAGAGGCCGACATGATGCGGCGCCTGGTGCAGCGCCATCGCGGCATCCTGCCGCTCGACACCGTCGAGGGCATCTGGCGCGTGATCGTCTCGACGTTCACTTACGTGCAGGCGCCGTTCTCGGTGCACGCCGACGTGTCGGTCGGCGAATCCGCGATGCGCGATTCCGCCAGGTTCCATTTCGGCTTCGTGGTGCCTTATGTCGCCCATTTCAGCGCCCAGGCCGCCGTCGAAGCCGTGGCGCGCTCGAAGGGCGATCTTGCGCTGGTGTCGACGACATCGGGGCATACGCCGTGGTGGATCACGCTCGAGCCCGTGGGCGCGCCGAAGATCATCGCCCGGATGCCGTTCATCGAGCGTGCCGACCATCCGGCGGCGCTGCCGGTGTTCGCGGTGTCGCGGGTCGCCGACGACGCGCTCGTGCTGGAGGTCGAGACCTGGAGCATCCGCGTCTCCGGCTGGAATGCGCAGGTGTCGCGCGCGCTGTCGCCGCTGGCCGACGTGGTCGCGGTGCCCGATACCGCCTTCGACGGCGCCGCGCTGCTGGTGTCGATCGAGGCGCCGTCGAACCTCGACAAGATCAAGGCTGCCCTAATCGCGGCGGGCGCCTCGGTCCGCTCGACGGCCCTCGTCGGCGGCCATGCGAAACGCTATACGGTTCCGAGCTGAGACGCCTCGCGCCAGTGATGATTTTCCGGAGTTGATGATGAACCGCCCCGTGCCGAACCCCGGCATCCTCGACATCGCGCCCTACACGCCGGGCAAGAGTCCCAAGCCGGAGCCTGGCCGCAAGGTTTTCAAGCTGTCGGCCAATGAGACCCCGTTTGGTCCCTCGCCGAGGGCGATCGAGGCGTTCAAGAGCGCGGCCACGCATCTGGAAGATTATCCGGAAGGGACCTCCCGGGTGCTGCGCGAGGCGATCGGCCGCACCTACGGCCTCGATCCCGACCGCATCGTCTGCGGCGCCGGCTCCGACGAGATCCTCAATCTGCTGGCACACACCTTTCTCGGCCAAGGCGACGAGGCGATCTCCACCGCGCACGGCTTCCTGGTCTATCCGATCGCGACCATGGCCTGCGGCGCCAGGAACGTGGTTGCCGCGGAGACGGAGTATCGCACCGATGTCGACGCCATCCTTGCCGCGGTGACGCCGCGCACCAAGCTGGTCTGGCTCGCCAACCCGAACAACCCGACCGGCACCTACATCCCGTTCGACGAGGTCAAGCGGCTGCGTGCCGGCCTGCCGTCGCATGTCGTGCTGGTGCTCGACGCCGCCTATGCCGACTACGTTTCGCGCAATGACTACGAGTTCGGGCTCGAGCTGGTGGCGACGACCGAGAACACGGTCGTCACTCATACCTTTTCCAAGATCCACGGCCTCGCGGCGCTCCGTGTCGGCTGGATGTTCGGCCCGGCGCACATCGTCGATGCGATCAACCGAATCCGTGGGCCGTTCAACGTCTCCTCGCCGGCGATGCTCGCCGCGGTCGCCGCGATCGAGGACACCGCGCATCAGCAGATGTCGAAGACGCACACGGAAACGTGGCGCAACTGGCTGACCGAGGAGATCGGCAAGCTCGGGCTGAAGGTGACGCCGAGCGTCACCAATTTCATCCTGATCCACTTCCCGACCGACAAGGGCAAGACCGCGGTCGAGGCCGACGCATTCCTGACCCGGCGCGGCCTCGTGCTGCGCGCGCTCGCCAACTACAAGCTGCCGAACGCGCTGCGCATGACGATCGGCACCGAGGAAGCCAATCGTCTGGTCGTGGAGGCTCTCAGCGAATTCATGAGGGCGAAATGAGCGTCGCGGGGCGGTTCGAACGCATCGCGCTGATCGGCTTCGGCCTGATCGGCGGCTCGATCGCGCGGGCGGCGCGGCTGCAGGGCGTGGCCGGCGAGATCGTCACCACCGCGCGCTCGGAAAAGACGCGCGCGCGCGTCGCCGAACTCGGCCTCGTCGACCGCGTCGTGGCGAGTAATGCGGAGGCGGTCAAGGATGCCGACCTCGTCATCCTCTGCATTCCCGTCGGCGCGTGCGGTCCGGTCGCGGCCGAGATCGCGCCGCATCTGAAGCCCGGAGCCATCGTCTCCGACGTCGGCTCCGTGAAGGGCGCCATCGTTCGCGACATGGCGCCACATCTGCCAGCGCATGTTCATTTCGTGCCGGCGCATCCGGTCGCCGGCACCGAGAATTCGGGACCGGATTCTGGTTTCGCCGAGCTGTTCATCAACCGCTGGTGCATCCTGACGCCACCCGACGGTGTAGATGCCGACGCGATCGATCGTCTCCGCGCGTTCTGGGCGGCGCTCGGCGCCAAGGTCGAGATCATGACGCCGGATCACCACGACCGCGTGCTCGCGATCACCAGCCATCTGCCGCATCTGATCGCCTACACCATCGTCGGCACCGCCGACGAGCTGGCGCAGGTGACGGAGTCCGAGGTGATCAAGTTCTCCGCCGGCGGCTTTCGCGATTTCACCCGCATCGCCGCCTCCGACCCGACGATGTGGCGCGACATCTTCCTGAGCAACAAGGATGCGGTGCTCGACATGCTCGGCACCTTCACCGAGGACCTCTCCAAGCTGACGCGGGCGATCCGCCGCGGCGACGGCGATGCGCTGTTCGATCACTTCACCCGCACCCGTGCGATCCGCCGCGGCATCGTCGATATCGGCCAGGATTCGGCGGCGCCGGACTTCGGCCGGCCGCTGCCGCAGTTGAAGAAGAGCTGAGGTCAGAACAGCGGCGGGACGCGGGCGACCTTGAACGGACCGAGCACGACGACGCCATCGGAGAAGCGCAACGGGAAGGTCCGCGCCTTGCGCCCTTCGAGGGTGGCCTCCTTGCCGAGCGCATTGATACCGAGCGCGACGCCGACATTGGCGTTCTGCTTGACGACCTTGCCGAGGCCGGGAATGGCGCGGTCGAGCGCACCGAGCAGGTTGTTGACGTCCTGCGACTTCACACCCGGCGCTACGCGATCGAGCGTCCCCTGCGGCACGCCGTTTTCGAGCATCTTGTCGAGACCGAGCGCCGGAATGACCTTTTCGATCCCGGCCACCGTCATTTGCACTTCGCCATCAATGCCGCCATTGGCGGTCAGGCTGAGCGTGCCCGACGCAACGGCCAGTAGCTCGCCCTGCTGGATGCGCGACTGGACGATCTCGACATGACCGCCCGCCGCCTGGATCTCGCGAAACCGCTCCGGCCAGGGTTTGGGCCGGAAGTCCTTGAGACCCGTGACGCGGGCCTGGATGTCGGTATTGAACGGTTCGGCAAGCAGAGGATGGCTGCCTTGGATGCTGCCGCTTTCGATCTGCAGCGCAGTCTCCAGCACCGGATGGTCGGACGGCGTGCCGTCGGCGAAGCGGCCGTGCAACTCGACGTGATCGGCGCGCGCGGCGGGCACGGCTGTCCCGCCCTCGATGCGGTCGATGGTCGGTTGTTCGAACACGAGGTCGGCGCGCTGTGGCGGCCCTGGCAGGCCGCGGACACTGGCCTCGCCGACGCGCCAGTTCGCGGAGAACGAGGTCGGTCCGCGCCCATCAGCAATCGTCGCGGGTCCCTTGAACTCCGCGATGAGCCGCTTCGGGTCCCACACCTGGGCGACGACGAGGATCTCGTCGAGCTTGGCATTCATCAAAGGCGTGCCGGCGGCCTGCGAGAACAGGTCCACGCTCGGATCCGTGCAGCGGACCTCGAGCCGGAACGGGAAGCCCGCGACCGAGCGCTTCGCGCAGTCATAGACGCGTCCCGATTTTGCTTCGCGCGCACGCCAAGCGTCGGCCTGGACATCCACTTGCGAAGCGGCGAAGAACCAGAATGCGCTCCACGCAACAGCGGCGATCAGGAGCAGAACGGGAGCTATGAAGAGCCCCCAACGAGAGCGCCTGCGGCGCGCTTGCGGCAAACGAGACATGCAGGACACCCTTTGGGCAGCAATTTTGGCAATTCGGCGATCACGGATTGTGTATCTAAATTAACAATTCGCGAGCATCACACTTAGGCTTCCGCATTGATGTCCGCAATGACCCTCTCCGAACGCGACCTTCCCCACGGCGACCTCTGGGTCTTCGGCTACGGCTCGCTGATGTGGCGGCCCGGATTCGCTTTTCTCGAGCAGGTGCCGGCGCGGCTGATCGGCGAGCATCGCGCGCTCTGTGTGTATTCGTTCGTCCACCGCGGAACGCCGGAGAAGCCGGGCCTCGTGCTCGGTCTCGATCGCGGCGGCGCGTGTCGCGGCATTGCGTTCCGGGTGGCAGCAGACAAGCGCGACGAGACCATCGCCTATTTGCGGGCGCGTGAGCAGGTAACCTCGGTATATCGCGAAGTGACGCGCTCGGTTTGGCTTGAAAACGACGCGCGCGAGCGGGTGAGCGCGCTGGTCTACGTGGTCGATCGCGGCCACGTGCAATATGCAGGCCGGCTGTCGCCACAGGAGCAGTTGCGCCATGTGCGCCAGGGTCACGGCCAGTCCGGCGCCAATCGCGACTACGTGATCTCGACCGTGAAGGCGATCGAGGCGCAGGGCTTTCGCGACGCGCAGTTGCATCGGCTGGCGACGATGCTGCACGATGACGGCCACTCGCTGCATCCTGCGCCAAGCAAGACATAGCCCTCAAGCCTTCACCGGCGCCGGCACCCGGCCAAACAACTGCGCCTGTTCCGCCTGCCCCGCGGCGACGAGCCGGCCGGTCGCCTCTTCGATGACGCTCTGAATCCGCGCCATGAACTCATCGCGCGGCAGGCCAGGCGGCAGCGGATCGAGAAACTCCACGACGAGCGTGCCCGGATAGCGCAGAAATGTGCGGCGTGGCCAAAACAGACCCGAATTCAGGGCCACCGGCAGGCAGAGTACGCCGCAATCCGTGTAGATCAGGCCGACCCCGCCCTTGTAGTCGGGCGGTGCGCCCGCCGGACGCCGGGTGCCTTCCGGGAAGATCACAAACTGACGGCCGTGCTTCACCTCCTCCGCCGCCCGCCGCATCACCTGCTTCAACGCGCGGGCGCCGGAGCTGCGGTCGATCGCGATCATGTCCGCCTTGACGAGATACTGTCCGAACAGGGGAATCCGCAGCAGCTCGCGCTTGAGAACGAAGAACGGCGCATCGAAGAAATGCAGCAGCGAGATCGTCTCCCACATCGACTGATGCTTGGCGGCGACGATCAGCGGCCCCTTCGGGATCTTCTCGACGCCGCGATATTCGACGCGGATGTTGCAGACGACGCGCATCAACAAGATGTTACTCTGCGCCCACCAGTTTGCGACGCGCAGCAGCGCCTTGCGGGGCATAGCCAGGGTCGGCAACGCGATCAGCGCCCAGAGCACGAAGTTCGGGTAGAACAGGATGTTGAACAGCAGCGAACGCAGGAAGATCGAGACCATCAGAAACCCAGTTCAATTGGCTTGCGCCGTCGTCGGTCGGCGCGACACCGAGCCGGTTGGCGGATCGAACTCAGGCGCGAGATCGAGGCCGAGATCGGCCAGCCGCAGCCGCATCTCGGCGGCGACATATTTGGCATATTCGGACAGCAGAAGCCGCACCGTCGGCGCGCTGGTCCACCACGGCTCGTCGCGCCATTTCTCGCCAACGACCGCATAGGGAATGAGATCCATGCTCGGCATCGCATGCGACAGTTCGACGATGGCCCGCGGCATGTGATAGTTCGACGTCACGACGATCAGCGACTTGAAGCCGCGCTCGCTCGCCCATCGCCGCGTCTGCGCAGCGTTGCTGCGGGTGTTGATCGCCGAATAATCCAGATCGACGCAGCAGTTGATGAATGATCGCGCCTCGGGCAGTGACCGGGTGATGTCGCTGGCCTCGTTGGTCGGGTGCACACCGGAGATCAGCAGCCGCCGGCCATAGCCTCCCGCCAGGAGTTCCACCGCGTCCGATACGCGTGACGAGCCGCCGGTCAGGACCACGATTCCGTCCGCCTTGCGCTCGGGCTGGATCTCGGCGCCCCGCAATTGCGAGAGGAAGCCGACGAAGCCGACCGCCGCGACGAAGAAGCCGACCCCGAGCGTCGCCACGGCGCCCGCGAGCGTCCGCCACACCGCCACGGTGAGCGGCAGCTTTCGCCTGCTATGGTCAGTCTCCGGCTCCATGCAACGCCTGGCTTGTCCTTGCCTGCCTGCGCGCGGCGCCATGCCGTCGCGCGATCCCGTCGTTCAAGTCCGGGAACGCAGGCAGGTTTCGCCGGCCTCCCGATCACGTTCGCTCGCCGCCGATCCTGGCGCGCGACCTCCGCCGTGTTCGTGACCCAGCTCACCCCGTCCTGCCTCACCCCGGCGCAGACGATTTTAGGCGGTTTTCGGGCCAAGTGAAATCCGCAACGAGACGGCTGGGGATAGAAGCCGCCATCAGTCGATGCTCGCCAGCGTCGTGAACAGGGTGCGGCGTGCGGCCCAGCCGGTCACCGCGGCGATCACGATGGCCTGCAGCGCGATCGCGACATAGCCGAGCGGGCGCAGCGAGAATGTCCCCAGCAACGCCGCGAACTGATCGCCGACGGGAGTGCCGGAGAACCAGTTGGCGATCGACTCCGAGAACCCGAATCCGAGCATCGCAAGGCCGCCGCCGATCACGCCCCCCTCCAGTCCGAGCTGCAGAAAATGCCGCAGGAAGTGGTTGGCGATGTAGCGATCGCCGGCGCCGACGAAATGCAGCACCTCGACGATCGGCCGGTTCGCGGCCATCGCGCCGCGGGTCGCGAACGACACCGAGATGATGGTGGCCGCGATCACCAGCAGCAGAATGCCGAAGCCTGCGAAAAGCGTCGCGCCGGTCATCGAGCGCATGCGCTCGATCCAGGCGCGGTGGTCATCCACGCTGGCGGTCGGCGCAACCTGGGTCACGCGGCTGCGGAGCGCGTTGAGGTCGAAGCTGGTGCCGGGCTGGACGCGCGCGATGATGACGCGCGGCACCGGAAGCTCGTCGAACGACAGGCCGCTGCCGAGCCACGGCTCCAGCAGCTTGCTGGATTCCTCCTTGGTGAACGGCCGGACCTCCACGATTCCGGACTGCGCCCGCATCGCCTCCGTCACCAGGGCAATGTCGCGCTCGATGTCCCGTCCGGTCTTGGGGCGAACCTGGACGGTGATCTCGCTCGACACCTCCGACTGCCACTCGGCCGCGGACTCGCTGACCAGCAGCACGCCGCCGGTCGTGATCGAGGCCAGGAAGGTCATGATCGCCACCACGGCGACCAGCGCGCGGCCGGCGATCGAGGCCCGCGGCACGATCGGCGACACGATGCGGGCCTGCGCTGGCAGTTGCGGGCGGTCGTCGCCGAGATCGACCAGGAGGCCGCGATCGTCTACGCTACTCATAGATGTGCAATCGTCCCTGATGCAGCACCAGCCGGCGGGCCTCGTATTGGTCCATCAGCGTGATGTCATGGGTTGCGATGATGACCGCCGTCCCCGAGCGGTTCAATTCGATGAACAGCCGCAGCAGGCGGCGCCCGAGCGTCGGATCGACGTTGCCGGTCGGCTCGTCCGCGAGCAGCAGTTGCGGCCGCGAGATCACGGCGCGCGCGATCGCCGCGCGCTGCTTCTCACCACCCGACAGGATCGGCGGCAGCGCGTCCATGCGCTCGCCAAGGCCGACCCATTTCAGGAGGTCGATGACCTCCTTGCGGTAGCTCGATTCATCCCGCCCCATGACGCGAAACGGCAGCGCCACGTTCTCGTAGGTCGTCATGTGATCGAGCAGCCGGAAGTCCTGCAGCACGATGCCGATGCGCTTGCGCAGATCGGCGATCTCCTCTTTGCTGAGCAGCGAGATATCGTAGCCGAACAGATTGACCAGGCCGCGGGTCGGCCGCAGCGACAGAAACAACAGCTTGAGCAGCGAGGTCTTGCCCGCGCCCGACGGGCCGGTGAGGAACTGGAAGGAATGGGCCGGAATCTGGAAACTGAGGTCACGGAGAATCTCCGGCCCCAATCCATAGCGCAGCCCAACATTTTCGAACCGAACCAAAGCGTCAGCTCCGTTCGACCGCGTGCGCGGCAGACCCGCACGCTCCAAGCTCAGCGGTACGATGGCCCGATTGAGCGCCCGTTATGGTTTCCGGTTCGTTAACGGTCGCCGTGTACCATTGGCGCGATTGAGTTCCGATGTTCGTCGACATGGCGGTCCTTGTAGCACGAACTGTCGGAAACAAAGCGGCAATGGCCGTTGGAGAACAGGCGCGATGTTCATCGTTTGCCCTCATTGTACGACATCTTATGCCATCGACGTGGCAACCCTGGGTATGGCTGGCCGCAACGTACGCTGTTCCCGTTGCAAGGAGGTCTGGCTGGCACGACCGGAGGATGCGGTCGAGGCGCCCGCCCCCATGCCTGCCATGGCGGAGGCCGGCGCGGCGGCCGCGCCCCGTGACGCGGCCGACGAGTGGGAAGCCCTCGCGCGCCAGGAAGACGACGACGAACGGACGCCCGATATGGAAAGTCCGCCACTGGCTGCCGGCTGGCCCGAGGATGCCCTCGCCGAGCCCGACGACGACACGGCCGATGCCGCGCAGCCGGCGCAGAGCGGGGCTTCGCGCCTCGCCGGTCTCCGCAAACTCATCAGGCGCCCGACGTTGCCGGATTTCCCAGGCAACAAGGTGTTGAACCTGCCGGTGCTGACGGCCGCCATGGCGGCGCTCACGATTGCGCTGGTGGTGTGGCGCGCCGACGTCGTCAGGCTGCTGCCGCAGACGGCCTCGTTCTACAAGCTGGTCGGGCTCGAGGTGAACCTGCGCGGCCTGACCTTCAAGGACCTGAAGGTGGCGACCGAAACCGTCGACGGCAAGCCGGTGCTGGTGATCGAGGGGACGATCGTCAGCCTGACGAAGAAATCGGTCGACCTGCCGCGGCTGCGCTTCAGCGTCCGTGACGCGCAGGGCACCGAGATCTACGCCTGGAACACGCTGCTCGAGCAGACCGCGCTCAAGCCCGGCGAGCGCACGACGTTCAAGTCGCGGCTCGCCTCGCCCCCTCCCGAAGGCCGCAATATCGATATACGGTTCTTCAACCGGCGCGATCTCGCCGCCGGCAGTGCATGATGGTTCCGGTCTCGTGGGTCGCCCGCGGGGCCCACGAGACGGAGACGAAACGACATGTCGCGCGTGCTGATCGCCGACGACGAAGATTCGATGCGGACCTTGGTCGCGCGCGCCATTGCCATGGATGGACATGAGATCGTGACGGCGCAGGACGGTGCCGAGGCGCTCGACATCCTGACGCGCGAGGCCGGCGCCTTCGACCTGCTGCTGACCGACATCCAAATGCCCATCATGGACGGCATCGCGCTGGCGCTGTCGGCAGCACGCGATTTTCCCGACCTGACCATCCTGCTGATGACCGGCTTTGCCCATCAGCGCGAGCGGGCGTCGAATCTCAGCGCGATCGCTCACGACGTCATCACCAAGCCGTTCTCGATCGCCGACATCCGCACCGCGGTCGCCGACGCGCTGGCGTCAAAGGCTGCGAAGGCGTAGGGCGCCAACGATGATCCTCGACGTTGCTGCAGTCCGCGCTGTCATCCCTGCAAACGCAGGGATCCATAGCCACCGCCGCCGTTGAGGGACAAGACTGGTCCCACATCTCGCGCCATCACATCTCCCTGGGGGTATGGGTCCCGGGTCGGCGCCACGCCGTCGCTTCGCGCCATCGCGGCTTGCCCGGGACGACAGCGATGGGTGCGATGGAGCGCGGACGTGCCTGATGGGCTCGCGCCTGCGTAAAGGTCGCTGAAGGAACTGATCCTCTCTCCTCCGTCATTGCGAGCGCAGCGAAGCAATCCAGAATCCCTCTGCGGAGACCATCTGGATTGCTTCGCTGCGCTCGCAATGACGCTGGGGCGGCCGTCGGACGCCCCGCTCAGCTTCACGCGCTGAGCGCGCGCATCTCGGCATAGAGATCGGATTTGCCCTCGAAACCGATGCCGGGGAGGTCGGGCATCGTGATGTGGCCGTCGGTCACCTTCACGCCGTCGGGGAAGCCACCATAGGGCTGGAACAGGTCGGGATAGCTCTCATTGCCGCCGAGGCCGAGGCCGGCGGCAATGTTGAGGGACATCTGGTGACCGCCATGCGGGATGCAGCGCGACGGCGACCAGCCATAGATCCTGAGCACGTCGAGCGTGCGCAGATACTCGCACAGGCCGTAGGACAGCGCGCAGTCGAACTGCAACCAGTCGCGATCGGGGCGCATGCCGCCGTAGCGGATGAGGTTGCGCGCGTCCTGGTGGCTGAACAGGTTCTCGCCGGTCGCCATCGGGCCGGGATAGAAATCGGCCAGCGTCGCCTGCAGGTGATAGTCGAGCGGATCGCCCGCCTCCTCGTACCAGAACAGCGGATAGTCGCGCAGCATCTTGGCGTAGGCGATCGCAGTCTCCAGGTCGAAGCGGCCATTGGCGTCGACCGCGAGCTGATTGTTGGGGCCGATCTCCGCGAGCACGGCCTCGATGCGCTGGCGGTCCTCGTCGATCGGCGCGCCGCCGATCTTCATCTTCACGACAGTGTAGCCACGCTCGAGATAGCCGCGCATCTCGCGGCGCAGCGCCGAGAGATCCTTGCCGGGATAGTAGTAGCCGCCGGCAGCGTAGACGAAGACGCGCGGTTCGGCCTTGCGGCCGTGCCGCTCCGCGAGCAGACGGAACAGCGGCTTGTCGGCGATCTTGGCGACCGCATCCCAGATCGCCATGTCCAACGTGCCGACCGCGACCGAGCGCTCGCCGTGGCCGCCGGGCTTCTCGTTGATCATCATCGCCGCCCAGGCCTTGTCCGGGTCGATGTTGTCCTTGCTGGCATCGAGCAACGATGTCGGGTCAGCTTCCACGAGGCGCGCGCGAAAGCGCTCGCGGATCAAGCCGCCCTGGCCGTAGCGGCCGTTGGAGTTGAAGCCGTAGCCGACCACGGGCCGGCCATTGCGCTCGACATTGGTGATGACCGCGACCAGGCTCGACGTCATCTTGGTGAAGTCGATATAGGCATTGCGGATCGGCGACGAGATCGGCTTCGTCACCTCGCGGACGTCGACGATACGAACGGTCATGGTCATTCTCCTGGTCGGGGTCGCACGCGCCGTTTCAGAGCGAGGCGCCTGCGCAGATGGTGATGGTCTGGCCGGTGATGGCGCCCGCTTCCGGCAACAGCAGGAAGGCGGTGAGCGCAGCCACCTCGACCGGATCGACGTAGCGCCCCATCGGCGGCAGCACCGGGGCGATGCCGGCGCGGCTGGGATCGCGCAGAAACGGCGTGTCGGTCGCAGCCGGTGCGACGACGTTGACGGTGATCAGGCGCGGCGCCAGCTCGATCGCCCAGGAGCGCGCGAGGCCGGTGAGTGCCGCCTTGGTCGCGGCGTATTGGCTGCGGCCGGCCGCGCCATTGGCGGTGCGGCTGCCGATCAGCACGATGCGCCCGCCTTCGCGCAGGCGCGGCGCCAGCGCATTGGCCAGCGCCTCCGCGGCGCCGACATGGACGCGCCACATCCCTTCGCTGCTCTCGGCCTGCAACTCGCCGAGACGGCCGACACGCATGTAGCCGGCGGCGTGGACCAGCGCGGTCACGGCGCCGACGTCAGCAAGGCGCGCGATCAGCGTCTGCGGTTCGGCGAGATCGGCCTCGAAGCCACCGAAGTGTTCGTGCGACAGCACCGAGGCCGCGCGGTCGATGCCGGTCACGCGCCAGCCGTCCGCCAGCAGACGCTCGGCGATGGCGCGGCCGATGCCCGAGCTGGTTCCGGTCACCACCGCATGGCGAAGGCCCGAGCTGCTGTCGTGGTCCTGTGCCGTCATCCCTTGTACGCAGCCGCCTCGGCCTTGACCTTCACCGCATCGAAATTGTTGATCTTGTCGATCAGCTCATTGGTGTAGAGCGCAGCATAGTCCTTGATGTCCAGCCCGTTCATCGCGGCCTCGGTGCGGAACTCTTGCTCGTTGATCCCGCCCATCTTCGTATCGGCATAAGGCGGCGCGTAGAGCTTGATGCGGCGGCTGATCGACTGCAGCACGGCCTTGGCCGCCGCGTCCTCGCTGGCACCGCGCGGCGCCGTCTCCGGGTACATCTTGAGAAAGGCCCTGGCGCCGGCGGTCGGATTGGCGAGCAGGAATTGCGACGCCTTGCACACCGAGCGGCCAAAGCCGACCAGGAGATCCCTGTCCTTCTCGAACGTCGGCGGCATCGCCATCAGGAACTGGCCGCCGACCATCGGGATCGTGGTCGGACGCGGCAGATAGGCCAGCTCGATGCCGGCGGCCTCGATCTGGCCGAAGCCAGTATCGAAATAAGCGAGCGCATCGATCACGCCGCGTTGCAGGGCGACGCCCGCCGGCGTGCCGTTGCCGACCGCGACCCAGCTCACATCCTTGTCCGGATCGAGGCCGAGCGCCTTCAGCACGTTCCTGGTCACCGGATATTCGGTGGCGCCGAAGTCGGACACGCCGATCTTCTTGCCCTTGAGGTCCGTGTAGCTCTTGAGCCCCGAGCCAGGCGGGACGGCGATGTCCCATTTGTACGGATAGGTATATTGATAGAACAGTTTCGCGCCACCCCATTCGCCCTTGGCGAGCAGCGGCAGCGCTGTCGACGGCACGCCGACGCCGACGATGACGGAGCCCCGGTCGGTCGCGACCTGGACGTTGGCATTGGTGCCGAGCGCCTGGACGTCGAGCGAGAACCCTTCCTGCGCGTTGTAGCCGAGCGCCTCGCCGATCACGCAATTGATGATGGTGGCGTTGAGCGCCTTGAGCCCAACGCCGAAGCGAAGCTTCTTCGCATCCGCCGCCATCAGGCCGGCCGGCGCGCCGCTGATCAGCAGCGCCGCGCCGGCACTGCTCCTCAGGAATGACCTGCGCGAAACCATCCTTCGTTCCTCCCTGTTGTCCTATTTTTTCCGGTTGGCGCCCCAGTGCACGATCTTGGCCTCGCACCAGCGCACGATCCCATGCAGCACGATGCCGAGAACGCCGAGAATGATCAGCGCGGCGAACACGCCGGCGACGTCGGACACCGCCTGCGCCTGGGTGATGACGACGCCCATGCCGCGCTGCGCGCCGAGGAATTCGGCGACGATCGCGCCGAGCAGCGCATAGACCACGGCCATGTCGAGGCCGGCGAAGATGAAGGGCGCGGCGTTGGGCAGCTTGACGATGCGATAGGTCTCGAAGCGCGAGGCCGACAGCGAGCGCATCAGGTCGATACGCTCTGGCTCGACGGCGCGCAGCCCCGTGAAGCTGTTGATCAGCACCGGGAAGAACGACAGCAGCGCCGAGATCGCGATCTTCGAGCCGTCTCCGAAGCCGAACCAGATCACGATCAGCGGTGCGATCGCCACTTTGGGAAGGCTCTGCAGCGCGAACGCATAGGGCATCACCAGCCGTTCGATGGCCTCGACCTCCGCCATCAAGGAGCCGATGACGAGGCCGAGCCCGACGCCGATGGCGCAGCCCGCGGCGGCGTTGCTCAGCGTGCTCCATAGCGGCAGGTAATAGCCGAGCGGGCTGGCCGGGCTGACCGCGAGCCCGGACCACAACGCACGAACGACCGCTTCGGGCTTCGGCAGGATGTAGGACGGAATGTTCAGCAGGTTGACCGCGGCGATCCAGCTCAGGATCAGCACCGCGAGGCCGATCCAGGCGATCGGCGAGCCCAGGCTGATGCGGCGGCGCGGGCTTGCGGGCTTCTGCGACAGGGCTGAAACGGCGACGTTGGCGAGATCAGTCATGGCCGTGCTCCTGCGCATTGAGCAGTCCGCGGACTTCCCTGGCAAGCCGCGCATAGTCCGGATGCAACACGATGTCGTCGAACGTGCGCGGCCGCGGAATGGGCACGTGGAGATCAGCGAGGATGCGGCCGGGGCGGGCCGACATCACGATGACCCGGTCGGCGAGAAAGATCGCCTCGGAGATCGAGTGCGTGATCAGCAGGATGGTCTTGCGGTTCTCCTGCCAGATCCGTTGCAGCTCGAGGTTCAGGCGCTCGCGCGTCAGTGCGTCGAGCGCGCCGAACGGCTCGTCCATCAGCAGGATCTCGGGATCGCGCGCCAGCGCGCGGCAGATCCCGGCGCGCTGCTGCATGCCGCCGGACAGCTCATAGGGATATTTGTCGCCGAAATCGCCGAGACCGGTAACGGCGAGCAGCCGCTCGATGCGATCGCCGGCCGGCGCATGTTTGCCGCCGACGCGCAAGGGCAACCCGACATTGTCGCGTACCGTCATCCACGGCAGCAGGTTGGCCGCCTGGAACACGACGCCGACCTTGCGCGAGGGACCGGCGACGGGCTCGCCATCGAGCAGCAGCCGGCCGTCGCTGTAACTATCAAGCCCCGCGAGCAGACGCAGCAAGGTGCTCTTGCCGCAGCCGGAGGGACCGACGACGCAGACGAACTCGCCCGGCTTGATATCCAGCGAGATCCGGCTCAACGCATGGACCGTCGCGCCGGAGGCCGAGACATAAGTCTTCGACAGTTGATCGATCGCGATGAGCACAGCCTCGGGCGCAGCCGCAGCGCGCCGGGTTGCATCGTCGACATCCATCGTCAGCATGAGCGTCCACCCGGTGTCTTTTTGTTGTGATCACGGGGCAACGGCCGGCACCGGCCGTCGGCTCTCGCAAGCTCAGGCCGCAGCCTTCACCGTCAACCCGGCCGCGGCCACCGCGGCGCGGATCGCGGCCATCTCCTCGGCGCTCGGCGCATGCGTCGGCGGCCGCACCGTGGCATCGCGGATCACGCCGGCGACCTGCATCGCCGCCTTCATGCGGCCATGCGCCTCCCCGGTCGGCTCGCCGCCGCCATACACCGCGTCCTTGAGCGGATCGATCATGGCCTGCAGCTTCATCGCAAGCTTAAGGTCGCCAGCGGTGACGGCAGCGAACAGATCGTAGATCAGATCCGGAATCAGCGAGGCGAAGCCGACCAGCGCACCATCGACGCCCTGCACCATCGACGCCAGCAGATATTCGTCATGACACGTCAGCAGCGCCTTGTGCGGCGCCGCCGCGCGGATCGCCTTGAGGTCGCGGGCGTATTTGTTCATCTCGCGGGTGCCGATCTTGAACGCCTGCACGTGGTCGAGGCGGGCGAGCTCGGCGAGCAGCTCCGAGGAGAACGAGGCGCGGGTCCAGGCGGGATAGACATGCACGATCAGCGGCAGCCTGGTGGCTTCGCCGATGGCGCTGAAATAATCCAGGCAGTGCTCGCGCTTGAAGCCGAAGCGCAGCCAGTGATGGGGCGGCATGATGTCGAGAGCAGTCGCGCCCGCTTCCTTCGCCATCAGTGCATGCTCGATGCCGTCCTTGATGCCTTCGCACACGACGGAGGAGATGGTCGGGCAGATGCCGGTGAGCGCCTTGGCGACGATGCGCGTCACCTCCGCGCGCTCCTTCGCCGTGAGGCTGAACACCTCGCCGGTGTGGCCGTTGGTCATGATGCCGACGATGCCGCGACGCTTGCCGAGCCAGGCTGCGTAACGCGACAGCTCGACCTCATCGATGCTGTGGTCGGCGTTGAAGGGGACGGCGATCGCCGGGATGATCCCCTTGAAGTTGGTCATGCCGCTCATGCTTGCTCCTGTTTCGTCACATCGACGTTCATCGTTTCGCGACCGTCGCAGTCGCCCCGCCCATGGCCGCCAGAGCCCGGGACAGCTGGGCTGCCGCTCTGAGCAGCGGCGCCACGCCGAGCCGCTCGAAGTCGTCCGCGGTGATCCGCATGGTGGGCGCAGCGATACTGATCGCCGCGAGCGGAATGCCGTCGCGGTCGATGACGGGCGCGGCGAGCACGCACAGCCCCGGCGCATTTTCCTGATTTGACAGCGCGTAGCCGGCAGCCTTCACCTGGCGCAGGCGCTGCAGCAGCGCGTCAAGATCGGTGATCGTGGTTTCGGTGCGCTTGATGCGCGGCTGCGCCTCGAGCACCTCGATCTGCGTCTCGACCGGCAGCAACGACAGGATCGCCTGGCCGACGGCGGTCGAATAGACCGGCGCGCGGCTGCCGATGCGGACGTCGACGCCGAGCCGGACGAGGCCCGCCTGGATGCGCTCGACATAGACGATGTCGCTGCCGTCGAGCACCGCCAGCGAGGCAGCCTCGTTCATTTCGCCGACCAGACTACGCAGGATCGGACGCGCCTGATCGCGCAGCTCCGAGCGCGCGATCGCGTTGAAGCCGAGATCGAGGCATTTCAGCGTCAGGCGGAAGCGCCTGGAGTCGCCGACCTTCTCGACGTAGCCGAGCATCACGAGCGTGTTGAGCAGTCGGAACGTCGTGCCCTTGTCGAGCGCGGCGCGGCGCGCAACGTCGGCGAGCACCAGCTCCGGCTCCTCGCTGGTGAAGGCATTGAGCACCTGAAAGCCCTTGGCCAGCGACTGCACGACGCTTTTGCCAGCCTTGCTGTCCTCGTCCACGTGGAGGCTCCGACGTTTCCTGCTTGACGCCGGCCTTGACGACCGGCATTCGGATTGACTAAGGTTCGGATTGCGAACTATAGTTCGTATATTAGAATGCGCGTAGCCGCTGCTGTCAAGCACGCTCGCGCGCGGCATACGGCGCGGCTTGAAATCCGCGCAGCCGGCATGATCTCTCCCTGAGGGCCGCGACATCTCGCGGCCCTTTTCAGGAGTCCGGCGTGAGCGTCGCATTCACCAAGGAAGAGAGCGCCGAGACGGCGGCCGAAACGCAACTGCCCGACCGGCCGGTCTCGCCGCATCCGAACCTCGTGACCGCGGCCGGACTCAAGGCGCTCGAGGCGCAGTTGCGCGAAGCGCAGGCGGCGTTTGAAGCGGCCCAGGGAATCGAGGACGTCAACGAGCGGCGACGGGAGTCGGCGCTGCCGCTGCGCGACGCGCGCTACTTTGCAGCGCGGGTGCGGACCGCGCAGGTGATGCCGGCGCCGACATCGACGGGGCAGATCGCGTTCGGCAGCACGGTGACGTTCAAGCGCGGCGACGGCCGCGTCCAGACCTACACCATCGTCGGCGAGGACGAGGCCGATCCGAAGCGCGGCATGATCTCCTATGTCTCCCCTGTGGCTCGCCTGCTGATGGGCAAATCGGCCGGCGACGTGGTCGAGGTTACCGGACAAGAGCTGGAGATTCTCACGATCGCCTGAGGCGATGCCCATCACGCCGGCAGGAAACGATGCTCAAAGTTGGAATCATCTCCGACACTCATGGGCTGCTGCGGCCGGAGGCAGTGCGATGTCTGTCGGGCGTCGACCACATCATCCACGCCGGCGATATCGGCCGGCACGAGATCGTCGAGCGGCTTCGCCTGATCGCGCCGGTGACTGCGATCCGCGGCAACATCGACACGGCAGACTGGGCGAATGCATATCCTGCGACCGAGACCGTCAGGCTCGGCACGCGTGCCGTCCATGTCGTGCACGACGTCCACGACCTCGCGATCGACCCTGCAACGGCGGGTATCGACATCGTCGTGTCCGGTCATTCGCATCGCGCAGGCGTCGAGACACGCGACGGCGTGCTCTACCTGAATCCGGGCAGCGCAGGGCCGCGCCGCTTCAAGCTGCCGATCACCCTGGCGACGCTGAACATCTCCTTCGGCCAACTGTCACCCGCGATCCACGATCTCGGCAGCGCCTGAAGCAAAGCGAAAGGGCGCCCATGGGCGCCCTCCCCGAACCTCGTATGAGATGCATCGATCAGAAGCGATCGGCCAGCGCCATCCCGGGGTCGCTGAACGAGGGGCGGCCGGTCTCGACGTGGCCGGCGACGCGGCGATAGAAGCTGTCGTCGGTGTCGCTGGTGACGACGAAGTCGTACCACAGGCCGGATTTGCGCAGATGCCAGTAGAGCTCGCCGTGGCGGCCGGGCGCAGACACCTTGACGGTCCACGACGTCGATGGGCCGCCATGGCTCGGTCCGGGGAAGAAGGTCGGTGCGCCAAAGCCGAAGCCGGGAGCATCGAAGTCGGGCGCGGACCGGAAGCCCGGCACCACGCCAAAACCCACCGGATGGAAGCCCGGGCGCGGACCGAAGCCGGGACATTGCGGCTCCAGCGCGGCCGAGACCGAGGCGGTGACGGCCTGCAACGGGCCATAGATCTCGTTGGACTTCACCGTGAAGCTCACGCGGGCATGGCCGTCGTTGCGCAGCTGCATGTGGAGGCCGCCCTCGAAGACGTTGTAGCCGACGAAGATCTCCGGGTTGGCGGCATTCGACAACCTGACCTTGTCGAGGTCGCCCTTGAAATGACGATGGAAGCCGTTCGGGCCGAGCACCCAGAGATCATACAGGCCATCGCTGCCGACGCTCCATTCATCGTCGATCATCTTGCCGGCCTCGACGGTGTATCGGCGCGGAATGAGATCGAGATGCTGCTTGTCGTAGACGTGGAACACCGCGCCGGCAAAGCCGGTGTTGGCGAACAGCAGTTTCACCTTGCCCGCGGCGGCGTCGACCTTTGCGGTGGCGTGCAGGATATAGGGCAGCGGACGCGAATAGCGCGCGCCGCTCTCCTGAAAAAGCGGCTGCGGCGTCGCGGGCGCAACCGGCGCCGGCAACGTCTTCTGGTGCGCGTCGGACGCCTGCCAGTTGCTCTGATCGGGCAATTCCGGGAAGCGCGGATCGTTCGGGCTGGCGAAATCGAACGCCGAGGTGAGATCGCCGGAGACGGCGCGGTGCCAGGGGCTGATGGCGTCGACCTTGATCGCAAAGCGCTTCTCGAGGAAACGACCGATCGAGGTGTGGTCGAACACCTGCGAGTTGACCCAGCCGCCCTTGCTCCAAGGTGAAACGACGTACATCGGCACCCGCGCGGAGAGGCCCCAGGGACGGATGTTGCCGCTGATGGTGTCGGTCGCAGTCAGCACGTTGCCGACGGTGTTGGAGAAATACTCGCCGTCGAGCGGCAAGGTCGCCTTGCCCATCAGCTTGCCGTTGATGTCGTAGGACGGCACTGCGGGCGCCGGCAGATGATCGAAGAAGCCGTCGTTCTCGTCGAAGGTCAGGAAGAAGACGGTCTGGCTCCAGACCTCGGGATTGGCGGTCAGGGCTTCCAGCACCTGGTCGGTGAAATTGCCGGCGCGGGTCGGGCTGCCGCCGCCGGGATGCTCGGAGTTGGCCTGCGTCGGCAGGATCCACGACACCTGCGGCAAGGTGCCGGCCATCACGTCGGCCTTCAGCCGGTCGAGATAATCCGGACCGCCGGTCAGGCCGTGCACGTAGTTCGGATCGTTCGGCTGCGCATGACGGAAGCTGGAGAACGCCAGGCAGCCGTGCATCGCGCCGGTCCAGTTGTCGTTCATGTCCTGATAGATGTGCCAGCTGACGCCGGCCTTGTTCAGCAGATCGGGCAGCGTGTCCCAGGCGAAGTCGCTGCCAACATATTTGTAGGTCGCCTGCGGCTGCGGCTGGCCGGCCACCCAATTGTGCGGGTTCGGCCAGCAGCGCAGATTGTTGGGCTCGGAATCGTTGGTGGTGGAGTTGATGCCCTGCGCGCGCAGCGCCGGATTGAAGTTGGAGCCCGACCAGAACACGATGCGGTTGGGATCGGTGCCGGTGGTGATCGAGGCGTGGTAGGCGTCGCAGATCGTGAACGCCTCGGCGAGCGCGAACTGGAACGGAATGTCGTCGCGGCCGAAATAGCCCATCGCATAGGGCGTCTTGTACTTCGCCCAATAGCCCATCTTGCCCTGATTCCACGCCGCCTGGCTGTCGCCGAAGGCGTGCGGCGTGCCGTAGCCGACCAGCGCGTTGGAGGTCGTGGAGTCGCGGTGATAGGGCGGAATCTCGCGGCTGCCGTCGGACTGGAACCAGACCGGCTTGCCGCTCTCCAGCGGGATCGGGAAGCGGTCGCCGAAGCCGCGGACGCCGCGCAGCGTGCCGAAGTAGTGGTCGAAGGAGCGGTTCTCCTGCATCAGGATGACGATGTGCTTGACGTCCTGAATGGTGCCGGTCCGGCGCCGTGCCGGAATGGCCAGCGCCTGGCGGATGCTGGCGAAGGCAGCCGCCGCCGTGGCGCCTGCCAAGAAATCGCGACGTGTTGTCATGCTGATACGACCTTTTGAAATCTTGAAGAACGTATTCAGGGTTGGCGGGGCGAGCCCGACCTGCTCCTGCGAACGTCCCTTGGCGTATCAGCGCGACTTGACAGCGCTGTGAAATTTTTATTTACGAAATGAAACTGAATGAGATTTCCTCAGTATCGGGGCACAGCGTGACGGGATCGACCTTTCGTTCTGGGCCGGGCGTGAACGGCATCTTGTTTCGTATTCGTGAGTTGCAGAACGAGCTTCCGCCGAAGGCGCGGCAGATCGCGGAGCTGGTCATCGCCCGGCCGGAGCCGTTCATCCACATGTCGATCACCGAGGTCGCGGAAGCCTGCGGCGTCAGCGAGGGGACGATCGTGTCGTTCTGCCGGCGGGTCGGGGTGCGCGGCTTCCAGGAGCTCAAGATCATGCTGGCGCGGGACCTGATCGAGCCGGTCCGGCTGATCCAGGAGGACCTGCATCGCGGCGATGATCCGGCGACGGTCACGGACCACATCTTCGCGGCGCATGCCGCCTCGCTGCAGGAGACGCGGCGGCTGCTGTCGATGGACGCGCTGGCGCAGGCGGCGAAGCTGCTGCGCGAGGCGCGGCGCGTCGAGATCTACGGCATCGGGAGCTCGGCGCCGATCGCGCAGGACCTGTCGTATCGGCTGCTGCAGCTTGGGCTGGCGGCCAATGCGATCGTGGATTCGCATGTCCAGGCGGTCAGCGCCGGGATGACCGGGCCCGATGTCGCGACCGTCACGGTGTCGCATTCGGGCAGCACGGTCGAGACCGTGCTGGCGACGCGGCTGGCGCAGGCGGCGGGTGCGCGGACCATCGGCATCACCCGGCTCGGCAAGTCGCCGCTGGCGGCGCATTGCGAGGTGCTGCTCTACACCGTCGCCAACGAGACGCGCTATCGCCCGGAGGCGATGAGCAGCCGCGTCGCGCAGCTCGCGATCATCGACACGCTGGTCAGCTGCTGCGCGCTGACCGACACCGAGCGCTCCGTCGACCGGCTGCAGCACGCGGCGCGCATCCTGTCCGAAAAGCGCTACTGAACTGCGCGGCCTCCGGTCAAAACAACGATGAGCCACGGGGATGATCTCCCGTGGCCGATCCATCCTCAATAGTCCTTCAGCAGCCGCTCGATGTAGTCGAGCTCGAGCTGCGGCCGCGACTGATCGCCGAGCCGGCGGCGCAGCTCCTCGAGGATGCGGCGGACGCGCTGCACGTCGATCTCGCCGGGAATCTTCTGCGAGAAATCGTCGATGTCGCGGCCGGGATGCATCGGACGTCCGAGCGGGTCGGTCTGCTGCGCGCCCTGCTGGCGGCCGGCGCGCTGGCCGGGGCCGTCGCCCGGCTGGTCGCCGTCGCCCTGCTGCATCGCCTCGGCGAGGCTCTGCGCGCCCTTGCGCAGCGCATCCAGCGCCTTGCCCTGCGATTCCACGGCGCCGTCGGCATTATTGTCGCCGAGCTGGCTGCCGGCATCGCCCATCGCGCTGTCGGCATCGTCGAGACCGTCGCCGGAATCGCCCTGGTCGCCTTGATCCCCCTGCTCGCCTTGCTGGCCGGGCTGCCCCTTCTGGCCTTTCTGACCCTTCTGTCCCTTTTCGCCCTGCTGGCCCATGCCACGCTTGGCGAGCTGGTCCTGCAACTGCTTCAGGCGGTCGCGCAGCGCCTGCTGGTCCTGCTGCAGGTCGCCCATGCCCTGGTCCTGGTCGCCCTGCTGCTTGTTGCGGTTGCGGCGCGAGTCCTGACCCTGCTTGAAGGTCTTGTCGCGGAGCTGCTGCTGCTTGCGGATCATGTCGCCGAGCTCGTTGAGCGCCTGCTCCATGTCGTTGTCGCCGCCCTGGTTGGGCTGCGCCATCTGCAAATTCTCCAGCATCTGCTGCAACTGCTCGAGCAGCTCGCGCGCGCCCTCCTTGTCGCCCTGCCGCGACAGCCGCTCCATGCGGTCGATCATGTTCTGCAGGTCCTGCTGGCGCAGGATCTTGGTGTTCTGATCGAGCGGCCGCTGCGCCATCTGCGGGTTGTTGCGCAATTGCTCGGCGAGCTGGCGCATGTAGTTGTCCATCGCCTTGCGCAGGTCCTCGGCGAGCTTCTTGATCTCCTCGTCGCTGGCGCCGCGCTCCAGCGCCTGCTTCAGCGCGTCCTGGGCCGCGCGCAGCGCCTTGTCGACGTCGGAGATGTTGCCGTCCTCGATGGTGACGGCGAGCGCCCACAGGCTCGCCACCACCTCGCGCAGCGCATCGTCGGTGCGCGCCGCCTCGAGCTGGCGCATCACCGAGCGCAGGCCGAGATACTGGCCGAGTTCGGGCGTGAACAGCTCCGGCGCGATCGCCAGCGCGTCGAGCGCGGTGAACACGTCGGCGTTGCGGTTGCCGTCGAGCGCGAGGATGCGCCGCTGCTCGATCAGCGCCCGCGCCAGCGGCTTGGTGAACAGCCGCTCCGGCAGCCTGGTCTCGAACGGCTCGCTGGTGCCCTCGTTGCCGGCCTCGTCCTTGGCCGTCAGCGTGAGCGTGACGTCGGCGCCGGCGTACGGGTCCTCGCTGAGATCCTTGACGGTCTGGCCGACGCCGTTGCGGGTGCGCGCGTTCGGCAGCACCAGCGGAAACTCCGGCGGCTGGAACAGCGGCCGTGCGGCGGGCGCGTCAGCCGTCTTGCTTTCGTTGCTTTCGGCAGCCTTGCTTTCGACGGGCCGCGCAGCGACCTTGGCGCGGGCTTCGGTGACGCCGTAATCATCCTCGAGCTTGTAGGACAGCTTCAGCGAGCCACGCGCCTGCCGCTCCGGGTCCTTGGCCATGCTGATGACCGGCGGCTTGTCCGGCGTCGCCGCGAACACCCATTGCGGCTGCCCTGCGGGCGCGCGGACGTGAACGGTGCCGTCGGTCTTGATCGTGTAGTGCTTCTCGGTGGTGCCCTTCGGCGCGGCCTCGCCGACCGCGACCTCGCCGGGCGCCGCCTCGGCGACGCCGCCTGACGTGATGATGTCGAGATTGCCGCCGCTGGAACGCACGATCAGCGTCGAGCCCTGGGGCACCACGATCGGGCCGCTCGACGGCACCGCGCCTTCCTTGTTGGCGGCGGACAGGATGATCGGCGGCTTCGCGGTGTAGAGCGGCGGCTTGACCCAGGCATCGACCCGGACCGTGACCGGCGTCAGCACGCCGTTCCAGTCGAACGCCGAGGCGAGGCGCATCGGCCGCTCGTCGCCGGCCGCGACATAGGTCGCGACCAGCAGCACGATCACCAGCGCGCGCACCGCCCAGGGGTCGTGCAGCGACAGCCGCGGCCGCGGCGTCCCGGCGCGGATGCGCTTGATCGAGGCCAAGGTGCGCTCGCGCTGCGCCTGCCACAGCGCGTGCGCGATCGGATCCTTGGTGGTCAGCGTGTCGGTGAGAGCGGTGGCGGGGCGATGGGCGATGCCCGAGCCGCGATCGAGCCGCGCCAGGCCCTCGTCGCGGGTCGGCCAGCGATATCTCAGCATCGGCACGGTGGCGCCGAGCAGGAGCAGCAGAAACAGCCCGACGCCGATCATGCGGACCGCGAACGGCAGGCCGAGCCAGAGGCCGGCCCAGGAGACGATCAGGAACAGACCGACCACCGTGAGCAGCCGGGCGAGATGCGGCCAGCCGCGCTCCCAGGCGATGGCGAGACGCGCCCGCTTCAGCGCCTGCGCCAGCTTGAGCCGCGCCAAGCCATCATGCGTCAGGCCATCGGGCGTGCTGCTTGCCGGCCCGGCCGGCTCGGGGGTGATGCCGCTCAACAATCTCTCCAGGTTGCCCGGATGTTCACCCTAGCACAAAGGCAGCCGTGAGGCACCCGCTCTGCGCGGGCTTTCCCGCCGCCGGCCGCGGTTCACACGGGAGTGTGACCGGCCGGGTTCCCGGAAAGCTACGGGGCGCCCTGATGACGGCGGGGCGTCCCGATGACAACGGAGGGTGATCCACCCGCACACCCCAAACTCCGTGATTGCGAGCGCAGCGATGTGTCCGCCGAAGCCCTTCGGGCGAAGGCGGAAGCAATCCAGGGCTCCGGGTGGGACTCTGGATTGCTTCGTCGCTGCGCTCCTCGCAATGACGTCGTGGCGAACGTCACGATGCACATGATCAAATACTCCGCGGAGGAAATCATTAGCAAAACGAGCACCATCCTTCTCGCGACGCATCCGGCGCCCGAGTGATACCCGACATCTCACCCTCTCGAGAAGCGAGGGCGCAGGGAAGACCGGGCGCCGGCCGGCGCCCATGGTCCGCGTGCAACAAAAGCACGCGGCAGAACCACAGGCTCAGCCGAGATCACCCGGCCTTCCCTGCGCGATGGTGTTACGATTTATACGCGATCTTCCCGGGGAACGGCTGTCTTGCCCCCGTCGCCGGCGGTTCGTCACCGCCAACTTGGCATCAGCACCGGGATGCCAGAACCACGCGACTTCACCGTCGCACCGGGATCGTTCGTCCGCACGGAAAGACCCGTGCTGCGCCCCAATGCGCCCACCGCATCCCGCACCCGACGTCCGTGACGATCGCGAAGCGCCCCCTCAGCGGGACGGGATGCGGGGAGTAGAGCATAATTTCGGATAAAGCGCAATAGAAATATTTGCATGACCGGCAGCACGGGCGAGAGCAAACGCAAAATCTCGGCCTCGCTTCATCGAGGCTTCAACGTCAGCGATCAACGCAAATACGGCATCGAGCCAACTACTAGATACCGCCGGAACAAGGCTCGCGGCACATTGGATCAGGAAAGCGCCGGTACGGCCACCGCCTTTCGATGCCCTTCAAGATACATCGGCAATTGCTTCGCGACGGCGGGCCAGCACACCCCTTTGGGTTGCAAAGTCGGCAGGGTTGTATATGAATCGTCCGCTACCTTTATGTAAAGGGTATTCAAATGTCGGAAACCGATTTCTCTCAACAGCCTTTTAACACCACCGAATTCATCGAGAATCCCGAGAACCGATGCCCCGTCGTCCTCGTGCTGGATAATTCGGGCTCGATGACGGGTGCACCTATTCAGCAATTGAATGACGGTCTCCAGGCATTTCGCGATGAGCTCGTAACCGACAGCCTTGCAGCAAAGCGCGTGGAAGTGGCGATCGTCACTTTCGGGCCTGTGAAAGTGGAGATGGATTTTACTACGGCTCAAAACTTCTATCCGTCGAGAATCGAGCCAGCCGGCGCAACTCCAATGGGTGAAGCCATTGAGCAGGCGATTAACATGTTGACGGAAAGGAAAGCGACCTATCGAGCAGCCGGCGTCAAGCATTACCGCCCCTGGGTATTCCTGATCACGGACGGGTCGCCCACGGATTCCGTGTCTCGGGCCACCCAGCTTGTCCATGAGGGCGAGGCCTCAAAGTCTTTCATGTTCTATGCTGTCGGGGTCGAAGGGGCTGATTTCAGCACCTTACGCTCCATTGCGACTCGGGAACCTCTGAAGCTGAAAGGTCTTCAGTTCAAGGAATTTTTCCAGTGGCTGTCTGCTTCGCTCTCCTCCGTATCGAGGTCTAACCCGGGCGACCAGGTCCCCCTGCAAAACCCAGTAGCCCCGGATGGCTGGGCTACGGCCGGATGACCGGAATCGATTGGGAATGGGTATCGGCAAGCGCTGTTGGCACATCCCATCTTCGAATAAATCGTGGTTGTGATGACTCCGGCGCCTGCATTTTCGTTCGCGGCGAACATGAGTCCGCCCTCATCGTGGTTTGTTCGGACGGTGCAGGGTCGGCTCAACGCTCTTCCTTGGGCGCTCGGATTGCGGTCCGCGCGTTTTGCCGCAATGCGCGAAGCTTTTTGAAAGGCGGAGGAAAGATCCGAGATATCTCTCGGGACATAGCCAGCGACTGGCTCGACGATATCCGCGGGCGCATTGAAATAGTTTCGCAATCGTTCGGAATTCCTCGACGCGAGTTTGCTGCCACCCTCATAGGATGCGTTATTGGAAAATCCGGGGCAAAGGTCTTGCACGTAGGCGATGGAGCGGCAGTTCATCGCCTAGTAGATGCGCATGAGTGGGATATCTCAAGTTGGCCGTCTCACGGAGAGTATGCCTCCACAACCTATTTCGTCACGGACGATCCCGAACCGACGTTCAATCTGAGTGAGATAAGCGGCCCACTCGCTGAACTAGCGGTCTTTACCGACGGGATCGAGCACCTCGTCTTGAACTTCGCGACGAAACGCGCATTCGACCCGTTCTTTAATCAGATATTCTCGGGCTTCAAGCCCGAAGGAACGGGACGAAATCGAAATCTGTCGTCTCACTTGAGCAACTATTTGAGGAGCCCGGCTCTCTGCGAAAAAACCGACGACGACAAAACGCTACTGCTTGCTCGCCGCAAATCACATGTCGCGCCTTAAGAACATCTATGATCAGCAAAAGAAGGCCGTCGTCCTCGGTAAATTGCTAGGCCGAGGCGGTGAAGGGGCGGTATTCGAAATCACTGGGTCGCCCGATCTGGTGGCGAAAATCTATCATCCCGAGAAGGCGCAAGAGCGCAAAGAAAAGATCGCCGCAATGATCGCGGCTAACATTCAGTCTCGCGTTAGCAACGCCGCATTTCCGATATCGGCGCTATTCGATGGAGGGGGAGGATTTGCCGGATTCACAATGCGGCGCGTTGGCAAGCAAAAACCAGTTCACGAATTATACTCGCCAGCGAGTCGACGAAATGAGTTCCCAAATGCAGACTACCGACTGCTAATTCGCACATCTCTGAACATTGCCAAAGCAGTTGCTGCGGTGCACGCGGCCGGATGCGTTATCGGCGACCTAAATCACTCCGGCATTTTGGTCGGCCCAGATGCCACTGCAACGCTGATCGATTGTGACTCCTTCCAATTTGCCAAGGACAACCGGCTATATTATTGCACGGTAGGCGTTCCCGATTACACGCCACCCGAACTACAAGGTAAGCCGTTCGCGAGCACGATTCGGACGCAAAACCATGATGCATTCGGTCTAGCGATCGCGATCTTCAGCCTATTGTTCCTTGGGCGTCACCCGTTCTCTGGAAGATATCTCGGAAGAGGCGATATGCCCGAGGAGCGCGCTATCGCTGAGTATCGATTCGCGTACTCATACGATAGAGCGCGAACGCAAACCGAACCACCTCCATTCGCCCCGACCTTATCGTACGTGCCGGCAGATTGTGCCGCCGCCTTCGAGGCATGCTTCGGCCCGGCCGGCTCCAACAACGGCCGCCCAAAAGCGGCGGATTGGGTGTCTTTGCTGCGAAGGGCCGAGTCGCAGCTCGTCAAGTGTAGCGCATCTGCAGCTCACTTTCATTTCTCATCCGCCCCGAACTGCCCCTGGTGCAAGCTGGAAAAAGCCTTTCCAGGATTTATTGCGTTTCCGGTGCCTCTTGTTGTCAACACTACTGCACCGGCTGATCTCGGCCAGCTGATTGCCGCAATACGCGGGGTTCGTGATCCCGGCATAGCACCAGCACTCAGCGCCGTTATGCCGGCGATACAGAGTTCACCAAACGCCCAAAACAAAGGTGCAATCGATAGCTCGGCGACGCAATTCGTCGGGGCAACACTTGGCGGCATCTTCGCCATCACCATTCTGCGACTAGGGACTGTTCCGCCCTTGGTAGGATTAACAGCTCTTGGCGTATCCGCTTATTTCGCTCTTAGGAATCCCAAGCAGCAGCATGCAAACAGTCCTCGCTCACACCAGCTCAAACAGGCCTGGGGCCAAATCGAACAACGGTACCGAAAGGACGGAGACAATTCGCGCTTTGCCGACGCCAGACGGAAAGCCGAGTTGCATATCCGCGAATTTAATGAGCTTCCGAACGAGGAGGCTCGATTATTGGCAGATCTCGCTCGGACGCAACGCGATATACAGCTGAAGCATTTTCTTGAGCGTTTCACTCTCGTAAGTGCGAGAATAAAAGGTGTCGGTGGTGGCAAGAAGGCGACTTTGAGGTCGTACGGGATCAGCACGGCTGCCGATGTCACTAAACAACGCATCGAGCAAATCCCGGGATTTGGACCGGTCACGGCGAACCAGATGGCATCGTGGCGATCAGAACTGGAGCGACGATTTACGTTCAATCCAAATCTACCCATTGATCCAAATGAGATCGCACGCATAAGGTCTGGCATTGTTCAAAAGCGCGCGTCGCTGGAATCTGCACTGAAAGATGATCTCGTTTTTGTCAGAACGGTCGCAGCCGAAATCGAGCGATCCCGAGGTGACATTACAACTCGCGCCCGATCGATTTGGGTGGAGCTGAAACAGGCAGAGGCAGACGAAAAAGTCAGGATTTTTGGCGATGTCACCGCTCGTCGGTGGGTGTTCGGCGTCGCTTGCGTTGCCTCGCTCATGGTCGTTGGCGCCATGGAGAGTCCTACGGTGCCAGCCGCTCCAGCCATCAGTCAAAGCTCAGCTAGCCCGGCAGCACCAGTTCTGGCACCAGCCGCGCCCCCAATTAAGCCTGCAAGCACTCCGAGTGGGCCAGCCAGTCCAAATGGTGCATCTCAGGCGATCATTGTACCGATGCAGCCGTCAGTTGAGCTTTCGGAACAGACAAAAGTCATTGCTGCTCTACCGCCGGCGCCGCCTACTGCTCCTCCACTTCCCCCTGCACAGGAGATCAAACCTGTTCCATCTCCTCGACCCGAACTGCTGCCGAGCGGCTCCGATTCTCCCACGGATGGCGTGAAAGCGGATCCAGCAATCGGTCGACTTTCCGAGTTGGGCTATGCAGCAGGTAATAGCCTCAGATGGGATAAGGACAGCTATGCTGCTTTGCGAGAGTTCAGGATCATCAATCATTTGCCAGCAGGCGACCAGATAGATGATGTCACAACGCGAGCCCTGAATTCCTCCCGCGCTATCACGCGAACCGGATCGTTTCTCGGCGGCTGGGCTGCGGATCCAGATTGCTCACAGGGAACTCAGCTGAATATCTCCGTGCGTGAAGCGAAGACGGACGGCGGGCTATGCACATTCGACGCGTTTATTCCAAGCAGGGTTGGCTGGACGGTGCGAGGTCACTGCCAAGTCGGAGCGGATCGATGGCCCGCAACTATCACCTTCACCGTCTCCGGCAGGACCCTACTCTGGTCGAGCGCGAAGGGCAAAGCGACGTACTATCGATGCGGATAATGGGAGGGGAGAATGACAACCTGCTATTTCTGCGGTGCGCCCCTGACCAAAGGTCAGGGCGTTCGCAGATCTGTTCGGACAGGAACGAGCGTCGCAGGCTTCTCTAGTTCCGCGCCTACGCTACTCACGATCGTCCTGTACGCGCTCCTTCGCGGCAAGCCACCGTCTGTAAGGAGCTATTTTTCGCTCCGAACTCTCTGTGCGTCTTGCGTTCAGCGCATGGATGCTCGACGAGCATTTCTCAATAGGATTGCAATGGGCGCTAGCGGCATCGTTTTGGCTTTTTTGATGCTCGCCCTTCTGAGATGATGACGCAAAATACAACGGCTCGGTCGTCACCAGCTACGCTTTAGCACTGGAATAGGCGCTCGACTTGTTACGCAAGTCTCGCAACGAGCCTGACTGCAGCGAGTACAGTCGAAGGATGTAGACAGTTGTTCTGTTTGAAGTCCGTGCAGGGTGCTCTATTGGGACTACAAGAACAGTAAGCCTCATAAGCAGGGCACCGGCGTATCCATCGCGATCAGTTGCTCCACCTCGATCCGCGGGCGGATCACGGCGGCCTGGTCGCCCTTGACCAGCACCTCGGGCACCAGCGCGCGGGTGTTGTAGGTGCAGGCCTGGACGGCGCCGTAGGCGCCGGGATTACGGTGACACTGCATAAAACTCGAGGCACGCGGGGGACGAGATCCGGAGCGCCGACGAGATCGAGAGCGCCGCAGTGTCAAACGCATCTCACGCGGACGCCAGTTGCGAGATGACGAGGTCGAGCAGCGCCCGCAGCCGGGCGAGCCGGCGCAGATCGCGGTGATAGCCGACATAGGTGTCCCGCCCCGGCGGCTGCTCACCGATGTCGACGGGCCGCAGGCCCGGCGTCGCGTCGCCGAGCGGCCGGGGCAGCACGGCGAGGCCCGCGCCTTGCGCCGATAGCATGGCCTGAACGTCGCGGTTGTTGCTGCGCATCGCGACCTCGGCCTTCGGCAGTCGCTTCGCCAGCCAGCGCGCATCGGGCATGTCGGCGAAGGCCGTGTCCATGGTGACGACCCTGATCCCCCGGCCATCGCCCTCGACGGCCTGCGGGCCGTCGAGCGGGCCGTACACGGCATAGGGGATGTGCAGGAGCCGGCGCGAGATCACCTCCGGCTCGTCGAACGCGCGGATGCGAAACACGAGATCGGCCTCGCGGCGGGGAAGACTGTAGAGCCGCGCGTCGGTCAAGAGCTCGACACAGACGCGCGGGTGCAGCCGGCCGAATTCGGCCAGAACCGGCGTCAGCACCAGGCGGCCGAACCAATCCGACGACGAGATCCTGAGAAAACCGTCGAGCTGCGCCTGCGCGCCCGCCAGGCGCCGCTCGAACGCGAGCGCCTCCTCCTCCATCCGCTCGGCGTGGGCCAACACCGCCGTGCCCTCGTGAGTCAGCACGAAGCCTTCGGCCGTGCGCTGAAACAGCGTCTGGCTCACGGCCGCTTCGAGCGCCGCCAGGCGGCGTCCCATGGTCGGCTGAGACAGGCCGAGCCGGCGCGCGGCCGCGCCGAGCGTGCCCTCGCGCGCGATGGCGAGGAAGATCCGCAGGTCGCTCCACTCCATGCGAGGCCTTTCGACGACGGGGGCGACGGACACGAGACGCCCATTCAAAACTGAATGGATTACATACGAACTCGATGATGTCCATTCATGGCACGACGGCCGATGATGCCTCCATCACAACAGGAGGTCGCCATGACCATCTCGATGAAGGCTGCCATTCTCCACGAAACCGGCGCGCCGCTGCGCGTCACCCCGATCAGCCGCCCCGCGCCGGGACCCGGCGAGGTCCTCGTCCGCATCGCCGCGGCGGGCACCAACCCGCTCGACGCCAAGATCCACGCCGGCCAGGCCGCCCATGCCAGGCACCCGGCCCCCGCCATCCTCGGCCTGGACATGGCCGGCACGGTCGAGGCCACGGGCGAAGGCGTCACCCGGTTTCGTCCGGGCGACGAGGTCTACGGCATGGTCGGCGGAGTCGGCGGCCACCCGGGAACGCTGGCCGAATATGTCAGCGCCGACGCGGATCTGCTCGCGGCCAAGCCGGCGAACCTCAGCATGCGCGAGGCGGCCGTCCTGCCGCTGGTGACGATCACGGCCTGGGAAGGTCTGGTCGATCGCGTCGGCATCCGGCCGGGACAGACGCTGCTCGTCCTGGGCGGCGCCGGCGGTGTCGGTCACATCGTCGTCCAGCTCGGCCTCGCCTTCGGCGCAACGGTTTTCGCAACGGGAAGTCCAGAGAGCCGGCCGGTGATCGAGCGCCTGGGCGCTGTTTTCATCGACCGCAACGAACCGATCGCCGACGCCGTCGAGCGCATCACGGCGGGCCGCGGCTTCGACATCGTCTACGACACGGTCGGCGCGCTCGACACCGCCTTCGCCGCGGTCGCGCGGTTCGGCCATGTCACCTCGTCGCTGGGCTGGGGCACCCATCCGCTGGCGCCGCTGTCGTTCAAGGGCGGCACCTATTCCGGCGTCTTCACGCTGCTGCCGCTGCTCGACGGCAAGGGACGGCGGCATCACGGCGAGATCCTCGCCCAGGCCGCACAGCTGGTGGAATCCGGCAAGCTCACGCCGCTGCTCGACTCGCGCCGGTTCGCCCTCGAGGACGTCGGTGCGGCCTATGATGCGCTCAAGACGGGCGGCACCGGCAAGATCGCCATCGACATCGCGGCGGCATGAGCCGGCGCGACCCACGAGCCTCACACGCAACGGCAATATCGAGGAATAGTCCGATGAGAGTCTGGTTCATCACAGGGGCCTCGCGCGGCTTCGGCGCGCTGGTCGCGCAGCAGGCGCTGGACAGAGGCGACGCCGTCGTGGCGACCGCCCGCAATCCGAAGGCGATCGTCGATCGCATCGGGGCGCATCCCGACCTCCTGGCCCTCGCGCTCGACGTGACCAGGGAGAGCGAGGCGGTCGCGGCGGCGCAGGCGGCGATCGACCGCTTCGGCAGGATCGACGTGCTCCTCAACAACGCCGGCTTCGGCCTGATGGGCGCGGTCGAGGAAACCAGCCGAGAGGAGATCGAGGCCGTCTTCCGCACCAACGTGTTCGGGCTCCTGGCCGTCACCCGCGCCATTCTGCCCCACATGCGCAAGGCACGGTCCGGCCGCATCCTCAACATCTCGTCGATCGGCGGCTATCGCGGCTCGGCCGGCTTCGGCGTCTATGGCGCGACCAAGTTCGCCGTCGAGGCGTTGTCGGAGGCGATGCGCGCCGAGCTCAATCCGCTCGGCATCCATGTGACGGCGATCGAGCCGGGCTACTTCCGGACCGACTTCATGGACGCCTCGTCGTTGAAGGTCAGCCGCATCGTGATCCCCGATTACAGCGCGACGGCAGGTCGGGTCCGCGCGAACGCCGGCACCGTCAACGGCGCCCAGCCCGGCGATCCCGACAAGCTCGCGCGGGTGCTCGTCGACTTCGCCGGCGAGCCCGACCCGCCGGTGCGGTTACCACTGGGGGCCGACACCGTCGCGGCGATCGAGGCGAAGCACGCCTCCGACGCCGCCATCATCGCCCGATGGCGCGAGGTCGCGCTCTCGACGGGCTTCTGAGTGGGGACCACGGTGACGGTGCACCGGATCAAACGCTGAGGAGAGACGCCGTTTGATCACCCGTGCCGTCTCCCGCTGCTGTGACAATCGCGGCCGACCTCACGGCCAGACCGGCGCCCCCTCCAGCCCCGCGGTCTCCGGCAGCCCGCACATCAGGTTCGCATTCTGCACTGCCTGCCCGGCTGCGCCCTTGCCGAGATTGTCGACGACGCCGAGCGCGATCACCAGGTTGCGCTCGGGGTCGGCGGCGTAGCTGACGAAGGCGAGGTTGGAGCCGGTGGCCCATTTGGTCTGCGGCGGCTTGTCGGTGACACGGACGAAGGCGCTGTCGGCGTAGAAGCGGCGGGCGGCGTCGAGGCACTGCGCGGTGGTGGCGCGGCCGCGGGCGTAAATGGTGGCGAGAATGCCGCGGGTCATCGGCACCAGATGCGGCGTGAACACGAGGCCGGCGGCGCTGCCGCCGCTGAGGCGCGCGATCGTGCTTTCGATCTCGGGCATGTGGACGTGCCTGAGCAGGCCGTAGGGGATCAGGTTCTCGTTGCTCTCGGCGTAGCCGAACTTGCTGTCGCCGCCGCGGCCGGCGCCGGAGATGCCGGTCTTGGCGTCGATCACGATGTTGTCGGGCGAGATCAGTTTGTCGGCCAGCAGCGGCGCCAGCGGGGTCAGCGCGGCCGCGGGGAAACAGCCGGGATTGGCGATGCGGGTCTTGCCCGCGATCTCCCTGGGCCAGACGTCGGCGAGGCCGTAGGTCCAGCCGTCGGCGTAGCGGTGGTCGCCGCCGATGTCGACGATCTTCACGCTGCTTGGCACGCGCGCCAGCGCCTCCCGCGAGGCGCCGGTGGGGAGCGAGGCGAACAGCACGTCGAGCTGCGGCAGGCGCGCGGGGTCCCACTTCTCGATCACGAGATCGGCGAGCCTGGCCGGCACGCCGGGGAAGCGCTCCGCCAGCCGCTGGCCTGCGCTGCCCTCGCCCGCGGCGTAGACCAGCTCGAACGCCGGATGCCCCGCGACCAGGCGCATCGCCTCGCCGCCGCCAAAACCGCTGATCCCGACAATGCCGACGCGAATGCTCATGGGGGTGTCCTGATGTGGAGTGGAGAAGCGAGTTGAGTAAGATACGAGCGGGCGGAGACATATGCGATGGCCCCGCTCCCGCCCGCAAGTGGTGACGTCCGACAATGAGCACCATCGACCCCACGCGATACAAGCTCTTCGATCGAATGGCCGGCGGGCTCTTTCAGGGAACTGCCAAAGTCTTCTCATCAGAAGAGCGGCTTGGCGTCTTCCTGATCGAGTTCTTCAGGGACGACGAGCTCGAACCACTGCTGGCTGAGCTCCGGGACATTGCAGCGATGGAGATGAGCGACCAGGACTGGGAAACCTATTGGTGGCGTAGCCCGGCTCAGAGCGTCCCCCGGGATGCCAAGGCGAGCCACCGGTTGCTGGAGGCCGTCATGGGCGCAATTTCCACTGCAATTTCAGGCCGAGCGTAGCCAACGAACGCGAGAGCGCACAGGCTAATCCGCTGAGCGATATGCTCATCAGTTACTCCGTCATGGCCGGGCTTGTCCCGCCTGCGCGGCCGAAGCCGCTGCGGCGCGGCGAAGGCCCGGCCATCCACGTCGCCCCGCGGGCTCGGATGGACGTGGATGCCCGGGACAAGCCCGGGCATGACGATGTGGGGACAGATGAGCGCAACAGCGCGAGCGGCTTGCGCGGCAGCGCCGCCTCACAGCCACGGCGCCGGCGTATCCATCGCGATCAGCTGCTCGACCTCGATGCGCGGGCGGATCACGGCGGCCTGGTCGCCCTTGACCAGCACCTCGGGCACCAGCGCGCGGGTGTTGTAGGTGCAGGCCTGCACGGCGCCGTAGGCGCCTGATGTCATGATGGCGAGGAGGTCGCCGGGCGCAGGCTCGGGCAGTGTGCGGTCGAGCGCGAGGTAGTCGCCGCTTTCGCAGACCGGGCCGACGACGTCGGCGACGAACGACGGCGCACCTGGCGCGGGCTGGATCACCGGCAGGATGTCGTGATGGGCCTCATAGAGCGTCGGGCGGATCAGGTCGTTCATCGCGGCGTCGATGATGACGAAGTTCTTGGCCTCGCCGTGCTTCACGTAGATCACCTTGGCGACGAGGATGCCGGCATTGCCGACGATCATCCGTCCCGGCTCGAACATCAGGGTGCAGCCGAGATTGTGGCTGACGCGCTTGACCATCGCGGCATAGGCGGCGGGTTCCGGCGGCACCGCGCGGTCCATGTGATAGGGGATGCCGAGGCCGCCGCCGAAATCGACATGGGAGATGTCGTGGCCGTCGGCGCGCAGGGTCTGCACGAACTCGGTCAGAATGCGGAACGCGGTCTCCATCGGGCCGAGATCGGTGATCTGGCTGCCGATATGGACGTCGACGCCGGTGACCTTGATGCCCGGCATCTTCGCCGCGCGGGAATAGACGCGGCGGGCGTGCTCCAGCGGAATGCCGAACTTGTTCTCCGACTTGCCGGTCGAGATTTTGGCGTGCGTGCCGGCATCGACGTCCGGGTTGACGCGCACGGAGATGCGGGCGGTGTGGCCGGTCTCCTGGGCGAGCCGCGCAAGCAGATCGAGCTCGGGCTCGGATTCGATGTTGAGGCAGTGGATGTCGGCCGCGAGCGCGGCGCGCAGCTCGGCCTCGGTCTTGCCGACGCCGGAGAACACGATCTTGCGCGAGGGGATGCCGGCCGCCAGCGCCCGCTTCAATTCGCCGCCGGAGACGACGTCGGCGCCGGCGCCGAGCTTGGCGAGCGTCCGCAGCACCGACTGGTTGGAGTTGGCCTTCATCGCGTAGCAGATCAGCACGTCCTGGCCGGCGAAGGCGTCCGCGAACACGCGGTAGTGCCGCTCCAGCGTGGCGGTGGAGTAGCAGTAGAACGGGGTGCCGACGGTGGCGGCGAGCTCGGCGAGATTGACGGCCTCGGCGTGCAGCACGCCGTCGCGGTAGTCGAAGTGGTTCATGGGTCAGGTCCGCGCGCGGGCTGCGAGATGAATGATTGTGGCGGCGAATTGCCGGGAAATGGGGCGGATTGTCAAACCCGCGCTGCCACCCTCCCCTGGAGGGGGAGGGTCGATCGCACGCGAAGCGGGCGAGCGGGGTGGGGTGAAGCCGCGAGGACGGTGCGCGTGGAGAGATCACCCCACCCCGCCTCGCGTTTCGCTTCGCTCACCGTGAGGCGACCCTCCCCCTCCAGGGGAGGGTGGCATCGAGCGCTGATCGAGAGGGAGTTCGAGCTCTATTTGCTGTCGAGCAGCGGGTCGAGGATGAAGGGTTTCTTCTGGCCGCGGGTGGCGGCGGGGGCGGCGTCGGCGCCGTAGCCGGAGTTGAACAGGCCGGGCTTGTTGGCGGCATCCGTGGCGGTGTCGGCGGGAGCGGCCGACATCTGCGGCGCCGGCGGGGAGTTGGCCGGCAGGTCCAACGGGCCCTTGCGGCCGCAGGCGGCCAGCAGAAGGGCTGAAGCGCCCAGGACGAGCAGGACCCGGGCGGCGGAGGTTGGACGGCGAGCGCGATTCACGTGTGAAATCCCCATGCGGGCGGCACCATACAGAGAATGCACCGGCCTGACGAGTGCGGGAGTGCCACGCCGGGCCGATCAAATTTCGAACGCGAGCCCTACTTTCGCTGTTTTTCCAGCCGCTTCAGCCAGGCTTTGGCCTGCGCGGCCACGTTCTTCGGCGCGGTGCCGCCGTAGCTGGTGCGGCTCTTCACCGAGGACTCGACCGAGAGCACGCCGAGCACCTCGGCTGATATCTTCGGCTCGACCTCCTGCATCGCCTTCAGCGGCAGCTCGTGCAGGGCGACGCCCTGCTTGGCGGCCAAGGCCACGATCCGGCCCGTGACGTGATGGGCCTCGCGGAACGGCATCTTGAGCGTGCGCACCAGCCAGTCGGCGAGGTCGGTCGCCGTCGCATAGCCCTCGCCGGCTGCGGCCTTCATGCGGGCCTCGTCCGGCACGAGGTCGAGCGCCATGCCGGTCATGGCGCGGATGGCGAGCGACAGCGCCGCGAACGCCTCCATCGCGCCCTGCTTATCCTCCTGCATGTCCTTCTGATAGGCGAGCGGCAGGCCCTTCATGACGATCAGGAGCCCGTTCAGCGCGCCGATGACGCGGCCGGTCTTGGCGCGCACCAGCTCGGCGGCGTCCGGGTTGCGCTTCTGCGGCATGATCGAGGAGCCGGTGGTGAACTTGTCCGACAGCTTGATCAGGCCGACCAGCGGCGAGGTCCAGATCACGATCTCCTCGGCGAAGCGCGACAGATGCACGGCGCAGATCGAGGCGGCCGAGAGGGTCTCCAGCACGAAATCGCGGTCGGAGACGGCGTCGAGCGAATTGGCCATCGGGCGCTCGAAGCCGAGTGCCTCGGCGGTGGCGTGGCGGTCGATCGGGAACGAGGTGCCGGCGAGCGCGGCGGCGCCCAGCGGCGATTCATTGAGGCGCTTGCGGGCATCGATGAAGCGGCCGCGGTCGCGCCCGGCCATCTCGACATAGGCGAGCAGATGGTGGCCGAAGGTGACCGGCTGGGCGGTCTGCAGATGGGTGAAGCCGGGCATGACCGTGCCGGCGTATTCGAGCGCGCGGGTGGCGAGCGCGTGCTGGTAGGCGGCGAGCGCCGCGTCGATGTCGTCGATGGTGTCGCGGACGAACAGGCGGAAGTCGGTCGCGACCTGGTCGTTGCGCGAGCGCGCGGTGTGCAGGCGGCCGGCGGCGGGGCCGATCAGCTCGGAGAGCCGGCTCTCGACATTCATATGGATGTCTTCCAGGGCCCGCTTGAACTCGAACGAACCCTTGGTGATCTCTGACAAAATCGTGTCTAGACCCTTAGCCATATTTTTCGCATCACCCGCGGTGATGATGCCCTGGGCGGCGAGCATGGCGGCGTGCGCCTTGGAAGCGGCGATATCCTGCGCGTAAAGGTGGCGATCGACGTCGATCGAGACGTTGATGTCCTCCATGATCTCGTCGGGACGCTCCGAGAACCGTCCGCCCCACATCGTGTTGCTCATGCCTGAACCGCTTCCAAGACCTTGCTGACCGCCGCTGGATGGGACACACCGTCCGGTATCCCGAAATTCGCGCCTCTGATAGCCGCAACCGACCCGAGATGACAAACGATAAGCCTGACCCGTCCCCTGCCCGCCCCGCATCCTCGCGGCGGACGCTGCTCGCGGCCGGTGCCGTGGCGGTGGTCGCCGTGGCCGGCATCGCGGCGGTGACCCTTGGCGGATTGCTGAAGGGACGGCCGGCGGGCGACCAGGCCTGTCAGGCGGCGGTCGACACCGCCAAGCGGATCGCACCGCTGATCAAGGGCGAGGTGGCGGCGCTGACGGCGGCAACAATGCCGCTGCGGCTGCCGGATCTCGCCTTCGAGGACGGCACGGGGGCAGCGAAGAAGCTGTCGGATTTCCGTGGCAAGACGGTGCTATTGAACCTGTGGGCGACCTGGTGCGTGCCCTGCCGCAAGGAGATGCCGGCGCTGGACGGGCTGCAGGCCAAGCTCGGCAGCGACGCCTTCCAGGTGGTTGCGGTCAACATCGACACCCGCGACCCGGAGAAGCCAAAGACGTTCCTCGCCGACGCCAAGCTGACGCAGCTCGCCTATTTCAGCGACCCGAAGGCCAAGGTGTTCCAGGATCTGAAGGCGGTCGGCCGCGCGCTGGGGATGCCGACCTCGGTGCTGGTCGACGGCAATGGCTGCGAGATCGCGACCATCGCGGGTCCCGCCGAGTGGGACAGCGCCGACGCGGTCAAGCTGATCCAGGCGGCGACATCGAAGGCCGCCGCGGGACTCTAATCGGGAGAACTCAGGCGGCGATGTTGAGGTTGCCGCCGACGCCGGGGCCGGCATTGGCGAGCGACAATGTCTGCTGCGCGCCGCCGAGCAGCGTCAGCACCGCATCCTTCTGGGCGTTCAGGTTCTGCTTCAGCACCGACGTGGCGACCTGCTGCTGTGTCGCACTCGCCTGCTGCGCCATGACCGCAGCCACCAAGCTCATGTCCATACGCGTACAACCTCTCGTTACGGCGAGGTTAAGCCGTGTGCCTTAACGAAGCGTATCGCTCGAGCCCGGCGGCGGTAAAATCAGCGGGTCGGCACCGGCTTGGGGCCGCGATAGTCGTAGAAGCCGCGCTGCGTCTTGCGGCCGAGCCAGCCGGCCTCGACATATTTCACCAGCAGCGGGCACGGCCGGTATTTGGAATCCGCCAGCCCCTCATGCAGCACCTGCATGATGGACAGACAGGTATCCAGACCGATGAAATCGGCCAGCTCGAGCGGCCCCATCGGGTGATGCGCGCCGAGCTTCATCGCCGCATCGATCGCCTCGACATTGCCGACGCCCTCATAGAGCGTGTAGATCGCCTCGTTGATCATCGGCAGCAGGACGCGGTTGACGATGAAGGCCGGGAAGTCCTCGGAAACGGCGACCTGCTTGCCGAGCCGGCCGACGAACTCCTTGGCCGCCTCGAAGGTGGCGTCGTCGGTGGCGATGCCGCGGATCAGCTCGACCAGCTCCATCAGCGGAACCGGGTTCATGAAATGAATGCCGATGAAGCGCTCGGGGCGATCGGTGCAGGCGGCGAGCCGGGTGATCGAGATCGACGAGGTGTTGGAGGCGATGATCGCCTCCGGCTTCAGCACCGCGCAGAGATCGTGGAAGATCTTGCGCTTGACGTCCTCCTTCTCGATCGCGGTCTCGATGACGAGATCGCAATCGGCGAGGCCGTCGAGGGTTTCGCTGATCGAGATATGGCCGAGCGCCTGGTTGCGGGCGTCCTCGGAGATCACCTTCTTCGCGACCTGGCGGGTCAGATTGCCGTTGATGGTCGCCATGCCCGATTTCAACCGGTCGGCAGTGACGTCGTTGAGCACCACGTCGAGCCCGGCCAGCGCGGCAACGTGCGCGATGCCGTTGCCCATCTGTCCTGCGCCGATCACTCCGAGCTTGTTGATCTGAGCCATGTTGTCATCCACCCGAACGGCACGCCTGCTGCGCCCGCCCATGCCCTTGGAAGTGAGAACACCGGCCGCCGCGGTCCCACGCGGCCGGTGTCTTGAGCGTTACTTGCCGAGCTTGCCGAGCGCCTCGGTCAGCTCCGGAACCGCCTGGTAGAGATCGGCCACCAAACCGTAATCGGCCACCTGGAAGATCGGCGCGTCCTCGTCCTTGTTGATCGCGACGATCACCTTGGAGTCCTTCATGCCGGCCAGATGCTGAATGGCGCCTGAAATGCCGACCGCGACGTACAGCTCCGGCGCCACGACCTTGCCGGTCTGCCCGACCTGCCAATCGTTCGGCGCGTAGCCCGCATCCACCGCGGCGCGCGAGGCGCCGACGCCGGCGCCGAGCTTGTCGGCGAGCGGCTCGATGTACTTGGCGAAGTTCTCGCGGCTCTGCATCGCGCGGCCGCCGGAGACGATGATCTTGGCCGACGTCAGCTCGGGACGGTCGCTCTTGGCGACCTCCTCGCCGACGAAGGTCGACAGCGCCGGATCGCCGGCCGCCGCGACGGTCTCGACCGATGCGCTGCCGCCCTCGCCTGCGGCGGCGAAGGTCGAGGTGCGCACGGTGATGACCTTCTTGGCGTCCTTCGACTTCACGGTCTGGATCGCGTTGCCGGCATAGATCGGACGCTCGAACGTGTCGGGCGACACGACCTTGATGATCTCCGACACCTGCATCACGTCGAGCAAAGCGGCGATGCGCGGCATCACGTTCTTGAAGCGCGAGGTCGCGGGCGCGACGATCGCGTCGTAGTTCGCGGCGAGCTTGACGACGAGGTCGGCGAGCGGCTCGGCGAGATCATGCGCGTAGGCCGCGTCATCGGCAAGCAGCACCTTCTTGACACCGGCGAGCTTGGCGGCGGCTTCGGCCGCAGCCTTGGCGCCCTGGCCCGCGACCAGCACGTCGACATCGGCGCCGAGGGCTGTCGCCGCCGTCAGCGCCTTGTTGGTCGCGTCCTTGATGGATGCATTGTCGTGTTCGGCAATCAGCAGCGTGGCCATCAGAGCACCCCCGCCTCGGTCTTGAGTTTGTTGACGAGCTCGGCGACGTCCTTGACCTTGACGCCGGCCTTGCGGCCCGCCGGCTCGGTGGTCTTGAGCACTTCGAGCCGCGGCGTGAGATCGACACCGGTGTCGGCCGCCGTCTTCTCGGCGATCGGCTTCTTCTTCGCCTTCATGATGTTCGGCAGCGACGCGTAGCGCGGCTCGTTGAGGCGAAGGTCGGTGGTGACGATCGCCGGCCCCTTGAGCTTCACGGTCTGCAGGCCGCCGTCGACCTCGCGGGTGACCTTGAAATCGGAGCCCTCGACCTCGAGCTTGGAGGCGAAGGTCGCCTGCGCCCAGCCCAGCAGCGCGGCCAGCATCTGGCCGGTCTGGTTGGAATCGTCGTCGATCGCCTGCTTGCCGAGGATGATCAGACCCGGTTGCTCGTCCTGCGCCACGGCTTTGAGGATCTTCGCGACCGCCAGCGGTTCCACGTTGCCCTCGGCCTTGACCAGGATGCCGCGGTCGGCGCCCATCGCGAGCGCGGTGCGGATCGTCTCGGACGCCTGCGCGGGCCCGATCGAGACCACCACCACCTCGGTCGCCTTGCCGGCTTCCTTCAGCCGCAGCGCTTCCTCGACGGCGATCTCGTCGAACGGATTCATCGACATCTTGACGTTGGCGAGCTCAACGCCCGATCCGTCGCTCTTGACGCGGACCTTGACGTTGTAATCGACCACCCGCTTGACCGGCACCAGAACCTTCATCGATCCTCTTTCGCTCTAAATTGTCCGGGGTTGACCTTTCGGGCGCGGAACCTAAAGCCCCCGTACCCCCCGGTCAACGCGCGAGGGGCGAAAAAACGCAGGCCCGCACGCCCCCGCGTTAACGGTTTTGCGGGTTAACGGTTTTGGCCCGGCACCCACAACACGTCGCCGGCGCCGTTCCGGTTTGCCGCCCGGCTGGCCACGAACAGGAAATCCGACAACCGGTTCATATAACGAATAGCGGCCTCGCTGACCGGCTCGTCAGGCTTGCCGGCGAGTTCCGTCATGATCCGTTCCGCCCTGCGGCAAATGGTACGCGCCACATGCAGATGCGCCGCCGCCGCAGTCCCTCCGGGCAGCACGAACGACGTCAGCGGCGAGAGCCGCTCGTTCAGCGTATCGATGTCGCGCTCCAGGCGGTCGACCTGGCTCGCGACGACGCGCAGCCGCTCCGCCTTGCCCTCGCGCTGCGGCACGGCGAGATCGGCGCCGAGGTCGAACAGATCGTTCTGGATCAGGCCGAGCATCGCATCGATCTCGGGCGCATCGGCCAGATGCAGCCGGACCACGCCGATCGCAGCGTTGGTCTCGTCAACGGTTCCATAGGCGGAGACGCGCAGATCGTACTTGGGACGCCGCTCGCCATTGCCGAGCGCGGTCGTACCGTCGTCACCTGTCCGTGTGTAGATGCGATTCAGGACCACCATGCTGCGTTCTCAACGTCCGTTTCTCGACGCCTCGGCGTCTCGGTCTCAGCGCCCCATTGCCCAGATCGCCGCCATGGCAACGACGATCGCGACGAACTGCAGGATCACCCGCCAGCGCATCAGCTTCTGCGACAGGTTCGGCGAGCCGCCGCGCGTCATGTTGACGAGGCCGAGAAACAGCACCAGGGCGACCGCGCCAACGGCGATGGGAAGGATGAATTTACCAAGAAGTGAAGCCATCGGTGCTAGATAACACCGCAAACGCAAGAGCGCCATGGCGGATCCGCGCAGCCGGCGCTGCAACTTCTGGCTTTTGGACCCGTAATATCGGATTGTACAAATCACGTTCTTTCGCGGAGTGCAGGGACAGGTGAAGGCGCTTCGCTACATCTTCCACGTCGTCATGGACGCGTTCTACACCTTCCTCGCCGACGACGGCTGGGCGATCGCCAGCCATATCGCGCTGTCGACCCTGATGGCGCTGTTTCCCTTCCTGATCGTCCTGACCTCGCTCGCCGGCTTTCTCGGCTCCAAGGACCTGGCCGACCAGGCCGCCACCTTGATGCTCGAGACTTGGCCGGCGCAGGTGGCGGATGCGCTGACCGGCGAGATCCACGACGTGCTGACCACGACCCGGACCGATGCGCTGACCATCGGCGCCGTGCTCGCGGTCTACTTCGCCTCGAACGGCGTCGAGGCGCTGCGGGTCGCGCTCAACCGCGCCTACGGCGTGATCGAACAGCGCCGCTGGTACTGGCTGCGGCTGGAATCGATCGGCTATACCCTGGTCGCCGCGTTCACGGCGCTGGCGATGTCGTTCCTGATCGTGCTCGGCCCGCTGATGCTCGCCACCGCCCGGCGCTATTTGCCGCTGGCGGTCGAAGCCAACGAGCGCTTCGTCAACCTGACGCGCTACGGCATCACCATCAGCGCGCTGGTCGTCGCGCTGTTCATCCTGCACGCCTGGCTGCCGGCGGGGCGGCGCAGCTTCATGCAGATCCTGCCCGGCATCGTCTTCACCTTCATCGCCTCGCTGGTGTCAGGGATCGTGTTCGGCCAGTACCTGGCGCGCTTCGCCAACAACTACGTCACGATGTATGCAGGGCTCGCATCGGTGATCATCGCACTGGTGTTCCTGTATTTCATCGCCGCGATCTTCGTGTATGGCGGCGAATTGAACGCTTCGATCATCAAGTCGCGGCTGCCGCGCGGCGTGTCGCTCCAAGAAGCGCAGTCGCTAGAGCCCGCGGCGAAACGGGCTTGAGCAGGAACGCGTCCGCGCCGGCAGCCCGCGAGGCCGCCTCGTCCTCGCCGCGTCCGGACACGCCGATGATCGGGATAGTCCCGTGGGGCGCGTCCAGCTTGCGAATGCGAGCAATCGCCTCGACGCCGTTGATGCCGGGCAGCACCATGTCCATCAGCACCGCATCGTAATTGCCGGCCGCGATCCGCTCCGGCGCCGCCTCGCCGCGGCCGATGAACTCGGCCTGGTGGCCGAGTTCATTGAGGATGGTGTTGAGCACCACGCGGCCGAACGGATTGTCCTCCACCCCGAGGATCCGCAGGGGCCGCGTCGGCGCGAGGGCGACACCATCTTCCGATCCGCCGGCGGTGGCGTGCGGTGTAGCCGCAACGGTCAGCGTCACCGTCAGGGTGAAGGTCGTGCCGCCGCCTTCATGCGGCGCCACTGCGACATCGCCGCCCATGGCGCGCGCCAGTTGCCGGACCGAGGACAGTCCGAGTCCGGCCCCGCCGAAGCGCGAGGCAATCGAAACATTGGCTTGGCTGAACGGCCGGAACAGCCGCTTGATCTCCTTCAGGGTCAGGCCGATGCCCGAATCCGAGACGTGGAAGGCGATCGCGGCGCTGCCCCTGCCCGCGCCTCGGCCTGCGCCCCTGCTCGGCTTGCCGCGACCGCCGCGGCGTGCCGGAACGACCTCCAGCGCCACGCCCCCCTGCTCGGTGAACTTCACCGCATTGTCGATCAGGTTCTCGAGCGCAGCGCGCAGCCGCACGGGGTCGCCGATCACGAGTCCCGGCAAGTCGTCGGAAACGTGGACCTTGACATCCAGCCCCTTGGCGGCGGCGCGGCCCGACAGCGAGTCTCCGGCGGCCCGCGCCAGCACGCGCAGATCGAACAGATCCTCACGCGGCAGCGCGCCGGTGGTCTCGTCCTTGGCGGCATCGACGAACAGGGTGGCGAGGCTCGACAGATGCTCCGCGCCGGCCTTGATCGTATCGACCCAGCGCCGCTCGCGCTCGCCAAGCTCGGAGGTGGCGAGCAGGTCGCTGATGGCGAGAATGCCAGTCAGCGGCGTGCGCACTTCATGGGCGAACACCGCCAGCGCGGCTTCGACGACTCCTGGTGATCCAGCGGCAGCCTTGGGCGCGGACTTCGCGGTCTCGGGCTTCCTCACTCCGGACTTGGCCGCGCTTCGCCGGCTCCCCGCCATCGCCGTGACCTGAGGAACGTGCTTCTTGAGCGGTCGCGCCTTGGTGCGCTCCTTGGCCGGCGCCGCCTTCGCGGCCCTGGTCTTCTGCGTTTGTGTCTTCGGCGCTTGTGCTGCGGACGACGGCATCCTCGGGGATGTCGTCCTGGAGGGCGCCTTTTCCGCGGGCGCTCTGGACGCGCCGGCGGACCTGGGCGCAGCCGGCTTGGCCGGTCGGGCCCGACGCCCCGTACTCATCTTCCGAACGCGCTTCATCATGGCCCCTGTGACATGAACTCCGAAAAACGAAGGGGCACTTGTACTGTCATGTCTCGTCGTGCCGCTTTCGATTGAAGCTCCCGATTACCCGCGCCATTGAGCAGCATGGCACGGTCGTTTCCGGGTGTCACGATGCCCCGGAGGTTGTCCCCGCCGGAAACGTGGGGAGACATCAGGGCTTGCGGCAGGACGCGGCTAGACCATGCCGATCCTGTGTCGGATTTCCGCCGGCGAGACGCCTTCCGCACGCAAGGCGCGCAATCCCGTCGCCCGGGAGGACTTGGACAGCTTGTGGCCCTGCGCGTCGCGAATCAGTTGGTGATGCCGATAGGCCGGAGCCGGCAGGCCGAGCAGGACCTGCAGCAGCCGGTGCACGCTGGTGGCATGAAACAGGTCCTGCCCACGCACCACCTCGGTCACCCCCTGCAGGGCATCGTCGAGCACGACGGAGAGGTGATAACTGGTCGGCGTCTCCTTGCGCGCCAGAACCACATCCCCCCAGGCCTCCGGCCTTGCTTCGACCCTGCCACTCTCGCCCGAAGGCCCGGCGCCATGCTCGTCCCAGGCCGGCCGGCCGGCGCGCGCGACCGCGGCGGCCATGTCGAGCCGCAAGGCATAGGGCGCGCCGCTGGCCATCAGTGCCGCACGGCGCGCCTCGGAGAGCGAGGTCGCCGTCCCCGGATAGAGCGGCGCGCCATCCGGATCGCGCGGCCAAGCCCCCTCTGCATCCCGTTGCGCGACCATCCGCGCGGCCTCGGCCCGGCTCTCGAAGCTCGGATAGACCAGCCCCATGCCCCGCAGCCGGTCCAGCGCAGCGCGGTACTCGGCAAGGTGCTCCGATTGCCGCCGCACCGGCTGCTCCCAGGCGATGCCGAGCCAGGCGAGGTCCTCATAGATCGCCTGCTCGAACTCGGGGCGGCAGCGGGTCGGATCGATGTCCTCGATGCGCAGCAGCAAGCGGCCGCCGCTCCGCTGCGCGCATTGGAAGTTCAACAGCGCCGAAAAAGCGTGGCCGAGATGCAGATAGCCGTTGGGGCTGGGGGCAAATCGGAAAACGGGTGGCATCATGATGAGTTCGACGCCACAGAGCCCTGCGCCTCTCCTGCCTGCGTTTCGCGTTCCAGACGCTCGACCACGGTCCGATAGAAGTGCTCTGCCTGCTGCATCATCTCGGCCGTACTGCTGCGGCATTCGCTGAAGGCCGACCGGGCCAGCTCGAACTCGGCATCGACGAACGCGGCCACCACGGGCGGCAGCGGTGCGATGCCGAGCTCGCGGGTCGAGGCTTTCCGCTGCATCAGCTCGGCCACCTCCGCCTGCAAGGCCGCGGGCGGATCGCACTCCGCCATCAAGGTCGGAAAATGCATCGGCGCCACCGCTTCCCTTGGGTGCAGGCGCAGCCAGCGCAGCGTCGCGGCTGGCCGCAGCGCGTAGAAGATCTTCTTCTGCGCAACCTCCGTGCCGTCGCCGAAATACGCGCGGCGTTGCCGTTCACCGAGATGCAGATAGTGCCGCGCCACGGCATCGCGGCTCGCCACGCTCCTGGCGAAGGCGAGAAAGTCATCACGAAACCAAGCGGAGCCACGATACACCACCGGCGACCGCAGCCATTCGATGATGACCGCATTGCCCTTCAGCAGCAGCTGTACCGCCTTGGCCAGGTCCCAGCCGTTGGCGTCGTAATCATCTTCGAGCGGAAACTCGATGACGTCGCGCACCGGCCATGGCTTGATATGATCGGCGGCGCGCCGCACATAGACGAACCGGCAATCATAGTCGCTGTCGGGCGAGGCAAAGCCCCAGGCGCGGCTGCCGCTCTCGATGGCGAGCGGCAGAAACACGCCGTACTCGGCAACGACGCGATCCAGCAGGGAGTCGATCCCGGCGACCTTGTGGCGGGCCATGTCGGAGGGGATGCTACGCAAGCTCATGAGAGTTCCAGCCGTGACTGATGCTGCCTTAGCCCTGGGCCTTCCTGCCGTCCACCCGGCGCGACATGGCCCAGCCTTGCGTTCGGCGACGCCATGACCCTTCACCTCGACAGCCAAGCCGTTCTCGAGGACGCGATCCGCGACCTGGTGAAGCAGGACGCGCGGCTGGCGCCCGTCCTCGAAGCGACCGGCATGCCGGCGCTCCGGAGGCGCGAGCCGGGCTTCGCCGGGATCGCCCACATCGTCTGCGGCCAGCAGCTCTCGACCGCGAGCGCGGCCGCGATCTGGGGCCGGCTGCAGGCGGCATTCGATCCGTTCGATGCCGACGCCGTCCGCCGCGCCCGCGCCGACCGGCTGGGGCGGCTCGGCCTCTCTGCCGCCAAGATCAAGACGCTGAAGCACATCGCGCGCGAGCTCGGCGCCGGGCGGCTGAACCTCGACGTGCTCGCCAATGAGGACGCCGACGCCGCGCACGCCACCCTGACCGCCCTGCCCGGCATCGGACCGTGGACCGCCGACGTCTACCTGCTGTTCTGCCTCGGCCATGGCGACGCCTGGCCGTCCGGCGACCTCGCCGTGCAGGAGGCGGTCAAGGTCGGGCTCGGGCTTGCGACGCGGCCTACGGCCAAGCAGATGATGCCGCTGGCCGAAGCGTGGCGCCCGCTGCGCGGCGCGGCGGCGCACCTGTGGTGGAGCTATTACCGCGTCGTCAAGAAGCGCGAGGGCGTGATCACGCCGGCGAACTAACAACTCCGGCGAACGCCGTTTCAAACAAAGTTGGGGTTGCAAAACGGTCATCGATGTCGGCCAGGATCGCGCCACGACGCACAGCAAACGAACGGCCGAGGTCTTCATCATGCAATCGTCCGATTTCATCGTCGCGCGCGGCGATCTGCAGCAGTGCAAGACGATCGCCACCGAGCTTCCCGATGGCGACGCGCTTCCTGCCGAGGCGCTGCTGGTGAAGGTCGACCGCTTCGCCTTCACCGCCAACAACATCACCTACGCGCTGCTCGGCGAGCAGTTGAAATATTGGCAACTGTTTCCCGCGCCCGACGGCTTCGGCATCATTCCCGTATGGGGCTTCGGCAACGTGATCGCGTCCCGCCATCCTGCCGTCGCCGAAGGCCAGCGCCTGTTCGGCTACTTCCCGATGGCGACGCATCTCGTCATCGAGGCCGCCGACGTCGGCAAGCGCGGCCTGCGCGACGCGGCCGCGCACCGCCAGGGCGTCGCGCCGGTCTACAACGCCTATGCGCGGGTGGGCGACGATCCCGCCTTTGCCGGACGGCAAGGCGATGATCAGGCGCTGCTGCGCCCGCTGTTCATGCTGTCGTTCCTGGTCGACGACTTTCTCGCCGAACAGGCCCATTTCGGCGCCACAACCGTCATCCTGTCCTCGGCCTCGAGCAAGACCGCGTTCGGACTCGCCCACCTCCTGCATACGCGGCGCAAGGGCATCCGCGTGATCGGGCTGACCTCGCCATCGAATGCCGCCTTCGTCCGCTCGCTCGGCTGCTACGACGAGGTCGTGACCTACGACGCGGTCGACATGCTCGACGCGAGGTCGCGCGCGGCGTTCGTCGACATGGCCGGCAACGCCAGCCTCCGCGCCGCGCTGCATCGGCACTACGGCGACAACCTCGTCTATTCCGGCCGCGTCGGGCTGACGCATCAGGACGGCAGCGATGATGCAGAGATGCTTCCCGGTGCCCCGCCCACCTGGTTCTTCGCGCCCGACCAGATCAGGAAGCGTGCCAGGGAATGGGGACCCGGCGGCATCGAAAGCCGGCTCGGCGCGGCGTGGCGGGACTTCGCCCCGCGGCTCGACGGCTGGCTCACGATCACGGAAGGACGCGGACCGGAGGCCGTACAGCGCGTCTATCTCGACACCTTGCAAGGTCATATTCCGCCGCATGAGGGCCACATGCTGACGATGGCGACGTAAGCAGGTTTTCACCCGCGACCAAACCCGTGTAGCGTTGCCCGGACTGAGGTTGCGCAGAGGCAGGGAGGCGAGGCGATGTCCATTCTCGGAACGGGCAACTACAGCTATCGCGTCGTCAAGGACTGGGCCAAGCTGCCCGAGGGCTGGGCGCTCACCGACGTCGCCTCGGTTGCCGTTGACAGCAAGGATCGCGTCTACGCCTTCAATCGCGGCGCCCATCCGATGATCGTGTTCGACCGCGACGGCAATTTCATCAAGAGCTGGGGCGAGGGCCTGTTCAGCCGCGCCCACGGCTTGTCGATCGACAGCGAGGACAATCTCTACTGCACCGACGATGGCGACCACACCGTGCGCAAATGCACGGATGACGGCAAGGTGCTGCTGACCATCGGCCTGCCGGAGCGTCCGGCGCCGTTCATGAGCGGCGAGCCGTTCAACCGCTGCACCCACACCGCGCTGTCGCCCTCGGGCGAGATCTACGTTTCCGACGGCTACGGTAATGCGCGGGTCCACAAATACACACCCGACGGCCGGCTGATCCGCAGCTGGGGCGAGCCCGGCTCCGATCCCGGCCAGTTCAACATCGTTCACAACATCGCGACCGATGCCGACGGTTTTGTCTATGTCGCCGATCGCGAGAACCACCGCATCCAGATCTTCGACGGCGACGGCCGCTACGAGACGCAGTGGAACAATCTGCATCGGCCCTGCGCGCTGTGCGCCTGCGGCGCGGGGCGCAAGACCTTCATCATCGGCGAGCTCGGCCCCGGCATGCCGGTCAACCTCAACGTTCCCAATCTCGGACCGCGGCTGACCATCACCGACGCCACCGGCCGGCGCATCGCCCGGCTCGGCGGCGAGCACGGTCCGGGCCTGGAAACCGGCCGCTTCCTGGCCCCGCACGGCCTCGCCATCGACAGCCGCGGCGACATCTATGTCGGCGAGGTCGGCGTCACCAACTGGAGCACGAGCTTCCCGGACCGGCCGATGCCGGACGAGGTCAGGATCCACCGCTGCCTGCAGAAGCTGGAGCGGGTCCCGGGCTGACCTTGGTCGTCCTGCTGGTCGTCGTGCCGGAAGACATGCAACTGATTTGCAGTGCGGCGGATCGGGCGCTCTGCCACGGTTCTGACGCGCTTTGGACGGCAGCTCCAAAGGCGGGAGAAGCCATGTCAAGCCATTCTTGGGGCTTCACAATCCCGTCACGCTGCATGTAGTATGTCAGGGCATGCTGCTTCGCAGCCGTTATGGAGGCCAGGAGCGTTACTTGAACGCACATGTCTCGCAAGGCGGTTGGCCGGTGTTGGTGCTGAACGCGGACTTCCGGCCGCTGAGTTACTACCCGCTGTCTCTCTGGTCGTGGCAAGACGCGATCAAGGCAGTGTTTCTCGATCGCGTCAACATTGTCGAATACTACGACCGCGCGATCCGAAGTCCGTCCTTCGAAATCCAGCTGCCCAGCGTGGTTTCGCTGAAATCCTTCGTAAAGCCGTCGACGCATCCGGCCTTCACCCGCTTCAACGTCTTCCTCCGCGACCGTTTCGCCTGCCAGTACTGCCACTCCGGCGACGACCTGACCTTCGATCACGTCATCCCCCGCAGCAAGGGTGGCCAGACCACCTGGGAGAACGTCGTCGCCGCCTGCTCGCCCTGCAATCTGAAGAAGGGCAATCTGACGCCACAGCAGGCCAAGATGTTCCCCAAGCAGGCGCCCTATGCGCCAACCGTCCACCAGCTCCATCGCAACGGCCGGCTGTTCCCGCCGAACTACCTGCACGACAGCTGGCTCGACTATCTCTATTGGGACACCGAGCTCGATCCGTAGCGGATCGGCCCGTTGTCGGTGTTGATGCTGGACATCGCCCCGGCGGCGGCGACATGCTGCTCTCGCTGGAGTCTGCGAACGCCCGGCCGTCCGGCCATATATCGGACTGGATTAACTCCACTTTAGGTCCCTGTTCAGCATGCTCGCGCGTTGCCGCATGGGCCGCCGCCATGGCTGCCCGCTTCCGTCACCGATCCAGCAGGGCCGTCCGTTCCGCGCATGCAGACCGCAACCACCGAGTGCAAAGCGGCGGCGCTCGCGAAAGCCCAGGCAGCCAGCTCGCTGCAGAACATTTCCCTCACGATGTTCGCCAATGTGGCGATCGCAACGTCGCTGGCGCTGTTGCTGTATCTCAGGGAGGGCGGCACCCTCATCTTCTGGTGGCTGGGCGCCGCCATCGTCTTCGCCGCGTTCCGCGCCGGATGGGTGTCGTACCTGAAATCGTCCGGACGGATCGAGCGCGATCCACAGCGCGTGCTGCGCAATCTCACCATCATGGCTTTCGCCAGCGGCGTGCTGTGGGCGATCGTCCCGATCGCCCTGCCGGCCTTCTCCCACGCGCACAACGTCAACGACGTCGTCTTCATCATGGCCGGCACCACCACCGGGGCCATCATCCAGAGTCTCGCCTATTCGAGGATGGCGATCGCGTTCGGCGCGCCGCTGATGGGCGCGACCGTGCTGCGGATGCTGATCTCGGGCAGCGACGTCGACTACATCGTCGCGGTCGATGTCGCCTTCCTGACCTTCATGCTGTTCCGCGCAGCGCGGCTCGGCGAGCGCAACTTCATCGCGAGCCAGAAGACCGCCATCGAGGCGACCGTGCTGGCGGAATCCGTCGCCGAGGCCAACCACGCTTTGGAGCGTTTGGTTCGCACGGACTCGCTCACCGGGCTCGCCAACCGCAGCCACTTCCGCACCGTGGCCGCCGCGGCGTGCCGTTCCGGACGCGGGGTCGCATTCCTCCTGATCGACGTCGACAACTTCAAGACCATCAACGACGCGCGCGGCCACGATGCCGGCGACCGGGTCATTCAGGCCATCGCCGCGCTGCTGCAATCCGCCTGCCGCGGCGACGATCTGCCGGTCCGCCTGGGCGGCGATGAGTTCGTCGTCGTCATGCAGGGCGACGACGTGGCGAGCCGGTCCGTCGCACTCGCCGAATGGCTGATGGCCGCCCTCGCGCAGCCGCTCGCGATCGCGGGCCAGGTGCTGCCCGTGAGCTGCTCGATCGGCATCGCGGCGCATGCGGAAGGCCCGATCGATCTGGAAGAGCTCTCCGCCCGCGCCGACGTCGCGCTCTATCGCGCCAAGGACGACGGCCGCGCCTGCATGCGCGTGTTCGACGCCAAGATGCAGTCCGAGCTGACGCTGCAGCGCCGGCTCGACGCCGAACTGCCCGCCGCGCTGGCCCGCCGCGAGCTCCACGTCGAATTCCAGCCCCAGGTCGCGATGGCCACGCAGGAGGTCATCGGCTTCGAGGCGCTGCTGCGCTGGAAGCACCCGAGCGCCGGACTGATCCCGCCGCCGGACATCGTGTCCGCGGCGATCCGGTTGCGCCTGTCCGGCCAGCTCACGGAGTTCGTGGGCGAGCGCGTCTGCGCGTTCCTGCGCGCGCTCGACCGCAAGAAGGCGCACGGCATCCGGGTATCGATCAACGTCTCGCCGCGGGAATTCCCGCTTCACTCGCCGGCGCAGACCCTCAAGACCGTCTCCGAGCGCTACGGCGTCGATCCCCACCGGATCGAGATCGAGGTGACCGAAGAGGCGATGTTCGATCCCAAGCGCTGCGCCGACGAATTGAAGTTGATCGACCAATACGGCTTTGGTCTTGCGATCGACGATTTCGGCGTCGGCCATTCCTCGATCGCGAACCTGATGGCGGTCGAGATCGACACCATCAAGATCGACCGCTCCTTCATCCACGGCATCGCCGGCAACCGACGGGATCAGCAGCTCGTCGCCGCCATCACCGCGGTGGCGCTGCCGCTCGGCCACCGCATGATCGCCGAGGGCGTCGAGAGCGAGGCGGACGCCGAGTGCCTTCGGATGCTCGGCTGCTCCTACGGACAGGGCTGGCTGTATGGCAAGCCGATGAAGGAGGATGACGCCATCGCGTGGCTCGTCCAGCATCGCAGCGGTGCCGCTGCCGCGGTCGAGCGCTTGCCGCGCAGCGCGTAGGTGCTGCGCGGACGTCGCGCTCACGGATGGACCAGCACATCGGCAAGACCTTGGACAAGGCTCGGTCCGAAGGCGCCGGCCCAGGCGGCGGCGATGACGAGGACGAGGCCAGGGACGAGGCGCAGGGCGAAGGACGACCCGCCGCTGGTCCACGCCACCACGATCTTGCTGATCGTGTTCGCCGACAGCGCCGCGAGCACCGGAACCACGGCATCGGCGGCGCCGATCTTGCCCGACGCGGCAAGCGCGGCCGCGGCCGCCGCCGGCGCATGGGTATCGACCAGACCGGCGACGGCGGCGCTCGCCACCAGGCCGGCTTCGCCGAACGCCTCGCGCAACGCGGCCGAGAGCACCAGAACCGCAGAGATCGTCAGCGCCAGCAACAGCGCGCCCGGCAGGCTGAAGGCGCGTCCGGGCGGCAGGTCGGCGGAACCGCTCTGCCGCAACCCGACGATCGTGAAGATCGCGCCGTAGATCGCCGCCGCCGCGCCGGCACAGAGCAGCGGGACCAGCAGCGCCTGCAGCGCGGGAAGGCTGGTGACGGCCAGCACCGCGGCGAGCTGGGCGATGGTCGCGACGGTCGACAATGCCGCGCCGGCGGCCGCGGCGCCGCCAAGCTCCGGCGCCTTGCGCGCCCGTGCGCCCATCGCGCCGATCGTGGCCGTGCTGGAGACGAAGCCCGAGGCGAAGCCGGACACGGCGAGCCCGCCGCGTGCGCCGAGCAGACGCATCGAGACATGTCCGGCGGCACCGATCGCCATCATCAGGACGACGAGCGTCCAGATGCCGCGCAGGTTGAGCGCGCCGTACGGACCGATCGGCTGATCCGGGAGCAGAGGCAGCACGACCAGCGTGGCCGCGGCAAAGATCAGGCCGTCCTTGAGCTCGCTCTCGCTGAGCACCGAACGGACGAAGTCGTGCAGCACCGGCCGGGCCGCCAACAGCACCGCCAGCACGACGGCGACGCCCGCCGCCAGAGCAGGTTGCTCGGTGGCGAGGCCGCCGAGCAGGACGGTCAGGATCAGCGCCGCCTCCGAGGTCAGTCCCGGATCGTCGCTGCGCGAACGCCAATAGGCGATCGCCGTGAGGACCATGATTCCAGCGGTGACGACGGCCAGCAGCAGCTTGCCGCCGATCAGCATGCTCACCGCGCCGGCCAGCGACGCGACGGCAAAGGTCCGCAAGCCCGCGGGCGAGCGCCCGGGCCCCTCGCCCTTGCGGCGCTCGCGCTCCAGACCGATCAGCAACCCGATGACGAGCGCGACGACGATCGCGATGATCGCGGGACTGAGGCTCATGAGATCCGGCATCGACATGATCCTACGTCAAACCGCCAGGTCTGCGCCGGGTGACATCGGGCAACCCGGTACATCGCCGCAAGGTGTCCCATCGGTCCGCTCAGGCCGCGACGAACGCGCTGACGATCATCAGCATACACGTGACGAGACCAAGTGCGGGGACCCATAGCGGCACCCGCACATCGGCGGCATCCGATCCGATGCGCCGGATGCGGATGCGGAGCAGGCACAGATTGACGATGGCGAAGATCGTCAGCGTCGCGAGCGAGGTGCCTTCCGCCAGCCGCTCCAGCGGGAAGGCCAGCGCGAGGATCGCGACCGCCAGCATGACGAGGCCGGTTGCGATCAGCGGCGTTCCGGTGCGCGGATCGACCTGGCCGGCGATGCGCGGCAGGTCGCCCTGCCCCGCCATGCCATAGACGACGCGCGCCGTCATCGTCATCTGCGCGAGAACGGTGTTGAGCGTGGACACGATCGCAATCGCGGTGAAGGTGGCGGGGCTGATGCCTGCGACGGCATTGAACACCAGGCTGAGCGGCGCCGGAGAGGCCGACAGCACGCCCGGCGCCACAGCGGTCACCGCGATCGCAGCAATCAGCACATACAGCACGGAGGTGATCAGCAGCGTGAGCGCCATCGCCCACGGAATGCTTCGCTGCGGGCTCTTGGCCTCCTCCACGACGTTGGCGAGGTCCTCGAAGCCGACGAAGGCGAAGAACGCGAGCAGGCCGGCGAAGGTGATGCCGGAGAGAACGCCGAGATCGAGCGGCGGCGGCGTCAGCAAGGCAGGGCCGAACGCGACGCCGGAGTGAACGGCCGAGACGACGATCCACACCAGTCCGCCGGTCTCGATCAAGGTCAGCAGTCCGGCGAGCATCACCGATTCGAGAATGCCCCAGGACGCCACGATGCCGAGCGCGACCACGATGGCCATCGCGATCAGCGGCGTCGGCAGATCGATCAGTTGCCGGATGTAGCCGGCGCCGCCGAGCGTCACCGCGGCCGCCGCGATGATGCCGGTGGCGAGCCGCAGCGTGCCGGCCGCCGTCGACAGCAGCCGCGACTTGAAAGCCGCGCGGACATAAGCGGCCTCGCCGGCGCTCACGGGATAGCGGGTCGCAAGCTCGGCATAGGAGGCGGCGGTGAACGCCATCACGAACGCCGCCAGCGCAAAGGCCCAGGAGGAATGGACTCCTGCATGACCGGCGACCGCGCCGATCAGGACATAGATGCCGGCGCCGACGGTCACGCCCGTGCCGTAGAGGACCAGCAGCGGCAGTCCGAGCCGCCGCCGCAAGCCAGATGGAGGCACGATTGGATCTTGCGGCACCACGACGTCCATTCTTGATCACAACGAACAACAGAGTTGTAGGGGCTTAAGGGAGCAAGCGCGAGCGCTCTTGATCCCGGTCAATCCGGAGCGCGCGCCCGCGGCCGGCCGCTGCGGCATCCGGCCGCCGGGCCTTCTTCGCGAGGCGCGTTCGCCTTCACGGCCATCGGCCAACTTGAGATGCGCCGCGTCGAGACATGACTTCGCGCTCTCGCGGCGCGATGGGCCCGAGCTGTGCTGATCGATCTCCTCTCGAAACGAGAGGGTGCAGGGAAGGCCGGACCTCGACTGAGGCCCGTGGCCCGCCTGCTCAAAAAATGCAGGCGGCAGGT
>NZ_JBNPUY010000017.1:0-98862 GCF_051168395.1 Bradyrhizobium sp. HKCCYLRH1030 | reverse complement strand
CTGACCATATCCCTAAAGCCGTAGCGCGGGCCTAGGAGACTGAAGCGGCTCTGGCGGGTGGTCTTGGCCGCTAAACTCCGTTGAAGCCCCCAGAGGCGGCCGGAAGGGCTCAAGAACCGTGGATCCGAGAAGTAGGCTGAAGGCCAGCAGTCTGCTGAGATCCGCTGCGTCGGAGGTTGCCTGCGCCTGGGCCGGAGGTGCGGCAAACCGGGTGAGATTGCTGAGCGAACCTGTTTGCCAATCACCGAAATAGTCGTTGTGGCTCAGTGGCGGAACTCTGGCTGGGAAAATTGGCAAACGTCTTGAATTGTTGGCTCTTCCCTAGGGAGTGCCAACCTCTGGTTGCCGTAGTCGAATCGCAACCTCCCGTGAATGTCGGTATTGATAGTTGCGAATCCGCGCACAGTGCTCTCAACCAACGGGTTCAATGGTGCTCGCAGAATCGCCCGGCTTGTTCAGCAACGAGATCGGCAACCCGACTTGCCGCACCAGCGTGATTCCAGATTATCATGCTCCAAGTCCGGTCCTCCGATCTCTGGCCGGCAAGTGGCCCTCCCAAAATCATTGTGACGAATGTCGCGGAGGCTGCGGATGACTGCGAGTTCTCGGGGTCTTGAATCAAGCTTGCAACGGTGATGACAATGTTGTGGTGCTCGATCGCCGTCACCGCAATGGTCCCGCCGGAAGGGCTATTTGGCATCGCGCTTCTCCCACGCGATCAGGTTCGGCCGCGCCGTTGCACAGTTTCAGAGCTGCGTTCGTGCCACAGCCGAGGCTTTCCGCTCTGAGGATATCAGTTTGAATATACGCAATTACGTATATATGGCGAGCGCTTCTGATGTGTCTCCATGCTTCATGGTTCGACGGGACATTCATGCCGCGCGGCAGATCTTGGCGCGCGATTTGCGGCGTCTCGGCTTGGCAAAAGCTTGACAAGAGGAACTGGCTAACGCGGCTGGTCTCCGGCAGGCGCTGATCAGCGAGCTGGAGGCAAGTAAGCTCGATGTTCGGCTCGACACCTTGAGCCGGGTTTGCGATTGTGCTCGATGCCACGTTGGCTGAACTGTTTCACGAGAGCAAACGAGGCTGATGGGACGGACGATGGGGCCGCGTATGCCGTTGAAACGCTCCAGCCGTTGCGGTTTCGCTGCGATGCGGGATGGGGGCTGAGCTCGGCGCTTGCCCGGCGGAGCTTCCTTGTACCCGAGCTCTGCAAAGTACGGGCATCATTGGGACGCTTCGACCGCGATCAGCGAATTCAGGACCGCACCACCCTACGCTCAAAACGTCCGCGAACACTGCCTGGACCCACGGATATCGTCCATCCCGCAACAAAGCCGCGATGACCACGCCCTTTCGCGCGAGTCATGCCGTATTGCAACCGTAACTGTCACACAACTGCAACAGTGCCCACTGGTTGTGTATTTCCATCGGTTTCATTTTATTGCTGTCGGTTCGGGTTCATGTCACTCACCGTAGAATTACGGGAATACATGAGCAGGATACCTTGGCAATCGAACAGTCAACCGGAGGTGTCGGGCTCCCGTTCCGGGCTGACATCGATTACTTGCGTGCAATCGCCGTCATTCTGGTTATCGGCTTCCACTACGGCATCCCGGGTTTTCAAGGTGGCTTCGTTGGTGTCGATATCTTCTTCGTCATCTCCGGCTACCTGATCACCCGGCTGATCTGGGCTGGAATTCATCGCGACAGCTTCTCGTTCTGGGCCTTTTACGACCGTCGTGCGCGCCGGCTGCTTCCGGCCCTTTACGTGATGGTGCTCGGTACGGGCATCGTGGCCTGGTTCCTGGCGCCTCCCGACGACTACCGCATGTTCTTCGGCAGCGCCGTGTCCACGATTCTGTTTTCCTCGAACATCTTCTTCTGGCTCCAGTCCGGCTACTTCGACCTGCCCTCCGTCGGCAAGGTTCTGATCCACACATGGTCGTTGTCGGTGGAGGAACAGTTCTATTTTCTATTTCCGCTCGTCACCGTTCTCTGGAGCAAACTGTTTCGCAACCCTACCAGGCCCGTATCGCTGATCCTGCTGCTGACGGGTACGCTCGGGCTCTGCATCGCCGACGAATTGCTGATCAAGACCTCTGCGTCGGCAGCCTTTTATCTGTCGGCGCTACGCGGGTGGGAGTTCCTGATCGGCAGCTTGTCGTTCCTGCTCGATCGCTGGTCGCCCGCCGATCTCAGATGGAGATGGATGCTGGCGGTGTCCGGCACGCTGCTGATGCTGGGGCCTGCCGCGATGTTCACGGGAGCGACCAAATTTCCGGGCCTCAATGCGCTGGCCCCATGCCTCGGTGCGGCGTTCTTCATCACAGCCTTCAATCGCGAGGATGGGCAGCCAGTATCGCTGCCCTTCAAGCGCGCGGGCCTGTTCCTGGGCAAGATCTCCTATTCGTTGTACCTTTGGCATTGGCCGGTATTCGTGATGGGCACCGTTGCCATCCCAATCACATGGGCCGGTCCAATATCCACCGCGGCGCTGCTCTCGTGCTCGCTCGGACTTGCCTACGCCTCGTATCGGCTCGTGGAAGCGCCGGCACGCGGCGGACCGGTTTGGTTCGGACTCAGGAGCTCGGGCTGGATCGCCACCGCCGCGACAATTCTGCTCGTCACGGGCGTGGCAGGTTTCTCGAAGGGTGGTTTTCCAAACCGCTTTCCACAAACGGCTCAACGGATGCTGCGCTACAACGTCGAGGCGATGGCGCCGTTCTATCGGATATCCAGCTGCTTCCTCCAACCCAGCGAGCCATTCGCCCACTATCGGCGCGACGAGTGCCTGACTCCGGTGGACGACAAGCAGAACATCCTCCTGTTCGGTGACAGCGCTGCCGCGCACTACGCGTGGGCTCTGCGTAATCATCTGGACCCGGGACGATTCAACCTGCTGCAGCTGACCTCTGGCGCTTGCGCGCCGCTCCTCGCTCTGCATCAGCCGTCGTCGCGGAACTGCGACGAGATCAACGCGGCTTTTCGCGACGCGCTGCGCGACCATCGCGTCACAGCGGTCATTCTCTCCGGCAATTGGCGCTACTACTGGGCTGCCCTTGGGCCGTCCGACGCCGAGCTCCAGGAGGGCAGGGAAGCACCGATCAGCAAGTTCGAAGTCTACCTGGAGTCGACCCTGTCGGCCGCTGAAGCTGCCGGGGTTCCCGTGCTGATGCTAGGTCCGTCGCTGGAGTTTCCCGCCCCGCTGGCAACCAGTCTCGTGAACTACGAGCGCACACATTTTTCAACGGGCGCGATGTTGAAAGTGATGCCTGCAAGTTTCACCGTTGACGCGCACCTGAAGGAGATCGCTGGTCACCATCGAACCGTGCAGTTTATCTCGGTGCTCTCCGCCGTCTGCCGCGACAAGGAGTGCCCGCTCAAGGCCGATGATGAGACACCGATAGTGTGGGACGAGCTCCACCTAACACCGGAAGGATCACTCTACGTGATGCAGCGCCTGGCGCCGGAGTTGAACCGCTTTCTTCACGGGATTAACCCGATGCCAAAGTTGCTGAGCCGAACACCGTCAGTCATCCGCTGACTCCGCTGGCATGATAGGGCTGGCCTGTAGCTTTGTGCCCTGTGGCCTCAAATGGCCTTTTGCTTTCAATGGCAGTTGACTGACTCCCTCTACGTCAGACCCTTGCTCATGGGCGGTTCACCGAATTTCAAGGCTACGCGAGAAGCCCAGCGCTTCAGGCAGCCGAGGGATGACTACCGCGCGCAGTAGCGATAACCGCGGCGATTCAACGCGGAGGCAGCCTTCCTAAGGAGCCTCGCGCAAGCCTTCTGGGCCTCCCCTCCAGTTTCGAATGGCTGCCGGATCGGCCGATCAGCCGGTCGAGCAGACGTCTCGAACAGCAATTTGAGATGGTTGGACGTCCCTGAAACCAAGATTTCAAAGTGAAATCAAAGAATTAGCCCGCCTCTGGCGGGCTTTTCATTGCCTTTGCCAATCCATCCCAAGGATTGCAAAGCAAACCTACGTATTTTCAATTGGTTACGAGGATTTCGGCGAGGATTACCAATCGCTCCCACATTCTCTACGGCACAAAATGGCCCAAAGCCTTTGAGCCGATGGTTTGAGAAATCTCTTATTTATCAAGAATGTCTTGATAGACCGGAGATTTCTCGAACTGGATTTTGGTTTGAGAGTATGTTATATTACCAAGTATGGATAGACAGAGAGGAAAACTTCTAAACCAGCTCGCCGACATGCTTCCCGAAGGGATGCTGGTCGATGCTGCTTGGCTGAGGGCTCACGGCTATTCCCCCCAGTTGCAACATCAGTACGTGAAGTCGGGCTGGCTTGAGCAACCCGCTCGCGGGGTCTTTCGGCGTCCACGCGGCTCCCTGAGCTGGCAACAGGCCGTGATCTCGCTTCAGACGATCCTGAACTTTTCGCCCCTCATCATCGGAGGACGAACCGCGCTCGAACTTCAGGGCTATGCACACTACCTGACCCAATCGACGATGCGCGTGCATCTCTATGGTCCGAAAGCGCCCCCAGCCTGGCTCCATAAGCTGCCGCTAACGGTCACGTTCGTCTATCACAACGACCGGCGTCTCTTCAAAAACGATCCCGTGGTAAAAGGGATAAGCAGCGTTCGCTGGAACGTCGACACTGGGCAGATGACCGATGTCACGGCCTTCCGAGGCGGCGATGTTACTCAGCTTAGTTGGGGCCAGTGGGATTGGCCTTTGACCCTCTCGACGCCGGAGCGCGCTCTATTCGAACTTCTGGACGAGCTTCCCAAAGACGAAAGCTTTGAACAGGTCGATGCCCTGCTCGGCGGTCTTGCTAATCTACGTCCCGACCGGCTGCAGAAACTCCTCACCGACTGCGCAAGCATAAAGGTCAAACGCCTCTTCTTATATTTTTCCGATCGTCACAAGCACGCCTGGCTCAAATATCTCAAGAAAGACAAAGTTGACCTTGGTCATGGCAAGCGCATGCTCGTGAGGGGAGGCGTTCTCGATCCCACCTACCAGATAACGGTGCCGGGAGATCTCCATGGCGTTCGCTGAGATCTACAGAAAGCAGGTCGCCCTTCTGCTCCGCGTTCTACCGATCGTCACGGAAGAAGATTGCTTTGCCCTCAAGGGCGGTACCGCCATCAATCTGTTCGTCCGCGATATGCCGCGTCTTTCGGTCGATATCGATCTGACTTACGTCCCCGTTGAGGCGCGACCAAAATCTCTGGCCGACATTGATGCCGCGATGAAACGCATCGCGGCCACGATCAGACAAACCATACCCGGCGCCCAGGTCCACGAGACGCAAAAAGAAAACGCGATTATCAAGCTCGTGATCAGGTCGCAGGGAGTCCAGATCAAGATCGAAGTAACCCCGGTCCTGCGCGGTTGCGTATTCGAGCCCGTCCTTACTCCTGCCACCCCTGCCGTTCAAAACGAATTTGGCTTTGCGGAGGCGCGGATCGTATCCTTTGCCGACCTGTATGGCGGAAAGATCGTGGCGGTGCTCGATCGTCAACATCCGCGGGATCTGTTTGACATACGTGATCTCCTTGCGAACGAGGGCGTGACGGACGATCTCCGCAAGGCTTTCATTGTTTACCTGTTGAGCCACGATCGACCGATGTTTGAGGTGCTTGGATCATCCGCCAAGAACATCAGCGATGAATTCCTGCATGGCTTCCAGGGGATGACCAATGAGGCGGTTTCAAAAGACGAGCTACTTGCTGCGCGAGCGGCTCTCATCCAGGCAATCGTAGACGAGATGCCCGATGATCACCGCAAGTTCCTTATTGCGTTCGAACGGGGTGAGCCGGACTGGGATCTGCTTGGCGTTCCGGCCGCTCCTGATCTGCCGGCCGTAAAATGGCGCCAGCAAAACCTCAACAAGCTTCCTCAAGAAAAGCGCGATGAACTCGTTGCAGGCCTCGAGCGCGTACTGTCTTCCAAATAAGCTCTGAGCAGCTTCCGCCTGCCTTTTTAGGCCGGGGGCTGCACGCGTTTTTCCTAGCTTGCTTTGAAGTCAACGAGCACCGACTTGCGTGCACACAGAACCGATCCCAGACGAAACAGGGCAACTGTGAGGTCTTGATCTGAAGAATTGCGCGCAGCGGCATTGGCATTTCTGTAGCTGGGATGTGTGCAACGATTTCCGCGAGAATCTCAAGGCCGGACCCCCGTCACACAGTTTCTCTACGGGGCGACGAGCGGCGCGCAGTGTTGCTGTGGCACGCGACTCCGTCTCTCGATGCACGCTTTAGGAGAAATTTGGTGCATCCGCGGAATCTGGTTGTAGTTGTAGTTGGGCTTCATCTTTATGTTGTGAATAAGTTCCAATGTTCGTTGATCGTCAGACGCGAATGATGTCCGTTATGTTTCGAATTGTGCAGATACTGCGGGGGCAGGGATGTTTGGGAATTTGACCCGGTTTGGTCGAGGCATTGGCGTGCGTGGGCCCATAATAGAAATCGCGAGCGCCGGTTTAGCCGCTATTTTTTGTATCTCGAATACAACCTTAAGCTGTGCAGGAGCTTTGTCGCTTTCAGGTCAATTCTCGGTCAGCCAAGTCGGGGCGGCCAACTACTCCATTCCGATCGCGTTGCCGCCGGGAACGGTCGGCATGAGCCCGTCTCTGTCGTTGAGCTATAATAGTCAAGGAGGAAACGGGCTGCTCGGTGTTGGTTGGTCGCTGGGTGGTTTGTCGGCAATCGGTCGCTGTCCAAGGACGGTCGCGCAAGATGGCGTGCGGGGTGGAGTCAATTATGACGCCAATGACCGATTTTGTCTGGATGGGCGGCGACTCGTCGCGATCAGCGGAGCGTATGGTGCTGATGGGACGGAGTATCGCACCGAGATCGAGTCCTATTCCAAGATCGTCTCCCACGGCGCTGCCGGCAATGGTCCCGCTTGGTTTGAGGTGCACACGAGGGAAGGGAAAACAATGGAGTACGGCCATACGGCCGATTCCCAGGTTCTGGCCCAGGGCAAGGCAACCGCAAGTTTGTGGTGGCTTGACAAGGTGAGTGACAGCAAGACGAACTATTTCTCGGTCGCGTACACCGCCGACGCTTCAAATGGGCAGGCATATCCGCTGCGTATCGACTACACTGGCAACTCCGTAGCAGGAACAGCGCCCTACAATTCGGTGCAGTTCGTTTACGGGGCGCGTCCTGATTTCGGACCGTCTTATCAGGCCGGCTCGCGGTCGCAGCTCCCCTATCGGCTGACTAACGTCAAGACATATGTTGGGTCCGGTCTCGTGAGCGACTATCAGCTCGCCTACCAGCAGAGCGGATCGAGCCAGCGTAGCGAGCTTGTTTCTTTGAAGATGTGCGCCGGAGACGGAAACTGCTTGCCGGCGACGACCCTCGGTTGGCAAGCGGGCGCGAGCAATGGCGCATTTTCTGAGAACACTCAGACTCTTCCTAACGGTTGGAACTGGAATCTTGCGCAGCATCCAGGCATGATTCCGATCGTCGGCGACTTCAACGGCGATGGTAAGGCGGACTATCTGCTGGTCGACGCGAATGGCTATCCCTATCAGTACGTTTTTCTGAACAATGGCGATGGAACCTTTGCCGGGCAAACCCAGACATTGCCGAACAACTGGAATTTCAGCACGCCAGACAGCGTCCTGCAGATAACGGGTGACTTCAATGGCGACGGCAAGACAGATTTTCTACTCGTCGACGTCCATGGCTATCCCTACCAATATGTGTTTATGAGCAATGGGGATGGCTCCTTTACGGGCCAGACGCAGACCATGCCGAACGGCTGGAGCTTCAACGGGACATCTGGATCTGGCTACCAGCTCATCCCAATCACTGGCGACTTCAATGGAGACGGGAGGTCCGACTTCATTCTGATCGATGGTAGTGGCTACCCCTATCAATACGTTTTCATCAGCAATGGTGACGGAACGTTCGCTGGACAAACTCAAACGCTGCCGAATGGTTGGAATTTCGCGTCAGCGGTTTCCGTTTCAACAGCGCAGACGGCCGGGTACGGGCCAGCGCATCCCTGGAGTTCGCCATCGCCGCCCACGCCGCACGAATACATTCCAGTCATGGGTGATTTCAATGGCGACGGCAAGACGGACTATCTGCTGATCGATACCAACGGAAATCCGTACCAGTACGTCTTCTTGAACAATGGCGATGGGACCTTCGCAGGTCAGGCGCAAACGCTACCGAACGGTTGGAACTTCAATACGACATCAGGGTCGGGCTACAAGCTCATTCCGATCACCGGCGACTTTAATGGCGACGGCACGACCGATTACATTCTGATCGATGGAGGTGGCTATCCCTATCAGTATGTCTTCGTCGGCAAAGGTGATGGGACGTTTATCGGACAAACGCAGACGCTGCCGAATGGTTGGTCCTGGAACATGGCGCAGAATACAGGAAAGGTTCCCGTCATCGGCGACTTCAATGGAGATGGTAAGACGGATTACCTGGTGGTCGATACCAACGGCTATCCCTATCAGTACGTCTTCTTGAATAATGGCGATGGGACTTTCACCGGTCAGACGCAAACTCTGCCGAACGGTCTGAGATTCTCGATGCCCACGGGCTACATTCCGATCCGAGGTGATTTCAATGGTGACGGACGATCGGAGTTCATCCTGATCGATGGGACCGGATATCCCTATCAATACGCCTTCACCAGCAATGGGCCGATCGGCGACCTGATGACGTCGATCACGACCGGCACGGGTGCCAACATCGCTATCACGTATCAGCCGCTCACGAGTTCGAGTGTTTACGCGAAGGATAGCAACGCGTCCTATCCCCAGGTCGATTTTCAGGGGCCCATGTATGTTGTCTCGCGCGCCGACAGCTCGAATGGCATCGGCGGGGTCGCTAGCACGACTTACACCTACGCTGGCGCCAAAGTTCATTTGACCGGTCGTGGCATGCTCGGTTTCCGGCAGATGACGGTACGGGATGAGCAAACCGGCATCAGCGGCGTGACCACGTATCGGCAGGACTTTCCGTATACTGGGGCGGCGTCATCCGTGACGAGTTTGCTCGGCTCGCAGACGATCGATCAGAAGAGCTTCAGCTATGCTGCGACATCGACTGTTCTGATCTCGGGGCAGCCACAGGCCGTCAGCTGGTCGACCGGCAGCCCGCCGTATAGCGTGCAGCTCTCGCAAGCTGTATCGAGTGGTTCGGATCTGGATGGTTCCGCGCTACCGAGCGTGACAACATCGAACCAGTATGACACGTACGGTAATGTGACGCAGGTTGCGGTGTCGACGTCGGATGGGTTCAGCAAGACGACGGTGAACACCTATACCAACGATCCGACACTCTGGTATCTGGGCCGGCTGACCAGGTCGGTGGTGACTAGCGCGACGCCCTAGCTAAAAATGTGGGGAGATGACGGCCGCGCGCCATGGCGCACGCGGCCGTGGGAGAGTTGTGTCCCTATTGGGACGATCATATTTCAATTTGGCTGGTTCGGCGACTTGGGGGCTTGGCGTCATGAGAAATGCAATCAAAGGTAGAGTTGTTTGTGCGACGCTTGCCTCGACGCTTGCCTCGATGCTCGCGAGTGGCCCAAGCTGGGCCGCGGGCACGGTTACGCAAACGGCATCGTTTGCCTACGACGCCGCCACGGGGATGGTGATCCAACAGGTGGTCGAGCCGGAAGCGCCGGCGTTCCGGCTGCAGACGGACTACGCTCGCGACACTTTCGGCAATGTGCTGACCACGACAGTAAGTGGGGCTGACATCGTCACCCGCGGCAGTGCGAGCAGCTACGATGCACGCGGCCAGTTCGCGACTTCGAACAGCAATGCGCTGGGGCAAAGCGAGAGCGTGCAGTATGACGCGCGATTTGGTTCGCCAACCAGGCAGACTGGACCGAACGGGCTGACAACGAGCTGGAGCTATGACGGCTTCGGTCGCAAGATTCAGGAGAATCGACCCGACGGAACTCAGACCAAATGGGCGTACCAGTTCTGCAGCGGGGTCAATGGCGGAACAGCGACCTGCCCCACGGGAGCGATCTATCAGGTTCAGGAAACGCCCTATGCGGCGGACGGGACCACGGTCAATGGGCCGTTCGTCGTCGTCTATTACGACATGCTCGATCGTGAGATCGCACGCGACAGCCAGGGCTTTGACGGGAGCACGATCCGGGCGACGACCAGCTACGATCCGCTGGGGCGGGTAACGCAGACCAGCCGGCCGTACTTCGTCAATGGCGGCACGCCGCGCTACACAACGTTCACCTATGACGTGCTGGGCCGGGCGTTGACCAAGACCAAGCCCGACGGCAGCGTGTCGCAGGTCGCCTATCACGGGCTGAGCGTCACCAAAACCAATGCGCTCGGCCAGACCCGCTCGGTGACGCGGAACAGCCAGGGTAACATCGTGTCGGTGACCGACGCGCTCGGCCAGACCATGAGCTTTGTCTATGATGCGGCCGGCAATCTGGTGCGCACCACCGATCCGGTCGGCAATGTCGTTACCGCGAGCTATGACGTCAGGGGCAACAAGGTCGCGAGCTCGGACCCCGACCTCGGCAACTGGAGCTACAGCTACAACACGCTCGGGCTGCTGGTCAGCCAGACCGACGCCAAGGGGCAGACGGTCACCATGACCTATGACAAGCTCGATCGTATGGTGCAGTCGGTTGAGCCGGACATGACCTCGGTCTGGGTCTATGACACGACCGCGCACGGCATAGGAAAGCTTGCCTCTACCGCGATCACCGCAGGGCCCGGCAACGGATATGCCAAAACCGCGAGCTATGACGCGCTGGGACGCCCAGTTCAGGTTGCGACCACGATCGACGGTGCGACCTATACGTTGGGGGCGAGCTACGACGCCAACGGGCTGCTGAGCACGGTCAGCTATCCCTCCGGCTTCACCGCGCGGTATGGCCACACCGCCTTGGGCGATGCCAACCAGCTGCTCGACAATACGACTGGCCAGTCCTACTGGACCGCGAACACGCTGGATGCGGAGCTGCGGATCACGCAGGACACCGCCGGCAATGGCCTGACCACGACGCGCAGCTTCGATACCCTGACCGGACGGCTGACCGGCGTCTCGACCGGCAGCGGCGGCGGGGTGCAGAACTTCAGCTACACCTATGATCGCAGCGGCAACCCGCTGTCGCGGGCCGATGCCAACACCAATCTGAACGAGACCTTCACCTATGACGCACTGAGCCGGTTGACATCATCCACGGTCAACCTGACGCCGACGCCGCTGGCGAAGACCTTCACTTACGATCCGATCGGCAATCTGCTGACCAAGTCCGACGTCGGGACCTACAGCTATCCCGCGACCGGCTCCGCCAAGCCGCACGCGGTGATGAGCGTCTCCGGCGGATCGATCAGCACCACCTTCACCTATGACGCCAACGGTAACCAGACCTCTGGTCTGGGCCGCAGCCTAGTCTACACCTCCTACAACAAGCCTTCGAGCATCACGCAGGGCGCGCGAACGATCTCGTTTTTGGACGATACCGACCATCAGCGCTTCAAGCAGGTGACGCCGGAGGCGACGACGTTGTACGTTGCTGCCTTCGGCGTGATGGCGGAGGTCAGCAATCCCGGCACTGTCTCGGCAAGCTGGACGGACTATCTATCCGTCGACGGTGCAACGGTCGGCATTCGCGTCACGCAGGCGGGTGTGGCCACGCCGTCGATGCGCTATTTCCACAAGGACCATCTCGGCTCTGTCGCGGTCATCACCAATGACAACGGGGCCGTGCAGGAGCGGCTTTCGTATGACGCCTGGGGCAAGCGGCGCCTCGCCAGCGGTGCCGACGATACGGCTGGCAGCATCACAAGCCAGTCGACGCGCGGCTTTACGGGAGAGGAGCAGCTGTCGGTCGCGGGGCTCGTTCACCTCAATGGCCGCGTCTACGATCCGATTCTTGCCCGTATGACGAGTGCGGATCCCGTTGTCTCACAGTCAACAAACACTCAGGGATGGAATCGATACGCTTACGCTGCTAACCGGCCTCTTAGGTTTACTGATCCGACGGGATACCAAATAGCTGGTCAGGTCTACGAAGGTGAGTTCGATCCATTCGATACTTCCGGTATTCCGCTCAATCAGAACATTCAATTCTATGGGTTGAACGCGGCCTCGAAAGGATCGAGCTGGAGTCCCGGCTACACGCCGTTGCCGTCTCCGACTATCTTTCCTTCGGTTGATTTGTCCTCGTTTCAAGCCCAGGTGGCTGCCGATAATGCGGCAAATGCTGCCCGCCAGGCGCAAGTGTTAGCGGACATGGACGCTTGGAATCAGCAAATTAAGCAAAACGCTGAGGCTTTTGCGACGGGCTATAATCTGCAACAAATGCAGAAAAATGCCGCGCAGGCGCAAGTTAAGCAGCAGTCGCCTACGGACAAGCAGGCTATTGGTAATGATAAATTACCATATCTCTCTCAGATTGCAGATAAACAAGAAAAATGTTTTGAGTGCACCGGCTATCCCAGCAGTCTAGGGGCCGGACCTCAGGCAGGTTTATCGCTGCCCGACAGGCGTGGAATTTTTGACGGGCTGATTAGTCGAACTCGTGATCCGCTGCCCAGAGGAACCGTGGCTGGCCAGCGCGTCAATATGCCGTCGTGGAAAAAGATAGAGATCGACATGGAGGAGGTGACATCTGGACATATGGTTGGTGGCCGACGACTGAATCCGGGCAACAACAAAGACGTCTTTCCGGAAGATATGTCGCCCGCGCAAGTTGAAAACGCCATTCGCAATGCTTACAAGGAAGGGGAAGTACTTCAAACGCAAACTGAAAACGGGGTGTCACGAACGTTTGTAAGGGGGCCGTTTAGGGGCGGGAACATCGACATGTGGGTCAACAAAGCAACAAAAACGATAGAGAGTGCTTGGCCAAAATTCTAGGAGCGTTTTGTGCGAATCGTCTTTGATCCTGCAGCTTTGCATCAAAGCAAAAAGGGCTCGATTACTGCCGTGGTGTATTTCGAATTTGCGGCGGGGCAGCAGTTTCCTGGTCTAGGGTGGAATGACTTCGTCGTAGTACTTGCAGCTTGGTGGGTAGGGGTGCTGCATCGAGTCGCTAGCGGTGAATCTGGGCTACAGCTGAGGTTCATGGACGGTCCTTATTGGATTACGATTATAGCTCAGGAGAATCGCTTGCTGTTACAGTGTATTGAGGATCGTCGCGGCGCCGGAGTGGTATATGAGTTTACTACAAATATAGACGACTTGACGAGCGAAGTTCTGGCATTTGCTTGTCGCGTGTCTGAAGCGTGCAAGGCTGCCGCAATATCGTCGGTTGATCTAGATAGATTGCGGGCGATGCTTCCCAATTGAGTTGCTATGTGCATCTCGGCGGAGAGTCGTCGTGTAAGGCCGACTTAGGTCATGTGCATTGCCGGGCTTATGGTGATAGTGCTGGACTGTGCCCTTCAAGCTAGACACGGTAATTTCTGTAACAGGCATTTTGAGTATGATCTGTGGCAGAAAGACGAAAGATGTCAATTTCCTGCGGTTTACAAGTTGAGGGCGATCAGGCGGGTCGAGCGGGGTGAAGGTGTTCTTCCTGTCGCTCGCGACCTCGGCATAGCGCGAAAGATTCTGTACGATTGGATCAAGGCGTGGCGGGGGCAGGGAGCTGATGGATTGAGCGGCAAGCGAGGGCCAAAATCTAGAATCCGCAAGCTAATGTCAGTGGCGACGTATGACGACAAGTGCTCGGCGCTCGGATACCGATCGCCTCTTGAGTTCGAAGCCGCGTTCGCGCAAAAGAGGGCGCGATAACACGTCGCGGCAACGGCACTGTCACCGAGATTATCGTGTCTCACTTGAGGGGGCGGTCCGGTGATGCAAAACTTGGTATGACGTTGGCAGTGCGCCTAATTAGCGAGGCCGGCTCGGGGGAGTTCATTTTGATGGCCCCCATCTAGAGATGACGGGGGAATCGGCCTTCGGCCGATGCTTGAAGTTTGCAGCCGGTAATTGTGCCGATCTGGCGTAATTGTAAAGTGTTGCAGCAAAGGGTGTGCATGACTCGGCGACATGCCCTGCAAGCAATATCTCTCGCTACCGATACCCTCTAGACTGCGCTTGTTAGTTGTTGGGCAGCGAAGCTGCTTTGGGGCGGGGTGATTGGATTGCGCGGCGGGGTTCGCAGGATTTGGTTGATTGCGCTGCCCGTCGCGCTGGCGCTGTCCGCGTGCCAGACCATGGAGGAGGGAAGATCCTCGTTCGCCTGGAGCATGAACGGTCCAGAGCAGGGAGGGGCGGCGCAGGCGGCGATACGGTCCGCCACGGGGAGTGCTCGGGCGGGGTGGAGTTCCGGTTCACCGCTGCTCGATGACAACAAAGGTGGGCCGGCGACGATGGTCGAGGGTACGGGGCGCTTCGTCGGTGAGCCGTCGACCAGCGCCGTGTCGCGTACATCCGAGGATGTCGGCGACGGGGTCACTATCAATCTCGTCAACGTGCCGGCGCCGCAGGCGGCGAAGACGGTGCTGGGGGATATTCTCGGGGTCAAATACACGGTCGATCCGGGCATCGAGGGGCGGATCACGATCCAAACGCCGAAGCCGGTGGCGCGGGCGGCGGTGATCGACCTGTTCCAAGCGGCGCTGCGGGCCAACAATGCGGCTGTCGTGAACAATCGCGGCATCTATCGCGTCGTGGCGGCCGATCAAGCGGCGCTCTCGGGCGCGTATCGCGCCGATGACGTGGCCGATGGCGGCGAGATGGTCGGCAATGGGCTGCAGGTGGTGCAGCTGAAATATGTCTCGGCCTCCGAGATTCGGCGGGTCGTCGAGCCGATCGCGCCGCGTGGTGGGGTGGTGCGGGTCGATGATGCGCGCAACCTGATCACGCTGTCGGGCAATCGCCAGGAGATCGCGGCGATGATGGATGCGATCGCGTTGTTCGACGTCGACACCATGAAGGGCATGTCGTTCGCGCTGATCCCGGTCAAGACCTCGGCGCCTGATGCGATCGCGAGCGAGCTGAAGAGCGTATTCGCCTCCGACCGCGACGGGCCGATGGCCGGCATGGTGCAGTTCGTGCCGAACAAGCGGCTGCGCTCGATCCTGGTGATCTCGCCGCAGATCCAGTATCTGCGGCGCGCCGAGACCTGGATCCGCAAGCTCGATGCGCAGGCGCAAGGGTCCGAGAAGCAGCTCTTCACCTATGCCGTGCAGAACCGGCGGGCGCAGGAGCTGGTCGACGTGCTGCAGTCGATGTTCCCCGCGGACACGCAGACGGCGTCGGCCGGGCGGCGCACGGTGGCGCCGAACTATCAGGAGGCGACGGTGCAGTCGCGGCCGGCCTCGTCCGGCGGCGGCTTCTCCGGGGGCTCGTCGGCGGGCTTCACCGGCGGGCTTGGTTCGTCCAGCGGCGGGATGGGAGGATTGCGGACCCCGGCGCCGGCCACGTCCGCGCCCAGTGTCACGCCGGCGGCGGCAGTGGCTGCGCCATCTGGCCGTGACACGGATGCCGATGGGCCGCGGTTGCGCATCGTCGCCGACGAGGCCAAGAACGCGATCCTGATCGAGGCGGCGAATGCAGACTACAAGCGCGTGCTGCAGGTAATCGAGCGGCTCGACCAGATGCCGAACCAGGTGCTGATCGAAGCCACGATCGCCGAGGTCACGCTCAACGACGAGCTGCGCTTCGGCGTGCAATGGTACATGCAGAAGCACAGCTCGAAATTCACCCTGACGGAGGCGGCCTCCGGCGCCGTCAGCTCGGTGTTTCCCGGCTTTTCCTACGCGCTGACAGCGGCCAACATCGCTGCCACGATCGACACACTGAACCAGATCACCAACGTCAACATCGTGTCCTCGCCGTCGCTGGCGGTCATGGACAACAAGCCGGCGGTGCTGCAGATCGGCGATCAGGTGCCGATCACGACGCAGTCTGCGACCGGCACCCTGACGCCCGGCGCGCCGATCGTCAATTCGGTGAGCTACAAGGATACGGGCGTGATCCTGTCGATTATCCCGCGCATCAATGAGAGCGGGCGGGTGCTGCTCGACATCGAGCAGGAGGTGTCGAGCGTGGCGCCGACCACGTCGTCGAACATCGATTCGCCGACCATCAGGCAGCGCAAGATCAGGACATCGGTGGTCGTGAACGACAATGACGCGCTGGTGCTGGGCGGGCTGATCCAGGAGGGCCGCACCACCGGCCGGAGCCAGCTGCCGGTCATCGGCGACATCCCGTTCATCGGCAATTTCGCCGGCAGCCGCGACAACGTCATCGGCAAGACCGAGCTGATCATTCTCATCAGGCCGCACGTGATGCGCAGCCTCGACGAGGCGCGCAGCGTGACCGAGGAGTATCGCCACTTCATGGCGATCGAGGGCCCGCATCGCCGTCCGCCGGTGCGGCGGCGCGTCGAGGACACCGGCCGCAGGATCCTCGACTGATGCCGCGCTTCCGCTACCGCGCCTACGGCACCGACGGCTCCTTCGCGGAGGGGACGATCGAGGCTGCGTCCGCGGATGCGGCGAGCGCGACGCTGTGGACGCAGGGGCTGTCGCCGTTCCAGATGCAGGCCGCCGATAGCGCCGGCACCGCATGGTGGAACCGCGAGATCACGTTCGGCAACGGCGCGGCGCGCGCGGACCTCTTGGCCTTCACCCGCGAGTTCGCCACGCTCTGCGCGGCCGACATCCCGATGGACGATGCCTTGCGCATCGTGCAGACGCAGGCCTCGGCAGCGCGGCTGCGCACCCTGGTCGAGGCGCTGCTCGCCGATGTCCTCAATGGCCGCCCGTTGTCGGAGGCGATGCAGGGCCAGCCGCGCATCTTCCCGGCCGACTATGTCGCTGTCGTGCGCGCCGGCGAGAGCGGCGGGCGGCTGGCGCAGGTGCTGACCGAACTCGCCGAGCTGCTGGAGCGGCGGGCGGAGATCCGTGCGCGCATCCAGTCGGCGCTGATCTATCCCGCGATGCTGATCGCACTCAGCCTCGCAACGCTCGCGATCATCGTTGGCGGCGTGATCCCGTCGATGGCCCCGATCTTCACCCAGAGCGGCAAGCCCGTGCCGCTGACGATCGAGCTGATGCTGGCCTTGAAGGCGCATTGGCTCGAGATCGTGGTCGGCAACGTTTCCACCATCTTTGCTGGAGGGGCGATCGTCGCATTCGTGCTGGCCGATCCTGGCCGCCGCCGGCGTCTCGACCGGCTCGCGCTGCGGCTGCCGCTGCTCGGCGGCTTCCTGTTGCAGCAGGACACCGCGCGCTTCGCCCGCACCCTCGGCACCATGCTGATGGCCGGCGTGCCGCTGATCGCGGCGACGAAATCGGCGAGTGACGTCGTCGGCAACCGCCATCTCCGTGCCAGCATGGAGCAGGCGATCGAGCAGATCCAACAAGGCACGGCGCTGCACCGTGCGCTGCGCAACGAGGTCGCGCTGCCGGCCGTGGCGCTGCAGATGATCGCGGTCGGCGAGGAGGCGGGCAAGCTCGACCGCATGCTGCTGCGCGTGGCGCAGATGCTGGAGAAGCAGCTGCAGACCAGCGTCGATCGGTTCATGGCGGCGTTGACGCCGGCGATGACGGTCGGCATTGCGCTCATGATAGGGGCGCTGATCATGCCGGTCATGAACGCCGTCCTCAGCATCAACGATCTGGCCGGACGATGAGCTCGCGGGCGGCACGAGGACGGGACGAAGCGAGTGCCGGCTTCACGCTGGTCGAGATGCTGGCCGTGCTCGTCATCCTCGCGCTGACGGTGTCCGCCGCCGTCCCGCTGCTGTCGCGCGGCGCCGACACGGTGAGCCTGGATGCGGCGACCGGCGAGATCGCATCGGCGCTCCGCGCCACGCGCTCGGCTGCGATCGTGCAGAACCGCGTGATGACCTTGAACATCGACGTCGACCGCCGGACCTTCAGCTCGGATGTCGTCCGGCTGCGCAGCTTCGCGCCGGATATCCAGGCGAAGCTGACCTATGCGGCCGCGACGCGCGCTGGCGCCGCCGTGGGCGGCTTCCGGTTCTTTCCGGACGGCTCGTCGACCGGCGGCGATCTGAGCCTGGAGCTGAACGGGCATCATATCAGGCTCTGTGTCGAATGGCTGACGGGGACGGTGCGGACCGCCGCGACGTGTTGAGGGGAGGGGACGATCATGCTGGGATGGATGGAATGTCGTGATGCGGTGAGGCTGCGCGTGGCCGCGTGGCGCGGGCAATTCCGGTTTCGTTTGCGCAGAGGCCGCGATGGCGAGGCCGGCTTCACCTTGGTCGAGATGCTGGTCGTCATCACCATCATCGGCCTGATCATGGGTCTCGTCGGCCCGCGCGTGCTGAGCTATCTCTCCGACTCCAAGCTCAAGACGGCGCGGATCCAGATCCGCAGCCTATCCTCGGCGCTCGACCTCTATCACCTCGACAGCGGCCGCTACCCGACCGCGGCCGAAGGGCTCGGCGCGCTGATGCAGAAGCCGGCGACGGCGACCAGCTGGAACGGACCCTATCTCAGCGGCACCCTGGTCCCGAACGATCCGTGGGGACGGCCCTACGTCTACAAATTCCCCGGGCAGCATGGCGCCTACGACATCGTCTCGCTCGGGCCTGACGGACGCGAGGACGAGACCTCGGCCACGGCCAATGTGACGAGCTGGCAGCCGTGACTCCCGCCGCGGCAGAGATGAAGCACGCGGACGGCGACGAGGCCGGCTTCACGCTGGTGGAGGTCCTCGTTGCGCTGGCCATGCTGTCGATCGGCCTCGCTTTGGTGATGAGCCTGTTCTCGACCGGGTTGTCGCGAACGGGCATGGCCGAGCGCGTGGCTGGTGCCGTCGCGCTGGCGCAGTCGCTCATGGCCCAGGTGGGCAATTCGATTCCGTTGCGCACCGAGACGCGCGATGGCACCGAGGCAAATGGCTATCGGTGGCGCCTTGCGATGCAGCCCTATCGGTCGGCGCCAAGCGGCGACGCACGCCCGGTCGAGCTGTATCAGGTCTCGGTCGAGATCGGCTGGCTGGAGGGGCAGGACTCGCGCGCCTATGCGCTCTCGACGCTTCGCCTCGGACCCCGAACCGCAAGATCGCAGTGAGCCGGGCCGATGACGTCACCGCAAGCCATCGGGCCGGATGATCGCGACGCAGGCTTCACGCTGGTGGAGGTCCTCGTTGCGCTGGCGCTGTTCAGCCTGCTCGCGGTCCTGCTGTTCGACAACGTTAAGTTCGGCCTGCAGGCGTGGCGCAGCGGCGGCGCCCGCGCGGAGTCGTTGCAGCGCGAGCTCGCGGCGCAGGACGTGCTGCGGCGGCTGATCGGCAATCTCTATCCAATGATGCTGGGCGAAGGCGCGGCGCAGCGGCGCATTGATATCGACGGCCAAGCCGAGAGCCTCGCGTTCCTCAGCGACGCGCCGGCCGTATCGGGAGGGGCGGGGCGGTACCGTTTCAAGCTGTTCGCCGACCGCAAGCCTGACCGGGTCGATCTCGTCCTGCAGTCGCAACCCGAACTGGCCGCGCAACCTGCTCCGGAGCGGACGCTGCTGGTGTCCGACATCGATCGGATCGAGCTCAGCTATGCGGCCAGAGGATCGGGCGACGCCAACGCGGCCTGGAGCTCGCGCTGGCAGGATCAAAGCGAGGCGCCGGGTCTGGTGCGGCTGCGAGTCTTCATGCGTCCCGGCGATGCGCGTCACTGGCCGGAGCTCGTGATTGCGCCGCGGGTGCAGGCCGATGTGGCGTGTGTCTACGACGCGCTCACGATGCGTTGTCGCGGGCGATAGGGGGCGACATGCCGGTGCTGTCGGTTCTCTGGGGGCTCGCGCTGCTGACGGCGATCGCACTGTCGCTGTCATGGTCGAGCAGCGTGTCCTATGGCCTTGCCCGCAACGGCATCGATCAGGCCGCTCTCGGTGCGCTCGTCGACGCCGGCGTCAATGCCGCCATCGACGGTCTGCTCGATGCCAGGGCTGACCGCCGTTGGCGCGCCGACGGCCGCCTCTACACGCTCGATTTCAACGGCACGCGGATCGGCATCAGGATTCAGGACGAGCTCGGACGGGTCGACCTCAACCAGACCGACGAGGCCATGCTGAACAGCCTGCTGCAGGCCGAAGGGCTGGACGCGCGGGCCGCCGCCGACCTGACCGACAAGATCGTGGACTGGCGAACCGCAACGTCCCTGAAGCATCTGAACGGCGCCAAGGACCGGGACTACGCGTCGCGTAACGCCGCCTATCATCCCCGCAACGGTCCGTTCCAGAGCGTCGATGAGCTGCTGCTGGTGATGGACATGACTCCGGTGATCTTTGCAGGGATCGCGCCGGCGCTCACGGTCCATTCGGGACGGCAGTTCGTCGATCCGCAATTGGCGCCGCGCGAGGTGCTGCGCGCGCTGCCCGGAATGACCGCGCAGAGTGCCGAAGCGACGCTGGCCGCGCGCGATGGCGCCAGGTCCGCGCCGGTCGAAGGCAACCCGATGACGGCGCTGCGTGGGCGCGCCTTCACGATCCGGACCGAGTTTTCCCATGCGTCGCGCGTGGTCGTGGGTGACGTCGCGGTGCGCCTGACGGAAAATCCGCAGCAGCCCTATTGGGTGCTGAGCTGGGGGACGCGATGACCAGACGCGCAATGGCTGCAATGCAGCGGGACGAGGCCTTCACCACAGATATCGGGGAGCCGCGCGCGCAGCTGCACCGGTCCATACCCGACATGGACCGGACCGCATTGTTGCAGAGTTTCGGCGACTTCCTGCGCGAGGAAGGCATCGTCGATCGTATGAGCCTCGACCGTGCCGGACGCGCGGCGCAAACCACGGGAGACAGGCTCGACACCGTGCTGACCAAGCTCGGTCTGGTGTCGGAGGCCGGTCTGGTCGCGGCGTTGGCGAAATTCCTGGCACTCGATCTGGTGCGTCCGGATCAGATTCCGATCGACCCTGTGTTGCCCGAACTGGTCGAAGCGGAATTCGTGCGTCACAATCATGTGCTGCCGCTCGGCTGCAGCGATGGCCGGCTCGCCGTCGGCGTGACCGATCCGTTCAACCACGATCCGATCCGGGCCCTTGCCTTCCTCACGGGCCTTTCGGTCGACATGCGGCTGTTCACGGCGGCCGATTTCGACAAGGCCTGCGCGGGGCTCTATCCCGCCATGTCGCGCAGCGACGAGACCCGCGCCACCGGCGGCGCCGAGGCCAACGAAGCCGATGTGCAGCGGCTGCGCGATCTTGCGAGCGAGGCGCCGATCATCCGTCTCGTCAACCAGATCATCACCAGTGCCGTCGAGGCGAGGGCGTCGGACATCCATATCGAGCCCAATGTGGACCAGGTGCTCGTCCGCTATCGCATCGACGGCGCCTTGCGGTCGGTCCAGGTACTCGCGGCGGACCTGCGTGCCGCGATCACGTCCCGCGTCAAGATCATGTCGAAGCTCGACATTGCGGAGCGGCGCCTGCCGCAGGACGGGCGCATCAAGATCGCGGTCCGTGGCATCGACATCGACTTCCGCGTCTCCACAATCCCCACCGCCTTCGGCGAAAGCGTCGTGCTCCGCGTGCTCGACCGCAATCGCATCAGCCTCGATTTCGTCGAGCTCGGCTTCTCCGATGAGCACATCGCGACGCTCCAGACCCTGCTGCAGCAGCCCAATGGCATCATCCTGGTCACCGGACCGACCGGCAGCGGCAAGACCACGACGCTGTATACGGCGCTGAAGACGCTCAACAGCACCGAGCGCAAGATCTTCTCGGTGGAGGACCCGATCGAATATCAGATGCCGGGGATCAATCAGGTGCAGGTCCAGTCCGAGATTGGGCTGACGTTTCCTCATGCGCTGCGTTCGATGCTCCGCCAGGATCCCGACATCATCATGATCGGCGAGATCCGCGACCTCGAGACGGCGCGCATCGCCATCCAGGCCTCGTTGACCGGTCACCTCGTGCTGTCCACGCTCCACACCAACAATGCGGCGTCCGCGATCACGCGGCTGATCGATATCGGTGTCGAGAACTATCTGCTGGCCTCCACGCTGAAGGGGGTGATTGCGCAGCGCCTGGTGCGAAGGCTGTGCCGCCGCTGCGCGAGCGACCATCCGCAGGCGAGCTATTGGGCGGAGAGCTTCGAGCGGTCCGTGACCGGACTCCGTGCGCACTGGCAGCCCGATATTCGCCAGCCGCACGGCTGCTCCGATTGCGGCCATACCGGCTTCTCCGGACGCTCGACCATTGCGGAGATGCTGGTGGTCGACGAGACCTGTCAGAGCCTGATCCTGGCCAAGGCGTCGGACACCGCGATCGAGCGCGCCGCCCGCGAGCAGGGCATGCAGAGCATGTACGAGACCGGCATCCGGAAGGCCTGGCGCGGCGAGACCACGATCGAGGAGGTCCTGCGCGCGACGCGCATGGGATAGGGCAGCGGGATGGCGATGGATCAGGGCAAGGACAAGGGAGCGTTGCTGGCGGCAGTTCGTGCGACGCGCCCGCGCGACTGGGTGCCATCCGCGGTCGCGTGGTGGTGCAGGGAAGCGCTCGATCTGCTGCCGCAACGGATCGCGGCCGCGCTCGCGCCGGTCGGCCGGGCAAGGCTTCTGGTCGATCGCAGCGAGTCCGGACTTCGGCTTCGGCTGGATGATCCCAGATCCGGAACGGACGTCTGTGAAACCGCCGCTCCAGAGCAGGTCGCAGTGGCGATCGCGGCCATGCTGAAGCGTCATGATCTGGATCGGCGCGACGTCGATCTAGGCCTGCGTCTACCGGAAGAGAGTGTTTTCCGCCGCGATCTCATGCTTCCGCGCGAGGCGAGGGACGCGATCGACACGATCGTGCCGCAGGACCTGCTGCGCCGGACGCCCTTCAAGGCGGAGGACATCTATTGCGACCATTTGACGGCCACGTCGCCTGACGGCCGGATCGCGGTTCGGCAGTGGGTGACGCGGCGTCATCATGTGCAGCAGGCCGCTGATCAGCTTGGGCTTGCCGTCGCGCAGCTCGCCTTCGTCGTCTTCGGCGACGATCGAGCCTCGCCAGCGATCCGCCTGGCGCGTCCGATCACGGGCCGCAAGACTTCCACCGTCGCGATCGCAGCGCTCGGCTGTCTTGCCGTCCTTCTGGGGACCGGCATCGCGGTCCTGACCTTCGCCCGCCAGCAGGCGACGCTGGATCGGCTCGATGCCGAGATTGTCGTCGCGCGCAAGGACGCCGAGCGCGTTCGCGTCCTGGTGGATCAATTGCGAGAGCGGCGGACGACGCTGTCACGCCTTCGTCTGCAGCGCAGCGAAGTGCCGGGGTTGATCGACGTCTGGGATGAAGCCTCGCGCATTCTGCCGAAGCATTCCTGGCTGACCGAATTGCGGCTCGTGGAGGGAGCGAACCCGCGGAGCACATCGGTCACGATGACCGGATTCTCGGCCGCGGCGCCGAGCCTGATCAACATGCTCGGTGGATCGAGACTGTTCGTGGACGCCGCGCTGACGTCGCCGGTGGCGATGGATCCGATCGAGAACCGGGAACGGTTTTCATTGCAGGCCAGGATTCGTGTGCCCGATGCCTTCAAGGAGGTGGCGCCATGAGCGAATGGACGAAGCGCAGGGACGCGCTTGGGCGTCGTGGCCTGTTCATCGTCGTCACCCTCGCACTTCTTGCGCTGCTGGTCTGGGGCTTCGTGGCGCCGATCGCGGCGATGTTTGCCGAGCGTGAGGCGCGGATCCAGCAGCAGCAGGTGCTGCTGGCACGGCTGAGCGCGATCGCAGCCCAGGCATCGACCATCGCGGGTCTTGCCTCCGAAACCGAGTCGCAGCTCCAGAATGGGGAGTTCCTGACAGGGGCGAATGAGAACGTGATCGCCGCCGACCTGCAGACGAAGCTGAAGGGGATCATGGGCAATGCCGGCGCTCAGTCCCGCGCGATTCAATCGCTGCCGGGCCGGACCGTCGATCAGATCAAGTACAGCGGCGCGCGCATCGACCTGTCCGGGCCGTTGCCCGCCGTGATGCGTGCGGTCCACGCCGTCGAGAGCGCAAGGCCATATTTGTTCATTGCCAATGCGGTGCTGAAGAGCGAGCCAGCGATGCGCCCGGGAACGGCCGAGGAGCTTGTGCTTCAGGCGCAGCTCGATATCTACGGTGCCGTGCAATGAGGAGCCTTGTACGATGGCGGGTGAGGCCGCAGGCCGGCATTCTGGCGCTCCTGGCGGGTCTTGATCTGCTGCTCGGAGCCTGGCTCGCGACGTTAGTCGTGGGCGGAGAAGCAGCGGGCGCCCGCCGCGCGGCGTGGGAAGCGCCGGTGCCCCGGACTATGGCGAGCGTGGCTGGACGGCAGCCGCTGCAGACATATGCCGAGATCCTGGCCCATCCGGTGTTCCAGAAGTCGCGCGAGCCGTTCGTTCCGCCCCCACCCGCGCGGCCACCGCCGATGCCAGTAGCCGCTCCGCCCCCGGTGGCCACTGACCCGGGCGTCCTGGTTGGTGGTGTCATGATCAACGGCGGCACGAGCAAGGCCTATCTGCTCAGCAAGGGTGGCGGGAGTCCAGGCTCCTGGATCAACGAAAACGAGACGTTTCAGGGCTGGCGGGTGACGTCGATCGACGCGTCAGGTGTTCGGATCGAGCAGGCAGGGCGCGCGATCGAATTGCAGCTCTACCCCAAGAATTGAAAGGATGCAGGCCGCGTTGCGGCCCATCGAGCAGGAGTAGAATAGCCTTGTTCGCACAGACGGAAGATCAAGGGCCAATCCGCAGACAGCCCGTCGTAGAGGAGGAGCGCGAATTGCTCGTTCCTGCTTGGCTGAACTTCTCAGTGGTCTCATATGAGATAGGACTCTTCTCGAAACCGTGGTCCGCCAAGCGATCTTCGGACCACGGCAGTCCCAGAGATCAGAAATGCCAGTCATAGCGGTCCTGTGGATCCTAGGATTATTGACAACGTTGTCACTGTCGCTGCTCTGGGGCAGCGACGTGTCGTACCGCCTCGCCCGCAACGATTGTGAACTTGCGATTCTGAGTACGACTGCAGACGGGGCGCTGGACTACGCCGTGTCGGGATTGTTTGATCAAAAATCTGACCGCCTCTTGCGGCCAGGTGGAGGCGAGGTTCACCTGCTCCACTTTGGCGAAGCCGAGATCCGGATCGTGATCCAGGACGAGCTCGGCAAGATCGACATCAACCAGGCCGACCCTGCCTTGCTTGCCAGTTTGCTGCGGTCGGCGGGGCTAAACGCCGATGCGGCAAGTGGGCTTGCAGACAAGATCGTAGACTGGCGAACCGCGAGCGAGTTGAAGCATCTTAATGGCGCCAAGGAGTTCGACTATCGCGCGGCGAATAGTCCTCACCGGCCGCGCAACGGCCCGTTTCAGAGCGTCGACGAGCTTCTTCTCGTAATGGACATGACGCCTGCTCTCTTCCAGCGGATCGAACCAGCCCTAACCGTGTATTCCGGAAGCCAGTTCGTTGACCCACGACGTGCCACACCTGAAGCTCTGGCGGCGATGCCCGAGATGATCAGTAAGCAAGGGGCGGCCTCAGATCGTCCACCTCCATTTCCGATCGGCGCAAACGAAGAGCCAACGTCATCCTTGCGCGGTCGCGCCTTCATGATCTGTATCGAAGTCGAAAAGTCAGGCCAGGTTTCTCGATATCGAGCTGTTATTCGAATGACGGACAATCCGGTACGTCCCTATTTCCTTCTCAGCTGGAAGATGACGTAAGCTTGGGGGCCCCTGGCTGGGCGCAGGGCGTAGGCTTCGGTGATGGAATCTTGGGTCCGGGTGGAGGACCATGTGGGTGGCTATGACTCCGATGGCCTGGTCATTTTACAGGAAGGGCTGCGGGGCCAAAGGCTTGAGCGGATCGTTGAGACCAGGCCTGGGCAATGTGTGATTTCTCTGGGGGAATTGGTGGTGCGCAGGCTGCGGGGCGCTCGGCTTCTGAGTCCATCGTTGGAGCTGTCGGAGATCGAAGAGGTGGTGCCTATTGGGATCGCCGGGCCACGTACTCTCGGCGCTCGGATGTGCTCTTATATTTTGCTTCTCGTACTGGGGTGGCTGACCCTCTCGATTCCGTTCGTTGTGCGCCTGCAGTTGTCCAAATCGCGGTTCCTAACCCTTGAGGAAGCCGAGGCTCTTGTAATCAAGTTGATCAGGGAGTCGTCGATGGATCAGGAGCACGCAGCTCGCATGGAGGAGCGGGTTCGCAATCAAGGGCAGGCCCCGACCGCCGAGGCGAGCAGACCGAGCATGCTGCTGATCGCAATAGCTTTGGGTAGCCCGAGTCATGCTGCGGGATCAGCGGGCGATATCGAGCACGTAAAAGTTGAGTAACGTGTTTGGTTCGTTCAACACAACTATAAACTGTGGACAACAAGAGACTCCAATTGAACTGAAGGACAGGCTCGCGTCCATTATCTTCACCCTTCCGTATAGATTGGCGGAAGGCGTTGAGGAGGAATGCATGTCCGTTGTGGAGCGCAGCGATAGTGTAAGCGCGAGTGGAAGACGATTGGTCGAACGCGCCCGGTGGGGTGTGGGGTTTCTGGTCGCAATTCTATCCTTGACGGCCAACGTCGTGATGACGCGAGTAGCTTGTGCCGATGATTGGGTCATGTGGATGGATCGGGGCCACCATTGCAGCGATGGCATTGAATGCGCTTTGGCGGACTGGAATTATTTTGTCTCGCTGCCACCACAGAAGCCGTGGGTTCTCGAACGATGCGGGTTCCAGTACAACAATCCGAACGCACCTGGGCAATATGTTGCCGTTTGCAGTGGCAGCGAGAGTCAGCCTCACGAATATATAGCTCACGATGCTATAGCACTCTTGTCTTGTGCTGATAGCACGAGGATGGGAGCGACTGGGTGTATTCGACGGCCGCCGCCAGATCAGCGCCGCATGTGCCAGGCAGAAGCGGCGAACCCGGTAGATATCCGGAGCGGAACCAAGCGGGAATATAGGCTCGATTTTTCTACTGCCGGCGAGCAGCCGCTTAAGTTCGAGCGATATTATACCAGCAATCAAGACTCGATGATTGGCAACCTACGCGAAACGCGTCTCGGACGCGGATGGCGCTCTAATTTCGACTCGAAATTCAATTATTCTGGCGATTCTTCCATGGTCTTTGTCCTGCCGAGCGGGGAGTTGCTCTATTTCTCCTCCAGTGGCAGCGTCTTTACGCAGCAGCATTACAGCTGGGATACCAATTCCCTGGTGGCGGGGGCTCGCGGCCAGGTAGCAGGTCTCGTGCAAGACAGCACATCTGGGAACTACATACTTACGACCAATGACAATAGAAAATGGACATACAACTTTTTCGGGAAGCTTCAGACGATTGTCTATCCGGGTGGGTACACACAAACCCTGATCTACGACGCCAACGATCGCAATACAGAAGTTGTCGACAGCTTTGGTCGCTCGCTGTCATTTGCCTACTCGTCAGGCGGATTGTTGCAATCCGTGACCGTGCCCGGCGGGCAGGTTTATCGATATGCGTACCATCCACGCAATGCAGCGCTTGCGCATGACGCGGATCCGCCAGATCTTTGGGCGCTGGAGTACGTAATCGAGCCCGACGCAACTGCAGACGACGCGGATAACCCCCGGATTCGCTATCATTATGAGAATACGGCGGATCCGTACGCCCTGACGGGGATCACTGATGAACGAGGCGTGCGCCATGCGACTTGGAGTTATGGCGCAGATGGTCGCGTTGCGACCTCGGAGCACGCAGGTGGCATCGAGCACTATACCTTCGCCTACGACGACATCGCGAATACGGTGACGGTCACAAATCCCGCCTCAAAAGCCACGGTCTATCGTTTGGCAAAAAGCGATGGGACGCAATCAAACTTGCTGACTCAGATCGACGGCCAGCCGTCTGCGAACTGTGCAGCGTCGACGTCTCAGCTAGCATATAACAGCAATGATCTCGTGGTTGATGAGATCGATGCCGAGGGGCGTGTGACGCACACCGACCGAGACAATCGTGGCAATCCCACCGCGATAACTCGCGGCAGCGGAACTGCGAGTGCGCAGACAACCAGCTACGCTTGGCACCCCACGTTCAACCTGCCTACTACAATCGCAGAGCCCGGCGTGACTACGGAGTTCAGCTGGAACGCGATGGCTCAACTCACACAGGTAACGCAGACGGACACAACATCGCAGACTGTTCCATACTCGACCAACGGCCAGACCCGGACCTGGACATACACCTACGGTAGCGCCGGGCAGTTGTTGACCGTGGATGGGCCGTTGAGTGGTGCCGGGGACACCGTCGTGTACACGTACGATAGCAGCGGGTTTCTCGCGACCATCACCAACGAGGTTAATCAGATCACAACCGTTAATGCAGTGAATAGTCGGGGGCAGCCCACTTCGGTGACTGATCCGAACGGCGTCGTTACCGCACTGGCCTACGACCTCCAGGGGCGAGTGACGACGATGACGGTCGATCCGTTGGGGCAGTCGGCGGTAACGGCAATCGCGTACAATGCGGTTGGAGACATCACTCGGATCATGCGGCCCAACGGAGCGTATCTTCAGTTCGCCTACGATGACGGCCGTCGGCTGATTGGAGTGCAAGACAACAACGGTTCGTCGATTGAGTACGACCGGGACAGCGTGGGGAACGCTACCGCACGTCGCATCAAGGACTCCAGTGGATCGTTGCAACTGTCGCAAACTGCTGTGTTCGATGAGTTGGGGCGCCTCCTAAAATACGTTGGCGCGTCCAACCAGACTTGGACCAATGGCTACGACAGGACCGATAATCGGGTATCAATCACTGACCCGCGTTCGAACGTGTTCGGATGGACTTTTGATGCATTGAATCGTTTGGTCAAAAGAACTGATGAAGAGTCGAACGTCGTCACTCTCACTCGGAACGGAAGCGACGAAATCACCGGTTATAGCGATCCGCGATCGCTGAGCACGACCTTCGTTCGCGACGGATTCGGAGATGTCATTCAGCGAGTAAGTCCGGACACAGGCACGACGGTGTATATCTACAATGCGCTGGGCTTGCCGATACAGATCACCGATGGTCGTGGAGTGATCACTAACCTCACGTATGATAGTGCCGGAAGGCTTTTGACCAAGCAGTATCCAGCAGCCTCGACGGAGAACCTGACGTACGACTGGGATTCTACGGTCGGTGGTAACATTGGGATAGGACGAAACACCCGCATCATAGATAGCTCGGGCAGCGTCGAATGGACCTACAACATGCTCGGGCAGGTGACGCAGGAAAAGAAGACTACCGGCGGCGCAATCTATTCAGTTGGCTATGGCTACGATCTCGATGGCAGTGTGACCAAGATCATCTATCCGTCAGGTCGCACCGTTAGATACTATCGTGGCGTAGACGGGCTTATTACGACGGTCACTCAGCAGCCCAATGCGGCTGGCGCCGAAGCGTTGTTAGCAAAATGGATAACCTATCAGCCGTTCGGGCCATTGCAGTCGCTTGTCTATGGCAATGACCTCGTCCTATGGAAGACCTTTACGCAAGACTACAATCTGAACACCCTAGTCGTGGAGCAGGGGTCAAACTCGATCATTAGTCGGGCCTACACGTATTGGTATAATGATTTCGACATAACGAATATCTGGGACAATAATGTCTCAACCCGGACTGACAATTATGTCTTCACTCCGAATCATCGCTTGCAGAATGTCTACGGCGATTGGGGTGCCCAGACATACTGGCAAGACAGCGTCGGTAATCGTACGGGAGACGCATTTGATGATGGGGCCACGACCACGACCCGAGTTCTTGGTTACCCCTATAATAGCAATTTGTACGTGAGTACTACGGAGGGAGCGGCGACCCTGCGCGCCGTGACGAACGATGGCGCGGGCAACATGATCACCGATCTGAGGGGGACAACAGCCTATCACTACCGATACAATAATAGAGGGCGTCTTGATCAGTTGACAATCGGAGCGACGGTGACGGCCAACTATGAATATGACGGTCTGGAGCGCATGTCGGCGCGCACGACGCAGAACATGGTTCCGGCGGGCACGACGCACTATATCTACGACCAGGCAGGACATCTGCTTGCCGAGACCAGTGGGGTCGGAACAACGCAGCGTGAATATATCTGGATCGACGATATGCCATTGGCGATGTTTGCTGATCTCGACACGACCTCGCCCAAGCAGTGGTATGTGCATTCGGATCATCTCGATCGCCCGAGCAAGATGACGGATGCGAGCCAAAATGTTGTCTGGGATGCCTATTACTGGCCCTACGGCGCGACTCGCTCGATTACGGGGATCGCCAGCAATAACTTGCGCCTGCCGGGTCAGTATTATCTTGCGGAATCCGGTCTGTATTACAACTGGTTTCGACACTATGATGCGACAGTTGGACGGTATACGCAGGCAGATCCGATTGGCCTTGTTGGTGGGCCAAGCCTATACCTGTATGCATCGGGAAATCCTGTGTCCGGTATCGATCCGCTGGGACTACGAGATTGGAATGAGCAGGAAACTAGAGCGTGGCTTGCTAAAGCTTATGGCGAGGCCTCTGCGGGAAGAATACAGGGGCTAATTAATATCTACAATAATAGCAAGGGAAACGGGCCTTACGATTTTGGATGGAATTCAGGAACAATGAACGATACTTGGAAGAGGTGTGGGGTCACAATGGACGCCGATCATTTCGCGAATTTTATGGCTGGCTTCCAAGGAGGGGCTTATGATCGTGAATTTAAATGGACGACTGGTTTATGGACCGCGGAAGCTTCCGTGAGGGTGGCCGGTTTTTTATACCACGTCGCTGGGCTGTCTAAAGCAAAGAACGATTGGTCTGGCGCGACCGGCCGTCCGATGATCAATGCAGGAGAAAAGGATGCCTGGAAGTTTCATCGCGATGAGCCAAGTTGCGACTGCCGTTACTAGATGCTAAACGATGGATATGAGCAAAATCCCCGTATTCATATTGTCTGCCACGTTGGTTGTCCTGGCGTGCATGGTCCTTGCGGTACGTTTTGCTGTGGCCGGTCCAACTAACGAGGTCGTGGCTCAACAGTTCAGCCAGAATCTAGCGACATACATACGATTGAGGGATATGTTGATCAGCGACCGGGATGTTCGACAAATAGCGTCTTGGGGGGTTCGTACGTCCAAGTCCCCCATGGGGAAGATGCCTCCGGTTGATGAGATGACTTTGGAACGATACCAAACCTATTTGAGTCTGCTTTCAGTTATAGGGGCGATTGGCATGTCAAGGTCGGAGGGAGTTGATCCGGAGATATGCATTTTAGGCTGGGCGTCTGGATTTGCAGGGAGTGCAGTTCACGTTGGGGTTTGCCGCTCCGGGAAAGACGCTCAACCGTCCAGATCGTCAAAGGTGGGGAGCGAAACTCGCTTCAAGATCGATGACGAATGGTACATCAAGAGGGATGATCGTTAGGTTTGTGGTGAAGGGTTTGTTTGTCCATCTTGTAATCCGAGAGCTCCAGTTGTTCGCGACCTCGATATATCCAGTGGCAGTCTGTTCTTTGGAATGCAGGCCTTGGTCTTCACTTGGTAGGGCAGAAGTTCTATATATCGGTTGCAGATGCCGCCCATGCCGTTTGCGGAGGTGACCGTGCCTGTCGCCGACGCGGCGGGCCGTTGCTCAGTGGCCCTTGTTTGGGGGGGGCAGTGTTTTGGCCGCGTCGACTTGAACCTGCCGTGTTGTGCCCGTCGAACAATTCGGATTGTCGTCCCACTCCGAATGGAAGTTGTCGGGCACCATCCTTGATCCGGTTGCCGCCAGCGGTCTCGCCCGTTGGATCGGCGGTGTACGTGACAGGCGCCGTCTCTTAAATGTAAGTAGTACTGCAAACCCAATAAGACTCTAAATGCTACTGGATGAAACTTCGGTGGCAGGTCACGGCGTCACTACGACCTCATGCACCGCGTTGCGTGGCGCATGACCGGCTCCCGGACTGACGCGCAGGACATTTGCCAGGATGTCTGCTGCGCGCTGGTGGAACGGATCGCTTCCTTCAGGGGCGAGGCGAAGTTCACGACCTGGCTGATCGGAATCGTGCGCAACGCCTGTCATGATCACTATCGGCGCCATTCGACGTTGGCGCGCCTGAAAGGCCACCTCGCCGTGCTTGCGGGAATGGCGCTCCCGCCGGATGGCAGGGATCTTTTTCGTCGCAGCTGGCTCGCGAGCGAGCTGGCGCGGCTTTCGCCGCTGTTGCGGGAGACGGTCGTGCTTGTCGTCGGCGAAGGCATGACGCACGCGGAGGCGGCCACGGCCCTCGGTGTCTCCGAGTCGACGATCTCCGGCCGTATGCACGAGGTGAGGCGACTAGCGAGTCTCGCGAAGGACATCAGCGGATTGGCTTTGCAGCCAGCCAAGTCAGTCAGGATGTTCAATCATCCCAATTGCACGAAATCGCGTCCGAAGCTCCGCCTACTGAACTTTAGATGTTGCCGAGCATTCGCTTCGCCTCCAGAGACGGATCTGCGTGCCTTCGATGTCGTCGCGGCAATCAATTCGCGGCGGCAAAGGAAAATATCGCGGGCGAAACATGAAGCGAGACCACTCCTAGATGCCAAAGAGCGAACCGATGCTTCGAAACGCTGCGGAAAAGCTCGCCCTCACCGTTCCTGAGGCCGCGGTACTGTCTTCGCTGGGACAAACGTCCCTTTACAAGGCCATCAAAGAAGGGCGGCTGCGAATCCGCAAGTATGGCACGCGAACGATCATCACGCGCGTCGATCTGGCCTCCTTCTTGGAAAGTCTGCCCGACGCGACCAAGCAGCCCGAGCGGTGACATCCTCGGCAGCACAGGGGGATAGTCTGAACTCTCAGGCGACCTTCATTGGGGTCACATTGCTCCTTGGTGGTTGCGTTGCGAAGTCTGCGAATGTCTGCATCACATGCAGCCGCTTCTTCAGGGCCTCGCCGCGCTTATAGGCCTTTTCGGCATCATCGCCCGTGATGTGGTGCAGGCAATGCTCGACGATTTCCTCCTCGAAGTGTGTCTGCTCCTGCGCCCAGGTTCGAAACGTCGTGCGGAAGCCGTGCACTGTCAGGGAGTCGTCTCCGGTGAGCTCCTTGAGATATTTGAGCATGGTCATGTTGCTCATCGGTCGCTTTAGACTGCGACCGGGAAAAACGAATTCGTCATTGACGCGGCTCTCGTAAGCCTCGCGCAAATAGGTCAGCGTCTGCCGGGGCAACGGCGTGCGCTTCAACCGCTCGTTCTTGGTGCCGAGAAAGCCAAGATCCCAGATTCCGTTGTCGAGGTCGAGTTGCGCCCAGCGCATGTTCTGAACTTCGGCGGTTCGTCCCAGGGTCAGGATGATGACCTCAAGCGCCCGCGCGCTTTGGGTCGAGATGGCGCTGAGCTTGTGCATGAACGCCGGCAGGTCTTGGTAGTCCATCGCCTTGTGGCCGCCCCGTATCGTGCCACGCCGCCGTTGCCTGGGCATGATCGGTTGCAGTCGGCTGGCCCAATCAGCCGGGTTGTCTTTCGGTCGCAGGTTGTGGGCGATCGCTGCGTCGAGAATCTTCTTGATGATCTGGCGAGCGGAGCGGGAGGTCTCAGGCTGCTGCCAGATCGGCATGAGCACTTTGACGACATGGGCGGTCTCGATCTCGTGGACCCAGTGCTTGTGGAGCGGACGGCAGACGACCTGCACGATGCGCTTCAGCTTTGCTCTCGCGGCCTTGTGCCTCATGCCGGTCTCGTAGGTCTGTCTCCATTCTTCGGCGAACTCGCCGAATCGGCGCGAACCCTGGGTGCGGCGTTTCTCGTCGTCACGGTGCTCTCTCGGATCGGTCCCCTTTGCCAGCAGCCGCAGAGCGTCAATCGCCTTGTCCCTGGCCTCGGACAGCTTCAGGCCGGTTTCCTTGGCCGAACCGAAGCCCATCTTCTTGACGATGCCGTTGCGCTGGTATCGGAACGCCCAGCGGCGGCCGCCGCTTGGGGTGACGATCAGGTAGAGATTGTTGCCGCACGGGTATTCACCGGGCCCGACGGAGAGATAGTTCTTGGCCGTGATCTCGGGCTTTTGAGTTGGAAGCTGCATGGGAGATTCGAACTCCTGTCCCTCGCTGAAAAATGCAGCGTTTCAGGTCAGGGGGATTCTAACTCAGATCGAGGGATGGCCAAATGGACGGTCTGGCGGAGCTCGCCGACGACCGCCGATGGTACGCTGCAGTCGCTGAAAGCGCGAAAACTCACGATCTAACAAGGTGTTATCGTGCGCTTCGGTGATGATCGGCGATGGCGGGTGAAGGGGGCGAAGACGGGCTTGGCGCGCTCGGAGAGATTCGAACTCCCGACCCTCGGAATCGAAATCCGATGCTCTATCCAGCTGAGCTACGAGCGCGCGATGCGGGCCAAATCTCCCGCGTCACCGGGATACCAGACTTGGATGGCCAAGGCCAGCCTCCGCCGGACATGAACGGTCGTTCGCCGAAGCTGGCGGGGCGTCCATGGATGGCGTCAGAAGCAGGGATGCCGGCGGCGGTCCTGGCCGATGTAGGCCGCCGAGCTCTGGTAGCAGTGGTTGGTGGAAGGACCGTCATAGAACGCAAAGCTACCGGGCAGCGGGCCGGGGCCATAATTGTGCAGGAAGCTGATGGCGTAGGGCAGCCCGTAGTGGTGGCGATGATGCCGATGATGGCTGCGCGCCTCGGACGTGGCCGGCACCAGGGCGGCAATTGACACGATCAAGGCGGCGGCGAGGGATGCGAGCTTGCTCATGACTTTTCTTCTCCGGAAAACGACGTCAAGGCCGGCCGTCTGGCTGATAGCCTAACGCGGAAGTGGCGGAAAGGGTGCGCAAAAGGCGATAACCCGTCAAAATTTTGGCCTTTTCCGCGTGCTTAAGAAGATCATGACAAGGTCCGGCAAGTGCCGTCGTGCATTGGGCCCGAGGCGTTGTCGCGACAGCGCCAGAAAAGACCGGGTTTGCCGTCCGATCCATGAATCGCCTGATCCCAAGCGTCGTGCTCCTGCTGGTCGCCGCTAGCCCGGCGCGTGCGGATTTGCACATTACGCGTGACCATGGTGGCTACATCGAAGAGTACAAGGCCAAGTACAGGCACGTCAGGGAAACGCGTCAGCGCGTCATCATCGACGGCATCTGCAATTCCGCCTGCACGCTCGTCTTCGGCTTCGTGCCGCTCAACAGGATCTGCGTCACGCCGAGGGCCAGCCTCGGCTTCCACCAGGCCTATTACGACAAGGCGTTCACGTTCGGCATCAAGGTCACCAGCATGGAGGGGACGTCCGAGCTGATGTCCTATTACCCCGATTCGGTGAAGGACTGGATCCGGCGCAACGGCGGGCTCACCACCGAGATGAAGCGGATCAAGAACGGCATCGAGCTCTGGAAGATCGTCGACCCCTGTCCCGACGTCTGGTGAGGGCACCGCCCGCACAGAATCTCTGTCCCAGCAGACCTCTGCCGGCAATCCGATCGCAAGCCGGCCCGGCGTCCGCGAGGCATCACCGGTCGCTGCGTCGCGCCGCGGATGCCAGGTCCCGGCTCCCAACCGCACGGCGACAAACGAAACAATCCAGCGCCAGATCGTCCCCACTACCGGGCACTGGATTGTTTCGCCAAGACCATCAGCGAAGGTGACGAGTCGCCTTCGGTCCCGAGCCAGGCAGAATCAGCGCTTGGCCTTCTTCGTCTTCTTCGCCGCTTTCTTGGTGGCCTTCTTGGCCGTCTTCTTCGCAGCTTTCTTGGCCGCCTTCTTCACGGTCTTCTTGGCGGACTTCTTGGTCGCGACCTTCTTGGCCTTGGCGGCGGCCCGCTTGGGTGCAGCCCTCTTGGAGGTCTTCTTCGCGGTCTTCTTGGCCGCTCGTCGGGCCTTAGGCGCCGTCGTGATCACCGGATCCTTCGGCACCTCGGCGGGCATGCTGGTCTCGGTCGCGGTCGGATCAGAGAGTGGAGTGTCGTCCATATCGGGTCCCCCGATTTGTTGGAAACCCTGCGACGATAGCTGGATTCTCTGTACTGTCAAAGCGCGCCCCAACTAATCACTTGTGCGCAAGCTTGCGTAGGCTGCCAGCGCGCGCTCCCGCCCGGGCTTGTGATCCACGATCGGCGCCGGGTAGGTGCGGCCGAGTTCAACCCCGGCCTCGGCGAGCTCGAGCGGCTTCGCCGCCCAGGGCTGGTGGATCAGCGTGGCCGGCAGGCGCGCCAGCTCCGGCACCCAGCGGCGGACATAGGTCCCGCGAGAATCGAATTTTTCGCCCTGCAGCACGGGATTGAAGACGCGGAAGTAGGGCGCGGCGTCGGCGCCCGATCCCGCAACCCATTGCCAACTGGCCGGATTGCTGCCCGGGTCGGCGTCGACCAGCGTGTCCCAGAACCAGTGTTCGCCGAGCCGCCAGTCGATCAGAAGATGCTTCACGAGCAGCGAGGCGACCACCATACGGACGCGGTTGTGCATGCTCCCGCTATGCCAGAGCTCGCGCATCCCGGCATCGACGATCGGATATCCGGTTCGCCCGCGCTGCCAGGCCTGCAGCGCTGAATGATCCTGCGCCCAGGGAAAGACATCGAAGGCCGGCTGCAGATTGCGGGTTGCGAGGTCGGGATTGTTGTAGAGCAGGTGGCGGCTGAACTCGCGCCAGCCGAGCTCACTCAGGAACTTGTCGATGCCGGCGGCGGAAGCTGGACGCTCGGCGGCGGCAAATCGCGCCGCATGCCAGACCTGGCGCGGGCTGATCTCGCCGAAACGCAGATGCGGCGACAGCCGGGAGGTCGCCTCGATGTCGGGCCGGTCGCGATCGGTGGCATAGGTCTGCACGGCCGTTTCGAGAAAGCTGGCGAGGCGCGCCTGTGCCGCGCGCTCGCCGGCTTGCCATGACGCTCGCAGGCCGCCGGCCCAGTCGGGCTTGCGCGGCTCGAGCGCGAGCTCACCGATCGGCAAGCTTGCGCCGCCGGGGGCGTGCGACAGCCGGGCCGGCCGCGGCAGCGGCTTCGGCGGATCACCCAGAGCGAGCACCCGCTTCCAGAACGGTGTGAACACGCGCGGGCCGCGCCCATCCTTGCCGCGCAACTCGGCCGGATCGACCAGAAGGTCATCGGGAAACACGCGTGAAGAGACGCCGATCTCGGCGAGTGCTGCTTCGACGCCGGCAGCCACGGCGCGGGGGCCGGCCTGCGCGACGTCGTTCCAATACACCGCGCTGGCCCTGGTTTGGCGCGCCAACTCGCCGAGCACCTTGGCCGCGGAGCCGCGCCGGATCACGAGCTCGGCGCCGAGCGCATGTAGTTCGGCCTGGAGTGCACGCAACGATTGCGCGAGCCACCAGCGCGCCGCGCCGCCGAGCGGACGCAACCCAGGGCTTTCCTGATCGTGGACGTAACTACAAACGATCCGAGTGCCCGACTTCGCTGCTTCATGCAACGCGGGGTGGTCAGACAGCCGCAGGCTCTCGCGAAACCATACGATGATGGGGGAGGAGGACATGATCAGGGTATCTTATTGCCGTTTTTATCGAGAGTTCCGGTATTCTACGCTCCGGAAAATAACCGCTTTGAAACCAACTACGGGCAGTTTGAGATTCAGTTGCAGTTCCCCTGGAAGGTTTATCTCGTGTCCGTCAAATTGAAGCTCGGCACCAAGGCGCTGATTGGCGCCGTTGTCGTGATCGCCCTGAACACAGCTCTCGTGGTCGGCGCGGCGTACTGGTCGCTGTCCTCCGATTTCACGGATCGCGCCAAACGCGACATCGAAGGCAATCTGCGCACCTTCGCGCTGACGTTCACCGAAACGTTCGGCGACGCGAAAGTCAGCGTGCAGAACGGCGTCGTTACGCGCATCGAGATTCCGGCGATTCCCGAGATCAAGGATCACGCGATCGTCGATCGCGCGGTGTCCTATGTCGGCGGCAGCGCCACGCTGTTCGTGGTTGATGACAGCGGCCAGTTCGTCCGCCGCTCGACCAATGTGAAGAAGGAGAATGGCGACCGCGCCGTGGGCACCCAGCTTGCCGCGGATCATCCGGCGCAGGCGCTGCTGCGCCGCGGCGAGGCCTACAAGGGCCCCGCGACGCTGTTCGGCAAGTCGTTCATGACCGCTTATTTTCCTGTCACCAATCCGGCTGGAAAGGTGATCGGCATTCTCTATGTCGGCGTGCCCATGGCCGAGCTCGACGCCATGCTGTCGCAGGCGATGCGGACCATGGTCGTCGCCGCTGCGATCGCCGCGCTGCTGGTGCTTGGCTTGACCATGCTGGCGGTTCGCCGCGTCACCAAGCCTCTCGCCGCGGTGACCGACGCGCTCACCGCCATCGCCGAGGGCCGCGAGGACGTTGCGATCAAGTCCGATGACCGCAGCGACGAGATCGGTGAGATCGCCCGCAGCCTTGTCGTGTTCCGCAGTGCCGCGAGCGAGCGGCGCCGGATGCGCGAGGAGCAGACCGCTGCGGCCGCAGCGGCTGTCGAGCAGCGCAAGGCCGAGCTGCAGCGTTTCGTCGATTCGTTCCAGGCCAGCATCGGCGGCATCATCGAGAACGTCTTGACCTCGTCGGGCGAGTTCGAGCGCGAGGCGCGCCAGCTCACCCAGACGGCGCGGACCACCGCCGACCTGTCCGGCCACTCGGCCGGCGCGTCGGAGACCGCATCCGAGCACGTCCGCACTGCGGCTGCTGCCTCGGACGAGCTGTCCGGCTCGATCGCCGAGATCATCCGCCGCGTGCAGGAGTCCAACGCCATCGCCGCCGAGGCGGTCAACCAGGCGACCGCGACCGACCAGCGCATCAAGGAGCTGTCCGACGCCGGCAACCGCATCGGCGACGTCGTCAAGCTGATCACCTCGATCGCCGAGCAGACCAACCTGCTGGCGCTCAACGCCACCATCGAGGCCGCCCGTGCTGGCGATGCCGGCCGCGGCTTCGCGGTGGTCGCTCAGGAGGTCAAGACCCTGGCCGGCCAGACCGCCAAGGCGACGGAGGAGATCTCCAGCCAGATCGCCAACATGCAGACCGTGACCCAGGAATCGGTCGACGCCATCAAGGCAATCGGCTCGACCATCGAGCGCATCAACGGGATCGCCGCCTCGATCTCCGCCGCCGTCGAACAGCAGCGCGCCGCTACGCAGAACATCACCCAGAGCGTCCGCTCGGCCGCAACCGGCACCGCAGAGGTCGTCGAGAACATCCGCAGCGCGGCGCGCGGGGCAGGCGAGACCGGCGAAAGCTCCAACCGGATGTTCGCCTCGGCCCAGGCGCTGTCCGGCGAGAGCCTGCGGCTGAAGGCCGAGGTGCAGAAGTTCCTCGACGGCATGCGCGCGGCCTGACACGGCTGCTCACCCGTAGAGCAATCGTGGCAGGATGGTCACGATGCCCGGAAACAGCGTGAGCAGAAGCACGAAGCCGATCATGATGAGGAGGTAGGGGGCGGTCACGCGCGCGATGTAGCCGAGACCGTCCTCCGTCAGGCCCTGGATCACGAACAGTGCCCGGGACGACAACAGAGATCTGCGCAAGCGTCTCAAGACATGACCTCGCATTCCCGCGGCATGAGCAGCCCGAGTTCTGCGGCCTGTTTACCCTCTGCAAAACGAGAGGGCGCAGGGAATGCCGGGTGAAGGCCTCACCCATGGCCCGCCTGCGAAAAAAATGCAGGCGGCAGGTACCACAGGCAAAGCCGATCAACCGGCATTCCCTGCGCGATGTCTTCACGCTTATACGCAGTCTCCCTGGTGCGCCGGGCGTGTTGGCCACCATGATCCGCGCGGCGCGCTAGCGCCGTCGCGAACGTGACACCAGCTTCGGGGTGTCAGGACGCTGCGACTTCACGTCCGCGATCATGCCGGTCGTCTGCGCGAAACGCGCGTCCGGCATGGTTCGCGGCCACCGCATCCCGCACCGACGTTCGTGACGACGCGTACGTCCCTCTGCATGGGGCAGGACGACGCGGATCATACACGATTTACGAGAAAACGAAAGAGAAAAATTCGGCCTTTTCGAAATTGGCCGGACGACCTCCCGGCGGCGGTCAGGTGTGATTGCTGTCTCCGCGGCCAGGCTCGATCTTCTGATCCGGTCTCTGCAGGGCCGCATACACGGCGCCCAGCACGACGCTATACGCCTCGACCATCGCCAGCGAAAACAGCGCCGGGCCGGCGCCCAGGCCGAGCGACGTTGCGAACGGTCCAAGGCCGATGGCGGGAAACAACCCGATTCCGAGCAGCAACCAGCCGGCGAGCCCGAGCAGGAAGCCTTTGGCGACACCGCTGCCGCCGGGCAGGCGGTGGAAGAAGCGCCCGAACAGCAGGCCGATCAGGAAGGCTCCGTTGAGCTGCGAGAGCAACCACAGCGGCGCCCCATCATGCATCGCTCCGGCGAACAGGGGCGAGAGCGTGTCGAGAAGCGCCGTGGCGGGATCGAACTGCGGCAACAGGTGAAGCCGGCTCTTGAGCTCCATCAGGCCGATATGCGCCAGCGTCCCGCAGCCCGATGCGACCGCCGATGTCCATATCCAGCGATAGCTGCGTATCGTTGTCATCTCCTCAATTCGCCATGGCTCTGCAGTGATCCGTTGATCTTGCTCAAGCACGAAAGCTCGCCGCGCGCTTAGTTTGCGCAAACTCATCGGTGCCACGTCAAGGAGTTCTGCCATGCGATTAGATCCACGCGCGCTGGTCTTCGCGGCCGCAATCGTGACCGTCACCGCCGCACCGGGCGTTGCCCAGCCGGGCGCGGGCGGACCAGGGTGGGGCCCCGGCATGATGATGGGGCCGGGGATGATGGGCGGTCGGGGCTTCGGCTTCCTGTGCAATCCCCGCATGGCCGGATTTGCCGAATGGCGGATGTCGCAGATCGAGGCCGCCATCAAGCCGAACGACACGCAGCGGGCGCGGCTCGATGATCTCAAGGCGGCATCGGCCAAGGCCGCGGAGCTGATCACGAAGGACTGCCCGGCGACGCCGCCGGTCAAGGCGACCGACCGCCTCGCACTGGCGGAGCAGCGCCTCGACACGATGCAGCAGGCGATCAAGATCGTCCGCCCGGCGTTTCAGGCGCTGTACGACTCGCTCGATGACAAGCAGAAGGCGGCCATGGACGCCAGCGGTCCGCGCAACTGGGGCTGGCATCACTGGCATTGGCCGTGGAGCGACGAGTAGCCGAGACCTGGCGCGGCAGTGGCCGCGCGTCTCGCCTTCCCGGCCGCGCGGCCGTCGACCATCGGTGTCGTCCGGGCGGGCTGGGCGCACTGAGCAGGACGGCATTTGACCGTTCACGGCCCTCGTGTTCCGGCGCGGCATGGCGTAAAGCAGCCGGATCGAAACGAGGTTTCCCGTCACTTGTCCTTTCCCACGACGAATCCGCCGCTCGCCCGCGCCCTGGCCGAGCGCAATTATGAGACTCCGACGCCCGTACAGCTCGCCGTGCTTGCACATGACGCTGTCGACCGTGACCTGTTGGTTTCGGCGCAGACCGGCTCGGGCAAGACCGTGGCCTATGGGCTGGCGCTTGCGAAGAACCTGCTCGGCGAGGCCGAGCGGTTTGCGCGGGCGACCGCGCCGCTGGCGCTGATCGTGGCGCCGACGCGCGAGCTTGCTTTGCAGGTGCAGCGCGAGCTCGCATGGCTCTATCAGCACGCCGGCGCGCGCGTCGTCTCGTGCGTCGGCGGCATGGATCCGCGCCGCGAGCAGCGCGAGCTCGAGGCGGGCGCCCATATCGTGGTCGGCACGCCCGGGCGGCTGTGCGACCATCTGCGGCGCGGGCGTCTCGACATCTCGGAATTGAAGGCCGTGGTGCTCGACGAGGCCGACGAGATGCTCAATCTCGGCTTTCGCGAGGACCTCGAGTTCATCCTCGAGACCACGCCGGAAACGCGCCGGACCCTGCTGTTCTCGGCGACCTTCCCGCGCGGCATCGTGGCGCTGGCCAAGCAGTATCAGGACGACGCGTTCCGGATCGAGGTCGAGGGCGACGAAGGCGGGCATGCCGACATCGAGTACCGCGCCATCCGCATCGCCGCCGACGATGTCGAGCACGCGGTCGTCAACGTGCTGCGCTTCTACGAGTCGCCGAGCGCGATCGTATTCTGCAACACCCGCGAGAAGGTGCGCCATCTGCAGGCGGCGCTGCTGGAACGCGGCTTTTCCGTCGTCGCGCTGTCGGGTGAGCTGACCCAGAACGAGCGAACCACGGCGCTGCAGTCGCTGCGCGACGGGCGCGCGCGGGTGTGCGTGGCAACCGACGTCGCAGCACGCGGCATCGATCTCGCCAAGCTCGACCTTGTGGTCCACGCCGAGCTGCCGAACGATCCCGAGGTGATGCAGCATCGCTCGGGCCGCACCGGCCGCGCCGGCCGCAAGGGCGTGAGCGTGCTGCTGGTGCCGCCGGCGCGGCGGCGGCGGGCGGAAACGCTGCTGAACCTCGCCGGCATCGAGGCCGCGTGGGGCGCGGCGCCGCAAGCTGATGAGATCCGCAAGCTCGATCAGGAGCGCATGCTCCACGACCAGGTGTTCACCGAGGAGACGACGGCGGAGGATCTGGCGCTCGCGCAGGCGCTGCTGGCGGAGCGGTCGGCCGAGGACATCGCCGCCGCATTGGCGCGGCTCTATCGCGCGCGGCTGCCGTCACCCGAGGACATTCTGGATCCGGGTCAGGATCGCGGCCGTGCGCGGGAGGATCGCGGTCGCGACACCGCCAGGCCGGCGCGCGGCGAGGAGCGGCCGCCGGCGCCCCGAACGAAGACAGGAAAGCCGTCGGCGCGCCACGGCATGGGCGAGCCGAGCGTCTGGTTCCGGGCGGCGATCGGGCGCAGGAAGAATGCGGAAGCGCGCTGGCTGCTGCCGATGATCTGCCGCCGCGGCGGCATCGACAAGCACGACATCGGCGCCATCAAGATCCAGGACACGACGACCGAGTTCGAGATCGCCGCGCGCGTCGCCGACGCTTTCACTGCGAACATCCGCCGTCCCGACAAGGAGGACAATATCCGGATCGAGCCGCTGGCGGGCGCGCCCTCGGGGCAGGCCTCGCCGGACAAGCCGCGCGCCGACAAGCGGCCGCCGCGGCGCGAGGCGGACGAGACGGCCTACCATCCGCTGCAGCGCGATGAGCCGCGCGGGGGCAGGGACGCCAAGCCGCGTGGCAAGCCGCATCGCGAGGGGCCGGCGAAACCCGGCCAACAGCCGGCGTTCGCGAACAAAAAGCAGCATCGCGACAAGTCCAGCCACGGCGGACAGACGTATTCAGACAGACCCTCGCGGGCCAAGGCGCCGGGTGGAAAGAAGGCCAAGGCCAAGCGCCGCGGCTGATCGGCCCGGCCCGGGCGGGGGCTGCCGTCGCTCCGCGTGATCGGCAGGTGAGCTACCAGGGAGGAGCCGCGCATGAGCCGGTACGCCGTTCTGTATTTCGCGACACTGGCCGTGCTGCTCGGCTTCGACATCCCGTTCCTGAGCGTCGTCGCCAGGGGCTTCTTCCAGTCGCAGGTCGGCGAGATGCTGGGCGAGATCCGCCCCGTGCCGGCGGTGCTGTTCTATCTGCTCTATGTCGTGGGCGTGCTGATCTTCGTCAGCGGGACGGCCGACGCGACATGGCGCTCGACCTTGCTCTACGGCGCGCTGTTCGGGCTGTTCTGCTACGCGACCTTCGAGCTGACGTCGCTGGCGATGCTCAAGCAATGGACCTGGGCGGTGGTGGCGGTCGACATCAGCTGGGGCGTGTTCGTCACTGCGGTGTCGGCGACAATCGGGCTGCTGATCGCGGACTGGGCGACGCCACGGGGCTGAAGTGGCGTCGGCCCGAAGCGCTCAGAGTTCGAGCCCAGTCTATCGAGATCCCGGGTCCGCCTCTGCGAGGCGTCCCGGGATGACGTCGTTAAACGTCGTTTGCCGCCGTCACTTCGGCTGCGGCACCACGCGCAGATACGGCTTCGGCGCCTTCCAGCCGTTCGGATAGATCGTCTTGGCCTCGTCGTCGGACACCGAGCCGGCGATGATGACGTCCTCACCCTGCTTCCAGTCGGCGGGGGTGGCGACGCGATGCTTGGAGGTGAGCTGCAGCGAGTCGATGACGCGGAGAATTTCCTGGAAGTTGCGCCCGGTGGTCATCGGGTAGACCAGGATCAGCTTGATCTTCTTGTCGGGCCCGATGATGAAGACGTTGCGGACGGTCTGGTTGTCGGCCGCGCTGCGCTTGGACGGATCCCCGGAGATCGCCGCCGGCAGCATGTCGTAGAGCTTGGAGACGTTGTAGTCGGTGTCGCCGATCATCGGGTAGTTCGGCGCGGCACCCTGCGTCTCGCGAATGTCCTCGGACCACTTGGCGTGGTTCTCCACCGGGTCGACCGACAGGCCCATCAGTTTGACGCCGCGCTTGTCGAACTCCGGTTTCAGCCGCGCCAGCGCGCCGAGCTCGGTGGTGCAGACCGGGGTGAAATCCTTCGGATGCGAGAACAAGAGGGCCCAGCTGTCGCCGATCCAGTCGTGGAATTTGATCTTGCCTTCGGTGGTTTGCGCCTCGAAGTCCGGGGCAGTGGAGCCGATCTGGAGAGCCATGGCAGTCCTCAATTCATTGCAGTGGCGGAAATAAATTCTTCTAAACACTATAGGAAATACTGCTCCTCAAGGGAACTGTCTCACGAGAAAGAGAAAAAGATTTCTCTGGAACTCACGGAGCCAACAACTTCTTTTGAGTTCCCGGGCTGCGACGAAACATCCGTGAGACGACCGGTTGCCCAGATTTCGCCATCTGGCGGTCGCAACACGCCGCCCCCTGACGGCCCTCGGCATTGAACCGTGATCGAGGTCACTGCGGCAAATCGGCAACCGATACAAAAACCCACAGCAGCGTTTCGAACCGTTAACCACTCGTTCAGACGCGCGCCGACAAGGTGGGTCAACACAGCAACTGAGAAGAGAACATGGCTACCTCTGCACCAAAAACCATCGGCATCGATGGTCTCGAACCGTCCTCCTGTGAGACCGCTGCTTTCGCGCTCGGCATCGTGCGCGACGGCGTGATCACCGGTGAGGGTCCGACCACCGCGGGACGCGTGCATTTCTCCCGGGTGCTCGATGCCGACGACGTCGCCTGGTGCGTGCGCATCCTCACCGCCGCTGCGGTGAACGATGCCCCGGTGAGCCGTGCCGAAGCCGAGGCCCTGTTCGCGATCGACCAGGCCGCGACCGAACGCAACGATAACGGCCGGTTCGAGGACCTGCTCGCCAAGGCGATTGCGCATCACACCGCCTCCGCATCCGGCCTGCCGGTGCCGCCGCGCAGCGTCGCGCTGGCCGCCGAGACCGACATCGCGAGCTGGGCGCCGGCCAATGCGCGCGGCGTCCGCACCGACGTGCTGGAATGGGTCGCCAAGCAGATGCGCGGCAAGCGCCAGGGCAACCGCGTCCTGAGAGCCATGGTCGCGACGCTCGTCGGCGTCACCGTGCTGCCGCTGGCGCAACTGCCGTCGATGATCGACATCGGGATGTAAGCGCAGCACGCCTCATCCACGAGACCGAGTTCGAGGAGCGCGATGACATCATCGCGCTCTTTTCTTTTCGGCGTATGCGTGGCGTGCGTCGGCTCCTGTAGGCGCAGACCCGCTGCTTGACGAGGCGGACCGGTGGCATTGAAATACTCCGCTGGCGCCGGTGCACCTGCCGTGATTGCGCAGATCGGGGGATATCGTGGAGATCGTGATCCGAAGCCTCGAAGCTTGGCTTTTTGGCTTCGTATGTGCGCTGCCCTACATCTGGAACAGGCGTTACGTTCCGCGGGTGCTCCTGAGCGCGTTCGCGCCGATCCTGTTCCAACTATGGCTGTTGTGGAATCTCAAGGGAGCCTGGTTCGCGGTCGCGCGGGACTTCGCGTTCTCTGGCGATCTTGTGCTGGAAATCTTAGGAGGGATTTGCGCCGCACAGGTGAGGCTTATTCTGGCGCGCTGGGGCTTACAGACCTCGAACGATCGAGGTCTCATCGATCGTTTGCGGAGTTTGCACTCGGTGGTGCTAATGTTGCTGTCGCTCGCTGCTGCTGCCCTGGCGACATACCTCATGCTCGAGTGGACATCCGGGTTCGAATGGCAGCCCTACATCGCGATCGTGATTGCGATCATGTCTGTCGCCATTTGTCTGGCGTGGCTCTATCGGCTCAACACGATCGCGTTTGTCTGGACCGGGGCCGCGGGCGGCTATCTCGGCAGCTTTGTCGCGGCCGTGCATCGCGAATGGGACATCATCACGGCAACTGCGAGTCGCCAGCACTATGATTATGCAATCGAGATGCTCATGATTCCGGAGTACTTCCTATTTGCTGCGGCCGGCGCGCTCGCAGCGGGACTGATGATCGGCTTCTCGTTCGTTGCGCTCAGACTGCAGCGCATGCGGACCACGATAGCTGTCCGTGCGTCTGGCTAGACGAGTGTTTCCTTAGAACCGACGGTGGTTGCTGGGTTGAGCTCTCGCCGTCTCCACGGCTGTCATGCTCCGCGAAGGTGGAGCATCCAGTAGTCCGCGGCAGAAGATATTGAACCGAGACGTCACGGCGTACTGGATCGTCCGCCTTCGCGGACGATGACAGCGGGGGTCTGCACGTCCATATCAATATGGCCAGGACTTTGGAAACGGTCGTCTAGTGCCAATGCGAATTTGCAAGGCGGAAGGAGCCTTTGACCTAGCAAACAAGAATGCCCCGCTTTCACGGGGCACTAAGTCTTTTGGTCTTGGACGGGCGTCGCAACGCCTGACTACTTCGCCGCCGCCTTCTGCTTCGGCGCTTCCTCGTCCAGGCCCACGGTGCGGCCGGGGAAGCCGGCGACGTCGAAATAGCGCTGGGTGCCGACGCGCTGCAGCTTCAGCACGGTCCGCAGGCCGCCGGCGGCCGGGTCCGACTTGATGACGTCCGACGTCGCCTTGGGCGTTGTGCCGTTCGGCATCGCCTCGGTCATGATGCGGCCGATCAGCTTGCCCTTCGGCGCGACCTTGAGGTCGAGCAGCTTCGCCGCGGTGATGCCGACATCGGCATTGCTGACGGGCAGGGGATCGACGAAGCCAGCCTTGAAGTCGGGTCCGATGGCCGCCATGAAGTTGTAGGTGTCGCCGCGGCCGAACGAGCCATGCATGCCCTGGCCCTGGCGCAGCACGGTGTCGGCGACCTCGACCTGGCAGTTGGACGGCTGGTCGCAGTCCGGCGCGACGTAGGAGCGGAAATTGACCACGATCGCCGGGTGCGGCGTCACCGCCTTGCCCTGCAGGTTGATCCGCGACAGCGGCAGCGTGCCGGGAATCTCGCCGAGCTTGTCGTCGACGAAGATGCCGGAGACGTAGTCCTGCGCCAGCAGCGCCTTGACGGTACGGCGGGCGAGCTTCCTGTCGTTGTTGGGCAGATAGATCAGGTCGGAGCCGCCATTCGTGGCGACGACGAGGTCGGGCTTGGCAGGATCCTTGCCGAGCACGCCGTTGCCGGCCTTCGGGTGCTTGCCCTCAGATACGGCCGCGTTCTTGTCGTTGGGATCGAACAGCGGCAGATCGAGCGCCTTGGCGAGGTCGATCGCCAGGAAGCCCATCGGCAGGAAATCCTTCGGCGTGTCGTCGTAGCCGACCTTGGCCGACGGGCTCGTCTTGCTCTCCTTGGAGATGGTCGAGAAGCCGTGGTCGGCCTGGACCATGATGTTGGTCGAGGCGGCAAGCCCGAGATCGTCGAGCGCCTTGCGCAGCGCCGCCAGATTGTCGTCGGCATTCCTGATGCCGGCCATCGAGGTCGGGCCGTTGATGCCCGGCGTGATGGTGTTGAGGCTGTCGCCGTGATTGTGCTGGCTGCCGTCCGGGTCGCGCGACCAGAACACCAGAACGAACGGCTTGTTGCGGGCCTTGAACATCGGCAGCACCGCCTTGGTGGCGACGTCGACCATGTAGGCCTGCTGCGCGACGTTGGCCGAGGTCGTGCCTGGCGTCTTGGCGTCGCCCGCCTTTCCGTTGTCGCCGCGCGACGGCGTCGCCAGCGGCAGGCCGGCCTTGGTCATGGCGTCCTTGACCTCGTCGGTCACCGGCACGCCATTCTTGTTGCCGGTGGAGTCGTCGATCACGATCGAGGAGGTCGCGCCGGGCTTGCAAGGGCAGCCGGTGTGGTCGAACAGATAGGTCGGGCCGAGCTTGCCGATCGCGGCGGTCGAGTAACCGGCCTTGCGGGCAAGCTTCAGGATCGTGTCCTCGTTGAGGTAGTCGCCGTTGAAATGCTCGTCGATGTCGCCGAGCACGGCGTCGTTCTCGATGAAGGGCACGACGGTATCGCCGGCCGGCGCCGAGGTGTAGCCCGTGAAGATCGTGTTCGAGAATGTGCCGGTGTCGCCGAGATAATGGCCGGTCGCCATGGCCGAGCCGTTGGCCATCGTGAAGGTCGGAAACAGCGAGTGCGAATTCTTGAAGTTGACGCCCTTGTCGCGGACGGCGGCCATGGCCGGGGCGGTCTCCGGCGTCACCTTGAGCGCACGCAGGCCGTCGGGAATGAACAGGATGAGATTATGGGGGGTGGCGTTCTGCGCAAATGCGGCTCCGGACGACAGCAAGGTCAGTCCGGCGCACAGCAGCACGAGCGGGCGGCGCATTGAAAACTCCTGAAGGCAATCGGCGGAATCGCGGCGTCTCGCCGCAGGGAAGAGCTTTAGTTTTGCCGGGTGACAGTTTTGTTACAAGAGGCTCGGAGGCCGCCGGCAGCGCTCCGGGCAGGATTTTCTTGCGGCGGGCTCGTCGGTGGCAGGAACTAGGGTATGGCTTTCTGGTTGTCGGCTCACAATCAACAGGAGCACACCATGCCTGCCGACAAAGACCTCAACGAGCTCTTCCTCGATACCCTCAAGGACATCTACTACGCCGAGAAGCAGATCCTGAAGACGCTGCCGAAAATGGCCAAGGCGGCGCAGTCGGAGAAGCTGGCGGCGGCGTTCGAGAAGCACCAGGAGGAGACCGAAGGCCAGATCGAGCGGCTCGAGCAGATTTTCGAGCTGATCGGCAAGCCCGCCCGCGGCAAGAAGTGCGATGCGATCGAGGGCATCATCGACGAGGGCAAGGAGATCATGGACGAGTACAAGGGGACACAGGCGCTCGACGCCGGCCTTCTTGCTGCAGCGCAGGCGGTCGAGCACTACGAGATGTCGCGCTATGGCACCCTGAAGGCCTGGGCCCTCAAGCTCAACCTGCCGAAAGCCGCCAAGCTGCTCGACCAGACGCTGAATGAAGAGCGGAAGACCGACGAGACGCTGACCAAGATCGCTGAGACCGCGGTCAACTACGAAGCTGCGGCCTGATCGTCAGGTCGATCGTCGTGACCACAACGCCGCCGCCAGCGTGCCACCAGCGCCGGCGGCGTCGTCACGAGTCGCACCTTTGGAGGCTGGTTGGGGCCTGCCAAGGTGCCGACCTCGATCTTCTCCCGCCGGTTGCGTCTTTCCCTGCGTTCTGACGAAGCAGGGGCTGCAAGTCGGTCGCTGCCTATCGGATGGTTCCGATCCCGGCCAGGATGAGGTCGATGCCGGCAAGAAACTGCGCGCGGTCGTCGTGCTCGCGCAGGTCCGTCGCCACGCGATGGGCGAACGGGTACTTGGCGGAATCGAGCTGCGCCCATTGCGCGGCGACCGATCCGAGGAACGCCGCGCGGTCCGTCTCGCGCGGCAGCAGGCGGGCGTTCGCGGCGTTCTGCCCGGCCACGCCGAGGATGTAGTTCACGAGCGCAGACGCGGCATCGAACAGGGCTCTTTCGGGGACACCGAGCGTCTGGAGCCGTCCGCCGACGCTTTCGACGATCTGCAGCACCGCGGACCGCCACGGTTCACGGAAAAGCTGGGCGCCCACCCAGGGGTGGGCGTCGATTGCATCGAACACCCCGAGCGCAACGGCACGGATTACCTGTCGCGGCTCGGCATCGCCGCCGACACCGGTCATGACGCGGGCAATGACGTCATCGGTGGCCGCTGCGAGCAAGTCGCTCTTGTTGGCGACGTGCCAGTAGATCGCCCCGCTCCCGGTTGCCAGCCGAGCCGCGAGCGCGCGGAAGGTCAGAGCGCTTTCGCCGCCGGCGTCCAGGATCTCGATCGCCGCCTCGACGATCTTCTCCTTCGAGAGCGCGTCCGCGCGCCGTTCCGTCCGTATTGATCTGGTCGCCATGACCATCATCTTGACATGATTGGAACGTTGTTCCAATCCGGTTTTGTGGAACGGTGTTCCAGGCCGGTTGAAAGGCAGATGATGACGACACCCGTCACGATCGTCGGTGCGGGCCTCGGTGGCCTCACGCTCGCACGCGTCCTCCATGTCCACGGCGTCCCGGCGACGATCTATGAGGCGGAGCCGTCCGCGGAAGCTCGGACGCAAGGCGGCCAGCTCGATATTCACGAGCACGACGGGCAACGTGCCCTCGCAGACGCCGGCCTCATCGACGCGTTCCGTGCGATCATCCATGACGGCGGCGCGGCTTCGCGCGTGCTCGACCCGCATGGCACGGTGCTGCTAGCACAGGCCGATGACGGTCGACGCCCCGAGGTGTTGCGCGGCGATCTGCGGCGGCTTCTTCTCGATTCCCTTCCAGATGAGACGATCCGGTGGGGCAAGAAGCTGACCGGCGCCGTGCCCCTCGGCGACCACAGGCATGAACTGAGATTCGCGGACGGGTCGAGCGTGGTCACGAGCCTCCTGGTCGGCGCCGACGGCGCCTGGTCGAAGGTTCGGCCGCTGTTGTCGGCCGCCAAGCCGGAATATGTCGGCACGACGTTCATTGAGACCTACCTGCATGACGCCGACGAGCGGCACACCGCGGCGGCCGAGGCGGTCGGCGGCGGCGCATTGTTCGCGCTCGCTCCGGGACAGGGGATCTTCGCCCACCGTGAGACGGGAAGCGTTCTTCACGCCTACGTCGCGCTGAACCGCTCCGCCGCGTGGATCGCCGGCATCGACTTCACGGACGCTGCCGCCGCGACGGCCCAGATCGCGGCCGAGTTCGACGGATGGGCGCCTGCGCTCACCGCGCTGATCACCGACGGCGAAACCCCGCCGGTCCCGCGCATGATCCACACGCTTCCGAACGACCATCGGTGGGACCGTGTGCCTGGGGTGACGCTTCTCGGTGATGCCGCGCACCTGGCGCCGCCGGCGGGCGAGGGCGCGAACCTGGCGATGTTCGACGGCGCCGAGCTCGGCAAGGCGATCGCTGCCCACCCCGGCGACATCGAAGCGGCACTCGCCATCTACGAAGCAGCGCTATTCCCGCGCAGCTCGTCGGCGGCCGCAGGCGCGCATCAAATCCTCAAGCTCTGCCTCGGCGACAGCGCACCATTCGGGCTCGTCGACTTCTTCAACGGTGCCCTGGAGAGGTAGGGCGGGCTCCCGCCTTCGTCACCGTGCCCACCGCCATCACATCGATGTCAGATCGCTGCGGCCAGCGCCGCGATCAGCGCTGGCGGCGTTGCCACAAGTCCAACCTTGAGAAACTGCCAAGCTGACACTTCGATCTTTTCGCGCCGCAAGGCGGTCAGCCACAGGATGGTGGCGAGCGAGCCGGTCACCGAGATGTTGGGGCCGAGATCGACGCCGATCAAAATCGCGCGGATGACCTCATGCGGCAGGTGGTCGCTGGCGGCGACCGAGCCGGCGACCAGTCCCACCGGAAGATTGTTGGCAATGTTGTCGGCCACCGCAGTGATCAGGCCGGCCGCCCAGGCCGTACCGACGGGCGAGCCGGCCACGCCCTGATGCAGCCAGGCGCTGAGCTGGCCGATCGCTCCGGCGCGATTCAGACCCTCGACCATCACGAACAGGCCGGCGACCAGGGGCAGCACGCCCCAGGACACACCTTTGATGGTCGGCCAAGGCGATTGCCGGCTGACCAGCAGGATCGCGGTCGCCGTGACCACGCCACAGACGAAGGTCGGCAGGCCCAGTTGCACGTCGAGCGCCGAGGCAGTCAGCAGCACCGCTGCGATGGCGCCGATCCCGAACGCGGCAAGCCGACCCTCGCGGCTCAGGTGCGGTTTCTCGACATCGGTGCGCAGCGTCTCCTCACGGAGCGCGCGGCGCTGGGTCAGCCATAGCGCGACAAAGGTCAGGGCGATCGCGGCCATCGAGGGCAGGGTGAACTGGCGCAGCCATTCGGTGAGATGCGGCATGCGTTCGCCGAACACGACCAGATTGGCCGGATTGGAGATCGGCAGCACGAAGCTCGCGGCATTGGCGATGAAGGCGCAGACGTACAGATAGGGCAGCGGCGAGGCGCCGGCGGCGCGGGTGGCGGCATAGACGGCCGGCGTCAGCACGATCGCGGTGGCATCGTTGGAGAGCAGCACGGTGACCAGGGTGCCGACCGCATAGACCAGCAGGAACAGGAGCTGCGGCGAGCCGCGCGCATGCTCCACCGCATAGGCCGCCAGATAGTCGAACAGGCCCTCGCGGCGCGCCAGCTCGGCAATCAGCATCATGCCGATCAGGAACAGATAGACGTCGACGCCCTTGCGGATGCCGGTGAGCGCTTCAGCGACAGGCAGCAGGCCGAGCGCGACCAGCAGGATCGCGCCGGCGACGGCCCACACGGCCTCGGGCAGCCGGAAGGGGCGGATGATGACGCCAGCGGTGGCGGGAATGATGATGGCGTAGGCGAGCCAGGTATCGTGCAGGGACATGATCAGGGATCGATAGAGCAAATCATTCGGCGGGGATAGCGGGCGAGGGCGCCGCATTCGGGTGCGCGGCCTCTGCTCCACCGGTCTCGGGAAGCAGCAGCCAGCATACGATCACGGCGAGCGCGGCCGCCGCGCCGAGCACTAGGAATGCGGCGCTGTAGCCGCCATGGACGACGACCAGGCCCGCCAGCGCGGTCGACAGCGCCGCGCCAATGCTCTGCGCTGTGATCACAGCGCCCTGCGCAATGTTGAAGCGTCCGGTGCCGCGCATCAGGTCCGCGACGATCACCGGCATGATCGCGCCGAAGATGCCGGCGCCGGCGCCGTCCAGCAGCTGCACGCCGACCAGCCACGCCTTGTCGTCCGATAGCGTATAGAGCACCGCGCGCAGCGGCAGGATCAGCAGCGCCGCCAGGAAGAACCGCTTGTGGCCCCAGCGGTCGGCGCGGGCGCCGACCAGCAGCGCCATCGGTACCATCACGAGCTGGGCCGCGGCGATGCAGGCCGACATCAGGCTGGTGCCGAGATTCTTGTCCTGCAGCGCCAGCTTCTGGCCGACCAGCGGCAGCATGGCGGCGTTGGCGAGGTGAAACAGCGCGACGCAGACCGCGAAGATCAGCAGCGGACGGCAGGTCAGGAGAATGCTGAGGCCCGAGGGCTGCTCGCCCCGCTTCGGGCGATTGCCCTCCGCCTGATGCGCCAGTCCGCGCGCGACGTCATGGTCGATGGCGCGCTCGGGGATGGCGAGCACGCTGATGAGGCTGCCGGCCGACGTCACCGCCATCAGATAGAACACCGCCGACGGTCCGAGCGCGTAGGCGGCAGCGCCGGCGATGACGGCGCCGACCGTATTGCCGGCATGGTTGAAGGACTCGTTGCGGCCGACCCGCGCGGTGAAGGCTTTGGCGCCGACGATCCCGAGCGACACCGCGGCGATCGCCGGCGCGAAGATCACGCCGGCGGCATTGGCGATGCTCTGTGAGATCGCGACCGGCCAGAAGCTGGTCATGAGAGGTAACAGCAGCGAAGCGGCCGTGACGACGATCGCGGCTGATATCATGACCAGCCGTTTTGCCCTGGTGGCGTCGACCAGCGCGCCGGCGGGCGTCTGCGCGACGATGCCCGCGATCGTCGCGAGCGACATCACGACGCCGATCGAGGCCTCGTCCCATTTCTGCTCGGTCAGGAGATAGATCGCGAGATAAGGGCCGAGCCCGTCACGCACATCGGCCAGGAAGAAATTGGTGGCGTCGAGTGCATGGCCGGCGCGGGCCAGGTCCTTGCCGCTATCGAAGTCCGCCATGCCGCCTCGTTGCTCGTGATCCATCGCAACAGCGGTGTACGCCATTTGGTTCCGCAGGGCCCTCGGTGTGACCCACTCCGTCCACGTGGCATTCCGGGGCGCGGAGCGCGCACTACTCAGCGCGGCAGCGGCGCCTTTTCGGCCATTGCCTTGCGCAGGATGCGCGACAGCGACTCCACCGAATAGGGCTTCTTGATCAGCTCGAAGCCGTGATGGGCATTCTCCGCGAGCACGTGGCTGTAGCCGGATGTCAGCACCACCGGCAGGCCGGGATAGCGGTCGCGGATGATGCCGGCAAGCTCCAGGCCGTTGATGCCGGGCATGATGACGTCGGAGAACACGAGGTCGACCGCGAATTCGTCGTTCGCCAGGATTGCCAGCGCATCGGCGGCATTGGCGACGCGGCGCGTCACATAGCCGAGATCCTCGAGCAGCTCGGTCGAGAACTGCCCCACCTCGTCATTGTCCTCGACCACGAGCACGCGGTAGCCGCGCCCGATGGTCGCCGGCTCGATGCGCGCGGAGCCGGCTTCCGTGCCGGATTGCGGAGCCGTGGCCTGCGGCAGATAGATCGTGAAGGTCGCGCCGTCGCCGATGCGGCTGTCGACCGCGATGTCGCCTTCGGACTGCTTGGCGAAGCCGAACGCCTGGCTGAGGCCGAGACCCGTGCCCTTGCCGACCTCCTTGGTGGTGAAGAAGGGTTCGAAGATTGCGTTGAGATGTTGAGGCGCGATGCCGCCCCCCGTGTCGGCGACCGAAATCGCGATGAAGGCACCGGGCCGGGTGCTCTGGCCACGCAAGGCCGGGATGCTCTCGGTCCGCTGCACGCCGATCTTCAGATGTCCTTCACCGTTCATGGCGTCGCGCGCATTGACGGCGAGATTGATGAGCGCGGTCTGGAATTGCGCGACGTCGGCGAGGGTGAACAGCCCGCTGTCCGTGACCGCGAGCTCGATCTGGATGCGGCTGCCGACGAGAGGACGGATCAGTTGCACGACGCTCTCGACCTGCTCGCCAACATTGAACACCTGCGGCGTCAAGGGTTGTCGCCGCGCGAAGGCCAGGAGCTGCGCGGTCAGCTTCGAGGCGCGCTCCACCGTCTCCGAGATCGCATCGACATAGCGCCGGCGTCGCTCCTCGGGAAGATCGCGGCGGCGCAGGAAGTCGGTGGCCGAGCGGATGATGGTGAGCAGGTTGTTGAAGTCGTGTGCGACGCCGCCGGTGAGCTGGCCGATCGCCTCCATCTTCTGCGACTGCCGCAACAGCTCCTCACCCTGGATGCGCTCGGTCACGTCGATCGCCTCGGCGACCGCGCCGGTCACAACATCATGCTGGTCGAACAGCGGCCGCATCGAAAGCTCGAAATGCCGCTGGCCGCTGGCGAAGTCGAGCCGCATCTCGGTCCGAAAGCTCTCGCCGGCGAGCACGCGGGCGAACGCCTTGCGCAGCATCTCGGTCACGCCCGGCGTATGGGTGAACCAGGGCGCATCCCAGAGCGGCTGGCCGATGACGTTCACTTCACCGGCGCGCATGCCGGCGACCGCGATGCGGTTGGCATGCATCACGCGGCCCTCGACGTCGAGGATGGCCTGATACTGATTGCTGGTGTCGAAGATCGCGCGCATGCGCGCTTCATTGGCCTCGAGCTGGGCGGTGCGCTCCCTGATCCGCTCTTCGAGGGTCTCGTTGATGCGGCGCAGCTCGATCTCGGCCTGCTTGGCGGCCGTGACGTCGTGAGCGACGCCGATGAAACCGACATGTTTGCCGTTCGCATCCCAGCGCGGCTGCGATTCCGATCGCAGCCAGCGCCATTCCCCGTCGGCGCGCCGGTAGCGTGCCTCGAGGAAGAACGGCTTCAGCGAGCGCTCTCCCGACTGCTGCTGCTCGAGGATACGCGGAAGGTCCTCGGGATGCAGCACCTTGCGCCAGTCGAAGGCCAGCGCCTCGTCAGGCGGCATGCCGAGGAAATCGATATAGGCGCGATTGACGAAGGAGCGGGTGCGGTCGAGCTTCGTCACCCAGATCGGCACCGGCGCGCTGTCGGCGATCAGCCGGAAGCGTTCCTCGCTCTCGCGCAGCTTGGCTTGCGCCAGCATCTGGTCGGTGACATCGATATGCGCGCCGACCAGACGGATCGCGCGGCCGTTCCAGTCACGCTCGATGCGGGCGATGACGCGGACCCAGCGGATCTCGCCGTCGCTGGGACGGATGATGCGGTATTCGGTGGTGTAGTCCTCCTGCTTACTCTTGACTGCAGCAATGAAGTCCTGCTCGGCCTTGACGCGGTCGTCGGGATGCACGCGTCTGACCCAGTCTTCGTGAGTCTCGTGGACAGCCTCCGGCGGCAGGCCGTGAATGATCAGGTATTCGGGGGAGCGGCGGTTGCGGTAGCCTTCGCGCAGGTCGACCTCGACGCCGCCGACCCGGGCGATCCGCTGGATGCGCGCGAGCTCCGCCTCGCGTTCCTGCAGCGCGCGATAGGCCTCATCGCGATCGCGCGCAATCTCCTCGATATGCTGGCGCAGCGCATCGGCGGCAGCCTCCGGCCTCACTTCGTCTCTGGGCGCATCCGCGCTGTTCATGCTGACCTGCACTGATGTGGCGAGCAGTCGCCCGAGCATTCCATCGCGGGTGTTCGGAAGCGTGGCGACATTGGGACCAAGGAAAGCAAACTGACCAGAGATTATGGCGGGCAAACGCCGGCATGACGTGAACGTGAGGGCAGATAAAAAGTTCCGTGCTCCCGGAACGGACTGTTACTGTCGTGCGTCGTCAGGCCCTGAACACCGCAACACGAAGGTCCACGCTGTGAAGCTCTTCGTCTGTCAGGCCTGCAAGAACATCCTGTATTTCGAGAATCGCAGCTGCGGGCGCTGCGGCCACCGCCTCGCCTTCATGCCGGAGCGCCAGATCCTGTCGGCGATCGAGCCGGCGGAGGAGGGCTTTCGGACGCTCGCCGACCACGGGACGGGGCGCTTCTTCTGCGCCAATGCCGAGCACGACGCCTGCAACTGGCTGCTCGAGATCGGCGAGACTTCGGGCTTCTGCCGCGCCTGCCGGCACAATGGTACGATTCCCAATCTGTCTGATCCCGCGCAACTCGCCGGATGGCGAGAGCTGGAGGTGGCCAAGCACCGGCTGTTCTATTCGCTGATCCGCTGGAAACTCCCTGTGAAGACACGGATCGAGGATCCCGGGCACGGGTTGATCTTCAACTTCCTTGCCGATGACCCCGCCGGTCAGCAGAAGGTCCTGACCGGCCACGACAACGGCCTCATCACCATCGCTCTGGCCGAGGCCGACGATTTCGAGCGCGAGCGGCGCCGGCTCGAAATGGGCGAGCCGTACCGGACCTTGCTCGGTCATTTTCGCCACGAGGTCGGGCACTACTTCTGGGACGTGCTGGTGCGCGATGCCGGCAGGCTCGAGGAATGCCGGGCCATGTTCGGCGACGATACCCAGGACTACGGCGCGGCGCTGAGGCGGCATTACGATCAGGGGCCGCCGGTGGACTGGCAGGACAATTTCGTTTCGGCCTACGCCACCACACATCCGTGGGAGGATTTTGCCGAGACCTGGGCGCACTACCTCCACATCGTCGATACGCTGGAGATGGCCTCCGAGTTCGGTATCGAGATCGATCCGCCCGCCGACCAGATCGGCGGGCTGACGGCGCGTGTCACCTTCGATCCGTACGTCGCGGAGGACTTCGACACCATCGTCAACGCCTGGCTGCCGTTCACCTTTGCGATGAACAGCGTCGCGCGAGCGATGGGCGCGCGGGATCTCTATCCTTTCATCCTGACGCCGCCGGTCATCGGCAAGCTGGGCTTCATCCACCGCCTGGTGCGGCAGGGTGCACAGCAAGAGTCTGTCGCTCTGGCTCCCGAAAAGCCACAGGCCGAGCCGCAGCAGGAAGAGATCGGGGCCGCGTGATCCGCCTTGACTCTTGAGAACATAAAGTGAACATGAAGGCGTGACCGGAGCGAGGACCGTCATCGCGCATGCAGCCCAGATCGCAATCCAAGACCGATGCTCAAGCCGCGGACGGCGAAGACCTCGCGCTGGAGGCCGCCGTGGACGAGGCCATCGCTGCCTGCGAAGGCGATCCGCGGGCGGCCATTCGTGCCCTGATCGTTGCGAACGATTTCCTCGAGACCGAGGTCGGCGAGCTGATGAAGGCGGTGTCGCACGCCTATGCCCGCGGACGTTTCCACAGCTATTCCGGCTGACGGCAGGGGACACGGCTGGCATGCCTCGCCGAACGGCAGGGGCGGAACGCGAGGCGGGTTGCGCGCGGGCGATTTTGGTATAGACGAACCGGTCAAGCTCGCGGTGTTACGCCTGTGCCACGAGCGGGGAGCCCGCCCAAAGGTATCAAGCAAGAAATGTTCAAAACCATTCTGATCGCGAACCGCGGCGAGATCGCCTGCCGGGTCATCAAGACCGCCCGCCGCATGGGAATCCGAACCGTTGCGGTCTATTCGGAAGCCGACCGCGATGCGCTTCATGTCGAGATGGCCGATGACGCCGTGCTGATCGGCCCGCCCGCCGCCGCCGAGAGCTATCTCCTGATCGACCGCATCGTCGAGGCCTGCCGCAAGACCGGCGCCGAGGCGGTGCATCCGGGCTACGGCTTCCTGTCCGAGCGCGAGGCTTTCCCGCGGGCATTGGCCGAGGCCGGCATTGTCTTCATCGGCCCCAATCCCGGCGCCATCGCCGCCATGGGCGACAAGATCGAATCCAAGAAGGCGGCCGCCAAGGCCAAGGTCTCGACCGTGCCCGGCTTCCTCGGCGTCATCGAGGACGACAAGCACGCCGTGCGCATCGCCGACGAGATCGGCTACCCCGTGATGATCAAGGCCTCCGCCGGCGGCGGCGGCAAGGGCATGCGCATCGCGCGTTCGACCGCCGAGGTCGCCGAGGGTTTCAATCTCGCCAAGGCCGAGGCCAAGGCTTCGTTCGGCGACGATCGCGTCTTCATCGAGAAGTTCATCGTCGATCCCCGCCACATCGAGATCCAGGTGCTCGGCGACAAGCATGGCAACGTGATCTATCTCGGCGAGCGCGAATGCTCGATCCAGCGCCGCAACCAGAAGGTCATCGAGGAGGCGCCGTCGCCGCTGCTCGATGAGGAGACGCGGCGCAAGATGGGCGAGCAGGCGGTCGCGCTCGCCAAGGCCGTGAACTACGACTCCGCCGGCACCGTCGAGTTCGTCGCCGGCCAGGACAAGAGCTTCTACTTCCTCGAGATGAACACCCGCCTGCAGGTCGAGCATCCCGTGACCGAGCTCGTCACCGGTATCGATCTCGTCGAGCAGATGATCCGCGTCGCCGCCGGCGAGAAGCTTTCGCTTGCGCAGAAGGACGTGACGCTGACCGGCTGGGCGGTGGAATCGCGCGTCTATGCGGAAGATCCGTTCCGCAGCTTCCTGCCGTCGATCGGCCGCCTCGTGAAGTATCGCCCGCCGGCCGAGAGCAAGGCTGACGGCATCACCGTGCGCAACGACACCGGCGTGCAGGAGGGCGGCGAGATCTCGATCTATTACGATCCGATGATCGCCAAGCTCGTCACCCATGCGGAGTCGCGGGCTGCCGCGATCGAGGCGCAGTCGACCGCGCTCGATGCGTTCTATGTCGACGGCATCCGCCACAACATCCCGTTCCTGTCGGCGCTGATGAACCATCCGCGCTGGCGCGAGGGCCGGCTGTCGACCGGCTTCATCGCCGAGGAGTTTCCCAAGGGCTTTGCCGCGCGTGCGCCGGAAGGCGAGATCGCGCGCCGGCTGGCGGCGGTGGGTGCTGCGATCGACCACGTGCTCGGCGAGCGCAAGCGGCAGATCTCGCAGCAGATGATCGGCCGGCCTGTGAAGCGACAGGGCCGCCGCGCGGTGTGGCTCGGGCGTGACGAGATCCTGCTCGACATCACCAGGGAGAACGGCGCGATCACGGTCCGCTTCGTCGGGGCCGACGGCAAGGTCGGTCCGGCGCATCAGTTGGTGTCGGACTGGAAACCGGGCGATGCGGTCTGGCACGGCACCATCGATGGCGCGGCCATCGCAGTTCAGACGCGCCTCATTGCGAACGGTGTGCGGCTCGCGCATCAGGGCGTCGAAGCGCCGGTCTACGTCTACACGGAAGCCGAGGCGACCGCGGCGCGGCTGATGCCGGTCGTCACCGCAGGTGATAGCGGCAAGAAGCTCCTGTGCCCGATGCCCGGCCTCGTGGTCTCGATCGCCGTGACCGAAGGGCAGGAGGTCAAGGCCGGCGAGACGCTCGCCGTGGTCGAAGCCATGAAGATGCAAAACGTGCTGCGCGCCGAGCAGGACGGTACGGTGAAGAAGATCCACGCGACAGCCGGCGCTACGCTCGCGGTGGACGCGCTGATCCTGGAGTTTGCGTAAGCTCAGAAGTCGACGTCGTTGCGAACGAAGCGACTTTGTCCGCCGAAGCCTGTAGGCGAAGGCGGAAGCAATCCGGGGCTCGGGAGACGACTCCGGATTGCCTGGTCGCGGAGCCTGTCATCGGGCCGCGCTTTGTGCGGACCCGTTGGCTCCTCGCAATGACGGGAGAGAGGAGGCGAGGATGACTTTCCGTGCACGTCGAGAGGCGCTCCGTGCGATCCTCGCCGGCGATCGCTGCATCCATCCGGGATCGGTATACGACGCGATTTCGATCCGGATCGCCGAGGACCTCGGCTTCGAGCTCGGCATGTTCGGCGGCTCGGCTGCTTCGCTCGCCGTGCTCGGCGACCCCGACATCGCGCTGATCACGCTGACGGAGTTGGCCGAGCAGATGCGGCGAATGTCGCGCGCTGCCGCGCTGCCGGTGCTGGTCGATGCCGATCATGGCTACGGCAACGCGATGAACGTGCGCCGCACGGTGCAGGAACTGGAAGCGGCCGGTGCCGCGGGTCTCACCATCGAGGATACCCTGCTGCCGCAGGCTTTCGGCGAAGCGAAGCCGCAACTGATCTCGCTTGCCGAAGGGGTCGGCAAGGTGAAGGCCGCGCTCGATCGCCGCGACGATCCCGCGCTGGCCATCCTGGGACGGACGGGCGCCGTTTCCATCACCTCGCTCGACGACGCGATCGCGCGAGCCAGGGCGTATGAGGCCTGCGGCGTCGACGGCCTGTTCTTCACCGGCATTACCGCGCGCGACCAACTCGATGCGGTCGCGGCGGCGACGACGCTGCCGATCGTGCTCGGCGGCGCGCCGGAGGAGATGTCCGATCTCGGCTATCTCGCCTCGCGCCGTGTCCGCGTCGCGCTACAGGGCCATGCGCCGATCGCCGCGGCGACGCAGGCGGTGTATGAGACGCTGAAGGCGCTCCGCGACGGCGCCTCGCCGAAGCAGCTCAAGGGGCTGCCGTCGGCGGAGCTGACGGCACGCGTGATGCGCGAGGCGGATGTGAAGAAGCGCCTGCGCGATTTTCTGGGGCTCGGATCATGATCGATCGCGCCATCGTCCACGTCTTGGTGCGCGGCCGCGTCCAGGGAGTGGGTTATCGTGCCTGGGTCGAGGACCAGGCCATCCTGAACGGCCTCGAAGGCTGGGTCCGCAACCGCACCGATGGCAGTGTCGAGGCGTTGTTCGCGGGTCCCTCGGACGACGTTGCCGCCGTGTTGGCAGCCTGCCGCGAGGGACCGCCAGCAGCGCATGTCGATGCCGTGATGGAAAACCCGGCGACGGCCGATCAGCTCAAACCGCGCCGGCCGGGCGAGGCGTTCTCCGTGTTGCCGACGCTCTAACGACACGGCGCGCGAGCCCGCCGCTCACCCCGCCGAGATCACCAGCGCCTGGATGCGGCCCTCGATCGGTCCGTTGCCGAACCGGCGCGCCAGCGCGTCCGCGGTCGCCTGCGTCACGGCGGCGAGGCCGGGCGTGCCGCGTGCTTCGATCTCGCCGCGCATCGGTGTGCCCTGGCAAAATGCCGTGGCCGGGTCCTGAGGCGACGCCGCGCGGCTGCGATGCGTCACCGTCTCGATCGCGATGTCGGTGAAGCCCGCTGCGGTCAGATCGGCCTCGATCCGCCCGGCATCGAAATAGCCGTGCGGAGTCCGGGTGAAGAACTGCGGCGGGCTTTCGGGGAAGACCTGCTGCAACGTCTCGTGAACGACGTGAGGGATTTCATTCTCCTCGATCCGATCCCAGACGTTGAAGACGAAACGTCCGCCGGGCCTGAGCACGCGGCGGGCCTCCGCATAGCCCTTGACGCGATCGGGGAAGAACATCGCGCCGAACTGACATGCGACGGCATCGAAGCTCGCGTCGGCAAAGGGCAGGGCCAGCGCATCGGCTTGATGAAATGCGATGCGGTCCGCAGCGGCGAGATGGGTCTTCGCCTGCGCGAGCATCGGCTCGTTGAGGTCGGTGGCGGTGATCCGGACCTCCGGCGGCAGTTGAGCATGCAGGGCCCGCGTAACCACGCCGGTGCCCGCCGCCGTCTCCAGCACGTCGCGCGGCAGGTACGCCGCGATGCGCCGCGCGAGGTCCAGCGCATAGGGCACGAAGATCAAGGGGACCATCAGTTGATCGTAGATCTGTGGGATCGATCCAGTGAACGCCTTGTCGGATGCCGTCATGGCTTGCTCCTGTTGCAGAGGGGGCAGGCGGGGAACCGGGCGGTCGGCAGGCGCAAAATGGGCGCCGTAACATCCGTCGGGCCAGCCCCCAGCCCGGTTCAAGAGCGGGTCTCTTGACATTCATCCTCGTACGTCAGATATTTCTGTCATGACAGAAATTACAGGTCATCGAAAACTTCCGCCCGCCGTCGAGCGTTTCATCCTCAACTGGGGCGACATGGGCGACCGGTGGGGCGTGAACCGCTCGGTGAGCCAGATCCACGGGCTGCTGTACCTCGCCGAGAAGCCGATGACGGCGGAGGACATCGCCGACACGCTCGGCATGGCCCGCTCCAATGTCTCGAACTCGCTGAAGGAGCTGCTCGCCTGGGGCTTGATCCGGCGCGTGCCGATCCTCGGCGACCGCCGCGATCATTTCGAGGCCGAGACCGACATCTGGGAGGTCGCACAGCGGATCGCGGCCGGCCGCAAGGAGCGCGAGATCGATCCCGCGATCGCTGCGCTGCGCGCCTGCGTCGCGGAAGCGACCGGCGATCCCGCGATCAGCACGGTCGCAGCCAGGCGGCTGAAAGACATGCTGGCGTTCACCGAGCTGGTCGACCGCTGGTACGTGCAGATGCTGAAGGTGCCGCGGCCGCGTCTCGTCGCGCTGATCAAGCTCGGCGAGAAGATCGCAAATCTGCTGCCGTCGGGAAGATCAAGGTCGTAGATGAGCGGAGGGCGTCATGGTGACCATGGGACATCTCGGACTTTCAACGCCCTCCAACGCCCGGCTTCATGACGATCACAGGTTTCGTGCGCTGTTGTCCGCCGAGGATTGGGGGCGGCTGCCGGTATCGATCTGGCGCCGCTTCTCCAAGAAACTCGCCGACGGCGCGACCGTCGTCTATGTCGGCGAGGTCGATCAGGCCGAGATCAGTCGTGCCGGCTTCTGGTTCGCGCATCTGGCGCGGCTGATCGGCGGGCCGCTGCCGACGCACGCAGACATCGGTGTGCCGATGATCGTCGCGGTGACGGAGGACGCGGCGAGAGGCGGCCAGATCTGGACGCGCATCTGCGGACGCCCGCATGGCTTCCCGCAGGTGATCCATTCCGCCAAGCGCTTCGCCGGTCCGACGGGGCTCGAGGAATATCTCGGCTGGGGCCTTAGCATGAGCCTGCGCGTCGGCGTCGCCGATGGCGCGCTTCATTTCCATAGCGCCGGCTACACGTTCGACTTCGCGGGGCGGCGCTGGGCGCTGCCGGCATGGCTCACGCCCGGCGACCTCACCGTCACCCATTCCGATCTCGGCAGCGGCGTCTTTCGCTTCTCGCTCGAGATCATCCATCCGCGCTTCGGGCGCATCATCCGCCAGAGCGCAATGTTCCGGGAGTCCGCACCATGACGCCGCTGCTCTGGTCCCTGATTGCGCTTCAGATCGTGATGGGCGTGTTCGACACCGTCTATCACCATGAGTTCACCGAGCGCCTGGCCTGGCGCCCGTCACAGCGGGGCGAGCTCAAGCTGCACGGCGTCCGCAATATGCTCTATGCGCTGCTGTTCGCCGTCATCGGCTGGTGCGAGGTGCATGGATTGTTCGCAATCCTCGTGCTCGCGGTGCTCGTGGCCGAGATCGGCATCACCCTGACCGATTTCGTCGAGGAGGATCTGACGCGCAAGCTGCCGCCGAGCGAACGCGTGAATCACACGCTGCTCGCCATCAACTACGGCGCGATCCTCATGCTGCTGGTGCCGCTGCTGATCGGCTGGGCGATGCAGCCCTCGGCGATCGTGCTGGCCTTTGCCGGCTTGCTGAGCTGGATTGCGGCTGCCGCCGCGGTTGGCGCTGCCCTGTGCGGCCTGCGCGACTTCACCGCGGCACGGCGCCTTGCGCGGATGTCGCAGCCGGATGCGGCCGGGCTGGTCGCGGCGCTGCCGCCGGCGCAGACCATCCTCATCACCGGCGCGACCGGCTTCATCGGCGCGCGGCTGACGGCCGGTCTCGCCGCGGCCGGTCATCACGTCGTCGCCCTGGTCCGCGACCCGGCCAAGGCCGCAATGTTGCCGGCGCCGCTGACCTTGATCACCAATCTCGATCAGCTCGCGTCCGACACCCGTGTCGACGCGATCGTCAATCTTGCCGGTGAACCGATCGGCAATGCGCCGTGGACCGCGGCCAGGCGCGCGACGATCCTGCAGTCCCGGCTGGCTACGACGGAAGCCGTCTTATCCCTGATTGCGCGGCTCGACCGCAAGCCGAAGGTCTTGGTCAACGGTTCGGCGATCGGCTGGTACGGCCTGTGGCAGGACCAGCCGCTGACCGAATCCGCCAAGTCGCATGCCTGCTTCAGCCATGACCTCTGCGACGCCTGGGAGCAAGCGGCTCGCGGTGCCGAAGCGCACGGCGTCCGCGTCGCACTGCTGAGGATCGGGCTCGTGGTCGGCCGCGACGGTGGCTTCCTGGCGCGGATGCTGACGCCGTTCGAATTCGGCCTCGGCGGGCCATTCGGCTCCGGTCTGCAATGGATGTCCTGGATCGAGCGCGACGATCTCGTTCGGCTGATCGCGCATGTGATCGCGACCGACGCCATCACCGGGCCGGTCAATGCGACGGCGCCGCTGCCGGTGCGCAATCTCGCCTTCACCGCCGAACTCGCGCGCTGCCTGCGGCGTCCGGCGCTGCTGCGCGTCCCCGCCGGCCTGCTGCGCCGGATCGGCGGCGACTTCGCCGAGGAGCTTTTGCTCGGCGGCCAGCGCGTGGTGCCGAACAAGGCGCTGTCGAGCGGCTTCGTGTTCCGGCATCAGAGCCTGCGTAGCGCGCTCGAAGCCATCCTGTGAGCGGTCGAAAAAAGCGTCACGGTTGCTCGGCGCGTGCCATCGTCGCCGATGGCAGCTCGCCGAACGTGGCGCGGTAGTAGCGGGCGAAGTGTCCGGCATTGGCAAAGTTGCAGGCGGCAGCGGCCGCTGCCACCGTGATTTCGGGATCGCCGGAGCGCAGCATATCGTGGGCGCGCCGCAGGCGCACCGATTTGGCAAAGGCCATCGGCGAATAGCCGCGCACGCGCTCGAACAGACGGAAGATCGAGCGGGCGCTGACGCCGGCTTCGCGCGCCAGGCGCTCGATCGTGATCGGCTCGCGCCAGTTCGCCTCGATATAGTCCTCGAGCCGCTTGACCAGGCCGAAGTCCGGCATCGGGGAGGGATCCAGGAGCGTGTCGCGGAAACGATGACGGCTGGCGCAGAGGAAGGCGACATGCACCGCATCCTCCAGCTCGCGATAGACCGCGGCGGGGAACGCCGCATCCTGCTCGTTGAGCTGGGTCGTCAGGAAATCCAGCAGCCGCATCAGGTTGCGGGCCTGCGGATCGGCGGTCGGAACGGCAGGGTCGATCGTAAAGTCGGCGCGCGGCTGCACGCCGACCAGCGCCGTCAGGCGCCGTCGCAGCGCCTGCGGATCGAGCCGCAGAGTCAGTCGTCGATGGCCACCCTGGCACGCCATCTGCCATGGCACGCCGGCCGGCGCGACTGCGAACTGATGCTCATTGACGTCGGTCGCCTCGCCGGGAGTGCAACTGACCGCGCGTCCCTTCAGGGCGATCTGCACTCTCATGAAATCGGCGGCGCGATGGTCGCAGACCATGTCGCAGGTCGTGGTGCCGAACGCGAGGCCGATGGTCTCGAGCTCGATCAGGTTGACGATCGCCTCGAAGCGCTCGGCGTTCCTGAAGTCGACGCGCTCGGCGCCGAGCCGGCGCCCCGCGAGGTCGCGCAGCACGTCGGCGTTCGAGGTTCGGATCAGCGCGTGGCGATGCAATGGTTCGAGGCCGGTCGCGCCGGTCGAGGCCGGGCTCGGCTTTGCTGGGGCGCTGACGAGGTCAGCTGCGGTCAAGAGACGGTTCAAGCCGCTGCTCCTGAACTCCGATTATTCATCCATGCTACATCAGGCTCCGCGGGCGTCAATTACTTCGAGATCGCGGCGCTTCGGAATGCTGCGGCCAGCGTGCGCAAGGCTGCGCGCTTGGCCGCATCGCCCGCCTTCGCATGCAGCATCACCTTGGAGCGGCCGAGCTTGGGCAGGCCGAGATCCGTTCCGACATCGATCAGTCCGCTGGGCGCGATCCGGCGGGCCAGCGGCGCAATCGCAAGACCGGCCCGCGCGGCGGCCGCAACGGCCGTCACTCCGCCGCCGACGAACGTCTCGCTGAAGCTGATTCGGGCGCGCTCGAGCGCGCGGACCGCAATGCTGCGCACGCCACAGGGCGGCGCGAGCGTGGCGAGCGGCAGCGTGCCGGCCGCCGGCAGACGAAATCTGGGAGCTGCGAACCAGCCGAACTCGTCCGTGATCAACGCCTCGCCACCGCGGCGGCTCGCCTCCTGGCGGACGATCACGGCGTCGAGCTTGCCGGCATCGTAGCGGTCGAGCAGGTCGCGCGAGAAGCCGATGCTGACCGACAGGACGAGGTCCGCCATGGCAGCATGCAACTGCTCGAGCATCGGCACCAGCTCGGGGCCGGCGACGTGATCGCTGATCCCCAGCGACAACAGCGGCCGGGCACGAGGAGCGCCGGTCAGCGCGATGTCATGTGCGGCAACCAGCGCGCGGGCGTTCTCGGCGAAGGCCGCGCCGTCGGCGGTGAGCCGGACCGCGCGCGGCGAACGCTCGACCAGCCGCTTTCCGAGCAGCGCTTCCAGGCGCTGCAGCTTCAGGCTGACCGCAGCCTGCGTGGTGCCGAGCGTCTCGGCCGCCCGGGTGAAGCTGTGCAGCTCGCTCACCAGCAGAAAGGCGCGGACGGTCGCGATGTCGAGCGTGGCTGTCATATGCGATCGTTATCATTGATATCCATCCCGATAAGATACCAAAATGACAGGCGCGCGGCTAGCTTTGCTGTCGAGGCGCAGTCACGCGCTGGATACCGGGAGCCAACCATGCCATTGATCAACATCGTCTATGCCAGCCAGCGCCGCTCGCCGTCGCTGAAAAAGGCCATCGCGGACGCCGTCACCGAATTGACGGCGCGGATCCTGCGCAAGGATCCCAAGGTCACCGCCGTCATCGTCTCGGAAGCGGATGCCGCGGACTGGTTCGCCGGCGGCGCCTCGCTGGCGGAGCAGGGGCTTGCCAGCTACTGGATCGACGTTCACGTCAGCGAGGGCACCAACACCAAGGACGAGAAGGCCGCCTATCTGGCCGCGGTGTTCGCGCGCATGGCCGAGCTGATCGGCCCGCTGCATCACGAGACCTACCTTCATGTCGACGAGGTCAAGGCGGATGCCTACGGCTTCGGTGGCTTGAGCCAGGAGCGCCGCTATGTCGCGGCGAAGCTCGTGCCGCCGCAGCAGGGCGCCGCGTGAGCTCATGCCGTCTCCGGCTGCGCGACGCTGACGGCGCCGAAGACGCTCTCGAACGCCTGCCGGAACGCGATGTCGACATCGGCGAGCGTCACCGGCAGGCCGAGATCGACCAGGCTGGTGACGCCGTAGCGCGGATCGGTCACGCCGCAGGGCACGATGGCCTGAAAGTGCGACAGGTCCGGCTCGACATTGATGGCGATGCCGTGAAAGGTGACCCAGCGCTTCAGCCGCACGCCGATCGCGGCGATCTTGTCCTCATGGCCCTCGCCCTTGTCGGGCCGTTTGACCCAGACGCCGACGCGATCCTCGCGCCGCTCGCCGCGCACGTTGAAGGCATCGAGGGTGCGGATGATGGTCTCCTCGAGCGCCGCGACATAGGCTCGCACATCCGGCCGGCGCCGCTTGAGGTCGAGCATGACATAGGCCACCCGCTGGCCGGGCCCATGATAGGTGACCTGGCCGCCGCGCCCGGTCGGCACCAGCGGAAAGCGCGGATCGCGCAGGTCTTCGGCCTTGCCCGACGTACCGGAGGTGTAGACCGGCGGGTGCTCGAGCAGCCAGACCATCTCCGCAGCCTCGTGAGCGGCGATCGCGGCCGCCCGCGCCTCCATGAACTCGGTGGCCTGGGCGTAGTCGATCAGCGAATCGGAGATGCGCCACGCCACGGCGTTGCCGGGGGGGCCAGCAAAGGTGGTCAGGTCGAGTGTTTCGCGGCTGTTAACCATTGGCTAACCACAACATGGTGATGTCTGGGCAACGAAAATCCAGTCGTGACTTCGGTGGTCCTGCAGTGTCAACCCTCGATAAAGTGACAGTCGACCTGATGGTCGTTCTCGGCACCTGCTCCATGCCCATCCACCAGGTTCTGCGCCTGTCCCGCGGCGCCATCATCGAGCTGGACGCCACCGAGGCCGACGACGTCAAGGTGCTCGCCAACAATCTGCCGATCGCAAATGGGGTGGTGCTGGTCGACCGCAACCGCATCGCGGTCGAGGTCAAGCAGATGCTGCCGCGCTCGCCGACGCCGACGTCGCGATAGCGCGCCCCGGCCAAGCCAAAACCGTCCACAATCCGGTATTTTAGGGCAGGGCGGGCCTTGTCCCCCCGACATCGATTTGATACACGGGCGCCACTGATCCGGTGCCGCCCTTCCTCTGGCTCCGGCTTCTTCTTCGCGCTCGTGGCGGAATTGGTAGACGCGCTGCCTTGAGGTGGCAGTGGGTAACACCGTGGGGGTTCGAGTCCCTCCGAGCGCACCATCCCTCTCTCCCCAAAACTTCAAATCTGTTTGCGGTTTGTTCCGGCCTCGCGCCTTTCGTTCGGGCGATGGGCTGCGATCCCGCGGCGCGATGGCGTCCGAGTTGTGCCGGTCGTTCCGCCCTCGAGAATGAGAGGGCGCGGGGAATGCCGGGCGCTGGCCGCACCCATGGCCCGCCTGCGAAAAAAATGCAGGCGGCAGGAACCACAGGTTCAGCCGAGACATCCCGGCATTCCCCGCGCGATGGCTTTCACGCTTATGTCGCGATCTCCCCGGTGTCCGGCTCTTTAGCCACCGTCGCCCTCGGGATCATCGCCCGACGACTTGGCGCCAGCATCGGGGCGCCAGGACCACGCGTCTTCACGTCCGCAAACCTGCCGTTCGTCGGCGAGCCCGTGAGCCCGCTGCAGCACGCCTGCGGCCACCGCATCCCCAGACCCCACGTCTCGTGACGATCGCGAAGCGCCCCTCTCGGCGGGTCCAGGATGGCGATACACAAACACGTATTCTGAAAAATAGCAACATAATTAATTTATTCAGAAGTTATGGATAGGGCCGAATCAGCTTGATTACGCCTGATGGAACCCGTCGCGCCGCGCGCCCCGACTCCGCCGCAGTGACGTTGCTAGGGCAAGGGACCCCGCAGCGACGCGTGCCCAGCGTTGGCGCCAGTCGGAGCGGGCCGGGGCACGGCCCGTGAAGATCGTGCATGACTAAGTTGCGACTCCAGATCGTCGAGAACGGCGCCGATCGTAGCAAGGTCATCGACTCGCCGCCGCTGTCGAGGCGGATGCAATGAGAACCCACGACGAACAGATGGGTGAAGTTCCTTTCAGGGGGGGGCGGGGGCACTTCCCCATTGTCAGGATCGCTCAGGTCCCGAGCGCGGCGGCGCCCCAACGTTTGCTTTTGTGAGCTGCCATTATTGGAGTCAGAAAACCTATGAAAACCAAGCCGTTGACGCTGGTCACCGCGTCTGGAGCCGTACCGGAACCGCCGGCTCCCCTTGGCAGCCATGGCAAGCGGCTGTGGACCACGGTGCTGTCCGAGTACCAGATCGACGACGGCCCCTCGCTGGAGCTGTCGCGGCTCGGTTGCGCCGCTCTGGACCGCGCTGAGGACTGCGCCGAGGCCATCAAGCGCGAAGGACTGATGATCGGTCACCGCCGCAGGTTTTTTGCGCGATCATCCGTTGTTGCGATCCGAAATCCAGAGCCGAGCGTTCGGTGCCAAGGTAGTGGCCCAGCTTGGCCTCGGCCTTGAGCCGGTGCGCGGCGCCGGTCGTCCACCCGGTCAAGACGTATGAGCACCAAGCGCAGGGCGCCGCAGTTCGCGAGGACCCCTAAGCTTACAATCGAGATGGTCGCGTTGTTCGCGACCGGCTGCGAGATGCTGCAGGCCCGCGATGATCAGCGGTGGGAGGCGCGAGGTGGCCGGCGGGCCGAATACCTCGCCCTTGACAAGCACCTGTGCTGGACCTTGCTGAGGCTGCCGCCACACTGCGCCAGCGTGCTCGATCCCGCGCTCGACGGTTCACCGCCGGACTATTTGTCGTCCGCGCACGGCATGTTCATCGACTGGGGTTTAACGCAGGCTTGGCGACGGGCGCTGAGGGCTGGGCTCGATGCGAGGTCCATGCCGTGATCACCGAGGCCAACCACGAGAACCAACCTCATCGATATGATCTTGCTCGAGATCTGTCAGGCGTCACGCTCGATGGCCGCGAACATGTAGCCCCGAACGGACTTCGTTTTACCCACGTGGGTAAAACAGTTCCGCTTGTTGCATGAATGAGCTGGATCGACGTGCGCTCTTGCTCTATCGCGAGGTCTGGCGCAGAAGGCCGAAGGCTTTGATGGCGCCGAGGGACCGGAGGAACTGACAAGTTTCGCGCGATCGAATTACTCTTCGTCCCTCACGTAAGCAAAATCGACTTCCAAAATTGTTACTTGCTCTTCATCGTCGACTTGTCGGCCTATTTGACGTTTAGCAGTCTCCCGCACGCGATACCGGTCGTTCTGGTCTTTGAGATAATCTGCGAGACGACCTCTATGAATGTACCGGACCACCACGGCGCTATCTCGATCATTAGTCTGTCTAGCCGAATTCGCGATTTCTACGATATCGCGCTGTTGCAAAAAGTTGTACCGATCGTCTACTGCGATCAGCGTGTCTAAAGTAGTTGAGTAGTCGTTTATGCCTTTGAGCGTTCCGGAATCAAGAATGATCTTTTCGCTCTGGCGTCGCTGGCTTTCCTTTAAACCGAGACGAGAGAAAGTCTTCGGAAACACTTCAATCCGACGCCATGAATCATCTAAGCTTATTTGTTCACTCTTTAGAAATAACCGTTCGTAGAACCCGGAATATGGACCTGATGCATCTGTAAATTCCGCGTACAGATGCGGGCAATTGTATTGGGCGTCCCCGTTGGGATCGACGAATATGATATCAGCGTACGGCAAAAGACCACCTATCTTAAAAGTGCCTTGCTTTGCCCTTGGAAGAAAACTCCAGACAGCAAGCACATCTTGCCGCTCTTTCCAGTGTTCCTCCCGATCTTCCTCGGAAAGTTTCGATCGCATCTGAGCTAGAATATTGGCGTGTTTGGAATAGTCCCACTCCTTTTTTTCTTTGTCCACGTAAGCGTAGTACTCTTGGTTCTCAATCAGAAGGCCATTCGGATGATGTATCTCAACCGTCTGTTCGATCCAGCGAGGTCGTCTCTTGAAGTCGGGGTACTCATCCTCAAACGGATAATGGGTGTCGTTGATATCGCGAATGAGAACGGCTTTGCCTAGCTCGTGGAGAGGATCGCCAAGGGCTTTGTAGAGCTTATTCTTGGTATTCACCGCGGCCCGGATTTCGGTCATCCGTGATCGACGGCGGCTTACGAGAGAGATGCCAAAAAATGTGAACAGGATTCTATCATTTTTTGGCAGATGGAGCATGTCTTCTAGCTCTGCACGTCCCCAGAGATAGAATTCCATCACTCCCTTCGCGCGAAGCTCGTCGCGAAAGATATCATATGACTTCTTTGAGAATACGGCGGACGCAGCCAAGATGTAACCATACGGCGGGTCATTCGGATCAACGTCTCGCAATATTTTTTTGACGTCGGAAGGGCTGAGGCTCTTTTCGCGCTTACCTTGAATCATCCATCGCGGCCCCTCCATTGGATGCCGCGCATCAACGGACGCTTCCTCGTCGTCGGCGTCGGTTGAAGCCAATTGGGGCTGTTTCTCAAACGCTCGAATATCGAACCCAGCATCGTCACCACTCCTGCCGGTGGCCTCAATGCTCTGCCAGTCGCGAAAATCGTAGATTAGCTCCCGAACCAAGTCCTCGAAGCGATGCGGGTCCAAGTCCTCGAAATGGATCGGCGCAAAGGTTCGGGCTACGGTCGTTCTTTGACGTGCCATCTTCCACCGCAAATTACGACTTAGGGTCGATCGACGATGAAGTTTCTCTTTTTGACATGATGTCTGCTGAAGATTTCGACACTTATCCACACACGCTTGCTGCGCTCGGGCGGCGGCAGCTACCCAAATGGCAGGCGTCAGGAGTACGATCGCCGTCGTGGGATGACATCCATGTCGAAACGTGTGAAGAGTGCTTCCCAAACGAAGAAGGCGGCTCCGAAGCAAGTGGCTCCGGTCAATCCGCTTGTGCACCTCCAGCATCTAGAACTGGCGGAGGAGTTTCTCAAAGCGTTCCGTGATCTGCCACGGGAAGGCCCGTCAGGCATACCAGTAAGCTGGCCACGATATTTCATGCTGTGCCATGCAATCGAGCTGGCATTGAAGGCATTCTTACTGGCGCGGGGACGCACTGTTCCAGAGCTGAGAAGTCGCCCGTTTGGGCATGACATTTCCGCTCTGATGACCGAAGCGATTGGACTCGGGCTGAGCATTGGACCGCTTGCTCGGTCCGAGATTGATCGGTTGAGTAAGGCGCACGAAGAATTTTGGCACCGCTATCCCAGACAGGCCGGCGATCCTGTCTTTGTGATCGACGACTTCGAGCATTATTTTGTCGAGCTTCTTACAGCAGTGACGTTGGCAATCCGTGGTGGAAATCGCCTTTGGGTGAACTACTAGATTCAGCGCGTGGAGGCGGCGCACTGCGCGTCTCTAATGGTTGCACCGCGAATTGCGCAGCCACCAACAGCCAACGGCTAGCGCGTCGGCCGGCAGCGACCGGCTCGCTGCTGACGTAATTTCCACTCGGCCGTTTAGACAAACCGGCAAAAAGCCCAAATGTATCAAGGACCGGAGAAAGCCTTTAGACAACGTAACGCATTGTTTTCGTTGGGAAGTGCCAGAACCAACCACAAGTCTTCACGTCCGCAAACCTGCCGTTCGTCGGCGAGCCCGTGAGCCCGCTGCAGCACGCCCGCGGCCACCGCATCCCCAGACCCCACGTCTCGTGACGATCGCGAAGCCCCTCTCGGCGGTTCCAGGATGGCGATACACAAACATGTATTCGGAAAAATAGCAACAAGATTATTTTCTTCAGAAGGTGTGGACGGGCCAAATCAGCTTGATGACGCTGACGGAGTCCGTCGCGCCGTGCACCCCGACTCCGCCGCACGTGACGCTGCCATGGGACGGCAAAGCGACGCCGAAGGCGACGCGTGCCACCATTGGCGCCAGTGGGGGCGGTGGGCACGGCTCGTGCGAGATCGTGCATGACACCATCGTTGTTGGCGCGCCTTTGCCCGCCCTGCGGCGCCTGCGTGGCGTCATCGCTCAACCATGATCGCCAGATGAGCGGGGGCGTGCCGCGATGCGTTCGCCGAACTAAACGATGCCGCCGTTCGGTCCGGGTTATTCAAGGCGTCATCTCGAGAGCGAGGGCTTCCCTCGGTGTGGCGACCACGAGGACGCCGGGCGGCCACGAGACCGCGCGGTAGAAGCGCGCCTCGTTCATCATGGCGACAACGATCCTTCCGCCCGCAGGTCACGGAATTCAGGGAAGTCGCTGAAAAGGCGCGATAATCGGCGTTCAACCCCGATCCCCTGCGCCTACTACCTTCCGCCTATGAGAGCCGGGCGGAGCTGATGCTGTAATCGCCCCGTTGCTTGCAGCGCGACTGCTCATCTTGGGGCTGGCGCACGCGCCATACGACCACAACAAAGACATAAGCGGAGGGAACTGATGAACTTCACGAGCAGGAGATTCTTGGCTGGCATCTCGACGGTTGCCTTCCTTGTCGCCGGCACGCTGGGCGTCCGCGCCAACGACTCGGCGCTGAAGGCCGCCAGCGAGCCCGGCGCCTGGGCGATGACCGGGCATGACTACGGCAACACCCGGTTCAGCCCGCTCAAGGAGATCAACACCGAGAACGCCGGCAAGCTGTCGCTGGTCTATTCGTTCTCGCTGGCCTCGCTACGCTCGAACGAGGCCTCGCCGATCGTGATCGGCAACACGCTCTACGTCTCGACGTCGTGGGGGCCGAAATACGTCTATGCGCTGGATGCCGCGACCGGCGCGCGCAAATGGACCTATGAGCCGGACATTCCGGACGATACGCTGCAATATGCCTGCTGCGACGTGAACAGCCGCGGCATCTCGTATGCCGACGGCAAGCTGTTCGTCGGCCGGCTCGACGGCAAGCTGACCGCGCTCGATGCCGCCACCGGCAAGGAGCTGTGGACGTCCAAGGTGGTGGACTACAAGCAGGGCTCGGTGATCACCTCGCCGCCGCTGGTCGTGCGCGACAAGGTCATCACCGGATTCGGCGGCGGCGAGTACGGCGTGCGCGGCTCGCTGCAGGCCTACGACATCAACTCCGGCAAGATGGTCTGGCAGACCTACACGGTGCCTGCGCCCGGCGAGCCCGGCAGCGAGACCTGGAAGGGTGACACCGGCCTGCATGGTGGCGGCGCGGCCTGGCTGGTCGGCTCCTACGATCCGAAGAGCGACACGGTCTATTGGGGCACCAGCAATCCAGGTCCCTGGAACACCGCCGTGCGCTCGACCGGCAATGGCGATTTCGGCAAGCTGACCAATCTGTATACGGCATCCACGCTGGCGCTCGATCCGAACACCGGCAAGATCAAGTGGCACATCCAGACCACGCCTGCCGATGCCTGGGACTATGACGGCGTCAACGAGGCTATTCTCGCCGATCTCAAGGTTGGCGGTGCGGCTGTCCCGACGCTGATGAAGGCCGACCGCAATGGCTTCTTCTTCGTGGCCAACCGCGAGACCGGCAAGGTGATCTCGGCCGAGAAATACGTCTTCGCCAACTGGGCGCAGAAATGGGACACCTCGACGTTGCGCGCGGTCGAGGATCCGGACAAACGGCCGGGCCCCGGACATCCCGTCAAGGACGTCTGCCCGAACCTGATCGGCGGCAAGAACTGGCAGCCGATGTCGTACAATCCGGACACCGGCCTGGTCTACATCCCGGCGAACAATGTCTGCATGGACTGGTCGGTCAGCGACGTCTCGTACAAGCGCGGCGTGTTCTATCTCGGTGCGGAATTCCCGACCAAGGAAGGCCCCGGCGGGTTCCTCGGTGAACTCATCGCCTGGGATCCCGTGAACAACAAGAAGGTCTGGTCGATCCAGGAAGACCTTCCGTTCAACGGCGGCACGCTGAGCACCGCCGGCGGCTTGGTATTCTCCGGCAATCTTCACGGCGACTTCCGCGCCATCGACGCCAAGACCGGCAAGATTCTGTGGAAGAAGAATCTCGGCTCCGGCATCGGCGCCGGTCCGGTGACCTACTCGGTGGACGGCAAGCAGTACGTTGCCGTCGTCGTCGGCCGCACCGCCTCGATCCCGGCGTTCCTGGGCGAGATCGGCAAGAAGATGACGAACGCAGCTCCCGAGGGCGGCGCTCTGTTCGTGTTCGCGGTCCAATAACCGCAACGCTCGCGACGGCTGCGCGTGGCCCCGGCCGCGGGGACACGCGCGGCGTTCAGCCAATCCGCATCAAGCGGACGAAGACGGCCCGGCCGCGAGACCGAGCCGTACAAGCAGATAAACAAGACCTGAGGGATCGAGGATGCGCCTGAATCGCCGTCAGACTGGCTCGAATTGGCGGGCCACCGCCGAACTGACAGCAAGCGCGACGGCTCTCGTCGCCTTGGTGGCCTCCACCGTGCTGGCCGCGTCGGCGGCGGGCCTGGCCAACGAGGCGGAGCCGCTGCGGCTTTGTGCGGATCCGACCAATCTTCCGTTCTCGAGCGACAATCCAACGCAGCCGGGATTCTATCTCGAGGTTGGCCAGGCGCTGTCGCGTGAGCTCGGCCGCCCCGTGACGTATGATTGGTACAAATCCTATTTCGGCAAGCGAACCGTGCGCGTGACGCTGCTGGGCAAGCAGTGCGACGCGATGATCGGCCTGCCGCTGTCAGCGGACTTCATGGGACCGGCCGTGATCTTCTCGAAGAAGATCGCGACCGAGACCTACGCGCTCGTCAGCCGCGGAACGTTGGTGGTCCATGGCATCGACGACCTTCGAGGCAAGCGCGTCGCGGTGCAATACCAGACCACGCCGCAAAATCTGCTGGCCCAGCGCGACGACATCGAGAAGGTGACGGTGCTGACACCGGACGAAGGCTTGGCGGCGCTGGCCCACGGCAAGGCCGACATCGCCTTCATCTGGGGGCCGGTTGCAGGCTGGCTGAACAAGACGATCTACCAGAGCAGCTTCCGGATCCAGCCGGTCGAGGGCGACGGTCTGTCCTGGGATGCCGCGATCGGCCTTGCCAAAAGCTCCACGCAATTGCGCGATCAGATCGACGCCGCGCTGCCGCAGCTCGCACCGCGGATCGCCGAGCTGGCGGTCAAATACGGGCTGCCGCGCGAGCCGTCGATCAGGCTCGGCGCCGTGCCGCGCCCGATCAGGCTGGCGTCGGCGACTGACCCTGCTCAGCTTCTCCGCCAGCCGGTCGCCGAGGCCGCCGTGATGAGGGTTTCGGACTCGACTGCGAGCGAGTCGAAGACCGAGGCGGTGACGCTGGGCAAAGAGATCTTCAACGGCACCTGCGCGCATTGTCACGGACCAGACGCCGTGCAGGCGGAACGGCGCATCGACCTGCGACGGCTGCGGACCCGCTACGGCGAGGACATGCGCGACAAATTTTGGACCACCGTGCATGAAGGCCGTCCCTCCAAGGGCATGCCCGCCTGGAAGGAGGTCTTTACCGACGACCAGTTCGAGAGCATCTATACGTTCCTGCTGACTGTGCAGTCGTCAGAAACGGCAAATTGAAGGAGGGACACCGGCCGACACGATCTGCCGGATCACCCGGCACGTGCTGGCGGCGAGTGAAGGTCGGACATGACGCGCTTTCTGATCATCGACGATCATCCGCTGTTTCGCGAAGCTCTCGGCAACGCGGTGCGTCTGGCGCATCCCGACGCCGAGATCTTCGAGGCGCTGTCGATTGCCGATGCGCTCACCACCCTCGCAATGAAACCCGACATCGACCTGGCGCTGCTCGACCTGACGCTGCCCGATGCCATGGGCTTCTCGGGATTCCAGCGGCTTCGCGCCGCGTATCCGCGGCTTCCGGTCGCGATCGTCTCGAGTGAAGAGGACCAGAACGTCGTGCGCGAGGCGCTTTCGCTCGGCGCGGCCGGCTATCTGCCGAAGTCGACCTCGAAGCGTGAGCTGACGTCGGCGATCGAGCGCGTGCTCAGCGGCTCGATCTCGGTCCCGAAAGACTTCGTGCCCGTCGTCGAGCGCCACGGGAAGGGGTCATCTCGCGCGCTGCAGGCGCGTCTCGAGGAGCTGACGCCACAACAGCTTCGCGTCCTCGACCTGATCAGGCGTGGCTATCAGAACCGGGAAATCGCCAGCGAGCTTCAGCTTGCGGAGTCGACCGTCAAGGCGCACATCACCGAGATCCTGAGAAAACTCCGTCTGTTCAGCCGCAACAAGGCCGTCATCGAGATCGGCAAGATCGCGCTGAACGTGCCGGCCGACCGGCAGGGATCGCGCACCGCTTCGAGTCGAAAGCACCCGTAGCGAATTGTTGCGCCGCACGACTCCACGGCCACCGCAGGCGTAGCGACGTCGATGGCGTCTTGATCGTTGATTGATGCCAACCAACGCGGTATCGCTGATGCTCCGGTTCTGACGGTCCTTCGAAGACGCAGCCCGCACGCTGGTTGAATGTCGGATCCGCGACACTGAATGATCCGGATCTTCGATCCGGCCGGGGGAGGCAGGCACGTGGCTCGATTGCTCATCGTCGAGGACCATCCGCTGTTTCGGGAGGCGCTGGAGAGCGCGATCCGCGCCGCTCTGGCTGATGCCGAGATGCGCGAGGCGACGTCCGTCGACATGGCCGTCGGGCTTCTTTCATCTCCGCCGAGATTCGACCTGATCCTGCTCGACCTCTCGACACCCGGAACGACCGGCCTCTCCGGCGTCATCCGCATCCGCAAGACCGCGCCGCGCACACCGATCCTGGTGGTTTCCGCGCATCGGGACCCGGACCTCGTCGCCCATGTTCTCGCGCTGGGTGTCTCCGGCTACATCTCGAAATCGACTTCGAAGCAGCAACTTGCCGACGCGATCAAGGCCGTGCTGCGGGGCGAGGTCCATGTTGAAGGCGGCTCCCTCTGCGCCAGCGCGCGCCGTGGCCGACTTCCTGCTCAGGACCTCCTGAAGCGTCTTCACGAGCTGACGCCGCAGCAACTGCGCGTGCTCGACCTGATCCGCCGCGGACTGCAGAACAAGCAGATCGCCTATGAGCTCGGGATCTGCGAGACGACGGTGAAGGTCCACGTCTCGGAGATCCTGCGCAAGCTTCGCGTCATGAGCAGGACCAAGGCCATCATCGAGATGGAAAAGATCGACTTCGTGAACCTCATCGGCGAGCCGCGCACGCCGGCTCGGGCAAACGGCGCTGAGGCGCTCAAGACAGCAAGAACGACAACAGCGCGCGAAGCTCCGCAGGCCTGACCGGCTTGGTCAAGATCTCGAGCCCGTATTGGCTTGCTTCCCTGGCTGCGTCTTCGGAATAGTCGGCCGTCACGATCATGGCCGCAACATCTCGGCCGAGGAATTGCCTGATGTCCCGGATGGCGGCAAGCCCGCTCTCGTCGCCATCCAGGTGGAGATCCGCGATGATCGTCTCGGGGACCGCCCCGAGCGCACTCAAACGCTGCAAAGCGTCATTCAGCGACGCCGTCGCCACGACGTCGCAGCCCCATTTTTCCAACAGACTGACCATGGCCTCGGCGGTGGCCAGGTCGTTTTCGATCAGCAGGATCTTGGCGCCTTCGAGCCCGCCATAGTCGTGGTCGACGTGATCCGCAGGATGCGGATCCGGCAGTACGGCTGCCGGGTCGGCGCGGTCGAGCTCGAGCTTGAACGTGGACCCATGTCCAACCCGCGAAGCCAGCCCGACCTCATGGTCCAATGCCTTGGCGAAGCGGCGGACGATCGACAGGCCCAGCCCGAAGCCGGCTTGATCCTCGGCGCTCGGCTGACCGCGCTGGAATTCGAGAAAGATCGCTTCTTGTTGCGGTTTGGGAATGCCCGGGCCGGTGTCGTGGACCTCGATGCGAACCCGGCCTGCTCCCGGCCCCGGCCGGCATCCCATGACGACGCCGCCTCGCCGCGTGTAGCGCAGAGAGTTGGCGAGGAGGTTCTGCAAGATGCGCCGCAGCATCATGGCATCCGAGACCACGGCGATCGAGCACGGACAAATGCGCAGGGACAACCCGCGTTTGGCCGCGATCGGGGCGAATTCGCGTTCGAGCGGCTCGAACAGGGTCGAAAGCAGAACGGGCCTGACATCGGGGCGCAGGGCTCCGGCATCGAGCTTGGCAATCTCCAGCAGGGACCGCAGCAGATCCTCGAGCATGGCCAGCGAATGGTCGACCTGGCCGACCATGGCCGTTCCGCGATCGGACGAGACTTCGTCCGCCAAGGTCGAGAGCGTGAGCCGCGCGGCGTTTAGCGGCTGAAGCAGATCATGCGTCACGGAGATGAGAACCGAGGATTTCAGGGAGCTGGCCGCTTCAGCCTGCTGCTTGGCCCGAAAGAGGTCCTTGTTGGCGGTTTCGATCGAACGCAGCGCATCACGCAGCTGGCGCGTCCGCTCGCGCACCTGCTGATCGAGCGCGATCGCCGTTTCGAACAGCGAGAACGCATTGAACTGCTGGTCCATCGAGCGTTCGACCCGGGACATCAGCGCGGCGTTGATCTTCCTGAGCTTGGCCGCCTCGCGCTGCAGGTCTTCCGGAGACCCCGCGGCGGTCATGGCTGCGCCGCTCCACGTTTGCCGATCGCGACCCCGGTCAGCGTCTGATTGACGTGCATTGAACCGTACTGCTCGCCATAGGTATGGAATCCGACGATCCGGTTGTCGCGATAGAGATCGGACATTTCCCGCGCAAACTGATGCTGCTCTGCGTCAAGACGCCTGAGGATGCACTCGAAACCGATGAAGATCGAGACCTCGCCGATCTCGTCGCGGACCTCGGCCAGCATCTCGCGGGCGGCCGCCACGGAGTTGCGTGACCTCGCCGCCGTCAGCACCATTCCTTCGTCGATCGCGCAGAAGAACCGGAGCGAGCCGTCAGGGCTGACGCGCTGAATCGAGCGCGCGAAATAGGAGCCTCCCACGCGCACCAGGACCGGATGGGCCGCAAACAGGAACGGGTCGAGCTCGGAATCGGCTATTCCGATCGCGCGACAATATTCCTCCGCCGCCGGCTCGGCATTGAGCTGCTTGACGATACGCTGCTCGAGATCGGCCTCCGTCACCACCATCTTGGTCGAGGTCGGCTCGAAATTGTCGCATTTGAACAGCCGGAACGGCAATGACGTCCTGATCAGGATCAGCACGGCCATGTCCGTGTGGGCCTTGCCGTCGTGAAAGACCCAGGTGCGCTCGAACCGCAGACCATCGCCGGCCGACCCGCCAACCAGGGGAATGTTGTCGAGCGAGGCGTAGATCGCCGACATGATCGCCTCTTCGCGCTGGCACATGCCGTCGATCAGGACGAGCCCGAACACGCCGTCGTCGTCGCGACCAGCGTGCTGCGAGAGGTCCTGCCTCATCTGGTTGCCGAGGCGACGTCCTTCATCGACGCGAAAGCCCGACAACCCGAAGATGGGCTGTGCGAATACCGTGAAATCCTCGGCGGCAAATCCGAGAGCGACGACGCTGTTGTCGTCCCAGCCATCGGGCGACAGCTCTCCGGCCGTCGTACAGCCGTATACGGGGACGTCCGCAAGACGGGTCGTCACCTCCACCATGAACTCGTTTGGATCGTAGTGGGGCGACAGGAAGATCAGCACCATCGCCAACCCGTCGGCCGGCAACTGGCCGCAGATGTCGGCCGCCGCAGCGGCCTCCGTCGCAGCCTTGGACTTTGCAGCAGTCACGCCAGACGGACGCGGGGGCCGAGGATCGGCGTCTCCCATCGGGCACCTCCCAGAACGACACTTTGGGTTGTTGGTGATCGTTCGTTTTTTTAGAAGATTAGGCCAATTGAGCAGCAACGGCAACCGCGCGGCTTGATCCAGGACAAGGACTTGGGCCGGGCTGTCGTCCGATCATCCGCGCGGATCTGCTCACCGGCCTGTCCCGGGGGGCTGGCCCGCGCCCGCTCCGGATCGAAAAGGGAAAGATTTCGCATGCTCCGCCGCATCGCTCTTGTCGCCGTTCTCGCCTGCCTGGCACCGAGCGCCCGCGCGCTCGACGGAAATCCGGCCGCCGGGAAAAGCATCTTCCAGCGCATCTGCCAGAACTGCCACTCTGCCGAGATCGGCGTCAACAAGGTCGGCCCGAGCCTCTGGAACATCGTTGGACGGCAGCCAGCGGCTGTGCCGGACTACGCCTATTCGGAGAGCATGAAAAAGAACAATGCGCCCTGGACCGCGACGGCACTGGATGCCTATATCGCCGATCCTCGCGGGGACGTTCACGGCGTCAAGATGTATTTCAAAGGATTGGCGGACGCGAAGGAGCGGGCCGACGTCGTCGCCTATCTCTCGACTCTGAAATAGCGTAGCCGGGGAAGCTGGCGATTTTGCCGACGCTGCAGGCCACGCCGTTGGAAAAGAGCCGTTCGCCGATTCCGACTGGCATCGTTGGCGCGCTGGCCCAGGGCATCATCGCTATGAGCGGGTTGGGTGTCGGGCCAGCGTTTCTGCAAGCGGTTTTGAGGCTGCGGGTACCAGGCATGTCACGATGAGCTTGGATCACCCTTCTTTCGAAGCGAAAGCTTCAGGGCGACGCCCCCAATTCTCGAATCCTCGATCCACAGTCGGCCATCATAGAGGCTGGTCAGGTCGCGGGCGATCGCCAGACCGAGCCCAGTGCCGGGCTTCGCGTCGTCAAGTCTCGTGCCCACGTCGAACACGCGCATTCGGTGTTCCACTGGAATGCCGGGCCCGTCGTCCTCAACCGTGATCAAGACGGTGCTGTCGAGATCCTCGATCGAAATCACGACGCGGTCACGTGCCCATTTTGCCGCATTGTCGAGCAGGTTGCCGATGAGTTCGGTCAGATCGTTGGTGTCGCAGGCAACGACGACGTCCGCTGCTCCTTCGACTTCGAACCGCCGGTCGTGCCCTGGGCTGAATCGCGAATAGGTATTGATGACGCTCCTCAAGACGTCTGCGACGACCGCAAACGCACCTGCATTCGCGATCGTGGAGGCCTTTGCGCGCGCCGTCTGGTAGTCGATGAGCAGCGCCATTCGCGAGCACTGCTCCGACAGAATCTGAGCGTGGATCTCCTGACCGGACGCTTTCAGCCGTGCTGCCTCCTCGTCGAGAATTGCCAGAGGTGTCTTCAGCGCGTGTGCAAAACTTCCTGCGAGTACGCGAGCGCGATCGACCATGTTGAGATTTGCCGCAATCATTCCGTTCAGCTCGGTGACGAGCGGCATGATTTCCTCCGGCAGGTCCTCAGGCAGCCTTGAGGTCTTGCCGCTACGCACGTCCACGATGGCGCGACTCATGCGCTGGAGCGGCCGCAGGCCGTAAGCGACCTGAGCGTAGGCGGTGCCAACCATGGCGAGGGCCATGATACCAAGCGTCGCTGTCAGCGTCAGATTGAGGTGCTGCATCTCGTCACTAATCAGTCGCTCGTCTGCACCGACACGGATTTCGACGGGTTGCCCGAGGCGAGACGGCTCGCTGATGTTTCGGACCATGCGCATCGGCCCGGTCGGTCCCTCCACACTAAGCGCCGTGGAGGAGGGCAGGGAACCCTCGCGACTCTGGTCGGGCGTGAATGAAAGGAAAAGGTCATCCTGCAACGACGGCGAGCGCGCGCTTTCGCCGTTCTGCAGGATGACCTGCCAATACATTCCGGAACGGGCAGGGGAGAAACGCGGATCGCTCAGATCGCGGGCGATGAACAGCCGCTGCGTGGCGTCGAGTTCCACGAGATCGGCGAGCTCGCGGGCGTGATCCAGCAGGTCATGATCGAAGTGGGCCTCGACGACACGGCGAATGACGATCGAGAGCCCGAGCCCGCTGGCGAACAAGACGATGGAAATCCAGATCGCGGCGACCGCGAGCATCCGGGCTCGGAAGTTGCGGCTGAACATTGCTCTACCCGAAGCGATATCCCATGCCTCTGACGGTGCGAATGCAGTCACGCCCCAGCTTTCTCCTGAGCCGGGCAATGTAGACTTCGACCGTATTGGAGTCGCGATGGTCGCTGCTCGGATAGATGTGCTCCAGCAGCTCGGTCTGCGACACGATATGATCGGCGCGGCGCATGAGGAGTTCGAGAACGCGCAACTCGAGTGCAGTCAGGTCGACGATCTCCCCGTCCTTCTTGACCAGGCCGGCCGCCGCGTTGAACTCGATCTGCCGGAGGCGGAGCACGGCGTCCGGTCTGCTGGAGACCCGACGGAGCAGCGATTTGACCCGCGCGACGAGCTCCTGCGCCTTGAAGGGCTTTTCGAGATAGTCGTCCGCGCCTGCGTTCAGGCCGTTGACACGCTCGACCCAGCCGCTGCGGGCGGACAGGATCAGCACCGGCAGCGTGTGCCCGGTATGACGCCAGCGTTGCAGCACGTCGAGGCCCGAAATGCACGGCAGTCCGAGGTCGAGCACCGCGGCATCATAGGGCTGGCTGTTGCCCAGCATCCAGCCCTGCTTGCCATCGGTGGCGAGATCCGCCTCGAAACCGGCATCGGCCAGGCTTTCCCTGATGCGCTCCGCGTAGATGGGCTCGTCCTCTATGAGCAGAATGCGCATTGCCATTCCTCCGGTTGCCGAACGGGTTCCGACGATGCGGACACGCTGATCGGGCCTCGAACGCTATGGATTGATCCCGAGCTCTCTGGCTGCGTCAGCGATGCGCGTGCGCTCCGGGACGTCCTCCGCAAAGACCGACAATGCGCGTTGCAGCGACTGTTTCGCCGCCTCGACATCGCCCAGTACCACCCGCGAGCGGATCAACTTGATCCAGCCTTCTGCATCGCGCGGTGATTGCTCGAGTCGGCTCGCAAGGCCATCCACCATGCCCCGGATCATGAGGTTGCGGTCCTGTGTGGACATGCTTTCCGCCTTGCGAATGTCCTCGGCGCGGGGGCCGCGCGGCTCCGCCGGCTCGGTCGCGGAGGTCTTGCCGGAGCGCAGGAGTTCCTGCATGCGCTCGGCGGACAGGTTCGGTCGGGCAGGCGATGGCGAGCCGTCATCCTCTCCGAGCTCGCGACGAAGCGCGCCGAGCCGCTGCTTGAGATCGGGCAGCCACGGCTCGTTCGGATCGGCCTCCGATACGATCGCCGTCCAGTCGGCCATCGCACCCCGTTTGTCTCCCTCCTGTTCTTTCACGACGCCGATGAAGAAGCGGGCGCGCGCGTCCTTGGGATCCAGTTTGAGTGCTTCGTCGAAGTCCGCGCGGGCTGCGGACGTGACGGTGCCGTCCGCGGCCCGCACCAGCGCTTCGCCGCGTGCGCTGCGGTATTCTGCCGAGCCTGGCCGCAGCTCCATTGCGCGCGCATAGGCCTGTGCCGCCTCTGCAAAGCGCTCGATGTTGAACAGCGACCAGCCCAGCAGCCGCCATCCGTCGGCATCCTTGGGATTCCGCTCCAGTCTGGTCTGGACACGCTGGATCATCTCTTCGACCGGCGGCAGTCCGCTGCTCTGCTGCGGTCGGTCGCGACCGTCCTGGCCGGTCATCTGCTCCAGCGAGGCAATGGCCTGGGTGCCGGCGTCGGATCGCGCCTCGCCAACCGACCTCGCCGTGGTGCTGCTGGCGGTCTGGCCCGGTCCGGCCGCGGGGACATCCGGATTTCCGACAACCGCATACAGACCGACGGAGCCGAACACCACCGTCAGCGTGACGACACTGAGCGCAAATTTTCGTTCGGAGCTGGTGAGGGAGGGCGCCGATGGCTGTTCGGCGGCGGCTGCGGCGAGAATGCGCCGCTTGATCTCGCTGGCCGCGTTCTCGCCATCCGACTTGTCGATCAGGCCGCGTGCGGTTTCGTTCTCGATCTCGCGGAGCTGGTCGTGGTGGACGGCAAGTCCCTGAGCCGAAGCCAACCGTCTCCGCTCGTAGCTGCGGATGAATGGCGTCGATATGAGCACGGCGGCCACGGAAATCATCGCCGTCAGGATCAGCCACAGCATCATGAAAGGCTCCGTCGATCGAGGATCGCCTCGATGGCTTCGAGTTCGTCGGCGCTGAGCGGAGCGACGTGCTCCGCCTCGGGCGCACTCGCATTGGCTGCCGCCCGGCGCACGTAGCGGCCGAAGCCGACGACGGCCGTGAGCAGGGCGAGCAGGGGACCGATCCACAGCGCGATGGTATTCCACTGCAAGGGAGGCTTGAGCAGGACGAAGTTGCCGTAGCGTGCGACCAGGAAGTCCACCGCCTGCCGGTCGCTGTCGCCGGCCTGCAGGCGATCGCGCAGCAGCACCCTCAGGTCATGCGCCAATGGAGCGTTCGAGTCGTCAATGCTCTGATTTTGACAAACGACGCAGCGCAGCTCCTGGCCCAGCGCGCGCGCGCGCGCCTCCAGTCCCTCGTCGCGCAACATTTCGTCGGGAAGCACCGCACGAGATGGTGACGATGTCGCCGTCAGCACGAGCGAGCTGACGAGCAGCGCTTCGGCCGCGCGCTTGATCCGCCGGCAGTTCATGACTCGCTCCTGAGTGCCTTCAGCAGAGGTTCGAAATCGTCACGCCATACATCTTCGGTCAGCGGGCCGGGATAGCGGAAGCGGATGCGGCCGGCCCGATCGATCACGAAGGTTTCGGGAACGCCGGTCACGCCAAGATCGATGCCGGCCCGGCCGGACTCATCGGAGCCGACACGGGCATAGGGACTGCCATGCTTGGCAAGCCAACGTTTGCCGTCGTTCCGATCGTCCTTCCAGTTCAGCCCATAGATCGGGATCGCGGAGCTCTCTGCGAGCTTGAGCAGCATGGGATGCTCGACGCGGCATCCGGGGCACCAGGATGCGAAAACGTTGAGCAGGACCACGTCGCCCTGCAGGTCGGTATTGGCAAGACCGCCGCTCTTGCCGTCGAGCGACGCGAGCTGGAAACGCGGCGTCGGCTTGTCGATCAGGGTCGAGGGCATTCGCTGCGGATCGTTGGTCAGGCTGAAAGCCAGTCCAGCGGCCAGTGCGGCGAAAGCCACGAGAGGTATGAGATAGGGGAGGCGCGGCATATCTCGTCCTATTCAGCAGGAACGGCAGTCGGTACGGCCCGCATCGCCCGTCGCGGAGCACCGACACGAAATCTCCGGTCGGCCAGCGAGATGAAGCCGCCGCAAGCCATCATCAGTGCGCCGATCCACACCAGCGGCACCAGAGGGTGATAGTAGCAGCGCACCGCCCACGCGCCCTTGTCGTCGGGATCACCGAGCGTCACGTAGACGTTCCAGATCAGGTTGGTTCGAATGCCGGCGGCGGTCGTCTGCTGCTGTCTGACGGGATAGAAGCGGCGCTCGCTGGAAAGCTGCGTGAACGGCTTGCCGTTCCGCGTGATGTCGAACGTGCCACGCTCGGCTTCGTAGTTGGGGCCTGGAAATTTTCCGATCGAGCGCAGCTTGATGTCGTAGCCCGCGAGCTGCAGGCTCTGGCCCGGCCGCAGCATCTGCACCTTCTCGCTGGCCCACGCGGTCATCCCGGTAATGCCTGCGACGGTGACGCCCATTCCCGCATGGGCCAGCACCAGGCCGTAGACCGCGAGCGGGGTGGTGCGCGCGAGGTTGAGCGAGGTCGCCAAGGGAGTCGTCATGCCGAGGCGGACGCGATGAGCCAGCACCATCAGCGAGCCGATCACGAGCCAGACGGCGATGCCGAAGAAGAACGCAACCAGGAAACGCTGTCCGAACGTCGCGATGAGGATCGCGACGGCAATGAATGCCGCAAGTCCCCCGGCCAGGCGGAGTCGTTGCAGGGCCGCAACGAGGAGATCGCGCTTCCATTTCAGAACCGGGCCGATCACCATGGCAAGCAGCAGCGGAACCATGATCGGAACGAACGTCAAGTTGTAGTAGGGAGGACCGACGGAGATCTTGTCGTTTCCGAGCATGTCGACGAGGAGCGGGTAGAACGTGCCGAGAAACACGGTGGCCGCGGCTGCCGTGAGCAGCACATTGTTGAGGACGAGGCCGCTCTCGCGGCTGACGGCTGCGAACAGCGCACCGTGCTTCAGGCTTGGGGCTCGGATCGCATACAGCGTCAACGCCCCGCCGGTCGCCACCAGGATGAGCGCCAGGATGAATGCGCCACGCGACGGGTCCTGTGCGAAGGCATGAACGCTGGTGAGCACGCCGGACCTCACCAGGAAAGTCCCGATCAGGCTCAATGAGAAGGTCACGATCCCCAGCAGGATCGTCCAGCTCTGGAGGGCGCTCCGACGTTCGACCACCAGGGCGGAATGCAGGAGCGCAGTCCCCGCAAGCCACGGCATGAAGGAGGCGTTCTCGACGGGGTCCCAGAACCACCAGCCGCCCCAGCCGAGCGTGTAGTACGCCCATGCGCTGCCCAGCGTGATTCCAATCGTGAGAAAGCACCAGGCCGCGAGCACCCACGGTCGGACCCAGCGGGCCCAGCTGGCATCGACCTTTCCCTCGATCAGCGCGGCGACCGAGAACGAGAACGCCATCGAGAAGCCGACGTAACCCAGATACAGAAACGGTGGATGAAAGGCGAGGCCAGGATCCTGCAAAATCGGATTCAGTCCGTTGCCTTCGAGGGGAGCATCGACCAGCCGCGCGAACGGATTCGACGTCGAGACGATGAACGCCAGAAAGCCGAGGCCGATCATGCCGTGCACGCCGAGAACGTTGCTCTGCAGCCGCTCCGGAAGGTTCGTTCCGAACAATGCAACTGCCGCGCCGAACAAGGAGAGGATCAGGACCCACAGCAGCATGGATCCCTCATGGTTTCCCCAGACTCCGGAGACCTTGTAGAGCAGCGGCTTCAGCGTGTGCGAATTCGCTGCGACGACCTGGACTGAAAAGTCGGAATGGACGAACAGCGACGTCAGGCATGCGAATGCGATCGCGACGAACAGAAACTGGGTCAAGGCAGCGTGACGAACGAAGCCGGCGATCATCGCGGATTGGCGGCGCAGCGCTGCGAACGGAACGATCGACTGCACCAGCGATACGAGGAGCGCGAGAATGAGCGCAAACGATCCGACCTCCGCTGTCATGTGGTATCTCCGACTGCAGCGGATATTCCTGCAGCTAACTATCAAGTGTCTGTGATGCGCCGACAATCAATGCGCCGAATGAGGCATCATTCGTACGGAATGATGATGATCCATCGACGTGCATCGTAGTGTAACTGCAACTCATTCGCACTCACGGCCGGAGAACGGTATCATCGGGGCGTCTTGGTACTTAGTGTTATATTCATTGAGATATAGCGTGCGAATCATCTGCCGCGCCGTCGAGCAGCGAACGCGACGTCGACCGCATGATAGGCAGGGTGGCGAAACGAAATCGTCCGCTATTCCAGAAGCTTGGCGATATCGCCGTGACCGCTGGCAGCGGCGATGTCGGTGGCACGTTCGCGGCGCTTGTTCCTCAACTGCTTTTCGGCACCGGCGGCGAGAAGGCTGTGCGCAATGCCGATATTCCCCTCATGGGCCGCCATCATCAGCGCGCTCATGCCCTGGCCGTTGCGCATGTTCGGGTCGGCCTTGCGCCTGAGAAGCTCACTGACGACATCCGCAAGCCCGGCGCGCGCAGCGAGGATGAGAGCGGTATTTCCGCCTCTTGTCGCGCGTTTCGGGTCGGCCCCATGGTCCAACAGAAGCAGCGAGGCCGCGGCGCTGCGGCCTTCGATGGCATTCAGCAACGGCGTCTTGTCGTCGGTGTCAGCGCGGTTGACGTCCGCACCTGCGCGGATCAGTTGTCCGATCGCGTGCGTATTGCCATTGCCGGCCGCGTGCCAGAGTGCGGTGCGGCCCTGCCCATCGGCGGCGTTGAGGTCGGATCTCTGAACGAGTTGCCGATCGAGCGGGCCATTTGGGCACGACGCGACCGCGATCATGAGTGGGGTCCGGCCGTCTGCCAACGCGGGCAGATTGCCGGAGGCGCCGTCGAGGAGCGCAGCGATAGCGGCGCCGTTGCAGCGGCTGAGCGCCATCAGTAGTGCGGTCGCGCCATCTGCACGCGCTGCAGACGGGTCGGCCGCCTTGGTCAGCAGCAGTCTGATGATGTCTCCATGATCCTTGTCCGCTGCCAGCATCAATGGCGTGTCGCCGCGCCGGTTGCCGGTGTTCGGATTGGCTCCCGAGGCGAGCAGGAGCTCCACCAGCCGAAGATGCCCGGCGGCCGCGGCGATCGCCAGAGGCGTATCGCCGTCCTCGTTGACCGCGTTGACGTCAGCCTTCGCAGCGATGAGCTGGCGCATCGGATCGAACTGGCCGCGCAGGGCGGCGTCGATGATAGCCGGATGGCCGTTTCGCATGGCGGCCTGCGCATCGAGCGTCGGGGGCGGCCTGCGCGCAGCTTCGCGCGCCGGCTCCCCGGCGCGCGGGCGCGCATTTCGGTTGACCATGTCGGCCAGCAACTGCTCGGCGGGCTGATAGCCGGCCGCCGCCGACTTGCGTAGCCAGTCCCGCGCCCGGTCGGGATCGGCCGGCGTTCCACGGCCCGCAAGCCACATCGCTGCGACATTATACTGCGCCTTGACATGTCCCTTCCTTGCGCTTGCCTCCATCCATTTGAACGCCAGCGTGTCGTCTGCTCTGGTGCCGAGACCGGCGCGGTAAAGTGATGCAAGTCGGTACTGCGCCTCCGGATTGCCGGCGCTGGCGGCGCGCTCGAGCAGCTTCAGTGCGTCCTCGGGATGTCCGGCGCGGATCGCGGCATCGGCCGCCTGGCTCGCGGATGCTTCGGAGCTCACGCCGGCCGGCGTTTCGCCGGCCGGGGCGACCGACGGCACGGTCGAGCCGACAAGACAGATCAGGGGGATGATGACGTAAGAGGACTTAAGCCGTGCCATATTTCGTCTCGACCTCGATACCCATGCTCTTCAGGAATGCGGTGGGCAGAATGCCGCCGACGCACACGATGACGGCATCGTTTCGGATCGTGCTCGTGCTGCCATTGGCATCGATCTCGACGTCGTCATCGCCGATCCGTTTGACTGACGAATTGTAGATGACGCGGAGCCGGCCCGATTGCGCGGCTGCTTCCGTCCGTTGACGGTTCTTCAGCTTGGCGCGACCGAACGACTCGCTGCGATGCGACAGGGTCACCGTCGTTCCAGGCTCATCGGCGATGGAGCATGCGGCTTCCAATGCAGCGTCGCCGCCGCCGACGACGAGCACGTGCTGGCCGCGATACTGCTCGGGGTCGACCAGTCGATAGACGACCTTGGTCTGCTCTTCGCCTGGAGCCTCCAGCTTGCGCGGCGTTCCGCGGCGCCCGATCGCCAGGAGCACGGCATGCGTTCTGTAGCTGCCGCGGTTCGTCCTGACGTCGAAGCCTTCTCCGACTCGCGTGACGGCCTCGACGCGTTCGCCGACGTTCACCTTGAGGCGGGATTTGCGCACGATGCTCATGAAGAAGGCGATCAACTGCTCCTTGCTGAGCTCTCTGAAGTTGAACTTGCCCGCGAGCGGCAGCGTGAAAGGTGCCGTCATCACCAGCTTGCCGCGGGGAAAGTGCGCGACGGTGCCGCCGAGCGAGTCCTGCTCGAGCGTGACGAAGCGCAGCCGATGCTGCAGGCAGGCGAGACTGGCGGAGAGACCGGCCGGACCGCAGCCGACGACCACCACGTCGAGCATATCGGACTTGCCGATGTTCTTGACCTTGCGGACGGAGTCGATCGCCTGGCGTCCCTGCTCGATGGCGTTGCGGACCAGCCCCATCCCGCCGAGCTCCCCGGCGATGAAAATGCCGGGCACGTTGGTCTGGAACGCTTCATCCACGTTCGGAATGTCGATGCCGCGCGTTTCGGTGCCGAACACCAGCGTGATGGCGTTCACGGGGCACACCGCCTTGCAGGCGCCGTGTCCGATGCAATGCGAAGGCTCGACCAGCGACGCCTTGCCGCCGATCAGGCCGAGAATGTCGCCCTCCGGACACGCCCTGACGCATGAGCCACAGCCGATGCACGAGGCAGGATCGATGATCGGATGGAGCGATGCCGGCTCGAGAAGACCGGCGTCCTTGGCGGCCGAGAGCTTCGCGACGCTCTTTATTTCCTTCCGCTTGCGCACGGCCATGTAAGTGGCCCAGACGCCGAGCATTGGCGCGGCGTAGACAATCAGGAGATCGATCGCCATGTCGTCTCTCTCTTTCTTACGAACTAACAGCGGAAGATAGAGAGTCGCCGACCGCGAACTCCGCGTGAAAAGGTCGGATGCGGTGCTAGATGCAAATTCCTCTCAAGAGATGCCGACATAGAAATTCCAGAATGATCTGACGTCTTGGAGACCAGGATTGGATCATTCGTTGAACAGATGCCGTCGGCGGAAATATGGCTCGCACTGATTTCGGACTAATGACGTCGGTGTCGGAAGACGGAGAGGGTTGTTGCAAGTGGTTATCACTAAGTTCTCTCTCGACTGAGATCCGGGGCTCCGCGAACGGGTCTGGCTTCCGCCGATCCGGCATTCGGGATTCACAGGAAACGTCGAGGTCATGAGCAGAGCAGCGGTCGCTCGCGCGAGCGGCAATCCTCTTCGAGGAACCATTCCGGTCGTCATCACGGTCATCGTCCTCGGAGCGATTGCCGTCGGGTGGCTGCAGAAGGAGGAGGAGTATATTACGCCGGGCTCCGGCACCGGATACTGGCTCGGGATCTACGGCAGCGTCGCCATGCTGTCGCTGCTGGCCTATTCGATGCGTAAGCGCTTCAAGTCGCTGCGCGGCATCGGCTCGGTGCCGTTCTGGTTCAGGACCCACATGCTGCTCGGGGTCATTGGTCCCGTGCTCATCCTATTCCATGCGAATTTCCAACTGGGGGCGCTCAACAGCAACGTGGCATTCTTCACCATGCTGATCGTGGCGATCAGCGGCGTGATCGGCCGTTACATCTATGGCAAGATCCATATGGGCCTCCATGGCGGGAGAGCGCGTGTCAAGGAGCTGCTCGCCGAGGCCGAGGCAATGCGAACGGAGCTCGGTGAGGAGATGCAGGCCGTCTCGTTCGTGTCGCGGGAGCTGGCTGCCTTCAGCAAGGGGCTCGACAACAAGGTGCCGCGAACTGCGTTGGGCAGCCTGCGGACCGGCGCGGTCATCGCAGCGCGGACGAGACGGCTGCGCGCCAATGTGGTTGCGGAAGCGCGCCGGCTCATTCGCGCCGAAGCCAAGCGCGCGCGATGGTCGTGGTCCGAGCGACGGCGTCGCGAGAAGCGAATCGAGGAGGTGGTGCGGCGTTACGCCGCCGCAGTGCGCAAGGCCGCTGAGCTGACGTTCTTCGAACGATTGTTTTCGCTGTGGCATGTGCTTCATCTGCCGCTGTTTTTTCTCATGCTGCTGGCGGGCGTCGTTCATGTCTGGGCCGTCCATCACTATTGACGGAGTTGCGTGATGCGGTGGCGTGTTGCGGTCGTTGTCGCCGTCCTGGCCGGCGTTGCCATGCTATCGGCCGGAGTTCGAGCACAGACGTTGCTGGAAAAGCTGGTCATGCCCGGCCCGCTGGCCGAGAAGCATGCCAAGCTCGAGAGCGAGTGCGGAAAGTGCCACGAAGCCTATACCCGGAAGGCACAGTCGGGCCTCTGCCTCGATTGCCACAAGGAGATTGCCGTCGATCGCAGGCAGCGTGAGCGCCTGCACGGACGCGACCAGGCGGCGCTGAGCCAGGAGTGCAGGCAGTGTCACACCGACCACAAGGGGCGTGGAACCGACATCGTCCAACTCGACAAGGAAACCTTCAACCACGACGTGACGAACTACCGGCTGGTCGATGCGCACAAGACCGTGCCTTGTGCGGGATGTCACGTCGCGAAGGTGAAGTTCCGCAACACGCCCTCGACCTGCTTCGAGTGTCACAAGGCGCTCGATCCGCATCGCGGCCGGCTTGGTGAACGCTGCGAGAACTGCCACACGGCGGTGAAATGGCGCGCGACCAAGGAGTTCGACCACACGAAGACCCGGTTTCCCCTCGTGGGCGCCCACAAGTCGGTCGCTTGTGCGACGTGCCACTCCGGCGAGCAATACAAGGATCTGCAGACGTCGTGCGGCTCATGCCACCGTCTTCAGGACGTCCATGGCGGCCGCTTCGGCGACAAGTGCGAGACGTGTCACGATCAGGAGAAATGGAAGACGGTCCGCTTCAATCACGACAAGACCCGCTTCCCGCTGCGAAATGCGCATGCCAAGGTGAAGTGTGAGAGCTGCCATACGGGTGATCTCTATCGGGACAAACTCGCGACGTCATGCGTGTCCTGTCACCGCAAGCAGGATCCGCATCAGGGCAAGCTCGGCGAACGCTGCGAGACGTGCCATAGCGATGCGGGCTGGCGGAAGAAGCTCACCTTCGATCACGAGATTACGCGTTTTCCGTTGATAGGTCTGCACAAGTCGGTGCCTTGCGAGGAGTGCCACCGGACGCCGACCTACAAGAATACGCCGATGGCCTGCGAAAGCTGCCACAAGGATTTCCACCAGGGGAAGCTTGGAGGGCGGTGCGCCAGCTGTCACAATCCGAATGGGTGGCGGCTTTGGCGTTTCGATCACGCGCGGCAGACACGATTCCCGCTGGTCGGTGTCCACCAGAAGATCACGTGCGAGGCCTGTCACAAGGCCAAGTCGCCGCCGGATCTGAAGTTGCCGATGGATTGCTTCAGCTGTCATCGCAGCTCGGACGTGCACAATGGCACCTTCGGTCAGACGTGCGAGCGCTGCCATGTCGCAACGGGATGGCGCAACGTTCAGATCAGGAACTGATTCGAACGGCTGCGTTGGCCGCACACGGCGTCTGAGATCGTGTCGAGCTGACATCGGCTCGCAGCGGCTATCAGTTCGCATGCAGATCAATGGCTTGCGTGATGAGCTTGCGGGACCATTGCGCGCGCGCGACGTCAGAAACCTTAACCTCCATTCAGCTTGAGTTCAGCTTGGCCCAGTTTTGGGCCAGCTTTGCGCGTCTCTGGAAGCCCTGTCGTAGGCGTAGCGAAGGCTGCGTGATCTGGCCGATGACTCCGTCGTCGCCCGATCGATGCAGCGCTCGATCAAGGGAGCACGGAGCGTTCCGAGTATTCGGTGGCTGGGGAAGACGTGCCGCCGGGCCGTAGGGGAAATCCGCAAGGGTGTCTTGGATTTGTCGGGGCGACCGCCGAGCAGCGGACGCTCAACGGTCTCGGCTGGATTGGGGTCGGCCGGTCTCCGTCGGATGTCCGGCTGGCGATCGAGTCGAGAGTGAAGAGCGGAGTTGGAGTTGAGCAGCTGCTACAGCAAGCTGGGGCTGGTGGCGCGAGCCTCGCACCGTATGGTGCAGTGGCTGCTCGCCTGTATGCTGCTCGCTCTCGTGTTGGCAGGGCATGCTGCCGCGCAGAGCTCATTCGACCATGTCTCGACAGGTTTTCCGCTGACCGGAAGCCATGTCGGGGTGGAGTGCTCGTCCTGTCACGTCGGCGGGCGGTTCAAGGGCACGCAGACGCAGTGCGCCAGTTGCCACAACGGCGCGCAGACGGCGGGCATGTCGGTCAACCACCCGATGTCCACGAGGCGATGTGAGAGCTGCCACCAGACCTCGACATGGAAGGACGTTCGGGCGATCGATCATACCCAGGCGAAGGCGTCATGTACGACCTGCCATAACGGCGTGATGGCACGGGGCAAGTCGAAGGATCACATCACGACGGCGGCGCCATGCGATGTGTGCCACAGGTCGACGGCGAGTTTTCGCATCAGAATGAAGATGGACCACGCCGGCATCGTCGCCGGTTGCGCCAACTGTCACAACGGGACGACGGCGCGCGGCAAGTCCAGCAACCATCTCCAGACCAATCTGCCGTGCGAGTCCTGTCACACCAGCACGGCGAGCTTCGGCGGCGCGGCATTCAAGCACGCGGCGACCGACACCAACTGCGCCACCTGCCACAACGGCAAGACCGCGATGGGGATGACGACGCCGCCGCACATCCCGACCGGGACGCTGCAGTGCTCGAACTGCCACAGCAACACCGCGGCGAGCTTCGCCACCTACACCATGAACCACGCCGCGGTGGCGACCGCGCGCTGCGACAGCTGCCACAACGGCAGCTACACCGGCCAGGGCACCAAGGGGGCCATGGGCACGGCGTCGTATCCGAACCACGTCGCCACCGGCGGCGCCGACTGCGTCAGCTGTCACAGCAAGGCGGCCTCGGGCGGCTTCACCAGCTGGGGCGGTGCCGCGTTCAAGCATGCCGCGACCGACACCAACTGCGCGACCTGCCACAACGGCAAGACCGCGATGGGGATGACGACGCCGCCGCACATCCCGACCGGCACGCTGCAGTGCTCGAACTGCCACAGCAACACCGCGGCGAGCTTCACCACCTACACCATGAACCACGCCGCGGTGGCGACCGCGCGCTGCGACAGCTGTCACAACGGCTCCTACACCGGCCAGGGCACCAAGGGTGCCATGGGCACGGCGTCGTATCCGAACCACGTCGCCACCGGCGGCGCCGACTGCGTCAGCTGCCACGCCAAGGCAGCCTCGGGCGGCTTCACCAGCTGGGGCGGCGCGGCGTTCAAGCATGCCGCGACCGATACCAATTGCGCCACCTGCCACAACGGCAAGACCGCGCAGGGCATGACCACACCGCCGCACATCCCGACCGGGACGCTGCAGTGCTCGAACTGCCACAGCAACACCGCGGCGAGCTTCGCCACCTACACCATGAACCACGCCGCGGTGGCGACGGCGCGCTGCGACAGCTGTCACAACGGCTCCTTCACCGGCCAGGGCACCAAGGGCGCCATGGGCACGGCGTCGTATCCGAATCACGTCGCCACCGGCGGCGCCGACTGCGTCAGCTGTCACAGCAAGGCGGCGAGCGGCGGCTTCACCAGCTGGGGCGGTGCGGCGTTCAAGCATGCCGCGACCGACACCAACTGCGCGACCTGCCACAACGGCAAGACCGCGCAGGGCATGACGACGCCGCCGCACATCCCGACCGGGACGCTGCAGTGCTCGAACTGCCACAGCAACACCGCGGCGAGCTTCACGACCTACACCATGAACCACGCCGCGGTGGCGACGGCGCGCTGCGACAGCTGCCACAACGGCTCCTTCACCGGCCAGGGCACCAAGGGCGCCATGGGCACGGCGTCGTATCCGAACCACGTCGCCACCGGCGGCGCCGACTGCGTCAGCTGTCACGCCAAGGCAGCCTCGGGCGGCTTCACCAGCTGGGGCGGCGCGGCGTTCAAGCATGCCGCGACCGACACCAACTGCGCGACCTGCCACAACGGCAAGACCGCGCAGGGCATGACGACGCCGCCGCACATCCCGACCGGAACGCTGCAGTGCTCGAACTGCCACAGCAACACCGCGGTGAGCTTTGCGACCTACACCATGAACCACGCCGCGGTGGCGACCGCGCGCTGCGACAGCTGCCACAACGGCTCCTTCACCGGCCAGGGCACCAAGGGCGCCATGGGCACCGCGTCGTACCCGAACCACGTCGCCACCGGCGGCGCCGACTGCGTCAGCTGTCACGCCAAGGCGGCGAGCGGCGGCTTCACCAGCTGGGGCGGCGCCGCGTTCAAGCATGCCGCCACCGACACCAACTGCGCGACCTGCCACAACGGCAAGACCGCGCAGGGCATGACGACGCCGCCGCACATCCCGACCGGAACGCTGCAGTGCTCGAACTGTCACAGCAACACCGCGGCGAGCTTCGCGACCTACACCATGAACCACGCCGCGGTATCGACCGCGCGCTGCGACAGCTGTCACAACGGCAACTACACCGGCCAGGGCACCAAGGGCGCCATGGGCACGGCGTCGTACCCGAACCACGTTGCCACCGGTGGCGCCGACTGCGTCAGCTGTCACGCCAAGGCGGCGAGCGGCGGCTTCACCAGCTGGGGCGGCGCCGCGTTCAAGCATGCGGCCACCGACACCAACTGCGCGACCTGCCACAACGGCAAGACCGCGCAGGGCATGACCACGCCGCCGCACATCCCGACCGGAACGCTGCAGTGCTCGAACTGTCACAGCAACACCGCGGCGAGCTTCGCGACCTACACCATGAACCATGCCGCGGTATCGACGGCGCGCTGCGACAGCTGTCACAACGGCAACTACACCGGCCAGGGCACCAAGGGGGCCATGGGCACGGCGTCGTACCCGAACCACGTTGCCACCGGTGGCGCCGACTGCGTCAGCTGTCACAGCAAGGCCGCCAGCGGCGGATATGTGAGCTGGGGCGGCGCGGCGTTCACCCACTCCGCGGCCAACACCAATTGCTCCGCCTGCCACAATGGTTCGAGCGCGAAAGGCCTGACCACCCCGCCGCATATTCCGGTGACGGGCGTGCAGTGCTCGAACTGCCACAGCAACACGGCGGCGAGCTTCGCGACCTACACGATGAGCCATGCTGCCGTGCATGCCACGCGCTGCGACAGCTGTCACAACGGCTCGTATCGCAGCCAGGGCCGCAGAGGTGCGCAGGGGCCGGATCACAGCGCCAAGACGCAGGATTGCGGATGCTGCCACGTGCGCGCCGCCGCCAACTTCTCCACCTGGGACGACGACCCGCAGAAGCCGGCAGCAGGCTGCTCCACGACGGCGCGGTCGGTGGTTCCGGCTCAGGCTCCGGCCGTCAAGGCGGTGACGCCGGCCTCGACCGCCAACCGGACGATGACGGCAGCAACGAATCCCGATGCAGCACCCGGTACGAGCGCCGCACCGGCTGCATCTCAGGCCGCTGCTGCGGCCGGCGCTGCCGCCAAGCCCGCTGCGCCATCCAGTTCGACGCTCCTGTTCAGCAGCAAGCCGCTGGCGAACACGGCTGCGACGTCGACGGCCCCGACAGCGGGGTCCGAAGCAGGGGCCTCCGCCAGTTCGTCCGGTTCCTCCAAGCCCGACAGTTCGGTCAAAGCTGGCGGCGCGACGACGTCCGTGCCGCAACCGTTGAGCACGCCGTCCCGAATGACATCCGCGACATCACCACTCTCGCCGAACGATCCCCGCGGCAGGCTCTTGCCGACCGATACTGGTAGCGACTCGCCGGAAGCGAAGAATGCCGGTCGGCTTCCGTCGCTGCTGCCGACGTTCAATCCAAGGGCAGGGCTTGCCGGATCGAGCACCACGGAGGCCGGCTCCAGATTCAATCACATGACGGCGCAAGGGCCATGCGCATCCTGCCATAACGGAATGACCGCGCCTGGCAAGCCGCCGAAGCACGTCGCAACCGCTGCGCCATGTGAGACCTGTCACAAGAGCACGACGACGTTCAGCGGCGCCCGGTTCAGCCACACCGGCACGACGGCGGCCTGCGCGAGCTGCCACAA
>NZ_JBNPUY010000016.1:0-104076 GCF_051168395.1 Bradyrhizobium sp. HKCCYLRH1030 | reverse complement strand
TCCAGCAGAAGCGCTTGACGAGCTGCTGTCACGAATGAAAACACTTGGTGTTGCGACCACCGCTTGAGCCCGCCACCCGGCCTTCCCTGCGCGATGGTTTTCACGGCTGCTCCGCGCTCTCCCCGGGGACCGGCTTGTTTGCCCCCGTCGCTCGCAACCACGCACGAACGTGATCGCAAGCTTGGCGCCAGCTTCGGGGCGCCAGGACCACACGGCTTGACCGTCCGCCACGACATCAGCCGTCTTGCGCGCGAACGCGCCCGACCTCGCGACGGCCACCACTCCCCGCCCCCGCGTATCGTGACGACGCGTACGCCCCTCTCTGCATGAGGCGGGATGCGCGGGAGATAAGCATGATTTCCGGAAAAGCGAAACAAGAATACTTTTCGCAGGCGGGCTGGACATCAGCGGCAGATTGCGCTCGCCACCTCGATCGATTTGCCCGACGGGCAGCCCGGTACAACCTGCCTACGCCAATGCGATGGATTGCTCGTGCCCGTCCCGCCTTTCACCGCGGACGGCAGCAGCTTAGGATGCCATCGTCTCCACAATCCGGAACACGCGACGTGCCCGACTTCGAGCCGATCTACACCACGACCGGCGCCGAGAGCGTGGGCCGCTTCGTGGCAACACACTACGCGCTATCGGAGCCGCTCGCGTGCCGCCTGATGAACCGCGGCTTCAACGACGTCTATCTGATTACATCCGCCACGGGCGCACGCTACGTCTTCCGTCTGTCGCATCACCGCGCCCGCGGCCCGGCCGATGTCCGCACCGAGACCGACTTCCTCGCACATCTCGCGCGCTGCGGCGTGCCGGTGGCCGCGGCGGTTCCGGCACGCGACGGCGCGCTGTTCGTACGCGGCGAGGCGGCGGAAGGCCGCCGCGAAGGCGTGCTGTTTCACGCCATCGAGGGACGGACCCCGGAGGTCGCATCGCAGAGCGACGCGCGCGCCAACGGCGTGACGCTTGCCCGAGTGCACGCGGCGGCGATGTCCTTTCGGCCCGAAGCGCCGCTCTATCTTCTGGACCTCGACCACCTGCTGCACCGGCCGCTCGCGCGCGTTCAACAGCTCTGCAGTCTGATCGACGCCGATGATGGCGGCTTTCTCCAGGACATCGCGGAGCGTACCGCCGCACGGATCGAGGCGATGGAGGGTCTGACATGGACGCATTGTCACGGCGACTGCCACGGCTTCAATGCGCGCATCGGCGCCGGCGGCGAGGCCGTGTTCTTCGACTTCGACGACGGCGGTCCTGGCTATCTGGCCTATGACATGGCCGTGTTCCTGTGGGCCAAGCTGTCGTTCGGCCGGCGCTTTCATGCGGCGTGGCACGCCTTCGTCGACGGCTACCGCTCGGTCCGCCCGATCTCGGCCGCTGATTTCGAGGCCGCGCATGCCTTCGTGATCGTCAGGCACTTCTGGCTGATGGGCGAGCAGGCCAGCCGTTCGCGCGAATGGGGTAGCGAGAATGTCCGCTGGGTCACGCAACAGCGGGAATTTCTCGAAGGCTGGGAGGCGCAGCAGCTTGCGACGCGCTTGCTATGACCTTGGGCGGATCGGAGGGATTGAACCGGAGAGCTCCGGCGGCCGACGCATGATCCAGGCGTTCAGGCTTGCGGGGGTTGGGTCCTTTCCGCGGTGACGATGACGAGATTAACGTTTCGCAATCCTTCCGCCGCGACCGAAGCAGACGCAGCACGCCCGCATCGGAGATTTTGAGCCATGACAGACACGATCGTTCAGTCACGCCGGCTGGGCATCATCGGTTGCGTGATCGGGCTTGTTGCTCTGGTCGCGGCGGTTCTGCCGCATTGGGGGCTGCCGGTGATCGATCCGCCGCCGCCGATCGACCAGGTCATCGTCGATGTCGGACATCGCGTGAAGGAGCGCCTGATGGCGCGCATCAAGGGCGTCGACTACCAGGCGCCGGCGCGCGAGACGTCCTGGACCGACCGCCTGCACCGCCAATTGCCGGTGGCCGCGGTCTCGCTCGGGTTGCTTGCGATCATTCTCGGCGTCGTGGGTCAGTTGCGTCGCGAGGAGCGGCACGTCGCGGCGATGGCGACGACCCTGGGCGGCTGCGCGATCGCCGTGCAGCTTTCCTTCCTGCTGATGGGCGCGCTGATCGTGGTGGCCATCATCTATTTCCTCGGCGATTTCCTCGCGCTGTTCTGATCGCGAGGATGCACGTGCCTGGATCTGCCGGCTGCGGACAGATGCGCCGTCGTCCATCTTCGATGCCCCCCATTCTGTGCGAGCGCGGCGAAGAATCCAGTGTGGTGCGCGGGGCCCTGGATTGCTTCGTCGCTGCGCTCCTCGCAATGACGGAGAGAAAGCGAGCTGCTCGAAAACGACGGGGCATCCGTGTCCTGTACGTCACAGCGGGACATCGGTTGAATGACGTACATTGCCAATATGATCGGGATGTGATTACTACGCGCTCCGGCGTCGAGCATTCGGCTCCGCCGCACAGGAGAGAGACGATGACTGCGATCATCCGTTGCTCCGCCAGGAGCCGCCGGGACTGATCCTCGCGTGAGGCGAGGCTTGGTCTGGCATGCGTGCGTCCGCGCGCGCTGATCGTCCCTGACCAGTTCTCCCTATCTTTCTCCAAGGTATTTACATGGGCAATTCCCATCGCGTGGACGGCCGTGCGCCGGTCCACGGCTTCTACTCGTCCAGCTCCTGGATCGAGGGCGCCGCTGCGCGCCAGCTCGAAACGGTGGCTGACATCTGTGGCGTGCGTGCTGTCGCCGGCATGCCGGACCTGCATCCCGGCAAGTTCGGTCCCGTCGGCTGCGCCATCCTCGCCGACCATATCCACCCGGCCTTCGTCGGCTCCGATGCGGGCTGCGGCATGGCGCTGTATCAGCTCGACCTCGCTTCGCGCCGGATTCGCGTCGACAAGGCGGCCGACCGGCTGCGCGACGTCGCCACACCCTATGACGGCGACATCGTGAGCGAGCTCGCAGCTCATCAGCTTGCGCCGTCCGACTTCGATGCGTCGCTCGGCACGATCGGCGGCGGCAATCACTTCTGTGAGCTGCAGGCGGTCGAGGAGGTGTTCGATCCGTCCTGCGGCATCGATCGCGACCGCGCTCATCTGCTGGTGCATTCGGGCTCGCGCGGCCTCGGCCATGCGCTGCTCGAACGGCACGTTGCGGAGGATCTCAAGCCGCTCGCGCCGGACAGTGAGGCTGGCCACGCCTATCTCGCAGCACATGATCACGCGCTGCGCTGGGCGTCGCTGAACCGGCAGGTCATCGCGCAGCGGGCCGCGACGGCCTTGCGCTGTGAGGCCGATCCGGTCTGTGCGTGCTCGCACAATTGCATCGAGCATCGCGCAGACGGCGTGTTGCACCGAAAGGGGGCTGCGCCGTCCGACCAGGGTCTCGTCGTCGTGCCGGGCTCGCGCGGCGCGCTGTCCTATCTGGTCGCGCCGCTCGCGTCAGCGCCAAAGGAGGCGTTGTGGTCGATCGCGCATGGCGCCGGTCGCAAGTTCGACCGGAGCTCGATGATCGGCCGTGTCGGCGCCACGCGATCGGATCGCGAGCGTCTCGCGCGCAATCCGTTCGGCGGCCGCGTGATCTGCGAGGACCGCGCGCTGCTCGCCGAGGAAGCGCCGGAGGCCTACAAGCCGATCGTCGGCGTGATCGCCGATCTCGAAGCATTCGGGCTGGCGCGCGTCGTCGCCAGCTTCCGCCCGCTGGTGACGGTGAAGAAGATCGCCGTCCAGCGGCCGCGCAGGGAGGACCGGCGATGAGACGGCTGCTCCTCACGGCGGGGCGCGGTCCGGCCGAATGCCGGCTCGCGGTCGCGCATGCGCTGCAGCGGCTCGCCGACGAGGCCGAGGCGGCGGACTGCGAATGCGCGATCGCGCGAGAGCAGACCGACCGGCATGGGCCGGCCAGCGCGATCGTCGTGCTGGACGGGCCGACGGCGGCCGACCTCGCGCGGCGCTGGACGCAGGGCTCGCTGCTCTGGGTGTGCCGCAGTCCGCTGCGGCCGCATCACGGCCGCAAGAACTGGTTCGTCGGCATCGTCGATCTGCCCCCGTCGGAGCGGATGGCGGCGTTGGCGGCCACCGACGTCCGGTTCGAGAGCTTTCGTGCCGGCGGTCCCGGCGGCCAGCACCAGAACAAGACCGAGAGCGCGGTGCGCGCGGTTCACATGCCGACGGGGCTGGTCGCGGTCGCGCGCGACGGCCGCTCCCAGCATCGCAACAAGGCGCTGGCGCTCGCGCGTCTCGCCGCATTGCTGGACGGCCGCGCGCGCCTAGCCGACGCCGGCGAGGCGCGCCTCATCCACGCGGCGCATGACCGCGTCGAACGTGGCGCAGCCGGGCTGCGCTTCGAGGGACCTGCGTTCAGGCCGGCGGGATGATCACCGGACAGCGGGGGCGTCATCGCCCCCGGCTGCACCTTCGACAGGCAGGATGCACAGTCATCTCTCCGCCAGACGACTGCCATGCGCGCCGCTCCGCACATTGGCGGATGACATCGCGCCGCCGAACGGCTAAGCGGACCGCCCCCCGGACGGAAACGAGACGAGCATGGCGGCAGCGGCCCATTGTGGCATCGACTTCGGCACTTCGAACACCACGGTCGGCCTCAGCAATTCCGCCTCCGCAGAGCTCATCCCCCTGGAGGGCGAGCAGCGGACCTTGCCGAGTGCGATGTTCTTCGATTTCGAGGATCACGGCACCCAGTTCGGGCGCAGCGCGATCGAGCGCTATCTGACCGGCCACGACGGCCGCTTCATGCGCGCGCTGAAGAGCATCCTCGGCACCGCGCTGATCCACGAGAAGACCTATATTCGGCAGAAGGCGGTGCCGTTTGCAGGTATCCTCGGCTTCTTCTTCGCGCATCTGAAGACGCGGATCGAGACGCGGCTCGGCAGGGAGATCAATCAAGTCGTGCTCGGCCGTCCCGTCCGCTTCGTCGACAAGGATGATGCGGCCGACGCGGAGGCGCAGAGCGCGCTGGAGGGCATCGCGCGGGACCAGGGTTTCAAGCACATCGCGTTCCAATACGAGCCGATCGCCGCCGCGCTCGACTACGAGCAGCAGGTCGCCCGCGAGGAGCTGGTGCTGATCGTCGACATCGGCGGCGGCACCTCGGACTTCTCGATCGTGCGCGTCTCGCCCGAGCGGCGCGGCAAGGCGCAGCGCGAGGACGACATCCTCGCCAATGGCGGCATCCACATCGGCGGCACCGATTTCGACCGGCTGCTCAGCCTGAAAAGCGTCATGCCGCATCTCGGCTACGGCAGCCTGACCGCCGACGGCAAGCGCAACCTGCCGACGCTGTACTATCACGAGCTCGCCACCTGGCACCGCATCAACCAGCTCTACAAGAAGGGCGTGATCGGCGAGCTGCGCCAGATCCGCTACGAGGCCGAGCGGCGCGATCTGGTCGACCGCTTCATCAAGGTGGTGGAGGAGCATCGCGGCCATACGCTCGCGATCGGCGTCGAGCAGGCCAAGATCGCGCTGACCGCGGCGAAGTCGCTGACCTCGGTGCTGTCGGAGAAGGACGACTGGGCGCGCATCAAGTTCACGCGCAAGGATTTCGACCGCGCCATCGGCGATTCCGTCGAACGCGTCGTCGGCACGGTGACGAAGCTGCTCGACGATGCCGGCGTCGGGGCCGCTTCCATCAACACCATCTTCCTCACCGGCGGCTCGAGCATGGTGCCGGCGCTGCGTCAGGCAATCCTGGCGCTGTTTCCGGCGGCGCGTATCGCCGAGACCGACCTGCTCGGCAGCGTCGGCATCGGGCTCGCGCTCGACGCGCGGCGCAAGTTCGGCTGAGCCTGCTCAGCGCGGTTCCGACACCGAGGGCTGCGGATCCTCCACCCGGGGCGTCCGCGGCCGTGGCGCGGCGCGCGGCGGGGCCGGTACTGATCCGGGAACGCGGGCTTGGCTGCGCTTCGCCCGAGCCGGCGGCGAGCCGGTCGCCGCCGTTCCTGCACCCGCCTGCTGTCCGTCGCGGATGATGCGCCAGGGTTCGGGATCGATCGGACGCGATTGCGGAGCAACGACCGCGGGCCGGCTGGCGCGGCGCCGCCGCGGCGGCTCGCTTGGCGCCGGCCGCGCGACCGGACGGACTACGTCGGATGTCGTCTCGGCGGCCGGCGACGCATCGGCGGGCAATTCGATCGGGACTGCCGCCACGGCCGGCTCGGCCGCAACAGGCTCGGCTGGAACGGCGGGCTCAGGTTGAGGCGGCCTCTCCGCCTGCACGATCGATCCCGTGGTCTCCTCGACCGGCCCCGACTGGAACAAGTCATTCGGCAGCAGCACGCCCGCAATCGCGAGTGCGGCGGCGAGGCTTCTGCCGAGCGAGATCCGCGCAGGACGCTCGGGCGGCAGCGCGGCGCGGCTGATGATCCGGCGGCCAGCATCGACGCCGACCACCGCGACGAAGGCTGCGAAGCCGAGGCTGCCGCCGACGCTTGGCAGAACCGCCGCCGCCTGGACCAGCAACGCGGTCAGCGCCACCGCGGCGACCAGCGGCTGGACCACACCCCGCAAACGCTGCGGCGACGACATGCCGACGAAACAACCGGCAAAATACGCGTCGGACAGGCGGGCATCGTCCGGCGCGAGCTGCTGCAGGATGACGAGACCGGCACAGGCCAGTGCTGCCGAGACGAAGATGCGCGCCGGCCGCCCTGCGGCCGCAACCCGCGGCAGCCTCAGCGCCGCCATCGTTGCGACCATTCCGACGCCGCACAGCGCCAGCATGAGCACCGAATGATTGAGACCCCTGTCGAAGCCCTGAAGGCTGGCGACGCGCACCGGTGCGCCGTCGGCGCCGAGCAGCGGCGCGAGGCTGAGGAACAGAAACGAGCCGATCGCCGCGAGCGCGCCGAAGCGGCCGCCATAGCCGCGCAACAGCACGACGCGCAGCCGCATTTCGATCGCGCAGACGCTGCAGAACACGAGGCCGCAAAACAGCGACAGCAGCAGGAAGGATCTGTCGACCGGAAGCCCCGACCGCGCCACGCTCTCGCTCAACGCAACGATCGGCGTCATCCCGCTGAAGCTGCCGCCATAGACCGAGGAGGAGAAGGTCGTCGGCAGCAGATCTCTGGTTCTTGCCGTGATCAGGCCAGCGCAGAGCAGCAGGGTGGCGGTGACCGACGCGAGCGCCGGGGACAGGCCCGACGTGCACAGGTGCAGCGTCGCCAGACAACCGAGAAAAGCGCCGGCGAACGAGGCCAGCGGCACGACATTCAGCGACCGGCGCGGCCAGCGGTGAGAGCCGGGCTCGGACGGCCGGTCGAGCGCGTCATCGCGGTCCGCTGTCACGGCCCCGCCAATGTCGATGGGTCCGGCCGCCACTCCGGCGCGGGCTGCACCTCATGGCGGGCCACGATGCGCGGTCGCGCCGTCGCGTGCGGCACCACCCGTGCCTGTTGGCGCCTCAGCCGCGCAGCCAGCACGCCCGCTGGCCGACCATCGCGACCGATCCGCCGGGACGGCTCTGCGGACGCGGGCGACGCGGACTGCTGGACCGGCTCACTCGAGGGCCGCGGGGCGAGCGGATTGGCGCCCTCCGGATTCAGGATCTGAAGCGGCAGATCGGGCGCTGTGTCAGCGGCGAAGGCCGGCTCGCCGGGCGCCGTGCCGTCGCGCCGATCCTCGTCGTGTGAGGTCATCGTGGTCCGCGCCGGCGCAGCGGCTTTGTCCGCGTTCACCAACGGACCGTTGGGCTCCGCCACCGGCGGCTGAAACATCAGCTCGCTGGTGAGCAGCACCGCGAAGATAGCGAGTGTGGCGACGAGTCCCCGCGTCCAGGCGAGGACGGTCTGCCACGGCGATTCCCCTGCCTCGACGAACAGACGAACCGCAGCATCCACGAAAATGACCGAGACGAAGGCGATGTATCCGAGGCTGCCGCCGACGCTCGGCAGGATGGGACCGGTGAGGATCAGCAGGCACGTCAGCAGCACCACCGCGGCCATCGCCTGCGGCAGGCTGCGGAGCCGCCGCAACGACGACATACCGACGAAGCAACCGGCGGAATAGGCGTCGAGATCAGGGGCCTTGCTGGGCAGAAGCTGCAGCACCACGAGGCCGGCAAAGGCCACCGTCGCCGCAACGAAGATGCGTACCGCGCGGCGCGACCCAGCCACGGGCGCCCAGCGCAAGGCGGCCATCGTCGCCAGCATGCCGACCGTGCACAACGCGAAGGTGAGCGCGGTGCCACCGAGCCCCAGCTCCAGCGCGCCGCGGCGCGCGATCGGAAACAGCTCGCCCTCGGCGCCGAGCAGCGGCGCGAGACCGACGAACAGGAACGAAGCGACCGCCGCCAGCGCGCCCAGTCGTCCGCCATAGCCGCGCGCGAGCCCCCCGCGCAGCCACATGTCGAGCGCACAGCCCAGACAGAACACCAGTCCACAGAACAGCGAGAGCAGAACGAAGGCGGCGTCGAGCGGCAGACCGGCGCGAATGACGCTTGCGTTCAACAGCGCCACGGGAGTCATGCCGACGAAGCTGCCGCCATAGGCCGATGAGAAGAACGTGCTCGGTACCAGATCCGCGGTCCGTGTCAGGATCAGCGAGGCGCACAGCAGCAAAGCCGCCGCGGCCGAGGCAATCAGCGGCGACAGCCCGGTTGCACTCAGATGCAGGGTCATCAGACAGCCGAGGAACGCGGCGATGAACGACGCCAGCGGCGGGCAGCCGAGCTGGAACAGCTCCGAGCCGTAGAACGGCGCGGCCCGGCCGAGCTGCCGATCGCGCCATGTGCGCGGATCGAAGCTCTGCTCTGCCTGCAGACGACGTAACTGACGATCCGCCGTTTTGCGCTTCATATCCACGACACCCCGAATCGCGCCCGCCCAAGATCTGCGTGATGATCTCGCGGCAGACGAATGGTTGACGTTCGGGCGCAACCCTGAGCCCGAGCCGGCGCAGTTTCCTGCGACGGTTGTACGCGCGCTGCATTCGTGCAGGCTGCGTGTGCTCAAGTCATGCACTGCAATGCAGCGTTGTGGAAGTATTCGGCTCCAGTCCGGGCGTGAAAGTTCCTGGCAACCTTAATGGCGGAGCGCGATGCGAATTATCAATGACATGCAAGTTAGACGGCGCAGCAACCCCGGCTTGCAAACGAGCTTGGTAAACGACAGCATGGCGTCATGCTCACGCCCACGTTGCATACCGCCCGTCTGATCCTGCGGCCGCTGGCCCTCGCCGATGCGCCGGCGATCCAGCGTCAGTTCAACAACTGGAACGTTGTCCGCAACCTCGCAGCCGTCGTTCCGTGGCCCTATCCTCCCGACGGCGCCGAGACCTTCGTCAGGCTGCAGCTCGACGGGATCGCGGCCGGCGAGGAGCTGTATCAATGGGTGCTGGCGCTGCGCGACGGTGACGGCGAGGCCATCGGCAATATTCACTTCCGGCCGCGCATGGAGTCGATGAAGGGCCATCGCGGCTTCTGGCTCGCTGAGCCCTATTGGAATCGAGGGCTGATGAGCGAGGCGATCGCCGCCGTGAACGACTTCGCCTTCGGTCCGCTCGGGCTCGATCAGTTCACCGTCTGCAACGTCGCGAGCAACATCGCATCACGGCGGGTCAAGCAGAAGACGGGCGCCGAGTTCGTCGGCTTCATCGAGGTCGCGCACCACAATGGCGAGACCCGCTCCGAGCAATGGATCGTGCGGCGGGAGACGTGGCTGCAACGCCGAGAAAAGCAACGCGCTCCCGCCTGAGATCGTCGGCGCTACGCGCTCGTCGTCACGTCGAGCACCGCCTGCGCAAACGCCTGCGGCGCTTCCTGCGGCAGGTTGTGGCCGATGCCGCCAGTGATCAGCCGGTGCTCGTAGCGGCCGGTGAACTTTCTGGCGTAGGCCTCGGGCGCTGGATGCGGCGCGCCGTTGGCATCGCCCTCCATCGTGATGGTGGGCACGGTGATGTCGGGAAAGGTCGCGAGCCTCGCCTCCAGCGCATCGTATTTCGCCTCGCCCTGCGCGAGGCCGAGCCGCCAGCGATAGTTGTGCACGACGATGTCGACGTGATCGGGATTGTCGAAGGCGGCGGCGCTGCGCGCGAACGTGGCGTCGTCGAACGCCCATTTCGGCGAGGCCGTCTGCCAGATCAGCCTGGCGAAGTCGCGCCGGTTCTTGTCGTAGCCCTCGCGACCGCGCTCGGTCGCGAAGTAGAACTGGTACCACCATTGCAGCTCGGCGGCCGGCGGCAGCGGCATGCGGCCGGCCTGCTGGCTGCCGATCAAATAGCCGCTGACCGAGACCATCGCCTTGCACCGCTCCGGCCACAGCGCCGCGATGATGTTGGCGGTGCGCGCGCCCCAGTCATAGCCGGCGAGGGTCGCGGTCCTGATCGCGAGCGCGTCCATCAGCGCGACGATGTCGGCGGCGACGGCGACCGGCTGACCGCTGCGCAACACGGTCGGCGACAGCAGCCGCGTCGTGCCGTAGCCGCGCAGATGCGGAATGATGACGCGATGGCCGGACGCGGCCAGCGCCGGCGCGACGTCGGCGAAGCTGTGAATGTCGTACGGCCAGCCGTGCAGCAGGATGACGACGGGGCCGTCGGCCGGACCTGTCTCGGCATAGCCGATGCTGATCTCGCCGGCCTTGACCTGCTTGATCGGTCCGAGCGACGTCCCCGCCCCCGGCCGGATCGCCGGCAGCTTCGACGCCGACTTGAAGCTCTGCGCCTGCCCGGCGCTGGAGCCGAGTTGAAAGGCCGCAACGGCGGTTCCGGCAAGGGTGAGGAAACGGCGGCGGCTGGCGTGAAGGATGGTCGGCATGGCGGAGGCTCCTGGTTCCGAGGTGCGGTCGTTGTGCGCCTTGCGCCCGCGCGGCGCTTGGAGGAGGCATTGATTTTTCCTTGAGGCCGGCTTGATTTTGCGGATCGCGTGACGCGAAGGTGAAACCGGCGGCCAGGACGGTGCCTGTGGTATATTGCTTCGACGATTTCGTGCTCGATCCCGGCCGCCGCGAGCTGCGCCGCGGCGACGACCTGGTCGCGATGGAGCCGCAGGTGTTCGACCTGCTCGCGTTCCTGATCAGGACGCGCGAGCGCGTCGTCAGCCGCGACGACATCCTCGCCGAGGTGTGGGGCGGCCGCATCGTCTCCGAGGCGACGCTGGCGAGCCGCATCAGCGCGGCGCGGAGCGCGATCGGCGACAGCGGCGAGGCGCAGCGGCTGATCCGCACCATTCCGCGCAAGGGCGTCCGCTTCGTCGGGGCGGTCCGTGAGCAGGCCGACGCGGTGCAGACGCCGGCCGTATCAGCCGCACCCGCCTTCGACGGCCCCGCCATCGCCGTGCTGCCCTTCACCAACATGAGCGGCGATCCCGAGCAGGACTATTTCGCCGATGGGATGGCCGAGGACATCATCACCGCGCTATCCCGTTGCAGCGGCCTCGCTGTGATCGCCCGCAACTCCTCCTTCATCTACAAGGGCAAGGCCGTCGATATCCGCACGGTCGGACGCGAGCTCGGCGTCGGCTACGTTCTCGAAGGCAGCGTGCGCCGCGCTGGGTCCCGCCTGCGCATCAACGGGCAGCTGATCGATGCGGCGTCCGGCGCGCATCTGTGGGCGGAGCGCTTCGACGGCCAGCTGGACGATGTGTTCGCGCTGCAGGACCGCATCACCGAGAGCATCGTGGCGGCGATCGAGCCGACGCTCGAGCTGGCGGAAGGCGAGCGCCGCCGCGCCACGCCGCCGCTTCCGGACGCCTACGATCTGCTGCTGCGCGCCGCCAGCCTGCGCGACGCCTTCACGTCCGACAGCCTCGCGGCGGCGACCGCGTGTCTGGACCAGGCGCTGGCGATCGATCCCGCCTGCGCGCCCGCGATGGCGGCTTGGGCCTATTGCCAGGCGCTGCGCCACTTCCAGGGCTGGAGCGCGCCGGACGAGACCTATCGCACGGCCGCCGTGGCGCGGGCGTGGCAGGCGTGCGAGCATGCGCCCGGTGACGCGCAGGTGCTGTGGATGGCGGCCTTCGCGATCTGGAACATGGCCGAGGACATCGCCCCAGCACGGGAGCTATTCCGCCGCTCGCTTGCCATCAACCCGAACTCGGCGATGGCGCTGACCTTGAGCGGCTGGATCGAGATCATGGCCGGACACACGGCTGCGGGACGCGCGATGATCGAACGGGCGCGGCGGCTGAACCCGCGCGATCCGCGGGGCTGGTTCGCAGCCGGAGCGCTGGCGATCTGTGCGGTGGCCGAGGACGATCTCGCTGGCGCCGTTCAATGGGCGGAGATCGCGCTGGCGCAGAACCGGCGTTTCGCCGTCGCGCTCCGCGTCCTGATCGTGGCCCTGGTCAGGACCGGAGAGATGTCGCGCGCCGGCGAGGTCGCGCGTCAGCTTCTGAGCCTCGAACCGCATCTCACCGTGTCCGAGTTCCTCGAACGGATCCCGTTTCCGGCCGGGACGCTCGCCACAACCTACGCGGAGGCACTGCGCGCAGCCGGTGTGCCGCCATGATCCCGTTCGCGTGCAGTGGACCGTGTTGCAACTGAGATTTTCGACATAAACGGCAAAGTTGCGAAACTTGGCTAGACCTCGTTCATACTACCTTAGGTTCCATTCCGTAGTTTCGCGGGCATCGTTCGGCGGTCATGTCGCCGGGCGGCGGAGGGAATTGATGAAGAAATTGCTTCTCAAATTTTACGAGGATGAATCGGGCGCAACCGCGATCGAGTACGGCCTGATTGCGGCCGGCATCGCGCTTGCGATCATCACCATACTCAACAAGCTCGGACTCACCCTGGAAGGCATCTTCACGACCCTGACCACGAAGCTGAACGGCGGCTGATCGATCGATTGTCTGCGATGGCGTTCTCAGGACCGGAGCAATCCGGTCGCCATGGTCGGACTGGCCGGGCCTCGCGCCCGGCCTTTGTCTCTTGATGAGCTCCATTCTTCGATGGAGCGGCGCCGCAACCGACCTATCAATGGGTCGTGCTGCGTCCAGCCTCCTCGCACGCGTTCATGCAGCGCCGGCAGGACTCGGCGCAGATCCGGCAATGGGCATGCATCTTGGCGTGCTTATCGCACTCCTCGGCACATAGCCGGCACGCCGCCGCGCAGGCCTCGAGCATGCGGCTGATCATCTCCTGGTCGGAGCCCGTGCGCCGCGTGGCAAGACGGCCGGTGACGTTGCAGACGTCGGCGCAATCGAGATTGAGCCGGATGCACTGCGTCAGCCTGGCGACGCTATTCTCTCCGAGACACGCATCGGCGCAGGAGGTGCAGATCTGAGCGCAGGAGTAGCACTCCTCGATGCAGCGGACGAGTGCGTCGTCAACTCGACCGCGGACGTGCGGGTGGGTTTCGATCATCTGTTGAGCGTGCATGGGAGCTCCTGTCCGTTGGCCCCCGCGAGCGACAATGAAGATCGGCTGCAAAGGTTCTTATCGCCGCGCCGTTCGGTGCCTGACCTGTTCCCGTGGCGCGACCCCGATCGTCTTACGATCCGCGTGACGGAATTATCAGTCCGCCTGGCGTCACGGCTTCCAGCCTTTCAGTCCTACCTCGGGCTCATCAGCGCCATTTCGCAGAACTGCCATCCGAAACCTGGCGGCGCGCGCGTATGGACGACCCGGTTCGGTTGAGGCACAACACCTCTCGTCACTGACGTCGGCGGCCGAAGCCGCAGACCAAGAATGGGCGCCCGTGCGAGGCAGCCGACGATGCGGAGGAATGGATGCTGATTCCGATGGCCGACGTGCCGCGCTGGTATGCGGAGCGCAAACCCGGGGACAGCGTCGCGCTCCGGCATGGCACCGATGTCCTGACCTGGGAGCAGCTCGAGCGCCGCGCCAATGCGCGTGCGCGCGCCTTCGCGGCCAAGGGCGTCAAGCCCGGCGACTTCGTCGCGATCGGCCTGCCCAACGGCAATGCGCTGTTCGAGACCAGCTTCGCGGTGTGGAAATGCGGCGCGACGCCGACGTCGCTGTCGTGGCGACTGCCGCGCGGCGAGGCCGCCGCGGTGCTCGATATCCTCAAGCCGTCACTGGTGGTCGGCGGCGAGGCCGACTGGAACGCGCCGAACGCGCTGCCGGCCGATTTCACGCCCGAGGGCTTTTCCGACGCGCCGCTCGCCGCGCCGGTGTCGCGCTATTGGAAAGCAATGACCTCGGGCGGCTCGACCGGACGGCCGAAGGTGATCCTCGATCACCAGCCTGCGGTGACCGACACCGCCGCCGAGCCGCCGCTTGGCATTCCGAAGGGCGCATCGCTGCTCAATCCCGGCCCACTCTATCACAACGCGCCCTTCATCGTGTCGCATTACGCGCTGTTCGCCGGCGGCAGCCTGACCGGGATGGTGAAGTTCGACGCCGAAGAGACGCTGCGGCTGATCCAGGCGCAGCACATTCAGTGGGTCAACTTCGTGCCGACGATGATGCACCGGATCTGGGCGCTGCCGGAGGCGGTGCGCAACAGCTACGATCTGTCGAGCCTGAAGATGGTGTTCCACATGGCCGCGCCGATGCCGCCATGGCTCAAGGAAAGATGGATCGAGTGGCTCGGGCCCGAGCGCGTCTACGAGCTCTATGGCGGCACCGAGCGCCAGGGCCGCACCATCATCTCCGGCACCGAATGGCTGCAGCACAAGGGCTCGGTCGGAAAGATCGACGAGTCCTGCAAATTGCGCATCCTCGATCCCCAAGGTAACGACGTGCCGCAGGGCGAGAGTGGCGAGATCTACTTCCTGCCTGCGGATGGTCCCGGCAGCACCTATCACTATCTCGGCGCCGAGCCGAAGCGCCGCGCCGACGGCTGGGAGTCGCTCGGTGACATCGGCCGGCTCGATGCCGACGGCTATCTCTATCTCGGCGATCGCCTCGCCGACATGATCCTGCGCGGCGGCGCCAACATCTATCCGGCCGAGGTCGAGGCGGCGCTGATGGCGCATCCCGACATCCGCTCCTGCGTCGTGGTCGGCCTGCCCGATCCAGAGCTTGGCCAGCGCGTGCATGCGATCGTGGAGATCGACCGCTCCAGGAATGCGCAGGGAATCGTCGACGGCATGAGCGCGTTCCTTGCCGACCGGCTCAGCCGCTACAAGCACCCCGAAAGCTACGAGCTGGTCGACGTCATGCTGCGCGACGATTCCGGCAAGGTCCGCCGCACCTTGCTGCGCGACGAGCGCGCGGAGTGGGTGAAGGATGGCCGCGACTTCCGTCTCGTGCCCACGCGGGCGCGCCCGGCGGCAGACTGACGGCACGGAAATTTTTCGAACGTTTACGATGCTGGCGTAGACTCCGTGAAGGGAAGGAGAGTCCGCGCCATGATGTCGAGACGACGGTTTCTGCGCGCCGCGGGTACGGCCGCGGCGCTGCCCTTGGCGCGGATGCCCCGGGCGCGGGCCGAGCTGCGCACCATCCTCAACGACGCCAGCCGGCTCAACCCGACGCCGGTCGCCAGGCATGTGGTGATCAGCAAGCCCACGACCGACGACCTGATCGCGCGGCTGCGCGCCGAGCTCAAGGAGGCGGCCGCGGCGAAACGCCCGGTGACCGCGGCCGTGGCCCGGCATTCGATGGGCGGCCAGAGCCTGCCGCGCGACGGCACGGCGATCACGCTCGACGGCGGCGCGATCGAGCTCGACACGGCGGCGAAGACCTATCGCACCGCGGCCGGCAACCGCTGGTGGGACGTGATCGCCGCGCTCGATCCCAAAGGCTTCTCGCCGGCCGTGATGCAGTCCAACAGCGATTTCGGCGTCGGCAGCACGTTCTGCGTCAATGCCCATGGCTGGCCGGTGCCGTATGGCCCGTTCGGCTCCACGGTGAAATCGATCCGCATGCTGCTCGCCGACGGCACCTTGGTGCAGTGCTCGCGCAACGAGAATGCCGAGCTGTTCGGGCTCGCGATGGGTGGCTACGGCCTGTTCGGCATCGTCGTCGATCTCGAGGTCGAGATGGTGCCGAACCTGCTGCTCGAGCCGCGCTTCGAGCGCATGGCGCCGGAGAAATTCGCCGAGCAGTTCACACGCAACATCGACGGCGACGCCAATGTGAAGATGGCCTATGGCCGGATGTCGGTGTCCCGCAAGGCGTTCTTCGACGACGCCCTGCTCGTCACCTTCCGCCCCGCCCCCGATGCTCCGGCGACCCTGCCCGCGGCAGTCAGCTCCGGCAAGCTCACCGGCGTCGCCAACACGATCTATCGCGCCCAGACCGGATGGGAGGTCGCCAAGGGCCTGCGCTGGTTCATGGAGACCCGGCTCGGCCCCGCCATCTCCGACAGCCGCTACACCCGCAACTCGCTGATGGCCGAGCCGGTCGCCAATCTGGCGCAGAAGGACATGCACCGCACCGACATCCTGCACGAATATTTCGTCGCGCCGGAGCGGTTCGGCGAGTTCCTCACCGCCTGCCGCGAGATCATTCCCAAGGCGCGCGCCGAATTCCTCAACGTCACCCTGCGCTACGTCGCCGAGGACAAGACACCCGCGCTCACGATCGCACCGGTGCGCCGGATCGCGGCCGTCATGTCGTTCTCGCAGGCGACCTCGCCCGAAGGCGAGATCGACATGCTGCGGACGACGGAAGCGCTGATCGACCGCATCACGGCGATTGGCGGCGCGTTCTATCTGCCCTATCGTCTGCACGCGCGCCGCGACCAGGTCGAGAAGGCCTATCCGGCGGCCGCGCGTTTCGTCGCCGCCAAGCGGCAGTATGATCCGAACCTCCTGTTCCGCAACGCGATGTGGGACGCCTATTTCGCATGAATACATCAGCAGCAGATGGCTTCGCATTGGACCGCTATCGCATCGCCGCGCTGGCGCTCGCCATGGCGCTCCTGTTCGCCGCCGCGACCGACTACATCCCGACCTTTATCGATGCGCAGGGCCGCGTGTTCGGCCTGTTCCAGCTCGACATCTACAAGGATGCGCTGCATGTCGCCTCCGGCCTGTGGGCGCTGGCGGCGATGCTGACCCGCCGCAGCGCGGTGTTCTTCCTGCGCGTGTTCGGCTCGCTGTATTTCCTCGACGGCGTGATGGGCGTGTTCACCGGCTCGGGCTATCTCGACCTCTCGATCGTCATCGACGGCATCCGCGACACCTCGTGGCTGGTGAAGGTCCTCTCCAGCCTGCCGCATCTCGCACTCGGCGCGATCGGCATCGCGGTCGGCTGGTCGCCGTGGCGTAGACAGGCTGCCCTCGCATGAGCCTGCGCCGTAAAGCGCTGTATCTTCTCGGCGTCGTTTTGGCAGCCGCGGCGATCGGCGTTGCCGCCACCGTGATCAGCGTCGAGACGGTCTGCGTGGCCGACGTCCCGACCCCGATGGTGACCTCCTACTTCGGCATCACCGATCCCGCATATGCGCGATCACAGGGTGACAGCTTCCTGACCTTTCCTGAATGGTACATCGTCCACGCCTATGCCGACCTCGCTGCGGTGACCGGGCAGGCCTCGGAGTCCGACTTCCACTATCTATCGAGCGTCTCCGGCTTCTGGCGCAGCCTGTGCCGGGCCACGCGCCAGGCCGCAGGCTCCGGTCCCGCTACCTCGGAGCAGAAGCTGACGAACTACATCATCGGCTTCAGCTTCACCGCCGAGATGGCGCTCCAGGGCGCTTACGAGAAGAGCATCGGGGCGATCAGCTGGGAGACCACGGACGGCGTCAAGACCGCGGAGGACGCCTTCAACCTTGCCCTGCTGAAGGACTACGCTGCGTTCCTGTATCAGACACCCTGGTATCGGTATCCCTTCGTCGCCAAGCTCGATCAGTTCTGGCGCGAGACGCCCTTCGTGCCATCGTTCCGCGCCGTGGAGCGGCGCGTCTCGCTCAGCCTGCAATATGCCGGGCGCGCCGCCTATGCGGCCGTCATCGGCTATGTGGCGGGCTACGATCCGGCCGTGCTGACCATCCAGAGCGTCGTCACCGGCCTGCCTGCCGCCGAGCTTGCAGTCATTCCGGGCGTGAAGGTGATCCGCGAGGTCACGGACTCCAAAGGCGTGAAGGGCGTGCTGGTGGAGACCGAGCGCTACGCCAAGTTCGATTCCTTCGCCAAGGAGCTCGGCCGTCATGACGGCGCCGCGTTCGGCGAAATCGCAGGCAATCATCGTATCCTGGTCACGATCGTGGTCCCTCCGGGCGACGGACGGCTGGCAGCTTTCGATGGGCTGCCTATATTCAGTGTCCCGATCCAGTCGCGCCCCGGTGCCCGTCGCATCGGCGTCGACGTACCGGTCCGGTCTTTGGTTCAGGACATCGGCCGTTTCGAAGCCGCGGGATATACGTTCGAGCATGCCTACGACTATTGACCGGCATCCCCCGTCCCGCGCCCTTCCCTTGAAGGGCGTGCTGGCCGTTGCCCTCGTCTGGTTTGCGGGCATGGCTGCCATGGCCCTGGTGATCAAGCCGGATGCTGTGGTCGTGTTCGGCCCGTCCGACCGTATGATCTCGGCGATCGTCGCCTCCGACGGAGCCTTGCTCGATGCCGGACGTTTCCACATCGCGGCCAAAACCGGAGCCACGACTGTCGGCAGCCTGTATGCTGCCGGAGCGTGGCTGGTCTGGCCCGTGATCGGCAGGGGCTGCGGCCGCGGGTAGTTGGGAAGCCAGTTCCTCCCGACGCCGATGCGGAGCCGGCGGAACTGGCGCAGCCGCCCAAAGATGTTAAGCTCGCGTTCACGCTGTGGCCGTCACGCGACACGAAGCAGAAGCTTGGTCGATGCACCCGGGGGTATCGACAGAGCAGGAGAACGAAATGCCTTCTTTGACCGAATGGAAAGTGCCGTCCGCCTTCCAGCCTCGCGCCGAAGACTATCAATATGATCTCGATCAAGCCCTGTCCTCGATCGTGGGCCTGCATGCCATCATTCCGTCCGACGCCTTCAGCGCGGAAACGCTGGGGACCGAACGTGCCGGCAATGCCGTCGTCATCGACGACGGGCTGGTGCTGACCATCGGCTACCTGATCACCGAGGCCGAATCCGTCTGGCTGCACCCCAATGACGGACGCGTGGTCGAGGGCCATGTGCTCGGGTTCGACTTCACGACCGGCTTCGGCCTGGTGCAGGCGCTCGGATCGCTCGACCTGCCGGCGCTGCCGCTCGGCTCGTCGGCGGCAACCAAGGTCGGCGATCATGTCGTGCTCGGCGGCGCCGGCGGACGCACGCGATCGGTCGCGAGCCAGATCATCGCCAAGCAGGAATTCGCCGGCTATTGGGAATATCTGCTGGACGAGGCGATCTTCACCCACCCCGCCCATCCGAATTGGGGCGGCACCGGCCTGCTCTCGGCCAAGGGCGAACTGATCGGCATCGGGTCGCTGCAGTTGGAGCGCGAGCGCGACAGCAAGGACGAGCACGTCAACATGATCGTGCCGATCGACCTGTTGAAGCCGATCATCGATGATCTCAGGCGCTTCGGCCGTGTCAACAAGCCGGCACGCCCCTGGCTCGGCATGTACGCGACGGAGGTCGACGATCGCGTCGTCGTGATCGGCGTCTCCGACAACGGCCCGGCGGCCCGCGCCGAGCTCAAGGCGGGCGACGTGATCCTCGGCATCAACGGCGACAAGGTGACGAGCCAGAGCGAGTTCTATCGCAAGCTCTGGGCGCTCGGCGCAGCCGGCGTCGACGTGCCGCTGACGGTGCACCATGAGGGCGTCACCTTCGACGTCACCATCGCCTCGACCGACCGCGCCAAGCTGCTCAAGGCGCCGCGGCTGCACTGAGGCGGCCGCGGGCCTGCGTTCACGCGTTGACGTGCCAGGCCGCAGCGATCTGGTCGTGCAGTTGCGCATCCGTCGGCAACTGTGATGCCACCGTGGGATCGAAACCCGGATGCGCCTGGACGTAGGTCGCCATGGCCTGCACGAGTTGCGAAACCTGGGTATCGATCTCGAGACCGCCGGCCTTGATCTCCTGCAGCTGATAGGAGCCGCCAAGGAACCAGTCGGCGACGGTGACCTGCTGATGGGTGCCGAGAATGTCGATCTCCAGATCGTTGCCCGATTTGACGAACCAGAAATTGTCGGCCGTGTAGGTCGTTCCGAAATCGAGCGTGCCGGTCGGCTTCGACAGCGACGCTACGCCGTTGATGATGACGTCGTTGCCGTCGCCTTGCGCATAGACGTAGGTGGCGCCGACGCCGCCGACCAGGATGTTGTCGCCGGCCCCGCCCTTGAGCACGTCGCTGCCGCCGCCGCCGATCAGCAGGTCGTCATTGGCGGTGCCGAACAGCGTGTCGTTGCCGCCGCCCGCGATCAGCAGCGCACCGTCGGACGCAGCAATGATCGCGCCCGGCACCGGATCGACCGCGACCGTGGTCGCCGCGTCGCTCAAGGCTGCGCTGAGCCAGTCGAGATTGTCGGTCTTGCCGCCCCAGAGCACGCCGATCGCCAGGTCGATCAGGCCAGCGTCCTCACTGTCGAAACTCGCGACAGCATCGATCAGCGCGAGCTTGCCCAGGACGTCGACAGCCGATCCGGTGTCGGCGCGCGACCACAGGTCGGACGACAGATCCGCGACCAGCAGGTTGTTGGCCGTGTCCTGATAAAGGATGCCGTGCTCATGGCCGATCACGCCTGGCGTCGCCGCGACCTCGTCGTGGTTCTGCGCCAGCAGTGCCGAATATTCCACCACGATCTCGGCCAGCGCCTTCTCGACCCCGCCGTTCTTCAGGTAGGTCGCCGCAGTGTCGGCGCTGACGCTGTTGCCGAGCACGCCACCGCCGTTGAACAGGGCCTGCACGGCGCTGTTGCCGTAACCACTGGCGTCGGTCACCGTCGAATAGGCGATCATGTCCTTCATCTTGTCGGACGGCGCGCCTTCGCCGCCCACACCGGCCGCGGGAATGCCGACGGCCGAAGCAATCGCGTCATCCTGCAGCGGCGCCAGCAGCACAGCGGCCGCCTTCTTCCAATCCTGGGCACCGTTGTCGCTCGCCCACTGCATCATCGTCAGCAGCGCGATCGAGTGCAGGCTGACCGGATCCTGACCGAGATCCGTGCCCGCGCCGAGCACGGTCTTCTGCTCTGACGAGATGCCGATCGCAGCATGGGCGATGGCAAGCGCGCCGGCGACCGGTCCGAGCTGCAGCAGCGCCAGCGGCGCTTCCAGCACCGGCGCCGCAGCCCGCACATATTGCAGGATCTCGCCGGACAGGGAGACCATGTGAATGTCGGAATAGCGGTCGACCGGGTGCGACGTCAGCGCGCCCCAGAAGCCGTGCAACTGGTCGTAGCGGACCTCAGCCGCGAATTCGAACGGCATCGCGTCATACGCATAGGCCACCTTGTCGTTGAGCGCCGCGATGTAGCCGGCAAGTCCGCCGCCGAGCGAATGTCCGGTCAGCGAGACGTTCGATGTCGCCCATGTCTTGTAGTAGGACTCCGCATCCGGGAACTGCGTCGGCCAGCCGGCCAGACCGGCACCGCCAAGCCACGATGGCACGTCGGCGAGACTGTCGGTGCCGCGAAACGAAATGATCCGTGTCGATGGATCGCCCGCGAGCTGATAGGTCGCGGCCTCGAAATTGTCGGCGGTCGAGGTCACGCTCGCCGCCACCAGCTCATAGCTCCCGATACGGTTGAAATTGACCACGAGCGTCGGGTTGACGCCTCTGTTGTAGACGTCCATGGCGAGCACCGCGTTGATCAACGCGGCCGACGGCGATTTGGTCATGATGCGAATCCCCCCTCGGCAACCGATCGGCAGTTTTGACCCAGGGCGGTGATCCACGAGGAACCCTCCGCCGCGCCGCCGGCTCTCACCAAGTGCGACATCGCGCCCGAATTTTGTCAATCAACTATCGTCTGCGCGTGTATTCGCGCGCGACTCACCTGCCGCGCGCGACGGCAGCGTCCGCACCGTGTTGACTTGCAGGAGCCGCATCGCGAGATTGCGGCTTCGCGGAGCGAACACGCGTTCGGAAAATGGTCATTGCCCGGACGCCCGATTTTGCGTTGCATGACCGGCAAGCAGACGAGACGGCCAGCCCCGCGTATCGCGTATCAAGGAGACCTGCATGACGGATGCCGTGGTGGATGACATTCTCATCGTGTTGCCGCCACTGCTGCAGACGCTCGAAGCCCTGTCCCACGTTGCACGCTACCTGAACCCGCCGGATTTCGATCGCGTGATGGCTGACGTCGGCGATCCCGAGCAGGTGCTGCACACGGCGCGGATTCATCTCACGTCGTGGCCGGCGGACTTCGCCCATATCCGTATCGCCTTCGACACCGCAGCGGACGCAGCGCTGATGTCGTTTGCCGGCCTGCGCGCCGTTCAGCGCGGCGAGGGCGACCTGGTCGACGTGTTCAGGGCCCTCCGTCAATTGCCCCGCGCACTCGAGGCGCTGTTTCCATTGGCCGCGACGCTGCCGCCGCTGAGCGAATTCTTCCTCGATCCCGCCGTCGACGGTGACGACGGGCTGCGCCAGCTGCTGGCCGCGTCCTCTGCAGGCAAGGACACTGTGTTTCACGACCATAACGAGATCGGCAATCGCGGCGGCTTTTCGCTGTATGTGCCGGAATACTACACGGCGGACCGAGACTGGCCGCTGGTCATGGCGCTGCATGGCGGCAGCGGCAACGGCCGCGACTTTCTCTGGAGCTGGCTGCGCGCCGCGCGCAGCTTCGGCGCGATCCTGGTTGCCCCCACCGCGGCAGGACCGACCTGGGCGCTGATGGGCGACGACGCCGATACGCCGAACCTCCTGCGCATTCTCGACCTCGTCCGCAGTCGCGTCGCGATCGATCCCGCCCGCATGCTCCTGACCGGGATGAGCGACGGCGGCACGTTCTGCTACGTCAGCGGACTGGCCGCAGGCTCGCCGTTCACGCATCTTGCGCCGGTGGCCGCGACGTTCCATCCGCTGATGGCCGAGATCGCCGACCGGGACCGTCTGCGCGGCCTGCCGATCCAGATCGTGCACGGCCGGCTCGACTGGATGTTTCCGGTCGAGATCGCGCGGCATACGGCGGACGCCCTGGCCAAGGCCGGCGCCAACGTCGCCTATCGCGAGATCGACGATCTCAGCCACTGCTATCCGCGCGAGGCGAATGTCGAGCTGCTGCGCTGGCTGATGCGCTGAGCTTGATTCCCTTGCTACGACATGGCTGATCGGCAATGCCGCCGACACAATGTCGGCGGATTTTGTCCGCATTGGTTCTGCTCGGTCATACAGCGGGGGCGCTGCACACGGGCGGCCATGACGCCGCCGAAGGTCTGCTCATGCCCTCGCCGCTGATGCCCTCGCCTGCCGCGTCCGTCGCGCAAGTCTCGTCCGCCCGCTCCTCCACCTCCGTCGTGCTCGCCAATGGCGTCAACCGTCTCGAGGTCACGCTGAAGCTCACGACCGCGATCCTGGCGCTGGCCGCCGGCGTCTACACCTATCTTGGCGTCCGCGAGCTGCTCAACGGCAGTCCGACCACGGTGTTCTTTGCGGCGGTCATCTACTCGGTCGCGGTCTCGGTCGGCATCTACGCCTTCTGGGTGTTCATGATGCAGTTCATGCCGCACGTCACCAGCGCGATCGGGCGCTTGATGATGGCCGGCTGCATGCTGCTGGGGTCGCTGATGATCGTCGCGATGTCGTCCTGGCTGAATGCCTCGGCGCTGGCCGGCGCCGCCGCGATCCAGCAGCATCTCGCCATCACCGTGCAGAACTACACGCGCGACCTCGACAGGGCCAACAGCCAGGCCATCGCTGCGCAAAGCCTGCTGCCCGATATCCAGCTCGCCTCCTCCCGCTTCGCCAAGCTGGCGGACGCCGAACGCGCGGGCTCGCTGACCGGCACCTCCGGATCGGGCACCGTGGTCCAGCTCCTCGCGCAGATGTCGACGCAGCTCGACGGACTGGGACAACAGGTCCAGGAGTCCGGCAAGCGCGTCTCTGCTCTCTACGAGCAGGGCGGCAAGAGCCTCGCCAAGATGCGCGAGCTGATCTCCGACCGCGGGCCGATCGCAACGCGTAGCGATGCCTTCGCCACGGAGTCGTTGAACCTGATGGGCGTGATCGCCAATCTGCAGCAGACCTCGGTGGCACCTGCGGTGAGGCGCGCCGCGACGTCGCTTTCGGCCGGATTCATCGCGCCTGCCGCAGGCGGACGCAGCGGCGACCTGGCCGAGCGCCAGACCGCCGTCGTCGGCAAGGTGGAGAGCGCGATCGCCACGCAGGCCGCCTCGCTCGCCGACGCCGCCGACAAGATCCTGGCGCTGCCGCGCATCGAGCCGACCCGGTTCCAGACGCTGTCGCCCGCTGAAGCCGTGCTGCGCTACGCCGGCGACTTCATCCCGAGCTGGGCCGGCGCAATCTCGATCGACCTGATGCCGGCGGTGCTGGTGCTGATCCTCTGCGTCGTCCATGCCGCCATCCGCCGCGAGGGCCTGCCCGCCGTGAGCGCCTCCAGCCTGACCGCCGCCGATCTCGTCACCGCATTGCAGATTGCGCGCGAGGTGGAGGACGCCAGGCGGGCGGCCGAGCGACGGCCAGCCGAAACGCCCACGGAGGAGCCTTCTGCACCGGCCGTTGAGCCGGCGCCGGCCGCGGCGGATGAGAACGTGACGTCGCTGTCATCGGCTCGAATCGGAAAGTAGTCCCGTGGCTTCGGCGCTGAACCGACGCGTCCATGCCTGGCTCGCGGACAATCCCGATGAGAGCATTCTGCGTTGGGTCTTCCGCAGCATTCTCGTCGTCACCGTCGCAGTTCTCGCGGCGGACCTGCTCGAGTTGAATGCTCCGCAAGTGCCATCGGATGCGGCCCCGCCTCAGCTCGACATTCGGCGCGACGCGCCGGACCTGCCGGAGGAATCACCATCCGTGCTGGCGCCCCTGATGAAGCGGCTGATGCCGCTGCCGCAGGGCGATCGTGCCTTGCAGCAGCCGATTCAGTTCGAGCTGCGCGGCGGCGGCCGGCTGTTCGCGACCGGCACGATTACACCCGGCAGCGCGCGCAGCTTTGCGGACGCAGTCGAACGTCATGGCGAATATATCAGGACGATCGTGCTGAACTCGCCCGGCGGCTCCGTCGCCGACGCGTTGGCGATGGGGCGACTGATCCGCGCGCGGAAATTCGCAACCGAAGTGGAGGCGGGAAAATATTGCGCGTCGTCGTGCCCGCTGGTGTTCGCCGGCGGTCTCGAGCGCCGGGCCGGCGAGCGGGCGATCATCGGCGTGCATCAGATCGCCGCAGTCCCCACGTCCGGGACCGCCGTGAGGTCCGGCGACGACATGAGCCTTGCGCAGAACATCTCGGCGCGATGCCAGCGCCATCTCGCCGAGATGGGCATCGATCTGAAGGTCTGGGTGCATGCGATGGAGACGCCGCATGACCAGCTGTTCACGTTCAAGCCCGACGAGATGAAAACACTCAATCTCGTCACCTCGCTGCCGGAATCGCGGCCTGAAAAATCGCGCAGTTAGGATGTTCTGATCGCGGTGGACCGGGACCGCGGCGGGCGTGGAACCAAGTTTCGACCGCGGCGTTATTGGCCGTCACACTGGAGAACATGACATGCGGACATTCGTGGGAATGATCCTGGGGGCTCTCATTCTGGGGTTCGGCGTCTACATCCATGATTCGATGCAGACCTCCGAGGTCGCCAACGGGCCGACCGCGCAGACGCGCCGGACGATCGTGAACTGGGACGTCGCGGCGGACAGCTGGAATTCACTCAAGACCCGCGCGCATGACGACTGGGTTCGCATCTCGTCGAAGTAACGCGCACGACGCTGCTGTTTCAGGGCGCCTCGGCCGTTGGTCGAGGCGCCTTTGCTTTGCCAATCAGTTGGCCGCCCTGGCCTTGCGCGCGTCGGCGATGACCTGCTCGAACTGCGCCATGGTCAGCACGCCGGGTACCCTGAACTTGCCGACGATGAAGGACGGCGTACCGCGGAAACGCAATCCCCGCGCCTGCTTGTCGTTGCGCGCCAGCATGTCATCGATGGCCTTGGCGTTTGCGGCGAGGTCGCGCTTGGCGCGGTCGACGTCGACGCCTGCTCCCGCGAGCAGCTCGTCGATGCGCGGTTCGGTGAGCTTCGAGCTGACGCCGATCAACGCCTCATGCGCCTTCGCATATTTGTCCTGATATTTGCAGGCCAGCGCCATCCGCGCGGCAACCACCGAAGTCGGCCCGAGAATCGGCCACTCCTTGAGAACCCAGCGCACCTTGCCATCATCATGGATGACCTGCTGCAGCTCGGGATCGAGCTTGCGGCAATACGGACAATTGTAGTCGAACCATTCGACGATCGCGATGTCGCCCGAAGGATTGCCGAGCACCGGCGCATCGGGGTCGCGCAGCACCGCGCCCTCGTCGGGCTCGTCGGCATCCTCGGCGCGACTGTCGCGGGGCCACAAGGAAAGCGCCGCGCCTGCGCCAAAAAGCGTCAACACGTCACGCCGGCTGCTGGCGGAGGTGATCGCAGTCGAGGGGACGCGCTTCATTGAGGTCAGCTCCAGATATGCAGCAGGCTGCGCGTCAGCATATATAGCGCCACCACCGCGATCACGACGGAAAATACCACGTTCAATGCGCCGCGCCGTCCGGAGAGATGGCGCGCCAGGCGCGTGCCGGCAAGGCCACCCGCGATCCCGCCGGCGATGAAAAGGCCGGCGAGATCCCAGGCGACGAGCCCGGACCAGGCATAGCTCGCCGCGGTGGTGAGCCCGAAGGTCGTCACCGCGACCAGCGACGAGCTGACCGCATTCATGATCGGCATGCCCGTCGCAGCCATCAGCGCCGGCACGATCAGGAAGCCGCCGCCGATGCCGAAGAAACCGGACAGCGTGCCGGTGGCGAGGCCGAAGCCGACGATCGCCGGGACGTTGGCCATGCTCATCTTCACATCGGGGGTGCCGATGCGAGCGCGCGTCTTCAGCATCAGCATGGCGATGACCATCATCACCAGCGCGAACAGCGCCAGCAGCTTCTGGCCGTCGACCATCTTGCCGAGCAGCGAGCCGGTGAAGGCGCCGACGATGCCCGCCGTTGCGAACAGCGCCGCGATCGGCCAGATCACGGTGCCGCCGCGCGCATGATTGGCGAGATTGACGGCCGCGTTGGTGGCGACCGCGATGGCGCTCGAGCCGATCGCGATGTGCGGCTCGGGCACGCCGACGACATAGACCATCAGCGGCACCGCCAGCACCGAGCCGCCGCCGCCGACGAGGCCGAGCGAGAACCCGACCATCGCGCCGCAAAACAGGCTGAGCACACCTTGGACAGCAGAGATCATGGCGAGAGCAGGGTCATTTCCCGCACAGGAAGGCAAGCCCCAAAATCACCGGAGCAGCAATGCCGCCGCCACCGCCGCGCGACCGGCGCGTGACCGGCACCGAGCCGAGTCCGGCCGGCGGTCTCGCGGCGATGCGCGGCGTCGAGAGCGGCGGCCGAACGCATGATGCCTCCGGCCGCCGGCAACGTCTCGTCAACCCGGATCAGGCAGCGCCCTTCAGCTTCTTGGTGCATTCGCTGTAGTAGCCGCCGCCCTTCTGGATCCACTTCAGGCCGCCATTGGCGTTGGTCGCCTTGTTGGCATTGTACTGATCGACGCAGGTCTGCAGACGCGCCTTGCCGGGCTTCTCCTTGGCGTATTTCGGGTCCACCGCGTTGGGGAACACGGCGGGACCGGTCGGCGCGGGAGCGGCCTCCTTGGCGTCGGATTTCGCCGCCTTGGCCGGCTTGGCCTCGGCCGCAGGTGCGGCCGGAGCCGCCGGTGCCGCGGCAGCGGTGGCATCGCTGCCGCACTGGGCCTTGCGGAAGTCGTTCCACTTCTGGCCGCCCAGCGTGCCGGCCTCCTTCGCCTGCTTGTACTTGGCGCTGCATTCCTGCGCGGTCAGCGCTTTCGCCGGCGCGGCGGCGAACGTCGCGAGCCCGATCACGGCCAGCGTAGCGAGTGACGAAGCAACCAATGATTTTGCGTGAAAACTCATCCTCGATCTCCCTGTGGAGCATGGTGGAATGGGACGGTAATTCTAGCGAGACGCCCGCGACCGACAAAGCAGGCGGGAGCATGGCCGCGCGAAAATATAATTTGCGTCGCACGGCGATCCGGCTCATTCCATTCACTGCGGGTTCAGCATCGCCGGACATCGCAGCGTGCCTTTCGTTCGAGGACTTCAGCATGAGATTCACTGCCCGGGCGGCGATTGCGGCCATCGCAATGGCCACCCTGTCGGCCGCGGGCCCCGCCCGCTCGCAACCCGGATTGACGCTGCCGTCGCGGCCCGATGCCGCCACCGACAAGTTCGCCACCCTCGACAAGGCGGCGCGGCGGACGATTTCCATCGCCTGCTCCAAGGAGGCCGACGAGCAGGGGCTGAAGGGCAAGGCACGCGGCAAATTCCGCTCGGCCTGCAAGCGCGACAAGGCCGCGGCCGCCGCCGCGACCACACCCGTGCCCGCTCCCTTGCCGACGCCCGACAAACCGAAATGACCGGCCCCTGCGGGCGCATGCGCGCATGGCGCCTGCGCAGCGGCGGGAATTGTTCGCGCAGGCAGGTTTTGGCATAAGGCGCCGTGCGCCAGATCATCTCCTCCCTCCCCTTTGACCTGCCGAGCCGCGCCAAGACCCTGAGCGCGATCGAGACCCTCGTGCTCGGCACCGCCGGCGGCCTGATCTTCCTCGTCGCCCATCTGCCCGGCGGGCTGATCTCCGGCGCGATGATCGCGACCGCGATCGCCGCAATCGCCGGCCGCCCGCTGGCGATGCCGCCGATCCTGACCCAGACTGTGCTGCTGCTGCTCGGCATCTCGATCGGCGCCGTGGTCTCGCGCGAGCTGATCAACCATGTCAGCGCCTATCCGGTGACCATCGGCCTCCTGGCGCTCGCGACGTTCTGCTCGACCTTCGGCTCCAGCCTCTATCTGCAGCGCGTCCATGGCTGGGACCGCACCTCGGCGCTGCTCGCCGGCAGTCCCGGTGCGCTGTCGCAGATCACGATGCTCGCGGTGGAGCGCGGTGCCGACCTGCCGGCGATCGCCGTGGTGCAGACGCTGCGGGTGATCATCCTGACGGCGGCGCTGCCGCTGGTGCTGGCAGTGGCCGGCGTCGCACCGGCGGCGCCGATCTCGCTCGGCCAGAGCGTCGCCTCACCGCTCGGCCTGCTCGCACTGCTGGTGGCCTCGCTGGTCGCGGCGATGCTGATGCAGCTGATCAGGTTTCCGGCGAGCTGGCTGTTCGGCGCGATGGTCGCCAGCGGCGTCCTGCACGGCACCGGCCTCGTCGAGGGCGGCCTGCCGGATTGGATGCGCGGCGTGGCGCTGGTCGGCATCGGCGCCCTGATCGGCAGCCGCTTCGCCCGGATGCGGGTGAAGACCCTGGTCGGCCATATCAGGGCGGCGCTGGGCTCGTTCGCGATCGCGGTGGCGATCTCGGCGCTGTTCGTCACCGTGATCGTGCTGGTGACGCATGTGCGCTTTTCCGACACCATCGTCGCGTTCGCGCCCGGCGCCATGGACGCGATGATGGCGCTGGCGCTGACGCTGCACATCGACCCGATCTTCGTCGGCGCGCATCACCTGTCGCGCTTCGTGTTCGTCACGATCGCCACCCCCGGCATCGTCCATCTGTTCGGACGGCCGCAGGAGGATGTCGACGACTAGGCGCGCTTCCGGGTGATGCCCCAGCCGGCGATGGCGGCGATCAGAAGCGAGATCAGCACGCTGTAGCCGGCGAGCGACAGGCCGAGGAAGCGGAATTGTACCTCGTCGCAGCGTACGACCTTGACGCTGTCGAGCCGCTCCAAGAGGCTGCCGGCGCTGCCGAGATTGCCGATCGGCCCGGTGCATTCGGTCGGCCCCGGCCAGAAGCCCCATTCGACGCCGGAGTGATAGACGCCGAGCCCGGCATTGCCGAGCGCGGCCAGCGCGACCACGCCGAGCCCCGCGAGCACCAGCGCGCGCGGCGCGCCGCCTTTGGCGGCGAGCGCGATCAGCAGCCCGAGCGGCACGATCGCATAATAGGCCCAGCGCTGCTTCAGGCAGAGCTCGCAGGGCTGCAGGCCCCAGACCAGCTGCATGTACCAGGCGCCGGCCAAGGCCGCCGCCGCTATGCCGGCCGCGAGCAGCGCCGCCGCCACCGCCGGGCTCATGGCTCCCGCCGCGGGGCGCGCCATCACAGAAGTATTGGTCATCGGTCCTCCCGAACGGGGCTGCATCCGGTCCCATGCCGGGCCGTTCCGGCTCCTACTCCGGCCCGCGAAAGCTGTCGAGATGCGCGCCCATCACGTCCGTGCGGGTTGACCCGGCCCGGCCGCCCGCTATAGTCCGCCCGCTTCGCTATGGTTCCTGCACAGGCCCGGCGAATGCCCCTGTGGCGGAACTGGTAGACGCGCTCGACTCAAAATCGAGTTCCGCAAGGAGTGCTGGTTCGATTCCGGCCAGGGGCACCAACTAGGCTGTTCAAGCCCGTTCTAAATCGTCCGCAACAGTTCGCGCTCTGCTCGGAACCCCTTGAAAATTGGGCCTTTCCGCGCACATTGCCGTTCATCACCGTTTGTTCTCGCCCGATCCCAGCCGCCCGATTTGTTGGTATTTTTGTTGGTATCGTGTTGGTATCGGGAGAACAAACGTTCACGGCGACTTTCGCTATTCCGAACGAAGGAATGGAGCAGATGACCCGCAAGAACGATGTCGCGTGCGTCAATCCCAAGCAGATCAGAACCGACGTCGACTGCCGCGCTGCCCAACCGAGATTCGACAATGGCGCGTGGGGTGCCGCCAAGATTTCCGATGTAACCGGCGGCGGTCTCTACCTCTTCGTCACACCCGACGACAATAAACCCGGCCATGCTGCCTCCAAGCTCTGGCGGATGGCCTACCGCTTCTCCGGTCGCCAGAAAACCTACTCCATCGGGCCTTACGGCAACGGAAAGAACGGCACGTTCTCACTCGCCGACGCACGTCACGAGCGCGACAAGGCCAAGCACCTGCTCAAGGACGGCAAAGACCCGAGCACCGAGAAACAGCTCGATAAGCACAGGCAAGCGGCCGCTCGACCTTTCGGGCAATGGGCTGACGAGTGGCTCGCGAAGAAAAAGATGGAGAAAGTCAAGCGCGGCAGAATCGTTGCGGTGCGCGACCCAAAGACAATCGAGGTCCTTGAGCTGCGCGTCCGCTACGTCAAGGCCCGCTTTGGCAAGTTGTGCAGGCAGGACATCAAGCGTCCGGACGTGCTCGCTTTCCTGCGTTCATACGAAGCCAAGGGAAAGCTGGAAACCCGCGACCGCGTGCGCAGCATCGGTGCGCAAATCTGTGACTATGCCGACGTCGAAGGCGACGGCTACAATCCATTCCGCAATCTGAATGGGAAGCTGATTGCCAACATTTCGACGCCGCGTCCCGGCGTAACTGAGCCACGCGATGTGACGCGCGTCTTCAAGCTCATCAGCGCACCGTGGGCGAGAGGGAGGTTTGGCGACATTGTTGGCCTTGCCTTGCGCTTCGATGCGCTGACCATACCTCGCCCCGGCATGGTCAATGAAATGGAGTGGAGCGAGGTCGATTGGGACACTGAGCGCTGGACTATTCCAGCCACCAAGATGAAGACCGGGTGGGACCATGTCGTGCCCTTGTCACGACAGGCACTCGCAATCCTGCGCAGCGTCCAAGAGCTGACCGGCCATCGCCAGTATGTTTTTTCCTGCTCAAAGGATGCCCCGCTATCGAACAACACGCTCAACAAGCGCTTGCGGCTGCTTGGCATTGACACCAAGACTGATCATTGCGCCCACGGGTTCCGGACCACCTTCTCGACCCTGTCCCACCACGAAGAGATCAAGGAGGCCAAGGCATGGGATGGCGATGTCGTCGAACTGCAGCTCGCGCATCTCGATAGTTCGACCGTAGAAGGGCTCTACAAGAAACACGGACCGCTCGCGCTGATCGGCTCGCGCACGAAGCTGATGCAGCATTGGGCTGATCGTATCGACCACTGGCTCGATCCCAAGAAGGTGATGCCGATCAAGCGCGGGTCGCAGGGCTGAGTCACGTAGCTTCGTGCGCGGTTGATGCTGCCTGTTCGATCCCCGGCAAAGATCATGTGACAGTCTTCAGCAGACTGCTGGGTCAACACTGGCCTGCTTTCCTCATAGCCGAGCTCTCCACCTGGCCAAAGGAAAGACCTCGAATGCCGGCTAGAGGACGACTGCCAAACCGCAAGCAACCGGAAGAGGAATATTCTTTGGTTGCTCACGTGAAATCGGTCACTGTCAGCTACTACATCTCAACGCACGGTAGCGAGCGTGACGCCAGCATAGATGAAGCTATTGCTCATTTGCTTGCTGAAATCGTCATGACCAGACCCGAGTTGCCCAAGCACCTCGGCAGGGAAATCCGCTGCTCTCTGATGTGCTCGCGCGTTTATCATCGCAGCGATGCGAATGGCGCTCAGGCACACCCCTCGTTGCTGTACATGAGACTCAAGCCAGACCTCCGGCTTTTCTCTGCCTATCTTCCAGCAGACGCATTTTGGGCGCTGCAGACCGATCTGAGAAGTGGGCGGCTGCAGTATGTTGAGGCCCGGTTCAACAAGCCGCGATATGGCTCAGGCAAGCTCGTGAGTTTGTATTTCTCGGATACGCAGCCAGATGAATAGCCTCATCGGTCCGCAACCGCTGACGGCCTAATGTGCCAGATCCCAATAGACCGTCGGTGCGAGTGGTGTAGCTATGGCCCCAGGGGCGGGATCGACGTTTGCGCTATACGTTTGATATACACAGAGCTTTTTGTTGCGTCTTCTTGGGTGTACCCGCCAGTGTACCCTGTCGATTTCGAAGCGGCTGCTCAAAATTCTATCCGTCAGCCGTTCGGGACCGAACGGCTCAGCGAGGCCTTTCGGCGAACCGGAGCTGGGCATTCCGGGCGTGCTTTGCCTTAGCCCACGGCGTCTCAGGCGAGGCTCCGCGCTGTTGATCCCTGTCGCGCGGAACTTATTGTATGATCTTGGCTCGAAAACCACGGCAGGCGCATGATATGGCAACCATGAAAACGCTCTCGCCGAAACCTTCAAAGGCCTCTAGAAGGCTGAGGTGATCTATCGGCGCGGGCCATGGCGAAAATTCGAAGCCGTCGAGTTCGCGACCCTGGAATGGGTGGACTGGCTCAACAACGGCAAGTTCCTTGAGCCCATTGGCAACCTCCCGCCGGCCGAAGCCGAACAACGCTACTACGCCATGCTGTGCCAGTCGTTTGACATAGCGCGATCCGTGTCCTCGGCGGCTTGCGCGAGCCAGTTCACCAGCACTTTGGTGTGTGGATCTCCAATGCGATCCTGGCTCCAACGCGCAATGTGAACCTTGTTTGATAGGACGTGAGGAGCGTTCGCTAGTGCGGGCACGAGGCGCCCGTCGCTGATTGCATCGGCGACGAGGAGAGAGCGGCCGATGGCGACGCCAGCGCCCTCCACAGCGGCGGTCAAGCAAAGGCCCATGTCCCCTAATAAAAGACCGTGCGGTTCGGTGCGCTTAAGCCCAAGTTTCCCGAACCAGTAGGCCCAACTCCATTCGCCCTCAGGGGGATGACCTTTCTGTATCAATGGAAGATCGAGCAGTGCCGTTGGGTCCGACAAAGGCATGCCCTGAGGAAGAAGAGACGGGGCGCAGACCGGAAAGATACGTTCGCGTAGGAGCGGCTCTTGCAATGGCGTTGCGCGGGACTCTGCGAGAGTAGTCCACAATATCCGGACATCCAGCGGCGGTTCACCAACAGCCTCAGACTCGACAAGCCGGAAATCAATCTCAATTTCCGAGTTGGAATGGCGAAAGGCTCTCAACCGGCGAATCAACCACCATCCGGCTAACGACGAGCCAGCTCCCAAGCGCAGCATCTGTCGGGTCGATCTATATCTTAAGCTAGGCCCAAGACCCGCTATCTCGTCGAGGAGTGGGCCGAGCTCGCCTTCTAACCTAGCCCCGTCATCGCTCAATTCGACTCCAGGATTGCGGCGTATCAAAAGTTGCATACCGAAGAATTCTTCAAGCCGGCGCACCTGATGACTGATTGCACTCTGGGTAACCCCCAGTTCGTCGGCCGCCCGCGTAAACGAGCGATTGCGGGCGACTGCGTCGAACGCGACAAGCGGGCCGAAGGGCGGCAAGCGACGGATCATTTGGGACCTCGCGTAACATGATACAGATTCATGCCGTTTTGAGAAGCGATCATTCGCGTCCTCCGGAGTTGTTCGGCATTTAAAGCGGTATGCCCATTGCGCCTTCGAGAAACGAACATTGGTCGCAAAGCATGCATTTTGTGCGACTGAAGAAGACAATCCGGACCAGGCAGCCCGCAGCTGGGACCTCATCGTCTTGCGTTCCGAACCGCCTTTAATCACCTGGAATGCGTCGTCTTCCACTCCCGGAAGTTCTCCCGACGTGCGCGTTCTCCATCGGATCCGTTCATCCGCTAGAGCTCCGATAACCCACACGAAATCCGGCAACACCTTCAGATAGGGGACGACATTGACCGCGGAAAGTTCGACCCGCTTAGACGACTCAACATCACTGCTGAACACGTTGGTTCCTACGATTGTAGGCATGGTATTATTCGTCGTGAATTTCGACATCACAGCAATCGTTATGGTGATGCCCCTCGTAAAGCAGGATCTGGCACTCGATGTCGGCGGATTCGCTTGGCTCATGGATTCTTACAGCATTGCGCTAACGGCCTTCTTGTTGTCCGCCGGAATTCTCGCCGACCGTTTCGGCAGACGCATGATGTTGCTTGGTGGCAATGCCATCTTCCTTCTCGCGTCTCTCCAATGTGCCTTTGCTGGGGCCCAGATTTCTCTGATCATCGGCCGCGTAGGCCAAGGTATCGGCGCGGCCTTTATGATGTCCTCTGGGCTCGCGATAATTGGTAATCGCTACACAAATACAGCAAGTCGCGCTCGGGCGTTCGCCTGGACAGGAACAATGGCAGGAGTCGCAACAGCCCTCGGTCCGGCCGGAGGCGGCCTGATCGCGGACCTATTGGGGTGGCATTGGGTGTTTTTAATCAACATCCCCATATGCCTATTCATTGCAATTGCCGCGATCATGGTAGTCGACGAATCTCGCGATCCAGCTAAGCGGAAAATTGATCTGCGCGGCATTGCGACGTTAAGTGCGCTGCTTCTTTCGGTCGTCTGGCTCCTGCTTCATGGAACACGTATCTCGACGTTCGAAATTCCAAGTTGGCTTGCAATTCTATGGGTGCTGGCGCTCTTTGTCGCCTTCTGGTCAACTCAACGCTTTGGCACTCAACCACTTATAGAACTCGATATGTTCTCCAGCCGAACATTTGTTGGGTTCTGTCTCGTGCCAGTTGCTTTGTCGGTCGCTTACTGGGCCGTGCTGATCTATCTGCCCCTCTTCCTGCAAGAACGGTTAGGCCGCTCTTTTAGTGACGCTTGGGTTCTGATGCTAGCTGCAACCATGCCGATGGTTGCATTGCCTATGTTCTCCGCCCGCATTGCACTGGCGATGGAAGCACGGGTCTTCTTTGGCGCCGGGCTTCTGATCGTCTCGATCGGCGCTTTTGTGATGGCCGTCGCGGCACAGATGCAGCATCTCGTCGTGGGCCTTGTTGGTATGGCCATCGCGGGGTGCGCAAATGGCGCACTCAATCCGCAACTAACGGCGAGGATCGTCGGATCTGTACGTCGCGAGCAGGCTGGAGCGGCTTCTGCGATAAGCGTAATTCTCCGTCAAGGTGGATTCGCTATTGGGATTGCGATGTTCGGTGCCGTCATGAGGACATCGTTGGAACAACCCAATTCAATTCTTTCCGGTATCAACGTATTTGCCACGATTTTTGCAATTGCCGCGATCGCTGCCGTGGTCGGCTCGGCGGCCGTTTTTGCCCTGATTGGAAGGCATTCTTCGGATCGAGAGTTGCCGTCCTCCAGCCGCAGTCAACGTCATGGATGACGATAGCGAGCGTAGGGCCCGGTCGGAATAAGAGTGAAAGAGAGCGCGTAACTGCGCCGCGAGCGCCAGAAATGGTGGCAGTCCACGACTAACTAGTACGAATGCCCATTGATGGTAAGCGCAACCTCCCGGATAAGTGGCGTCTCGTTCAAAATCGCGTATTCTAACAGTCTTATCATTGTCAGCATCACGCGAGGAACGTTTCTCGGCGTGAGTTACTGACCACGCCTGGATGACCAACGCATCTAGTCCGGCGCTGACTTCTGGCGCTTGTGCTAGCAGCGATCCCAGGCGGCTGACCGACGTCATAACGCTGCTGGAGCACGAATTTGGCTGGTTCGTTCGAAGCGGCAATATTCGAAACCTGCCGTCACATGCAGAAACATTGTGTTGCAGAGGCGCGCTGTTTTTGCGATGTCTCCGTCCATGAGCCCGAATTACGAGTTTGTGTTTCAGCGAGCACTTTCGCTATCTGGCATTGAACGCCCCCGCGTCTTGGATTACGGCTGCGGGCGCGGCGAGGTGGTCGTCTACGGACGAAACGCAGGCTACGAGTTCTTCGGAGCGGACCTCGATGCCCCGGCTTCGGAACGTCCTGAGCACTTCCGCGCGCTCCGTAATGGACGTCTCGACTTCGACGAAGGGTTCTTCGACGTTGTCATATCCAACCAGGTCTTCGAGCATGTCCGAGACCCGGAGCTTGCGGTCTCCGAGATCGCGCGCGTACTAAAGCCCGGAGGGGTATTCCTGGCTCTGTTTCCGGACAGCACGTCGTGGTTCGAGGGACACGTGGGTCTCTACTTCGTCCATCACATGCCCGAGTTATTCGCCCATCTCTACATGCGAGCCGCGCATCGGCTCGGCTTCGGCTATTATCGGGAAGGCAAGAGCAGCAAAGAGTGGGCCGACTTCATGCTGTGGCAGCTCAAGACTGACGTTTTCTATTACTCGCCGGGCGAGTTGCGAAGATGGTGGCGATCGGCCTTTGGGTCTCCTCCGGTCCCCGCCGAGGCGGACTTCATGCGGTTCCGCATTCAGTCCGCAGGACGGCGCGGGCTGTCGTTGCTCGCTCGCCTGCCGGCGGCTGCAGAGGTCCTATCGTTCGTCTGCCGCAAGCGCGCCGGGATTGTCTGGGTAACCCGCAAGACGGACGTCCCAGCCTGATGTCAATTGCCGGCTGAACTCGATCATATCGGGCGAGCTTGACGTGCTCGCTACTTCCGGTCGAATGGCCCGACGAAGTCGGGACTATGGTCACTTTGCTGAGCTGGCCGCTCTCGCCTCATGGCCGTTGGGCGGCGAACTGCGCCGGACAGCACCGGCGTGCAGCTTCCGTGCCGGTGCAGCTAGCCGGAGGCGGCGCTCTCGGCCGAATTCCCCAAGGCCAGATTGCGAAGCCGGAGACTGATCGTAGCTGCACTCGTTGAGCGATTTGCATATCTGATGCGTGTGCTTCGCAGAACGCGAGCGTCGCCGGTCCATCTTGAGCGCGTGGAGTAGTTCGGTCTCATCGCGCAGCCGGCTGCCCGGCCTCAATCGACGTCCAACAACTACTTTCGACAATTTTCGGTCGCAGTTTATGATGACTATCGCCTCACGTGCATTTAACTCGTGCAACCTCGGCGAGCTTTTGCCTTGCTCGTGCGGATGATCGTTCGTATGATTCGAATGTGATCGGATCGTGAGAAAAGTTCACTACCGGCACACATTTCCTCCCAACGCTCGCGAGACCCGGCCAGTGTTACAGCGACGTAGTTTTCTCGGGCTTCCGCTATTGGCGTTGTGTGGCTCGGCGAATTCGGCCTGGGCGGGCAATTCCGTCGAGACGTCCAGAGTCAGAGTGACGATCGGCGGAAAGGCATTCCTACAATACGCACCGGTCACACTTGCCGAGCGCCTTGGCTTTTTCAGGGACGCGGGCCTCGACCCGGAGCTTCTTGACGTGAGCGGCGGATCCAAGGCGCTCCAGGCTCTCGTGGCAGGAAGTGCTGAACTCACTGCTGGCGCTTTCGACCACACGATTCAGATGCATGCCAAGGGACAAAAAATCGTCGGGGTTGTGCTGTTTGGCAGGCATCCAACGTTCGCATTGGCCCTGCGAAAAGAGAAGGCTGCGGACTATCGCGACCCGAGCAGCCTGAGAGGCATGAAGATCGGGGTCACGGCATTGGGATCCCAAACTCAGTTCATGGTGGAGTACATCGCTTTGCGAGCTGGTGTCTCTCCGGCCGACATTTCCTTCGTCAGTGTCGGAGGTGGCACAGGTGCCGTAGCAGCGATCCGCAACGGCGCCGTGGATGGGGTCGTCACGGGTGAGCCGGCGCTTACGGCGCTGACATCAGCAGGTGACGTCAAACTAGTCGCGGACACTCGCACCAACGAGGGGACCATCGGCATTTTTGGCGGTCTCTATCCGTCAGGGACGATCTACGCGCGGTCAGACTTCATCGAACGCAATCCCGATACGCTCCAGGCCTTTGTTCTCGCGATGGTGCGCGCCCTGCAGTGGATTGATCGCGCGTCCGTCGACGAGATCGCCGATGCGCTTCCGGAGGAATGGGCCAAACCTGATCGAAACATCTTTCTCGCCTCCATCCGGGGCACCCGAGACATGTTTTCGCCCGATGGCAGGTTCAGCGCCGAGAGCGCGGGGATCGCATTTCAGGTGTTGTCGACCGTCGACCCACAATTGCGTGGCGTGAAGGTCGATCTCGCGGAGACATTTACGAACAGGTTCGTCGAAAAGGCTCTCCAGACGCTAGCATCGAAATAGCATCGTGGAGAGTTCGAGCCGATGAACACGCCCGCGGCACTGTGGGATCGAGGCTAGGTGGTGGCGCCGCGAGTTCCGCAGCATTCGAACGCTTCTGCTTCGGCCGTCAAGAAAACGGCGCGGAAGACGCGTCCGACAGATAAGTCCAAGCGCCCAAAAGGACGGCCCGCGACCCTTGCACGACGGCGGCGCGACATACCGCTTCATCATCAGGTGTTCTTGGTCCTGCAGGACGAAATTGCAGAACGCCGCTATGCACCAGGAGAAGTCTTGCCGGCGGAGGCGGATCTGGCTGTGCTCTTCGGCGTCTCGCGCGTGACGATCCGGGCAGCTTTGGACACTCTCGATGAGCTCGGACTGATCGAACGCCGCCAGGGTATCGGCACGTTCGTACGGGAGCTCTCGAAGCCGGAGCCTCTCACGGTACCGATGATGGACCTTGCTGCTCGAAACAGGGAGATCGTGCGCACAACGCGAGCTCACGTGGTCGAGTTCGAGTTCAAGGTGGCCCCTCGTCACGTTCGCGAGCACTTCCAAGCCCAGCCAGGCGACCTTTTCCAGCGCACAGTTCGCATCCGCTACATGAATGACTGGCCAATCATGCAGGTCACGACCTACATTCCGGAAGCGATCGGACGGCAATTTGGTCCTGAAGACATGGAAGGAGGGTCGCTCTATGCGATTCTGCAGCGCTTCGGCATCACATTCACATCTGGCGAGCAGATTGTGACGGCAGCTGCAGCCGACCCCGTTGTCGCAGCACGCCTCAATGTCGCGATAGGCGCACCGCTCTTGAAGGTGGTGCGCATTCATTTCGACAGCGCCGGACGTCCGATTCAGCACTTCGAGCTGCTGGCTCCACCTGCAACCTACGAGCTTCGCATGCCATTGAAAGACTTCTAGCCTGCCTGCAAGCGCGCCAAGTCCCGAGCACGTTCCGTCCAAACTGACATTTCGGTACGCGTGCGAAGGAGAAGCGCTCACGATCTCATGGGGCCGCGCCATGGGCGGACCGGCCCACACCGGAAGGCGTCACAAGACATGAGCTTCAGCACGGCTGTCGAACGATACAGATGACGTCCGAACCAGTTTCCCCTTCATTCCCTCGCTTTCAATCGACGGTCCCTCACTACGTGGCCGGGCGACCGAATTACGCACCCGCGCTCATCCAAGTTGTGGCGGATCACCTTCGTCTGACCAAGGACCACCGATTGATGGATCTCGGCTGTGGACCAGGGTGGCTCGGCATCGCATTTGCACCCCTGGTCGGCAAGGTCATCGGAATAGATCCGGAGCCTGCCATGCTAGAGGCTGCTCAGGCGATCGCCAACGCGGCGGCCGTTGAGATCGAACTGATCGAAGGCAGCTCGTTCGACCTCAGCCCGCAGCTCGGCCGCTTTCGCGCCGTGGCGATTGGACGTGCCTTTCATTGGATGGATCGCGCCGATACGCTGCGAAAGCTCGACCCATTGATCGAGGAGGACGGCGCAGTCATGCTGTTCAATGACGTACGTCCCGATGTCCCACAGAACGCCTGGTACAAGCGTTACTCGGACGTCGTCGATCGCTTCACCAACAAGAGTGTCGGTTTCGCACCCGAGCGCTTACGTCACGAATCGATCCTGCTGGAGTCGCGCTTCGGTCAGCTCACCAGAATTGGTGTCATTGAGCAGCGTCTCGTGCCTGTCGCTCGCCTGATCGACCGCGCACTATCGATGTCGACCTCCTCCCCTGAACAGCTGGGCGTTCTCGAAGGTCAGCTCGCGCAGGAATTGACGATGGAGATATCGCCATTCGCAACCGCCGGCGGCGTCGTAGAAGTCATTGAATCGCAGGTCCTCATTGCGCAGCGCCGCTGAGGCTCACAAGCTTCGCTGCCCAATCGACCTACTTGGCCGCCCGATAGGGCGAAAGCGCCGGCACACGCCAGTCGCCACGGCCATCGCACCGCTCCATGACGAAGACGGCCCGCAGCAAAGACCTTAGCTCAGCTCTACACCGGCGACTGAACAAGCGGATTCGATCAGATGCCGCACGGTCCGGGCATCCCAGTCGAGCCTCTCGGGGACGTCCGCCCAGTAATTTGAGAGCACATGTGCAGCATGTCGCGCCTTTACCCCCAGACCGACGACCGTTCTGGCCGGAATCGCCATGATGGCGCGTTCAATCGGGTCAAGCGAGCTCAAGACCGCTTCGATGCGCTCTACACCGGGCACCACCACGGCGGAGATCTGCGATTTTGCATCCCAGGTGGCCCCAGCTGATTGCGCATCTTGCTGCTGGAGAGTTGCGAGTTCTGCGGAGAGCGCTTCAAAGCTGCGTCCGAGGGCAACGAGCACGGCGTCGGGATTGCTTTCGATGGCTTGCTCATCGAGCGTCAGACCACCTGGCTCGACGGTTGCCAAAATCCGCAGGGTTTCATCAAGAGACATCACCGAACTCCAGGCCGAAAACGGTCGGTGGAAGGTCGCCGACAGCCGATCGGTTGCAAGGGATCGACGTGCACCCAGCGGACGAAGTCCGCCTCTCCTTCTCGACGTGAGACGATATCGCCCAGTCGTATCAACATCAATACAATATCTGTTTCAGGCCGTCATCAATAGGTCCCAGACTGCCAGAGCCCCGTCACGACGCAATGCGGAGAGCTCGCATCGCGACGCAGGAAACGGCGTTGTCTTTGACGCCGGCTCATTTCACGCGACGTGCCGAGACGAAAGAGGTTGCGCTCGGCCAGCTTGGCCCACTCATGCCACGCAAGCCTGCGCTTGGCGAGCTACCGAAATTGGTGGTGCTACACCAGCGGCGGAGTCACTGGCCAGAAAGCTCGTCCGGCGTCCGCAGTGCGGCCTATTGCTGCGTGCCACTATCGTCACTACGCGTCTTACGCGAGTAGCCAACGCCTGTTCGTCTCACTTGGCACAGCGCTGAACGCCTCCGTCATATCATGGGACGGCGCAATCAAACGCTCCGGTTGAGCAGACGGCTGCGACATGTCGCGCCTGAATTGAGCCAAGCCATGCCGCGCCGCGTTGCTGCGGACCCAAGCACGAACTGCCAGGTTTCAAGACAATTGACGCATTGCAAGCGGGCCGCTCAACAGCCGGAAAGCTCGCAAGACGGCACTCAGCCACTCGCCATCAGGGGTGCATCAATCATCCTCGTACTGCATCGCGCAGCTACCAAGGGGTTGATGCAACGTTCTCGACGAGCGACGCACCGACAAGCCGAGCTGGTCTGGAGCGAGTCGAACCGCAGGGAAGGATGAGGCGCCTGTAGTGCACCCGCAACCTGTCATTTCGGTGCGGGCGCCGGATGACGGCATCAACGTCGTCGAAGAGCGGCTTGCCTGTATGAAGCACATGGTCGTAAACGCCACGGACCCATTGGCCGTAATGATAGTCCGGCTGCTCCTCGAGCGGCAATCCCGGCGCATGCTGTTGCCAGGTTCTGCCGAAGCTTTCAAACCCCGAGCCGATGTCAGCGAAAATAAGCCGGCCGTCGACAGGCTCGATGATGACGAAGCGCTGCAGCGAGTGCAGATCGAGGAGGCCCTTCAGTTCGGTATTGTCGCGGCCCTGATCACATTCGAGCCATCGCATGAACAGGACCTCAAGAGGCTCTGCCTCTTTGGCAAGCGCAGTGATGGGCAACTCACGGCTTCTGAACACCGGCGACAGATGCAGGCGGGCTCGCGCGACCTCATCCCCGATATAGGTCATCGCCTGGCTGACCCTCGGGAACATGCACTCGACAACTTCATCGCCTGCTTTCACAACGATGATTCGCTCCACGGCCCTATCCGCGATGAAGTATAGCGCCGAAGCGATGCTGATCCCGCAGGCGGTCCTCGGCCTGAGCCGGATCCGGGCCGATCGACTGTCGATTATGGTGACAGCGACGAATCCCAGATTGTCGACCACATAGGACGAGAAATCAAAATCTGACACCGGGCATTGCAGGAATCGCCGCAAAACCGGCGAATGAGCATCCCAAGCCCGCCCATGATCGTCCAGAAGGATGGTTGTCATCGGATCCACGCCATCTTCAATACGAACGCGGCAGCGCGCCAGCGTCTCTGGCGCCCGTTGATGTATCGTCATCGGATCAGATCCGCCAAACGGCTGACCGGATGCTGAACGAAGCAACCAGTTGAACGCATATCGGCCCGCGCCGCTACTACAAGCTTAGGTAGCGGCCGGCCATCGCCATCCCTCCAGGCACGCGACTTTCCCCGGCGGCGCAAGCGGACGCGGCAGGGCCGCGGTCCTCCCCTTGCCAGCACGAACCCGGGCCTGCTCGCCGGCAGTGCTCGCCCTCGGCGAGATCGCCTCCCTCGCCCTCCCCACCGGAACCTATGCGCTGGTGTGACTACCAGAGTTAGTAATTGATCCCGGTATCGCAAAACTGTCAACTGGTGGTTGATGACAGACCCGCACGGGGAAGGGAGACCTTGCATGCTCACGCGACCGCAATCGATTCGTCATGCTGCAGATCATCGTCCGGAACTCGCCACTCGCGCCGCAGTGCTCCGCGAGCAGATCTGCTGCAATCGAGATCTGAGCTTTCTGATGGAGGCCCATGATGGGCTATCAAGCGCCGTCGCCGAGCGCGCCGGCTTCAGGGGCCTATGGGCATCCGGCCTGTCGATCGCCTGCTCTCTCGGCTATCGCGATGCAAGTGAGGCGTCCTGGACCCAGCTCATCGACGTCGTCGAACGCATGGTCGATTCGACTGATCTCCCCGTTCTCGTCGACGGTGACAGCGGCTTCGGCAATTTCAACAACGCGCGCATTCTGGCCCACAAGCTCCGTCAGCGGGGTGCCGCGGGTGTGGCCTTGGAAGACAAGCAGTTTCCGAAGATGAACTCGTTCGTCGGCGATCGTCATCCGCTCGCCGATGCCGGCGAATTTTCCGGGCGTCTGCGTGCCGTGAAAGATGCGGTTGGAGACGAACTCGTCCTCGTCGCCCGCATCGAGGCCTTGATCGCCGGCCATGGCATGGACGAGGCCCTTCACCGCGCTCACGCCTATGCGGACGCCGGAGCGGACGCCATTCTCATTCATTCCCGGAAGAGCACGGCGGACGAGATTTTCGCCTTCGCCAATGGTTGGCAGAACCGCCTCCCCGTCGTGATCGTCCCAACGAAATACTATCGGACCCCCGCGTCCGCTTTTCGTGCTGCCGGCATCTCGACCGTGATCTGGGCCAATCATTCGATGCGCGCCGCGACAAGCGCGATGCGCAATGTCTGCGAACGCATCATCACCGAGCAGAGCATCGCCGGGATCGAGGCTGAGGTCGCGACCCTCGAGGATGTCTTCTCGCTGTTTCACTACGACGAGCTCGCGCGCGCCGAGGCCCGATACCTGCCCGTGAATGCCGCGCCAGGCCAGCCAGACTGACCGAACAACTCATGCCGTTCTCGTAAAGGATCAAACCCATGACCCCGACTGCACTCGCATCTCGCATCGACACACCGACCGATGTCTCACAGGTCGACCGCCCCGACATTGCCCAGGTCATCAAGTGGCGGGATAGCTCATACGCCGCCGACCTCTACATTGCAGCGGTGTCCTGGCTCGACCTGTTCACCTATCTGGACGGTCATCCCGTCTCTGAAGACGAACTGCGGGAGCATTTCTCGCTTCGTGACCGGCCGACACGTACAATGATCAGGCTCTTCGAATCCTGGGGCCTGATTGCCCGCGAGGGCGGAAAACTTCACGCCACCATCGAAGCCGTCCGATATCTCAGCAGCCGATCCGACGAGAATGTCGCCTCCTACATCGCCACAATGAAGTACAAGTCGTCGGTTCGCGAGCTGTACGACGTCCTGCGGAACGACGGCTCCGACACCTGGCATGTCGCGCGCGGCGACACGACCAGCTGGGACGATCTGATGCAGACGGATGAGTTCGCGGACCTCAACACGCGCGGCATGGAGGAGCGCGGCCGGATCTTTGCCCCGCATCTCGCTACCCTGCTCGATTGCAGCGGCGATACGTCCATGCTCGACATCGGCGGCGGCTCCGGCGTCTATTCCGCTCATCTGCTGATGCGATATCCTCGGCTATCCGCGACCATCTTCGAGCGCCCCCCGGTCGACGAGCTCGCGCGATCCTGTCTGATCGCGCGGGGTCTCTTTCCCGCCCGCGTCCGTATCGTCGCTGGCGACATGTTTGTCGACCCGCTGCCACGCGATGCAAGCCTTCATCTCTATTCCCACGTTCTTCACAATTGGGGACCCGAGAAGGTCCGCCTGCTGATGCGCAAGTCCCACGACAGCCTCCAGCCCGGTGGCCGCATTGCTGTCTACAGCTGCCATCCCGACGATCGCGGCGGGCGTCCGGCCCCGACCGCCGAAGCTGAATATTCGGTGCTCCTGACCACGGGCTACGAAGGCTGCTGCTACAGCTTTGAAGACATGCGCGGGATGCTCGAACAGGCCGGCTTCGGGCAGGTCGAGTACCACAGATCGCTCTGCAATCGCAGCCTGATCGTGGCGAAGAAACTCAGTTGAGGTCACAGGACGTCGATTCATTGGGGGCGGCAGAGCCGCTCCCAATGCCCTTGTGCAGGAGCAGAGACATGTCCGTGCCGACGAGCGTTCTTCTATCGAGATTGAGTGCAGCAGGCTATACGTTCTTCTCGGGCGTTCCGTGCTCCCACTTCGCTGACCTGTTTGAGAGGGCGGCCGAAAGCAGCGCGTTGACGGACGTACCCGCGGCCAACGAGGGCAGCGCGGTGGCGCTCGCCGCTGGCGCTGCGCTGTCTGGCCAGCGAGCCGTCGTCGCGCTGCAAAACTCCGGTCTTGGTCACGTCGTCAATCCACTCACCTCGTTGTTGATGGTCAACAGGATCCCGGTCCTGTTGCTGATCTCGGTGCGAGGGCATCCCGACGAGAGCGCAGATGAGCCGCAGCACATCTTCATGGGTGCCGCGACGAAGGCGATCCTTGATCAGCTCGCCGTCGACTGGGACGAGTTCGACGGAACGACGGGCGGACTGGATCGGCTTCTCATCCGCGCCGCTGAAGCGCATCGGCAGGAGGCACCTTTTGCTGTGCTGTTGCGAAAGGGCCAGCTCACGCCGAGCTCCGCGGGAGCGGCCCCCGACGCACCGCTCGATTACCCGCTCAGCGCGGGAGAGGCGATCGAACTGATCTGCCAGCGGCTCGATCCGACCACGTCGATCGTCTCGACGACCGGATTCATCACGCGAGAGCTCTTCCGGGTCAACGATCGTCCCGAGAATTTCTACATGCAGGGCTCGCTCGGGCACTGCAGCGCATTGGCGGCAGGCCTCGCCATCGCCATGCCCAACCGTCCTGTGCTCGCACTGGATGGCGACGGCGGCGCGTTGATGCACATGGGCGTCATGTCCACGATTGGCCACACCAAACCCCAGAACCTCATCCATGTCGTGCTCGACAATGAAAGTTATGCGTCCACCGGTGGCCAGGCCTCGACGTCACGAAGCTCGTCCCTGGATCTTGTCGCATCCGCCTGCGGCTATCGCTCGTCGGTGCGTTGTGCCGAAGCCGGGCATATCCTGACAGCAATGGAGCACTGTGCGACGACGCGGGGCCCGCATTTCCTGCTTTGCAAGATCAATCGTTGCCATCCCGCAACGCTTCCGCGCGTGACCACCCGCCATACGCCTGTCGGGAACAAGCGCCGATTCCAGGACGCCATGTGGCGCTACGTTCTTGAACCTTCAGCTGCCGGCTAAAGGGGAAACGATGTGATGGTCCGCAAGACGTCTGCTTCGGCAGCCCTCTGCCTGATCTTCGTGATCCTGATCTGGGGTATGAACTGGCTCGTCATAAAGGACGCGCTGCAGATCGCGCCGCCCCTGTTCTTTACAGGACTGCGTCTTCTCGGCGGCGCGGTGGCGATCGCGGTGGCGCGCCTTGCCTTGGGGTATCAGCTCCGCATCGGCGATCGCGGACGGCTCAACCTGATTGCCGTGGGCATGCTGCAGATGGCCTGCGGGCTGGGCCTGAGCCTCGTTGGACTCCAATATCTGGACGTCGGCCGAAGTGCTCTCATTTTCTATACGATGCCGCTCTGGCTTGCGATCATTGAGTGGGTCTTGGACGGAAGGCGGCAGACCGGCTTCGAGCTTGGAGCGATCGGGAGCGGGCTTGGTGGCATCATGTTGTTGAGCGCCAATGGCCTCGGGCCAACGGCTGCGCCAATGACTTTGGACGACGCGGAAGGGGTTGCCCTGCTGCTGATTGCGGCCATCTGCTGGGCCTTGGGAACGTGGCTCGCCAACCGAGCTCACAGCGATATCGACGTCTGGAGCCGGACTACATTCCAGCTCGCAGCGGCAGGGATGGCGGTCATGATGGCCTCAGCCGTCCTCGAGCCGCATTTCGAGGTCAAGCGCCTTTCAGCTCTCGCCTTCCCGATCGCGTTCAACTGTATCGTAGCGACCGGCCTCGCATTCGTTGCCTGGTACTATGCGTTGGCTTCAATTCCGGCGCGGATCGCATCTCAGAGCCTCGTTCTCATTCCCGTCGTCGCGCTGATCTCAGCTCTCGTCCTGCAGGGGGAGGAGCTCGCGTTGCGCACGGTTCTTGCCAGCCTGCTGATCATCATGGGCGTTACGATCGTGATCTGGCAGCGCGAAGAGCAGCCTTCGCGCAACAAGCCGGCCAGAGCGCCTTTCAGCCAGATCGACGAGGCCGACAAGCCCCAAGCAAGCGTCAGCCAGCGCAGTCTTTAAGTTGAGGAGCCACGCATGCACGCTGTTGAGCCGATCTACCAGCCGATGCTCCTGGCTGGAGCATCAGCAGACGCGGATCGCGTCATTGAAGTCAGGAATCCCTTTTCCGGCGCGCTCGTCGGGACGGTACCGCAGGCAGAGCCACGTCAAATACGGGCTGCATTCGCGGCAGCCGCGGGCTTCCGCCCAAAGCTGAGCCGCCGCGAAAGGTCCGATATCCTGCTCGGCGCTGCGCGTGCGATTGCAAGAGATCAGGACCGGCTCGCACAGCTCATAACCGCCGAGACCGGTCTCTGTCTGAGGGACTCCCTGCATGAAACCAGGCGCGCCTGCGACGTCTGGTCGTTTGCCGCCCATGCGCTGATTCAAAATGATGGCGAGATCTACCCTGGAGACATCGGCGGAAACCCTCATCAACGGCGCATTTTTTCAATGCGTACGCCGATCGCGGGGGTCATCGCGGCCATCACCCCCTTCAATCATCCGCTGAACCTGGTCAGCCACAAGCTGGCGCCGGCAATAGCGACCAACAACCGCGTGGTGCTCAAGCCGTCGGAGCAGACGCCCCTGACGGCACTTGCGCTGGGCAGGATCCTCCGCGAACAAGGCTTGCCAGAGGGCATGCTCTCGATCGTGACCGGAACGCCGCGCGATCTTGGAGATTGCGTGTTCACCGATGAGGACGCCGAGCTCGTGACATTCACGGGGTCGGTTCGCGTCGGGCACCAGATCGCGGAACGGGCAGGTTACCGGCGGCTTGTCCTCGAACTGGGTGGGAACGATCCGTTCATCGTCCTTTCGGATGCGGACGTCGATCGGGCCGCGCATCTGGCCGTGCAGGGCGCAGTCAGACATTCCGGTCAACGCTGTACGGCCGTGAAGCGGGCGCTCGTCGTGGAGGAGCTTGCCGATCACTTCGCCGAGCGGGCCCTGCACCACATGCAGCAGCTCTCAACAGGCGACCCCAGCGACCCTTGCGTTGATCTCGGCACCGTCATCAGCGAAGACGCAGCCCAGCTGATTGCCAGACGCGTGGCCGGTGCGGTCGCGGCAGGTGCCAGGCTTCTGCTCGGCGGTGAACCTCGCGGCGCCTTTTATCCTCCCACGCTGCTCGATCATGTCTCGCCCGCTTGCGAGCTCGTTGCCGAGGAGACGTTCGGCCCGGTTCTGCCGATCATCCGATGCAACAATGATATCGACGAGATCATCAGGATTGCGAACGCCACCAAGTTCGGACTTTCCGCCGCCGTCTGCTCCAACCGCCTCGATCACATCACGAGGCTCATCGAGGGCCTCGCGGTCGGCTCGGTCAATGTGTGGGAAGTTCCCGGCTATCGCACCGAACTCACTCCGTTCGGCGGCATCAAGCAGTCCGGCCTCGGTCACAAGGAGGGCATCCTGGAGGCGATGCGCAGCTTCACGCAGGTGAAAACCTACTCCCTGCCCTGGCCGGTCTAGGGCCCTCGACCTGCTCGCCGGTTGCCACCGAGCGGGTCATCAAAGCGGTCGAGCCGCCGCGCCAGGAACGAAGCGGCTGCGCACGCAATGCGCACCTAGTCGATCAGCAGCTTCTCCGCCGCATTTTCATCAGTCACGAGAACATGACAGAGCCCGGCCAGCAGCGCGGCGCGAATGATCGCGACCTTCTGCAGTCCTCCCGCTGCCAGAACCCGGTGCTTGATCCGATGAATATGGTCCCAAGGCGGATTGATGGTCCGCCGCGACAGCGGATGATCCACTCGCTTGCCCCTGCGATCGAGGTAGTGGCCGCAAATGTCTCCGACCGCGCCGGCCGCTCGCAGCGATGTCCAGGTCTTGCGCGAGATGACGTTGTATTCGAGCACCTTTGACTGCTCGGAAAGGTCGATCGCGCTCAAGAGGGCCATGTCCAGACTTGGCACCATGGCCAGCACGGAGCGAACCGGCTCGCTGTCCACGATGAGGTCTCGGAAGGCCGCGTCGTCGACGAACATGGGCGCTGTGAGATAATAACAGCGGGCTCCGAGCGCGCGAGCGATCATCGCAGCGTTGTCGTACGGATTGATCGGCGCGCTTTCCGCCAATCCGCCGCAGAGCAGGACGACCTTGGTGTTCTGCCCCTGACGCGGCCTCAGGTTCTGGGCGGCTGCGTTGATCGTCCCTCCCCAGGTAATTCCAAGCGAGCCGTCCGCGGGGAGCCGTTCAGCGACGTAGTTGGCAGCTGCCGCTCCCAGAAACGACCTGACGTCCGGGTCGGTCATAGGGGTTGGGACCACGATGGCTTGCGTCAAGCCGTATCGTGCAGCGAGCTCCGCCTCGAGTTTCGTTCTCTGCCCGGCGGGATCGGTGATCGTGATCTGTACGAAGCCGCTTTCCCGCGCGAGCCCGAGGATCCGATTGACGCGCTTCCGCGTCATGTTCAGCCGCTGCGATATCGCTTCCTGGGTCTGCCCTTCCTTGAAATAGTACCAGCATATTCTGGCAACCAGGACCCGGTCTTCCAGGATCGTATCGGCGTTGTCGGTCTCGCCGTCGCGCAGTTTCAGGTTTGAGGTGGTCACGTCACAGCCTGAGTCGGGTTTGGGTCAGGACCCATGTGTGCCCCGTCGCGGTCGCTACGACAACTGCCATCCCGAATAGCCCAATTGTACCGCATTCGTCACAAATGTGTCAGCGAACCCGGCTAAGCACCCCCTGCCAATAATGATAGGGGGCTGACCATGCGAAGCATTCTGCTGTCGGTTGCATTTCTCTCCGTCTCGATGAGTGCCGCATTGGCGGAATTCTCGGACGGCAAGGTCGTGATCGGCGTCATGGGAGATCAGAGCGGCGTGGTCGCCGACGTTGGTGGTCCTGGCTCGATCCTCGCGGCCCGGATGGCCGTTGCCGATTTCGGGAGAACCGTCGACGGCACCCCGATCGAGATCGTCACGGCAGATCATCAGAACAAGCCGGACATCGCCTCCAGCATCGCCCGCGAATGGTTTGACCGGCGCGGCGTCGATGCCATCGTCGATCTGCCGCATTCGGGCGTGGTTTTCGGATTGATCCCGCTCGCAACCGATAAGAAGCGCTCGCTTCTGATATCCGGCGCAGCCTCTACCGACATCACGGGCCGCTATTGTTCGCCCTATGTCACACACTGGACCGACGACACCTATGCGCTGGCGCGCGGCACTGCGGCGTCGCTGCTCGACCAGGGCTTGAAGACCTGGTTCTTCCTCACCGCGGATTACTCCTTTGGCCATGATCTGGAGGGAGTAGCCCAACAGGTCGTGGACGAGCGCGGCGGCAAGGTGACCGGCAGCGCTCGCCATCCGCTCGGCACCGCCGACTTCTCCACACTCCTGGTGAGGGCGCGCAGTTCCTCCGCCGAGGTGATCGCGCTTGCCAGCGCCGGTGCCGACACTGTCAACGCCATCAAGCAAGCCGGCCAATTCGGGATCACGCGGTCCGGGCAAAAGCTGGCCGCGCTACACGCCTTCGTAACGGATATCAATAGTATCGGTCTGGAGACCGCGCAGAACCTGATCATCAGCACCGGCTTCTACTGGAACGACAATGATGCGACGCGCGCATTCGCCCGGCGGTTTTTTGCCGCCCATGGACGGATGCCAACGCGTGAGCAGGCCGGCGTCTATGTCAGCGTGCTGCACTATTTGAAGGCCGCACGGGCAGGGAACAGCGACGACGCCGCTTCTGTCAACGACCAGATGCGGCAGCTGCCGGTCGACCGCTTCGGCAGCGTGGCGCACATTCAGGCGAATGGACGGGTGACCTATGACATCGGCGTCTATCGCGTGAAGGCGCCTGCCGAAAGCAAGGAGCCGTGGGACTTCTACGTCCGCACAGCCACGGTTCCTGCGAGCGCGGCATTCCGTCCCGCGTCGGCATCCGGCTGCAGCTCGCAGGCGGCCAAGGCGCAATAAACATGGTCGCCAGCGCCTCGCTCCAGGCTTTCGAAGATCCGAGAGCTGTCTCTGCCCCGCTGCCGACCAATCCCGTGCTGAAGGTTCGTGCTCTGACGGTTCAGTTCAAGGACTTCGTCGCCTTGAACGAGGTGTCGCTCGACCTTCGGGAAGGCTGCATTCACGCGGTGATCGGTCCCAACGGAGCAGGCAAATCCACCCTGTTCAACGCGATCAGCGGCTTCATCAAGCCCACCCGCGGTCAGATCGAACTGTTTGGACGCGACGTCACGGCCCGGCCTGCCAATCGGCTGGCCAGGCTCGGGCTGGCCCGATCTTTCCAGATCTGCGCGGTATTTCCCGAATTGTCGGTCGAGGAGAACATGTTGGTGGCGCAGGCCCATGCCAGCCCACCACTCCGGCTGTTGCGCCGCCGCGTCAGCGGCGATCTCGCCCCTCACAACGAGACTCTGCTCGCGCGAGCTGGCCTGACCTCCGACCGACGCAGGCAGGCGCGTGAACTCTCCTATGGCCGGCGACGCCTGCTCGAAATTGCAACCACGCTCGCCCTCAAACCTCGCCTCCTGCTTCTCGACGAGCCGACGTCGGGGCTCGGCCGGGAAGACATCGGTCCAGTCGTCGAGATGATTGCCGACGCAGCGCAGGATTGCTGCGTCCTGCTGGTTGAACACAATCTCAAGGTCGTCGAACGGCTCGCGGACCACGTCACCGTCCTGGCGAACGGCGCCGTTCTGAGCGACGGATCCTATCAAGACGTTGCGCGCGACCACCGCGTCCGCGCCGCCTATCTCGGTGCAGCCGCTGATGCTTGATCCGGAACGAAGCGAAGCAAGCCTTCCGCTTGCGATATCCAACCTCAAGGCCTGGTATGGCGAGGTCCAGGCGCTGTTCGGGATCGACTTCACCGTATCGGAGGGTGAGGTCGTCGTGCTGCTGGGCCGCAACGGCGCCGGCAAGAGCACCATCCTGCGCGCCATCATGGGCCTGTTGCAGCGGCAGTCGGGGCATGTGCTGGTGCAGGGGCGAGAGGTGCGTTCGCTGCGTCCATCGGAGCGCGCGCATCTTGGTCTCGGTTACTGTCCGGAAGAGCGAGGGATCTTCGCCAGCCTCACCGTGGCCGAGAACATGGCGCTATCGCCCACGCTGGGCGGCTCCGGCATGAGTGATGATGAGATCTTCGAACTGTTTCCGAATCTCAGGTCGCGGACCCGCCATCTCGGCGGGCAGCTGAGCGGCGGCGAACAACAGATGCTGGCGATCGGGCGGATCCTGCGATCCGGTGCCCGAACTCTGCTGCTGGACGAGCCGACGGAGGGGCTGGCACCCATCATCATCCGCCAGATCGAACAAGCGATCACCGCCCTCAAGCAGCGCGGCTACACCATCCTGCTGGTCGAACAGAACCTCGCTTTCGTGCTGGGCGTCGCTGACCGGGTTGTTGCAATCGAGAACGGACTGGTTGTCGACAATTGCCCGACCTGCGAGGCCGAGCGCATCGAAGCGCGCCTCTCCAAATACGTTGCCGTGTGAATCCTTATGTCAAACCTCGTTCTCTCCTATCTCACGATCGGTCTGGTCAATGGATCGTTCTATGCCCTGCTCTGCCTCGGCCTCGCATTGATCTTCGGGCTCTTGAACATCCTCAACATGGCTCACGGCGCGCTCTACATGATGGGTGCATTTGCCGCCTGGGCGGCCGTTGCGCGCCTTGGTCTTCCCTATCTCGTGGGCCTGTGTGCGGCTGCCGTTCTGGTTGGATCGACCGGGATGGTGCTGGAGCGACTCTTGTTGCGGCGGACCTACAGTCTCGATCCGCTCTATGGATTCATGCTGAGCTTCGGGCTCGCAACCGCGATCCAGGGCGGATTTCAGGTCATCTTCGGCTCTACGGGACTGCCCTTCACGACGCCCGCCTGGCTGTCGGACGTGGTCGATCTCGGCTTTGCAGTGTTCCCCGTCTACCGGCTGTGGGTCGTCATGGTCGCCTTTATTGTTTGCCTTGGGGTGTGGATCGCGATCGCACGAACCAAGGCTGGAGCGACGCTTCGGGCGGCTTCCGAGAACGCCACGATGGCCGAAGCGCTGGGCGTCCCGATTCCTGCGGTGATGACGGCAACCTTTGGGCTGGGCGCGGCTCTTGCGGGCCTCGCCGGCGCTCTTGCGGCGCCGATCTATCAGGTGAGTCCGTTGATGGGGTCCGACGTCCTGCTTGTTGTCTTCGCCATCATTGTGATCGGCGGGATGGGCTCCCTCGGAGGGACAATCCTGGCGGCCTACTGCCTGGCATTGCTCGAGAGCGCGACACTGGCGGTGTTCCCGCAAGCGGCCAATGTCATGATCTTCGCTTTCATGTGCATCGTCCTGTCGGTCCGGCCACAGGGCCTGTTCGGCATCGAGGTGCTGCGTCATCATTCCTTTGCCGGCATTCCTCCCCCGGTCACGGCCACGCCGGATGTACGCGCGGACAAGAAATACGAGCGCATCCTGATCGTCGTCATCATCGCAGCTGCACTCGCTGTCCTGCCGGCACTGCTCTACCCGATCTTCCTGGTCAAGATCTTCTGCTTTGCGATTCTAGCCGCGTCGTTCAACTTCCTGCTGGGGTTCGCCGGGGTCATGTCGTTCGGACAGGCGGCTCTCTACGGGACGGCCGCCTATGTCACCGCGCATGCGCTGAAGCACTGGGCGATGTCCCCGGAGCTGGCCATGCTGGCGGGGATCACTGCCGCTATTCTGCTCGGCATCGTCATGGGAGCGCTGGCGATCCGGCGGCGTGGCATCTATCAAGCCATGATCACGCTCGCCGTCGCCCAGATGGTCTACTTCGTGTTCGTCCAGTCGAGCTTCACGCATGGCGAGGACGGGCTGCAGGCGGTGCCGCGCGGCCTCCTGTTCGGTCTGATTGATCTGCGCAACGACCTCGCCGTCTATGCACTTGCCGTCGCAGCCTTCTGCTCCGTCCATTTCGGCATCAAGCGGCTGCTGTCGTCTCAGCTTGGGATGATGCTTGTCGCGGTCCGCGACGACGAGCGGCGCGCCCTGTCCCTTGGTCAGAATGCCCGGGGCCTCAAGCTGTTCGCCTTTGCGATCGCCGCCAGCTGTGCCGGCCTCGCCGGGTCACTGAGTGCGGTTGCCTTTCAGCTCGCGACTTTGTCCGGCGCGCACTGGCACCTCTCCGGAGAGGCTGTTCTGATGTGCCTCATCGGGGGCCTCGGCACATTGAGCGGACCCTTGGTCGGCGCCGCGGTCCTGGTCACGATGCAGCACTTTCTCGCTCCCTATGGGGCCTGGGTGCAGGTGCTCCAGGGCATCGTCTTCGCATCATGCGTCCTGACCTTTCGTGACGGGATGATGCCTCGACACGCGTTCGCCTGGCCTTCACGGCTCCGCGGGACCAGCGCCAGCTCATTCGCACCTGCCGAGACCCTCGAGGAGACGGGCCGATCATGACCATCGCGATCCCACACAGTCGGCGTCAGCTTTGCGAGATGGATGGCGATCCTTCGCAGCTGACAGCCACGGCTGCAGCTTCGGCCATACGCGAACGACGCCTCTCCGCGGCCACACTACTCGAGGCCTGCCTCGCTCGCATCGCGGCACGCGACGGCGAGGTCCACGCCTTCACTCATGTCGCGGTGGACGCGGCGCGCGAGCAGGCGTTCCTCGCCGACAAGGCGCAATCGGAAGGCCGGCTCTCCGGACCGCTCCACGGCCTGCCCGTCGGCGTCAAGGATGTCTTCGATACGATCGACATGCCATCAGAATATGGCAGCAGCCTGCTGCGCCACCGTCGCCCGGCAGCGGACGCCGCGGCGGTCGCGATGCTCAGGCGATCCGGCGCCATCATCATCGGCAAGACGACGACGTCGGAGTTCGGCATGTATCATCCAAGCGCTGCCCGCAATCCCAATGATCTTGGGCGCTCACCTGGTGTGTCTTCGGCCGGCTCGGCGGCAGCTGTGGTCGACCGAATGGTCCCTCTTGCACTCGGGACTCAGCACACCGCCTCGACGGTGCTGCCGGCATCATTCTGCGGAGCGTATGCCTTCAAGCCGTCGTTCGGGTTTGCAAGCATGGAAGGCTCCAACATCCTGGTGCCGCGGCTTGCGCAGATTGGCTATCTCGCGAGATCCGTCCAGGATCTCTGCTTGTTTGCCGGCGCATTTGATCCCGTTGTCGACAGCGCCGCCGATCGGATCGGACGCCCTCCCAGGCTGGCTGTGGTGCGCGGACCGGGATTCGAGCAGGTCGCTCCGGACGCGGGCCAGGCTTTGACGGCCTTCATCGGTGCGTTGCCGGTTGCAGTCCACGAGCTGGATCTTCCGAGCGAGTTCGGCGGTGCGATCGAGGTGGCTCTTGGCCTTTTGAACGCTCATCTGGCGGCTCGCTTCGGCGATCTACCCCAGCATCTGTCTGCCAAGTTGTGTCCACCGCTGCAGGATGGAATTGCCGCAGGCCTTGCGCTCAGCGCAAAACGTTACATCGAGTTGAACGCGTTGGCCGATCGCTTGATCAGACTGACGTCGAAGCTGTTCGCGCAGCACGATGTGCTTGTGACCCTTTCGGCGCTGGGCGAGGCGACAAGGCTCGATGAAGGTCCCGGCTCGGGGAGTCTTGCCATGCCCTGGAGCCTGTGCGGTCTGCCTGTCGTCTCACTGCCGCTGCTCTGCGGCGCACACGGCTTGCCGATCGGTCTCCAGCTCATTGGGCGTCATGGCTCTGACCGTGAGCTGCTTCAGAGCGCCGCCTGGGTTGCTCACACCTGCCGCCTGCCAACACGGGTTGATCATTGATGCGATATTCATCCGCCACCGAGCCGACAACGGGTTCCGACACGCAGATCGAAGTGAACGGACGGGTCTACAATTGGCCGCGCGTTTCCACTGTCATCATCTGCTTCGACGGCTGCGATCCCGACTATATCGCAGCGGCGAGCAGCGCGGGCATCGTCCCTGCCCTCGATCGCATGCGACGCGACGGCTTTGCGACCACGGCGCTCGCGGCCATACCGACCTTCACCAATCCAAACAACGTTTCGATCGTCACCGGGGTCGCGCCCGCGCACCACGGGGTGTCGGGCAACTTCTACATCGATGCCGCGAGCGGAGAGGAGGTGATGATGGTGGACGCATCGCCGATGCGAGCGCCGACGATCCTTTCCGCCTTCTCCCGTGCCGGAGCCAAGGTGGCCGCCGTGACGGCCAAGGACAAGCTCCGCAAGGCGCTTGGCAAGGACCTCAAGGGAATCGTGTTCTCTGCCGAGAAGGCGGATTGCTGCAGCGAAGCCGAGAATGGCATTGCAGACGTGCCCGCGCGGATCGGCCGCTCCGTCCCTCATCAGTATTCGGCGGACCTGTCCCTGTTCGTCCTGGACGCGGGTCTCAGGCTCTTGGCGGATCATCGTCCTGATCTGATCTATTTGTCGCTGTCCGACTATGTCCAGCACGCCTACGCACCGCACGAGCCGGAAGCCCTGGCGTTCATGGCCAAGGTGGATCAGAGGCTCGGCGCACTGCTCGCCGAGGGCGCGCTCGTCGGGATCGTCGCCGATCACGGTATGAGTGATATGGCGCACGCCGATGGTTCGCCCAATGTCATGTATCTCGGCGATCAGCTCGACGCAGTCTTCGGCCTCGGGCGGACGCGGGTGATCTGTCCCATCACCGACCCGTTCGTCCGCCATCACGGCGCGCTCGGCGGCTTCGTCCGGGTTCACCTCCTGGATCCAGTCCTGCGCGCCTCAGACGTCGTTTCGTTTCTCGCGGGGCTTCCGGGCGTCGGTCTCGCCTTGACCGGAGACGATGCGGCCGCCCGCTTCGAGCTGCCGCGCGACCGCGAGGGCGACGTCTGCGTGATCGCAGCAAAGGGAATCGCCCTGGGCGCCCGGGCGTGCGACCACGAGCTTTCCAACCTGGCGGGCGCAAGGCTGCGCTCGCATGGCGGTCTCGCCGAGCAGCGCGTCCCCTTCATCCTGTCTCATCGGCTTCGCGCGAGCCCGGGCGCGCCCGACGGGCGCAGTTTGCGCAATTTCGATATTTTCAGTGTCGCACTCAATGAGGTGGACCTTTGACCATGAAGCGTGTTGTCATCATGATCCTCGACGGACTTCGACGGGACCTCATTTCGCCTGCGACCACGCCCCATCTCGCAGATTTCGCCGCGCGCGCCGAATGGTTCGAGGACTACCGGACCGTCTTTCCTTCGTGCACACGCGTCGTGTCGGCGAGTGTTGCAACCGGATGCACTCCGGCAAGACATGGACTGCAAGGCAATTCCGTTGCCCTGATCGAATCCGGCAGGTTGGTGCTGCGCGACGCCGGAGATCCGCAGTTTCTGCAACACAAGCGCCGAGTCACGGGATCCTCACTGCAAGTGCCGACCCTGGCGGAACGCGTCAAGACCGTGGGTGGCCAGATCGTCTTCAGCAACGTGTCCCCCGGGGCTGCCTATGCCCATGATCCCGACGGGCATGGATTTGTCTATCACCGGGCCGGCTCGTTCGGACCTGGCCGCATTGAAGTCGCGGCCGGCGATCGATTGGACGTCACGCTGGACAGCGGCGGTGACGCCAGGATGACAGCCCGCTTCATCGACGACGTGATGGTGAAGCGTCGCCCGGCGGTCGGCATTTTGTGGCTTGGCGAACCGGACCACATTCAACACAACGCACCGCTCGGTTCTCCGGACCATCTTGCCGTGCTGGCGGAGGCGGATCGTCGGGCGGCCGAGGTGATCGCAGCCGTCGAAAGACAGCGCGACCAGGGCGAGGACATCCTCCTTCTGATCGGATCCGATCATGGTCATCAAACGGTCGAGGACATCGTCGACATCGATGCAGCGCTGATCACCGCGGGTCTCAAAGCCAACCCCATGTCCGACGAGATTCTGGCCATCTCGAACGGGACCTCGGCCTTAATCTATGTCGATTCCCAGCGCGGCCCCTCGCTGCAGAACGTGCGATCGCTTCTGGAACGCAGTGATTGGGCCGGGCAGGTCTTCGGGCCGGACGAGCTCGACCGCGTTGGACAAGCTCACACCGGCGGCCTTGCCTTTGCTGTGTCCATGCGGTCCAGCGACGTCCCCAACCGCTTCGGAATCCGCGGTTCGAGCCTCGCGGCCAAGCCTGCCCTCGGCAAGCCCGACCGACTTGGATGCGGACAGCATGGAGGACTCGGGACCTACGAGCAGGCTCCGTTCCTGATGGCATGGGGCGAAGGCTTCAGTCCGGGTCGGATCCGCAAGTCACCCGCGCGCGTCATCGACATCGCGCCGACAGTGCTGTCCCATCTCGGGCTGCCCCGCACAGGGATGGACGGCGAGGCCTTGCAGGCGGCAGCCTGGCGTTCCGAGACGCGCGCCATGACGGCCTGACGCCCGCGCTGTACACGCATTGGCCCAAACGATGTCCAACCAAGCATCTGTGGCCAATGCCTGCCGGCTGCACCGCAGCCCCCCATCCTGTCGATGCCCCCTGGGGCGAGCAGTTGTTCACTGGTGCCGAGAGCGCGTAGCCACTGCGCTGATCAGAGCGCCGGACTGTCGAAGAACGTCCGCCGCAGGCCGATGCGGCCACCGCTGAGATGATAGACATCGGCGAATCTGGCCCTCAAGGGACGCCCATTCTTGTCCTGGCCCGCAAAGCTGCCCCAGCAGGCGATCTGTTCGCCATTGCTCAGCACCTGCTCAAGCAGGTGCTCGCCCGAGGCCACGATGCGCTCGTGGCGATAGAACTGCATGATGGCCAACTTGCCGACAAAGGGCTCATATCCTGGACGCTCATAGACGGCACCGTCGTCCAGCAGGCTGGACAAGCCTGCCCAGTCGTGAGCGTCGATACACGCGAACAGGTGCCTGACATATGCCTCGGCTTCCCGGTGACCCAGCGGTCCCTGCATGCTTTCCCCCGCCATTGAGAGCCGGCTCTGCTCACATCGCCGCTGCGCGCGGATCGGATTCCTCGCGCCAGCTTACGCCCATGGCGGCCTCCAGATCGGCCAGCATCTCCTGCACCGGCATCCAGACAAGACCACAGCGCATCGATCCGAGCGGAGATACGACCAGTTCGACGCTCGACCGCTCGATCCGGGTGTAGCCGGTGCGATCCGCCATGCCGCCGGCAATCACAGCGTCGGCCATCATGCTGATCGTGAAATCCGTATTCCAGCGCGCATGAGCATAGGCACGCGAAATCCGGGGCAGGATTCGCGCCAACCCTCTGCCGCGAAAATCGCGCCGGTACCAGCCGGCGCCGGAAAACACGACCCTCCCCGCAATCGTCGACGCCACCGGGGTCGCAATCAGACAGCCGTCGCCGCGCGCCAAGGCGGCTGCCGGATCTGCGTAGAACATACGAAGCGAGATGGCTTCCTCGAACAGCGTCGTGGCTGTCCAGTCGTAGTACCGACCCGCCTGTGTCGCGACGATCTCCCCGTCCTTGTCTTTTCCGACCATGACGAAGGTGTTCTCAGCTGTCGCGCCGCCGAGGTCGGGCTGGAAGATCGGCACCAGCGGTCGCCAGCTGTCGGAATTTGCGCTGTTGATGTCGAGCAAATCCTGTAGGCTCGCAAAATAGACGCTGATGCCGCGCTCTTGGGCGGCGGTGTCAGCGGCGAGGAAGAAGCGTCCCAGGAGGCTGATCGGACCATGATCGATCTTCAGATTGGAAGGCACGCGGCCAGATTGAGGACAGCAATCCTGCATCGACATTCCTTGCCCTTTGCTACGTCACGCACATCAAACCGTGGCTGGCGACGATTGCATTTGATCTATCCTCTGTAGTTGTAGCGCGAATGACATAATTCTGGTTGATTGTTTCAAGCTGAGATTGATGCTTCATGGACGAACATCTTGGATACGGCATGAGGTAAGCGGACGTGGCGACTTCCAAACAGCTCCCTGACGGCCGCCCCGCTGCGTCCCGAAACCAAGGCAAGCGGCTCAGGAGGTCATCCAAGAAGCCCAATCATGTCGATCAGCATGTGGGAACGCGCTTGCGCCTGCGACGGAACCTGCTCGATCTCAGCCAGGATGACCTGGCAAGACGCCTCGGCGTGACAGCTCAACTCATTCAGAAGTATGAAGCGGGCGAGACCCGGATCAGCGCATCTCGGCTGTACGAAATCGCAAACCAGCTCGCTGTTCCGATCACGTGGTTCTTTGACGAGATTGACGTCAAGGCAGGCGCCGCTGTGCCAGAGGCGGCTCATGAGCAGACGGCGGACTTCAGTGAGCTTGTGACCAAACGCGAATCTCGCCAACTGCTCGAGCTCTATTTCGGCATATCCGACGAGCGGCTTCGCCGAAAGGTGCTGCAGATGGCTGAACTTCTCCGCTCGCGCGACGACGAGTAATGCGCTCAGGACATCGGCCAAGCCGAATGACTGAGTTTTCGCATCCCTCATGCAGTCCTTGCCCAGAGGGTCGACTCCCGCGGCGGCTGCGAGACGGACCAGCGCGCCGATCATGCTGATCGCCGTTGGCTACGCAGCAGATTTCGATAGCCGGCTCGGATCAGGGTCTGACCTGTTTGAACCAGCCGGATCGTCCGGCTGCGCAGGTCGTGCGTTTTCCATCCCCGATCTTCAACTCGCTCGGACCCGAACAGAACCGTGGCGATCGCCCGATAATTCTGGCCCTCGAGGCGGCCATCCAAGGCGCGCAGCGCAAGAACGAGGCGCCGGCGCTGCTGAATGGGCCCGGTGTGAGCCGGCAGCCGGATCGGACCTCGTCTCAGCGCCGTCCAAAGCCGATAGGCCGCGCGCGTCTGCAAATCGAAATCACGGTCGAGCGGCAGTTCGACAGCCACGGCCGTCCCCTTCGCCGGAAGCCGGGCGAGCATCAGCCGGTGCGTGGCGCCGCCCAACTGCAGCACCGCGTACCAGCCGTCGGACGCCCGTCTCAGCTCGATGCCGGGCGATCCGCGAAGGTCGAGATGAGAGAATGGCGCAAGCGAGCCTTGCGAGGTCGGAGCAACCCGAAGCACAGTCGGCAGCACTTCCGGCGCCCAGAATATGGCCTGAGCATCAAACCGGCGCATTGGGTCAGCCGCGAAAAGAAAGCCCCCATCGCTGCCGGAATTCAGGATCGGTCGGGCCGTCTTTGTCTTGTGCAAGCAGATCGCTGTAGTCTCGCCGATAGTCTGGATTACGACGTAGACATTCCCAGGCAAAGTCGGCCGCATCGGCTGTTTCGAGCTTCTTGTAAGACTCGGACGACCTCCAGTTGAACTCGCTCATTACACACTCGTCCCTGCCATTTCCACTCTCTCACCAAGGTTTGCAGAGGCTAGCAACGAGGGCTCCTGCACGTGGCTATCAATCTGCGGCGTTGACACCGATCGAGCGCAACACAGTGGATTTTGCGTATTCCAGGGACTTTCGGTTTCACTCAAATCGCGTGATTCCGGGCAGCGATGATGAGGCCCCGCTGCAGTCTGCGGCATACCAGCCTCGCCTCAGGTCCACTTGCTGAGGATTTCAGCAGATCGACGGCGGTCGCGCGACCCTATCAAGTTTGCTTACGCTCGAAGCTCACGCGCGCTCTCAAATGGCGCTCACATCCGTCTGAGAAGCGCTTCGTCCGCCCTTGGCAATGTCGGTCAAGCGATCTGGGCCACAGCTCAATCTGTGGGGGCGAGCTGATGTTCCAGCCATCGTGCAGCACGATCGGAGATCAGCTCCGGACGAAGTCCGGCTGCGCCGGTGCTCTTGTGAGGCGCCCCTATCGTAAGCCATTCCCCGAGCGCGCGCGCCCACCCTGCGGCAGGATCAATGGCCAAAAGAGGTGCAGCCAAGCTGCCCTGGCACAATGGGAGACGCCATACCGTTCCCTCAAGCACACATATGTCGTCGCGAACGATGACAGTCCAGTGCTCAACAAATCCGGACCATTCGAGCGCAGATGGTGGCGGTGACGTTCCTGTGCGCAAGCAGCCGAGCAGCTTTGCTGCGAACACAAGGTTCGCCTTTGACCCCCGCCAGTTCGTCCCGCAATCTGCCCGATGGGGACAGAGCAGACGGGCAGTATCCGCTCGTGCAAGGGAGGGAGCATCCGTTGCGACGCTAGGTCCGATGAAAACTGGTGTCTTGACCATGCCGGCCTTCTCGCTGCTCAAAACAAGATTTCAAACAGAGACTAAAGGTCGATCCGATTGACGTATGGCGCTTTCACGTCGACGGCGACCGTAGCGTCGTCTTCACCGCACTGAAGGATTTCCCGATATTGTGACAGGCATACGACTGCATTCAGCACCACTACCCCTAAAGGCAGTGCTGCTTTCTCGTCATTTTCATATCAGGAAGCCAAATGAGACAGCATGGTTAGGGGAGATGTCAAACCGCTGCAGAAACTGAGTGGCCGGTCCCTCCTCGCCGGCTTCGCACGCACGCTCCTGTCCAGGGGATGGGACAAAGCGATCTGCATAGACCTGTTGCCAGGAAGACTTTTTGCCGCCGTCTCATCGCTCGCTGGGCCTACTGGGCGACCTCAAGCCGCTCGACGGGCGACGCGTCATTCGAGCTGGCGAACAGCCTTGCTTCCAGCATCGATTGCAACGGCGCAACATCTCCCCTTCGCAACGCGCCGATCGCATTTGGAATCCCAGCCGCGACACGAGCATCGGCGCGACCAGCTGCAATGGCCTGGAACTTGAACCCGATGTCGTCCCAGCTCATGGGGTTCGTAGGTTCTCCCTTCGGCGCCAACACGGTCCGCTCAAAGGTGCCCGAAGCCGTGGTGATGCGAACTCGCCCGGGAACCGCAGCCGGGAACATCAGCTCAAATTCGGGATTGACGGTCATGTGGACGCGTCCAGCGATCTCGATGGCCCTTTGGTCTGTCAGCGACTCGTTGCTCAAGGGGAGCAACGCTGGTGCGCCGCTGGTCGCGGCGACACCGAGGCAGAACGGAAGGCTGTATTGCGCTCCTTCCAGCGTACGCGGCTCCACCTCGTTGCTCAGGGTCAACGACCTCCCAAAGGTCTCCACATCGATGCTGATGATGGCTTCCGGATGAATGTCATGATCGCTCAGCAACGTGATCAGCGCGTCAATCGGCGCGTGAATCCAACGGCAGCAACTATAGGGCTTGAAATAGGTGCTGTTGATGAGCCAACTCGTTCCGAGCCCGTCGAGAAGCCGCGCGCGATCGTACCGTTCTGAACTGTCCAGAATGTCGATCGGTCCGGTGAAGCCCTGCTTGGCCAGATCGGCCGCCAGGATGCCATTGGCAGCTCCCCATGGGATGCCCTCCTTGACGCTGTTGCCTCTGAACCGGGTGTATGGAGTGGCCGACTGGCTCGGTGCCGTTGTCCCAGCGATTGAGATCGCGTGTGCGATCTGGCTCCGCGACAGCCCTCTCAGCCAACCCACCGCTGCCGCAACGGCTTGACCGCTCCAGAGGCCGCTGTTCACCGTCGGGACGCTTCGCAGATCCCGGGCAGCAGAAATACGAATGCCTATCTCATATCCGATGGCAATGGCGGCAAGCGCCCGTTGCCCATCCAAGGACGGACTGCCGAGCAGTGACAATACCCCCGGAATGATCGCTGCGCCGGGGTGGCCCGAAGCGGCGCGGTGGCCATCATCCAGGTCGAGCGAGCACGCGCAGGCCGCATTGACGAAGGTTGCCCCCGCAGCGGTCGACCGCTCTCCTGAAAACCACATCGCCGCCGGTCCATGGCCCCAGGTCGCGCTCGCTATTCGGCGCACGGCCACCGCATTTGGCGTCTCATGGCCGGCTATCGCGGCGGTCATCAAATCGAGCACGCATTTCGCCGCGCTGATCCGGGCTTCTTCTGGAACTTTGCTCGCGCTGACCCATTCGGCCAACAGCTCGGCAGCGGTGTATGTCATGCGGGCCTCCAGGGATCTTCAACATGTGTGCTGATCGGACGAGGTGAGGTAGCGCAGCCGTCCGACTCATGATTGGCAAACCGAACTCTATCGAAGTGGCACGAAGCTGGCCTTTGAGCATCTTCCGCGCGAATGGCAGCAGGAAGTCAAAGTCGAATTTTGCGAGCACCTATTCGTCGGAGTTATGGGGTTGAGCCGGATCCGCGCCGATCCTTTCAGTCGGTTTTGGCGCGGACCGTCGCGGTGTGGTGCCACTTGCCGGGCAGGCGAAGCTTTGACGAAACTCCGGCCAGCTGCTCGTACATCGCAATGAAGAGATTTGAAGCGATCACGACGGCAATCCCAGCCAGCTCGATCGGGACCGGCATCTCACGCCAGACGAGGAGACCGAGCAGAAAGGCAAAGACGAAGGTGGCGTATTCGAAGGGTGCAACGACGCTCGCCGGCGCCATCTGGTAGGCCTTGGTGAGCAGAATCTGAGCAGCGCCGCCCAGAACACCAATTGCGACGAGGATCGGCAAGTCAGTCACGCTCGGCCAGACTGCAGAGAACGGCAGTGTCGCTGCGCTCACCAATGTGCCCGAGAGCGAAAAGTAGAAAACAATGGCCATGCTCGTCTCGGTGTCCCGCATCTTGCGGATGGAGATCAATGCAAGGGCCGTAGCCACCGCACCGGCCAGCGCGAACAAGACTCCCGAGGAGAGCCCCCGGCCATCGGGATGGGCCATCAGCAGCACGCCGCCAAATCCGAAAACGACGGCAACAAGACGATGGAGGCGAATGCTCTCCCCGAGCAAGGGAATGGCAAACAGCGTAATGAACAACGGTGCTGCGTAGCCCAGCGCCGTCGCGGTCGCGAGCGGCAGCATCCCGACCGCCGTGAAGCTGAAGAAGAGGGAGCAAAGACCGGCAACGGAGCGGCGCAGATGAGCGCCCGGCCGTTCGGTGCGAAGCAGGCGATAACCTCCGAGACGCCGGACAAGCCAGAGAATCGGCAGCAGAGCGAAGAAACTCCGAACGAAGACGATCTGTCCCACGGGGTACTCGCCGCCCAGCTTCTTGATCAAGGCGAACATGACGGCGAGCACCGCTGCCGAGAGCACCTTATAGCCGATTGCCGGCAGGTGAGATGACACCGAGCTGTCTGGCACGCCCTGCCGGCTGCTGATGATCGTCATACAAGCCTCATGGTCGAGAAGCGGCCAAGATCTACGCGATACGGCGAAGCTCATCGTCCCAGGGCGCGAGCGGTGCGCTGAATGTCTCGATCACCTGTCCCTTGGAAGCCGCATCCAGTCCCAGCCTGCGCAGGTTTCGGCCGGTCTCCAGATAGTCCGTCTCGTTGACGATGGAGGCCAGATCGATGATCGACTTGATCGCGGTGGAATGGAGGCCGACCTTGACGCCGAGCTCGAACCAGGGAACCAGAACGTATGGAACGTCCTGCACAATAAACCTGTCGCGCATGTGCGTCGGCGCCATCTTGGTCGTGTTGTGTTCGACCGTCTCTCTGGCGAACTCGCCGAAACTGGCGAAGGCCCTGTCGTAGTAGCTGTTCATGATCGCCACGACAGGCTGCGGCTTGAAGCCAAATTCCCTGGCGATCGCCATTCTCTCCTTGTCGACTTCGTCGATGACGCGGGCGACCGACGTCGACATGCCTTCACGATAGAAATAGAAGTCGCCCTTTCGCGTCTCGATCCATCCGGCGTTCATCAGCGCCGGCGTCGGATGAATCACTCCGGTAATGCAAGACATGCCGATCTCGAGAACATTGCTGCGCCACTCCAGCGGCATCGGGAAGATCGCGCCAATCTCATCGCGCAACGCTTCACTGACATCGACCGGCATCGCTGCGATCGGCATGATGCTCTTGATGCCCATCACCGTCACCTTGCCATCCTGCATTCTCGAGGCGTAGGGCGCCGTGGCGGTTTCGAGGATGTACCGCGCATTGATTTGTCTGCGCGCCATGAGAGCGAAGAAGTTGCCCGTGATCGAAATGACGACATGCTTGCTGAGGTCGAACTTTGCGAGTTCGCTCAGGACGGCCTCATGGCCATATGACGGGACCGTGATGATGATGAACTTGGAGAACCGGACGACGTCGGCCATGTCCGAGCTGACATCCGGATGGAAGCGGCCCTCGATCTTGAGGCCTGCTTCCAGATAGCCGTTGCGGTCGATTGTCTCCGCGTGCCGGCGATGCGCCGGATGCGCGTATAACAGTACGTTCGCTCCTCGACTGGCAAGATCGGCCGCGAACGCACATCCGCAATTCCCGGCACCAATGATCGAAACCGACGTCTGCATGTTGCTGCTCCATGACGCAACCCAACGTAGATTCAAGTATTCTTGGAGCAGCGCGATCCGGTCAACATAATAATCCTGTAAACATACGGAAGCATCTCGCTAACGTACGCGCCTCGGACACTAATAATGGGCTAGCGGTGAAACGCATAAATGCGCGCATTGACTTGCCTTTGCAGTCAACAGATCGCCTTTATATTTGCACGACTGGCTCGCGCGCGCGGAGGCGCCGTCCTCGCTCGGTCAAGGGCAACCGCCAGGATCATGCTTCGTCCAAAGCGGGCTCTGGGACGCACCAATTCATGCAGAGAGGTGCGAAGTCACAGCCTGCAGGGAATTCGTCTCGGCGTGGCGTCGAGCTCCAAGCTCACCGCGTATGCGACAGCTGTTGCAGGTTCTCGTTCGCCTCGACCATCCCTGGAGCAAGACTGAGATGATCTGGCCCCCCGAAGCTCCACCAGGTCGCAGCCATGGCACCATACTGGGCGAGCAATGCTGCTCGACAGTTACCAGGGGTCGATTGAAGAATAAGATCGCCCCGATAACCTGCGAGTCTCAGCTGATTGAGCGCGCCGGCGAGGTTGGTTCGCTGACGAGACGGCGAAGCGCGGTTGACGTGCAAATTCCAGTCCTTCAGGTGGACGTTCACGATCCGGTTGCCGCAGGCGGCAAGGGCCTCATGCGCATCAGCGCTTGTCGAAGCTCGACATCCAACCGTGTATGTGATGCCGAACCGGTCTGCCGGGTATGGTTCGATCAGCGATGCCAAGAGCGGCGGATCGAGATCAGACTCAAGGGAGAGGACGACGCCGCAAGCCTCGAGGAGCGGCGCAAGCCGATCCAGTCCGGATCGAAGTGCCGCCGCCTCGCGGGAGGAAAGCTGTTGCCCGCCGTTCGCGAGTGGCACCACGAGGAGCTTGATGCCGATCTCAGCACACGCCTCGATCACGGCACCGAGCAGATCGAGCCTCGCCCAATGCTCACGGCCGGTGACCTTGTAGAAGGGGGATTGCATCATGAAGTCGGCGGACAGCGATGGAATGCAGATGTCGCACTCGCGACTAAGCCGCCGCATCTGATCTCGTCCGGTGGAAGACATCACAGGATTCATCAGGATCGGCTCGTCACCGATCCTCCACTCGATCAATTCGAAGCCGACTTTTTGGGCAACCGAGAATTCCTCGCGCCAGCAATCCGTGAGAAAGCCTCGTCCTCTCTTGTCAGCCGGCTCCATGAGGTCACCCTGCACAAATCCGATGCGGCTGACGATCTGCGCCTCTCCGAAAATCATATCATGGATCCTTCGACTGGACGCGCCAAAGCTTGATGACTTGCGACCGGCTGCGGCACGGAGAGCCTGCACCGCAAAGATAGGGCGACCGACCACACACTGCCACTACCAACCCTGGTAGAGGTCCGCGGTCCGGAGCGCAGTCTTCTTGTTCCGCAAGCGACGACCGCCATCTGCGGAATTGCATCACCATTCACGGATCCGTACCCGTCCTAAGGTTGCCGGCGGCAGCCGTACACGTCCAGCCCCCTATCCGGCTTGGTAGCTTCCGCGCGCGCCGGAAGCTGCTCTACTGCATCTGATGCAGCAGACACATGATGGAGATGGGAATGGTGCACAAGGCAGTCCTAGCTGGCAGCGACGAGCCTGCCGAGGAGTTCTGCAGTGTCGCAAACTCAGCTAAAAATCAGGACAAGGGCCTTGCATTCGCGACCGGCTGGAAACCGGATTCGGGGGTCGACCAATCCGCGGCGGGATGCGACCAGATGTCTGCGCCGGCTTCTACAGCCCGCGACGAAGGCCGCTCCATCTCCGTGCCTTCGAGACCACGCGTCCTGCTGGTCGGCGACAAGGGATTCACGAGCCTGCTCAAATACATTCTCGAGAGCAACGGCTTCGACTGCATGCTGACTGGCACCCTGACAGATGCGATCGCCTCCGCCGCCGCCGCGCGCCCCGGCTTGATCGCCCTGGACGATGTATCGTGCGGGGATCGCGTAGCCTTCGCGCTCGAACAGTTGCACCGGGACCCTGCAACGCAGAATGTCCCGACGCTGATCATGGCAAGCGTATCGCCTCACCTCGAGGAGGCGTGCGTCCATGCGGATCGGACAAGCTATATATTGAAGCCGTTTCTTCCGGACATCTTCATCGACCGGCTGCGTGGTCTTCTGCGCGAATCGACTTGTTCCAGTCCCAAAGTGCTTCGATTTGCCGACATTGTCATGGAGTCCGACGCGCATCGCGTCTCCCGAGGAGCGCGCTGCATTCGCCTCTGCCCCGTCGAATATCGGATCTTGCAACAGCTCCTCGAATGCCCCCGAAAGGTCTTTTCTCGGGAGCAGATCCTATCCAGCATTCGAGCACATACTCAGGAGAACGCCGTTCGCTCGATCGATGTTCATATCAGCCGCATTCGCAAGGCTCTTTGTGAACGTGGCGAGCCGAACTATATCCGTACGGTGCGAGGATTGGGCTATTCGCTCGACTTCGCCCCGGACGGACCTGCCACCTACCTTCCCCGACCTGAGCCGGTCAGCAACGCGCGAATGCTGCACCGATCGGATCGGGTAAACACCGCTCGCCGCTGATCAGGGAGCGGCTCTCGCGCTAGCCTCCAGCGAAGCTTCCGCTCGGTCGACCTCAATCCAAGGAATTGGGCGACTGGATTACGATCACGGCACACTCGCCAATGAACTTCTTTGGCGGGGCTTCAAGTCATCGCGCTCCGATGCGCAGGCTCCCCCACGCGATCTCGCTTGTTTCCGGGAAGTAGCATGCCCGGAATCGGCCGTCTCCCGACGTCTCCAACTGCGGCTTTTCGACGGAACATAGACCTTCCGCTCGCGCGCAACGCGGATGAAAGCCACAGCCCGGAGGCGGATTGGCTGCAGAAGGAACCTCTCCCACGATCTGGATCAGAGGCCGGCGGGCCCTCGGATCCGGCACTGGATAACTGTCGCGCAGAAGCCTGGTGTAAGGATGCAACGGACGGTCAAGAACATCTGCCGTCGGCCCCTCTTCGATGATGCGCCCAAGATACATGACGGAGACTCGGTCGCAGAAATGGCGGACCACCCCGAGATCATGCGAAACGAACAAGAACGACAGGCCGCGGCGTTCGCGCAGCCCCTCCAGCAGTCGAAGAATTTGCGCCTGGACCGACACATCGAGAGCAGAAACGGCCTCGTCTGCGACGACCAGTTCGGGATCCAAGACCAGCGCCCGTGCAATGCCAATCCGTTGCCGCTGCCCCCCTGAGAACTCGTGCGGGTAGCGTTCCAGTGCTTCTCGCGGCAACCCGACCTCGAGCATGGCGGCTTCCGCCTTCTCGCGGATGTCCTTGGACGAGAGTCGCAGATGAACACGAAGGGGTTCTTCCAGAGTCTGCCGGATTGTTCGGCGCGGATTGAGCGAAGAATACGGATCCTGAAACACGATCTGCATCCGGCGCCGCAACGCGCGCAAGGTGGCCCCCTTGGCGGCGCGGACATCGATGCCGTCGAATAAGATTGATCCGCTATCGGGCTCAATGAGCCGAAGAATGGTACGCGCGACCGTTGACTTGCCACAACCGGACTCGCCCACGAGGCCAAGGGAAGCCCCCTTTGGAATGCGGAAGGACACATCATCGACCGCCCGGACGCATCTGGCGCCTGAACCTCCGTGTCTCACGAAGGTCTTCGAAAGATGACGTACAACAAAGTCGCCGCTTCCCAGGGATGTCGTCATCAATGCACTCCTCCGACCGGTCTGACGGGACAGCGCACCAAATGTCCGGGATCACCTGATGATACGAGCTCTGGGTGCAGTTCGGTACAGCTGCGGTCCTTGAACGGGCAGCGGGGCGCATAGGCGCAGCCTGCTGGAACGGCAGACAGGGCCGGAACACTGCCGGGGATCGGCTCCAGACTCTCGCTGGCCCGGTCAGCTCGCGGCATGGCGCGCAGCAACGCCGCCGTATAAGGATGCATGGGCTTTGCGAACAGCGCGTCGACAGTCGCAAGCTCGACAATCTCGCCCGCATACATCACGGCAACGCGGTCGGCGATCTGCGCAACCACGCCAAGATTATGCGTGATGAACAACATCGACATTCCGTAGGCCTGTTTGAGCTCTTCGAGTTGAGTCAGCACCTGCGCCTGGATCGTCACATCGAGTGCCGTCGTCGGCTCGTCGGCCAGAAGAACCCTCGGATGGCAGGCAAGCGCCATGGCAATCATGACGCGTTGGCGCATCCCCCCCGAAAATTGATGCGGATACTCATCTAGTCGGCTCTTCGGCGATGGAATCTTGACCTCCGCCAAGAGCCGAAGCGCCTCAGCCTTGGCCTCCATGCGCGACCCTCCGCGATGAATGAGGATCGCCTCCGCGATCTGGTCTCCCACGGTCATGGTCGGATTGAGACTGGTCATCGGCTCCTGGAAGATCATCGCAATCGAATTGCCCCGGATCGTGCTCATGTCCCGCTCGGACAAGGTCACGAGATCTTGACCCTCGAACAACACCTCTCCGCCTTGGATGCGAGCACCGGCATGCGGAAGCAGCCGTAGGATGGACAGGGCCGTGACGCTCTTGCCACTGCCCGACTCGCCCACGACCGCGAGCGTCTCGTTTGGCATCAGTGATACCGAGACGTTTCGTACTGCCGGGTACCAATGGCCGCCGATTCGGAATTCGGTCCGCAGATTGCGCAGGTCGAGAGCTGGCCTAGGAAACGATGTCATGCCTGCTATTCCCCCCGCAGCTTTGGATCGATGGCGTCTCGCAGAGCGTCTCCCAGGAGATTGAGGGCGAGCACGGTCAACAGGATCGCAAGGCTCGGGAAGACCGCGAGCCACCAGGCGTCGAGGATATTGTCGAACCCTTCGCGGATCATGCTGCCCCAGGTCGGTGTCGGTGGCGGAACGCCTAGCCCGATGAAGCTCAGCGATGCTTCCGTGCGAATCGCGGAAGCCATCCATAGTGAACTCATCACCACGACATCCGAGATGAGATTGGGGAGAATATGAACCCCCATGATCCGGACGGGTCCGAACCCAAGCGCTCGGCCGGCGATCACGAAGTCCTGCTGCTTCAAGGCAATCGTTGGCGCCCGGGCAACTCGCGCAAACGGCGCGATCTCCGTGATTGCGATTGCAATGATCAGGTTCTGAAGGCTGGCGCCGAGCATCGCCGCAATCATGAGGCCGAGCAGGAGAGCTGGAAACGAGAGCATGACATCGAGCACTCCCATCACGAGCTGATCCAGCGCTCCTCCGACATAACCCGCAACGATTCCGATCGTGCAGCCGATTGTCATCGCAATCAGGATGGCGACGAAACCGACCATCAGTGAGATGCGGGCTCCATAGATCAGACGGGACAGGACATCTCGGCCGTAATTGTCCGTTCCGAACAGAAACTCCGCTGACGGCGGCTCGAGCCTGGCCACGATATTCTGCTCCAGCGGGTCATGAGGCGCGATCAGAGGCGCGAGCACCGCCACGACGATGATGAGCGCGAGGAGCAGCGCACCCAGCCAGAAGAGAGGATTTCTGGAGAAGGCCAGCCACAATCGACTGGGCTGCGACACTGCAACCGATGCAACCCCAACCGTCATTTGTATTTCACCCGCGGATCGATAAGCCCATAGGTAATGTCCGTCAGCGTATTCACGACGATGACGCAGATGGCAAAGATGATCATCAGCCCCTCGAGCAGCGTATAGTCGCGAGCGTTGAGTGCCCCGAAGATCAGCTTGCCGAGGCCGGGCCGGTTGAAGATGATCTCCGTGAGCACCGAATTTCCGATCAACGTACCGAAGTAGAGGCCAACAACGGTAACCACCGGAATGAGGCCATTGCGCAGAGCGTGTCGCATGACGAGGCGCGTGGGAGTCACTCCCTTCGCGCGCGCTGTGCGGATGTAATCCTCGCCAAGGACTCCCAGCATGGATGACCGCGTGACACGCACCACATAGGCCATCAGGATCAAGCCGAGATTCAGCGCAGGCAAGGCAAGGCTTCGTAACCGTTCGATCGGATCAGTGCTATCGGACGCGAGAACGGGGAACCATCCCAGCTGGATTGCGAATACGATGAGCAAAAGAATGCCTGACACAAACGCTGGGAACGATAGCCCGACCAACGAGACCAGCCGCGAGACGTAGTCGATCCAGCTGTTGCGGCCGAGCGCGGCGAGGATTCCGAGCGGCAGACCCAGGACGATTCCGATCACGATGGCCGCCAAGGTGAGTTGGATCGTGGAGGGCAACACCAGCAGGACCTCCTGCACGACAGTCCGGCCGCTGCTCAGCGATTGCCCGAGATTTCCGGTGAGCACCTCACCGAGAAAGTGAAGATATTGGACCTGGATCGGCTGATCGAGCCCGAGCCGGGCGCGCATCGCGCGAAGCGAGGCTTCGGTTGCCTGATCGCCAAGGATGACGGATGCCGCATCACCCGGAACGAGACGCACCAGCACGAAGATTGCTGTCAGCATCACCAGCAAGGTGGGGATGGCCAGCAGCAGCCGCTTGAAGGCAAAGCTGATCATTGGATCACCCAGCACATTCGCGAACAGAAACCAGAATGTTCGGACTGAACTCTTCTCTCCAGACAGGGAAAGTGCCTCACAACACCTCCTCCTCTTGATCGAGTGTGGCCAGCTCTCCAAGCGTCACGGGCTTGAGCGGGGGCCTGACTCGATAGAAGCCGATCTCCCCTATAGGACAATCCTGGATTTCCGCGAGGATGCGGGTGACGGTATAACCGCATTGCCGCCCCTGGCAGGGGCCCATCCCTGCACGCGTGAAGGCCTTGATCTGGTTCGGGCCGGAGCCGCCGATCTGCGCCATCGCCCGGATCTCTCCTGCCGTGACCTCCTCGCAGCGGCATACGACGGTCTCATCGGACGGACTAAAAATCCTGCCGTGGGGTCTGAACATGGTGTCAAGAAAGGGCCGCAAGACAAGTTCGCGAGCCAAACTCTTTTGAACGCGCAGCGCTTGCTTGAGCACGATCTGCTCGTCCGCATAGCCGAGCTTGACTGCCAGCCTGTGTGCTGCGAGCGCCCCACGAAATTGCGCGGCCTTCGCACCAGCAATGCCCGCGCCGTCCCCGGCAATGAAGATACCGGCTTTGGTCGTTTCACCCCATTGATCGAGAACCGGAACGTAGCAATCCTGCTCGTCACGCCATTCAACCGCGCAGCCCAGCCCCAGCGGTGCATGGACGTTCGGCACGACACCTTCATGCACAAACAGATTATCCGCGGAAACGGTCTTCTCTTGTGCATCGGCCGTTCGATAGCTGATGGATTCGATCCGGTCCGATCCGTGCGCCACGAGGTCGATGACATGACGGACGACGGGCACACGCCGGTGTCGAAGGACGGCCGTCCACGCGAGCCCTTTGAGGAGCGCCCCACTGGCACGCAGGGCCTTCGGCAGATGCCGGAGCGCCGCCCAATGACTCCCGGCCGGTGTCGTGTCCAGATAGCCGGCGATCTGACCTCCGGCGTTGAGCAACTGAACGAGGTAGAGAAGCGGCAACGGGCCACAACCAGCGACCCAGACCGGCTTGGAGGGGATCTGCCCGGCGGTCTTCAACAGGACCTGAGCGGCACCCACCGTGAGGACTCCCGGCAGTGTCCAGCCTGGGAAGGGAGCAGGCCGCTCCTGGGCGCCGGTTGCGAGGATGATGGCGCGCGCCTCGATCGTCCGGGCCTTACCATCATGGGTCACGAAGGCACGAAAACCAGGTTCGACCTGCCAAAGCTGTGTACGAGGCTCGTACCGCGCGCCGCTGGCGCGGAATGCATCGGTCGCAGCCTTTCCGTCCTGATAAGTCCTTCCAAGGATGGCGCCCCTCGGGGTCGCCGCTTGGGTTTCGACCGAGCGCCAGATCTGCCCGCCAGGCGAACTTTGATCATCCACAACCAGGACGTCAATTCCATAGCGGCGGGCTGTGATGGCCGCTGTCATGCCAGCAGGGCCAGCCCCTACGATGAGAAGATCGGTGGTGCTCATGACGGCAAGCACCGCTTACGCTGCTGGCGCTCAACCTTCATGCCCTCCTGAACCGGGGTCATGCAGGTCTGAACCGAGGCGATCCCATCCACCTGAGCGAGACAGTCGAAGCAGACGCCGATCATACAATAGGGAGCTCGCCCGCTCCCTTTGACCGGTGTGGGGCGCGACCAGACGACAGCCTGCCGGAGCAGCACAGCTGCCAGGCTTTCGCCCGGCTCCGCCGTGACAGGTTTGCCTTCGACATAGACAGTCACGGTCTCAGCGGGCTCATGCAGCTTTCGAAACATCAAAGCGACTCTGATGAAAGATATCGAGCGAATCCGGCAACTGGCCGGCCGAGATGGCATCGGCCAAGACGGTGGAATGCAGAGCTGCAAGCGTGACGCCTGAATGGCACAACGCCACGAAGGCTCCCCGGTGCTTCTGGGACTGGGCGTAGACGGGACACCCATCAGGCGTCATGATGCGCAACCCGGCCCACTGCCGAACCAATTTTGCCTCAGCAAGCCCCGGCACGATGCGAAGCGTCCGCCGACTGAGATCTGCCGCCGCGATCGCGGTCGCGGAGCTATCGAAACCGGTCTCCTCATGGGTAGCACCGATCATCACGGTGCCTTCCCGGGTCTGACGCAAGCCACTCGTCGGCAGAGGCAGAAATGGTTCAAGGCGCTCGGTCACCAGGATCTGCCCGCGTTGAGGCCGCAGCGGGATTTCAAGACCCACTTGCCGCGCCAGCGCCTGAGACCCGAGACCCGCAGCGATCAGCACGCGCGGCGCACTGACGGTCTCGTTTCCGAACGTCACCGTAAAGCCCGCCTCGCTGGGCACGATCTGCCGCACCGCAGCGTTTGGGCGCAGATCTCCACCCAGACGCAGGATTCCGGCATGAAGAGCCGCAAGGAGCTGAAGCGGATTGGCATGCCCGTCCCGCTGGCCGAAGCTGGCGCCGGCCACGTCAGGCCCCAATCGAACCTTCGGAAGCAGTTTGGCCAGTTCAGCGCGATCGAGCATCCGCCAATCCGCCTCCGCTCCGCCGAGCGGATTCTGCAGCCGCTGAAGGTCCAAGCGGCGCTTCTCGAACGCGTCATCTCCGAGGCAGAACGCCAAACCGCCATTCTGCTCATACTGAAGATCCAACGCGGCCAGATCAGTGAGTTCCGACGCAAAGTCGGACCACATGTCGACGCTACGGCGTGACAGCTGCTGATAGGCGGGCATGTTCTGGCCTTTGCCCTGTAGCCAAACAAGGCCGAAATTGGCCCGCGCCGCACGATGGTCGCGATCGTCACCGTCGAGCACGAGCACTCGGCGTTGTCTTCGCGCAAGCCCATAAGCGATCGCAGCACCGACCGTGCCCGCACCGATAACTATTATCTCAGGATGCATCAGATTTCCTCTTGCCCAATATGACGACAAAAAGAGATATTTGGTCAAAGTCGAAAATCTCTGGCTGTATTCTTCAGGGTTATGGGATGGCTCGTCAGATCAATCTCAGACAGGTCGAGGCGTTCAAAGCGGTGATCGAGAGCGGCTCGATCAGCCGAGCCGCTTTGATCCTCAACATCTCCCAGCCCGCGATGAGCAAACTGATCGCTCATCTCGAAGAGGATACCGGGCTCAGCCTGTTCGATCGCGTCAAGGGCCGCCTTGCTCCGACAGAGCGCGGCATGCGGCTTTACAAGGAGATTGATCGTATTTTTTCAGGTGTCCGCCAGGTGGAGAATGCCGTCGAGGCGATCCGCCGCGAGGAGCAGGGGCAGCTTCTTGTCGGAGTCATGCCGGCTTTGTCGCGTTCGTTCATCCAGCAGGCGACGATGGGCTTCCTTCAGCAGCATCCCAACGTGTTCTGCTCGGTCAAGTCACGCAGCTCGGAATGGATCGTGGATTGGCTGGTCACACGCAAGCTCGATGTCGGCCTTGTCAGCTCGCGGATCGACAATCCCTATGTGATCGCCGAACCGCTGACCCAGCACCCGCTCGTCTGCATCATGCCGACCGATCATCCCCTCGCCATGAAGAACGTTGTGGAGCCGGATGATCTCGACAACATCCCCTTCGTGTCTTTCGACCCTGAGAGCCAAGCCGGTCAGTGCATTGCGACGATGTTCGACGCCTACAACGTCAGACCCAACACCGTGCTCGTTGCCAATGTCTCGCCGACCCTGTGCGAATTCGTGGCAGCCGGCCTCGGCGTCGCGCTGGTGCACCCTTTGATGTTCAGCGGGCTTCAGGACCGTCTGGCCATCAGACGCTTCGAGCCCGCTTTGTCCTACGACTTCCAGCTCTGTCGAATGCGCGACAGCCGCAATGCAAGTCTGGTCGACGCCTTCCTCCAGCAGGCGCGCACGACGGCCGCACGGCTCTCCCAGGAGTCGCTCAGCGCGGCATAAGCGTCGTCGCCTCGGTGATCGGCGGAGCGAGGTTCATGGCTCCTTTGAGCTCATAGCCGTAGTTGACACGCTTGCTGTGCCCCCAGACCTGCTGAAGCTCAAACAGCGGAACAGAACAGACGGCGTCGTGGATCTTGCGCTGAGCCTCCTTCCACAGCTCCTGCTGCCGCTCCACACTGCCTTCCACCCGCGCCGCCTGTATGTCTGCGTCCGCAACGTCGCAATGGGAGAAGTTGGCAACCGCCGTCGGCTTTCCAATGCTCGAGCTCGAGTGATAGAACTCGGTCAGGTACGTGTCGGCGACCGGAAATCTGGCGGCGCCATAAAACACCAGAGCGCTGGCATTGCCGCGAATCTGGCTCTGATAGGTGGCGTGATCGACAACGCTCATATCCAGCTTGATACCGGCCTTTGCGAGCTGGCGCTGAATAATTTCCATTGTCGGCAGGATAGCCGAGATGTTGGACACCACGACCTTGAGCGTCAGGCCATTTGGGTAGCCCGCTTCGGCCAGAAGTGCCTTGGCCTTCACCGGATCGTAAGCATAAGCCCCTGATGAACAGTCCTCTCCGATATAGCCCGGGGGCACGACCGAGCAGCCTTTCAGACTGACGCTCTTACCGACAAACTGCACGAGATCGTCGAGATTGACCGCAGCGGCGATTGCCTGTCGGACTTTCAGGTCATCGAGCGGCGGAATACTGCTGCTGATGTGAAGCGTTCGAAACTCTCCTGGACGGAAGACATCAACGACCATGTTGCCGCGCTGGCGGGTCATATCGACCCAGCGTTGCTCGCGCCGGCCTTGGATGACGTCGAGCTCTCCAGACGCAAAGGCGAGCTCGCGGGCGCTGTCGGAGGGGATCGTACGGTACATGATATTGCTGATCTGCGGCCGGCCGCGGAAATAGCCCTCGTTTGCGACCAGCTTCACATGCCGCTGCGTTTCATGCTCTGAAAACGCAAACGGACCCGTACCGACGGGATTGGAGGCAAACTTGTCTCCGAGCTCCTCCACTGCTCTTTTGCAGACAATGTTTCCGCCGTGATAGTTGGACAAGCGGCCGAGGAAATTCGGATCTGGATACTTCAGGGTCATGCGAACGGTGGACCCGTCTACCTTGGCGATGCTCTCCACCGCGGAGAAGTCTGCAGCGAAGCTCGATCGGCTGGGGTCTGCGGCACGTGTCAGCGAGTAGACGACATCATCTGCGGTGAGGCTGCCCCAGTCGCCGTGAAACTTGACGCCCTTTCGGAGGAAGAAGGTCCAGACTCGTCCGTCTGGGGACGTTTCCCACCGCTCGGCGAGATCGGGCTCGAGATCCTTAGGGTCCGCGCTCCCTGGCTTGAATCGAACCAGGCCGTTGAACATCAGGCCGATCAGCGGCTTGTCGGTGCTGGTCGTCGCACGATGGGGGTCGAGCGTGGTAATGTCCGATCCACCGGCCCCGATTTGCAGGGTGGTCCCCGGGGCTTCCGCTGCAGACACATCACCGGTCGCGTTCACCGTGACGGCGATGCAGAAAGCCAACATATAGACGTACTTCATAGAGACGTACTTCATAGAGACGTACTTCATCCGGTGCCTCGCCCGTTGCCCACGCATCAGGCTGGAAGAGTCCTGCATCTCTGTCAAAGTCCGAAATCAAGGAGACCTATTCTTGGGCGTTATGGGCTAATGGCGAAGCTCAACCGCGACCCAAAAGTTCGAGTACCAGGACCCAGGCGGCGGCAGCGACTGCAGACCCGGCGAACCATCTACCCGGAGTGCGTCGCCTCCATCCGGAACGGCCCCCATGAGAGCGTGAGCATAGCTCCGTCACGGGCGGCACGCGGAACCCTGTGCCGCCGCACCGCCGCGCGCATCGGTGGAGGACGCCGTGGTTGGCTTACGGAAGCGATCGATCTCAAAGCTGGCGATTGCGCGCGACCATCGCGCCGTTTCGCCAATTGCGCGCCGCGCAGGAACGGCGCTTCGTCGTGAGTGTCAGAGCGGCAACGGTTGGGCGGCGTCGGCTTCAGTCGGTGGCGTGTCGATCCACGCCGACACGGATGGGCCGGATAATCCGGGGATCTCAATGAGACCAAGCCTTATCGCCCTCACGACGGCGACCGTCCGGCTGTTCGTGCCAAGCTTTCTCATCGCCTTCTTGAGGTGGAAGTTGATCGTGTTTTCGCTGATCTTGAGGATGATTCCGATATCCCAGGAGGATTTGCCCTCTGCGGTCCACTTCAGGCATTCGCGTTCGCGCTGCGAGAGCCCAATCGCCTTCTTGCCCATCGCTGGCTGGGCAAGCTCGCCAAAAGCAACATGGAACTGACACGCCAAGGCGTGAAGATGCTTCATATGCCGGATCGGGTCGGCATCGTCGAAGCTGGATGCAAAGGATAGAACGGAGATGCGCCCCGATGGCCCAAACAGCGGCACGCTCACCCCGTGCTTGAGACCGGCTTCGCGGCTCTCACGAAGGACCAACCGCTCGCCATCCTGCAGCTGCTTCTGCTCGAGCAGCTGATCCCACATGAATGGACTGCTATGAAACGGGGTTCGCCTGACGACCGGATCGATCTCGTGATACTTACGCTCGAAATAGTGCTCTCGCCAATCGAGCGGAAAGTTGAGAGCGACGGCCGGCATCGGATGCTCTGGCAGCCGTACCGTCTCTTCATAGTTCAGGGCGCCATAAGCCACTTGGCCGAACCCCTCATCGGCTGCAGAACTGACGAGAAGATCGAAGAGGTCGGACAGCGACTGCGTGCGGTTTGCACAATCGATGAAGCTGAAGAGGTCCATTGCTACCTCACGGCAGACAAAGCTGCGCAAACTTCCGCCCAGATGTGATCGTGAAAACGAATCCGTCTGAATGTCCCGATTGCCGACGGTCCGTCCTTGCCCCCTCGTCTGCCTCTATCAAGGCGAGAAGCAGGCGCTTGCTTGTCCAAACTCCAACCCAACCTGAGGTAGACCGTACCATGATACGCTCCGTCGTGCAATTGACGATCATATTCGATTGATTTTTTCAGAAGCCGCGATGTCATCAACAATGCCCTTCTCCGGAAGCGGCGGCCCTGACGATCTTGCCGACTCCGGCAATCAGATCCCGCAGCAAAGTGCCTGTTTGATGAGCGATCTTCGGCACTTGTGTCAGCATGCACGAGATTGCTGGTACAAGTTTCGATCGGATCATGCGCACCAGGGACATTCTCCCGGCACGCAGCACGCGCAAGTCAGGCCTCGCGGCCATCCCAAGCTGAACCCGTTCAAACGGGCCTGGACGAGCCTTGCAAAAGCCAAGAACTACACCCCAATACAACTCAGAATTGCGCCAGATTGTAGGTGATATTGGGGCGATGTCTGACAGTTGTCTTCCTCTGAGCAGCCGGTAGGACAGCAGCCGCTCCACAGACGCGCGAACTACTCGACTGGGTAGCTGCCTCGCTGACGCTGTGCCGATTAGTCTGCATCTTCCCGTCACGTGGCACATTGGAAGATGCTCATGCGTACCCTTTTAATCAGGTGGGAAACCGTCCATCGATATGGCGAAGCCTGGATTTCGCATCATCGGTTGCGGTACCGGATGTTCGTCGAGCGCCAGGGGTGGTCCGTGCCTCATTATCAGGGCATGGAATATGATGAGTTCGACACACCGGCAGCCACCTACATCCTTGTCGTGGACGAGCAAGATCAGGCGCTTGGAACTGCGCGGCTGATTCCGACCACACGCCCCTACATGGTCAAGTCCTTGTGGCCTAACCTGGTTGAAGGCTTGCTGCCGCATTCGGACGAAATCTGGGAAGCATCGCGATTCGGCTGCGATCGTGCGCTGAGCACCGGCGGACGGCGCCGAGTGATCGGGCAGCTCATACAGGCTTGTCAGGAATTCGGCCTCGCCAACGGCATCTCGTCCTATCTTGGTGTCATGCCCAGCTGGATCTTCAAGAATGTCATCGCTGCCCATGGCTGCCCGGTGAGGCCACTGGGAGCGAAGCTGCCGTTTCCGGGGCATGACATTGGGGCAGCCTATATCGGGGTATCATCAGCCGTGCTGGAATTGGTTCGCCAGCATACAGGCGTCCCTAAAGCGCTGCATGAAAGCCCTTCTCCTGGGCCTGTCCCATCAGCATTGTCCCCGCGCTTGGCAGAGGATGCTCCATCGGAGCCCAAAGGACTGGCCTGCAGCCCAGAGTTGGAAGGGCTCGTGGAGGCTGGATGAGCGCGATCCCCGAACCTTCGACCATCTTGCCGCCGCAGGGCCCGCCAGTGAGGGCCGATCAGCGCTTGCATCAGGCTTTGGGCCTCAGCGCGATTGACCGTCTCTGGAGAAGATGCGGCATCACCGCAATCGGTGGCGATCAACGCGTCGGCTCCTTCGCTCAAGAAAGCCTGCCACGCTGGATTTGCCGCTCACAAGCTTCCTGCTTCAGGAACACCGAATGTATCAACTTTGAGCGCCAGTCGGTCCTGGTTTGTATGCATTGCGGAGGAAGCCAACGCGATGCGTGGCTCCGGGACTATCTGGCCTTGATGGCTGGTGCCCGCTTCGACTTGGCAAACGCCCGATCAGTCGCCATGAAACGTGCCACCATTGCCGAGGCCAGGCGACCAAGATCATTGGCCGGCTGGTCCGAATGGCGGCCGACAGCTTCGGCATAGGCCTGCAGATCGCGAAATACGCTCGCTGACAGTTCGACCGTGATTTTGACCGGCTTCTCATCGGGAAGTTCCGAGATCTTCAGCTTCGCCATGACTGCTACCCCTGATACGGCTCGAGCACGAGGTCACGATTGACGATCACGCGGACCGGAAAGCCCGGCCTCACTGTCAGAGTCGGCTGGACGTTCATCTGTTGACCAACCAGCTGCTGACCTGTGCGGCTCATGGAGTTGCCGAAGCCCTGGCGGAGCGCCTGGATGATCGCGGCATTGTTCGTATTTTGATTGGTGCCCGCGTTGACCTCGCTGCCCATCGAGAGCAGCGTCGAGAGCAGCGCTGCGCCAACCAGCTGCCTGAAGTGGTTATCAACCTCGTCCGAGAGACCCGAATAGCCGGCAGCGTCGGCGCCCTGCTGCCGTTCCAGAACGATCGACCGTCCATTGGGCATGATCAGCCTGGTCCAGACCAGGAGCACGCGCGATTGCCCGGCCGTCACCTGGCTATCGTATATCCCGATCAGCCGCGCGCCCTGCGGGACAAGCAGGAAGCGGCCTGACGGCGAATCGAACACGTTCTCGGTGACCTGAGCGGTGATCTGCCCCGGCAGGTCGGAGCGAATGCCCGTGATCAGGGCGCCCGCAATCACGGTCCCGGCCTGAACCACATAGGGGGAGGCCGGCCGGCTGACACGGTCGGCACTCGTGGTCCGGCGATCGACCGCGGCATTGACGAAGGCGAGCTTGCGGTCCTGGCCATTCTGGGCGAATGCGTCGTCGGGACTGGACATCGCGCCCGCGCGTTCGCTGGTCTGAGGCCCGCTCGCCGCGGCCTCGGTGCCACGAACATTGACCGTCGCAAACAGGCGGCTCAAGCGAGCGGCATCCCGCTCCTGCTCATGGCGGAGCTGCTCCTGATCGGGGGTGACCGCAAGTGCCTGGCCCTGCGCAGCGACAATCGCCTTGCCGAGATCCCCGGGCAGCGGCGGTCCGATCACTGGGACGTTCCTGGGAAGACTGGTGTAGTCACGCGGCAGGGCCGAAACCCCGTCCGCGATGTCGTGATGATCAGTGCTGTAGAGCTCGGATGGACCCGATTTGCTCGGCCTGTTGGTCTGCAATGTCCAGACGACGGCGCCTCCCATCAACAGGAGCGCAACTGCACTGCCGCCGGCCAGGACATTGCGCGACAGCCGCGTAACCGGCGGAAGATCTCCGTTCAGGCGCATTCTTTTCGTGCGCCGCTCAGCCTTCTCGGCTGCAGACGGAGCCTGAGACGCAGAAGCCTCATCCTCCCCGTTTTTCACCCTGAGGCTCCGTCGGTTCTGACGATCCTGACCTTGCGCTGCTCCTCGCCGCCGAGGCGCAACTCGGCCGCGGCAAACAGCCGATCGACGATCATGATGTTGCGGAAGGCACGGTAGTTGACGATCTCGGGCGCACCATCGCTCCCGATGACGAACAAGGGCGGCAATTCACCCTGCACAATGCCAGGGGCAAACTCGATATAGACCTTGCGACCGTCGTCATAGGCGTTGACCGGCCTCCATGGCGGATCATCCCCCTCGATGCGATAGCGGAAGCGTCGCAGCGCCGGATTGGGCAGCTCCGGCCTCAAGACGAGCTGGCGCGCTCTCGTCTCGGCATTCTGGGGATAGTACCAGGCCACGGCGGGCATATACGGCTTGTCACGAGCGCGCAGCTCGAGCAGATAGGTCCGCCGGTCGGTGTTGACGATGAGATTGGTTTCGATCGCGGCACGCGTCGGCTTGACCAGGATGTGGACGCGGCGGCGTTCGCCCGCACCGCTCTCGGTATCGCCGACGACCCAGCGCACGGTGTCGCCGGCGGACACGGGCCCCGACCCTGTGAGCTGTTCACCTTCCTCGAGCATGATGTCGGTGATCTGCCCGGGCGCCGCATAGACCTGATAGAGCGCGCCGGGACTGTAGGCATAGATCTGCGTCGCGTTGAAGTAGCCCTTCTTGCGCGGTTCGACCCGCGCCGCGCTATTGGCCATCTCGACGCGGTCGAGCGGCTCCGCTTCTTCCTGGGCTCCCGCCTTGCCACCAAGGGACACTTTCCAGGGCGGCGGAAGATGAAGCGGTGGAACCTTTCCATCCAGCGCAGCTGGCGGCGCCGGCAATGGTGGTGCTTCGCTGTCATAGCTGATCTTGGGCAGATTGGTCGTTGTGCAGCTGCAGAGCAGCACCAGAACGGCGGCTCCCGCCGTCATTGGCCCTCCAGCCCTCCGGACCATTGGCTTGCTCATTGCGACAGCTCCTTCGACCAGTTGATGGCCTGGACGTAGACGCCGAGCGGGTTCTTGCGCAGGCGGTCAGCATCGTCCGGCATGGCGAACACGAGGGTGAGGATCGCGCTCCAGCGTTCGGTCGCAACCGAGGCGCCGTTCTCGTAGCGACGCTCGACCCAGGCGATCCGGAAGCTGTCCGGCGAGGCGCGGATCACACTGGAGACCTCGACCGAGACCTGGATCTTCCCGAGCTTGCTAAAAGGATCATTGGAGCGGGCATAGTCATTCAGGGCAGCCGCGCCGCGATCGGTCGTGAAGTCGTAGGCGCGCAGCCAATTCTGGCGCAGCACGATGCCATCGGCCGGCAGACCTCTCACGTCCTCAATGAACCGGGCAAGATGGAAGGCGACCTGCGGATCGGTCGGCACGTAGTCAGCCACCGCAGGCGCTACCCGCTGGACCTCGCCGAGATGGCCAACCTCGACCACCCAGGGCGTCACCGTACCGCGGGCCGACTGCCAGATCAGGGCGGACGCGAAGCCTGCGGCGAGGGTGAGGCAGCCGAATGCCATCAGCCGCCAGTTCTTGGCCTGCACGCGCGCAGAGCCGATGCGCTCATCCCAGACCTGTGCTGCCTTCTGATAGGGCGTCACCGGCTCGGGCGTACGGCCGTAATGAACAGATGACCGCTTGAACATGTCAGGATTTCCCCTCGGAGAGATCGACCGCGCTTCCCTGCCCGCCGCGCTCGGCATGGCGAACGGCTTGTGCCGTTGTAGATGCGCCCTGATGGACGGCGCGCGCTGCCTTCATGCGCTGCGCCCACATCGGAGAGCCCGAGCCATCGGCCTGACCCGGCTGATCCGAGCCGCCAGCCTGGACATTCGCCCTTTGGCGAAGGGGACTCGCGTTCGCTCCTGCTGCCTCGGCGGCAGCGCCGCTGACGCGCCCTCCGCCGGACGCCGCCGCACCAAGCGGCGCGACAGCACGGCTTGCACCAGAGATCGCGCCGCCTGCGAGCCCCGCTGCGCCAGCGGCCATGCCGGCGCCGGCCACGACGAGACCACCCGCTGCAAGCGACGTCCCGACCGCGCTCCCTGCTCCAAGCTGCGGTCCACCACTGACAAGACCATTGGCGATCCCGGGCCCGAACAATCCAAGGCCGAGCAGCGCCAGGGACGCCAGGACCAGGGCCATGGCACTCTCGACGGTCGGAGGATCGCCGCTCGTCACCTGGGTCAACTGACCGAACAGGGTCGAGCCGGTTCCTGAGATCACGGCGAGCAGCAGAACCTTCACACCGGAGGAGATGACATTGCCGAGCACACGTTCGGCTGCGAAGGCGGTCTTGCCGAACAGACCAAACGGGATGAGCACGAATCCAGCAAGCGTCGTGAGCTTGAACTCGATCAGGGTGACAAAGAGCTGGATGGCCAGAATGAAGAAGGCGAGGAGCACGACCACCCACGCAAACAACAGGACCGCAATCTGCAGGAAGTTCTCGAAGAAGCTCACATATCCAAGGAGGCCCGAGATCGCCTGGAGGAGCGGCCGCCCGGTATCGAGACCCACTTGCGCGATCCTGCCCGGGCGCAGGAAGTCCGCCGCCGACAGCGCCGAGCCCGAGGCCTTCAGGCCGAGTGCTGCGAAGCTCTCGAAGACGACCCGGGCGAGGCTGTTCCAATTGCCGATCAGGTAGGCGAACACGCCGACAAACAGCGTCTTCTTCACCAGCCGGGCGACGACATCGTCCTCGCCGCCAAACGCCCAGAAGAGCGCAGCAAGCGTCACATCGATGGTGACGAGCGTGGTTGCGAGATATCCGACCTCACCGCCCACCAGGCCAAAGCCGCTGTCGATTGTCCGGGTAAAGGTCTCCAGGAATTGATCGATGATCCCCGTTCCTGTCATCGGGCAATCTCAACCATGAGCTGCCGGGCAGCCGCGGCGGGGGATCCGCCAATTTGGTCCGGAACGCTCGTCATCATCAGTGAAACATTCGTACGTTGGAGGGCTGGTCGCCCTGACCCTGCGTCAGGAAGCGGCGGAGCTGTTCGCGTGCCTGATCCTGGGCCGCCGCGCGCTCCGCCATGGTGAGGCTCTGCGCCCGTCCCTGGGCGGCCACAACCGCCGTCAGATCCGCGAGCTGTTGCGCCTGCATCGCCAGGATCTGGTTGCCGGCTTGCCTGACAGCCAAGGCGCCGGCGGCTCCTTGGCTCGCGGCAACCAGCACGGCGGACTGGCTCTTGATGGTGTCGAGATTGCCGACCACGCCTGCCTGAAGCTTGAGCGCATCCTGCAGCGCGGCCACGGACGTCTGCCAGCGTGAGCGCGCATTGTCTGCGAGGTCAGCGGCGCTGGCGCCGGCGGCTGCCGGCGCATAAATCGTCTTGAACGCCCGCTCGATCTGCTGCACGTCGTAGGCCAGGCGCTGAGCCTGCTTGAGCAGATCCTGGGTCCGCTCGATTGATTGTTGCAGCTGCGTCAATGACGAATACGGCAGGTTGACGAGGTTGCGCGACTGATTGATCAACATCTCGGCCTGGTTCTGCAGGGCCACAATCTGATTGTTGATCTGCTGCAGCTCACGTGCGGCGGTCAGCACGTTCTGAGCATAATTGTTGGGGTCGAAGACGACGAGCTGGGCCCGCACCGGCCCCGCCGAGGTCAGAACCAGCAGCGCCAACGACGTGGCCCATCGCTTGCCAGAGATCATTGCCGCGTCTCCAGATTGTCGAGGCGCGGGATGAGGTCTGCTGCCCAGCCAAGCTTGAGATGCCGCAACCACGCTGCCGCAAAGCCGTCCCTGCCGGCGGACTTCAGAACGTCCGAGATCGCGGCCTGATCGGCTTTGGACGACGCCGCGGCAAAGGCGAGCGCGACCTCGCCGAGGCCAAGCTCGAACATGCGGTTGCCCCGGCGCGACTGGCAGTAATAGTCGCGCTTAGGGGCCGCACGGCTGACGAGCTCGATCTGACGATCATTGAGACCGAAGCGACGATAGATGCCCATGATCTGTGGCTCGAGCGCCCGCTCGTTCGGCAGCAGGATGCGGCTCGGGCAACTCTCAATGATGGCGGGTGCGATCGGCGAGCCGTCGATGTCGGATAGCGACTGGGTCGCGAAAACGACGGAGGCGTTCTTCTTGCGCAGGGTCTTCAGCCACTCCCTGAGCTGGCCCGCGAAGTCGGCGTCGTCCAGCGCCAGCCACCCTTCATCGATGATCAGGAGTGTCGGGCGACCGTCGAGCTGCCGGGCGATCTTATGGAACAGATAAGCGAGGACAGCAGGAGCTGCAGCGGTCCCGATCAGCCCCTCGGTCTCGAACACCTGGACCGACCGATCGCCCACGAGCTCATGATCGGCATCCAGCAGTCGTCCGTGAGCGCCATCGAGGCAATAGGGCTTGAGGGCCCGTTTCAAGCTGTTCGACTGCAGCAACACCGACAGGCCGGTCAGGGTCCGCTCAGAAGCTGGCGCGGAAGCCAGCGAGGTCAGCGCCGACCAGAGATGCTCCTTGGCGTCCGGGGTCACCACGATCTTCTCGCGGACCAGCAGGCCGGCGATCCAATCCGCCGCCCAGGCGCGCTCCATCACATCGCCGATGCCTGCCAGCGGCTGCAGCGCGATCGAGGTCTCGCTATCGGCCGACAGCGCTCCACCGAGATCATGCCAGTCACCTTCCATGGCAAGCGCGGCGGCCCGCAGGGAGCCGCCGAAATCAAACGCAAGGATCTGCGCATTCGGATAGCGGCGGAACTGCAGCGCCATCAGCGCCAGCAGCACCGATTTGCCGGCTCCGGTCGGTCCGATCACCAGCGTGTGGCCGACATCGCCGACATGGAGCGAGAACCGGAATGGCGTCGCGCCCTCGGTGCGGCCGAACAGCAGCGCAGGCGCCCTCAGATGATGGTCACGCACCTCACCTGCCCAGACCGCCGAGAGCGGGACAAGATGGGCAAGGTTCAGCGTCGATAGCGGCGGCTGGCGCACATTGGCATAGACGTGCCCCGGAAGGCTGCCGAGCCAGGCCTCAACCGCATTCACAGTCTCCGTCATGCAGGTGAAATCGCGCCCCTGGATCACCTTCTCCACCAGGCGCAGCTTCTCGTCAGCCCTCGCCGGATCAGGATCCCACACCGTCACGGTCGCGGTGACATAGGCCTGGCTGATCTCATCGGAGCCGAGATCCTGCAGCGCCGCATCGGCGTCAGCGGTCTTGTTGTGGGCGTCGCTGTCAACGAGGCTTGCCGCCTCGTTGGTCACGACCTCCTTGAGGATCGCGGCCAGAGATTTGCGCTTGGCAAACCACTGCCGGCGGATCCGTGTCACGAGCTTCACGGCATCCTGCTTGTCGAGCATGATGGCGCGGGTCGACCAGCGGTAGGCGAAGGCAAGCCCGTTCAATTCGTCCAGCAGTCCTGGCGTCGTTGCAGAGGGAAAGCCGATGATGGTGAGCACGCGGAGATTGACCGCCCCCAGCATCGGCGCGAGGCCGCAGGTCAGCGGCTGGTCGGCGAGCAGCCCATCCAGATGCATGGGGATTTCAGGGACGCGGACCCGCTGGCGCTTGGTCGAGACGGTCGAGTGCAGATAGCTCAGCACGGCGTCGTCGCCGAGCCAGCCGCATTCCGGCATGAAGCCGCCGACGAGCTGCAGAATGCGGTCGGTGCGATCGACAAAGCTGCGCAGGATGTCGCGGCCGCGCGAGCCCTCCGGCTGCGGCGCGCCTTCATAGAGCACGCGTTCGGAACGGGCTAAGTCTTCTCGCGGCGGCAGGTACAGAAACGTCAAATAATAGCTCGACTCGTAGTGCGCCGCCTGCTCCTCGAACTGTGCCTTTCTCTCGGCATCGACCAGGGCGGACGCGGCATCCGGAAACACGCAAATTGGGTAGGCTCCGGCCGAATGCCGCTGCGCCTCGACGAAGATCGCCCAGCCCGACCCCAGGCGCCGCAGAGCGTTGTTGAGACGGAAGGCGACTGCTGTGAGCTCGGATGCGACCGAGCTCTCCAGGTCAGGCCCGCGAAAACGCGCCGTCCGTTGCAGCGAGCCGTCCTTGTTGAGGACGACGCCCTCGTCCACCAGCGCCGCCCAGGGCAGGAAGTCCGCAAGCCGGATATTGGTGCGGCGGTATTCGGCCAAATTGAACATGGGAGCCTCACTGGCTGAGATGATTGGGAATCCGCAGGTGGCGGCGCACGACCTCGACAAAGGATGGATCGCGCCGTGTCGCCCAGACCGCGACCATGTGGCAGACGAACCAGAGCAGCAGGCCGAAGAACCAGAGCCGCAAACCGAGGCCGAGCGCCGCCGACACGGTGCCGTTGACAATCGCGACCGATCGCGGCGCGCCCCCGAGCAGAATGGGCTCGGTCAGCGAGCGATGCACAGGCGCGCTGAAGCCCTTGATCTCACTATCCATCAGAACACCACGCCGCCGCCGAAGGAGAAGAACGACAGGAAGAAGCTCGAGGCGGCAAAGGCGATGGAGAGACCGAAGACGATCTGGATGAGCCGCCGAAAGCCACCGGAGGTTTCGCCAAAACCCAGTGACAGACCCGTCGTGATGATGATGATCACGGCGATGATCTTGGCGACCGGTCCCTCGACTGAAAGCAGGATCTTGTTGAGCGGCTGCTCCCAAGGCATGTTCGAGCCCGCCGCATGCACCGGCGCCACCGCCACGAGCACTGCGGCTGCAGCAATCGCAATCGTGGCGATGGACCAGCAAGACAGTCGCGCCTTCATCGCTGATCTCCCAAAGGAGCGAGGATGTAGTCTCCGCAAGGTGAGAGCCCCTCGACACGCACGAGCTCGCCGAGCCGCCGCTGCGAGCCGCGCCCGGCGAGAACGGCGATCACGTTGATCGTCTCGGCAATCAGAGCGCGTGGGACGCTCACGACGGCCTCCTGAATCAGCTGCTCCAGCCGCCGGAGGGTGCCGAGTGCGGACCCGGCATGAATGGTGCCGATGCCGCCGGGATGGCCGGTGCCCCAAGCCTTGACGAGATCGAGCGCCTCCGGCCCGCGGACCTCGCCGATCGGAATGCGATCCGGGCGCAGCCGAAGCGCGGCGCGCACCAGATCCGAAAGCGACGCCACACCATGCTTGGTTCGAAGCGTCACGAGGTTGGGCGCCGAGCATTGCAGCTCGAGCGTATCCTCGATCAGCACGATGCGATCGCCGGTCATCGCCACTTCAGCCAACAAGGCATTGACCAGCGTGGTCTTGCCGGTCGAGGTGCCGCCGGCCACCAGAATGTTGCAGCGGTTGGCAACAGCCCGCCGCAACGCGCCGGCCTGATCTGCGGTCGCAATCCCGCAAGCCACGTAGTCGTCGAGCGTGAAGACGGCGATCGCGGGCTTGCGGATGGCGAATGTCGGGGCCGCAACGAGCGGCGGCAGCAGGCCTTCGAAACGTTCGCCCGTCGTCGGCAGCTCCGCCGACACGCGCGGAGAGCCCGCATGGACCTCGAGCCCGACGTGGTGCGCGACCAGCCGGACGACGCGCTCGCCATCACCGGCAGCGAGGCTCTCACCGGTATCGGCCAAGCCAGACGCGAGCCGATCGACCCAGAGCCGGCCATCTGGATTGAGCATGATCTCCACGACGGATTGATCGTCGAGATGACGCGCGATGGCAGGCCCCAATGCCGTCCGCAGCATGCGGGTGCCACGCGTGATGCGCTGTGTCTGGACGAAGCCGGTCACTCTCATCTCCGATCATTGAAGCGCGGTCAGCATCGCTTGTGATGATCAAAGATGCAGACCTCCTGCAGCAGCAAGACCAACAGCGCTTCGGGTGTAGCCTGGCGCAGGAAAGCGTAGAGACAGGAGGGCTCTTTCGGGCGGGACAAGCAGATCACCAAGGCGGGGCAGCAGCTTTCAGAGCGCAGGTCATGGGCCCGCAGCACCGCCCCCTCACGGCCGAGAGCGACGGCGAACACTGCTATAGCGAAGGCGAAGGTCGCCGCCGGCGCCGCGGCGTCGGCTCACCATCTGGCATGGCTTGGCGGCTCGCGGGAGAGAGCCGGGCGATCGCTTGAGGTCGCGACGAGGTCGGCCATGACAAATTCGGTCCCGCTGCTCGCCTCCGATGATCGCGGTCTCTGCTCTCCTGGAGCGGCAAACCAAATCAGTGCTGCTGCCTGCAGCGCGAGGTTCACTCCGAAGGCAACCTGATAGGCGATGACAGGATAATGCCCATTGGATTGCGGCCATTGGGCCAGCAAGACACCGATCCCGTACTGGGCCAGAAACCCCCACCCGAAATGCACCACGTTCAACGCCCCGTTGGCGCGGCCGGCCAATTCCTTCGGGTAATAGTCCGAGATGATCGCAAAGCTGAGCACGGTGGCGGCGCCGACGATCGCGATGATCAGCCAGGGCGCGATCGCCGGCAATGGCAGCCGCCACACCAGCGCCAGCTGCGCCGCCATGAAGAGCACGGCGATCAAGGCCAGCAGGCGCTCTGGACCTACTCCCCTGCGACGCGTCCAGTTGGCCAGCGCACCGAGCATCCACGCACCGAGGCTGAGCATCAGGGCAGTCAGGCAAAGCGCTGTCACGACTTGGGTGCGGGTCATGCCCTCCACGTCGGCCAGCCACGCGGATGCCCATAAGCCCTGGAGCGACCACGCCGATCCGATGCAGGCTCCGGATAGCGGCGCGACCCTCCAGAACCGGACGTCGCGAAGAATGCTCCGCAAGCCACCTGCTTCCGACGCGGACGACGCCTGCGTTTCGCGCTCCGGCACCAGGCAATAGATCAGGATCGCCGCTGCAGCGGTCGCGATGGCCAGGATGTCAAACAGGCCGCGCCATCCGGTCTTCACCATGATCGCCTCGGCGGGCAGCGTCGCGCTGACAGCGCCAAGCGCCCCGAGCATGACCATGTACCCATTGACCAACGCCACCCGCTCGCGCGGAAACCACAGAACAATGGCCTTCAGGCCCGCGGTCAGAGCCGCAGCGACCCCGAGCCCGATCAGGGCGCGTGAGAGGAGCAGCGAGAGCGGCCCCGACGACCTTGCGAAGGCCTCCGCGCCAAAGGCCGCGACGACAAGAAGCGCGCTCTGAACTCGGCGCGGGCCATAGCGGTCGAGCATCATGCCGACCGGGATCTGGGCAGCCGCAAGGACCAGGAAGTAAGCCGCCGTGATCAGACCAAGGTCGGCCGCGTTCAACTCGAGCTCTGAGGCAAGACTGGCAGAGACGAGTCCATTGATGGTGCGAAACAGATAGGACAGGAAATAGCCCATGGCGAAGGGCACAAACACCAGGGCCGCGAGCCGCCAGCCTGTGATCTCTCGATGGCCTTGGTCTCCGGCTTTGGTGCCCTTTCGGCCGAAGGCATAGGCCGACAACGAACTGCCGTGATCTGCGTGCTCGCGGGATGGCTCAACGGCTCGATTGAGGCGGGAGGCGAAAGGGATCCTCGCCGCCCTCCCCGGCGGCAGGCACGCCCCAGGACACCTCGGCGATTGGAGGCTCGGCACGGCGAAGTTGAGCCGAAGATGGCTGGCTCACTTGACCGGCTCGCGCAGCGCCATCGGGTCGCCTCTCTCGCTGCCTTTCCGACAAGTCACGCTGCAGCTGTTGGATCGCGCCAATCCGCATCGCCTGGTCGAAATCACGATCACCGCCCCTTGCTGCGCCCGTGCTCTCCTGATCCGCCAGCGACGTCACCGCCAGATGGTAGCGTGCATGAAGGGCGACCGTCTCATTGAGGGCCGCGATGTCGCGCTGAATCGTTTGCAGCTGCTGTTCCAGGCCCTGCAGGCGGTCTTGCGCCGGCATCGGCCCGTCCAGCGGCTGGGCTAGAAACCGTTCGAGCGCCTTTTCCACGACGATCGTGCGGTTCACGCATCTTTCCTCGGCTGCGCCGGCAAGGCGGGCGAGAATCTCGCTGGATAGCTGCAAAGTGAGTTTTTTCTTCATCGTTCGGACCTCATCTGGTCCGTCGATTAGGTCAGCTTGCCTGGCCTGGCACGCGCAAGATTCGAACGTTCGAAGCCTAGCGGGTGGAAAGAAACTCTGGCGTAGATGCCAAGCTCAACCCGCGCGCCGGAACGGTCCCGATCGGCGCTTCCTCCGCGTCAGGAGCCGGGCTCGCTCGACGGCGGTCTGACGAAATCCTCGGGGATTTCGCGCAGGAAGCTCTGCCCCTTCTGCAGCCGGCGGCCGAGCGCCTCCACAAAGCCTTCGAACCGCTCGCGTCCCTTGATCTGCGCTGTGGCCTGCGCTTCGGACGGCAGCGGGGGTGTCACGGTGAGCCAGAAGCGAACGAACAATGCGTGCGTCTCGGCAAGGATGCCGACATCACGCTCGAGCCGCTGCATCTGCCGCGACAGCCTGTCGAGCCGGCGTGTGAGCGCCGCCTCGCGCCGATCAGCCGCATCCGGCGACAGGAACGACTGAACCGCCGCCTCGACGATGGCCGAGCGCGAAAGCTTCCTGCGATCGGCGAGCTCTACGATCTGCCGCAGCAGCTCCGGCGGGAAGTAGACATTCATTCGATCCCGCATTGGTCTGTCCTCACAAGCCCATGTCATCGCGCGGGTCGAGCGCAGCCTGACGCGCAATCCCCGTCGTGCTCGCATCGCGTGAGCTGACCAGCTGCGGCGTCCCATCATCGTCATCGAGCACGACAGAAAACTCGTCCACCGGATCTAGGCTCGTCGTTTCGCTCGCGATCGCTTCGTGCTGCGGCAGCTCCGGCTCGCGTCGCAAGCCGCCATTGGCCTGCTCGCCCCTTGTCTCGGTGGGCACCGTCAGCCGGGATCCAGTGAGCACGGGCGAGAGGGGCGCAAGCGATGACCAGTCATCCGCACTCACGGACGCTCTGGTCCTGGCGATGTCCGGCGGCGGCAGGATGCGCGAGACCAGTCTCTCATCCTCGAAATATCGCACCTTCCTGGCGCGGATCGGTGGTGCGCCGGCGACCATCACGATCTCATCAGCCGCCGGCAATTGCATCACCTCGCCCGGCGTCAGGAGCGGACGCGGCGTCTCCTGGCGCGACACCATGAGGTGACCCAACCATGGCGCCAGGCGATGCCCGGCATAATTCTTCACGGCCCGCATTTCGGTTGCGGTGCCGAGCGCGTCCGAGACACGCTTGGCGGTTCGCTCGTCGTTGGTCGCGAAGCTGACGCGGACATGGCAGTTGTCCAGAATGGCGTTGTTCTGCCCATAGGCCTTCTCGATCTGATTGAGCGATTGCGCAATCAGGAAGCTCTTGATGCCGTACCCAGCCATGAAGGCGAGAGCGGATTCGAAGAAGTCGAGCCGGCCTAACGCCGGAAACTCGTCCAGCATCATCAGGACACGATGGCGGCTCTGCTTTGCCTTGAGATCCTCGGTCAAACGCCGGCCGATCTGGTTCAGAACCAGACGAATGAGCGGCTTCGTACGTGAGATGTCGGATGGCGGCACGACGAGATACAGCGTCGCGGGCTCCTCCCCCGCAACCAGATCAGCAATGTGCCAATCACATCTCCCCGTGACAGCAGCCACCACCGGATCCCGGTAAAGACCGAGGAATGACATCGCCGTTGAAAGGACGCCCGAGCGCTCATTCTCCGATTTGTTCAGAAGCTCGCGCGCCGTCGATGCCACCACCGGGTGCGGCCCGGCCGCGCCCAGATGATGCGTCGCCATCATCGCCATCAACGTCGCCTCGATCGTGCGCCGGGGGTCGGAGAGGAACGCGGCAACGCCAGCCAAGGTCTTGTCGGGCTCGGCATAGAGAACGTGCAGGATGGCACCGACCAGAAGCGAATGGCTGGTCTTTTCCCAATGATTGCGCTTGTCGAGGGATCCCTCGGGATCCACCAGCACGTCGGCGACATTCTGGACGTCACGCACCTCGCAGGCCCCTCGCCTGACTTCGAGCAGCGGATTGTAGGCTGAGGCCTTCGGGTTGGTCGGGTCGAACAGAAATATGCGGCCGTGCCGCGCGCGGAATCCTGCCGTGAGCTGCCAGTTCTCGCCCTTGATGTCGTGAACGATCGCCGATCCCGGCCACGTCAGAAGAGACGGCACCACGAGACCGACGCCCTTGCCAGACCGCGTCGGTGCAAAACAGAGCACATGCTCCGGTCCGTCATGGCGCAGGTAGCGCGCTCCCAACCGTCCCAGGACCACGCCATCCTCGCCGAGCAGTCCCGCCTTGCGCACCTCGCCCAGCTCGGCCCAGCGCGCGGACCCATAAGTTGCTGTGGCTTTCGCCTCGCGCGACCGCCACAGTGACATGCCGACCGCAACCGCAATAGACGCGAGACTGCCACTGACCGCGATAGCCCCACCTTCGGCAAAGACGGAGGGGGCATAGGCATCATAGATGAACCACCACCAGAAGAAGGTCGGTGGGAAGTAGACTGGCCAGCCGGCCAGCATGAACCATGGCGTCCCCAATCGCGGTTGGAAGGCGAGCCGCCAGGCCGTCCATTCGGTCGCGGCCCATATCGCGAGCAGGTTGATCAGCGCGACGGCGAGTAATTGTGCCCATTGGATTCGGGTCGCAGGCATGTGGTGTCTCCCGAGTGCTAAAGACCGAGGTCGCGCTTGCGACCAAGCTGCCAGTCGATGCCAGCGGCCTTCGCAAGGCCCGTGACCTTCTGACCGAGCCGGTGATCGATGTCGCGCGACCACGGGACGAGGTAGAAACCGAGACCATTGTCGATCATGGCGAAGCGGCCGGAGGCCAGGACAAGTCGCTGGCGGTAGATGCCCGCAACCTGTTGGCCGGGGTCGACCTTCAGCTGCGGCGCGCCGTTGGTCGCCGACAGCCGCGCGCCCACGGATTCAAGCTCCTGCCTGCGTAGTGTCTTCAGAAGATCCCGTTGCGGGACGATCTGCTGGCCATGTCTCTGCGCCAGTCCCCGGTCCGCGAGACACTCTGCCCGGCTGCGCAGCGCGCTCCTCACCTCCGCGCCAAATCCGCCGAGGGCCAGGGAGACAGGTTCACGCTCGACCAGCCGATGATCGAGCCAGGTCGCTCCCTCGGCCTTGATCTGATCGGCCAGGGCCAGGTCCGAGCGCGTCGCCAGGACCAGGGTCGGCCGCGCCTCGTCCGCAGCGCCAAAGCGCCTGATCTCGACAATGCCGCCAGGCTGAGGCGCCTGCGCAAAGGCCTCGATCCCGCGGAAGCGAACGTGGTGGGCGCGGCCGTCGATGCCATCGATCACGGCATAGGCTTCGCCGGTCAGCTCGTCGTGGAGTCCACGGTCGACCAACCGCCCCATGATCGATGATGGACTGTTGATCCCGTCGATGACGTAGTCCGCAGCGCTCCGCTCCTCACCACGGCGAGCGAACGCCTGATGCATGGTCCTGATGATATCACCACGCGTGCCGAGCTCGCGGAGCTGTCGCTCTGCGCCAAGCTCGACCATCCACTCGTTGGGTCCGGCCGCCGCTGCCAGTCCCAGGCGCTCCAGATATTGCAGGCGCCCTCGCATCAGGCGGTGGACCTCGGGATCAGGACCCGCTGCCACCCGCTGACGGAGATCGATGGCCCCCACCTCATCGCAGGCCATGCGGATCTCGCGATCGAGCCGTGTCCAGCGATCCGCGGTGATCTCTCTTTCCAGTGCGTTGCGGATGTCGTGCTCAGGCTTCGGACCGAGCTCGAGCGCCACCAGCTCCTCGGCCCGGGAGCGCAGGCCCCGGCCGATATAGTCGCGGGCGATGACGAGATCTGCGCCCGTCTGATCGACACCGCGTACGAGCACATGAACGTGCGGATGGTCCGTATTCCAATGATCAACCGCGATCCACTCGAGACGCGTCGACAGATCAGCTTCCATCTGCCGCATCAGATCGCGCGTGAACGCTCTGAGGTCCACCATATCGGCTGCGTCCTCTGGCGAGACGATGAAGCGGAAATGATGCCGGTCGTCGCTGCTCCGCGCCTCGAAGGCGGCCTCGTCGGCGTGATCAGCTCGCGCATCGAACATCCTTGCCGGCTCGCCGTCGCGGGTGACCCCCTCCCGCTTGAGATAGGTCAGATGCATCGCCAGCGGCGCCGACCGAAACGCGTGGCCCTTGTGCCTTGCGATGCGGGCCTTCACCGTGACGCGGCGGCCTGAGGCAAAGAGGCGCTCGCGACTGAAGCTGAGACGGCCGCGGCCGAAGGTCGAATGGGTGCGGGCCGGCCGGCGTCCGTCGATCGCCGAGGGCAGCGTGACGTGCCCCGCGGCGTTCGCCGCGCGCAGGACGCGATTGATGAAGCTCCTGGCCTTCCTCTCACGCGCCTGACGGACGCGCCCCGGACGGATGCGGAATTCGCGGTCTCTGGTGCTCATGCGCGGCACCCCGCGGCAAGGATTGAGGCTATAGTGCCGAAAGCAGCATTGATGTTGTTGAGAAAGAGCATCAGCGCGACACGCGCTCCGACCGGACGGCACGGTTGAACGCGAGCCATGTCAACGGCTTGCTGATCAACAGGCGAGCCGCTTTTATCTTGCAGTCGACCGTCGGCAGCTTGCGGCTGGCTTTGGACCCTCGCCTCGGCTCTCGGTCCGACGCCCCGCGCCGGCGTGCCGGAAACAACAGCGAAGCATCGGCGACCGTAAAGACTGCGACGGACAATCATCATTGAGGCCGACGCATCGCACCGCATGATAACGTCGCGAGGAATTCCGCTGCGGTCGGCTTTGTCATTCAAAGCCTCTCGTGCCGACCTCAATGACGACCGTTTCCGATCGCAGCGGCTGCTCATCAACGTCGGCATGACGTTCGCAGGTCGTGCGCAGAACGCGTGCATCATCACGGCTGCCTCGTCCACACGGGAATGGCACGCCCGATGACGTCCGATGTCGCCGTCGGACCGAAATAGCGTCCATCCAGCGAACTATCCGATTGCCTGTTCATCAGAAAGAGCTCGGCATCGCCGACGATGCGGCATCCCTGCCAAGCCGGTAGCGGCCGGCCCTGTCTGTCGCTCTCTTGCGCGATGCCGACTTCGACTCCATCAATCAGGATGACATGCTCGCGACGACAAACGGCCTGGCCGCGAAGAGCAAGAATGCGCTTCAGCATCGGTACGCCCCTCGGCAGGTAGCCTTCGTCCGCAAGCCATCCGGCCAACACGCCGTGGGGCAGGACAACGACGATCTCGTTGGTGACCCATTGCCGGACCGGCCGAACCAGATAGAGGCCGATCGGAACGCTGCCGGAGACATTCCAGATGAGCAGCGGACGCAACCTTGGTCGCCCGACCTCCGTCACGAGCCACACCCCGGCGAGCATCGCGACGCCAATGACAAGCCCTTTCGTCATGGCATGATCGTCCTTCGATGCAGCCAGGCCCGATGGCGCAGATCCGTGTAGGGACGCGGCGGTTGTCCGGCGGCCATGCGGTTCTGAACGTGCCACCAATGATCCGGTGCGACATCCGCCGGATCGATGCCGAGCGCCTCGATCGCGTCGATCTGCTGCAGCACCCGCTCGACCTTCGGCCAGCCAAACACCTGCAACAGGATCGCTGCTCCCGGAGCGACGAAGGGCACGGTCGCACAGGCTTCTCCGGGGCCAACGGCCTGCAGAACGTTGATCCGCGACAGCACCGTGCCGTAATCGTTCGACGACCAGCGCACGAACGCAAAGACGCTTCCCGGCGTGAACGCGACCTCCCGGCGATAATGGTCGAGGCGAAGCTCCCGCACAGTTCGACCGAAGCGTATGCGGTTTTCGATCTTTCCCTGCAGCCATAGCAATTGGACACGCGTCAGCTCGCTCATTGGCAAACTCTGAGGTTGACGAAATCTGGACGGCTCTGCGGGCCGGGAATGAGGAAACCGGGGGCGTCTCGCGCGGTCTCCGCTGTCGACAGCAGGAGAAGCCAGCGTGCACCGGCGCCCCAAAGCGCGGGCCCGTTAGACAAAATCCGAAGGATTTTGCGGTTAGGTAAGTTAGAAGGCGGAAAGGACGCGCCAGACCAAAGGCTTAGGGTCGACTTCGGTCCCCGATGGCACGACGATCCGGTCCTCGATGGCACGCGTCCTCCGGTCCCCGATAGCACGAGACAATTCACAGCTTGTCCCCTGCGGAGCTCGAGGGGCGATGCCTGGCGAAACGCCTTGCGACCGGGTCAGTAACGGCGGCTGCGAAGTTCAGCCGTTCGGTGCCGTTTGGATCGCGGGTGAGGACCAGTTCGTAGCCCGGCAGGCGCTGGCGGCGGACGATTTCGCGAAGGTCGTAGGCGAAATGCTTCAGCGGCGAGAGGCTGCCGGACTTGGCATGCAGATAGCCGAGATCGAAGCTCCAGCCGCCATCCTGATGGCCGCCATGCTTGCGCACGAGGCGATACAGCCAGCGCTCCAGCCCGCCCGTCAGCGCGAAATAGGCCCGATCAATCGTCAGCACGAGCGCGTCATCGATGACGCCCGAATAGAACCAGTCCGGCAGGATCAGCTGCAATCCGGACGGCCTGCCATGGGCATCCGCCGTCTCCTTCCACTCGTTGATCCAGGAGAAGCGGTGCCGCCGCCGCTCGGCCGGCTGACGAATCGAGGTGAGCACGGTCGTCGACTGCAGCCGATCAAGTCCTGCCTTCAGACGGTCGTAGTCACGCACGCCGGTGCCGCGACCGACAAACGTCAGGATCTCATACGGCGTGGCGGCCATCAGGCGCGACGTCTTCAGTCCGGCGTCGCGAGCCTCGACGATCTGTGACGCCGCCCAGATCAGAACATCCGCGTCCCAGATCGTCGCCATGCCATGTTCGGGGACGGCCTCGACCCGAATGGCGACAGGCCCCGCGCGGAAGTCGATCGGCACGACGCGCTTGCTCTTGGCCAGCGAGAAGAACGGATAGGCCATCAGATCCTGCGCATCGCGCGGCGCCAGATCGCCAGGCAGCGCGCGAAACAGATCGAGCTGATCGCGCTCGGATTTGCGCAAACCTCGCACGTTCAAGCCCGCCCAGCCCGCGACGCGCGACGCTCCTGCCCTGCATAGGGAATGAGACCTGGATGTCGCTTCGCCGGCAGAACGGTGCCCTGGCCGGGATCAGCCGTCGACGTCTTGGTGCCGCGATCGGCCCAGGCTTTCAGATCGTCGAGCGCATACACGACGCGGCCGCCGATCTTGCGATATAAGGGGCCGGTGCCGTAGGTGCGGTGCTTTTCCAGGGTGCGGCCGGACAGTCCAAGGTAACGCGCAGCTTCGGGTGTACGAAGAAAGCGCGGCGGGGGACCGGCTATCGGATCGGGCATCGAGCATCCTCCGGGACAGGTTCGCGCCCTCACGGGTCGTTCGGCGCGTCGACGGACATGATCGACGCGCAGGGCAGCGAGGGGGGATGCCGGAGATCGAGGGGCGCGGTTTCGGCACCCCCTCGCCTCAAGGAAGCGACTCGTCTTTGCGGCGGCGGGCGCGGCCTTAGTGACAGCCCCTATCGGCCACGAGCCGTCTTTTCACCGGTGACCAGTGCAGCTGAGCATGGGAGGCCGATCAGTGGCATGCTGAATGCCGCGCTCAAGGGCAGTTCCGAAAATCCTCGGATAGCGATCGCCCGCCCGCTGCCATTGGGTGAGCTCGCAGACCCACCGGCAGGATCAAGCGCGAGCGGCAGCCAGATGATGCCTCAGGCGCGACCCAGGGACGCTCCGCGTGCGGCTTCCGCCCTGATCTCTTGTCCACGCCCTCAGTCGCCTGGAGAAGGATCTGAGTGACGGCCAAGACCGTGGATCGCGGCGCATGCCGGAAGGCGGCTTCGAAGCTGGCTGAAGCTGCGCCGCATGTTCGATCGCTTCTACCGCAACTTGAGTTTGGTTGCCTGCGTATGATCTCGCGAGCCCGTCCATGCTCGCGACGGACCGCGGCTTGTTTCCAGTCCAAGCGGGCCTGCCGCAGCCTCAGGAGCTCAGAGCTACGTCTGATCCGATCCGCGTAGCAACTGATGATAACCCTTCTCAGACATCCACCTCGCCCGCGCCAGATGGCTATCGAAGGCGCGGCGGGCACGCTGGGGTTCGTTGACCGGATCGATGTGCAAGACGAGCCGGGCAACCTCCTCCCAGTCCGCGCCCTCGGATGCTGCATCCAGAAGGCGGAGATACGTCACAGCATGTTCTTCATCATAGGCTGTCAGAACGGAATCAGTCGGCGCGAGGTCGGCGACAGCGGGATCGAGCGGTGGAATGGGCATTGGTCAGAACCTGTTTGGAGCGAACACAACCTGTCGACCTGAAAAAGCAGCACGGACCCCGTCGAGATCCGGGCACGAGACCGCCTTCCAAACGTCTTCAGCTGTCGCTCCCGCGTGAGAGAAAGATGTCCGTGTTGAAATGCCGGCAAAGCCGGAGCTGTTTGAGAAGACAATTCGACGCGTCTTTGCCGCCACCATGAAGCGCTTGCGTCTAATCCAAGGCGTTTTGCTGCAAGCGCTCGCTCACGCTTGGCTCGTCGCCTGCGTTCGTGTAGCCGACGCACGTCCACATTTCATCTTGAGAATAATACTCACGGCCGATGTTGCCAAAGCGCCGGCGACGCTCGCGAATTCCCGCGCGGGGAGGGCTGACGATCGGTATCTGAGAACCGTCTTTCCAAATGGAGTTCCGTGAGCGGCAGAGTGGCCACGACCTCTCGCCGCCAAACAGGAGCGCACAGCGCTGTGGAATCCAGCTCTCGATCGAGCTCAAGACCAAGCGCTCCCGTTCAGGTTCCCGAAGCGCCCGTCCCAGAGATTGAGGACGACGATGTAGTTGCACCCAAGGCGTAGCGGCTTCACTTTCAGCCGCGGGACTGGAATCAATGCGGCATGCCTACACTCACCCGTCGCCGCGATCCGCACTCGCCAAACGAGACCTGGCGCATTTACTTCGGAGACGTCGAGGCGGGAACGATTGCAGAGCGCCCCGAAGGCCCCTCCGGTTCGCCCGTCTGGCAGTGGTTCTGCGGCTTCTATCCAGGCAGTCACCCAGGCGAGCAACAGCTTGGCGGCGCCAGCACCTATGAGCAGGCGCGCGACGCGTTCCAGGCAGCATGGAACGTCTTCCTATCGAATCGGTCACAGCAAGATTTCGACGAATGGCGCCAGCACCGGGCCTTCGTCGCCTGGAAGGATCAGATGCGGGAGGCCGGATGTCCTCAGCCGACCCAAACCAAGTCAGGTTGCTCGCGCTGCTTCTGCGGCGCGGTGATCGACCTGAAGACAAGTACCGAGCACATCTACTCTCACCACATGCCGACCGCGAGACGCTTGGTTCCGGGATCATCTTGACGATGTGCAATCTCTACTCGATCACCACCAATCAGGCCGCCATCGCCGCGCTTTTTCGGATCGTTCGCCAGTTCGCGGGCAATCTCCCCTCGATGCCGGGCGTCTTCCCCGACTATCCGGCTCCGATCATTCGCGGCACCGGAGACGACCGCGAGATGATGATGATGCGGTGGGGAATGCCACCACCTCCGCGGACTGGCGGGCCACCCGTGACCAACATCCGCAACACGTCGTCTCCGCATTGGCGCGGCTGGCTCAAGCCCGAGAACCGGTGCCTTGTGCCTTTCAACAGCTTCGCCGAATATGCGCCCGAGCCGAACCCGGAGACGAAGAAGAAGGACGTGGTCTGGTTTGCCTTGTCTGATGATCGCCCCTTGACCAGCTTCGCGGGCATTTGGACCGAGTTCAAAGGCGACCGCGGCACGAAATCCAAGCCGCTGCCAGGCCCTCATTTGGTCTACGGCTTCCTGACTACGGAGCCCAACGCCGTGGTCGCACCTATCCACCCCAAGGCGATGCCGGTCATCCTGACGACAGAAGAAGAGAGGGAGGTCTGGCTGCGTGCGCCATGGAACGAGGCCAAGGAGCTGCAACGTCCATTGCCCGATGGCGCGCTCGAGATCGTCGCACGCGGGCCGGCCAAGGAAGATATACCTGCGGCCTGAACGAGCCGGCGGATTGCACAAAGACGGGCTCGCCTTGCGCCCCAATCCTACAGCTCCCGGCGACAACCTTTTCCGCGTCCGAGACTCGAAGCGCTCGCTCGTGTGGAGTCATCGGGTGGCGTTGTAGCGTCGCTGCCGCGAAGCTGACGGAACCAAAGGAAAACGATTCTAGACCACGCGGCACGGCTTCGGACAGCCGGACTGCAAGACGATCGGTCGCGCACAAAGTGGTCAGGCCGGCCAAGCATCGCGGAGGTGAGCCTGCCAGATTTCGGCATCTACACGACGAGCTCACGATCCGCAGCCTCGTGCGTCCGGCCGAAGGTCGGAATGAATGATCGCCGCTGGGCGAACGCCTACCACGATAGAGATCAAGGGAATCGAAGCCGCCTTACGCGAGGCGCCGCTTGCTCCTGGGAACCTCTTTGCCCTGGGATCTTCTTTGAAGAGAAGGCGCGGCGATCAGCCGCCAGGGCGCGGAACGCGAAAGAGCAGCCGCAGGAGCGCCGCTTTGCGGCGCGGGACCGACTGCGATCGCGAGACCAGTCAAGAGGGCAGCCGCAGGAGCGTCAGCATGCGACGGCGAAGCCGGGACGCGGGACCGACTGCCCCCGGCGAGCGATCCATCATGATGCGCCAGGGATGAAAGCCGAATGGCGGAGACGCGTCCATACTTGCTAGCGACTCCGTTCACGACAGCCCGGCCGGCGCGACCCTTTTACCATCTTCACCCTCGATCTGCCCTTTAGAACACGCGCGATTATGTCCCGCTGCCGAACCCGCTCTCAGGGATCTGGCAGAACAGCAAGCCGTAGGCTTCGGCGGACATACCCATCCTGCCCTCGAAGGGCAAAGCTATGGGTCGATTAGGGCACCGGGATGTGTGGAATGCGAACCCGGTTCGCCTTGCCAGACGTGCTTCGGTCCTCCATCCACAGTACCCCAGCATGGCCTAGCAATCGGCAGAGCCAATCCATTTCTGGTTTAATGGCCACTATTCGGTGCCCCACGTAGCCGAGACATGTCGCTGCTGAGAAGGACGGCGGCCCCACAATGATGAGTGACGGCCGCGTATCGATTGGGAGGAAGGCACTAAAGCGACTCCCTTAGCATCGTTGCGCTTGGGTCGACGACGAATAGACACCTCGGCACCTTTCTGAGTCGAGTGCGTGCGCGTCAACGGCACGCCGCGCGACTATTTCAGGAGCGCTGAGATGGCCCGGCCGAGAGCCCGATTCGAGACGTCGCCTCGCGGATCTTCTCGGTTGGCGCTCGCGACGTCCGCTCCCGGAGCGGACTGGAAGCAGGCCGTCAAAGGATCATAGGAACGCTTTTGACCGATTCCGTTGAAAAAGTCGGCAGTAGTTTCGTCGTGAACGCCATCTGTTTCGAGGACGAATTGGCGCGTTGTGGTT
>NZ_JBNPUY010000015.1:0-104253 GCF_051168395.1 Bradyrhizobium sp. HKCCYLRH1030 | reverse complement strand
AACTCCAGCAGAAGCGCTTGACGAGCTGCTGTCACGAATGAAAACACTTGGTGTTGCGACCACCGATTGAGCCCGCCGGGTGTTCTCGGCTGAACCTGTGGTTCCTGCCGCCTGCATTTTTTCCGCAGGCGGGCCATGGGTGCGGCCAGCGCCCGGCATTCCCCGTGCCCTCTTCTCGAAGAGGGCAGGACGAACGGTAAAGCTCGGACGCGAAACGCGCCGCGAGAAGAAGACCGCATGTCTCATCTCTCCGTCATTGCGAGCGAAGCGACCTGTCCGCCAAAGCCCGAAGGGCGACGGCGGAAGCAATCCAGGGCCGCGCCCGCGACTCTGGATTGCTTCGTCGCTTGCGCTCCTCGCAATGACGCGGAGAGATCGAGGTTAAAACACAGCGTGATCGCCGCGCTCGGCGGTCGCCTCGCCGCGGATCAGCCTGGCGTAGTAGTCGAACAGCGTCTCCGATCCGGTCGACGGCGTGGCGTCGGCGTCGTAGCGGCCGGTGGCGGGATCGAGCACCAGCATGGATTCGGTCGCGTAGTAGCGGCCGATGCGGGCGAGCTCCGCCTTGTCGGCCAGCGACGGCACGATCCGCTTGGCGACATCGAGCCCGCCGATGATGACATCGAGCAGCGCCACCGGGACGTGCCGGAAGTGCGGCTTGTGTCCGAGCAGCGCGAACAGATGCTCGCCCTGTTCGATCGGCGTGATGGCGGGGCCTGGGCCGCCGATCGGCAGCACCCGGTTCCAGCGGCGCTCGTCATCGAGACATCCGGCCAAATAGTCGCCGAGGTCCCCGTCGCTGATCGGCTTGCACGCCGTCAACCGGCCGTCGCCGAACACCAGATAGGGCCGGCCCTGCTTCACCCGCGCGACCTGTCCCGACAGCGACTTGAAGAACGCGGTCGGGCGGACGATCGAGTAGGTCAGCCCCTGCTCCATCAGATGCGCTTCGAACGCCAGCTTGGCCCTCTGAAACGCCAGCAGCGGCTTCTGCACGCAGATGGCGGACAGCAGGACGAAGTGACTCACACCGGCACTCCGCGCGGCATCCAGCACGTTCACATGGGCTTGGTAGTCGATCGCCTGGGCATCCCTGGGCACGCCGGTCCGCGAGGCCATGCAGGACACCACGGCGTCGAACCGCTCACCGCCAAAGCCGTCACGTGCGAGGGAGGCGGGATCGGTGACATCCCCCGTCCTGACGGTGGCGCCCGCGATCTTCACGGCGTCATGGCGCGGACGCACCAAGCAGACCACCTCGTGCCCGCGCGCGACGAGCGCGCGTACCGTGGCACGGCCGATCGTTCCCGTCGCGCCAAGCATGAAGACGCGGCGTGGACGGGACACAGTGGCGGGAGCCGGTTCGGAAGGAGAGATCATCGGCGTGGCAAAGACTCCGAATGCCGTTCCGACCTATATCACGGGCGGCTGGCCCATGACGCCGTCGGCTCCGCTTCGACCTCACCGCGCCGCGCGCGGCGTCTTCTCGAGGATCAGCGTATGGATGCCGCAGGTGCCGCTGTACAGGCTCATCACCCGTGTGCCCGGCTTGCGGCCGGCGCGCGGCTCGGAGACCTGCAGGCCGGCGGCGAGCAGCCGCGCGCGCGTCGCCTCGATGTCGGCGACGCGCCAGCTCAGGCCCCACAGCTTGTCATGGGCCTTGTCGTTGCCGGCGACCGGCCGCTTCACCACTTCGACGATCAGGTCGCCGCAGCGGAAGAACATCAACTGGCCCCATTCCTGATGGCTGCGGTCGAGCGCCATGTCGAGGCCGAGCCGCGCGCCGTAGAGCGCGGCGGCGCGTTCGGGATCCTCGGTCGAGATCACGATATGGTCGAGGCCGAGCACGGCCGTATCGGCGGTCTTGGCGGACGGCGGGCGCGGCTCGGCGAGCTCGAGGAAGAACATGCGCACGCCACGCGTGAGATCGGTCATGGCGCGGGTGCGCTTCCAATGCAGCGTCTGGCCCGAGATGCGGTCGGTGCTGTCGACCTCGGCAATCGGATCCGGCTTCAGCGCGACCCGCTCGAGCCGCCGATGCATCTTGCCGATATCGCCGGTGGCGAAGCAGATACTGGCGAGCCCCTCGCCCCAGATCTTGATCACGTTGCGGATGCGGTCGGCGGCCACGCCCTGGCCCGCCGGCGCCATCAGCTCCAGGCTCATATTGTCGAGCGTGAACAGGACGCGATCGGCGCCCTCGCCCGAATTCTGCCAGGACGGCTTGCGCGCCAGCAGCGTCTCGAACGCGGCGCTGCCGGCCTGGATGTCCTGCAGCAGGACGACGACGTGGTCGAGGCCGGTGATCACGGAAACAGCCCTCGCGAGTTCTTGGCGGCGCGCACCTTCTCCACGCCGATCGCCATCGCCGCGGTCCGGTGGGAGATGCCGTCGGTCTTGCCGCGCGTCAGCATGCGCTCGAAGGCACGGTCAAGGATCTGGTACTCCCTGCGCATCACCTCCTCTTCCTCCCAGAACAGCTGCTGCAGGTCCTGCACCCATTCGAAATAGCTGACGATGACGCCACCGGAATTGCAGAGAATGTCGGGAATGAGGAAGATCTCGTTGCGGCGCTGGTCGAGCACCAGATCGGCATCCGGCGTGGTCGGGCCGTTGGCGGCTTCCGCAATGACGCGGCATTTCAGGTTCGCCGCCACCTTGGCGTCGATCACCCGCTCGACCGCGGCCGGCACGAGGATGTCGCAGGCCAGGGTCAGGATCTCCCGCGGATCGAAGGCGAGCTCGGTGGAGAAGCCGGCAATGCTGCCGTGCCTGGCGGCGTGCGCCATCAAGGCCGGGATGTCGAGGCCGCGCGGATCATGGAGGGCGCCGGTGTGATCGCTGACCGCAATCACCTTCATGCCCATCTGGTGGAAGCCGAGCGCGGCATACGAGCCGACATTGCCAAAGCCCTGCACGACCGCGGTGGACTTGGTCGGGTCGATGCCCAGCTCATCCATCACCCGCCTCGACACATGGGCGACGCCGCGGCCGGTCGCCTCGCGGCGCCCCAACGTGCCGCCGGAGAACACCGGCTTGCCGGTCACGATCTCCATCACCGTCTGCCCCTGGTACATGGAATACGTGTCCATGAACCACGCCATCACCTGCTCGTTGGTGCCCATGTCGGGCGCCATCACGTCGGTATGCGGGCCGACGAACGGGATCATCTCCTGCATATAGCGGCGCGACAGCGATTCGAGCTCGCGCTTCGACAGTTTGGAGAGATCGACGTTGATGCCGCCCTTGGCGCCGCCATAGGGCAACCCGACCAACGCGCATTTCCAGCTCATCCAGATCGCGAGCGCGGCGACCTCGCCAATGTCGACCGTCGGAGCGAACCGCGTGCCGCCCTTGGTCGGCCCCATCGTCAGCAGATGCTGGACCCGGTAGCCTTCATAGACCGCGATCGTGCCGTCATCCTTGTGGATCGGACACGAGACGGTGATCGCCCGCTTCGGCAAGAGCAGCCGGTCCCGCTCGTCGGCTGGGATGCCAAGGTGGTCGGCGATCACGTTGAACTGATTGGTGGCCATCTCGAAGACCGGACCCGCATAGACAGTCATATTCCACTCCCGAATCTGCGCTTCTGCAGGCCGGCAACCATAGCGCGACCCGAGCGCCGGCGGCAGGGGGCCACCGGTAGCAGACGGCCGATCTCAACCACCAAGGTGACGATTTGGCGAAGAATTTCAGCGTTGATCCGCTTTGACCGCTTGCTAATCTGCGGCGCCGGGGCCGCGATCACCCCTTAGTGAGACAGAAATGGCAATGCAGGCCCTCTTCATCGGACAGACCTACATCGACGTGACGTTCATCACCGACCACATGCCGACGGGGGACGAGAAGCACGTGGCATCCGACTATGCCGTCTCGTTCGGCGGCAATGCGGTGACTGCGGCATTTTGCTGCGCCAAGCTCGGCATCGTGCCCGACCTGATCGCCACCGTCGCGAATGACTGGCTCGGGCGGATGTTCCAGGACATGACCGCGAAATACGGCATCTCCGTCCATCCCCGGAAGGTCAATGCCTCCTCGCTGTCCTTCATCATGCCGAAGGACGGCAAGCGCGCCATCGTGCGCTGCCGCGACGATGCGCATATCCACCCGTTCCCGCTGCTCAATCTCGGCAATTGCAAGGCGCTGCATGTCGACGGCCACCAGCCCGACGCGGCGTTGCATTATGCCAAGCTGTGCCGCGAGGCCGGCATCCTGACCTCGCTGGACGGCGGCGGCCTGCGCACTAACACCCATGAGCTCCTGGAATATATCGACGTCGCGATCGTGGCCGAGCGGCTGTGCGAGCAGATGGACCTCACGCCGGAGAAGATGCTCGACTACCTGAAGAGCCGCGGCTGCCGCATCGGCGGCGTCACCCAGGGCGAAAAGGGCCTGCTCTGGTATGACGAGGTCGGCGCCGTGCATACGCTGCCCGCCTATCCGATCCCGCGCGAGCGCGTGATCGACACCAACGGCGCCGGCGACGTCTTCCATGGCGCCTATGTGTATTCGTACCTCGCCAATCCTGCGAAGGGCTGGAAGGAGCATTTCGAGTTCGCCCGCGCGGCCTCGACGTTCAAGATCCAGAAGCTCGGCAACGAGGCCGGCCTGCCGACGCTCGCCGATATCGAGCTGGTCCGGCAGGAATTCGAGGCTCGCGTCTAGCGGTTGTGGGGAGCAGGCGGATGGGGCGGGTCGTCGTCGCCGGCAGCATCAACATGGATGTGGTGGCGGCGGCCGAGCGCCATCCGCGCATCGGCGAGACCGTCGCCGGCCGGTCGGTGATGTACTTTCCGGGCGGCAAGGGAGCGAACCAGGCCGTCGCCGCGGCCAAGCTCGGCGTGCCGACGGCGCTGATCGGCCGGCTCGGTCGCGACGCCTTCGGGGAGCAGTTGCGCGCATTTCTCACGGCTCAGGGCATCGATCTCACCGCCGTGAAGGACAGCGCCAGCGCGTCGACCGGCACCGCGATCATCACGCTGGCCAAGGCCGACAACACGATCGTGGTGATATCAGGCGCCAACGCCGAGGTCAGCGCCGACGATGTGGCGCGGGTGTCTCTTGGCTCGGGAGACGTGGCCGTCAGCCAGTTCGAGATCCCGCAAGCGACGATTGTCGCGTTCTTCCAGCGTGCCAAAGCGGCCGGCGCCACCACGATCCTCAACCCCGCCCCCGCGAGCGCCTTCGACAGCCCGCTGTTTGCGCTGGTTGATGTCCTCGTGCTCAACGAAACCGAGCTCGGTTTCCTGGCCGGCATCGAGCTCGGCGACGCGCCGACGCCGCAGCAGGTGAATGAGGCGGTTCGCGCGCTCAAGCCTCGCGACGACCAGACGGTCTGCGTCACGCTCGGCGCGCGTGGCGCGGTCGCGGTTTCTGGTGCCGAGGCCCGGCTGGTCGAAGGCCGCGCGGTGAAGGCCGTCGACACCACCGGTGCCGGCGACTGCTTCGTCGGTGCGCTCGCCGCGCGGCTGTCGCAGGGCGCTGATATCGCGGATGCGATCGGCTATGCCAACGTCGCCGCCTCGATCTCGGTGCAGCGCATGGGCGCCGGCCCGTCGATGCCGACCGAGGAGGAGGTTCGCGCGTGGCTCTAGGCCAGAGCGCTCTTCAGGTCGAAGCTGGGATCAGCGGCCTTGGCTGCATCCAAGGTGCCGCCCGCAGCCAGCAACTTGCGGCCGAACATATGGTCGCCGGCGCGGTTGACCGACTCGATGCCGACCAGTCGGCCCTCCTTGTAACAGAACGCGGAGAACGCCTTTTGCGCCGGGTCACCGCGCAGAACGACCTGGTCATAGCCGGTGGTGAGCCCCGCGATCTGGAGCTTGTCATTGCCCTGGTCGCTCCAGAACCACGGCTGTCCGTCATAGGGCTTGACGTCGCCCGTCAGCCGCGCCGCGACGCAGCGGGCGTGATCGGTGGCGTTCTGCACCGACTCCAGCCGCAGCGTCCCGCCGAAGCGCTGGCTGACGAACAGGGCGCAGTCGCCGATGGCCGAGATGTGCGGATCGCTGGTGAGCAGATATTCGTCGACGACGATGCCGGAGGCGACCTGCAATCCAGCCTCGGCGGCGAGCTCGACATTCGGCAGCACGCCGACGCCGACCACGACGAGGTCAGCGGGGATGTGCCGACCATCGCTGAGGCTGACGCCGGTGACCTTGTTGCCGTCGGCCTCGATGCTGGTGGCCTGCACGCCGAGATGGATGCGCACGCCGGCTTCCGCATGCTGCTTCTGGAAGTAGTCCGAGATTTCGGCGGTCACTGCCCGCGCCATCACCCGAGCGCCGAGCTCGAGCACGTCGACCTCGAGGCCCTTGATCCGCGCAGTCGCGGCGAATTCAAGACCGATGAAGCCGGCGCCAATGACGACGGCCCGCTTGGCATCGGCGAGCAAGCCTCGCAGCGCTTCGCTGTCGTCGAGAATGCGCAGATAGCGCACCGCTGGGAGATTGGCGTTGGGAATGTCGAGCAGCCGGTTGCGCGCACCGGTCGCGAACACGAGGTGCCCATAGTCGAGCGTCCTACCGGAGGCGAGCAGCACCCGGCGCTGATCGCGCTGAACAGCGACGGCACGATCGTAGACGAGATCGATGGTCTGGTCGGCGTAGAACTTCTGCGGTCGGAACATCAGGGTCTCGGGACCGCCGGTGCCCTTCAGATACGCCTTCGACAGCGGCGGGCGCTGATACGGCAGATGCGACTCGTCGTTGATCAGATGAATCGGATCGGCAAAGCCTGCCTGACGCAGCGAGGTCGCGAGCTGGAATCCCGCATGCCCCGCACCCACGATCACCACCGGTCCCTTCGTCACTGCACCCTGCCCCATTCTGTCATTGTCCACGCCGACGGAACCGGGTTTTGGCAGACTTGTCCGGCATTGTCACCGGTCCCGCCGTACGGTTTAAATGCGGCAACAAAAGCCACGCCCCGGGAGGTATGAATGTCGGACGCCGTAGCGGAACCTGCCCGCCTGAGCATCGAAGGTCCGATCGCGACCATCACGCTCGACCGCCCGGCAGCGTTCAACGCCATCAACCTTGCGATTGCGAAGCGCTTGGAGCTGCTTGCGGCCCAGGTCGAGGCCGACGACACCATCCGCGTGCTGATCCTGAAAGGCGAAGGCCGCGCCTTCAGCGCCGGCGGCGACCTGCAGACGATCGGCGCTGCCGCCGAGGCCGACGCCATCACGCCTGTCGTCAGCGAACTGCTGCATCACTACCATGCCTTCATCGCGAGCCTGCGGCGCATGCCCAAGATCGTGCTGGCGAGCGTGCACGGCTCCGCCGCCGGCGCGGGGATGTCGCTCGCCTTCGCCGCCGACCTCTGCATTGCCGCCGAGGACGCGCGCTTCACGCCGGCCTATGCCAAGCTCGGCGTGTCGCCCGACGGCGGCGGTACAGTTGGCGTGGTCGCCACTGTGGGCATCAGGCGGGCGCTGCAGATCTTCCTGGCGGAGGACAGCTTCACGGCCGCGCAGGCCCGTGAATGGGGCTTGGTCGCGAAAGTCGTCCCCGCCCCCGAGCTCGCGGCAGCCACCGACGCGCTGGCGCAGCGGTTGGCGCAGAATGTGCCGGCGGGGATCGCGGCGACCAAGGCGCTGATCCATCGCGCGCCAACCAGCTCGGTCGAAGACCAGCTCGCCGCCGAGCGCGATGCCATCATCAACTGCATGCACACGGATGAATTCCGCGCCGCCGTGAAGCGGTTCACCAGCAAGGGAAAGTAGGACTGCGCTCACCCCTTCCCTTTCCGGCGCATGAAATCGAAATCGCAGCCGTCGTCGGCCTGCAGGATCGTTTCATGGAAGAGATGCGCATAGCCGCGCTCCGCCCATTCGGGCGTTGCGGCTTGCTTCAGCGCAGCGCGACGCCGGTCCAACTCGGCGTCGTCGACCAGCAGGTCGATGCTGCGCTTGGGAACATCGAGCCGGATCATGTCGCCGCTCCGCACCAGCGCCAGCGGGCCTCCAACCGCGGACTCCGGGGTGATATGCAGCACGATGGTGCCGAAGGCGGTGCCGCTCATGCGCGCATCGGAGATGCGCACCATGTCCTTCGTGCCGCCGCGCGCGAGCTTCTTCGGGATCGGCAGGTACCCCGCCTCCGGCATGCCGGGTGCGCCTTTCGGCCCGGCGTTGCGCAGCACCAGGACGTCGTCGGCCGAGACGTCGAGATCGGGAGCATCGACCCGCAAGGTCATGTCCTCGATCGACTCGAACACGACGGCGCGCCCGGTGTGCTGCAGCAGCTTGGGGCTTGCCGCCGAATGCTTGATGACCGCGCCGCGCGGCGCCAGATTGCCGCGCAGCACGGCAAGGCCGCCTTCCGGCTTGATCGCGTCGTCGCGCGCGCGGATCACGTCCTGCCCCGGCACGTCCTCGGCGGCGGCCACGATGTCGCGCAGCGATTGGCCGGTGATCGAGCGGCAATCGAGATCGATGAGATCGCCGAGCTGCTTCATCAGCTTTGGCACGCCACCGGCGTGATGGAAATGCTCCATGTAGTGATCGCCGGACGGCTTGAGATCGACCAGCACCGGCACCTCGCGACCGATGCTGTCGAATGCATCGAGGTCGATTTTATGCGGCGTCCGGCCGGCGATGGCGGTGAGATGCACGAGCCCGTTGGTCGAGCCGCCGATCGCCTGCAGCACCACCTGCGCATTCCGGAACGCCGCAGGGGTCAGCAGTTCGCTCGGCTTCGGTCCCTTCACCTTGGCCATCTCGGCCGCGACCCGGCCGCTGGCCTCGGCCGAGCGGAAGCGCTCGGCATGCGGCGCCGGGATGGTCGCGCTCATCGGCAAGGACAGTCCGAGCGCCTCGGTGATGCAGGCCATTGTCGAGGCCGTGCCCATCACCATGCAGGTGCCGACCGAAGGAGCGAGCCGGCCGTTGACTGCGTCGATCTCGCTGCCGTCCATCTCACCGGCGCGATACTTCGCCCAGAGACGTCGGCAGTCGGTGCAGGCGCCGAGCACCTCGCCCTTGTGATGCCCGACCACCATCGGCCCGACCGGAATGACCACCGTCGGCAGATCGGCCGACACCGCAGCCATGATCTGCGCGGGCAGGGTCTTGTCGCAGCCGCCGATAACCACCACCGCATCCATCGGCTGCGCGCGGATCATCTCCTCGGTTTCCATCGCCATCAGATTGCGCAGATACATCGAGGTCGGATGCGCAAAACTCTCGGCGATCGAGATGGTCGGAAACACGAACGGCATCGCGCCCGACAGCATGACGCCGCGCTTCACCGCCTCCAGGATCTGCGGCACGTTGCCGTGGCACGGATTGTAGTCGCTGTAGGTGTTGGTGATGCCGACGATCGGGCGATCGAGCGCGTCGTCCGAATAGCCGGCCGCCTTGATGAAGGCCTTGCGCAGGAACAGCGAGAAGCCGGCATCGCCGTAAGCGGTCAGTCCCTTGCGCAATCCATCGGTCATGGTCTTCTCTTCTTTCATTCTCAACGTCATTCCGGGGCGCGCGAAGCGCGAACCCGGAATCCAGACATTGTCTTGCGCTCTCACATCGAGATTCCGGGTTCGCGTCCTGCGGACGCGCCCCGGAATGACGAGGTCGGATCAACCCCAGTCGATGATCCGGCTGGTGTCGCCGTCGAACTCAGTGGTGCAGAACGCGCCGCCCTGGAAATAGTCGCCGATCGGATCGGCGGGCAGCTTGGCCTGCTCGGCCAAGGCGTGCTCGCGGAAATCCTCCGCGCGGCCGGTCGGGCGATAGCCGAGGTCATAGGCACGCTGGTTGTCCCACCAGGCGCGCTCGTTCAGCGATGCGCCATAGAGCACTTCAAAATGGATGTCGGGATGCTCGAGGCCGATGCGGCAAAGTTGCACCAGATCTTCCGGCTTGAGCCAGATCGACAGCCGGCGCTTGTCGAGCGGCTTGTCGCCGAAATTGCCGATGCGGATGCAGGTCACCTTCAGCCCATGCTTGTCGGCATAGAGCGAGCCGACCGCCTCACCGAACACCTTGCTGACGCCGTAGCGGCCGTCGGGGCGCGGCTGCACCTCATTGTCGATCTTGCGGTGCCGCGGGTAGAAGCCGACCGCATGGTTCGACGACGCGAACACCACGCGCTTGACGCCCTTGCGGCGGGCCGCCTCGAACAGGTTGTAGCCGCCGATGATGTTGGCCTGCAGGATGTCGTTCCACGGTCCCTCGACCGAATAGCCGCCGAAATGGATGATGCCGTCGACGCCTTCGCACAGCGCCTCGACCTGGGCGAGGTCGGCAAGATTGGCCGCCTTGAAGGTCTCCTGGCTGGAAAGATCGGCAGGCGGTTTCAGGTCGCTGAGCAGAAGGTCCGGATAGATCGGCGGCAGCAGCTTCCGCAAGGAAGTGCCGATTCCACCGCTCGCACCGGTCATCAAGATACGTGGCATTTCATCCCTCGTGTTGGGTCCGCAGGTTTGCGGTTGTGGCGGGCCAATGATAGCAGAGATCGCAACCGCGCAATAACAGGACCGGCCAAATGTCCGACGGAAACGCTCACGCGCAGGGCTGGCGCCCTGCCACCTTCTATCCCGATCCGGCGATCCAGGCGCTGGATCCGCGCTTCGAGAAATACTGGCTCAAGCTCTCGGCCGTGGAGCGGCTGGCGACGGGCCTGCGCTGGGCGGAGGGGCCAGTGTGGTTCGGCGACGGGCGCTATCTGTTGTGCAGCGATATCCCCAACCAGCGCATCCTCAAATGGGAGGAGGAAAGCGGCGCGGTCTCGGTGTTTCGCAAGCCCTCCAATTTCGCCAATGGCAACACCCGGGATCGCCAGGGCCGTCTCGTCACCTGCGAGCACGGTGGCCGCCGCGTCACGCGGACCGAGTATGACGGCTCCATCACCGTGCTGATCGACTCCTTCGACGGCAAGCGGCTGAACTCGCCAAACGACGTCGTCGTCAAATCGGACGACTCGATCTGGTTCACAGATCCGACCTTCGGCCTGCTCGGCAATTACGAGGGCTACAAGGCCGAGTCCGAGATCGACGCCAACGTGTACCGGATCGACGCGGCCACGGGCCGGGCGACCATCGTCGCCGAGGGCGTGCTGGGACCGAACGGGCTGTGCTTCTCGCCCGATGAATCCATCCTCTACATCGTCGAATCCCGCGGCGTACCGAACCGCAAGATCCTCGCCTATGACGTCTCCGCCGATGGCAGCAAGCTCGCCAACAAGCGCGTCCACATCGATGCCGGTCCGGGCACGCCGGACGGCATGCGCTGCGACGTCGACGGCAATCTCTGGTGCGGCTGGGGGATGGGCTCGCCCGAACTCGATGGCGTCATGGTGTTCGCGCCCGACGGCGCCCCGATCGGCCGCATCGCCTTGCCCGAGCGCTGCGCCAACCTCTGCTTTGGCGGCCTCAAGCGCAACCGGCTGTTCATGGCCGCCAGCCAGTCGATCTACGCGCTCTACGTCAACACGCAGGGCGCGCTGGGGGGATAATTGGCCGTCATTGCGAGGAGCGAAGCGACGAAGCAATCCAGACTTCCTTCCCGGCCCCTGGATTGCTTCGCTGCGCTCGCAATGACGGAGACCAATCAAGCCGCGTTGTAGCCCGCGATGGCCTTGACCTCGAGATACTCCTCGAGACCGAACCGGCCCCATTCGCGGCCGTTGCCGGACTGCTTGTAGCCACCGAACGGCGCGGTGCGGTCGTTCGGGACACCCTGCAGGTTGACGTTGCCGGCGCGGATCTTGCGGCCGACCTCGCGGGCCTTCTCGATCGTCGGGGCCGTGACATAGCCGGCAAGACCATAGGGCGTGTCGTTGGCGATACGCACCGCCTCGTTCTCGTCCTTGGCGCCGATGATCACGAGCACTGGTCCAAAGATTTCCTCGCGCGAGATCGTCATCTCAGGCTTGACGTCGGCGAAGATGGTCGGCCGCACATAGAAGCCCTTGTTGACGCCCTCCGGCAGGCCCGGGCCGCCGGCGACGAGGGTCGCGCCCTCCTCGATACCCTTATTGATGAGGGCCTGGATCTTGTCCCACTGGCCGCGATTGACGACCGGGCCGATCGTGGTGCCCTCGCCGCGCGGGTCACCCGCCTTGGTCTTGTCGGCGACGCCCTTCGCGATGGCAGCGACTTCCTTCATGCGCGCGGCCGGCACGATCATGCGCGACGGCGCGTTGCAGGACTGGCCGGAGTTGTTGAACATATGCATGACGCCGCCGGTCACTGCCTTCACCAGGTCGGAGCCCTCCAGGATCACGTTCGGCGACTTGCCGCCGAGTTCCTGGCTGACGCGCTTCACGGTCGGCGCCGCGCGCTTGGCGACGTCGATGCCGGCGCGGGTCGATCCGGTGAACGAGATCATGTCGATGTCCGGATGCTCGCTCATCGCAGCGCCGACCTCCGGCCCGAGGCCGTTGATCAGGTTGAACACGCCCTTCGGCACGCCGGCTTCATGCAGGATCTCGGCGAAGATCAGCGCCGAGGTCGGAGTGAATTCCGACGGCTTCAGGATCATGGTGCAGCCCGCGGCCAGCGCCGGCGCGACCTTGCAGGCGATCTGGTTCAGCGGCCAGTTCCAGGGCGTGATCATGCCGACCACGCCGACCGGCTCGCGCACCACCACGGACGCAGGCAGCGTCTCCTCGAACTCATACTTCTTCAGCACGTCGAGCGTTGACATCAGATGGCCGAGGCCGGCGCCGGCCTGCAGCTTCTCCGCCATCGGCAGCGGCGCGCCCATCTCGTCGGAGACGGCGGCGCCGATCTCCTTCATGCGGCCCTTGTAGATCGTGATGATCTTCTCGAGCAGCGCGACGCGCTCCTCGCGCGAGGTCTGTGAGAAGGTCTCGAAGGCGCGCTTGGCGGCGGCGACGGCCTTGTCGACATCGGCCTTGGAGCCCAGCGCAACCTCGTACATCGCCTCCTCGGTCGCCGGATTGATGACCTGGGTGGACTTCTTGACGACCGGATCGACCCAGGCGCCGTCGATGTAGAATTGCAGGCGATTGACCATCGGAAAACCTCTTCACGTGGAAGCATCTGGAGGGGGCGGCAGCACGCGGCCGGCATCCTGGCACGCGCGATCCGCGGGATGAACCCGCCACATGCGGGGACCGGGGTTGCGTCCCGCGGATATAGGAGCAAGGCCGCGACCGGCGCAAGCCGACCGGCCTGCGTTTCGTCGCCGCTCCATTTTGCATCGCAGCAACCGCGTGTCCCCTTCGCCCCCTCCAGATCGCCATCATTCCGGATGGCAGAATTCCCGCCGTCGAAGATTCATTTCCAAGATGTGAACTGCTTCACATCGCCGTTCGATCGCTCTGGCTAATCTCCTCTTCATAGACATCCCGGCATCTCGAAAGGACGCCGGATAAGATTTCAGAACCGATATTTTCGCCAGTTCTTATTGCGCAGCCTTTCAGTACGTAGACATTTGATCCAAGTTGCGACGCCGTCTCCTTCATCCAGGTGAGGGAGACGGCGTCCCCGTTCTTGGCCCGCCCTCACACTGCCATCTTGCGATGCCGGACCGGCGCGCCAGTGAGGCTCTCGGCCGCATCGATGATCGCGTTGGCGTCCATCCCATTGTGGCGATAGAGGTCGTCGATCGTCCCGGTCTGGCCGAATTTCTCAACCCCCAGCGCCTCGACGCGATGGCCGCGCACCGAGCCGAGCCAGCCGAGCGTCGCCGGATGGCCGTCGATCACGGTGACGATGCCGCAATCGCGCGGCAGCGGCGCCAGCAGTTGTTCGATGTGGCTGAGATGTTGCACACCGCGCCGATGCCGCCGCAGGCTGCGCGCCGCCGTCCATCCGGCATGCAGCCGGTCCGCCGAGGTGATCGCGAGCAGGCCGACGTCGCGGCGGGACTCGCCGATCAGGCCGGTGGCCTCGATCGCCTCCGGCGCGACCGCGCCGGTATAGGCGACGATCACCTCGGCATTCGGTCCCGGCTTGCGCAGCCAATAGGCGCCGGCGGCGATGTCGGATTCCAGCTCCGGCGTCATGATCCGCTGCGGCTGATCGATGGTGCGCGTCGACAGCCGCAGATAGAGCGAGCCGCCCTCGCCTGCCTCGCGCTGCATGTGGGCAAAGCCCCATTTCATGATCGCGGCGAGCTCGTCGACGAAGGCCGGCTCGAACGACGACAGCCCGTCCTGCGCCATGCCGATCAACGGTGTCGCGATCGACTGATGCGCGCCGCCCTCCGGCGCCAAGGTCACGCCCGACGGCGTGGCCGCCACCATGAAACGCGCATCCTGATAGCAGGCGTAGTTCAGCGCATCGAGGCCGCGCTCGATGAAGGGATCGTACAAGGTGACCACCGGCAGCAGCCGCGCGCCGTTGATGGCGTGCGACAGGCCAAGCGCCGAGGCCATGATGAACAGGTTCATCTCGGCGATCCCCAGCTCGATATGCTGGCCCTTCGGCGAGGCCGCCCAATTGAAGGTCGACGGGATCTTCTCGCTGCGGAACAAATCCGCCTTCTCCGCGCGGGCGAACAGGCCACGGCGGTTGACCCAGGCGCCAAGATTGGTCGAGACGGTGACGTCGGGCGACGAGGTCACGATGCGCGAGGCCAGCGCGGTGTCGCTGCGGGCGAGATCGTTGAGGATCAGGCCAAAGCCCTGCTGCGTCGACATCTGCGCCGCCGCGGTGAAGGTCAGCCGCTCCGGCACGTCGAACACCGCATCATCGAGCCGGCGGCCATCGCGATTGAACGGCACCGACGCGAGGAACGACTCCAGCGTCGAAGCATCCTGCGTCAGTCCCTCGAACTTGTCCCACTCATGGCCCGGGCGAATGTTCTGCTGCGCGCGCCACTTCTCCATCTGGGCGACGGTCATCAGGCCGGCGTGATTGTCCTTGTGGCCCTGGAACGGCAGGCCGACGCCCTTGATGGTATAGGCGATGAAGCACACCGGGCGGTCGTGGTCGATGGACTCGAAGGCATCAAGCATGCTGGCCATGTCGTGGCCGCCGAGATTGCTCATCAGCGCCAGCAACTCGTCGTCGGTGCGCTTGTCGAGCAGCCGGGTCACGTCGCCCTGATCGCCGATCTCGTCCTGGATGTGCTTGCGGAAGGCAGCCCCACCCTGGAAGCACAGCGCCGCATAAAGCGCGTTCGGGCAGTTATCGATCCAGCGCCGCAGCGCCTCGCCGCCGGGTTCGGCAAACGCCTCGCGCATCAGCCGGCCGTATTTCACGATCACCACGTCCCAACCGAAATTGCGGAACATGGTTTCGAACTTCTCCCACAGGCCCTCGCGCACGACGGCGTCCAGGCTCTGGCGGTTGTAGTCAACGATCCACCAGGTGTTGCGCAGGCCGTGCTTCCAGCCTTCGGCCAGGGCCTCGAAGATATTGCCCTCGTCCATCTCGGCGTCGCCGACCAGCGCGATCATGCGGCCCTCGCGGCGGCCCTTCATCCAGCCATGCGCGTGTACGTAGTCCTGCACCAGCGAGGAGAACAAAGTCTGCGCGACGCCGAGGCCGACCGAGCCGGTCGAGAAGTCGACATCGTCGACATCCTTGGTGCGCGACGGATAGGATTGCGCGCCCTTGAAGCCGCGGAAATTCTCCAGCTTCTCGCGCGTCTGCCGGCCGAACAGATATTGGATGGCATGGAAGACGGGGCTCGCATGCGGCTTCACCGCGACGCGGTCCTCCGGGCGCAGCACCGAGAAGTACAGCGCCGACATGATGGTCGCGAGCGAGGCGGAGGAGGCCTGGTGGCCGCCGACCTTCAGGCCGTCGGTGTTCGGCCGGATGTGGTTGGCGTGATGGATGGTCCAGGACGACAGCCACAGCGCCTTGCGGGTCAGCGCGTTCAGGATGTCGAGACGGTCTGACGATGCGGATGGCGTGGCCATGGCGCGCTGCTCCCCGGGGCCTTGTTGGATTCGCCGATTTTAATCCTGTCGCACCGGCCATAATTCTCAATTTTTCGCGTGCAGTTGCCGATTGTTGAGATATTTTCCCATTCAGAATCCACTTTGAGCGATTTTATCCCAATGCCCGAGCTCGACGCCATCGACCGCAAGATCCTCGGCCATCTCCAGGCCGACGGCCGCATCACCATGCAGGAGCTCGCCGACAAGGTCGGGCTGTCGGTCTCGCCCTGCCACCGCCGCGTCAAGCTCTTGGAGGAGCGCGGCGTCATCACCCGCTATCTCGCGACCGTCGACCAGAAGGCGCTCGGGCTGCACGTGTCCGTCTTCATCTCCATCAAGCTCGCGCGGCAGAAGGAGGAGGACCTCAAGCGCTTCGAAAAGGCGATCTCGGCCTGGCCCGAGGTGCTGGAATGCTATCTGATGACGGGAAATCGCGACTATTTGCTGCGCGTGGTGGCGGCTGATTTGTCGTCGTATGAGGCGTTCCTGAAGAGCAAGCTGACCCGCCTCGACGGCATCGCCTCGATCGAATCGAGCTTTGCGCTGAGCCAGGTGAAGTACTCCATCGCGCTGCCGGTGTGAGGCAGGCCATCGCCACGACCTCAGCTGTCGTCCCTGCGAACGCAGGGACCCATACTCCGCGGCAGACGTTGCGAAGAACGACTGGTCCAACATCGTGCGCAACAACATCTCCCTGGGGTTATGGGTCCCGGATCTGCGCGTGCTGCGCACGCTTGTCCGGGACGACGGCGGAGAGCCAAGCGAGACTTTCGGCCATCTCTGGCGCTCGGCCATGAGAGACCTCGCATGAGCCCCTCTCCCTGCGCCGTCATTCCGGGGCGCCCGCAGGGCGAGCCCGGAATCCATAACCACGATCGTGCGTATGGATTCCGGGCCCGCGCCGCTGCGCGACGCGTCCCGGAATAACGACCTTTGTTGTGTCATCGGATTTGCCGACCGGGATGGTCACATGCGTTCTCACTCCCGCGGCGCGTTGCGTCCGGGTGATGCCGATATCATCGCCCTTATGACGTGAAGGGCGCAGGGAAGGCCGGGCGCTGGCCGCGCCCGTGGCCCGCCTGCGGAAAAAATGCAGGCGGCAGGTACCACAGGTCTGGCCGAAGACGCCCGGCCCTCCCTGCGCGATGGTTTTGACGGCTGCTTCGCGTTCTCCCCGGTGCGCCGGCTTTTGGCCACCGTGCGCGACGACGCGCTGTCCGCGCGCCGCCGCGGCGACACCAGCATCGGGGTGCCAGGACCGCGCGACTTGACCGTGCGTGCATCATTGTTCGTCGGCGCGAATGATCACGCTGCAACGACACACGCCCATCGCATTCCGCTGCCGACGTCCATGACGACCGCGATACGTCCCCTCCGACGCAACGGAACGGGCTGGACTGTAATGCTGATTATACGAAATCGGCAAGCGATTTATTTTTTGCCTGACGGCTGGACAGGATTTTAGCGCGCGATCTGATTTGCCCGTCGGGTCGTTATGGCAGCGTCGAAATCATCTGCGCACTGCCCTGATCACGCCCGAACTACGTCACAGCCGAGGCCGTCATTGATCCAGATCAAACGATCTGGAAAAACTGCTCCAGCCCCCGATCAAATCCTTGATGTTCCTCGATTTGATCCAGATCAAACGGCCGCAGGCCGACCGCAGCATGGCCCAGGGACGTCCATATTGGCCGTCAAAAAGCGCCACATCTCGCCGTCAGATTCTGCGTCACAGCATGCGCTGCGACACGAAGTCACAGGGATTGCGGGACTAACAACTCCGCGCCTGTGAACGTGACGTCGGCGCGATCGTGAAGACCAACTCGCGTCCTGGAAAGCAATGCAGAACAACAGCGCTCAACGTTCGCCCCGACACGACTACGCTTCGCAACATCGAGATGCCCGGCCGCTCGCGCACGTGGCGGTGAAGGTGGCTCCCGCCAGGTATCAGCCGGCCGCACAGGCCGGCAGCCGCAGCACCGGACGGGCAGAGCGGCGATTCTGGCTGACGATGCAGACGGTCATGCTGGTCGTCGGCGTGCTGCTGGTGAACCTGCTGCTGTTCTTCCCTCCCCTCGGCATCGCCCTGATGTGGAATCTCCTGATTCCGATCGCGCCCGCGCTGGTGACGATCTCGCCCGGCCTGTGGCGCAACATCTGTCCAATGGCGACATTCCATCTGCTGCCGAACAAGATGGGCATCTCGCAGAACATCCGGATGCCGGAATGGGGCGCGGCGACGCTCGCGGTGATCAGCGTGACGCTTCTTTTCATCGTCGTGCCGATGCGACGAATCGGACTCAATGTCGACGGTCCGCTGACGGCGGTCATGCTGCTGTCGGCCGCGGTCATGGCGTTCGCGATGGGCTCTGTGTTCGAAATGCGCTCGGGCTGGTGCACCTCGCTGTGTCCGATCCACCCCGTCGAGCGGCTCTACGGCACCAACCCCGCCCTGACCTTCAAGAATGCCCGCTGCAACATCTGCGAGGCCTGCAGCAATCCGTGTCCCGACTCCACGCCCGAGCTGACGCCGACGGCGGGCGTGCCCACCAAAGTCCAGCAGTTCCTCGGCAACTTCCTGATCGGCAGCTTCCCCGGCTTCGTCTGGGGCTGGTATCAAGTGCCGGACTATCCGCCGCAGCAGGTCGACCAGGCCGCGATCATCACCGCCTATGTGTGGCCGCTGGGCGCCGCGCTCGTCAGCTACGTCGTCTTCAGGGTCGGCGAGCACATCCTGCGCTACAGGCCCGCCGCCCGCACCCGGATGCATCGCATCTTCGCGGCGGCCGCGATCAGCACCTACTACTGGTATCGCCTGCCCGGCCCGGCATCCTTGCTGCCGGACTGGTTTCCGCTGGTCTCGCATCTCATCACGACGCCGTTCTTCTTCTGGTTCCTGGTGCTGCGTTCGCCGAAGGTGAGCTGGCTGAAGCGGCCGGTGATGGCGTCGAACTACTGGTCGAGCCGGTTCGAGAGCACCGCCAACAAGAATCTCATCCGCGTGTCGCCCGGCAAGGCGTGAATCCCCGCGGTCTCATCCCACCATCGTCACAGCGTATCCGATCGAGGAGTGAACCATGTCGAACTTCAGGACCGTCACCGTCAAGGGCCGCCAGTTCCGCGTCCGCGCGGGTGACGTGCTGCTCGATGGCGCGCTCGCCAACGGCGTCGAGATTCCGTTCGACTGTCGCGCCGGCACCTGCGGCACCTGCATGGTTCACGTCTCCAAGGGCCAGACGGTGTGCGGCGAGACGCATACGCAGGGCATGATCTATGCCTGCCAGGCGCGCGTCGTCTCCGATCTCGACGTCGAGCTGGAGGACGTGCCGGAAATCGACACCAGCAAGGCGCGGCTGGTCGGCCTGCGCGAGGTCGCGCCCGACATCATGGAGCTGATGATCGCTCCGGAGAAGAGCATCAGCTATCTGCCCGGGCAGTACTTCAAGTTCACCTTCAACGGCTATCCGGCACGCGCCTACAGCCCAACGGCGTCGTTCGACGGCCGCATCGGCGGCCGCGTCATCCATCTCAACATCAAGCGCGTGCGCGGCGGCCGCGTCACGACGGCGCTCGGCAGCGGCATCCGTCCCGGCCATCGGCTGCGCATCCAGGGGCCGTATGGGCATGCGTTCCTGCGCCCGGGCGGCACCGGCCGTCTCGTCCTCGCCGGCAGCGGCACCGGCTTCGCGCCGATCTGGGCGATCGCCGCGATGGCGCTGCGCGAGTCCCGCAACCGGCCGATGGTGATCATCGCCGGCGCCAAGAAGCTGCCGCAGCTCTACATGACGCCGATCCTGGCGCAATTGGCGCGGCTGCCGAACGTCACGATCATCCCGACGGTCGAGGAAGGTCCGGTCAATCATCCCTCGATCCGCACCGGACGGATCGAGCCGCACATGCCGACGCTGACGGCCTCCGATGTCGTCTATGCCTGCGGCTCGCCGCGCATGGTGACCGCGCTCGCCGGGATGGTCGAGAAGGCCGGCGCGACGTTCTATGCCGACCCGTTCGATTCCGCGCCACCAGAAGCGCCATCCGGCCTGATCGGCCGCATCAAGACGCTCGTGGCGCGACGTCCGCCCGAGCCTGAGCCGGGCCGTGACGGCGGCAGGGGGCGTGACGCGTCGCTCGATCCGTTCGAGCGGGCGCTGTCGCTGGTGCCGAAGGATCCGATCGACGACGATCTGGGCCTGCGCCGGTCGGAGCCACGGCGCAGCACGGCCGCCGAACGCGACCACGCACTCTCGCTGGTGCGCGAGCGCGCGCTGGGCGACGCCTCATCGCTGCAGGAGCGCCCGCGCCGCGCCGCCAGCCAGATGGCCTCGGGGCATGTGTGAGATGACGCAGGAGCCCCCCAGTCTCTCCGTCACTCCGGGGCGCTCGCGAAGCGAGCGAGCCCGGAGTCCATAACCACCAGCCTGCGTGATGGAGCGCGATCGTAACTCAGGCCGTCTGCCTCACGAGCGCTGCGGCGTATGGATTCCGGGCTCGCGCTGTCGCGCGCCCCGGAATGACATCGTGGGTGTGGAGGCTGCGTGCCTCAGATCAGCTTCCGCCGCGCCAGGCTGCGCATCAGCGCACCCACGCCGAACGTCCACGGCTCGCATTCGTCGCTGTTGCGCATGCGGTTGACGAGACGACCGAGTTGAGGCGCCGAGATCGTGACGATGTCGTCGCGCTTGTGGGTGAACCCCTGGCCCGGTGCGTCGCGATCCTTGACGGGCGCGAACATCGTGCCGAGGAACAGCGCGAAGCCGTCGGGATATTGATGCACGGCACCGATGGTCTGGGCGACGAGGTCGGTCGGATCGCGGCTGATCTTGCTGATGGAGGAATGGCCGTCGAGCACGAAGCCGTCGCTGCCGGTCACGTTCAGCGCCACGTCCATTTTGCGGACGTCATCCAGCGTGAAGGTCTTGTCGAACAGGCGCAGCAAGGGGCCGATGGCGCAGGAGGCGTTGTTGTCCTTGGCTTTCGACAGCAGCAGCGCCGAGCGGCCCTCGAAGTCGCGCAGGTTGACGTCATTGCCGAGCATCGCGCCGACGATCCGGCCGCGGCTCGACACCGCCAGCACGACCTCCGGCTCCGGATTGTTCCAGGTCGATTTCGGATGCAGCCCGGCATCCATGCCGGTGCCGACAGATGACAGCGTCGGCGCCTTGGTGAAGACCTCGGCATCGGGGCCGATGCCGACCTCGAGATATTGGCTCCAGGCGTTCTGCTCGATCAGCACCTGCTTGAGGTGCATCGCCTGGTCGGAGCCGGGCTTCAGCTTGGAGAAATCGTCGCCGACCAGGCGCACCACCTCTTTCCGGATCGCCTCGGCCGAGGCCGGATTGCCGCGCGCCCGCTCCTCGATGACGCGCTCCAGCATCGAGATCGCGAAGGTGACGCCGGCCGCCTTCAGGACCTGCAGGTCGACCGGTGCCAGCAGCCATGGCTTGGCCGGATCGCGGCGATCCGGCGGGGTGTTGGCGAGGATGGCGGCGAGGTCGCCGATGCGCTGCCCGCCCATGCCGCGTAGCGCCGTCGCCGGATCATCCTGCTCGCACAGCGCGCTGACGGTGGGGAAAGCCGAGGTGACGTCATAAACACCGTCATCGCGCACCGCGACCACGGCCGGTCCGTCCACGTCGGGGCGCCAGACCCGGCCAACCAGCGTGCCGCTGGTGCCGTCGTCGGGCAGGACGGTCTCGGGCGTCAGGTTGATCATGGCGTCGTGCTCCCTGTTGTTCTTGTTGCTCAGCGCACCCCTAGCATCGGTGCACGCCGGCTCCAAGCCACACGACGTCGCGCGATCACCAACTGTAGCGCACCACGCCCTTGCCGGCGTAGGAGCGGCTGATGGACGAGAATTCGCCTTCGAAGGTGGCGGCCGCCGACCAGCCGTTGCGCCAGGCGATTTCGGCCGAGGCCGTGGTGAGCGCGAGGTCGCGCGACTGCGCGGCGCCGTTGACGACGAAGCTCGTGCCCGGCAGCGCCTGGAAGCCCGCGGTCATGGTGCGATCGGGGTTGAAATTGTGCGCCCAGGCGGCGCGGCCGCGCAGCGACAGCATGCCGTCGGCGAGCGCTAACGACCGGTCGACGCGCGCGCCGAGCTCGGTGCGCGCATCCGTCACGGTCTTGCCGGCATAGCTCAGCGCGAAGGTGCCCGCGCCGGAGAGCACCTGCTCGGCATAGGACGGCAGCACGTAAGCCGTCGCCTGGCCGCCGAGATAGGGCGTGATCCCGCCCCACGGCGTGGCATAGCGGCGGCCGCCCTCGAGGCGGGCCGAATAGGCCGACGCATCGAAGCGGGCGCGGAGCTGGTCGACGCCGGCGACGGTCACGGCGCGGTCGGTGGTCACGTCGTGCCAGCCATAGGCGAGCGCCGCGGAGAGATAGTCCGGACCAATGCGATAGCGGGCGAAGGCGCCGGCCTGGAACAGGTCGGAGCGGCCGCTGCCGCCGCCATTGACGCCGAAGCTGGTGCCGCCGCCCGACAGCGCGAAGCCGGCCAGCCAGCTCGGCGACACGATGTAATCAGCGCCGGCGGCCAAGGCGACCTCGCGGATCGTGGCGTTGTTCGAGCCGAGCGCGGCGTTGCCATCGGCGAACGAGCCGCCGCCGAACGGCGCCGCCCAGGTGCTCCAGCGCTCGTCGAAGCGCTGGGCCGGTATGGCCTTCACCGGCATGCGCGCGAAGGCATCGCGCGGCGCGGCGCCCTGTCCTGCGTCGGCGAACGCCGCTGCCGGACCGGATGCGTTCGCGCTGCGCCCGGCGACAAAGGGATCGGTCATCAGGCCAAGGAAGATCTTCATCGAGTCGAACATCGCCTGCTGCGAGGCGGTGGCGATCTCGCCGGACGCCTGTGTCAGGCCGGCTGGGGTCAACGCGCCGAAAGCGAGCGGGATGCCGCCGGTGCGGTTGAAATAGCCGGTCGTGGTGTCCGTGACGTTCTGCTGGTTGGTGTTGGTCCCGGCCGTGCCGAGCGTCAGGTTCAGATAGACGTTGTTGGCGTCGTAGCTCAGGCTCGAAGAGAAGTTGGCCGGCAGGTTGGTGTTGATCAGCGTGTTGAAGGTGCCGCTGATGCCGCCGGCGGCGTTGACGATCGTGTACTGCTTGTTGACATAGCTGCCAGGGGCGAACGCCGCCTGCACCGTGGCGCCGCCTAGCGTCGCGGTGCCCGTCACATTGACCCGGTCGGCATTGGCCGGCGACACCTCGACCATGTAGCTCGCGGCCGCCGTGAACACGAGGCTGCCCTGCACGGTGAGCAGCCCGATCGAATTGCCCGGCGCGAGCGCGCCGCCATTGACCAGCGTGCTGCCGACGATGCCGTTGCCGCCGAGCCTCCCGCCGGCATTCACGGTGACGCTGCTGCCGGCGATGGCGCCGTTGACGGCGAGGATGCCGCCATCGACCGTGGTCGTGCCGGTGTAGGTGTTGATGCCGGACAATATCAGCTTGCCGCTGCCGACCTTGGTCAGCGAGCCTGGGCCGATGGTGCCGCACCCGCAAGGATCGGTGTCGCCGATCACGCCGGAGACCTCGGTGGAGAGATTGTTGCCGCCGACCACCAGTGTGTTGAAGGCGCCGATGTAGTAGTTGCCGGAGCCCGCCAGCGAGCCGGCGGTGATGCGGCCGTCGCCATTGACACCCATGCTACCGGAGAAATCGACCACGCCGGTGCCATTGGTGACGAACTGGGCGGTGCCGCCGGTCGTATTGTCGAGGAAGCGGGTGCGGCCGCCATCATTGGTGATGATCGTGGCGGAGCCGGCGCTGGCGTGATCGAAGAACAGCGTCGATCCGCCGTCATTGGTGGTGACGGTCGCGTTCGCCGCGGTGGAATGGGCGTTGAACTGGACCTGGCCGTTCATGTTGTTGATGATGGTGGCATTGCCGGCCGACGGGGTGTCGCTGCCGAAGCCGATCCCGAACATCACGTACGAATTGCCGCCATTGGTGATGACCGCATTGGCGGCCGTGGCGGCATTGACGAACGCCAGCAGGCTGAACGTATCGTTCGTGATCGTCGCATTGCCGGCGCTGGTGTTGGCGTTGAACAGCGTGCGGCCCTGATGGTTGGTGATCACGGCGTTCCCCGCCGTGGCCGTGTCGGTGCCGCCGGCGACGCCGAACGCGGTCGTGGCGATCGACTGGTTCACGATCGTCATCGCACCGGCGGAGCTCGCGCCGAGGAAGTTGGTGGTGCCGCCGTCATTGGTGAGCGAGGTGATGCCGGAGGTGTCGGCCCTGACGATGTTGAAGATGCCGAAATTCGAAACGTCGCCGATGATGCGGGCGGTGTGGGTGGCGTCGCCGAGTTGCAGCGTCGCGACGCTGCCGATGAAGGTGCCGCCGGAATAGGAGTTGGTGCCGAGCAGGATGGTGGTGCTGTTGCCGAGCAGCTCGGCGCGCACGCCGGCAACGGTCTCGCCGAGATTGTTGCCGATCGTGATCGTCTGGCCGGAATTGGCGTTGTTGATGAAGCCCCAGCCGGAGCCGGCGACGCCGAAATTCACGTCGGCGCCGCCAATCGAATAGGACTGGGCGTTGCTGAGGAAGATCCAGGAATCCGGATTGATCGGCGCGGTGACCGTGATGGTCGATGCGCCGGTGGCGCCGAACAGCGCCTCCTGGCCGCTCGATGCCGGCGGCGCGCCGGCCGGCGGGCTCTTCCAGTTGGTCGAGAGATTGTAGTCGGAGGTCGCGGTGGACGAGCCGGTGCCGCCCCAGGTGTAGTCGGTCTGGGCCTGCGCCGACGTCGTCAGCCCGAGCCCACAGAGCCCGAGCATGAGTCCCAGCGCGCCCCACACGGCCCGCGCCGTCCGACACACCGCCGTTTCGACCCGCCTCCGCACGCAATCCCCCGATCTTGCTCTGCACCCCGTGATGCAATCCAAGACCTAGCAGGCGCACGGCGCCCGCCGAGATCGACGGCGCTCCTGTTTCTTGTTTGAAATCAGTGCGTTACGCGTTTGATCGTGGGTGTAGCGGACACGCAACGCATCCACCCAAAAAGTCGCTCCCCCGTAATGGCCCGGGGGCGTGCGACCGATGGCTCACGGATTCGGCGAGCTCTCGCCGGCGACCTGGAGCAGTTGCGAGCGGCGGACGCGCTCGCGATGGGCGGTGTAGAGGCCGCTGGAGACGATGAAGGCGGCGCCGACGATGGTCCAGACGTCCGGCACCTCGCCGAACACCAGGAAGCCGAGGATGCTGACCCACAGGAGCTGGGTGTAGGAGAACGGCGCCAGCACCGAGGCGTCGGCATAGCGGAATGCCAGCACCACGATCCACTGCCCCATGGTCGAGGCGACGCCGACCAGCACGCCGAAGCCGATGTCCTGCCAGGACGGCGTGGTCCATACGAACGGCACGATTGCCGTGAGCACGCAGACGCCGGCAATCGAGGAATAGGTCATGATGGTGATGGCGTGCTCGCGGCCGCTCATCATCCGCGTCATGATCAGCGTGCAGGCCCAGGCGAACGCCGAGACGATCGGGAACAGCGCGGCAAGATGGAACGCGCCGGTGCCGGGGCGGAGGATGATCAGCACGCCGCACAGCCCGACCGCGGTTGCGACCCAGCGGCGCAGGCCGACCTTCTCGCTGAGGAAGATGATTGACAGCGCGGTGACGAACAGCGGCGCGACGAAGCCGGTCGCGGAGGCCTCGGCGATCGGCAGATAGCGTAAACCGGTGATGAACATCAGCGACGAGCCGAGCAGCGCAACGCCGCGCAGCAGCTGGAACTTGAGCTGCTCGGTGCGCATCGCGAACAGCGGCGAGCCCGGGATCATCGCCGGCACCATGATCGCTGCGAATACCACGAAGCGGATCCAGGTGATCTCGATCGAGGGCAGCGTCTTCGACAGATACTTCGCGGTGACGTCCGAGGTGCCGAGGAACACGGTCGACAGTAGGATCAGCGCGATGCCGCGGAACGGCCGGTCGGCGCGCGCGGGCGCGCGCTTGCGCGTGGCCTGCGGCTTCTCCTGCACGGATGTCGGCACGTCGTCGAGGCGCGCGGCGGCGGCCGCACTCGGTGGCGGGGTCACGGTCGAACTCGGAAGTTTGGAAACAGGACGATTCGGTGAGTGGCGACAAGACGCCAATCGCGACGCCGCGACAACCCATCGAAGCGGGCAGCACTTATGCGTTGCTACGCGCCGGGATAGCAAACATCCGTAATTTTCCGTGATGCTGCATTACAGCATGGGCAGCCCACGCGGCTTCGGCCCGCGCGGAAAGGCGCGATCGATTGCGGCGATCTCGGCCGCGGTGAGCTCGATGTCGCCGGCCGCCGCATTCTGCTCGGCATGCCCGGGCCGCGACGCCTTGGGGATCGCGAACAGCGACGACGCCCGCGTCAGGAAGGCCAGCGCGACCTGGCGCGGCGTTGCACCATGCTGCTCCGCGATCCGCTGCAGCACTTCGCCGCCGGCGCCGCGGCGCTCCGGAAAGTCGTCATGGCCGAACGGCGAGTAGGCGACCACGGCAACACCATGCTGGCCGCACCACGGAATGACGGCATGCTCGATGGCGCGCTCCTGCAGATGATAGAGCACCTGGTTGCAGGCGATCTTGCCCTCACCTGCGACCTCCAGCAATTCGTCGAGATCGTCGACGTCGAAGTTGCTGACGCCCCAGGACGCGATCTTGCCGGCCGCCTTGAGCTCCTCGAACGCCGCCACCGTCTCCGCGAGTGGATAGGAGCCCGGCCAGTGCAGGAGATAGCAGTCGAGCCGGTCGGTCTTCAGCCGCTTCAGCGAGCGCTCGCAGGCGGTGACGGTGCCCTTGCGCGAGGCGTTGCTCGGCAGCACCTTCGACACCAGGAACACCTCGTCGCGTCGGCCGGCGATGGCCTCGGCGATGACGAGCTCGGCATCGCCATACATCTCGGCGGTGTCGATGTGGCTCATGCCGAGATCCAGGCCGCGCCGCAGGGTGGCGATGGCGCGGCTGCGATCGGCGTGGTCGAGATACCAGGTGCCCTGCCCGATGACGGAGACGCCGCCGCCGCCGGTTCCGAATGTCTTGTGCTTCATGCGGGCGAGCATAGAGAATGAGGCACGCGGCGTCGATTGGGTGCCCTCCCTGCTCAAGGCATCTGACACGCCTCCACACCCACGTCATTCCGGGGCGACGCGTCAGCGTCGAACCCGGAATCCCGAGCTTGTCTTGCGCTGTTTCATTTCCACCATGTCGAGATTCCGGGTTCGAGGCCGTTGGCCTCGCCCCGGAATGACAGTGTTCTCGGCTAGCTCGCCGCCGCGATGGGCGGGGCGTCCGTGGCCGTCTGCGCGATCAGCCGCTTCATCTCCGGAATGCACGAGCCGCAATTGGTGCCGGCCTTGAGCTGCGCGCCGATGGCGGCGGGCGTGCGCGCACCTGCCGTGATCGCATCGCAGATGGTGTCGCGGCCGACGCCGAAGCAGGCGCAGACGATCGGGCCGCCGCCGACGCCGTCGGGCGCGCGGCCGGACAGCAGCGTGCGACGCTGGTCGTCGTCGAGGCGGTCGGCGGCGAACATCGTCTTCACGACGTTCCAGTCGCCAGCATCATGGCCGGGGCCGACGAACAAACAGGTTTCGATGCGATCGTCGGCGAACGACGCGGCGCGATAGACGCCGCCGCCGACATCCATGTAGTCCGTGACATCGTCGGTGGCGCGCGCCTTGAACCAGGCCGGCCAGCGCGACAGATCGCCGTTGTCGGCGAACAGATAGCCGAAGCCGCCCTGCACCGTCGCGCGCGCCCACCACAGGTTGGACGGCAGCGTGAGCTCGTTGCGCGACAGGATGAAGCCGCGGAATACGTACTCATAAGAACTGATCGCAGCCGGGGTCGCCTTGGCCTCGGGCTGGCCGGAGAACGGATCGGTGTAGGAGGCGACCAGCGCGCCGACGCGGCCATGCGATGAGTTGGTGGCGCTCCAATGGATCGGCGCGAACAGCATGCCGCGCTGCTGGCGCTCGCTGACGACGACCTTGAGGATGCACTGGCCGTGCTCGGTCGTGACCTTGGCGAAACCGTCATGCATCAGGCCATAGCGCAGCGCGTCATCCGGGTGCACCTCGACGAACGGCTCCGGCAGATGCGCTGATAGCCGCGGGCTCAGGCCCGTGCGCGTCATCGTGTGCCACTGGTCGCGGATGCGGCCGGTGTTCAGGCGCAGCGGGCGGGCGGCGGTGGTCTCGCCGCGCAGCGCCGGCACCTCCGGCGCGACGAAGCGCGCTTTGCGATCGTTGGTGAAGAAGGCGCCTTCGGCGAAAAAGCGCGGCTCGGGCGGCTTGCCCGCGCGCGCCGGCCATTGCACCGGCGCCATCGCGTCGTATTCGTCGTCGGTGAGCGTCGCCAGCGCGCCGATGTCGAAGTCGCGCGTGCCGTCGTTCTCGAACGCCGACAACGCCGCGTGCTCGCGGAACACGTCCGCCGCAGAGTTGTAATTGAAGGCGCCCGCGTGGCCGAGCCGTTTGCCGACCTCGCTCAGGATCCACCAGTCCGGCATGGCCTCGCCGGCCGGCGCAAGGAAGGCGCGCTGGCGCGAGATGCGGCGCTCGGAGTTGGTGACCGTGCCCGATTTCTCGCCCCAGGCCTGCGCCGGCAGCAGCACGTGGACGCCAGCATCGACGGTGTCGTTGGAGCGGACGTTCTCGGACACGACGAGCAGCTCGAGCTTCTTGAGCGCGGCGCGGACCAGATCGGCGTCCGGCAGCGACACCGCGGGGTTGGTGCCGATCACCCACAGCGCCTTGATCTCGCCGCGCGCGATCGCCTCGAACATCTGCACCGCCTTGAGACCCTCATGGGTGGCGATGTCCTTGGCCTTCCAGAAGCGGCGGACGCGGTCGATGTCCGGCGGCGTGAAGCCCATGTGGGCCGCGAGCTGGTTGGCGAGCCCGCCGACCTCGCGGCCGCCCATCGCATTGGGTTGGCCGGTCAGCGAGAACGGCCCCATGCCCGGCTTGCCGATGCGCGCGGTCGCAAGATGGCAGTTGAGGATCGCGTTGACCTTGTCGGTGCCCTGCGCCGACTGGTTGACGCCCTGCGAATAGAGGGTGACGACCTTGGGAGTATCGCGGAACAGCTTGAAGAAGGCGGCGACGTCGACCTCGGACAGGCCGGTGGCGAGCGCGGTCGCCGCGGCGCTGCCGGCGAGGCTCCGGGCGCGGGCCAGGGTCTCGTCGAAGCCGCCGGTGTGAGCGTTGATGTAGTCGTGATCGAGCGCACCGCTGTCGGCGAGATGCACCAGCAGGCCGGCGAACAGCGCCGCATCCGCGCCGGGCTTCAATCCCAGGAACAGATCGGCTTCGCTCGACGTGTCGGTGCGACGCGGATCGATGACCACGAACCTGGCGCCGCGCGCCTGCTTGTTGGCCAGCATGCGCTGGTACAGCACCGGGTGGCACCAGGCGGCGTTGCTGCCGACGAAGACCAGCAGATCGGCCTGATCGAGATCCTCATAGGTGCCGGGCACGGTGTCGGCGCCGAAGGCACGGCGGTGGCCGGCGACCGACGAGGCCATGCACAGCCGCGAATTGGTGTCGACATTGGCCGAGCCGAGAAAGCCCTTCATCAGCTTGTTGGCGACGTAGTAGTCCTCGGTCAGCATCTGGCCGGAAAGATAGAACGCCACAGCGTCTTCGCCGTCGCGGGCGACGATGTGCTTCAGCCGGGTCGCGACGTGATCGAGCGCATCGCTCCAGGCCACCCGCTGCATGCCGCCCTTGCAGCGGATCATCGGGTACAGCAGGCGGCTCTCCAGCCCGAGCGTCTCGCCGAGCGCCGAGCCCTTGGAGCAGAGCCGGCCGAGATTGGCCGGATGCGAAGGATCCCCGGAGATCGCCGCGCCGCCGCGACCGTCGGGCGTGGCGAGCACGCCGCAACCGACGCCACAATAGGGACAGGCGGTGCGCACCATCGGCAGCTTCGGATCGAGCGTCGTCATCGTCGTGCGTGGCCCCTTCTCACGCTGCCTGCGGCCGCGCCCCCGCGCGGCCGAACATCATCGCTGTCCGGATCGCTGCGACCGGTTCGCGGCTCCGGATCAGGTCGCGATACCACAACGCGTCCTGAGTCTCACCGATCAGCACGGCGCCGGTGAGGCGTCCCTCGGCGATGACGAGCTTCTTGTAGATGCCGCGCCTGGCGTCGTTGAGCACGATCGCCTCGCTACCCTCGGCGCCCATGAAGTCGCCGGCCGAGAACACCGACACACCCGACACCTTCAGATTGGTCGAGACGACGCTGCCGCCATAGGCCGCCTGGCGGCCGGCGAGATGCCGCGCCAGCACCCGCGCCTGCTCATAAGCAGGTTCGACCAGCCCATAGCAGGTGCCACGGTGCTCGGCGCATTCGCCGAGCGCGAAAATGCCGGGCGCCGAGGTCTGCATCGCGTCGTCGACGACGATGCCGCGATTGACCGCGAGCCCCGCCTCCTTCGCCAGTGTCACATTCGGCCGGATGCCGGCCGCGAAGACCACGGCGTCGGTGGCAAGGCGCCGCCCATCGGCCAGCTCGACTCCTTCGACGCGACCATCGCCATGGATGGCCGCGGTGCTGGCATTGAGCAGAACCTCGATGCCCTTGCGCGCCACCAGCGACTTGAGCAACGCGGCGGCCGGCGCATCGAGCTGCCGCTCCATCAGCCGGTCCATCAGATGCAACAGCGTCACCCTGGCGCCGGCACGCGCCAGGCCATAGGCCGCTTCCAGCCCGAGCAGCCCGCCGCCGACGACCACCACGCACCCCTTCTTCGCCGCCAGCGCCAGAAGCACGTCCGTGTCCCGGCTGTCGCGGAATGTGTGCACACCCGGCAGATCGGCGCCCGGCACCGGCAGCCGCAGCGGCAGCGAGCCGGTGGCGAGGACCAGGCGCGAGAACGCCACGTTCTCGTCGTTCTCGATCCGCAGTTCGCGACGGCCGACATCGATGGCGGTGACGCGCGCACCGTATTTCAACGTTACCCCGCGCTCGCGCCACCAGGCCGCCGGCTTGAGCTCGATCTCGTGGGACGCGGCCTCGCCGGCCAGCACCGACGACAGCAGCACGCGGTTGTAGGCGAGCCGCGGCTCCTCGCCGATGACGGCGATCGCGTAGCGGCCGAGCGCAGTCTGCGACAATTCCTCGACCAGCTTTGCGGCAGCCATGCCGTTGCCGACGATGACGAGCGGTTCACTCAAAGCGCCTACTCCGCCGCCTGCGCCTTGCCATGGGCTTCCGCGATCATGTAGCCGGACAGCGTGCCGTAGGCCGCGGTCCAGGCATCGGCGACATCGGGCGTCCAGCCGTCGCCAAGTCCCTTCTCGAGGGTCCACAGCAGCGCGGCGCCGACCACCGGATAGTGCTCCGGCTTGGCGCCGTAATCGACGTGGCGCTTGGCGAGCGCGCTTGCCGCCGGCAGGATCGCGGGCAGATTCGTCAATCCATTGACGACGACCGCCAAGGTCGCCATCAGCTTCTTGCGCTGCTCGGTGAGATCGTCGGGAAACATCGCGCGCACCTGCGGCGCGACCTCGAACAGCCGATCGTAGAAGATGGTCGCGGCCTGATCGGAGATCGGCGCGACCCTGGCAAAGCTATTCTGAACCAATGCGATCTGAGACGGCGTCATGGGAAATCCTTATGATGGAAACGAGAACCCGTTAGTTGCCCGACGCGGAGAGCGGTTCGATGCGCTCTCCGCTTTCCAATCGTCACGCCGCCTCGACGTAGCGATGCCGCTCATACAGGAACTCCAGCACGCGCTGGCGACACTTGACGTAGGTGGCGTTGGTCGCCAGCTCGAGCCGCTTGCGCGGCCGCGGCAGGGCGACCTCGAGCACCTCGCCGATATGCGCGCTCGGGCCGTTGGTCATCATCACGATGCGGTCGGACAGCAGCACCGCCTCGTCGACATCGTGCGTGATCATCAGGATGGTATTGCCGAGCTTCTGGTGCAGCGCCATCACCGAGTCCTGCAGATGCGCCCGCGTCAGCGCGTCGAGCGCGCCGAACGGCTCGTCGAGCAGCAGCACTTTCGGCTCCATGGCGAGCGCACGGGCAATGCCGACGCGCTGCTTCATGCCGCCGGAGACCTCGTTGGGCCGCTTGTCCTTGGCATGGGCCATCTGCACCAGGTTCAGATTGTGCATGGTCCAGGCGTCGCGCTCGGCGCGGGTCTTGGTCTTGGCGAACACCTTGTCGACGCCGAGCCGCACGTTCTCGTAGACCGTCAGCCAGGGCAGCAGGCTGTGGTTCTGGAACACCACGGCGCGGTCGGGTCCCGGCGAATTGACTTCGCGCTCCTCCAGCAGCACGCCGCCGGTCGTGGCCGTGGTGAGCCCCGCCACGATGTTGAGCATCGTCGACTTGCCGCAGCCGGAATGGCCGATGATCGAGACGTATTCGCCCTTGTTGATCGAGAGGTTGATGTCCTTCAGCACTTCGGTGGTGGCGGTGCCGCGGGTGAAGGTCTTGTCGACGTGGTCGAGCTTCAGATAGGCCATGATCTCTACCTCTCAATTCGTCGCGGTGCCGCGGGTGACGATCTTGCCGACGACCGCAATCAGGCGGTCGAGCACGAAGCCGATGATGCCGACATAGAACAGCGCCAGGATGATCTCGCTGATATGCGAGGAATTCCACGCGTCCCAGATGAAGAAACCGATGCCGACGCCGCCGATCAGCATCTCGGCCGCGACGATCGCGAGCCACGACAGGCCGATGCCGATGCGCAGGCCGGTGAAGATGTAGGGCGCGGCCGCCGGAATCATGATCTTGGCGAAGAACTCCAGCGGATTGAGCTGCACCACCGCGGCGACGTTGCGATAGTCCTGCGGAATGTTGCGGATGCCGACCGCGGTGTTGATGATGATCGGCCATACCGAGGTGATGAAGATGACGAAGATCGCCGACGGCTGGCCGTCGCGGAACGCCGCCAGCGACAGCGGCAGCCAGGCGAGCGGCGGGATCGTGCGCAGCACCTGGAAGATCGGATCGAGGCCGCGCATGGCCCACACCGACTGGCCGATCAGCGTGCCGACACCGACGCCGACGACGGCAGCAATCGCGTAGCCGAAGGCGACGCGGCGCAGGCTGGCCTCGAGATGCCAGAACAGTCCCTTGTCGATGCCGCCATGATCGAAGAACGGATCGAAGATCAGCTCGCGGGTATCGCTGAACACCCGGGAGGGCGGCGGCAGCGCCGAGCCGGCCCGGCGGCAGACCAGCTCCCAAATCAGCAGGAACAGCGCCAGCACGATCAACGGCGGCACCACGCGCACCGCGGCCTCGCGGGCCATCTTTCCATAGCGTTCGGCTTTCGGCGCCTGCTTGGGCGTCATGGTCACGATGGACGCCGAGGTGGACGCCGCCGCGGTCGGCACGACCTGGGGAGCGCTATCGTTGGTCAACGCTGGCATGGACATCGGAAATCTTTCTCCGTGCAATGAGAGAGGCCGCGCGCCTTGCGCGCGCAGCGGGAGGTCCTGATCAGGCGTCGACGCGCTTGATCGACAGCGACTTCAGGTAGGCGGCGGGATCTTCCGGATCGAACACCTTGCCGTCGAAGAAGGTCTCCTTGCCGCGCGACTTGGAGGTCGGAATCTCGGCGGCTGCGACGTTCATCTCCTTGGCGGCCTCGCGCCAGATGTCCTCGCGGTTGACCTTGGCGATCAGCGACTTGGCGTCGAAGCCAGCCTCATACTTGCCCCACCGGATGTCCTCGGTGATGAACCAGAGATCGTGGCTCTGGAATGGATAGGACGCGAAGTCGCGCCAATACTTCATGATGTGCGGCGAGTTCTCGACGACCTTGCCGGTACCGTAGTCGAACTTGCCGGCCGTGCGTCCGGCGACGTCCTCGACCGGGCAATTCATCCACTGCCGCTTGGCCATGATGGTCGCAAGCTCCTGCTTGTTCTCCATCTTGTCGGCCCACTGCTGCGCTTCCATCACCGCCATCGTCAACGCTTTCGCGGCCTTCGGATATTTGTCGACAAAGGCGGCGCGCATCGCGAAGGATTTTTCGGGATGCTTGTTCCAGATCTCGCCCGTCGTGACGGCGGTGTAGCCGATACCCTGGTTGACGAGCTGCGCATTCCACGGCTCGCCGACGCAGAAGCAGTCCATGGTGCCGACCTTCATGTTGGCCACCATCTGCGGCGGCGGCACCACGATGGTCTCGATGTCCTTGTCGGGATCGATGCCGCCGGCGGCGAGCCAGTAGCGGATCCAGAGATCGTGGGTGCCGCCCGGGAAGGTCATCGCGGCCTTCACGGACTTGCCGGAGGCCTTCTTCTTCTCCAGCGCGGCTTTGAACGGCGCGGTATCGAGGCCGAGCTTGAGGTCCGCATATTCCTTGCCGACCGAGATGCACTGCGCATCGAGATTGAGCCGCGCCAGAATGTACATCGGCGTCGGCTGGTTGTTCTGCGTCACCTTGCCCGAGGAGATCAGGTACGGCATCGGGGTCAGGATGTGCGCGCCGTCGATGCCGTTGCCTTCAGAGCCGAGCACGAGATTGTCGCGCGTGGTGCCCCACGAGGCCTGCTTCTGTACGTCGACGTCGGGCATGCCGTATTTGGCGAAGATGCCCTTGTCCTTGGCCACGAACAGCGGACCGGCATCGCTGAGCGCGATGAAGCCGAGCTTGGCGCTGGCGACTTCCGGCCCCGCCCCCTGGGCGAACGCTCCGCCCGGCAAGTTCAGCTTCGCGGCTGCTAGCAGCGCAGCCGTGCCGGCGCCCGCCTTGAGAAGCTGACGACGGCTGAAGCCGTTGCGGCGAGCAGGATTGGCAGTCTTCGTCATGAGTGCTGTCGTCCTTTGTCTGAAGAGCGCTCGATGGGTGAAAAGGCCGTCCGTTGCGGGTCGCTGCGCCACGCACGAAGGCGCGTGTTCCGAGGTGGCCTCGGAAGGGGCAGCGTCACGATTCGGATGAGGATTGCGCGGACGGCATCGATGGCGTCGCGAATGCTCTTTCAAGCTTCGTGCCAACGCATCAATTTTGAATTTACAAGTAAATTCAATCGTTTAACTGCACACAGCAAATCCATCAGAGGCAGAAGGCCGCATCCAAAATTTGCGATTCGCCCACTTTGTGTGCGCCGCACACAAAGTGGGCATGGCGCGATTGTTCCATGAGCACCAGGGCAGCAAATCAGCCCTTTCAAGCAGCCGCGGCCCGGACGTCCAAACGTAATCGATTGAAATCGATGATCTTTTGATTGGCGTCAAAATTGGCACAGGCATTGCTTCGACGCCTACAAGTCAACGATGACTGCGGTTCGCCGGACTGTCGAGGCCGATGGCGCCTGATCTCCGGGACGGACGCGCGCTCGCGACCGGGGTCACCTCGGCGCGGTCGTCGTGACGCCCTTCCCCGCATTCGACATCCGATCCGCCTGCCCGTGGCGATGTCCCGCGAGAGCCAGAACCTCTCGCAAGGCAGCGCGCAATCTATTCCCGAGAGCAAACAAAGGACGTTTGAATGTCGTACCTCGCGCCTTCAGAATTCGTGACCAAGATGGTGGACGCAGGCGAGTCCAAGATCTTCATGTCGACCCGGGACACCGTCATCCGCGCCTACATGGCTGGCGCGATCCTGGCGCTCGCGGCCTGGTTTGCCGTCACCATCAATGTGAACACAGGCCAGCCGATCATCGGCGCGCTGTTGTTTCCGGTCGGCTTCTGCATGCTCTATTTGCTGGGCTTCGATCTGCTGACCGGCGTGTTCGTGCTGTCGCCGCTGGCGCTCATCGACAAGCGTCCGGGCGTGACCCTCGCGGGCGTGCTGCGCAACTGGGGCCTCGTCTTCATCGGCAATTTCGCCGGAGCACTGACCGTTGCCTTCATGATGGCATTCGTGACCACGTTCGGCTTCACGCAGGAGCCGGACAAGGTCGGCGCTGTCATCGGCAATATCGGTGAAGGCAGGACGCTCGGCTACGCGGCGCATGGCGCGGCCGGCATGGCGACGCTGTTCATCCGCGGCATGCTGTGCAACTGGATGGTCTCCACCGGCGTGGTCGGCGCGATGATCTCGACGACGGTCCCGGGCAAGGTGCTGGCGATGTGGATGCCGATCCTGGTGTTCTTCTACATGGTGTTCGAGCATTCGGTGGTGAACATGTTCCTGTTTCCGTCGGGGCTGATGCTCCATGCGAAGTTCTCGATCATGGACTACCTGATCTGGAACGAGATCCCGACCGTGCTCGGCAATCTCGTCGGCGGTCTCTCGTTCACCGGCCTGACGCTCTATGCCACTCACATCAGGACGCAGCCGAAGCGTGATGCCAAGATCGCAGCCCGCGTCGCGGCCTGATTTCCGTCTCCCTTGGAGAGCCCGGCTTCAGTTAAGGTCGGACTCTCCTCAAATCGCTCGATAGCCCAAATGCCATTGCGGATCACCATCGGAGCGCATTCCGACAAAGGGCAGAAGCCGGGCAACCAGGACTTCCACGGCGCACTGATTCCCGATGAGCCGGCGCTCAGCCTGAAGGGCATCGCGATCGCCATCGCGGACGGGATCAGCAGCAGCGAGGTCAGCCACATTGCGAGCGAGTCGGCGGTCAAGAGCTTCCTGACCGACTATTATTGTACGCCGGATGCCTGGTCGGTGAAGACCTCGGCGCGACGCGTGATCGCCGCGGCCAACTCCTGGCTCTACGCCCAGACCAGAGCCAGCCAATACGCCTATGACCGCGACAAGGGTTACGTCTGCACGCTCAGCGCGGTGGTGATCAAGGCGGCCACGGCGCATCTCTTCCATATCGGCGATTGTCGCATCTATCGCCCCGCAGGCCATTCGCTCGAACAGCTCACCGACGATCATCGCGTCATCATCTCGTCGCAGCAGAGCTATCTGGGGCGTGCGCTCGGGGTCAATCCCGAGGTCGAAATCGACTATCAGGCCATTCGGATCGAGCGCGGCGACATCTTCGTGCTCGCGACCGACGGCGTTCACGAACACGTGGGCAAGCGTTTTGTCGCCAACGTGTTGAAAGAGAATTCCCACGACCTCGACCAGGCGGCCCGTATCATCGTCGCTGAGGCGCTGGCGCAGGGCAGCGCGGACAATCTCACGATCCAGATCGTGCGGATCGACGAACTCGGTGCCGGCGATGCCGCCGAGATTCCGGTCCAGGCCGAGCAGCTGCCGCCGGCGCCGGTGCTGGACGCGCGGATGATCTTCGAGGGCTACCGGATCGTGCGCGAGATCCACGCCAGCAGCCGCAGCCACATCTATCTGGCCGTCGACGTCGAGACGGAGCTCGCCGTCGCCCTCAAGGTGCCTTCGATCGACCTGCGCGGCGACCCGGCCTATCTCAAACGGTTCCTGATGGAAGACTGGATTGCGCGGCGGATCGACAACCCGCACGTGCTGAAGGCCTTCCCATCGACGCGTCGCCGCGATCATCTCTACGTCGTCACCGAATTCGTCGAAGGCCAGACCCTGGCGCAATGGATGATCGACCATCCCAAAGCCGATCTCGATGCCGTCAGAGACATCATCGAGCAGATCGCCAGGGGGCTGCAGGCGCTGCATCGCAAGGAAGTGCTGCACCAGGATCTGCGGCCTGCAAACATCATGATCGACCGGACCGGGACGGTGAAGATCATCGATTTCGGATCGGTGCGCGTCAGCGGCGTGGTCGAGGCCGATCCGGCTGCCGACCACGACAGCATCCTCGGCACCCAGCAGTATACGGCGCCGGAATATTTTCTCGGCGAGGGCGGCTCCGAATGGTCCGACCAGTTCTCGCTCGGCGTGATCGCCTACCAGATGCTGACGGGCCGGCTGCCCTACGGCGCGCAGATGGCACGTGCACGAACCCGGGCGCAGTTTCGCAAGGTGCTTTATCACCCGGCCTCCGGCGATGACCAAACCGTCCCGCTCTGGATCGATGGCGCACTCCGGCGCGCCGTCCATCCCGTCGCCGCCAAACGTTACGAGAGCCTCTCGGAATTCGTCTTCGACCTTCGGCACCCCAATCCCGCCTATATCGGCGGCGGCCGGACGCCCCTGATCGAGCGCAATCCGCTGCTGTTCTGGAAGGCGACGACTGCGCTGCTCGCGATCGCAGTGATCATCCTGCTCGCGGCTCGCCACGGCGGCTGGTAGGCGGACCTGCCGGCTGCGGATCAGGCGGGTTCAGGCGCGATCGCGCCAAGCGGCCTCGGCGCCACGCCCGCTCCCGGCTTCATGCGGAAATCGTAGGTCATCAAGTGCCATGGCCCGATGGCCAGCTTGCCGTCCGGCATCACAGCGTCGCTGCGCCGCTCGACCTGGGCGATGAGCTCGTCCTTGACGCCAAAGACGACGTCGCTGTCGAGATATTCGTCGCCGCCGACGAAGACATGGGTGATGAGCGGCTCGTAGCCCTTGGCGTCCACCAGGAAATGCACATGGGCCGGGCGCATCGGATGACGCTTGGTCTCGAGGATCATCCGTCCCACCGGACCGTCGGTCGGGATCGGATAGCTGCAGGGCAGGATGGTGCGGAAGAAAAAGCGGCCATCCGCATCGGTGATGAAGCGCGCCCGCGACGACGGACCATCGCTTTCATAGGACGGCCGCTGCGAATCGTAGAAGCCCTCGTCGTCGGCATGCCAGACATCGACCGCGGCGCCTGCCAGCGGGGCACCCGCCAGATCGGTCACCCGTCCCTGGACGAACATCTTCTCGCCCTTGAGATCCGCCGAGATGTCGGTGCCGTGGGGCGTCACCTTGTGCTCGCCGACGTAGAACGGGCCGAGTACGGTCGTCTCCGTCGCCCCTGCCCGGTCGCGATGATTGATGGCGTCGACCAGCATCGACACGCCGAGCACGTCGGACAGCAGGATGAACTCCTGCCGGCTTGCGGTGCAGGTCTGTCCGGTGCGGGTGAGAAAGTCGATGGCGGCGGCCCATTCGTCGAAAGTGAGCTCCGTCCGGCGCACATAATCGTGCAGCGACTTCACCAATTCCTGCAGCAGGAATTTCGCGCGCGGATCGGGTGTCCGTTCGAGGCTCGCGACGACGGCCTCCGTGAGCTCGCCTTCATTGAATTGTGTCATTGCCAATTCCTCCCGGCGCAAAGGGTACACGACGCATGCCTGGCCTGCCATTGGACGCGGCGCGATTTTCGGCTATCACCCGGAACAAACGGGATGCGCGGCCGATCCTCGCGCAGGCCGCCAGAAACCGATCATAGCGGAGACGCCCGATGCTCGCCCCGACACCCGCCTCGCCCGAAACCGTCGGCATGTCGAAAGCCGCGCTCGATCGCATCGATGCCCATCTGCGGCAGCGCTATGTCGAGGCCGGCCGCTTTCCCGGGACGCAGTTGATGGTCTATCGCCGCGGCAAGATCGTGCATGCGAGCTCGCTCGGCTATGCCGACGTCGAGCGCAAGGTCCCGGTCAGGGACGACACGATCTACCGCATCTATTCGATGACCAAGCCGATCACCTCGGTCGCCTTCATGATGCTGGTCGAGGAAGGCAAGGTCGCGCTCGACGAGCCGGTCGCGAAATACATTCCGGAGTGGAAGAATCTCGGCGTGTTCGTCGCCGGCACCGCGCCGGCCTTTGTCAGCCGGCCGCCGTCGCGGCCGATGCTGATCGTCGACCTGCTGCGCCACACCTCCGGCCTGACCTACGGCTTCCAGCAGCGATCGAACGTCGATGCCGCCTATCGCGACGCCAAGATCGGCGCAGTCGAAAAGGCGGGAACGCTGCAGTCGATGATCGATGATCTCTCGCGTATTCCGCTCGAATTCTCGCCGGGCGAGGCCTGGAACTACTCGGTCTCGACCGACGTGGTCGGCTATCTCGTCGGCAAGATCGCCGACCAGCCGTTCGAGCAAGTCCTGAAGCAGCGCATCTTCGATCCGCTCGGCATGAGCGACACCGATTTCCACGTGCCCGCGGCGAAGGCGCACCGGCTGGCGGCGTGCTACTCGGCCGATGCCGGCGGCGCCTTGTCGTTCCACGCCGCCGATCGCAAGGGCGGCCTGACCTTGCAGGACGACCCGGCGACCAGCTCGTTCCTGAGCCCGCCCGACTTCATCTCCGGCGGCGGCGGCCTGTGCTCGACCACGGCCGACTATCTGACGTTCTGCCGCGCATTGCTCAATGGCGGCGAGCTCGGCGGCGTCAGGCTGCTCGGACCGAAGACGCTGAAGCTGATGACCTCGAACCATCTGCCGGGCGGCGTCGACCTGCCGGCGCTGTCGCGCTCGATGTTCGCGGAAGCAGCCTATAACGGGATCGGCTTCGGTCTCGGCTTCTCGGTGACGATGGATCCGGCCAAGACGTTGATTCCCGGCAGCGCCGGCGAATATGCCTGGGGCGGTGCGGCCTCCACGGCGTTCTGGATCGACCCGGCCGAGGAGCTGATCACGATCTTCATGACCCAGGTCTTGCCGTCGAGCGCCTACCCGATCCGCCGCGAGCTGCGCACGATGGTGTACGCGGCGATCACCGAAAGCAACGTCTAGGAGCGGCGTCGTGGCGGTAAAGCCGCTCAGGGAACCGGCGATCCCCGCGCGTTGCGCTTGGCGTGCACGCGGTGCTCTCTTATGCTGACAGTCATGTGAACGGCTGCAACCGCCGAGCCCTTGCGGAGGCAGCCGCTCCAGCCTGATATGCGCTCGCCGCACAAATTCGCCTCCGCCCGACGCGTCTCCCGCCTGCGTCAGTCCCAACGGCGATCAGCAGCGCCAGCTCAAACGGGGCATCCGTGCCAAAACTCTCCCTGCCGATCCGGCTTGCTCTTCTGGTCGCAGGGACCACACTGCCGCTCATCCTGTTCGCAGGCGGAATCGTCTTGCACAGCTACATGCAGGATCGCAGCGACGCCCGTCAGCGCGTGCTGGAGACGGTGCGCAGCATCCGGCTGACGCTCGATGCCGAAATGCAGCGCATGACTGGCGGCGTTCAGGTCCTGGCGCTGACCGATGCCCTGACCACCGGCGATTTCGAACGCTTCCGGCCGATCGCGACGGGCTTCCTCGAGCAGTACGGCAAGAACGGCACGATCGTGGTCGCCGACCGCAACGGACGCCAGCTGTTCTCGTCGGCGACGACGGATACGGCTCACCTGCCGACGCGCAACAACCGCGAGATCACCCGCCGCGTGTTCGAGACCCGGCAGCCGCAATATTCCGACCTGTTCTACGGCGTCGTGAAGAAGAGCCTGATCGTCACCGTCGAGGTGCCCGTCTTTCGCGACGGCGAGGTCGTCTATGACATCTCGTTCAGCCCGCCGATCGAGATGTTCCAGACCATCCTGGAAAAGCAGCGGCCGAATCCGGACTGGACCTTGTCGCTGCTCGACCGCCAGGCGACCGTCTTCGCACGCGTGCCAAATCCGGCGGAGACGATAGGCAAGCAGGCCTCGCCCTCGGTGTTTGATCGCATGCGCAGCGAGCAGGAGGCGACGCTGTCGAGCGTATCGCTCGAGGGCGTGCCGCTGCTGTCGAGCTTCACCCATTCCACCCTCACCGGATGGACCATCGGCGCCGGCATCGCCGAGGATTCGCTGGTTGCGCCGTTGTGGCGCAACCTCGCCGTCACCAGCCTGCTCGGCGGCATCATGCTGGCGATCGGTCTGGCCTTCGCGGTGCGGATGGCGACGACGATCGCGCGCGCCGAGATGCTGCACGACCTGCTGATCGAGGAGCTCAATCACCGGGTCAAGAACACGCTGGCGATCCTGCAGGCGATCGCGGTGCAGACCTTCCGCAGCGCCAGCCGCCTTGAGCGTGAGAAGTTCGAGGGCCGGCTCGGCGCGCTCGCCGAGGCGCATAATCTGCTCAGCAAGGAGAAATGGCAGGGTTCTGAGCTGCAGGACGTGATCGAGCGCGTGCTCAAGCCCTACCGCCTCAACACGCCCGACCGCATCAGGATCTCCGGCCCGAAGGTGGCGCTGTCGCCGCGGCTCGCCGTCGTGCTGTCGATGATCGTGCATGAGATCGCAACCAACGCCGCCAAATATGGTGCGTTCTCCAACGACACCGGCACGGTCGATCTGTCCTGGGAGCTGGCGAACGCGGCCGACGCGGCGAAGAAGCTGCCGGCACGGCTGCGGCTGGTGTGGCAGGAAACCGGCGGCCCGGTGGTCTCGGCGCCGATCCAGCGCGGCTTCGGCTCCCGCCTGATCGAGCGCAGCGCGCGCGATCAGCTCGGCGGCGAGGCCACGGTCGACTTCCTGCCGCCGGGCGTGGTCTACACCATCACCTGCAAGCTCGACGATTGAGCCGCGTCAGCCGAACCTCTGCAGCGCCGGGAACGTCTCGAGCAGCCAGATGCTGAAGGTCGAGACCGCGCCAGTGAGAAAGCCGATGCCGGTGGCGATCATCAGCACGCCCATCGCGCGCTCGATGTTCACGAGATGGCCACGCATGCGGATGAACAGCGCCGAGAACTGTTCGATCATGAACGCCGCGACCAGGAACGGAATGCCGAGGCCGGCGGAATAGACGGCAAGAAGCCCGGCCCCCTTGGCGACCGTCGTCTCCGCAGCTGCGATCGAGAGGATCGCCGCCAGGATCGGCCCGATGCACGGCGTCCAGCCGAAGGCGAAGGCGAGCCCCATGACATAGGCGCCCCACAGGCCGACCGGCTTGGGGATCGGCAGCCGCCCTTCGCGCATCAGGAACGAGATCCGCGTCAGGCCGAGGAAGTGCAGGCCCATCACGATGATGACGACGCCGGCGAGGATGGACAACTGCTCCGACCAGGCCCGGATCAGGCCGCCGATCAGCGAGGCGCTCGCCCCCAGCATCACGAACACGGTGGAGAAGCCCAGCACGAACAGTGCGGCCGAGATCATCACGGCGCGACGCGACGCGGCCGGAGGCTCGTCGCTCTCGATGTGCTCGATCGTGGCGCCGGTGAGATAGATCAAATACGGAGGAACCAGCGGTAGCACGCAGGGCGAAAGAAAACTGACCAAGCCAGCAATGAACGCGGCCGGAATCGATACGTTCTGGATCATGCGAGTCCCGCGATACGCCCCTCCAGGCGCAAGCCGGGGCACGACGCTTCTTGCCGCCGATGCGGGGAATACGCAACAGACGTGCCGAAGTTACGGCGGTCAACGATGATCACGGCCTGCGGGCTTTCGCCAGGATAGAGCCCGACGTCCCCGGATCGGGGCCTCATTGGCGAAGCCCCCCGCCCCGATGGGAGTGTCGCCTCGCTTCAACCGGCTCGTCTGCGAGCCGGCGCGCGCCTCACCGTGGGATCACGACATATCACAAATGCGCCAAATGCACCCTTGTGCACACACCGAACTGTGCTATTTCACCACTCGAAGCAACGGTGGCCGGCGCTGACCTGGCTGCAGCTTCGCATCGCGCAGCTTGTCGGGATTGTCGGCTTGAACCATCTCATCGCAAAGCGATTTCAGATCGTCCTCGCTCAGACGGTTCAGCTTCATGCGCAGGTCGAGGATGGCAACCGAGACCAAATGCGCCGATTCGCGATTGCCCGTCGCCGCGAGCATGGCGCGGCACTGCTCGAGGGACGCAAGCACTGCAAGCATTTGTTCGTCTGAATTGGCCACAGGCGTCGTTTCCGTTCTAGTAGCGTGCGACGAGATGGAGCCGAGCAACTCCCGACTCGCGGATGGCTTCCAAATACGTCATGTCGTTGCTCCCCTGCGCTTTGCCGATGCGGCTCAGCCGAGCCATGCACCTACCCCCTGGGACGGCACGACGGCGTCCTGGCATGACGCAGGGTGAAGAGACATCACCGCTCCCCGGCATTCGATGAATTAGCGCCACGATCCGTTCATCACGATAGCATGACAACGGCCCATCTTCGAATACCATTTCATTGCGGTCGAGGCAAAAACCGTCGATCTTAGGTTCGACTCGCGTTAAGCGTGTCCCTGTCCTACATGATGTGTCAGACCGCGCATCTGCTGGCAGTAAGACCATGCTGCAGAGAACTGAAGGTGGCAGACTCATCGACCCTCGATCGCTCAACCAAATCATGGCACGAACGTGCCCTGCCCGTAATTTATCGGAATCACTCTAGCAGGCGGAGAGAGCTTGTATGCGCGTTGCGGCGGAACGGGGCGTTCCTCAGAAGGAACGCCGGGAACTAGCCGAGACCCCTGCGACGCTGGCACCAGGGGAGCACGGCGGCTCGTCTGCTGGGGCAGGATCGAGCATTGAACTGAGCCGAGAGAGTGGCGGCGCCAAGGGCGCAACGGCGAGCAAGCCGGCAAGAACTGCGACGGGCCGGGCCGCCCCGGCCAAGTCGACCGTGAGCAAATCGGCGCAGGCAAGCCTCACCGACTGGGATGCAGCGCGGATATTCCTCGAGGTTGTCAGGGCCGGCAGCTTTCGCTCCGCGGCCGAGCGGCTGACGCTCTCGATCAATGCCGTACGGCGACGCATCGATGATTTCGAGCGGCAGATCGGCGCGACGCTGTTCACGCGCGATGTCCACGGCGCTCGGCTGACCGACGAAGGCGCGCTGGTGGTCTCCGCCGTCGAGCACATGGAGGCCGCGTCATTCGAGTTGCTGCGCGCGGGCGATGGTCTCGCCGGCGCTGCGTCGGGCGAGGTCCGGGTCGCGGTGACCGAGGGGCTCGGCACGTTCTGGCTGGCGCCCCGGCTGGTCGAATTTCAGCAGAGCTTTCCCAACGTCATGGTCGATCTCTATTGCGCGATGCGCTCGGCCGACGTGTCGCGTCACGAGGCCGACGTCGCCATCCACCTCTCCCGGCCGGCGGCGCTCGACGTCAAGCTGGTCCGGCTTGGCCGCATGCACCTGATGTGCTTTGCGAGCGAGAAATATTTGGAGATATTTGGCATCCCAAAGACGATTGACGATCTCGTCAAACACCGCTTGGTTCTGCAGGTGGCGGACGAAGCCGCCGCCAATGCCGCCTTCGCCACCATCTTCCCTGGTTTCGAGCAGCGGGACCTGATCGCGATGACCACCAATGTCTCGAGCGCCAATTACTGGGCCGTGGCGCACGGCGCCGGCATCGGGGTCTTCCCAACCTATGCGAGTGCCCTGGGCGGGAAGATCGTACCACTTGAGGTTGATCTCAAGTGGTCCTACGACATCTGGCTGTCTTACCATGCCACCACCGGACGCATCCCTAGGGTGCGTCACATGATCGACTGGCTGGTCGAGGCTTTTAACCCTGGCAAATACCCGTGGTTTAAAGACGAATTCATTCATCCACAGCAACTTAAAACAGTATATATGGGTGAACCCCTGACCCATCTATTCGGGGGCTTTCCGATGGAAGGACGGTAAAATCAGTATGAACAAATCAGCGGCAAAGAAAATGAAGCAGCGCAGTGCGGGCAAGCCCGACATCGAGCTCGGCAAGCGGATTCGCCTGCGGCGTGTAGAGCAGAAGATCTCGCAGGCCGAGCTCGGCGAGAAGCTCGGCGTGAGCTTCCAGCAGGTCCAGAAGTACGAGAAGGGCGTCAACCGGGTCGGCGCTGCGCGTCTGCAGCAGATCGCCACCGCGCTCGACGTGCCTGTGACGTTCTTCTACGACGGCGACAGCAAGGCGCGCGAGGTCGAGAGCCTCCTGTTCCTGGACTCAGCCTTCAGCCTGCGGTTGCTGCGCGCCTACAGCAAGATCAAGGACCAGACCGTGCAACGTCAGCTGGTATCCTTGATGGAATCGATCGCAGCGAACGAAGAATAGGCAAGGCTGTCTGATCCGTCAGACAGGTCTGCCCGTGATGGATATGGGCCATCTTCGCTCGAGGGCGCAACTTGGGGGCGCCAGGCGCTCTGCCAGCTCGGGCGAGTTCACTGCCTCGGCTCAAGGCCGAGCGATCGGCGCGGCCGACACACCGGCCCTTCTCGTCCGCACAGCGATCGCTGCGCGGTCTGAGGCTTCGTCGCCTTTATAATCTCGTGCTCTCTGCCGTCATAGGAAGTGGCGGCATGCCGGCGTTTCGGTCCCGTCCGGCCGACGCTGATCATGACTGCTGCGCGTCCTCTCCTGGGCCACACATGCACAGGTCGAGAGCCTCGGCCCGAACGTCCCTTTGCCTGCCCATCATGTCCTGAACTTGCATTGACGCCGTCACGGGCGCGGTGAACGATGGCGGCCGCCTGCCCTCCTGCGGACGGACCCACATGCCGACCATCTCCGAGCTCCCCACCACCTTCGCCGGGGACAAGATCCTCATGACCAGAGCGGACGATGGCGTCGGCATCATTACCTTCAACAACCCGGACAAGCGCAATGCGATGTCGCTGGAGATGTGGGAGGGGCTCGGCCAGGCACTGGTCGCGCTGCGCGACGATGACGCGATCCGGGTCGTGGTGCTGACCGGCGCCGGCGGCAAGGCCTTCGTGTCCGGCGCCGACATCAGCCAGTTCGAGCAGAGCCGCCACAATGCCGCGGCCTCGGAGGCCTATGCCGAGCGAAGCGCCGCCCAGCGGGCGCTGCTCGCCGGCTACCCGAAGCCGACGATCGCCTGCGTCAGCGGCTTCTGCCTCGGCGGCGGCCTGCAGATCGCGATGCTGACCGACATGCGCTTCGCCGCCGCGGACAGCCAGTTCGGCATCCCCGCCGCCAGGCTCGGCATCGCCTATGGCTATGACGGCCTGCGCAACCTGGTGTCACTGGTCGGCCCGTCGCAGGCGCGGCTGCTGCTCTATACGGGCCTGCGGATCGATGCCGCGGAGGCGCTGCGGATCGGCCTCGTCGACCGGATGATGAGCAACGACGAACTGCTGCCGGCCACGCTGGAGATCGCCCGCACCATTGCCGTCAATGCGCCGCTGGCGGTCAAGGCCGCCAAGATCACCATCGCCGAAGTGCTGAAGGACGAAAGCCGCCGCGACATGGAAGCCATCAAGCGGATCGGCGACGTCTGCATGGATTCGGAGGATTTCCGCGAGGGCCGCCGCGCCTTCATGGAGAAGCGCAAGCCAGCCTTCAAGGGACGTTAGAGCGCCTCCAGCACCGCCCTGGTCACGTCGATCGTGCCGGCATTGCCACCGAACTCGAATGGCTTGAGGCCGGATGCGTAGACCTGGTCGACGGCCTGCTCGATCCGCTGGGCCGCCTCGGCTGCCCCCTCGATGCCATGGGTGTCCGCCAGCCAGTCCAGCATCATCGCGGCCGACAGGATCATCGCGGTCGGGTTGGCCTTGCCCTGCCCCATGATGTCGGGCGCGGTGCCGTGGCAGGGCTGGAACACGGCTTGGCGATCGCCGATGTCGGCCGACGGCGCCATGCCCATGCCGCCGACGAGACCGGCGGCGAGATCGGACAGGATATCGCCGAACATGTTCTCGGTGACCAGAACGTCGAAATCCCACGGCCGCTTCACCAGCATGAGCGCGCAAGCATCGATGTAGAGGCGGTCCGTCTTCACGTCCGGATGAAGTTGAGCGACCTCGTCGAAGATCTTACGGAAGTAGGCGAAGGCCTTGAAGACGTTGGCCTTGTCGACGCAGGCTAAAGTCCCCGAGCGGCCGCGCGCGCGGCGCCGGGCGGCGAGCTTGAAGGAGAAGTTGAACAGCCGCTCGGATGTCTTGCGGGTGATGACGAGGGTCTCGCGCGCCTCCTCATGTGTCACGACACCTTTGCCCATCGAAGCGAACAGGCCTTCGGTGGACTCGCGGATCACGACGAAGTCGATGCCGCGCTCGGCGGCGCCGACGATCGGACTCGGCACGCCCGGGATCAGCCGCGCCGGCCGCACGCCGGCATAAAGGTCGAAATGGAAGCGCAGCTCGATCTGCGGCGCGATCTCGGTGTTGTCGGGATAGCGCACCGACGGCAGCCCGCAGGCGCCGAGCAGGATCGCGTCCGCCTCTTCGCACAGCCGGATCGTGGAGTCGGCGATCGAGACGCCGGTCGCGAGATAGTTGTTCGCGCCGGCCTGGGCCTCGGTGAACCGGAACGACAGGCCGGCCTTGGCCTCGACCTTGCGCAGCACTTCGAGTGCCGGCGCCATGACTTCAGGACCGATGCCGTCGCCGGGGAGGACTGCGATGTGGAGTGCGTTGGTGGAGGGCATGCTTTTTTCTTCGTCACACGAGGGATTTAGCGCCGTCATTGCGAGCGAAGCGACTTGTCCGCCTTAGCCCGAAGGGCGACGGCGGAAGCAATCCAGGGCCCAGGTTGAGACTCTGGATTGCTTCGTCGCTTCGCTCCTCGCAATGACGATGGAGAGGGTGTGTCCTACGGCGTCAGCACGGCGCGGCCGACCAGCTGACCCTTCTGCAGCTCACGCAGAGCATCGTTGGCCTTGGCGAGCGGCATCGGCGTCACCGGGATCGGCGCGATGTGCTTGGCGCGGACGAGGTCGAGCAGCTCCTTTGTCTCGCGGAGATTGCCGACATAGCTGCCCTGGATCGTCACCGCCTTGATCGGAATGAGCGGCAGCGCCCACGGCGCGCCGCCGCCGAACAGGCCGACGATGACCAGCTTGCCGCCCTTGGTGAGGCAGTCGAAGCCCAGCTGCGCGGTGGCGGCATTGCCGACCAGGTCGATGACGGCCCGGATCGGCTCGCCTGCGGCCTTGTTCAGTTGCTCCAGCGCATCCGGCGCCTTGCCGTCGACCGCCGCCAGCGCGCCGGCCGCCAGCGCCGCCTCGCGCTTGCGCGCGTCGATATCGACCACGATCGCACCCTTGCCGCCCATTGCCTTCAACAGCGACAGCGCCATCAGCCCGAGGCCGCCGGCGCCGAAGATCACGATCGGCGTGTCGAAATCCTTCTCGACCTTCTTGAGCGCGCTGTAGGTCGTGACACCGGAGCAGGCGTAAGGCGCGGTCGTCACCGGATCGAGCCCCTTGAGATCGATCAGGTGGCGCGGATGCGGCACCGTCATGTGGTCGGCATAGCCGCCGTCGCAATAGACGCCGAGCGAGGCCGGCTTCAGGCACATGTTCTCGTCGCCGGCGAGACAGGTGGCGCACTTGCCGCAGCCGATCCAGGGATAGACCAGCACGACGTCGCCGACCTTCAGCCCGCCCTTCTTCGCCTCGGTGACCTCCGGCCCGAACGCCACGATCTCGCCGGCGCTCTCATGGCCCATGGTCCGCGGCAGCGACACGCCCCGATCCTTGAGGGACAGCGGCTTGCGGCCGTGCCCGAGATCATAGCCGCCTTCCCAGATGTGCAGATCGCTGTGGCAGACGCCGGCCGCCTTCACCTTGATCAGCACCTGTTTGCCGAATGGTTGCGGTGTCGGCTCGTCGACCTCGGTCAGCGGCGCATTGAAATCGGTGACCTTGAAGCTCTTCATGGTTTCACTCCCGTAGTCCGGTGCGGGCGCGACCGGACGGCGCATCGACGGGACGAGCGGCGAGGCTGCGCGCGGCAACGTCGCCTTGGACCTCCTCCCCGGCATGAGCGCGTCCGGCTGGTCCGGACTGTTCTTGCGATATCGCGACATTGGCTGGAAACGCGAGGAGCGGCAAGGCTGCGCGCAGCGCCTGCGGTCATGGCAGCCCTGCAGCGTTTTGCCTTAGCGGGCTCAAGGTTTTGCAGCGTCGCCTACGCCAGCCCCCCGCAGGATTTCCACGGTGTGCTCTCCGAGGCTTGCGGCCCGCGGGCCGGCCGCAACCTTCGCTTCCGACATCCGAAACGGCAGGTTGACGACCTTGAAGTTGCCGGCGGCATCCTCCACATCGGCCAGCGCGCCGCGATGCGCGATCTGCGGATCAGCCAGCGCATCGGCCACACTGCGGTAGGCCGAACTTGGCACGCCGCCCGCATTCAATGCCTCCAGGCATTGGGCGACGTCGAGCCGGCGCGACCAGGCTTCCACGCCATCCATCAGCGCCCCCCAGTTTGCCCGCCGGTCGGAATATTTTGCGAATCTGGGATCATCGACCCAGTCCGGATGGCCGATCACGGTCATCAGGTTCTGGAACGTCTTCTCGCTGGCGATGGCGATCATCACATAGCCGTCGCGACACTCCGCCGGGCCGAAGGTCGGCCGCGACGGCTGCGTGACGGGAAATTGCGACCATTGGATCTCGTTCAGCGTCAGGCTCAGCATCGATTCCAGCATCGAGCAGTCGATGTGCTGGCCGCGCCCGTTGCGTTCGCGCTGATACAGAGCGGAGGCGATGGCGCCGAACGCGTAGGTCCCGGTGACGACGTCGGCATGGTAGATGCCGCAATAATCGGGTCGGCTGCGCCCCGGCTGGTAGGCGAGATGCGCCATGTCGTAGCCCGAAGCCGCATGGATCACCGGGGCGTAGGCCGGGAGTTCCGCCGATGGGCCGGTCTGGCCGTAGCCCGAGATCGAGCAGTAGATCAGCCGCGGATTCAGCGCGCTCAAGGCCGCATAGTCCAGCCCGAGCCGCTGCATCACTCCAGGGCGGAAGTTCTCAACCAGGATATCGGCCGATGCGACCAGCCGACGCACCGCGGCGACACCGTCGCGCGACTTGAGGTCGAGCACGACGCTCTTCTTGCCGACGTTGAGCTGACCGAAAGCGGTAGAGCAGCCATGACGCATCGGAGGCCGGGTGCGCATGGTTTCACCTTCGACTGACTCGATCTTGATCACCTCCGCTCCCATATCGGCAAGCATGCGGGCACAGTGCGGGCCGGCGATGGTGGTCGAGAAGTCGAGGACGCGCAGTCCCTCGAAACATCCTGTCAAACGGCTCTCATCGTTTCCCACTAGACTCACCCTGGCAGCTCCCTGGTTTGAACTCTTCTCGCTCGGCACCGAGGCCGAAGGTCCGCTTTGCCGTCGCGGATTCACAAAGCGTAAGCCATCGATCGTTGTGCAGGTCGTTTCTAGATCGAACCATTCGATGTCGAAAGCGTTTGGCGTTCCGCCGCGGTGCGGCAGCGCCTTTCTTCATGACTGAATTTGGACCTTTTCTTGCATAGGACGAACATGGGGCTTGATCGAGGACATCTCTTGCGGGTTCTGTTCGTTACGACCGAAATGGACGATTTCGTCCGGGTGGGCGGACTGGCTGCCGTTTCGGCGGCACTTCCCCGGGCGCTGCGCTCACACACCGATGTCAGGATCATGCTGCCCGGCTACCGGGACGTGATCGAGCAACTCACTCACATCGAGATCGTCGGCCACTGCGCGCCCCTGGCAGAGATGCCGGGCTGCGCCCTGGGGCGGTCGTCGACCCGCGACGGCCTGCCGGTCTACGTCCTGCTCTGCGACGAGCTCTACGACCGGCCGGGCAACCCCTATGGCGACGAAAGCGGGCAGGACTGGGCGGACAACGACATCCGCTTCGGCCGTCTCGCCGCCGCCGCCGCCGAGCTGGCGGCGGGCACGCTGGACAAGAACTGGGCAGCCGATCTGGTCCACGCCAATGATTGGCAGGCCGCATTGGTGCCGGCCTATCTGGCGTGGCGCGGGGTCGACGTACCGTCGATCCTGACCATCCACAACCTCGCCTATCAGGGCCTGTTCCCGCGCGAGTCGCTGCGCCGGATCGGCGCGCCCGAATCCTCGTTCCACATCGACGGTCTGGAGTTCTACGACAAACTGTCCTTTCTCAAGGGCGGTCTGGTCTATGCGTCGCATCTGACCACGGTCAGCTCGACCTATGCCCAGGAGATCACGACGCCCGAGCTCGGCTGCGGGCTGGAGGGCCTGCTCCGGCAGCGCTCCAATGCCGATGAGCTGACCGGCATTCTCAACGGCATCGACGAGAGCTGGGATCCCCGTTACTGCCAGCAGCTGGCGCAGCCCTTCGCCGCGGGCGACTGGAAGGGCAAGAAGGCCAACGCCGACTACGTCCGCAAGCAGTTCGGCCTCGCCGTGTCGCGCGGTCCGATGTTCGGCATCGTCGCGCGCCTCGTTCATCAGAAGGGCATCGACCTGGTGCTGGAAGCCGCCGATGAGATCGTCGGCGCCGGCGGCCAGATCGTGGTCACCGGCACCGGCGAGCCCGCCATCGAGCGCGCGCTGATGGAGGCCCACCGCCGCCGGCCGGACGCGATCGGGGTCGCCATCGGCTTCAACGATGCACAGGCGCGGCGCATCTTCGCCGGCAGCGACTTCACCCTGATGCCGTCGCGCTTCGAGCCATGCGGCCTGAGCCAGATGTATGCCCAGCGCTTCGGCTCGCTGCCGATCGGCCACCAGACCGGCGGCCTCGCCGAGACCATCACCGATGGCGAGACCGGATTCCTGTTCGAGAAGCCGTCGGCGGAATCCTTCCTCGGCGGGGTGAAGCGCGCGTTTTCGGCGTTCACCAGCACCGAACGGCTGAACGAGATGCGGCTGTCGGCGATGGCACGCTCATTCAGCTGGAACCTGTCGGCCGCCTGCTACAACGCGCTGTACCGGAAGATGCTGGCGTCGTAGCCCGCTCCCGTAGCCCGGATGAGCGAAGCGACATCCGGGTTTATCTCATCCTGTCGAACAGGCCCCGGATATCGCTTCGCTCATCCGGGCTACGGTCAACAACAAAAGCCCGGACGTCGTCCGGGCTTTTTCTTGGGCGCTTGAAAGGCTGGCTTCTTACGCTGCGCGGACCGCTTCCAGGAAGCTGCCGACCTCCCGCTTGAGGCGGTTGGAATCTCCAGCCAGCGACTTGGCCGACGACAGCACCTCGGCGGAGGCCGAGCCGGTCTGCGAGGCGCCGCGCTGCACGTCCGTGATGTTGGACGAGACCTGCTGGGTGCCGTGGGCGGCCTGCTGCACGTTGCGCGAGATTTCCTGCGTTGCCGCGCCCTGCTCTTCGACCGCCGCCGCAATGGCTGCTCCGATCTCGGCAAGCCGCTCGATCGTCGAGCTGATCGCCTGGATCGAATTCACCGATTCCTGCGTCGCGGCCTGCACGCCCGAGATCTGCTGTGAGATCTCCTCGGTCGCCTTCGCCGTCTGTTCCGCGAGCGCCTTCACCTCGGTCGCAACCACCGCGAAGCCGCGACCGGCGTCGCCGGCGCGCGCCGCCTCGATGGTGGCGTTGAGTGCGAGGAGATTGGTCTGTCCGGCAATGCTGTTGATGAGCTCGACGACGTCGCCGATGCGGGCCGCGGCCTGCGACAACTCGGCGACGCGCCCATTGGTCTGGCGCACCTGCTGCACGGCGTCGCCGGCCATGCGGGCCGACGCCTGGACCTGACGGCTGATCTCGATCACCGACGAGGAGAGCTCCTCGGTGGCGGAGGCGACCGACTGAACGTTGGCGGACGCTTCCTCCGACGCAGCCGCCACCACCGTGCTGAGCTCCTGCGAGCGGCTAGCGGTGTTTGTCAGCATGTCCGCCGACGTTTCGAGGCCCGAGGCCGCCGACGACACGGTGTTGACGATGTCGGCGATCGTCGACTCGAAGTTGCGGGTCAGCGCATCCAGCCGCTGGGCCCGATCGATCTGCGCCTGCGCGTCGCGCTGCGCGGCCTCGTCCGAGACCTTCTTGGCGATCAGCGCGTCCTTGAAGATCTTCAGGGCGCGCGCCATCGCGCCGATCTCGTCCTTGCGGGACTCGTTCGGAATGTCGGCGCTCAGCTCGCCATTGGCGAGGCGCAGGGTCACGCCGGTCAGCCCGACCAGCGGGCCGATGACGCCGCGGACGACGCCGATGACCACGGCGACCGACACGATCGCCACCAGCAGCAGAACGCCGAGCGCGATGAACAGCCGCAGCCGCGCCGCGCCGATCGCCTGATCGATGGCCTGATGCGCGGACTTCAGCGCCGCATCGCGCAGCACGATGACGTTGTTCAGCATCGGCGTGGTCCAGCGGCCCCACTCCTCAGCCGTGACCGGCGACGGCTGTCCGTCGCGCCCCGCCGTGACGATCTGACGGTAGCGCTGTTCACCAGCACCCATCAGGGTCGTGCGCACGTGCTCTAGCGCGGCGGACACCTCCGGCGTATTGCGAACGCTGCGCGCCGCGAGCTCGATCTGCTGCCACAGCAGGGTCACCTGTCCGCTCTGCTCGGTCACCTCGGCAAGACGCGCCGGGGTCCAGCTGACGTTCTGGATGAAGAAGCGCAGCACGGCGGAGCGCGCGCCGTTGATCGTGCGCATCGATTGCGACAGCTGCGCAAGCTGGGCCGAAGGCAACAGGTTCTCGACCTCGCCGCCGGCCCCCGACAGCTCGATCGCGGTCTCGTCGATGGCGGCATTCAGGGACTCGGCCGCCCGACCGAGGCCATCCGTGGTCGTCGCCTGGATGTTCGCCGGACGTTGCGCGGCCGGAAGCGGTACAGCGTTGCGCGCCGCCGAACGGACGCCACGCAGTGTCGTCGCTGCGGCATCGATGTTGGTGGTCGGCAGGCCCGCAACTTGCGCGGCGGCCTTGGCCCGTGCGAGCGCCTCGTCCGTCGTGGCGATGGCCTTGTCGAGCTTGGCGACATCATCCGCCGACGCGGACCCGGCCGCCGCGAGCAGATTCCACTGGCCGCGCTCGAGCGGGATCTGCGCATTGACCTTCAGTGCCAGCTCGAAGGCGTCCAGAACCTGCTCCGCCCGCTCGCGCTTGCGCAAGTCGCCCCACCCGCTCCATGCGAGCGCAAAGGCGAAGGCCATCGCGAAGAAGCCGGTCAGCAGATTGCCGGCAAGAATTTTCCATTTGAGACTGACCGCACCGGTCTCCGGCTTGATCGTCTCATTCTGCAGCACCGCGCGCTCGGACATCGGCCGTTCCCAATCAAATATCGCTGCCCGGCCGGTCACGCTCGCGTCGGCCGATACGCGCTGGCGCAGCGGCCTCCGGCGACGTCCCCGCGCGGTCGGCAAACACGAATCGCGGCGATGCTGCCGCGCCATAATGATTAAGAACGAATGGCGACTAATCCCTTAAACTGAGCTGATCCGAGCGGTATCGGAATGCCGCGATACCGCGCCAATCGGATCGACTCGGCTCATCGGGCCCTCTACTCCGCAGCCGCTGCAAGCGTCACCGAGGGATCGTGCAACACCACGCCGGAGAGCGGATCGTGCTCGCCCGACCAGGGCCTGCGCTGCAGGACCGATCGCGTGTGCTGATAGCCCGCAGTCCAGCGCGCGATGATGCCTCGCTCGGTGAAATCGATATCCTTGGTATGGCTCTCGCGAGCGAGTTGCGGGGCCAGCAGCCGGACGACATGCATCCGCGTCTGGCAACCGTGACTGACAAGATCGCGGATCGCCGGATCATTGCGGGCCGACTCCGGCAAATGAACCGCAAGCTGATTGATGATATGCCGCAGCCGATGCGTCTGCTGCTGGCGCGCGATATGGCTCGAGATCCGGCTCGAATATTGCGCGTCCTTGTGGCGGTTGAACACCTCCGCCATGGTCGTCGGCTCGGCTCCCTCGGGATTCCACAGATGCACGGCGAAGATCAGCGAGTCCTTTCGCGGATTGTCGTCGAACACGACCTCGGTCGGCGTGTTCGACAGGATGCCGCCGTCCCAATACAGTTCGCCATCGATGCGAACTGCCGGAAACGCGGGAGGCAGCGCGCCCGATGCCAGGATGTGGCGGACATCCAGCACCTCGTCGCGACTGTCGAAATAGCGCATCCGGCTCGTCCTGACATGCGCCGCCCCGACCGTGAGGCGTAGACCGCCATTGTTGAGACGATCGAAGTCGACGAGCTCCTGCAGCGTTTCGCGCAGCGGAGCGGTCGAGTAATAGCCGGCCTGCTCGGCACCGAGCGGATAGGACTCCCCGGCATGCGCCAGGGCGTTGGGACGGAAGAAGCCCGGAATCCCATGCGTCACGGTCGTCCAATAGGACAGCCGCTCGTTGAAATCCGGAAAGGCCGTGCGCACTGTCCAGGCTGGCCGCCGGTGCATCCGCTTCCAGAACTCCCGCAGCCGCGTCATGCGCTCCTGCACCGGGCTGCCGGCGATGAGAGCGGCATTGATGGCGCCAATCGATGTCCCGATCACCCAGTCCGGCTCCAGACCAGCCTCGTGCAGCGCCTGATAGACGCCGGCCTGGTATGAACCGAGCGCACCACCGCCCTGCAGGACGAGAACCACCTGCCCGGGCAGCCTGCCGCGATCGATCATCGCGCACATCGTGTCGTCGACGTCGGCCATGTCTCCCTCCTCATGTCTCCCTCCTGATGCATTGTCCTGTTCGCAGTTTTCCCGTCGCTGTTACATCGCCCAACCGTCAATGTGCGGTCCAACCACCATCGACCGGCAGGGCAACACCGGTGATCGATGCGGCGGCATCGCTGGCGAGAAAGACGGCGAGCGCACCGATCTCCTCCACCGTTGCAAAGCGCTTGTTCGGCTGTTGCGCCAGCAGGACATCGCGGATGACCTGATCGCGGGAGATGCCGTGCGCCCTGGCCTGTCCGTCGATCTGCGCCTCGACCAGCGGCGTGTAGACGTAGCCTGGACAGATCGCATTGCAGGTGATGCCGATCTCGGCCGCCTCCAGCGCCGCGACCTTGGTCAAGCCGATGATGCCATGCTTGGCAGCGACATAGGCCGATTTGAACGGCGACGCGACGAGGCCATGCGCCGAGGCGATGTTGATGATGCGACCGAAGCTATTCCGCCGCATCGACGGCAGTGCCAACCGCATCGTGTGGAACGCCGACGAGAGATTGACCGCAACGATGGCGTCCCACTTTTCGACGGGAAACTGCTCGAGCGGCGCGACGTGTTGAATGCCGGCGTTGTTGACCAGGATGTCGATACGGCCAAATTCCTGCAGGGTACCGGCCATCATGCGCGCGATCGCTTCCGGCTGCGTCATGTCGGCCGCAGCATAGCCGGTGCGAACACCGAACTCCGCAGCGATCTGCGACCTGATGCGGCCGATCTCCTCGGGAGCTCCGAAGCCGTTCAGCATCACGTGCGCCCCGGCACCGGCAAGTGCCTGCGCAATCCCCAGACCGATGCCGCTGGTCGAGCCGGTGATCACCGCCACCCTGCCGGACAACGGAGGTAATGTGGATCGGGCTTTCAGTGAATCTACAGCCATGGCGTCGCCTTCGTCCGAGCAGTTGAGCCCCGTGCCTGCACAAATTGCCGGGCCGCCATGACCAATGGAAATGCCGTTTGGCTCACCACACGATAGGTGTTCGCTATCGCAATCGCTGGTGCCAAGCCCCGCTTGGTAGGATATTGCACCCGGGGACGTCGGCCCGATCGAACGGAGCACCTCGATGGAAATGCATCAGGTTCGGTATTTTCTTGCCGTTGCCCGGCTGCTGCACTTCACGCGCGCGGCCGAGGAATGCAACGTGACGCAGCCGTCGCTGACGCGTGCGATCAAGCAGCTCGAAGCCGAGCTCGGTGGCGACTTGTTCCGGCGTGAGCGGCCGGCCGCGCAACTCACCGAGCTCGGCCAGCGCATGCATCCACTGCTGAAACAATGCTACGAGGCTGCCGTTGGCGCGCGAACCCTCGCCTCGTCCTTCAAGAGCGGAGAGCTCGGCACGCTCCGGATCGCGCTCGCCGACTCGGTCGACCTTGCGCTGCTGATCCCGCTGCTCGATCAGCTGCAGCGCCAGTTCAACCAGCTCGAGCTCAGGTTTCTACGCGGCAGCAGCCGCATGATCGCAGAGCATCTGAAGAGCGGCGAAGCGGAGCTCGGCATCGCCTCGGAGATCGACGAGACCTGGGATCGGCTGGATGTCTGGCCTCTCTTCACGGAGGACTTCGCGCTCGCCGTGAGCAGCCGGCACCGGCTGGCCGGGCAGGATCCGATCGCGATCGATGATCTGGGCGGTGACGCGTTGCTGTGCCGCAACTATTGCGAACATGCGGACAGGTTGCGCACGCTGCTCCGCGAACGCGGCGTCGACCTCGGACGAACTCATGATGTCCACTCCGAACGCGACCTGATCGCGCTGATGGAAGCCGGGGTCGGCATCGGTGTGGTGCCGCAAACGACCGCGCTGCCGGAGACCCTGCATCGGGCCACCGTCGACGGACTCGACGTGCGGCGCACCGTTCATCTCTACGGCGTTGCTGGCCGTGAACGCACGGCGGTTGCCTCGACCGTGATGCGCATGCTGCGCGGCAGGAACTGGCAGGAATGGCTCGCTCAGCTGTCCTGAGCCGCGGCCTGGCGAAGCGCTTCGACCAGATCGTCGATCTCCATCCGCTTGCGGAAATCGGGATCGACGAAGCGCGCCTTTACGAGACCGTCACGCCCGACCACGAAGGCAGCCGGAATGGGCAACACCCAGCCGTCATTGCCGTGGAAGCTCGCCAGGTCCTGGTGCGCCAGTAGTTGCTGGATCTCACGACCGACCCAGATCGCGAGGTTGAGCGACAAGGCATAGCCGTTGTCGAGATCCGTCAACACAGGGAAGGTGGCGCCGGCGTCCGATTTGAACTGCTGCGTGAACGCCTGCAGCTCCGGCATGATCGCGACGATCGCGCCGCCCGCGGCGTCGATGCGCTCCTGCGCCTTGATCACCGCGCGAACGTTGAGCCGGCAATAGGGGCACCAATGGCCGCGGAAGAACATCACGGCGACCGGCCCCCGGACGAGGCAGGATTGCAGGCTCACCAGCCGGCCAGCCTCATCGGGGAGGACGAATGGCGGCATCGTCTCACCGGGCCGCGGCGCAGTCTCGCCGCCGCCGTTGTCTCCGAGCCGCGCCACCAGGCGGTCGACGGCGGACGCGTAGGCCGGAAAGATCTCGCGACCCGCAGCGGCATAGGCCTCGAGCTGCTGACGCAGGGTGCCCTGCATCTCCCTGCATTGCAGGAAGGCCTGTCTGAGCCGCTCGGCATCCGCGGGTGAAAGCACTGTCATGAGCAGCTCCGGCAGGTTCAGGACCCCAACCATGATAGTTTCCCGGGCAAGCCGACCACAAGGGCGGCCTGCCCGACTGTCGCGCTCAGGGCCGATAGAAATTGCCGGTGGGATCGAGCATGCCGGACGCCGAATAGAGCTGCCCGTCGCTCATGAAGAAGACGGTGTTGTTCGGCACCTTCCTGGCGTGGCGCATCATGGCCCGATGATTGGCGTCGCCGGCGGCCATCGTCATCATGCTGGTCTTGCCGGCGCTGTAGACATAGGCCATGCCGGGCGCGAGATCGAGGCCGCCTTGCGCGATGGCTGCGGTGGCAGAGACCGCGACCACGGCCGCGGCGATCAAGGTCTTGGACAGGCGGGTCATGGATATCTCCTCCTCATGAATGCTGTCGCCCGTCATCGGGCGTCCGCATTACAAGCGCGACCTGCTCTGCTTGAGAAATGCCGTTGTCCAATCGCGAGGATAGCGTCCGCCTATCGATAGCGGCGGTCTATCGGCTCCAGAGAAAGGATGCATTTCCATCATGTCCCCTGCTCCCCGATGGTGCGCCTCGCGATGCCCGCTCGGCGCGGGCCGCTGTTCCATCAGAGGAGACAATGACATGTTGATGCAGATCGCACCTACACGCGCGCGCCGCCTGAGCGCTGCTTTCGTCCTGGCCGTTGCTACGACGGTGATCGCGGCGTCCGGCGCCCGCGCCGGCGAGTGTCCGGCCGACAAGATCAAGGCCGGCGTACGTGAGAAAGCCGACGTCAAGGCGGTCGGCGTTACCGACGTCACGCTTGGCGCGATCGATCTCGCCAAGCAGCCCGCCAATATCAAGGACCGCGAGTTGCGCTTCCGCAAGCTGACCATCGCGCCCGGCGGCATCGTGCCGTGGCACAGCCATGACGATCGCCCGGCGCTGATCTTCGTTCAGCAGGGCGAGATCATCGAATATGCCAGCAACTGCGCCGAGCCGATCCTGCACAAGGCCGGCGATCTGAGAGCCGAGGTGTTCGGCACGTCGCATTGGTGGAAGAACGACGGCAAGGAGACGGTCATCCTCTATGTCGGCGACGTTCGCAAGGATCCGCACGATCACAACATGTAGATCGCGGGCCTCCGCCAGCCGCCTTCGGATCGCCCCCTTCAGGCAGGCGATCCGGATGCGGCCGCGTTGCCTGTGGAGCCGAGGAGATTGCCATGACGGATCTGTCCGCACGGTTGCCGATTGGAGCCGCCGATGTGAATGCACGAAGGGCGGCGCGGCGCGCGGTCCTGGTCGGCCTGCTCGCCTTTTTCAGCCTCGTCGATCTGTTCGCGGCGCAGGCGATGCTGCCGGTCCTCGCGCGCTACTATCAGGTCAGCGCGGCCGAGATGGGGCTTGCCGTCAACGCCTGCACGCTGGGAATGGCGATCGCGAGCCTGGTCATCGGCCTGCTCAGCCCGCTGATCGATCGCCGGATCGGCATCGTCGCCAGCCTTGCCCTGCTCGCCGGCTTCACCGCCTTGCTCGGCAGCGCGCCCGACCTGACGGTGTTCGCAGGCTTGCGCATCCTGCAGGGCCTGTGCATGGCCTCGGCGTTCGCCCTCACCCTTGCCTATCTCGGCGAGCAGTGCACCGCCAGCGAGGCCGGCGGCGCCTTCGCGGCCTATATCACCGGCAACGTCGCCAGCAATCTGGTCGGGCGCCTGCTCTCGGCCGGTCTCACCGGTGCCCTTGGCCTCAAGCCGACCTTCTACGTCTTCGCCGCGCTCAATGTCTGCGGTGCCCTTCTCGCCGCATTCGCGGTCGGAGGCGCGGCCATGCGTGTGCAGGGAACGATGCGGCTGCGCGGCGGGGCCATCGCCGATCACCTGCGCGACCGCCGCCTGCGCGCGGCCTTCGGCGTCGGCTTCTGCGTCCTGTTCGCCTTCATCGGCGCCTTCACCTTCGTGAACTTCGTGCTGGTGCGGCCGCCGCTGTCGCTCGGCATGATGGAGGTCGGACTGGTGTATTTCGTCTTCCTGCCCTCGATCGTCACCACGCTGCTCGCCGGCCGGACGGTCGCAAGGATCGGCACACAGGGCGCGATCTGGGGCGCACTCGCGACCGCAGGCCTCGGCCTCGTCCTGATGCTGTCGTCACGGCTCGGGGCGGTGCTCGCAGGCATGGTGCTGGTCGGCGCGGGCACGTTCTTCGCCCAGGCCGTGACCACAGGTTTCGTCGGAAAGACCGCGGCCCACGATCAGGGCGTTGCAAGCGGTCTTTACCTCGCCAGCTATTTCGCCGGCGGCATCATCGGAACGGCCGTGCTCGGCCAGTTGTTCGACCGGTTCGGCTGGACGGCTTGCGTGGCAGGCATCGCCGCCGCGCTCGCGGTCGCGGGATACCTGGCGCGTCGGATGACGCTGCCAGGCGTTCAGGACCGGCTCGGCGCGGCCTCGGGCTGAGCCGGCGGGGCCTGCTCATCGTCGTCGGCGATGGCGCGCCAGGCCGCCCCTTCGAGATCCTCATACTGGCCGCTCTTCAGCGACCAGAGAAAGCCGACCAGGCCGGCAAGGCCGAGCGCCAGAGCGAGCGGGACGAGAATGATCATCACTTCCATGACGCGGCCTCCCCGGCCACCTTGCGGGCACGCAGCGCATTCAGCATGACGATGATCGACGAGCCGGACATCGCGGCTGCCGCGATCAGCGGGGTGACGACGCCGCTGATCGCCAGCGGCACCGCCAGGGCGTTATAGCCGACTGCGAGCCACAGATTCTGCCGCATCAGATGCAGTGCCTTGCGCGCGTAGTCGATCGCGGCCAGCACCGGCGCCAGGGGACGACCGAGGAAGACGAGATCCGCGGTGGCCTGGCTCAGATGCGCGGCCGAGATCGGCGACATCGAGACGTGCGCGGCGGCGAGCGACGGCGCGTCGTTCATGCCGTCGCCGACCATCATGACCTTGACGCCCGCGCGCTTCAGCTCCTCGATGCGCGCGATCTTGTCGGCCGGCGTGACGCCGGCGCGCCACTCGCCGATGCCGAGCGCCTTGGCGGCCGCGGCCACCGCCGCCTCGCGATCGCCCGAGAGGATCTCGACCTTGATGTCGCGCCGCTGCAGGCCGGCGACGATCTTGGCGGCGTCGGGGCGCAAGCCCTGGCGCACCGAGAACAGGTACTTGCTGTCGCCGCGGCTGAAGGCCACCACCGAGGCCTCGGGATCGACGCTGCCGGTCTGCGCAACCAGCGCCTCGGCGCCGCAGAAGGTTGGACGTCCCAGCCTGATCTCGACGCCGTCGACGACGGCGCGGACACCCTGGCCCGGCTCCTCGACCGCGCCCATCAGCGGCGACCGCGCATTGGCGGCCTGGGCCACCGCCGCGGCCACCGGATGATGGCTCGACAGCGCTAGCTGGCCGGCCAGCGCGAACACATCTGCAGGGATGTCGGCGGCGTTGACGACCTCGAGCTCCGGCAGCGTCAAGGTGCCGGTCTTGTCGAAGATGACGTGATCGGCCTCGGCGAGGCGCTCGATCGCATCGCCCGCATTGAGCAGCACGCCGGACTTGAACATCGCGCCCGACGCCACGGTCTGCACGGTGGGAATCGCGAGCCCGAGGGCGCAGGGACAAGTGATGATCAGCACGGCAATGCCGGTGACGATGGCGTCATGCCAGCTCGCGCCCATCAGCACCCAGCCGAGCACGGTGAGCGCCGCTGTTGCGTGCACGACCGGCGCATAGAGCCGCGAGGCGCGGTCGGCGAGGCGCATGTAGCGCGAGCGAGCCTGCAGCGCGTTGTCGAGCAGGCGCGTGATCTCGGCGAGCAAGGTGCCCTCGGCCGCGGCCGACACCCGGACGCGCAGCGTGCCGGAAATGTTGAGCGAACCCGCATAGACCGCCGTGCCCTGCTCGGCCGGCACGTACAGCGTCTCGCCGGTGATCAGGCTCTGGTCGATCTCGGAGCGGCCCTCAACCACGACGCCGTCGACGGCGCAGCGCTCGCCGGGCCGCAGCAGCACGAGATCGCCGGCGCGAACGGCGGCGACCGGTACCTCCGAAATCTCGTCGGGGCCGATGAACTTGGTCGCGGTCTCCGCCTTCAGCGCGGCGAGATTGCCGGCGACCGCGCGAGTCCGCCGCCGCATGTTCTGGTCGAGATAGCGGCCGACCAGCAGGAAGGTCAGCAGCATGATCGCGGCGTCGAAATAGGCGTGCTCGGCGTGGTGGAAGGTCTCGACGACCGACATGCCCAGCGCCAGGATCACGCCGATGCAGATCGGCACGTCCATGTTGACGTTGCCGCTCTTGAGCGCGCGCCATGCCGAACGGAAGAACGGCTGGCCGGCATAGGCCGCGGCCGGCAATGCGATGACGGCCGACAGCCAGTGGAAGAAGTCGCGCTGCTCCGGCAGCATGTCGCTGACATTGCCGGACCACACCGGGATCGACAGCATCATCACGTTCATGGTCGCGAACGCGGCGACGCCGAGACAGCGCAGCAGGAAGCGCGATTCCTCGGCCTCGGTGGACTCGGCGCTTGCCTTCTCGAACGGATAGGCCTTGTAGCCGAGTTCGGCGAGGCGGTCGATGAACTTGGCCGGATCGAGCGTGCCCTGCTTCCATTCCAGCGCGACGCGGCGGTCGGTCAGGTTGACCCGCGCGAGCGTCACGTCGGGCAGTGCCGAGAGGCCGCGCTCGATCTTGGCCATGCAGCCGGCGCAGCTGACACCCTCGACCGCGAGGTCGATGTGCTTCAGGCCGGCGCCGAGATCCTTGACGTAGTGGGAGAAGTCACGCGTCACATGCATGATCGGAAGTCCCTTCAGTTCAGCAGCACGCGGTTCTTCGACATGAACAGGCGGCGGCCGCTGGAATCACCTTCGAGCACGAGGTCCCACTGGCCCGGCGCGATCGCCTCCGCCGTGCCGCGATAGATGCCGATGCCGACCTCGGCGAGGGCGACGTCCTGATCCGCGCGCTTGTCGGCCGGACGCTCGAGCCGGCCCTGGAAGGTCAGGCCCGAGACGGGATTGCCGCTTGCGTCGCGCGCGTTGACCTGCAGGATGGCGGCGCCGCCGGCGCCACGCTCGATATGCGCCTCGACCTGCCAGCGCCGCGCCTCCTGGGCGCGCGCCGCCGCGATCTCCTTCTCGTAGCCGAGGCTGGCGCTGTAGGCGCTGTCGACCTCGGTGCCCGGCAGGGTCGAGATCGCCATCTTCATCATGTAGACGTTGACGCCGATCACGGTCCCGAAGAAGGCGAGGAGCATCGCGAGCACCATGCCTCCGGTCAGCTGGAAAGAAGGATTGGAACGGCTGGCCATTGACAGGCTCCTTAGCTCTACGGGCTGACGAAATTGTCGGTGGCGGAGGCGACGACGCCGAGACCGATATCCGTCACATGGAACTTCACTGGGATGGACTTCGCGGGATTGTTCTCCTCGGGAGCGGTCACCAGGAGGCGCAGCTCCTCGGTCTGGTCGCGCCCGATCACGATCATAGGCCGGTCCGGCGTCACCGAATCCGCACCGACGACGTGGACGGTCGAATTGGCAGGCCCCTCGATGTCGATGGCGATGACGCGATCGAAGCCGTGCTTGTTGAGGACGCGCACCGTATAGGCATTGCGGATCGAGCCGTCGGACAGCTTGATCGCGATCGGATTGCGATCGTGCAGCACGTTGACCTCGAGCAGCGACCGAGTCGCGAGCTTGTAGACCATGGCGCCGCCGACCACGGCGATGATCGCGGCATAGACGATGGTCCGCGGGCGCACGAGCTTGTAGATCGGCGGCTTGCCTTCCTGTCGACGATGGATGTTGATGTCGTTGTCATAGCCGATCAGCCGCGTCGGGCGGCCGATCTTGGTCATGACGGTATCGCAGGCGTCGATGCAGAGGCCGCACTGGATGCAATCCATCTGGGCGCCGTCGCGGATGTCGATGCCGGTCGGGCATACCGCCACGCATTGCTTGCAATCGATGCAGTCGCCGGCCGGCTGGCCGAGCGCGCGCAATTCGGCGGCCTTCTTGACCGACATGCGGCTCTCGCCGCGGTCATAGCGGTAGGTGACGTTGAGCGCCCATTCGTCGGTCAGCGCCGCCTGGATGCGCGGCCACGGGCACATATAAACGCAGACCTGCTCGCGCATGAAGCCGGCGAGCGTGTAGGTCGTCGCGGTCAGGATCGCGATCCAGACATAGGCGAGCATCGGCCCCTGGAAGGTGATGAGATCCTTCACGAGCGTCGGCGCATCGCTGAAATACAGCACCCAGGCGCCGCCGGTCCACCACGCGATCATCAGCCAGATCGAATGCTTGAGCACGAGCTCCGAAATCCGCTCCAGCTTCATCGGGTCGCCGGAGGCATCCTTCTTCATGCGCTCCCGCCGGTCACCCTCGATCAGGCGCTCGACGGCATAGAACAGGTCGGTCCACACTGTCTGAGGGCACAGATAGCCGCACCAGATACGGCCGCCGATCGCGTTCATCAGGAACAGGCCGATGGCGGCGATGATCAGGAGGCCGGTGAAGTAGTACACCTCCTGCGGCCACAGCTCGATGAAGAAGAAATAGAAGCGGTGGTTCGGGAAGTCGATCAGCACCGCCTGGTCGGGCGCGCCGAGGCCGCGATTCCAGCGCACGAACGGCAGGAAATAATAGACGCCGAGGCAGAAGCCCATCAGGCCCCATTTGATCCGGCGGAAAGTGCCCGAGACGCTCTGGGGATAGACCTTCTTGTGCGCAGCATAGAGCGGACCGTAATCGTCCACGGGCTGCAGGTCCTGAGGCTTCAGGTCGTCCGGTCTTACCGTCTGGTTCATGGCTGGCGGATCATGGCTGGGGGGTCTTCTCGCAGTTGCGGCCGAAGGTATGTCCACCTCCGGCCGCTCAGTTGATCCAGCTCAATTGAAGGGAAAGTTCCGTTGGATTTCCGTTACTTTCCGCCACCCAGCGAGTGGACATAGACCGCCATCGCCTTGATCGTGGTCGGGTCGAGACGGCCCTCCCAGGCCGGCATGACGCCGGCGCGACCATTGGTGATGGTCTCGATCAGGGTCGCCTCGTCGGAGCCGTACAGCCAGATCTTGTCGGTGAGGTTCGGCGCGCCGAGCTCCGGATTGCCCTTGGCGTTGTCGCCATGGCAGGCCGCGCAGTTCTCGGCGAAGACCTTGGCGCCGGCCTTGGCGTCATAACCCGGCCGGGTCGGCAGGCCCGCCAGCTCCCGAACGTAGTTGGCGACCGTGACGATCTCCGCCGGCTTCAGGACACCGTCCTTGCCGAAGGCGAGCATCTGGCCCTCACGCGTCTTCGGGTGACCCGAGCGCACGCCGTACAGCAGGGTCTGCTGGATCTGCTCCAGCGAGCCGCCCCACAGCCAGTCGTCGTCGTTCAGGTTCGGGAAGCCCTTCGCGCCGGCCGCGCCGGTCCCGTGGCAGGCGGCGCAATTGTCGCCGAACACCGTCTTGCCCTTGGCGCGCGCCAGGGCCAGCATCGCCGGATCCTTCTCGATGTCGGCGAGCGAGGCGGTCGCGAGCGCGGCCATCTTGGCGCCGCGGATCTTCTCGAGATTGGCAAGCTCGACCGCCACGTCCGCACGGGACGAGTAGCCGAACAGGCCCTGGGTGTTGCTGGAGATGGTCGGCCAGGCCGGATACACGATCCAGTAGCCGATCGCCCAGACGATGGTGATGTAGAAGGTGATCACCCACCACCGCGGCAGCGGGGTGTTGAGCTCCTTGATGCCGTCCCAGGCGTGGCCGGTGGTGGGGGTGCCGGAGACACTGTCGACTTCGGTATGGTCAGCCATGATGAATCAATCCTCCCGCAACGGCATGCTCGCCGCCTCGTCGAAAGCGGCCTTGTTGCGAGGCCAGAGGGCATAGGTCACGATCGCGATGAAGATCGCGACGAAGATCGGGGTCCACAGCGTCGTCACGAGTGACGACGCGATGTTTTCGACTGCAATGATGGGCTTCATGATGTTCGCCTCTGATCTCAGCGCAGATTGGCTTTTTCGTTGTAGATCTTGAAGTCGACCAAGGTGCCGAGCATTTGCAGATACGCTACCAGCGCATCCATCTCGGTCGGCGCACCCGCCTTGCCGTCGAAGTTGCGCACCACCGCCTTCGGATAGCGTTTGGTGAGCGCCTCGGCACCGGCACCGTCCGGATCGACCTGCGCCTTGAGGTCGGCGGCGGCGTTGGCGATCTGGTCGTCGGTGTAGGGCACACCCACCGCCCGCAGCGTCTTCAGGTGATCGGCGACGTTGTCGGCGTTCAGCTCGGTCTCCTTCAGGAAGGGATAGCCGGGCATGATCGATTGCGGGACGATGGCGCGCGGGTTGGTCAGGTGGGTGACATGCCAGTCGTCGGAGTACTTGTTGCCGACGCGGGCGAGGTCAGGACCCGTACGCTTGGAGCCCCACTGGAACGGATGGTCGTACATGCTCTCCGCGGCGAGCGAGAAGTGGCCGTAGCGTTCCACTTCGTCGCGCAGCGGACGAACCATCTGCGAATGGCAGAGATAGCAGCCCTCGCGGACGTAGATGTTGCGGCCGGCCAGCTCGAGCGGCGTATAGGGACGCACGCCGTCGACCGCCTCGATCGTGCTCTTCAGGTAGAAGAGCGGAGTGATCTCGACGAGGCCGCCGATCGCGATCACCAGCAGGATGCCGATGACCAGGATGATCGAGTTCTTCTCGAAGACTTGGTGTCGTTGCCAGAAAGACATGGTTGATACCTCACTCCGCCGGCTGAAGGGCGACGGGCGACTGAACTTCTTCCTCACCGACACGGACCGTCATCCAGAGATTGTAGGCCATGATGAGTGAGCCGATCAGGAACAGTGCGCCACCAGCGGCACGGATGATGTAGAAGGGGTGCATCGCCTCGACGGTCTCGATGAACGAGTATTCGAGGAAGCCGAGCGCCGTGTAGGACCGCCACATCAGACCCTGCAGGATGCCCGAGACCCACATCGCGGAGATGTAGAGCACGATGCCCAGCGTGGCCGTCCAGAAGTGCCAGTTCACGAGCTTGAGGCTATAGAGACCCTTGCGGTTCCAGATCCACGGCACCAGGCAGTACAGCGCGCCGAAGGAGACGAAGCCGACCCAGCCGAGCGCACCGGAGTGCACGTGACCGATGGTCCAGTCGGTGTAGTGGCTGAGCGAGTTGACCACCTTGATCGACATCATCGGACCTTCGAAGGTCGACATGCCGTAGAAGGCGACCGAGACGACCAGCATGCGCAGCACGGGGTCCGTCCGCAGCTTGTCCCACGCTCCCGACAGGGTCATCAGGCCGTTGATCATGCCGCCCCAGGAGGGCATCCACAGCATGATCGAGAAGGTCATGCCCAGGGTCTGCGTCCAGTCCGGCAGCGCCGTATAGTGCAGATGGTGCGGGCCGGCCCAGATGTAGAGGAAGATCAGCGCCCAGAAGTGGATGATCGACAGCCGATACGAGTAGATCGGACGCTCAGCCCGCTTCGGGATGAAGTAGTACATGATGGCCAGGAAGCCGGCGGTCAGGAAGAAGCCGACCGCGTTGTGGCCGTACCACCACTGGAACATCGCATCCTGCACGCCACCCCAGGCGATGTAGGACTTGGAGCCGAACAGCGACACCGGAAGCGCCGGATTGTTGCCGAGGTGCAGAACCGCGATCGTGACGATGAAGGCAAGATAGAACCAGTTCGCCACGAAGATGTGCGGCTCCTTGCGCTTGATGATCGTCGTCAGGAAGACCAGCAGGTAGACTACCCAGACGATCGTCAGCCAAAGATCCGAGTACCATTCGGGCTCGGCGTACTCCTTGCCCTCGGTGACACCGAGCAGATAGCCCGTGCCCGCGATCAGGATGAAGAAGTTGTAGCCGATCACCACGAACCAGGGCGCGAGATCACCGGCGAGACGCACGCGGCAGGTCCGCTGCACGACGTAGAACGACGTCGCCAGCAGCACGTTGCCGCCGAAGGCGAAGATCACCGCCGAGGTATGCAGCGGCCGCAGGCGGCCGAAGCTGGTCCATGGCAGGTCGAAGTTCAGCGCGGGCCAGGCCAGTTGCGAGGCGATGATGAGGCCGACCGTGAAGCCGGCGATGCCCCAGAACATCGACATGAACGAGGCGAACTTGATCGGACCGAGATTGTAGTTCGGCCGACCATTGATCTCCTGCGGAGGCAGCTCGCGGCGCTCGAAGTAGCGGTTGAGGATGAAGAAGACGGACGCCGCGCTGGCGGCAGCCGCGAGCGAGGCGTGGAACGCGAAGGCCGTATCCAGTGCCTTCGCCGCAGCGAAGACGCACAGGAAGGCGGTGACGGCAAAAGTGAGCGACAAGCCACTTTCGCCGATGGTCATGGATTTTGTGGATGAGGACGCGCTCATGCGGAATCTCGCTGAAAGAACACGAGCCCAGCAACCACAATCGTTCACACGTGGAATTGATCGAAATCAACTTTGCGACCAGTTCGCCGGTAAACAGGCGGAGTGTTGCACGACGACGCGGCCCGACGCGGTTTCGCTCGCAGACACGGCGACGGCCGGCATGCAGCGATGCATGCCGGCCGTCATTAGACGTTCGTAGCAGGCTTCGGACTCAGCGCGCCGCGCTCAATCCTTGGCGGCAGCCGCCAGCGCTCGCACGATGTCCTCGCGGGCGACGATCCCGACCACGCGGTTGTCGGCATCGGTCACGGGAAGGCTGCGGATGCGATGCTCGACCATCAGCTGCAGCACGCGCGTCAGCTTCGTATCCGGCCGGACGTAGATGAACTCGGACGTCATCACGTCGGCGACCGTCCGGTTCATCAGGTCGCTGTAGCGCGGCAGCATCTGATTCGGCGTGAAGGCAAAGCATTTCAGCACGTCGAACTTGGTGACGATGCCGATCACCTCGTCGTTCTCGACGACGGGGTAGGTGTTGAAATCGTCGCGGTCGAACATCTCGCCGAGCTCGCGGATCGTCGTCTCCCGGGTCACGGTCGTGACGTTCCGCGTCATGTAGTTGCCGGCGGTTTCCTCGAGAAATCTGTACAAGGCGGCAATCCTGTTCTCGAATGGAGCGGGTCGAATTTCAGTGCGACAGCAGAACGCAACGCTCGCTGCGCGTCATCAGATGCTCGGTGACCCCGCCGAGCACGAGCTCGCGGAATCGGGAATGGCCATAGGCGCCCGCCACGACGAGACCGGCCGAAACATCGGCGGCGACGGCGTCGAGCGTAGCCGCAACGTTGCGCCCCTGCCCCGGTTCCGCGACGCGCGCCGATGCGACGATCTTGTGACGGCCGAGCCATGCGACGACGTCCGCAAGACGCGCCGCGCAGGCGTCATATTCCGAGGCGGTCTCCGGGATCTCGGCGACCACGACGCCGCTCGCCTTGGCGAGCAGCGGCAGAGCATCGGTCAAAGCGCGGCGCGCCTCCGGTGTCTCCTTCCAGGCCACCAGCACGGTCCCGAGATCGAGCGAACTGGCGTTGTCCGGCACCACGAGCAGCGGGCGCCCGGCCTGCATGACGAGATCCTTGGGATTGGCGACCGCGAACGCATCGGACACCCCGGGCGGCACGCCGCCGGTGACGAGAATGTCGGCGGCACGGGCCTGCGCCAGCACGTAGCGCGCGGGGAAATCCACGGCGCTGCGCCAGCTCAACGACGCAGCCCGGTCACCCACTGCGGTGCGGAACTGCTGCTCGAGCTCGGCCAGTCGATTCCGCAGCGCGGCCTCACCCTGCTCGATCAGATCCTGCGCCTGCTCGCCGGTCGTGAAGTAGAGCGGCGGCGCGAATTCCCCGGCCGCCACGCCGATGACACCTGCGTCAAAGCGCGCCGCCAAGTCGGCCGCGACCTGAAGGCGGGCCTCATTCGGCTGACCGAGCGCAAGGCTCACCATGACAGTCGCCCACGTCATCCCGCCTCTCCAAACATTGCTTCCATGCAACTCTTAGAGGTGAAATCGCCTGCCGTGATGAGATAGATCAAGGTGCGGCGGTGAAGCACGGGCGGCAGGACACCGTTGGAACCCGGCCCAGGATCGGAGAAAGCCTTGAATTGTCGAACCAAAGTTTAAGTCGGGCCGGGTTGCAGGGGCGCAATCTGGTATAGGATACCGCGGTGGTCGGCCTCCCGGCTGCGGCGAATCGGACAACGGCGAATCGATCAAAGGCCTCGAATTGCGCGACTTCACCCACCCCTTCCCGGATGCATCCGCCAGGCTCGACGACGCTCCCGAGGACGCTCGGAGGCTGGGCTTCGGCGCGTGGGATCTCGATCTGGCCTCGGGCGAGTTCTACTGGTCGGTGACGACGCGGAAGCTGTTCGGCGTGGCGGCCGATCAGCCGGTGACCTACGGGTCCTTCCTGGCGCTGCTCGCGCCCGAGGATCGCGCGCCGGTCGAGGCGGCGATCGAGGATTCGCGCCATCGGAGCACCGGGTTCGACATGTCGTTCAGAGTGTCCGGCGGCGGCCACTGGATTCGCGTGCTTGCCGGCGTGGTCCCCGACGAGGCCGGCGCGCCGCATCATCTGCGCGGCATCGCCCTCGACATCGACCAGGAGAAGCGGCTGGAGGAGACGCTGCGGCTGCGCGAGCAGCATTTCCGCTCGATCCTGGACACCGTGCCGGACGCGATGATCGTGATCGACGGCAGCGGCACCATCCAGTTCTTCAGCTCCGCGGCGGAGCGGATGTTCGGCCTCACCGAGGCAGAAGCGGTCGGCCTTGACGTCAGCGAATTGATGCCCGAGCCGGACCGCTCGCGCCATGCCGGCTACCTCACCCGCTACCATGCCAGCCGCGAGCGCCGCATCATCGGCATCGGCCGCATCGTGACCGGCCGCCGCCGCGACGGCACGACATTCCCGATGCATCTGTCGATCGGCGAGATGCAGTCCGGCGGCAAGCCCTATTTCACCGGCTTCGCCCATGATCTCACCGAGCACCAGCAGACCCAGGCACGGCTGCGGGAACTGCAGTCGGAACTGGTCCACGTGTCGCGCCTCAGCGCCATGGGCGAGATGGCCTCGGCGCTGGCGCATGAGCTCAACCAGCCGCTCGCCGCGATCAGCAATTACATGAAAGGCTCGCGCCGGCTGCTGGCCGGCAGCAGTGATCCGAACACGCCCAAGATCGAGAGCGCGATGGACCGCGCCGCCGAGCAGGCGATTCGCGCCGGCCAGATTATCCGCCGTCTGCGCGATTTCGTCTCGCGCGGCGAATCGGAGAAGCGGGTCGAGAGCCTGTCGAAGCTGATCGAGGAAGCCGGCGCCCTCGGCCTTTCCGGCGCCCGCGAGCAGAACGTCCAGTTGCGCTTCCAACTCAATCCGGAGGCCGATCTCGTGCTCGCCGACCGGGTCCAGATCCAGCAGGTCCTGGTCAATCTGTTCCGCAATGGACTCGAGGCGATGTCTCATTCCGAACGCCGCGAGCTCAGTGCGACAAATTGCAGACTCAGCGACGACTCGATCGAGGTCTCGGTATCCGACACCGGAACGGGATTCCACGACGACGTCATGCCCAATCTCTTCAAGACCTTCTTCACCACCAAGGACACCGGAATGGGAGTCGGCCTCTCGATCAGCCGGTCCATCATCGAGGCCCATGGCGGGCGCATGTGGGCCGAGAACAACGAAGCGGGAGGCGCGACGTTCCGCTTCACCCTGCCGGCAGCCCCAACCAAGGTTGAGCACGATGGCTGAACGGGCCAAGGTCTATGTGATCGACGACGACGAGGCGATGCGGGATTCGCTCAACTTCCTGCTCGATTCATCAGGCTTTGACGTCACGCTGTTCGAGAACGCGGAGATCTTCCTCGGCCGACTGCCGATGCTCCCTTTCGGCTGCGTCGTCTCGGACGTGCGGATGCCCGGCATCGACGGCATCGAGCTGCTCAAGCGCATGAAGGCCGCCGGCAGCAGCTTTCCGATCCTGGTGATGACCGGCCATGGCGACGTGCCGCTCGCGGTCGAGGCGATGAAGCTCGGCGCGGTCGATTTTCTGGAGAAGCCGTTCGAGGACGAGCGACTGGTCGCCATGATCGAAACGGCAATCCAGCAGGCCGAGCCGGCCGCGAAGAACGAATCGGTCACGCAAGACATCCTGGCGCGCGTCGCCAGCCTGAGCCCCCGGGAGCGCCAGGTGATGGATGGACTGATGGCCGGTCTCTCCAACAAGCTGATCGCGCGCGAATACGACATCAGTCCGCGCACCATCGAGGTCTACAGGGCCAACGTGATGACCAAGATGGGAGCGAACAGCCTCTCCGAGCTGGTGCGTCTGGCGATGCGCGCAGGTGCGCTGAAGGATTGAGCTAGATCAAGCTACCTTGACAGAATCGAGTGTTATCTTGCGCCTCGGTTCAACATCACATTCTCGCGGCACGTGCGATGTCGGCTCACACAAAACCTACGGTCTACGTAGCCGACGACGATGCTGACGTCCTCGGCTCGCTGCGCTTCCTGCTGGAGGCCGATGGCTTCGACGTGCGCACGTTTCGCAGCGGCACCGCACTGCTCAAGGCCTCGGACCACGCGCCCGTCGACTGCTTCGTGGTCGACTACAAGATGCCGGAGATCAACGGCGTCGAGCTCGCCGAACGGTTGCGCAAGCAGGGGGCGACCGCGCCGGTGGTGCTGATCACGGGGCACTACGATGACCGGCTTGCGGCGCGCGCGGCGGCCGTCGGGATCCAGGATTTCCTGCTCAAGCCGTTGCTCGACGACAATCTGGTGAAGCGGATCCGCAAGGCGATCGCCAACGACCATTCGGGTACCGCCCAGCGGGTCTCCTGAGCGGGCCGGCTACGTATATCTACGTAAGGAACCCCCCTTAAGATAACGGCCGAAATGTCCTTAACGGGAGCCGCCGTGTACCACATCGCCATCCGCCGCAAGGAGATGGTCATGCTCAATCAGTCGATTACCAATTCGGTCGTCAACACCAACGCCCCCCACGCCGTCCCCTCTGCTGTCGTCTCTCCTGCCGCCAATCCCTTTGCCGAGATCACCGGCCATGCCGGGCTCATCGCCAGCGAGTTCTCCTACAAGAAGGACGAGGAGATCTATGGCGAGGACGAGCCGGCCGAATACGTCTACCAAGTGATTTCCGGCGCCGTTCGCAGCTACAAGCTGCTCTCCGACGGCCGCCGCCAGATCGGCGCCTTCCATCTTCCCGGTGACGTTTTCGGCCTCGAATTCGGCTCCATGCATCGCCTCGCCGCCGAGGCCATCATCGATACCACCGTGCGCCTGGTGAAGCGCCGCAGCCTCGAACAGGCAGCAGGCGTCGACGTCGCGGTCGCCCGCAAGCTCTGGACCATGACGGCCGGCGATCTCCGCCATGCCGAGGACCACATGCTGCTGCTGGGACGCAAGACTGCGATGGAGCGCGTCGCGACCTTCCTGCTCGAGATGGACCGCCGCCTCGCCGTCGCCGGCATGATGGCGCTGCCGATGTGCCGCCGCGATATCGGCGACTATCTCGGCCTGACCCTGGAGACCGTGTCGCGCGCGCTGTCGCAGTTGCACAGCCAGGGCGTTCTCGGCTTCTCCGGTGCCCGCCAGATCGTGCTGCGCAACCGTCAGCGCCTGCGCAGCATGGACGCCTGAGCGCCCTGCCCGTTCACGCCCTGCGCTCGCGCTGCCCGGTCTCCGGCATCAGCAGCGCGATCAAGAGAAGACCTGTCAGCGCCACGCCTGACAGACCCATGAAGGCGGTGGCGCTGCCGTAACGGTCGCTGGCGAAGCCGGCGACGACGGTGGACAGCGATCCGCCGATCCCGGACGCCGTCCCGACGATTCCCTGCGCCAGATTGAAATGCCCGCTGCCGAAGGCGACGTCGGCCACCGTCAGCGGAATCATGACGGCGAACACGGCCGCCGTGACGCCGTCGAAGATCTGCACCGCCACCAGCACGTAGGGATCGTGCACGACCGCGAACAGCGCGCCGCGCATCGCGAGCGCGGCAAACCCCAGCATCAGCAGCGGCCTGCGGCCCCATTGCTGCGCGACCGCGCCGACCGAGGGCGAGGTCAGCGCCACGATCGCCTGCGGCACCACGATGCAGAACGCGATCAGCATCGGCGCCCATTCGCTCGATTTCGTCGTCACCACGCCGGCCATCAGCGGCAGCATCGCCGCATTGGCGAGCTGCAGCAGGAACACGCCGAGCGCGAACACGAGCAGCGCGCGCTGGCGCAGCAGGCCGAGCAGATTCGACAGCCGCGCGACCTCCTTGTCCTCGTGATGGGCTCGGCCGTGCGCCCGCGCGACGTCGATCTCGCGCTCGCGGATGCGCGACAACGCGATCAGCGTCGGAAAGGCGAGAATGAAGGTGACCAGGAACACGGCGCGGCTGGACAGCAGATAGCCGCAGGTGCCCATCACGGCCGCAGCCACGCCATTGCCGAGCGACGCGAACCGCGCATTGCGGCCGAGCCGCTCCGCCATGCCGCGCGGCCCGACCAGGCCGAGGCTGATCGCCGCGATCGCAGGGCCCAGCACGCAGCTCGCCGCCGCATGCAACGTCGCGGCACCCGCGACCACGGGAAAGATCGGCCAAGCGGCATAGGCCAGCGCGCAGCAGCCGATGGTCGCGATGGCAAGACCGGCGACGCGGCGCTCGGATCTGGCCGCATCGATGATCGCGCCGCCCGGCATCTGCCCGATCAGCCCGACGATGCCGCCGATCGACAGCACCAGGCCGATCTGGGCCTGCGTCCATTTCTGCGTCGTCAGATAGACCGCGATGAAGGGACCGAAGCCGGTCTGCACGTCGGCCAGGAAGAAGATGAACCAATCCAGCCCGTGCAGGCTCTGCCGCGACGGCGCTGGTCTTGAAGTCTGGCCATGATCCTCCCCGGCATCCGGACGCGCGCCCGCCTCTGCCGCGCCGTCAGGCTCGGGCTCCCGGTCAGGCGATCTCGACGGCCGTGCAATCGGCATGGCGTTCACATCTCAACTCATGAGGCGGACGGGACAGAACATCCCCACCGTGTTCCGCTGCACGCGCAGGCCGGACCGGCAATCTCACGCATCAACTCAATGATCGAAATCCCAGGGAGACAGCTTGCCGGACGCGCCGAGCACGACGACGGGCTTGTCCTCCTTGTATTCGGGCGCGGCCTTCACCTGCTCCTTGGTGAGGTCGAGCGTGACCTGGTCGCTCTTCTCGGCGATGTGCTTGAAATCGAGCGCGGTCCAGTCGACCACGATCTTGCGGCTGCCGACGCCGAGGAAGCCGCCGAAATCGATCACCGCGGCGCGCACCGTGCCGGTGAGATCGACGATGACGTCGACGATGTGGCCCATGTCCTCGCCGGTCGAGCTGCGCACGTCGCGACCGAGCACGCCATGCGCATCGCGCGCGCCGAGGATGGTGACCGAGGGCGGTGGTGCCGGCTCCTTCGCGGGCGCCGCGGCATCCTTGGCAGGCGGTGCCGGCGACGGCTGCTGCGCATGCCCGTCGCCGACATACGGACCGAGGAGCAACGGCAGCGTGACGAGACAGCCGCAAGCAGCTCGGTGGAGAGCGGGTTTCAACGCCATCATTGCGCCAGCACCAGCGAGACCTGGATCTGACCGCGCCGCCGCAGCACCTCCATGGAGATGTCCTCGCCATGGCGGCGAATGCGCAGGTCGATCGTGGAGCTGCCGAGCCTGAGATCGCGCAGCACCACCCAGTCCAGGAAGGCGGGCAGCCGCGGATTGCGCAGACGGATCTCGCCGCGCGCGGCGTCGAACTCGAGCCCGAGCGCCGCCTCGAGCAAGGTGAACGGCGTCGCGCTGGCCCAGGCCTGCGGCGCGCAGGCCACCGGATAGAGCGTCGGGCCGCGATGCTTCTCGCGCCGGAAGCCGCAGAACAGCTCCGGCAGCCGGCGCAGATCCATGTAGGACGCCGCTTCGAACAGGCCGCCGAACACCTGCTCGACCGCATGCTTGAGGCCATAGCGCGACAGGCCGAGCGCAATCAGCGCATTGTCGTGCGGCCAGATCGATCCGTCGTGATAGGACATCGGATTGTAGCGCGCTTCGCCGCAGGCCACGGTGCGGATGCCCCAGCCCGAGAAGAAATGCGGCCGCAGCAGTTCGGCGGCAAGCTTGCGGGCGCGATCCTCGCGCACCATGCCGCTGAACAGCAGCTGCCCGGCGTTGGACGTCCGGACGCGGCAGGGCTGCTTGTGGCCGTCGAGCGCGAGCGCATAGGTGTTCAGATCCTCGCACCAGAAGGCGTCCTCGAACCGTTCCGCGAGATCAGCGGCCTCGGCCTGGAGCCGGTCCGCCATCTCGGCCTTTCCGAGCCGACGGGCGCAACGCGCCGCCAGCTGCTTGCCGGCAAACACATAGCCCTGCACCTCCGCAAGCGCGATGTAACCTTCCGCGAGACGTCCATCGGCATGGAACACCGCGTCGTAGGAGTCCTTCCAGCCCTGGTTGGCGAGACCCTGCTCCGAGGCGCGCTGATATTCCACGAAGCCATCGCGATCGGGATCGCCGGGGCCGTCGATCCAGCGCAACGCCAGCTCGATCGCCGGCCATAACTCCCTCAGGGTGTCGATGTCGCCGGTGCGCTCGATATAAAGCCCGGCGAGCAGCACGAACAGCGGCGTGGAATCGACGCTGCCATAATAGCAGCCGAACGGCACCTCACGCAGCGCCGCCATCTCGCCGCCGCGCATCTCGTGCAGGATCTTGCCGGGCTCGGCATCGGACAGCGGATCGGTCGTGCGCGCCTGATGCACGGCGAGCCGGCGCAGGACGCCGCGGGCAATGCGCGGATCGACCCACAGCATCTGCATCGCGGTGATCAGCCCGTCGCGACCGAATGTGGTCGAATACCAGGGAATGCCGGCATAGGGATAACGCCCCTCCGGCGTATCCGTCATCAGGATGTTCAGATCGGCCGCTGCCTGGCACAGCACCTCGTTGAGGATGTCGTTGGAGGTCTCGATGCTGGCGGCGCCAACGGTGCATCGGCGCATCTCTCGGCGATGGGCGAGCAGGCTGCGGAAGAAGGGCCGGGGCCGCTCGCCGGCCTTGGCGTTGCACATCACGGCCACGAACAGCGAGGCCGATTCCTGCGGGGCAAGGTCGAAATGATAGGTTGCGACATTGACGGTGAGATGCGTCGGACGCGGATCGAAGCTCACGTCGGTGGTGCGCAGGACATTGTCCAGGCCGCGATAGTGCAGGACCACCTCGGACGGGTCCACCAGCCGGCTCGAGCCGATGCCGCGCCGCGGCCGCACGGTGCCTCGCACCTCGAAAAGGTCGGCAAAATCATTGTCGAATGTCAGCTTGAGATCGAAGCTGGCATGGCGATCGCCATGGTTCTGCAGCCCGATGCGCTGATAGGCCGTGCCATGCCAGAGAAAGATCGTGCGCACGATGTGCAGCATATCCTTCGGCAGCACCAGGCGGCCCTGGCTGTAGATGTCGGGATTGGTGAGATCGACGGTCAGCGCGGAGTTGTCGTCGCGCAGGCTCGAGCCGAGCAGCAGGGGCTGAACGTCGTCCAGCGTCAATTCGAGCCGCGCGAGATAGCGCGTATCGGCGTTGAAGAGACCGTCCGGTCCGCCGGCCGAGGCGCCGATGTCGCCATGGCCGTCGAGGACGATGAACGTATCGTCGTGCTTGAGCGAGCGCCGCGGCCGGGACGCCGGCCCCGTCATGGGAATATAGAACGGCTGCTCGACAAGCTCGTCCGTCTGGGTGATCAACGACAGTGTGCTTGCGACTTCGGCGGACATGTTGGCCTCATGCGATGTTGAAGTGCCCAGACAACCGAGAGTGCACGTTCTCGACGCGACCCGACGCTACGATCAGGCGGCGAACTTGGCGAGCCGGTTCATCTCCTGGGTGACGAGCTCACGATACGGGCCCTCGTCCTGCATCAGCCGGTCAGGCGCTCCGTCCTCGATGATCCTGCCCGATTTCAGCACCACCACGCGGTCAAAATTCCGCAAGGTCGCAAGGCGATGCGCGATCGCAATGACGGTGCGGCCGCGCATCAGACGACTCAACGCCTCACGTATGGCCTCCTCGGACTCGCTGTCGAGCGCGGCGGTGGCCTCGTCGAGCAGAAGGATCGGCGCATCCTTGAGGAAGGCGCGCGCGATCGCGATGCGCTGGCGCTGCCCGCCCGAAAGCTTGACGCCGCGATCCCCGACCATTGTCTGCAATCCCTCCGGCAGCGTCTCGACGAAGTCGCAGCGCGCCGCGATCGCCGCCCGCAACACCTCGTCGTCGGTCGCACTCGGACGTCCGTAGCGAATGTTCTCCAGAATGGAGCGATGAAACAGCGAGATGTCCTGCGGAACCACCGAGATCGCCTCGCGCAGGCTCTGCTGGGTGACCTTGGCGATGTCCTGGCCGTCGATCGTGATATGCCCGGCTTGCGGATCATAGAACCGTTGCAGCAGCGTGAACAGGCTCGACTTGCCGCCGCCGGACTGTCCAACCAGGCCCACGCGCTGGCCCGGCTGCAGGCGCAGCGTGAAATTCTCGAACAGCTTGTGACCGCCAGGATAGTGGAAGGTGATGTTGTCGAAGGCGATGGCCGCACCGCTCTTGACCAGCGGCTCGGCCTGCGGGTCATCGCGCAGCTCGTGCGGCTGCAGCAGGGTCGCGATCGCCTCGCTCATGCGCGCCACGTGCTGGGTGACATCGACCAGCGCCACCGCCAGATCCCGCGTCGCGTTGAGAATGCAGAGGCCGAGCGTGCAGACCAGCACGACGTCGCCGGTCGTCGCCCCGCCCCGCTGCCACAGCGAGATCGCCCACGCCATGAGCGCGATCGTCAGCACGATCGTCACCGTCGCGTGCAGAATGCGCAGCTTCTCGAGGTAGCGGAGACTGCGCCCGCGTGCCTCCAACTCCCTGTCGACCGTCGCGTCGAACCGGTCGTGCTCGTGGCGCAGGCCGCAGAACGCGCGCACCAGCGGCATGTTCGAGATCACGTCGACCATCTCGCCGTCGACCATGGCCGCCTTGTCGGCGAAATCGTCATGCAGCGGCTTGCCGGCGGCCGCCAGACGGAACATCGCCGCCACCATCATCGCCGCGATCAGCAGCAGGCCGATGGCCATCGGGCCGCTCACGGTTCCGATCAGGCAGATCGCCGCGACCGTGGCGAGGCATGGCGGCAAGACGTTCCAGACGAACATGTTCTCCACGGTGAACACGGCGTTCGACGTCGCCGTGATGCGGCTCGACAGCATGCCGGGCAAACGGTCGCCGAAATAGCTCGGCGAATGCCCGGTGAGATGACGGAAGATGTCGCGCCGGAGATCTCCGGTGACACGGACGAAGGTGAAGCTCGCGATCCAGCTGGCGACACGCCAAAGAATGTTGTCGGTCGCGATCAGCGCCATCAGCAGCACGAACGCGGCCCAGACGTTGCCGCCGCCCGCAGGCCCTGCCGAGAGGCTGTCGACGAGCGATTTCACGCCATATTGCGTGCCTACCGAACAGGCAACCGCACCGATGACGGCCATCAGAATTACGAGGTGGGCGGTGGGGCGCTTGCGCAGATAGCGCATCACGAAGGGAAAGGGTCGGTGCGCGTAGCCAGAAAGCTGATCCATGGTCTTCCCGTTGATGAGCGAGGTCGTGGCGACACCTGATGCGGCAGATGAACGACGAACGGTTTCTCGGGTTCCGTGCGCCTTCGCGGCGCAACCTGCCCTCCGACGATGCCGAGGCAGCAGCGTTGGAGAGCGGGGATGGCATCAATGAGACGGCACGGAACACGTTGTGTCGAAGAAAGAGTGATCGCGTGAATGGAACTTCGCACATGCGACAACGTTCCCGCTGTGGCAGTGCCGGTGCCATTGGGGGATTCATCCATGATCGGGCACGAACAGGAGACGATGAGATGCGCATTGCGCAAATAGCTCCATTGACGGAGGCCGTGCCTCCGAAGCTCTACGGCGGCACTGAGCGGGTCGTCCATTGGTTGACCGAAGAGCTCGTTGCCCTCGGACACGACGTCACCCTGTTCGCCAGCGGAGATTCTCAGACCTCGGCGAAGCTCTCTCCGACATGGCCGAAAGCACTGCGCCTCGACGGCTCGGTGAGGGATCCGAACGCGCTGCACATGGTGATGCTCGAAAACGTGCGGCAGCAATGCGACGACGAACAGTTCGACATTCTGCACTTCCACCTCGACTACTACCCGTTCTCCCTGTTCCACCGGCAACCCACACCGTTTCTGACCACCTTGCACGGCAGGCTCGATCTTCCGGAGCACCAGCCGGTGTTCTCTGTCTTCAAGGATGTTCCCGTCGTCTCGATCTCGGACTCGCAGCGCCGGCCGGTGCCGAATGCGAACTGGGTGCGCACCGTGCTGCATGGACTGCCCGCAACGCTCCTGATGCCCAAGCCGGTGACGCCGAGCTATCTCGCCGTGCTCGGACGCATCGCCCCGGAAAAGGGTGTCGACCGTGCCATCAAGATCGCCATGCGCTGCGGGATTCCGCTGAAGATCGCGGCCAAGATCGATCGCGCCGACCAAGACTATTATGAGCAGACGATCCGTCCCTTGATCCACGGCAATCCGCTCGTCGAGTTCATCGGCGAGATCAGCGATCACGAGAAGCCGGAGTTCCTGTCCGGCGCGCTCGGCCTGCTGTTGCCGATCGATTGGCCGGAGCCGTTCGGCCTGGTGATGATCGAATCGATGGCCTGCGGCACGCCCGTGATCGCCTACAACCGCGGCTCGGTTCCCGAAGTGATCGACGACGGTGTGACCGGCTTCATCGTCGAGGACGAGCTCAGCGCGGTCGCGGCCGTCAGTCGCCTGCCCGAGCTGAGCCGCGCCCGCGTGCGCGCGCAGTTCGAGCGACGCTTCACCGCGCGCCGGATGGCGCTCGACTATCTCGCGGCCTATCGCAGCCTGATCGACATCGCTGCGCCGCGCATCCGGCTGGTCAGCAGCGCCGAGTAGCATGAGGAGGCCGGGCAAGTTCGGCGAGCCCGGCCTCCGCCTCATCTCAGGTGACGGCAGCCCGCTTCGGCTCGACGATCTCGAACATGCGCGGGAACTCGTCCATCAGCGACATCAGCTCGGCCAGCCGCATCGGATTGCCCGCGAAGCTGATCTTCCCGGCGGCGACCGCTTCCGGAAAGCTCGTGGCCTTGGCAATGACCGCATCGAGCGTCGAACGCGCCAGCGTGAACCCCGCATCGGCGGTCGACGCCTGCACGCCGACCGCATAGGTCAGCGCACAATTCTGCAAGGTGAGCACGAAGCGCTCGCCGGTGTCGGTGAACGTCCAGTTCAGCACGATATGCTTGCCTTCCGCCTTGGGGCCGTTCAGCCTGACCCCGAGCACGTCCCATAGCTGCTCGGTGCGCAGCGCCGCCAGCGTCTCGCGCGGCAGGCCGGGCCGAGCCGGAACCTCCGGCATACCCTGGCGCAGCTCCTGCGCGCCGAACAGATAGGCATTGCGCCAGGTCGCACTCTCGGCGGCATAGCCGAGCTGCTCCAGCGTGTCGGCCAGCAGCGCGCGCGCCTCGGCATTGTCCGGCTCGGCGAAGACGAGATGACCCACGACCTGCGCGACGAAGCGGAATTCGCCGTTGGCAAAGTCCGCGCGCGCCCGCGCCAGCAGCGCCTCTGCCCCGCCCATATAGGAGACGTATTTCCGGCCGGCCTCGACCGGCGGCAGCGGATCGAGATTGACGGGATTGGCATCATACCAGCCGAGATATTTCTGGTAGATCGCCTTTACGTTGTGGCGGATGTGGCCGTAATAGCCGCGCGCATGCCATGCCCCTTCGAGGCTCCGGGGCAGCCTGATCTGCTCGGCGATCTCACTTGCGGTCAGGCCATGATTCATCAGCCGCACGGTCTGGTCGTGGGCAAATTTGTAGAGATCGCGCTGTTCGCGGATCATGCCGTCGACACGGCTCGCGCCCCATATCGGCCAATGATGCTGGCCGCACATCACCTCCGCCTTGCCGCCCCACAGTTGCAGCGCCTCGCCGAGATATTTCGACCACGCCAGCGCATCGCGCACGTCGGCGCCGCGAAACGGCAGCAGGTTGTGGAAGTTGTGCGTGCAGTTCTCGGCGAGGTTCAACAGGCGATAGCGCGGCACGAAGAAATGCATCTCCGCCGGCGCCTCGCTGTTCGGCGCCATCTGGAATTCGAAGGTGAGACCGTCGATGACCCGGGTGTCCCCGGTCGCCATGATCAGGTCGGTCGGCCGCAGCAGCGCAACGGCTCCCGCCGCCATGGTCTTGCCGAGCCCACAATCGACATGGCCCTTCGGCCCCTTCGCGAGCAGCGGCCCGAACTGATATTGCGCCCGGCGCAGCATCGCAGGGCCGGCGATGATGTTCTCGGAGACCGCATGCTCGATGAACAGGTTCGGCGCGATCAGCGGCACGCGGCCGCTGGCCATCGCGTCGTCGTCGACCACGCCGCGCGCGCCGCCCCAATGATCGGTGTGGGTATGCGTGAACATCACCGCCGTGACCGGCCTGACGCCGCGGTGCTGGTAGTACAGCTCCAATGCGGCCTGCGCGCCCTCGATCGAGGTCAGCGTGTCGACCACGATCACGCCGGTGTCCCCCTCGATCAGCGTCATGTTGGCGATGTCGAGCCCACGCACCTGGTAGACGCCGGGCACGACCTCGAACAGGCCGTGATGCATGTTGAGCTTCGCCTGCCGCCACAGGCTGGGATTGACGGTCGGCGGCGCCTGCTCCGCGTCAAGGAAGTAGTAAGGCGCGAGGCTCCAGACGGTGCGCCCCTGCGCCGTCGTCACCTTGGCCTGATCGATCGTGCCGAGAAAGCCGCGGGCGGCATCATCGAAATCGGCGGTGTCGCCGAACGGCAGCGCCTCCAGCACGGCCTGCTGCGCTGCGCTCACGGCCGCGCTGGCCTCCTTCGGATCCTTGGTGCCATCTCCGCTGACCGGCGCGCTCATGACTGTTTCCTCCGCAACGACGTTGGCACGATGCTAGTGCGCGGGATCGCGGAGCGCAAATCGTGGGCCGCAGAACAGCCCCTCAGAGCACGTGATCGACGGCCTCGTCGATGGCGGCATAGACCGTCTCGACATCCCCGGCGGTGACGCAGTAAGGCGGCATGACGTAGATGGTGTGGCCAAGCGGACGCAGCAGGACGTCGCTGTCGCGGAAGAAGGCCTGCAGCTTCGGGCCGACCTCGGCGAGGTAGCCCGGCTCGTCGGCATGGAGATCGAGCGCGGTGATGGTACCGCAGCGCCGCAGGTCGGAAAATCGCTCGTCGTAACGCAGGCGGTCGAGGCAGCGCTCCTGCGCGGCCGCGACGGCGGCGACCCGGGCCCGCGTCTGCGGCTGCCGCCACAGCTCGAGATTGGCGCTCGCTGCCGCGCAGGCGATGGGATTGGCGGTGTAGGAACTGGAGTGAAAGAACGTGCAGGCGCGGTCGGTCGAATAGTGCGCCTCGTAGATAGCGGGACTGCACAGCGTGACCGCAAGCGGCATCGCGCCTCCAGTCAGTCCTTTGGCGTAGCAGGCGATATCGGGGGCGATGTCCGCCTGCTCGCAGGCGAACAACGTGCCGGTGCGGCCCCAGCCGGTCATCACCTCGTCGGCGATGAACAGCACGCCGAACGCCTTGCAGATCCGGTGCATCTCGCGCAGCACCTCGGCCGGATACATCAGCATGCCGCCGGCGCCGAGCACCAGGGGCTCGACGATGAAGGCGGCCGGCCGGTCCTTCTCGCAAATTGTAGCGAGCGCATCCAGAGTCGCCTGTTCCCGGCCCTGCACTGGAAACGGGACGACGGCGACGTCGAACAGCAGCGGCTCATAGGCCGCATTGAACACGCCGCGCGCGCCGACCGACATCGCGCCGATGGTGTCGCCGTGATAGGAATGCTGCATCACCACGATGCGCGAGCGCGGCTCGCCGATGTTCTTGAAGTAGCCGAGCGCCATCTTCAGCGCGACCTCCACGCTGGTGGCGCCGCTGTCAGAGAAGAACACGTGCGTGAGGCTCGGCGGCACCAGCGCGAGCAGCCCGGCGGCCACCTGCTCGGCCGGCTCGTGGCTATGTCCGGCGAAGATGACCTGATCCAGCCGCTCGGCCTGGTCCTGGATCGCGCGCACGATATGCGGATGGCAATGGCCGTGCGTGACCACCCACCACGACGCGATCGCGTCGATGATCCGCCTGCCGTCGGCGGTGAAGAGATAGGCGCCCTCGCCGCGCGCGACCGCCGTCATCTCGGGCTGGAGCGCATGCTGCGTGAAGGGATGCCAGATCGGCGAGGTTGCCTTGCGCATCATGGTTCGAAATCCGTGCGCTGGAATTGGGTGGCGAACACGTGCTGCAGCGATCGCGCCGTCAGCGGCGTGACCCAGGGCAACCGGCCAAGGCGCCTCACCTCGCCGAGCCGGCAGATCGTATCTTCGTTGTCGTCGTGGCCGTCGCCGATGAAGGCGATGCCGAGCACGTCGATGCCACGACTGCGCAGCGCCGCCAGCGACAGCAGCGAGTGATTGATCGTGCCGAGACTGGTGCGCGCGCAGAGCACGACCGGCAGCTGCCATCGCGCGAAGACATCGAGATAGAGCGTTCCGGAATCGAGCGGCACCATGACGCCGCCGGCTCCCTCGATCACGACAGGCCGGCCGGCGGCCCGCGGAGGACGGAGGCGGAGCGGATCGATGCTGATGCCTGCGAGGCGCGCCGCGCGATCCGGCGAGGCCGGCTCGGCCAGCCGATAGGCTTCGGGCAGCACGCGATCGTCGGCGAGCTCGGCGAGCCGCTGGACGCAGCAGGAGTCCGTCTCCTCGGCAAGGCCGGCCTGGACCGGCTTCCAATAGCAGGCCCCGAGCAGCGCCGTGAGGCCGGCGGCGAACACCGTCTTGCCGATCCCGGTGTCGGTCCCGGTGACCACGATGCGCAGCGTCATGGCCGCGGCCTTCCGATCTCATCGGCGAGCGCGTCGAGCAGCGCCGCGATGGCCGGCTCGTCGATGTTCAAGGTCAGCGACAGCCTGAGCCGCGCCGTGCCCGGCGGCACCGTCGGCGGGCGGATGCCGCGGACGTCGAAGCCCCACGCCTGCAGCGCGGCAGCCAGGCTCATCGCGCGCGCATTGTCGCCGACGACGCAGGGAATGATCTGCGACGGCGACCAGCTTTCACCGAAGCGCGCGGCGATCGCGCCATGGGCGAAGGCAACGAGCTGCGCCAGCCTCCGCTGCCGCTCCGGCTCTTCCCGCAGGATCGCAAGCGCCTCCATCACCGCCACCGCCATCAGCGGCGACGGCGCCGTGCTGAAGACGAAAGGCCGGCAGCGATTGATCAGCGTGTCGCGCAGCACGCGGCTTGCGGTGACCAGCGCACCGGCTGCGCCCAACGCTTTGCCGCAGGTGTGAACGGTCACGACGCTCTCGCGTCCCTCGTAGGCTGCGGCCAGACCGCGGCCCTGCGCGCCGTGGACCCCGGTCGCATGGGCCTCGTCGATCAGCAGAAAGGCATCGTGGCGTTCGGCGATCGCGATCAAATCCGCCAGCGGCGCGAGATCGCCATCCATGCTGTAGAGGCTTTCGACGACGATCCAGGGCCGGCCCACCCCGCCGCCCCTGCGCCAGATCAGGATCGCGTCCTCGGCCGACTGGGCGTTGTTGTGGATGAACTGGCACGTCTCGGCACGGCCGGCGCGCGCGCCTTCATGGGTGCTGGCATGAACCAGCGCATCGAGCACCAGCAGGTCGTCGCGCTGCGGCAGCGTGGTGAGCACGGCGAAGTTCGCCATGTAGCCGGAGCCGAAGAACAGCGCGCTCTCGGCACCGAAGAAGCGCGCCGCGTCCGCCTCGAGCCGTTCGTGCTCCTCGCAATTGCCACGCAGCAGGCGCGAGCCGCCGGCGCCGACCGGCGTGCCGGCCTCCATGGCCGCGGCGACCGCGCGCTTCATCCGCGGAGCCTGTGCGAGACCGAGATAGTCGTTGGAGGAGAAATCGAGACCGGCCCGTGGACTGAGGCGCCGCAACCGGTCATCGGCCGCGAGTCTCTGCAGACCGTCGGAATAGATCGCCAATCTGTCGGACGACATGGGCATGGCTCCGCTCTCTTTCGGTCAGCCGCGGACGTGGACCGGCACGACAAGGCAGTTCCGTGGGCGCCGTCGCGCCGAGATCGCGCTGAGGGTTGAATCAGGCCGGGGACGAAGCCTCCGCGCCCTCGCCGGCGGCGATCGGCGCGCCCGGGCGCGCCAACAGCGACGATGTCATGCCGAGCCGTGCGAGCAGATCGGCATCGCGGTCGCGTTGCGGATTGGCCGTGGTCAGCAGCACGTCGCCGATGAAGATGGAATTGGCGCCGGCGAGCAGGCACAGGGTCTGCAGCTCGTCGCTCATATATTGCCGGCCCGCGGACAGCCGCACCACGCTGGCCGGCATCATGATCCTGGACACCGCGATCAATCGCACGAGCGCAATCGGATCGGGCCGCGCGGCCGTAGCGTTGACCGGCACGCCCTTGACCTCGTTCCACATGTTGATCGGCACGCTGTCGGGATGCTCAGCGAGATTGGCCAGCAGCACCAGCATGCCGAGCCGATCATCGACCTCCTCGCCCATGCCGATGATGCCGCCGCAGCACACCTTGATGCCGGCCTGCCGCACATGCGCGAGCGTGTCGATGCGGTCCTGCAGCGTGCGCGTGGTGATGATGCGGTCGTAGAATTCGGGCGAGGTGTCGACATTGTGGTTGTAGAAGTCGAGCCCGGCCTCTCTCAGCCGCTGCGCCTGCGGCGGGGTCAGCATGCCCAGCGTGACGCAGGTCTCCATGCCGAGACCCTTCACCGCGCTGACCATGTCGCAGACCTGATCGAGGTCGCGGTCCTTCGGACTGCGCCAGGCGGCGGCCATGCAGAAGCGCTCGGCCCCGGCGGCCTTCGCGCGCCGCGCGGTGGCGACCACCTCGTCGCGGTCCATCAGCTTGGTCGCCTTGAGCCCAGTGTCGTAATGCGCGCTCTGCGAGCAGTAGCCACAATCCTCCGGGCAGCCGCCGGTCTTGATGCTGAGCAGGCTCGCTGTCTCGACGCGGGTGGGATCGAACTGCCGGCGATGCGCCGACTGCGCCAGGAACATCAGGTCCGGAAGTGGCAGGCGATAGAGCGCCTCGGCCTCGTCTCTGGTCCAGTCATGACGGATGGCATTGCCAACCGCCATTCGATCAGGGCCCGCGCCGCTTTGATCCGCCATGCTCGCTCCACGCCAAATTATAGATTATCATAGACATTATCTATGATTTCTCTGTATTCGAGCACCGTATCGGACGAGAGCTTCCGCTGCATCGGTTTTTTCGATAGATAATCTATGACTATGCCGGACGAGAATCTCACCACCGCTCAGCGGATCGCCGAAGCGATCACCGATCGCATCGTCAGCGGTGCGCTGCCGCCCGACGCGCCGTTGCGGCAGGACCACGTCGCGCGCGAGTTCAACTCCAGCCACGTGCCGGTGCGCGAGGCATTTCGGCAGCTCGAGGCGCTCTATCTCGTGGTCGCCGCGCCGCGACGCGGCGTACGCGTGGCACCGCTCGATGCGAAGTCGACCAGGGAGATCGTCGAGATGCGCACAGCGCTCGAGGTGATCGCGCTGCGCAATGCCGCGCCGCGCTATACGCCGGCGCATCTCGCCGCGATCGAGCTGGCGCTGATCGAGGCCGACAATGCCGAGACCATCCAGGAGTTCGAGACCGCGAACCGCGCCTTCCACCGCGCGCTGGTCGCGCCCTGCGCGATGCCGCGGCTGCTGGCGAGCCTCGACGGACTACGCCTCGCGAATTCGCGCCTCGTGCTGGCGATGGCCCGCAATGCCGGCTGGCGTCCGCGCACCAACCAGGATCACCGGCTGATCCTGCAGGCCCTGCGCGCCCGCCAGATCGGCCACGCCTGCGAGCTCCTGACGCGGCACAACCAGACGATCGAGCGGCTGGCAAGGCCGGGCGTGTAGCCGGCTTCAACCCGTTCCTTGCGACCGGGCGCATACCGCCATGCGCCCGCGACGGCTGGGGCGCTCGCCTGCTCCCGTGTACATGCTGATCCGGACGCGCCCCGCGAACCGAAGGTCTCCAAAGGTCTCCATGTCCAACCGCCACCACGCTTCGAGGCTCGCCGGCGACGGCACCGCCGACGGCCTGCCGCCGGGCCAGCGTCCCTGGGCGATCGCGGCGATCTTCACCGCGCTGTCGATGGCCTCGCTCGACGTCGCCATCGCCAACATCGCGCTGCCGTCGATCTCGGCCGATCTCCACGTCTCCCCGGCCGAGGTGGTCTGGGTGGTCAACATCTACCAGATCGCGCTGGTGGCGACCTTGCTGCCGCTCGGCGCGCTCGGCGAGATCGTCGGCCATCAGCGCATCTATCTCGGCGGCCTCCTGCTGTTCACGCTGGCCTCGGTCGGCTGCGCGCTGGCGTGGTCGCTGCCGACCCTGGTCGTTGCCCGCGCGTTGCAGGGCCTCGGCGCCAGCGGCATCATGAGCGTCAACACCGCGCTGGTGCGCTACGTCTATCCTGGAAAAATGCTCGGCCGCGGCCTCGGCCACAACGCGCTCGTGGTCGGCATCTCCTTCACCTTCGGCCCGACCATTGCGTCCGCCATTCTCTCGCTCGGCTCCTGGCCTTGGCTGTTTGCGATCAACCTCCCCTTCGGCCTGATCGCCATCGCGATCGGCATGAAGATGCTGCCGCGCACGCCGCGCGCCGAGCATGGCTTCGACTTTCTCGGCGCCGGGCTCGCTGCGCTCTGCCTCGGCCTGTTCATCACCGGCATCGGCAGCGCCGCGCATGGCGCGACGCCGGCCATGGTGGTGGCAGAGCTTGTCGGCGCGCTCGTGCTCGGCGTCATCCTGACCCGCCGCCAGGCCGACCACCCGGCGCCGATGCTGCCGATCGACCTGTTCCGCCGCGGGGTTTTCGCGCTGTCGGCGGCGACCGCGGTTTGCTCCTTCTCGGTGCAGGGCCTCGGCTTCGTGTCGCTGCCGTTCTATTTCGAGGACATTCTCCAGCGTTCGCAGGTCGAGACCGGGTTCTTCATGACCCCCTGGCCGCTCGCGGTCACGATCATGGCCCCGATCGCCGGGCGGCTGTCGGACCGTTTTCCCGCCGGCCTGCTTGGCGGCATCGGCCTGGTGATGCTCGGATCCGGCATGGCGCTGCTCGCCATGCTGCCCGAGAACCCGAGCATCGCCAACATCGTCTGGCGCATGCTGATCTGCGGCATCGGGTTCGGCTTCTTCCAGGCGCCGAACATGAAGGCTATCATGTCAAGCGCCCCGCCCCATCGCAGCGGCGGCGCCAGCGGCATCGTCGCCACGGCCCGGTTGACCGGTCAGACCACCGGCGCGGCGCTGGCCGCCTTGTGCTTCAGCCTTGCGGGGCACGACGGAGCCACCCTTGCCTTGGCCCTCGGCGCAGGTTTCGCCGCGCTGGGCAGCGTGATGAGCTTTCTGCGGCTGGCCGTAGCTCCGCCGCGCGGCCCATGAGCCGGAGCAACTACAACCCCGGCTCATCACAAATCTTCCCGCGCGGCAAACGCATATTCTTGATTTGAAGGATGCAAACGTTCGCGCCACATTGCCGCCCTCTGTTCAACTGGCGAGTTGAACGAAAGGGATCTGCGATGGCAAACCTCACGATCAACGGACAATCCTATACTCTGGACGTCGAGCCCGACACGCCGCTGCTGTGGGCGATCCGCGAGAACGCCGGACTGACCGGCACCAAATATGGCTGCGGCATTGCACAATGCGGCGCCTGCACCGTGCATCTCGACGGCGCGGCCGTGCGCTCCTGTGGCGTCACCGTCTCCGAGGCCCAGGGCAAGCAGATCACCACCATCGAGGGGCTCGCGAGCGACAACGGGCTGCACAAGGTGCAGCAGGCCTGGGTGGAGAACGACGTTCCGCAATGCGGCTACTGCCAGAGCGGCATGATCATGGCCGTCGCGGCACTGCTCAAGGACAATCCGAAGCCGAGCGATCAGGACATCAACGACGCCATCACCAACATCTGCCGCTGCGGAACCTTCGCGCAGGTGCGCGAGGCGATCCACGCCGCGGCCAACGCCTGAGGAGGACGGCATGAACCAGCATGTGACGCCGCGCCTCGACCGCCGGTCCTTCGTCATCGGCACCGCCGCGCTCGGCGGCGGCCTCGCCCTCGGCCTCGATATCCCCTTCGGCGGCCCGCAGGTGGTGCGCGCAGCCGATGGCTCACCCGAGGTCAATGCATGGGTCGTAGTCCGGCCCGACGACACCGTGGTGATCCGCATCGCCCGCTCGGAAATGGGCCAGGGCTCGCTGACCGGGCTCGCCCAGCTCGTCGCGGAGGAGCTTGCCTGCGACTGGAGCAAGGTCACGACCGAATATCCGACGCCCGGCCAGAACGTCGCCCGCAAGCGCGTGTGGGGCGATTTCTCCACCGGCGGCAGCCGCGGCATCCGCTCGTCGCAGGACTACGTCCGCAAGGGCGGTGCCGCCGCGCGCATGATGCTGATCCAGGCGGCCGCCGACGAATGGAAGGTTCCGGCGGCCGAATGCACCGCCGCCAACAGCGTCATCACCCACAAGGCGTCGGGCCGCACGACGACCTACGGCAAGGTGGCGGAAGCCGCCGCGAAGCTGACGCCGCCTGCCGACGTCAAGCTGAAGGATCCGAAGGACTGGACCCTGATCGGCAAGGGCGTGAGACGGCTCGACACCGCCGACAAGGTCACCGGCGCGATGATCTACGGCGCCGACATGAAGCTGCCGAACATGCTCAACGCCGCGATCAAGGACTGTCCGGTCACCGACGGCAAGCTGAAGAGCTATGACGAGGCCAAGATCGCCGGCATGAAGGGCGTCAAGAAGGTGGTCGCGATCGATGGCACCGCCGTGGCCGTGGTCGCCGACACCTGGTGGCACGCGAAGACGGCGCTCGATGCGCTGCCGATCGTGTGGGACGAAGGCGAGAACGCCAAGGTCTCCTCGGCCTCGATCGCCAAATGGCTCGCGGAAGGATTGGAGTCCGGCCCCGCCTTTGTCGGCAACGAGAACGGCGACGCCAAGGCGGCGCTGGCGAGCGCCGTCAGGAAGGTCGAGGCCGTCTACAACTATCCCTATCAGAACCACGCCACGATGGAGCCGATGAACGCCACGGCGCTCTACACGCCCGAGCGATGCGAGGTGTGGTGCGGCACGCAGAACGGCGAGGCGGCGTTCGCCGCGGTTCTGGAAGCCTCAGGGCTGCCCGCCGACAAATGCGAGGTGCACAAGCTGATCCTCGGCGGCGGCTTCGGCCGGCGCGGCCAGACCGACTATGTCCGCCAGGCGGTGAAGATCGCCAAGGAGATGCCGGGCACGCCGATCAAGCTGTTGTGGTCGCGCGAGGAGGACATGACCCACGGCCGCTATCATCCGATCACGCAGTGCAAGCTGACCGGCGGCTTCGACGCGGACAACAATCTGACGGCGCTGCACATGCGCATCTCCGGCCAGTCGATCCTGTTCAGCCTGCGGCCCGACGCGCTGGTCAACGGCAAGGACCCCGCGACCTTCCAGGGGCTTGCGCCATCGGGCGAAGCCACGATCGGCTATTCCGTGCCGAATTTGCTGATCGAACACGCGATGCGCAACCCGCACATCAATCCGGGCTTCTGGCGCGGCGTCAACGTGAACCAGAACGCGATCTATCTCGAATGCTTCATGGACGAGCTCGCCGATGCGGCCGGGCAGGACCCGCTGGACTTCCGCCGCAAGCTGATGGCCGATCATCCCAAGCATCTCGCGGTGCTCAACGCTGTCGCGGAGAAGATCGGCTGGGGCACGCCGGCGCCGGACGGCGTGTCCCGTGGCCTCGCTCAACTGCACGGCTATGGCAGCTACGTCGCGGGTGCCGCTGAGATCTCGGTGATCGACGGCAGCAAGATCAAGATCCACCGCATCGTCGCCTCGACCGATCCCGGCTACGTCGTCAACCCGGCGCAGGTGGAGCGGCAGATCGCCGGCTCGTTCGTCTACGGCCTCTCGGCGCTGTTCTACGGCGGCTGCACCGTGAAGGACGGACGGATCGTCGAGACCAACTTCGACAGCTACAACTCGATGCGCATCGCCGAGATGCCGAAGGTGGAAGCGATCATGATCCCGAGCGGCGGGTTCTGGGGCGGCGTCGGCGAGCCGACCATCGGCGTCGCCGCGCCCGCCGTGCTGAATGCGTATTTTGCCGCCACCGGGAAGCGCATCCGCTCGTTGCCACTGCGCGACCAGAACATCACCTTCGCATGACCCGCGTGGCGGCGGCCGTTGGGACCAATGGCCGCCGCCGTGCTATTGCAATGATGATGACGATGTCCCGACAGCGCACGCGCAGAGAGGTCGGCGGCCTGATCGCGGCGTCAGTTGCCATGGTCGCCGCCCCTGCCGTGTTGCGCGCACAAGCGATGGCGCGCGTCGTCGTGATCGGCGGCGGCTTCGGCGGCGCCAGTTGCGCCCGCGCGCTGCGCCAAGCCGATGGCAAGCTCGACGTCACCCTGGTCGAGGCCAACACGACCTTCACGGCGTGTCCGCTCAGCAACGAGGTCATCGCCAGCCTGCGCGATATCGGTGCCCAGCAGTTCGGCTATGACAAGATCGCAGCCGAAGGCGTGAGCACTGTGCTGCGGGCGGCCACGGCGGTCGATGCGCCCGCCCACAAGGTCACGTTCGCCGACGGCAGCGCGCTGGCCTATGACCGCCTCGTGCTGGCGCCCGGCATCGACCTCGATTTCACGGCCCTGCAAGGCTACGACGAGGCCGCCTCCGCGGTCATGCCGCACGCTTACAAGGCCGGCGAGCAGACGCTGCTGCTGCGGACGCAGATCGAGGCGATGCCGGATGGCGGCACCGTCGCGATCGCCGTCCCGGCCAATCCGTCGCGCTGTCCGCCCGCGCCTTACGAACGCGCCAGCCTGATCGCGCATTATCTCAAGGCGCACAAGCCGAAGTCGAAGGTGCTGATCCTCGATGCCAAGGACAGCTTCTCGCAGCAGAAGCTGTTCGAGCAGGCGTGGCAGCAGCTCTACCCCGGCATGATCGAGCGCATTCCGCTGTCGCAGGGCGGCCGCGTCACCGGCGTCGAGATCGCCACGCGTACCGTCGTCACCGAGTTCGGCAATTACAATCCCGATGTGACCAACATCATCCCGCCGCAGAAGGCCGGCCGCATTGCCGCCCTCGCCGGCGCGGCCGACCGCACCGGCTGGTGCCCGATCGATGCCGCGACCTTCGCCTCGAAGCTCGTCCCCGACGTCCATGTCATCGGCGACGCCTGTCTCGGCGGCGGCATCCCGAAATCGGCCGGCGCCGCCCAGGCGCAGGGCAAGGCGTGCGCGGCCGTGATCGTGCGCGATCTGACGGGACGGCGGTCGGAGCCGCCGACGCTGACCGGCATCTGTTACAGCATCGTCGCGCCGGACGACGCGTTCTCGCTCGCCGGCATCTACCAGCCCAAGGGAGACATCTTCGCCGAGATCGAGGGCGGACGGGCCAGCCCGGTCGACGCATCGCGCGAGACGCGCGCGCGTGAGGCCGCCGCGGCGACGGCCTGGTTCAAGGCGCTGACCCACGATGCCTTCGGCTAGCCTTGTCATCGCCGCGCTCGTGGCCGCCCTGCCCGCCGCTGTCGCGGCGCAGACGCTCGCGCCCGCTACGATCACCGGCGACGGCATCGCCTCGTCCCTCACCGGACGGCCCGGCGACGCCACCCGCGGCCGCGCACTCGTCCTCGCGCGCAGCTCGACCTGCATCCTCTGTCACTCCGGCCCGTTTCCGGAAGCGCGCTTCCAGGGCGATCTCGCACCCAGCCTTGCCGGGGCCGGCAGCCGTTCGACGATCCCGCAGCTCCGCTTGCGGCTGGTCGATGCCTCCAGGCTCAATCCGGAAACGATCATGCCGTCCTATTATCGCATCGACGGGCTGACGCGCGTCGGTTCCGCCTGGCGCGACAAGCCGATCCTGTCGGCAGAGCAGATCGAAGACATCGTCGCCTATCTCGCGACCTTGCGCGAGTGAGCCCATATGACCGGCATGTTCGAACCGTCCCACATGTCCCGCCGCCACCTGCTGCAACTGGCGGGAACGCTGACCGCCGCGGGCGCGCTGCCGCTGATCACGGTCCGGCCTGCGCAGGCGACCCCGGCGATGCTGGCGTCCGCGATCCGCAACCTCGTCGGCGAGGCAAAGGTGAACGCCGGCAAGATCCGACTCGACATCCCGCCGCTGGTCGAGAACGGCAACACCGTGCCGATGACCGTCAGCGTCGATCACCCGATGACGCCTGACGATTTCGTCAAGAGCATCCACGTCTTCAACGAGAAGAACCCGCAGCCCAACGTCGCCAGCTTTCACCTGACAGCCAGCGCCGGCCGCGCCCAGGTCACGACGCGCATCCGGCTCGCCGACACCCAGAAGGTCGTGGCGATCGCAAGGCTCTCCGACGGCTCGTTCTGGTCGGCGAGCGTCGACGTCATCGTGACCTTGGCCGCCTGCACCGAGGAGATGCCGTGATGCCTGCCGCCCTCGTCAACGTTCCCGCCAAGGCCAAGCGCGGCGCCGTCATCGAGATCAAGACGCTGATGAGCCACGTCATGGAGCCGGGCTACCGCCGTACGGCCGCAGGCGAAGCCATCCCGCGCGACATCATCACCAGCTTCACCTGCCGCTTCAACGGCACCGAGATCTTTCGCGCCGACCTCTATCCGGCCATCGCCGCCAATCCGTTCCTGTCGTTCTTCGCCACGGCTACCGAGAGCGGCCGCTTCGAGTTCGAATGGATCGGCGACAACGGGTTCGTCGCCACCACCACCGCCGCGATCACGATCGAATGATGCGGTCTGCGTTTCTCACTGTCGTCACGGTAATCGTCCTGACCTTGCCCGTGCTTGCCGGCGAGATCGCAGAGTCCGAGCGCCGTTCCGGCTATGACTTCATGTCGTCGGACACCAGGGCGATGCAGGACGACGACACCGCCAATCCGGCGATGCTGTCGGTGCTCGACGGTGAGGCGCTGTGGACGACGAAGGCAGGCACGGCCAACAAGGCGTGCGGCGATTGCCATGGCGCGGTCGATGTCAGCATGAAGGGCGTCGCCGCGCGCTATCCCGCCTTCAATGCCACCAGCGGTGCGCCGGTCGATCTCGGCCAGCGCGTCAATCTCTGCCGCAAACAGCATCAGGAGGCGGCGCCGTTCGCAGCAGAGAGCCGCGAGCTGCTGGCACTGACGGCGCTGATCGCGAAGCAATCGCGCGGGATGCCGATCACCGCTGGCGACGATCCGCGGCTCCAGCCCTTCATCGCGCGCGGTCGCGAGCTATTTTTCCAGCGGCAGGGCCAGCTCAATCTCGCCTGCACCAATTGTCACGATGACAATTGGCGCAAGCATCTCGCCGGCTCCGCGATCACGCAGGGACAGCCGACGGGCTATCCGATCTACCGGCTGGAATGGCAAGGCATGGGCTCGCTGCAGCGCCGCCTGCGCGGCTGCATGACCGGGGTGCGCGCCCAGGCTTACGATTTCGACGCCCCCGACATGATCGCGCTGGAGCTGTATCTGATGTCCCGGGCGCAAGGGATGCCGGTGGAGGCGCCGGCGGTGCGGCCGTGAGCGGGCAAGGTCTCGCGAGCTATCAGGCAGTCGTTCGAGCTTGCAGAACGCCGCTTACGAACGAGCCGTGCCATGGGTTACGCGTCATGGCCGGCCATGACGGCATAGAGACCTCCGGCGACCCAATATGCTCAAGACCCTGCCTTCCGTCCCTTTCTCATCCCCGCCGCAGTCGGATCGATCGCGGCCAGAGGTCCGTCCGAGGCCTGCTTCATCAGGGGATCGGCGGCGATGAAGTCGATGAAGGTGCGGACCTTGGCGGAGAGATATTTTCGGCTCGGATAGACCGCCATCAGCGGCGCTTTGATCGTCAGCATCTCCGGCAGCACCGTCTCGAGCCGGCCGCTGGCGAGGTCGTCGGCCATCAGCCAGCGCGGCAGCACCGCCATGCCCATGCCGGCGACAGCGGCGTGATGCAGGAGCGTCTCGTTGGCGCTGATCAGCACCTCGTTGAAGTTGACCGTCACCTCGCCGTCCACGGTCGGCAGGATCATGGCCCGCAGCGGGTACAACGCGTATTTCAGCATTGCATGGCCATTGAGATCGGCCACCGCCTTCGGCCGCCCGGCGGCGGCGAGATAGCTCGGCGCGGCGACGAGCTGCATCAGCACCGGCGACAGCGGCCGCGCGATCAGCCCATCGCCGGGCGTGGCCGAGACGCGCAGCGCCAGATCAAACCCCTCGTCGACGAGATTGACCAGGCGTCCGCTGAGATCGAGATCGATCACCACGTCCGGATAGCGTGCGCGGTACGCCGCGAGCGTGCCGGCAAACAGCGGATTGGCGAACCATACTGGCGCGCTGACCTTCAGGGTGCCGCGCGGGATCACGGTCGCCTTGCTGACGACGGCCTCGACCTCGTCGAGAGACTCCAGCATCGGCCGCACCTGGTCGAAATAGACTTGGCCGGCCTCGGTCAGGCCGACCCGCCGGCTGGTGCGGTTGAGCAGCCGGGTCGAGAGCCGCTGCTCCAGCTGCATGACATGCTTGGAGGCCATCGCCGCCGAAAGCCCCAGGCGATCGGCGGCGGCCGCGAAGCTCTTGAGCTCCGCGACCTGGCAGAACACCCGAATACTGACCAGCGTATCCACTTATCATCAACCCATAGAAAATGATGGCTTAACGAAAAGCATAATGATCAAACCAGAAGAAATTATCAATGTCGGGCACCTTTTCATTTGGAGCTCCGACCATGTCCAGCACCGCATCGACCACCGATCTCAGCCCACTCCAGCCGCCGCTGGCGCTGCGCATCGGCCTGTGGGTCGCCCAGACCCTGCTCTTCGCCCTGTTCTGCTTCGCCGGCGTCACCAAGGTCTTCACCCCGATTGAGGAACTCGCCCAGATGATGCCGTGGACCGGCGAATATTCGGTGGCCTTCGTCCGCACCATCGGCCTGATCGATCTGGCTGGCGGGCTCGGCATCCTGCTGCCGTCGCTGACCCGCATCATGCCGCGCCTGACCGTGCTGGCCGCGATCGGCTGTGCCACGCTACAGGTGTTCGCGTTCGCCTTCCACATCTCCCGCGGCGAAGCGGCAGTCACGCCCTTGAACATCCTGCTGCTGGCACTGTCGCTGTTCGTACTGTGGGGCCGCAACGGCAAGGCGCCGATCGCGCCGCGCGGCTGATCCGAGCATCGCCGGCGCTGGCCATCCAGCGCCGGCGCAACGCGTGCTTTGAAGGAAGCCATGATGAGCGAACCGATCCCTGACGTGTCGCGCCGCGGCTTTCTCGCTGGCGCGACGGCCCTCGGCGCCCCAGCCCCTGCCGTCCCGGCCGTCGCCCAGCATCGCGCCGGCATTGTCGTGCTGATCGACCGCAACGACCCCCATGTGATGGGTCACGCCATCAGCTATTCCGGCAATCTGACGCGGCATTTCGCCAGTCTCGGACAGACCCCCGCGATCGAGGTCGTCGCCAACGGCACCGGCATCGACGTATTTCGCGCCGACAAATCACCGCTCAAGGAGCCGCTCGCGGCGCTGCGGCAGATGTATCCGCATATCGGCTTCAGCATGTGCGCCTCGTCGAAGTCGATCGCGGAGAGCAAGGAGAGCCTCACGATCCAGCTGATCGACGGCGCCAGGCTGGTGCCGTTCGGCATCGGCCGCGTCGTCGAGCTGCAGCGCAAAGGCTGGGCCTACGTCCATGGCTGAGGCTTTGAGCGCGCCCGCACGGCGCGATCTGCTGCTGGCGGCGGCCAGCCTGCTGCTGCTGACAAGCAGGCCTGCCTGCGCCGGCGCACAGGACCCGAGCCCGCCGGTGTTCCGCAGCGGCCGCACCCAGTTCATCGTCGAGCGGCCGCGCCAGGCGCCGCCGCCGTTGAAGCTGCAGGACATGGGCGGCAAGGACGTGACGCTCGCGCCCAAGCCCGGCCATGTCACGCTGGTCAATCTCTGGGCGAGCTGGTGCGCGGCGTGCAAGGTCGACCTGCCGACTTTGGCCGGGCTCGAGCGGATGCGGATTCCGACGCTCGACGTCTGGACCATCTGCACCGACCGGCGCGACATCAAGAGCATCCGCCGCTATGCCGAGGCGATCGCGATGCCCCGCGCCTCCTACGCCGATCCGCATGCGCAAGCGACCAATCCGGCCAATGCCGATGCCTCGATCTTCGCGACGCCGGCGATGCCGATCACCTATCTGATCGGCACGACGGGATTGATTGAAGGCTATGTCACCGGGGCGGCCGAATGGCTGTCCGAGCCGGGCCAGGCGCTGCTGCGCTATTATCTCGATCAGCCGGGCGCGTGAAAATCATAACCGGCGGCCATGCCGCCGGTTGTCGTTCTCGTTGAAAAGATACCTATTCTGCCGGCGCCGCATGCATGTCGGCATGCGCCAGGTAGCTCTCGGACATGCCGAGCCGCCCCAGTGCGAACAGCCCGCCCGCGACCACGACATAGGCCAGCGCCACCGCCGGCGTCACGCCGAAGCCGCCTCCGATGCCGACCGCCTCGCCATGCATGAAGCCGAAATAGGTCATGACAGCACCCGCGAGCGCGAACGCCGCGGCCTTGGTGAAGTCGCGCTCGATCACGAAAACGCCGATCGCGCCGAGCACGAGGCCGGCGAGGATCGAGCCGCCGCCCATCACTTCGAGCCCGTGATACAGCACGCCCTGCTGCGGCAGCGCCGCGATCGCAGCGGTCTTGACCGCATCGACCTTGTCGGCCGCGAGGCCGCCGACGCTCTGCGCCGCGGCCACCGTCGAGGCCAGCATGGTGTCGATCTGCAGCTTGGCCCAGGCGGCGAGATGCGGCGTGAAGGCGAGCACGATCGCGGGCGCATGCTTGACCGGCGTGGTCTGGAACGCCTGCGCACCGATCAGCATGCCGATGTAGAGCAGGATCGGCGAAATCGCGACCACCGGCACCAGTGCCAGCAGCACCGAGATGATGCCGAGCCAGGACAGCACGATCACCATCAGCCCGGTCGCCGCGGAGTAGCCGATGCGGCCGCCCATCGCCTTCCAGCCGGGATGGCCGATATAGACCGCGTTGATGAAAGGATTGCCCATCATGCAGCCGATCAGGCTGACGATGCCGTCGGCGGTCAGCACCCGCGTGGTCGGATATTCGTCGCCCGCGGCTTCCGCGCTCTCGACGTTATCCATCGCCTCGACGAGGTCGTAGATGCCGAACGGAATCGCAGTCACCAGGATGATCCCGAGATATTCGAAGCCGGAGAACACCGTGCCGAAGGCCGGCAGCGGCACCGAGAAGCCGAAGTTCGCAAAGGCGTCGCCGACGCCCTTGACGCTGAGGCCGCCGAGCCCGAGGCCGAACAGATTGGAGCCCCACGCGATGATCATGCCGACCGCGATGGCCACGAGGCCCGCCGGCAGTCCCTTTGGATATTTGACGCCGCCGAACCAGCTCACGAGGATGATCGCGAAGCAGACCAGCCCGATCTGGGGCGTCATGTACATTTCCAGCGCCGGCCGCATCGAGATGAAGGTGACCGAGACGCCGGCGAGCGTGCCGAGCAGCGCCGCCCGCGGCGTGATCTTGCGGATGTACGGCGCGACGAAGCCGCCGATCATCAGGATGAAGCTCTGGAAGAACACCCAGACGAGGCCGGCCGACCAGCCCTTCAGCGGATCGCCGGTCTTGAGCGTGATCGGCAGCATGATCACGAAGGTGACGATGAACATATGCGGGACGCTGACGCCCGAGGGCAGCGCGCAGACGTCGCTGCGTCCGGTCTTCTGCGCCAGGCGATAGGCGAGGAAGGCGTAATACAGGGTCGACAGGCACATCATGAGGCCGAGCGCCGGCAGGATGCGGCCGAACACCAGGCTGTCCGGCATCTTCAGCACGAAGCGCAACAGCCCGGTGAGGACGAGCATGTTGACGAGGATGTTGGTGCCGAAACCGAAGAACGCGTTCCAGTCGCCGGGCGTCCACAGCACCGGCTTGAAATCCGCACTTGTCAAGCTTGCCGTCCCGCTTCCGCTCATCGCCTTGCTCCCCTGTTTGCCGTCAGCGACTACATGATCGAACTCATTCGTCTCGACTCGTCTCTCAGCTCTCTCTCAGCTCATGGCCTTCAGCACCGCGGTCGACTCCGCGACCCAGCCGAAGATGCCGCCCTGCGCCTTGATCATCTTCAGGCCCATCTCGTGGAATTCCGGGAAGTAGGACGCGCAGCCGTCGGAGATGACGACGCAGCGATAGCCCCGGTCATTGGCCTCGCGCACGGTGGTGTTGACGCAGACCTCGGTGGTGACGCCGCACACCAGCAGGTTTTCGACGCCGTGATGCTTCAGCACGTCACCGAGTTCGGTGGCGTAGAAGGCGCCCTTCCCCGGCTTGTCGATCACGACCTCGCCGTCGACAGGATAGAGCGCGGGAATGATGTCGTGGCCGGCCTCGCCGCGGATGAGGATGCGCCCCATCGGACCGGGATCGCCGATGCGAAGTGACGGCGCGCCGCGCTCGACCTTGGCCGGCGGCGCGTCGGAGAGATCCGGCGCGTGCCCCTCGCGCGTATGGATCACCAGCATGCCGCTCATGCGTGCCGCCGCCAGCACGTTGGCAATCGGGACAACCGCACGGGCGAGCTGCGAGACGTCGTTGCCCAGCGTCTCGCCGAATCCACCCGGCTCCATGAAGTCGCGCTGCATGTCGATGATGACCAGCGCGGTCTTGAAGAGATCGAGCGTGATCGGCTCCGGCTCGGCCGTGATCGTAGCGGTTGCCGATGCAGATGAGTTCGCCATACCAGCCGCTTGCCTCTCCACGAGAATGCCTCGCAACAGACGAAGCAAGCGCTATGCCATTGTGTACAATCCCCGGCATCGCCGCAGGCCGGACGAAGTCCGAACTCATTCAATGACTTGAAAGGGCAGCTGACAACGGGGCGGTCGCCGGGCCGCGGGCTTCGCGAAGGCAGCGGCTCATTTCCTGGGCGGTCGATGCATGCAGCGCTCGCGCTGCGGCGCGTCCATGCGCCATTGGGTGCCCGACTCGGGAAGAACCCGCGCCGGCGGGCTAAGGTGCCGTTCCAGGCTCGCTGGACTTCTGCGATCGGCCCGAGGCCGGCGTTTCGAGAAACGTCCACCGATCTCTGCTTTTGACCCTTGACCGAGTTCGGTTCGTGGGCAGGCCGACGGCATCGGCGCGGTGCTGACGAGGTGAGATATTTCGACTATCCTGATCAAGGCAGGGCCGGACAGAGCCCACGAGAGGGAGATCGATGAGCACAGTCAGAAGCGCTCTGGCCCAGAAGAGCGGCGCCCTGATCCATGTTCGTTCCGGCGACATGGTCGTCGAAGCCTTGCGCCAGATGCGCGACAATCGGGGCCGGTCGGTGCTGGTCATCGACGACGGCGTGCTGGTCGGCATCGTCACCCAGGGTGACTGCGCCATCAAGGTGCTGCTGCCCGGGTTCGATGCGAAGCAGACGCCGGTGAGCCAGGTAAATGACGCGCGACCCGGTGACGGTCAAGCCGGACCATCCGCTGGGCGGTTGCATGGCGATGATGGCTCAGCGCAGCTTTCGCCATCTGCCCGCATTGGACGCGGCCTAGGCCGTGGGCGTGATCTCGATCGGAGACGTCGTCAAGAACATCATCCGGGATCTGGAGCACAACGTGGACGGCCTGATGGGCTACATCATGAAAGACGGTCCCGGGGGCTGACGAACGAACCGCGATACCGTCACCCCCACGTAGGTGTGCTTCTGACCCGAAGCGCCCACCCGTCCATAGCGGACGGGCGCTTTACGCGACTGCGCCGTATCGCATTCTTGGTGATGAATTATCTTTGCGTGTGATGACATCAGCTTATGAACGCGAGAATCCCCTTGCTGGCCGGCCTGTTCGTACTTCTATTGGCTTCGGCGTCTTTCTCATATGCGCAAACGGAAAGTGTCGGCGCTCAGGCAAGCGCGCTCGAAGCGTGGAAAAAGAAGATTGTCATACTGTTAGTTAGCAAGAGAACGTTTCCGCCCGGGGCGGCCGGTCAAAGTGGCACGGCCAAGGTCAAGTTTGTCATCGATCGGCAGGGAAAACTGATTTCCAGAGAACTGGTGGAAAGCACCGGCTCCGCGTTACTCGATACGGCGGCCCTCAGTATGATTGAGCGAGCGGAGCCATTTCCGGAGCCGCCCGCAGAGTTGAGCGACGATAGCTTCGCCTTTACATTACCCATCAACTTTGCAGGCGGGAAGCAGTTGCCTTGGGCAGGCGGACATTGGCCTGCTGAGTGGGTCGACGAGCAGAAGAAGATTGACGCAAAAATTCGCGGCATCTGTCGTGGCTGCTAAGGCGTGACTGAAACTCACGCGCAGCAACACTGAAGCTGCGCCATCCTGCAGCGCTTAGGTCGACTGATGGCACTCGAAGATTGGAAGAAGATCAGCGGCGTCCGTAGCCGAACTTCTCAAGAAGCGCGGATTCCGAAAGAACGGGCTGCGCTTCTCGGCCGATCGCGGCGACGCGAAGCTCCTTGTCGAGTTCCAGAGCAGCCAAATGAGCGACAAGCCCCGCCTATTGATCACGATCAACCTGAGTATACGGCTTGGCAAATTGGACCGCGACCCGAGCATCTTCCCAGGTGATGGGCACTGGCGGAAGCGAATTGGTGAGTTTATGGACAAGCCGAGCGACTATTGGTGGACATGCCGAAATAGCGAGGACGCTGTTCAGCCGGGAAAGAGGATCGCGATGTTGCTTGAGACGGCCGCTCTGCTGGAGATGGAGCATCTCGCTTCTGCCGAGGCGCTGGCCGCCCTTTGGGCGTCAGGCCAGTCACCCGGCCTCACCCAAATGCAGAGGGACGGATACCTCGCGAAAGTGGCCGGCCAGCCAACCTGACCGGACCGATTCCTATTGCGCCGACAGATCGTGCCCCATATGGCGAAGAGCAAAATTTGAGCGCAAGGTCGGTCGTGGGCCTGTCCCGAACCCTGCAGGTCGCGCCAAGGATGTCCGCTCTCGGCCCCACAGCGGACGCAATGACGGACTGCGGAGCAACGGATATTGTCCAGCCGAAGGCGGCCACCAGGGGAGCTAGATCGTGGATCTTTCGATTGTCGTTCACGATGCCGAGGAGGCCGTGCGGGTCTCAACGCTTGCAGAATTTGAAAGAGTAATCCGCATGGCTCGCGACGAAGCGCGAACGCTGGACAAGTTGAACATAATCTCCCTCCAGGCCCCAAACGGTAATGATCTTGCGTTGGTCGTGGGTGGCGACGAGACCGTCCTCGCTTTTCAGTTCGGTCACCACAATCCGCCGTACTATGTAAGTCGCGGCGATCAGTCCAGCACGCATCCGGTTATGACTTGCTACGTCGGGCTCGCTCATCACACGGAGTTTCCGCGCGAATATGTGATACCCTTTGAAAAGGGCCTAATTGCCGCTCAAGAGTTTGCTGAATCTGAGACGCTCCCGAAGTCGATAGAGTGGATGGAGACGTGATCGACTGTCCGCTTCTGGTCGATTCCGTTGAAAAAGTCGGCAGTAGTTTCGTCGTGAACGCCATCTGTTTCGAGGACGAATTGGCGCGTTGTGGTTCACGCGGGCGTCAGCGCGGGCATCGGGATCAGCTTGGCCATCTTACGAAGGTTCTGAGCGGCTGCAGCGAGGGTGAACTCGTCGCGTGCGCCGTTCGGCCCTCTTAGTCGCAGCCGATCTAGCTTGAGGATGCGCTTGAGATGCGCGAACAGCATCTCAAT
>NZ_JBNPUY010000014.1:0-120422 GCF_051168395.1 Bradyrhizobium sp. HKCCYLRH1030 | reverse complement strand
CCCGCGTTGACCGTTTCTTTCGAATGCCCATCGCAACCTCCTCATCGAGTGTTGCGACGACCAATTGAATCCACCGGTTGAACCGGCTTTGCCTGTGGTACCTGCCGCCTGCATTTTTTCTGCAGGCGGGCCATGGGTGAGGCCTTCACCCGGCATTCCCTGCGCCCTCTGCACTGTTTGCGAGGGACAAGATCATCGCAGACTCGGGCAACCTCTGCCGCGAGAACGCGAAGCCATGTCGATCGCTGTTTGAGACGTGAATCCGCCTCCCCCACCCTACCGCTTCTCCGCTTCGCGCTCCCTGGCCTCGCGCTCGGCGCGCTGGCGGTCGAGGCGGCGGCCTTGCCATTCGAGCACGAGCCAGCCGAGCACGCACATGGTGACGACGACGAATTCGAGCAGGCCGCCCATCTCGCTCATGGCGCGTCACTCATCGCGTCTCACCTGGTGTCCAGCTCATGACTTCGTGTGTCATGACATCGCAGTCGAGCCACACGGGTCGCGCCAATGCGGTCGTACCGTCGTACGCGAGTCGTCTTATACGTGACGGCGACGACCTCGCCTCGCTACGATATCCGCCCCGAGCGTGACAACTGATCGCGTCGCTCCAGGCGCTCGAACAGGTCGAGCACCCACAGCGCGCGATCGTGAACAGTCCGGCGCGGCGGCGCGATCGCATGCGGGCGCTGTACATCCGCCGCGACGACCGCCTCGATCAAAATACGCGCCTCCGGCCGCGGCGGCGCCAGCGACGGCTGCTCCTGCAGCAGCGACATCACCGCCGCCTTGCCGAGAAGCTGCAGCTTGCGCGGCATCGAGACGAATGCGCGCCGCGACAGCGAATCGAATTCGGCACGTGCGACCTCGCGGCCGATCTCGGCATAGATCAGCCGCGCCGCGTGGATGCCGGGCCGGCAGGTCCACGGCAGATCGGCGATGCCCGCAGAAGCGCGCGCATAGAACACGTCGGCGACCGCGAGCAGTCGCGCCGTGACCCGCCCGATGCGGTCGTCGAAGAACGGCGCGGCACGCCAGGTCTCGATATCGAGACCCGCCTCGCGCAGCCATTGCCGCGGCAGATAGAGCCGGCCGGCGCGCGCGTCCTCGCCGACGTCGCGGGCAATGTTGGTGAGCTGCATGGCGATGCCGAGGTCGCAGGCGCGTCCGATCGTCTCGGCCTCACGCCGGTTCATCAGCAGCGACATCATCACACCGACCGTGCCGGCGACGCGCACGGCATAGGCGAGCACGTCGCTCAGGGTCTCATAGCGGCGCCCCTGCGCATCCCAGGCGAGACCTTCGAGCAGCGCCTCCGGCAGCGTGCGCGGAATCGTGAACTGCGCCACGACGCCGGCCAGCGCACGATCGACGGGACTGTCGTCCGGCGTGCCATGATAGATCCGGTCGAGCCGTTCGTGCAGCAGCTCGACGGCGTCGACGCGGCGGCCGGGCCCGTCGATCGCATCATCGGCCTCGCGGCAGAACGCGTAGAGCGCGACGGCGGGATCGCCAACCGCGCGAGGCAACACTTTCGAGGCGGCAAAGAACGTCTTCGATCCGCCCCGCAACATCCGCCGACAGATCGCAATGTCCGTTTGCCAGCTCATCGTCGCTCCAGCTCATGCGGCGCGGGCACGAGATCATCGAGCACACGCGCCGAGGACAGCACGCCCGGCAGGCCGGCGCCGGGATGGGTGCCCGCGCCGACCAGATAGAGCCGCTCGACCTCTTCGCTCTTGTTGTGCGGCCGGAACCAGGCGCTCTGCATCAGCACCGGCTCGAGCCCGAACGCCGCGCCGCGATAGGACGACAGGCGATGCTCGAAATCATCCGGCGTCAGCAGCCGCGACGTAACGAGCTGGCCGGCAAGGTCCGGCAGCAGCGTGTCGCTCAGCGCGGTCTCGATCCGCTGGCGGAACGGCTCGGCCGTCGCCGACCAGTCGATGCCGCTCTGCTGATGCGGTACCGGCGACAGAACGTAGAAAGCATCGCAGCCATCGGGCGCCAGCGACGGATCGGTCGCGGTGGGGCGATGCAGATAGAGGCTGAAATCATCCGCCAGCACCTTGCGGCGGAAGATGTCGTCGAGCAGGCCGCGATAGCGCGGGCCGAGCAGGATGGTGTGATGCTGAACGTCATCATAGCGGCGCTTCGTGCCGAAATACCAGACGAACAGGCTCATCGAGTAGCGCGCACGGTCGATGCGCGCATCGGTCCAGCGCCGGCGCGGCACGCTCGGCAGCAGATGCTTGTAGGTCCAGGCCGCGCAGCCGTTGGAGACGACTGCATCGGCGGCGATCGTCTCACCGGATGCGAGCCGCACGCCGGTCGCAACGCCGTTCTTCGTGGTGATCTCGGCCACGGGCGCCGAGCAGCGCACCTGGCCGCCCTGCCCCTCGATCAGGCTGACGAGGCCGTTGACCAGCACGCCGGTGCCGCCCATCGCAAAGTGCACGCCCCAGCGACGCTCGAGATAGGCGATCAGGCAGTAGATCGACGTGGTCGTAAACGGGTTGCCGCCGATCAGCAGCGGATGGAAGCTCAAGATCACGCGCAGCCGCTCGTCGCGCACATGCTGGGAGACCAGCCCATACACCGAGCGAAAGCTCTGCAGCTTGATCATCGCCGGCGCGATCTTTGCCATGTCCATGAACGACAGGAACGGCACGTCGCCAAGCTCCTCAAAACCCTTTCTGAAGATCGCCTCGCTCGCCTTCATGAAGCGCTCGTAGCCATCGACGTCGCCGGGTGCCAGGCGCGCCACCTCGGCACGCATCTCGGCCGGGTCGCCCGAGCAGTCGAACACGGTGCCGTCGTCGAAGCGGATGCGATAGAATGGGGAGATAGGCTTGAGCGTGACGTCGTCGGACATCTTCCGACCGCACAGCTGCCACAGCTCCTCGAACAGGAACGGCGCGGTGACGATGGTCGGGCCGGCATCGAAGGTGAATCCGTCCTGGCGATGCACATAGGCGCGGCCGCCGGGCGCATCGAGCTGCTCGTAGACCGTGACGCGATAACCGCGCGCACCAAGCCGGACCGCTGCGGCGAGGCCGCCGAAGCCGGAGCCGATCACGACCGCATGCGGCCGGTCTCCGAGCACAGCCGGGACAGCGGCCTTGATGGTGGAGACGTCGAGCATGGACGAAAGCGTAAATTGAAATTGACGCTTTCGCCAGCCAAAAATGTCAATTTACTTGGACGTTTCCCGCTGCACTGCAAGGACGCCCGCGCGCTCGGCGGCGTTGACGATCAGGCCCGCGATCCTGGCCGGCTGCTCCTCATGGGCCAAATGACCAAGGCCATCAATGAGTTCGAGCTGCGCCTGGGGCACCAATCGCTGGACGCGACGCGCGACGTCTGGCGGGATGGCGCGGTCATTCGCGGCCGCGACCAGAAGCAGCGCGGTCTTCAACCGCGGCAGCTCGCGCCCAAGCGGATGCAGGTCCCAGTTCGCCATCATCTCGAGCGCGGCGCCGACATGGCCGGGGCTGCCGACCAGCCGCCGATACAGCCGCTCGCCTGTCGCGTCGATCGTCGAGCCGGTGCCCTTCAGCAGCCGATGCACCGCCGCCGGATCGCGGCCCCGCCAGGCGAACAGCCGCGGCACCAGCGGATTAAGCGCCATCATCTTGGCGAGCGGCGACAGGAACTGCGCGGCCGCGCCGCCGAACGGCAGATAGGCGCCATTGAGGCTGACGATCAGCTTCGGCCTGATGAGATTGTCGAGCGTCATGCGCGTCAGGATCGCCGCGCCCGCGGAATGGCCGATCGCGATTTCAGGCGCGATCGCAAGCTTCTCGCAGAGGCCAGCGAGATCGCGCGCCATGCCGTCGAGCGACAGCCGCCGCCCCTGCGGCGTGGAGGTGAAGCCGTGGCCGGAGAGATCCGGCGCGACGACGGTGAAGTGCCTGGCGAGCAGCGGCGCGAGATCCCGCCAGGAATGGGTCGCGGCTCCCGTGCCATGGGCGAGCAGCGCAACGGGCCCCTCGCCCATGATCTGAACATGCCAGCGCAGGCCCGCGGCCTCGACGAAGCGGCTGGCTGCGCGGTTGGGCCAGTCGCTGCCGTCGACGCTCCAGTTCGGCTTGTCGCTCATGCCGGCCCACGCGGTTGGACGCCGCCGGCATCGTCAACGATCGGCCGCGCGCGTCAGGAAATCATCGTAGCTGGCGGCGACTTTATCAAGCTGTTCGAAATGCGGCATCGCGCCGGTCTGCATCACCTCGATCTGCCAGTTGGGCAGAGCCTCGACGGCGTGCTTGCCGTGATAGTCGACGAAATCGCCGCGCACGCCATGCACCATCCAGACCGGCATCGCCAGTGCCTGGTAGAGCTTCAGGGCATTGGTGCTGAACAGATAGCCGGAGACGAACGAATACGGCGCGTTCTCGGCGCCGGGCTGATGGGTCGTGATGTAGTCATACTCCAGCAGGCCCTCGTCGATGTCCTTGCGGCCGAAGGTCTTCTGCAGGAAAAAACGAATGCTGGCGCGCGAGGTCAGCAGGGTGAAGAAGCCGTGCTTCCACAGCGGGACGTTGAGGATGTTGCGGACCCACGGCATGGCGCGGGTCGTGTCCTTGGTGCCCGCCGACTCGGCCGCGGCCTCGGCGCGGCGATCGAAGCCGGTCGGGCTGAGCAGCGCCAAGGTGCGAAACAGGTTCGGCGCCTCGGTGCCGGCGCGCGCGGCGAACTCGCAGCCGAGCGACAACGCGATGGCGTCGATCGCGACGTCGCCATGACGGCGGCGAATTTCGTTCGTGGCGAGCAGAATCGCATCGGTCATGATGCGCGGCGTATAGATGCGGTCGGCGCGGTCCGACAGGCCGAAGCCCGGCAGGTCGAGCGCATAGACCGGACGCGTCTGGCGGTAGTGCTCGAACAGCGGCTTCATCTCGTAGGCCGTCGCCGCAGCGTTGACGCTGTGAATCAAGAGCAGCGGCCGCTGCTCCGCCGGGGCGGCGGGGCCGTCGCCATAGCAGGTGATGCGGCCCGTACGCAGATCGGCGAGCTCGAAGCTTGGCGCTGCAAGCGGCGGCGGCATCGTCACAGCGCGCGTGTCAGCCGCATGATCACTCTGTGTAGTCGAGGCGACCTGCATGGCGTGCTCCTGTGTGACGATATCGGGCGACGGCAGGCAAGCGCTGCCATACGAGGGGTGAGCATAGCGATGACCGATCCTCTTGTCAGTCGCCGTTGGGAACGCAGCTTGACGCCGGGGGTTCCACCGCCATCAGCCGCGGCCGGCTTGCGCCATGACGGCCTGCGACAACCGTACGGCATCGGCATGAGGCAGCGCGACGTAACGCGCCTGCATCGCACCGGCGAGCTGCGCGGCCTTGTCCTGCGGGCGCGGCGAGGAATCGACCAGCACGACCGGAATGCCAGTCAGCGCGAGCTGCCGTGCGGCCACCAGCGCCTCCGCCTCGGCCTCGCTGCGACCGCCGCCATCGCGCGCGACATTCGCCCGGCCGTCGGTCATCAAAACGATCGTCGGCGTCTGGCCCTTGGCCTTCACGGCCAGCGCGAGCTCGGTCGCGCCCCAGATCGCCGCCGACAGCGGTGTGCCGCCGCCGCCGGGCAGCGCCGCGAGGCTGCGCTTGGCGCGCGTCAGCGAGCGCGTCGGCGGCAGCAGCAGCTCGGCGCCCCTGCCGCGGAACGCGATCAGCGCGACCTCGTCGCGGCGAATGTAGCATTCGGCCAGCAGCAGCTCGACGGCGCCCTTCACTTCCGCAAGCCGCTGCAAGGCCGAGGAGCCGGAAGCATCGACGACGAAGATGGTCGTGGTGCCCGAGCGCTGCTTGAAGCGGGTGATCCGAATGTCGTCCTTGTGCACGATCAGCCGGCCACTCTTGCCGGAATGTTGCGTCCGCCGCCGCAGCGGCTGCCACGGCGCTGCCGCGCGCAAGGTCTCGAGCACGTTGAGCCGCGCGCCGGCGCGCCATTCGCCGCGACGCGCGCCAATCGGACGGCCGCGCTTCGGCACCTTCTGAGCGGTGCCCTGCTTGCTGACGCTGCTGCTGCGGACGCGGGTCGCGCGTTCCTCTTGCAGCCGCTTCAGCAGGTCGACTGGAATGGCCGCCTGCGCCGCTTCGACCACGCGATCCTCGAGCGAACCGTCCTCGCTGCGGTCGTCGTCCTCACTCTCGGCCGACTCATTCTCGGGCTCCGGCGCCTCGCTGTTCTCAGTCTCGTCATCCGCTGCGGGCAGCCGGGTGGCGCGCGGCGCCAGCACCAGCCGCGCGGCGCAGGCGATGTGCGCTTCGGCGACTTCGACCTCACCATCAAGGGCCGCTGCGATGCGCGCGACGCGACAGGCGAGCAGCGGCGCGCGCAGCGAGTCGATGCCGAGCGCGCAGGCCGTCATCGTCAGCGCCGCGATCGCGTCGTCCGACGAACGGACCTGCGGCAGCCGCGCACGCGCTGCTGCGATGTCCGACGATTTGAACAGGCTCTCGCCGAGATCGACGCGCGCAACTTTGCTGAGATCGAGATGGCAGGCCAGGCGGTCGGCCAAGGCAGGCGACACGCGCTCATCACCGATGCCCTCGTCGAGCGCAATCAGTCCGAGCCGAGCCGGTGCGCGCAGCGACATGCCATCGCGCTCGATGCTGATAGCCCCGGTGTCGACGGCAACACAGAGATGTGTGACCGTCGACCGCGACATGCGCTCGGCCATCACGGCGATCAGCCCGCCGCCATCGGCATCGGCGAGCAGCCCACGTTGCAGCACCGGCCGCCCCGCCTGCAACGTCGCGGCGAGATCGAGGCCGCCAAGCAGGCGATCGTCCGAGATCGACGGCGGCAGCTTGCGCAAGGGTGTCGACGGCGGCATCAGCTCGTGCAACAGCTCCAGCCACTGCTCGCGCACCGGACCTGCGCCCGCACGCAGCAGCACCGACGCGGACGGGTCGATCGCGGCCAGAGCGGCCGCGATCATCGCATCGGCCCAGATCGCGGCGCCATCGCTCACGGCGCGAACAGCTCGTCGAGCGCGCGCTCGACCCGCACCGACGAGCCGGAATCGTCGAGCGGATTGCGCCTGAGACGGTGTCGCAACGCCATCGGCGCGACCGTCTTCAGATGGCGGTCATCGACCGCCTTTGCGCCCTCCAGCGCCGCCACTGCGCGCGCCGCCCGCATCAAGGTGAGTTCGCCACGCAGGCCATCGGTGCCGAGCGCCATGCAGAGGCGTGCGGCCTGCTCGAGCTCACGATCGGCGACCTTGACCGCTCCGATGTGCTCACGGCCCGCGAGGATACGCTTGCGCTGCTTCGCCTCCTCCTTCTCCCAATGCGCAACGAAGGCGCTGGGATCTGTCTCGAAGGCATCGCGCCGCTTGACCACCTCGATGCGCGTCGGCAGATCATTGGGCGTCTTGACCTCGACCGATAGGCCAAAGCGATCGAGCAATTGCGGCCGCAACTCGCCCTCCTCCGGATTGCCGGTGCCGACCAGCACGATGCGGGCGGGATGGCGGATGCTGAGACCGTCGCGCTCGACCACGTTCTCGCCTGACGCGGCGACGTCGAGCAGGAGATCGACGAGGTGATCCTCCAGCAGATTGACCTCGTCGATATAGAGAAAGCCGCGATTGGCGCGAGCAAGCAGCCCCGGCTCGAATGATTTCTCGCCATGAGCCAGCGCACGCTCGAGATCGAGCGCGCCGACGACGCGGTCCTCGGTGGCGCCGAGCGGCAGGTCGATGACCGGAACCGGCACCTGGTGCGCCTTCAACGCCGCCGGCTTCTTTGTCTTGCCGCTCGGCTTGGAGCGCGCGCGACACGCGGCGCATTGCGCGGCGACGTCGGCCGGATCGCATTGATAGGGACAGCCGATCACGGCGCTCATCGGCGGCAAGAGCGCGGCGAGCGCGCGCACCGCGGTGGATTTTCCGGCGCCGCGATCGCCAAAGGCCAGCACGCCGCCGACCTTGGGATCAACGGCAGCGATCATCAGCGCCAGCTTCATCTCGTCCTGGCCGACGATGGCCGAGAACGGAAAGGCGATTCCCATGAGCGTCCCCTGCGCCGCGACGCGTTCCCGCCGCGTTGCCAGCATGAGACCACAATCAGGGGCCGCTCTTCAACCCATCAGCGCTTAACGGACGAGGCTCGGCAGATCGAGACCATTGGCCTCGGCGCAGGCGATGGCGTCCTCATAGCCGGCATCGGCGTGGCGCATCACGCCGGTCGCCGGGTCGTTCCACAGCACGCGTTCCAGCCGCCGCGCAGCGTCCGCCGTGCCGTCGGCGACGATCACCATGCCGGCATGCTGCGAATAGCCGATGCCGACGCCGCCGCCATGATGCAACGACACCCATGTGGCGCCGCTCGCACAATTGAGCAGTGCGTTGAGCAGCGGCCAGTCCGACACTGCGTCCGAGCCATCCTTCATCGCCTCGGTCTCGCGGTTCGGGCTCGCCACCGAGCCGGAATCGAGATGGTCACGGCCGATCACGATCGGCGCCTTCACTTCGCCGCGGGCGACCATCTCGTTGAAGGCAAGCCCAAGGCGATGGCGATCGCCGAGGCCGACCCAGCAGATCCGCGCCGGCAGGCCCTGGAACTTGATGCGCTGCCTCGCCATGTCGAGCCAGTTGTGCAGGTGCTTGTTGTCCGGCAACAGCTCCTTCACCTTGGCGTCGGTCTTGTAGATGTCCTCCGGATCGCCCGACAGCGCCGCCCAGCGGAACGGGCCGATGCCGCGGCAGAACAAGGGGCGGATATAGGCCGGCACGAAGCCTGGAAAATCGAAGGCATTCGCGAGGCCCATGTCCTTCGCCATCTGGCGGATGTTGTTGCCGTAGTCGAGCGTCGGAATACCCATGGCGTGGAAGTCGAGCATCGCCTGGACGTGGCCGACCATCGACGTCTTCGACGCCTGCTCGACCGCCTTCGGCTCCGAAGCACGCCTGGCTTCCCACTCTGCGAGAGTCCAGCCCTTCGGCAGATAGCCGTTGATCGGATCATGCGCACTGGTCTGGTCGGTGACGATATCCGGCCGCACGCCACGACGCACGAGCTCGGGGAATATCTCGGCGGCATTGCCGAGCAGGCCGACCGACACCGCCTTCTTGGTCGTCGCGGCGTCGGCCATCAGCGCCAGCGCCTCGTCGAGCGTCGTGGCCTGGCGATCGAGATAGCCGGTGCGCAGCCGCATCTCGATGCGGCTCGGCTGGCATTCAACGGCGAGCATCGAGGCGCCGGCCATGGTCGCCGCAAGCGGCTGCGCGCCGCCCATGCCGCCGAGGCCCGCGGTCAGAATCCACTTGCCGGAGAGATCACCGTTGTAGTGACGGCGGCCGACTTCGACGAATGTCTCGTAGGTGCCCTGCACGATGCCCTGGCTGCCGATATAGATCCAGGAGCCGGCCGTCATCTGGCCGTACATCATCAGGCCCATTCTATCGAGCGCATTGAAGTGATCGAGCGTCGCCCAATGCGGCACGATGTTGGAGTTGGCGATCAGGACGCGCGGCGCATCCGGATGAGTGCGGAAGATGCCGACCGGCTTGCCCGACTGCACGAGCAGCGTCTGGTCCGCCTCGAGCTTGCACAACGATGCGACGATGCGATCAAAGCTGTCCCAGTCGCGCGCGGCGCGGCCGATGCCGCCATAGACGATCAGTTCGCTCGGCTTCTCCGCCACATCAGGATCGAGATTGTTCATCAGCATGCGCAAGGGCGCTTCGGTGAGCCAGCTCTTGGCGCTGATGTCGCTGCCACGGGGAGCGCGGATCACCCGTTCGTTGTCCAGGCGTCGGTTCATGGGTCCCTCTCATCCAAGCTTGGGAAACGGATCGCGTCCGAGTGCATGCGTTGCAACCGTGGCCAGCACACCGCCACCGACGAGCGCGGCCGCCTTGGCGAGATCGTCGGCCATGTAGCGGTCGTGCCCCAGCGCCGGCACATGCGCGCGAAGCGCGGCAATGACAGCAGACAGCGCCGCGCTGGTGCCGTGCGGCGCTCGCAGCTCGATGCCTTGGGCGGCGACGAGCAGCTCGATGCCGATGATAGCAGCGAGATTGTCGGCCATGTCGTACAACCGGCGCGCCGCATGTGCAGCCATCGAGACGTGGTCTTCCTGGTTGGCGCTGGTCGGCGTCGAGTCGATCGAGCACGGCAGCGCGCGCTGCTTGTTCTCGGCGAACAGCGCCGCGGCCGTCACCTCGGCGATCATGAAGCCGGAGTTCAGGCCCGGCTCCGGCGTCAGGAACGGCGGCAGGCCGAAGTTCAGCGCGGGATCGACCAGCGTCGCGATGCGCCGCTCGCTGATCGCGCCGAGCTCGGACAATGCCAGCGCGATCTGGTCGGCGGCAAACGCCACCGGCTCGGCGTGAAAATTGCCACCGGAGATGATCTCGCCGGTCTCGGCCAGCACCAGCGGATTGTCGGTGACGGCATTGGCCTCGGTGACCAGCGTGCGCGCGGCCTGTGTCAGCAGATCGAGCGCGGCGCCGGCGACCTGCGGCTGGCAGCGCAGGCAATACGGATCCTGCACGCGCTCGTCCCCTTCCAGATGCGACAGCCGGATGGCGCTGCCGTCGAGCAGTTCGGTGAGCACGCGGCCGGCTGCGATCTGGCCGGGATGACCGCGCAGCGCCTGAATTTCGGGCCGGAACGGCGCCGTCGAAGCCATCGCCGCATCGACCGACAGTGCGCCCGTCACCAGGGCAGCGTTGAGCAGATCATGCGCGCGGAACAGACCGGCGAGCGCATAGGCCGTCGAGAACTGCGTGCCGTTGATCAGCGCCAGCCCTTCCTTCGGCCCGAGCGTAACCGGCGTGAGGCCGGCGCGCGCCAGCGCCTCGCGGCCCGGCACGAGCCGGCCGTCGACGAAGGCCTGGCCTTCGCCGATCATGACGGCGGTCATGTGCGCGAGCGGCGCGAGATCGCCGGAGGCGCCGACCGAGCCCTGCTGCGGCACAAAGGGCGATACGCCGCGCGCCAGCATCGCCTGCAACTGTTCGATGAACTCACAGCGCACGCCGGAGGCGCCGCGGCCGAGCGAGATGATCTTCAACGCCATCATCAGCCGCACCACCGGCTCAGGCGTCGCGGGGCCGACGCCGCAGCAATGCGAGAGAATGAGATTGCGCTGGAGCTGGGCCGTCTGGTCGGGCGGGATGCGCTTGGAAGCCAGCTTACCGAAGCCGGTGTTGATGCCATAGACGGGCTCGGCGCCCTGCGCCGCCTTCGCCACAATCCCTGCTGCCGCTTCGACACGCGGCCAATACGCCGGATCCAGCGTGAGCAACGCGCCTGCGTAGACGCGCACGAGATCATCGAGGCTGACGTGGCCGGGCTCTGCGACGATCGTGCTCATTGGCCCCTCCACACGCGCCGGTGCAGCGGGTTGAAGCCCATGCGGTAGACCAACTCCGCGGGACGGCCGATGTCCCAGATCGCAAGATCGCACCACTTGCCGGCCTCCAGCGTGCCGGTCTCGGCCAGCAAGCCCAAGGCCCGGGCGCCTTCGCGCGTGACGCCGGCGATGCATTCATCGACCTTCATCCGGAACAAGGTCGCCGCCATGTTCATGGTCAGCAGCAACGAGGTCAGCGGCGACGAGCCCGGATTGCAGTCGGTCGCCAGCGCGAGCTTTACGCCGTGCTTGCGAAACAGCTCGACCGGCGGCTTCTGCGTCTCGCGGATGAAGTAGAACGCTCCGGGAAGCAGCACGGCGACCGTCCCGGCCCGAGCCATCGCCGCGGCACCAGCCTCGTCGGTATGCTCGAGATGATCGGCGGACAGCGCGCCGAACTCGGCCGCGAGCGCGGCGCCGCCGAGGTTCGACAACTGATCGGCATGCAGCTTGACCCGCAGGCCGAGCGCCTTGGCCGCCGCGAACACGCGCGATGTCTGCGCAGCGGAGAAAGCGATATTTTCCATGAACGCGTCGACCGCATCGGCGAGGCCTGACCTGGCAACCGCCGGCAGCATCTCGTTGCAGACGAGGTCGATGTAGCGGTCCTTGTCGCCACCGGCTTCGACCGGCAACGCATGCGCGCCGAGAAAGCTGGTGCGCACGCTGACCGGCCGCTGGCTGCCGAGCGCGCGGGCTGCGGACAATTGTCGCAGCTCAGTCGCGGCCTCCAGGCCATAGCCGGATTTGATCTCAATCGTCGTGACGCCTTCGGCGAGTAGCGCATCGAGCCGCGGCAGCGCGCGGGCGATCAATTCCTGTTCGCTGGCGGCGCGCGTCGCCGCGACGGTGGACACGATGCCACCGCCGGCACGCGCGATCTCCTCATAGCTCGCGCCGGCGAGCCGCAGCTCGAACTCGTGCGCACGGTCGCCTCCAAAGACAAGATGGGTGTGGCAGTCGACGAGACCCGGCGTGATCCAGCGTCCCTCGCAATCGATGCGCTCGGGCGCATCTCCATCTGCCGGAAACTCCGATTGCGGACCGGCAAAGGCGATGCGGCCATCGCGCGCAGCGATCACGCCCTGCTCGATCACGCCGAGGCCCGGCTGCCCCTCGCACAAGGTCGCGAGCCGCGCATTCTGCCAGATCCGGTCGAAACGCTGGGCCATGCTGCCTCCCCCTTCACGAAAGCTTGACGGGCGATATGTCTATACATAAACTTAGCTCCGCCGTCCTGTCCAGCGGGCTTATCGATCATGGCGTCACTGCACTTCGCATCCGCGCTTCTGCCCAGGGGGTGGGCCGAGGACGTGCAGGTCGTCATCAGCAATGGCGCAATCGAGTCGGTATCCGCCGGCGTGCCTCCGACCTCCGACGACGAGCAACATGAGGTCGCGATCCCCGGCATCGCCAGCCTGCACAGCCACGCGTTCCAGCGCGGCATGGCCGGGCTTGCCGAGATCAGCGGCCACTCGACGGATACGTTCTGGACCTGGCGCGAGACGATGTACCGTTTCGCCCTGTCGATGCGCCCCGAGGATGTCGAGGCGGTCGCGGTCCTGCTCTATGTCGAGATGCTGGAGCGCGGCTTCACGCGGGTCGGTGAATTCCATTATCTGCACCACGATCGCGACGGTACGCCTTACGCCGATGTCTCCGAGATGGCGGGGCGCATCGCCGCGGCGGCCCAGACATCCGGCATCGGCCTGACCCTGCTACCGAGCTTCTACGCGCATGGCGGCTTTGGCGGCGCGGCGCCGCATGACGGCCAGCGGCGCTTCATCTGCGATATCGATCAGTTCGCCAAACTGCTGACGGCCTCCCGCAAGGCGATCAGCTCGCTTCATGGCGCCAATCTCGGCATCGCGCCACACAGCCTGCGGGCGGTCGCGCCGGATGAACTGGCCGCGCTGCTGCCGCTCGCCGAGGGTGGCCCGATCCACATTCACGCCGCCGAACAGGTGAAGGAGGTCGAGGACTGCCTCGCCTGGTCCGGCCAGCGCCCGGTGCAATGGCTGCTCGATCACCACGACGTCGATGACCGCTGGTGCCTGATCCACGCGACGCATATGACGGCGGACGAAACCGCGGCGCTTGCGAGGAGCGGCGCGACGGCCGGCCTTTGTCCGGTCACCGAAGCCAGCCTCGGCGACGGCATCTTCCCGGCGCGCGACTATCTGCGCGCGCGTGGGCGCATCGGCGTCGGGACCGACTCGAACGTGCTGGTCGGCGTGAGCGACGAGTTGCGCCAGCTCGAATACGGCCAGCGGCTGACGCATCGTGAGCGCAACGTGCTGACGTCAGGTCCGGATGCGTCGACAGGCCGCACGCTCTTGGATGCCGCTCTTGCTGGCGGCGCACAGGCGCTGGCGCAACCGCTCGCCGGCCTGCAGGTCGGCGGCCGCGCCGACATCCTCACGCTCGATCTGTCGCATCCGTCGCTCGCAGGGCGAACGCGCGATGCGCTGCTCGACGGCTGGATCTTCGCGACGTCGCACGGCGCCATCGATTGTGTCTGGGCCGGCGGCGCCAAGGTCGTGCAGGGAGGCCATCATCGGTCGCGCGAGGCGGCAAGGCGCGGCTTTAACACGGCGGTGCGGAGGCTGCTCGCATGAGCCTCGCCGATGACAGCGCCAAGCCGGGAGCCGGCACGCTCTACAAGACGATCCGGCAGGACATCGAGCGCCGCATCCTCACCGGCGAATGGCCGCCCGGCCACCGCATCCCGTTCGAGCACGAGATCATGGAGCATTACGGCTGCTCACGCATGACCGTGAACAAGGCACTATCGGAGCTCGCCCAGGCCGACCTGATCGAGCGGCGTCGCCGTGCCGGAACGTTCGTGCGGCGTCCGCAGTTCCTGTCGGCGGTGCTGAAGATCCCCGACATCCGCGCCGAGATCAGCGCGCTCGGCCGCGCCTATGGCTATGAACTGATCTCATCGACGCGCCGCACCGCCAACGCCGCCGATCGTGAGCGCCTCGGCGTCAAGACACCGTGCAAGGTCATCGCGATCCGCTGCCGGCACAGCGCCGACAACGTCCCGTTCGCGATCGAGGACCGGCTGATCGATCTCGACGCCGTACCCGATGCCGCGAAGGCGAATTTCAAGATCGATCCACCGGGCTCCTGGCTGCTGCATCACGTGCCCTGGACCGAGGCGGAGCACGCGATCAGCGCCATCGTCGCCGACGACGCAATCGCCGAAGGCCTCGACATCGCGGTCGGCGCACCCTGCCTCGTGATCGAGCGCCACACCTGGCGCAAGGGGCAGCCGCTCACGGCTGTCAGGCTGCTCTATCCCGGCGAGCAGCATCGTCTCGTGGCGCGGTTCAGGGGCAGCGAATGAGACAGCTCACCCGCGCCCGAACTGAGCATGGGATTTGCAAGCACGCTTGCAGAGATGAGCGGAGATCGCAGCCGTCACGGCTGCGAGCCGCACGAAGGGCTTTCTTCTCACAGCAAAGGACGATGACGATGCGCAGATTTGGGCTACTCGCAGTAACGGCCGCGCTCCTGGCCTCGACGACCGCCTATGCCGACGACGTCAAGGTCGGTATCGGCATTTCCGGCTGGACCGGTTTTGCGCCGCTGACCTTGGCGAAGGAAGCCGGCATCTTCAAGAAGAACGGCCTCGACGTCACCATCAAGAAGATCCCGCAGAAGGATCGCCACCTCGCCATCGCCGCTGGAGACGTGCAGTGCGCGGCGACCACGGTCGAGACCTGGATCTCCTGGAACGCCAACGGCGTCGCCACCAAGCAGATCTTCCAGCTCGACAAGAGCTACGGCGCCGACGGCATGGCCGTGCGCAACGACATCGCCTCCATCAAGGACCTCAAGGGCAAGACCGTCGCAGCATCCGCGCCCGGCACCTCGCCCTATTTCGGGCTGGCCTGGATGCTCAAGAAGAACGGCCTCACGGTGAAGGACGTCACCATCGTGAACCTGGAGCCGGCCGCCGCTGCGCAGGCCTTCGTCTCCGGCCAGAACGAAGCGGCGATGACCTACGAGCCGTATCTGTCGACCGTCCGAGCTGCCCCTGACAAGGGCAAGATCATCGCCACCACCCTGGATTATCCGATGGTGATGGACACCTTCGGCTGCACACCGAAGTTCCTGTCCGAGAATCCGAAGGCCGCCAAGGCGCTCGCCGACAGCTATTTCGAGGCGTTGGACATGATCGCCAAGGACCAGGCCAAGGCCTATGAGATCATGGGTGCCGACGTGAAGCAGACGGCTGAGCAGTTCGGCAACTCCGCGAAGTATCTGCGCTGGCAGGACAAGGCCGCGAGCCAGAAGTTCTTTGAGACGGAGTTCAAGACCTTCAACAAGGAGGCGGCCGAGCTCCTGCTCGAGGTCGGCATCATCAAGCAGATCCCGAAGATCGAGGATCTGTATGATGCGAGCTTCAACAAGTAGGCGCTGAAGGGTGCCCCGCACGATCCGTCATTGCGAGCGAAGCGAAGCAATCCAGGGCCCAGCGTGAGACTCTGGATTGCTTCGTCGCTCGCTCCTCGCAATGACGGTGTTGAGGCATCCCGCCCGATATTGAGCAGCGTATTCCGAAGCCAACTCAACATCAGCGGCCCGCGCCCCCTCGCGGGCCGCACCCAACACGAAAGCCCGATCCGTGATCCGACCTCTCGAACCCGTCAGCGCCAGATCGAGAACCGCGCTCGGCCTCGCCTTCTTCGTCGTCTTCGTCGCGGCGTGGTCGCTGGCGACGTTTGGCGGCTATGTGCCGAAGACGTTCCTGGCAGATCCCTTGACCATGCTGCGCGAGGGCTGGGACCTGCTGGTCAAGTTCGGCTTCCTCACCGACATCGGCATGACCGTCTGGCGCGTCGTCGGCGGTTTCGTGCTCGCGGCCGTCATCGCCGTTCCGCTCGGCCTCCTGATGGGCGCCTACAAGCCGATCGAGGCGTTCCTCGAGCCGTTCGTCTCGTTCGCGCGTTATCTGCCCGCCTCCGCTTTCATCCCGCTCCTGATCCTGTGGGCCGGCATCGGCGAGTTGCAGAAGCTCCTGATCATCTTCATCGGCTCGGTGTTCCAGATCATCCTGATGATCACGGTCACCGTCGGCAACACGCGGCGCGATCTCGTCGAGGCAGCCTATACGCTCGGCGCCAGCGATCGCGGCATCATCGGCCGCGTGCTGCTGCCCTCGGCGGCGCCCGACATAGCCGAGATCCTGCGGCTGGTGCTCGGCTGGGCCTGGACCTACGTCATCGTCGCCGAGCTGATCGGCTCGTCCTCCGGCATCGGCCACATGATCACCGACAGCCAGGCGCTGCTCAACACCGGGCAAATCATCTTCGGCATCATCATCATCGGCCTGATCGGGCTGATCTCGGATTTCCTGTTCAAGGCATTCAACGCCTGGCTGTTCCCGTGGAAGCTCGCATGACCACGCTCGTCATCGACAAGGTCTCACGCACGTTCCCGGCCCGCCAGGGCCGCGCGCCGACGCGCGCGCTGGAGCCGGTCGAGCTCACCATCGGCAACAACGATTTCGTCACCATCCTCGGCCCCTCCGGCTGCGGCAAGTCGACCCTGCTGCGCATCGTCGCCGGGCTCGATCATCCGACCAGCGGCAAGGTGCTGCTCGATGGCCGCGAGGTGACCGGACCCGGCGCCGATCGCGGCATGGTGTTCCAGTCCTACACGCTGTTTCCCTGGCTCACCGTGCGTGAGAACATCGCCTTCGGCCTGCGCGAGCGCGGCGTGCCTGAGGACAAGCGCAACGCCGTCGCCGACCGCTTCATCCAGCAGATCGGCCTCAAGGGTTTCGAGAACCATTGGCCCAAGCAGCTCTCCGGCGGCATGCAGCAGCGCTGCGCGATCGCGCGGGCGCTCGCCAATGATCCCAAAATCCTGCTGCTCGACGAGCCGTTCGGCGCGCTCGACAACCAGACCCGCGTGCTGATGCAGGAGATGCTGCTCGGCATCTGGGAGCGCGACCAGAAGACGGTGCTGTTCGTCACCCACGACATCGAGGAGGCGATCTTCCTCGGCAGCCGCGTGCTGGTCATGAGCGCCCGCCCCGGCCGCGTCAAGGCCGACATCAAGATCGAGCTGCCGCATCCCCGCTCCTACAAGATCAAGACGTCGCCGGAGTTCGTCGCGCTGAAGGAGCGGCTGGTGGAGGAGATCCGGGCCGAGGCGCTGAAGGTGGCCGCGGAGGCGTGACGCCGCGCTGTCGCGGTGCGCGGTGTTTAACTGTGCGCTCAAACTGGCGGTGATGCTTGCGGAAACATACCCCTCACCCAAGTGAGTGTGCCGCGCTGTCTTACATGCCCTCTCCCACAAGGGGAGAGGGCGCAGTAACTGGCCCTGCGCAGGCTCGAATGGCGAGCAGTACTTTCCCAACGATCGCCGCGACAAGACTGCCCGATACAGCGCCCTCGCCCCTTGTAGGAGAGGGCATCGCCGGCCCACCCGCGGGCTCGCTCAGGTGAGGGGTCTCTCTCGGCAACCAACGCTGGTCGACGCCGAACTAACTCAAAGGCTGCTGCGATCGAGCCCCGGCGGACCTCGCCCTCGGCCGGCTCCGCCGCATCCGCTTCAGCCACGGCACCAAGTGAAACGCGCTCATCAGCAGATACATGACCGTCATGTCGCCGAGCGGCGCGCCCGCCGGCATCGCCGAGCAGATCATATCTGCCCGGCCGTCGCGGGCCATGGCGTTCAGCACCGCCATCAACGCGAAGGTCGGCGCCGCAGCAAAGCGGAGTGCCTCAGCGAGGTCCGGCATCGCGCGCCGCTTGGACGGGACGAACGCCATGGCTTCACTCCCTGCTCTCAGCGCGCCGCGTATTCGTCGCGGCGGCGCCACCACACGCCCTGCTCGTTGCGGCCCTTCGGCGCGCGGTCGAGCCACTGATAGGCGCCCCACAGCCCATCGAGGCCACGGGCGTAGCTCGAATAGGTGTGGTAGACGACGCCGTCTTCGACAATGAAGGCACTCATGCCCGGGCGGTCGCGCATGAAGGTGGCGCCGTCCGTGCCGGTGCCGGCGGCGACTTCCGCCACCATGGCCGGGACGTCGGACGGCTTCATCGGCGGGCTGGTGCGGTAGTTGTACTCGCTGCCCCCCTGGCGCTGCTGCTCCTCGGTGATCGCGACATTGAAGTCGAAGTTGAAATCGCTGCTCGCCGACGACGCCCAGGGGAAGCTCCAGCCCATGCGGCTCTTGTAGGCCCTGAGCTTCGCCAGCGGCGCGCGCGACACCGCCCACAGCATCACGTCGTGATTGGCGAGATGGACCTGGAAGCCGTTGAAGCCGTCGGCGATCATCGAGCAGGACGGGCAGCCGGCCTGGAAGTCGGGGCCGAACATGAAGTGATAGACGAGGAGCTGCGAGCGGCCCTGGAACAGATCGGGCAAGCTGGCAGGCCCCTCCTCGGTATCGAAGCGATAGGCCTTATCGACGCGCACCCAGGGCAAGGCCTGGCGACGCTGCGCCAGTTCATCGCCGCGGCGGGTGAACTCCTTCTCGGCCTGCAGCAAATCGAGGCGTGCCTTGAGCCAGTCTTCGCGAGTTCCGGTGAGATGCATGGTCATGTCGGTGTTCCTTTTGCGTGTTGACCGCATCTGAGACTAGGATCGCCGCGGGAGGAATGCGGAGTGACAAGTGTGGCGGGATTTGCATGGACTCGCTGATCTCGGCGGCGGCACAGGCGCTGGCCGCGGGTGATCCGCTCGGCGCGCTCAATCGCGTCGCGCTGCGCGACGATCCGCCGGCGCTGGCGCTGCGCGGCATCGCGATGGCCAGGCTCGGCGATGTCATCAGGGCGAAGGCGCTGCTGCGCCAGGCCGCGCGCAGCTTCGGCCCGAAGGCGGCCATGGCGCGCGCCCGCTGCGCCGTGGCGGAGGCCGAGATCGCGCTGGCGGCGCGCGATCTGTCGTGGCCGACGAAGGCGCTGGCCGAGGCGCGCGCAACGCTGGAGCAGCACGGCGACCGCACCAATGCCGCCTATGCGCGGAGCCTCGAAATCCGGCGCATGGTCCTCATCGGCCACCTCGATGACGCCGAGCGGGGGCTCGCCGATCTCGATCCCTCGCCGCTGCAGCCGGCGGCGCGCACCATCTATGAACTGATCGTCGCCGGCCTGGCGCTGCGCCGCCTGCAGACCAAGGCGGCGCAGGCGGCGCTCGAGCGGGCCGGAGCCATGGCCTGGCGGACGCGGAGTCCGGAGCTGCAAGCCGAGGTCGAGCGGCTCGCGGCCACGCTGTCCGCGCCGGCCGCTCGCTTGATCCGAGGAGGCGAGCAACGGCTGCTGCAGCTCGATGAGGTCGAAGCGCTCTTCCGATCCGACGGCCTGATCGTCGATGCCTGCCGGCTCGTGGTGCGCCAGGGCAGCCTCGTCGTGCCGTTGGCGCGGCGTCCGGTGTTGTTTGCTCTCGCCCGCAGGCTGGCGGAGGCGACGCCCGATGATGTCTCGCGATCGGAGCTGATCGCCGCGGCTTTCCGCGGCAAGGAAGCCGATGAGTCGCATCGCGCCCGCTTGCGTGTCGAGATCGGGCGCTTGCGCCGGCTCTTGAAAGACATGGCCGACGTCAATGCGACGCGCGGCGGCTTTGCCCTGCTGCCGCGCGATGGCCGCCGCGTCGTCGTGCTGGCACAGCCGATCGAGGACGAGAATGCGCCCGTGCTCGCCTGCCTCGCCGACGGCGAGGCGTGGTCGAGCTCCGGCCTTGCGCTGGCGCTCGGCGCCAGCCAGCGCACGATGCAGCGCGCGCTCGACGCGCTCGCTCTGTCCGGCAAGGTCCAGTCGTTCGGCCGCGGCCGCGCGCAGCGCTGGACCTGTCCGGTGGTGCCGGCATTCGCGACCAGCTTGTTACTCCCGGCGTGGTCGTCGCTCGATTAGCGTGCTGCCGTCAGCAATGGAGAAGGTCATGACACGCGCACCTGCAGAGATCATCCGCGAATACGGCCCGTTCGACGGCACCGACCGAGTCAACGGCGTCAGCTATGACGGCGAGCAGGTGTGGATTGCGACCGGCGCCAGCATCAAGGCGTTCGATCCTGCCGACGGCGCGGTCCGCAAGTCGCTCGACGTGCCCTCGCATGCCGGGACCGCCTTCGATGGCAAGCATCTCTATCAGATCGCCGAAGATCGCATCCACAAGGTCGATCCCGACAGTGGCCGCGTGCTCGCGACGATCCCGGCGCCCTCGGGCGGTGGCGATTCCGGGCTGGCCTGGGCTGAAGGGTCGCTCTGGGTCGGTGCCTATCGCGACCGCAAGATCCACCAGATCGATCCGGCAACCGGGCAGATCCTGCGCAGCATTTCCTGCACGCGCTTCGTCACCGGCGTGACCTGGGTGGATGGCGAGCTCTGGCACGGCACCTGGGAGGACGATGTCAGCGACATCAGGCGCATCGATCCCGCGACCGGCGAGGTCCTCGATCAGCTCGACATGCCGGTCGGCACCGGCGTCTCCGGCATGGAGTCCGACGGGAGCGAGACGCTGTATTGCGGCGGCGGCGGCAGCGGCAAGGTGCGTGCGGTCAGGCGGCCGAAGCAGGCACGGGGGTAACACGCAAATGAGCCACAGCAGGCTCAGCGAGCGGAGGCAGCCTACTTCGCGATGGATGTGAACGCCGCCTTGCGAAAGTTGGCGTTGGCTTCCTCGCGCGTCTGCAACTGCTGGCCGCCGCCGCCGATCGGCTTGGTCGGCGTGATCACGGAGAACAGGACGAAGCCGCCCGCCTTGCGCGGGAAGATGAAGTACTCGGCGATGTCCGACTTCTCGCTGTCCTCGCAGGACGACATGCCGCGGAACACCACCGCGCTGTCGACCAGCTCGCTGTTGCGGGCGGAGATGAACTTGCCTTTGCAGTCGCGCGCGTCGTTGCCGATGATCGTGGCTGCGACTTCCAGGCCGTCCAGGTTGCGCTGCGGCGGCACGATCCGGACGAAGCCGGTGGCATTGTCCGCCTTCCAGGCGACGCCGCCTGCGGTCAGCCACACCGGCCGTTCGCCGCCGCCGAGGATCGCCGGATGCGACAGCGCCGCCTTCAGAATGAAGTTGGAGGCGATCTGCATCGCCTCGAGCTGCAGCTCGGGCGAATCCTCGGACGCACGTGCCGGCTGCACGCTCGCTGTCGCGGCCGGCGTGGTCGCGACGGGGGGCACGGCCTGACGCTGCGCCGAAGCGGCGCCGGGCTGCACCGTGAAGTTCGTCGCCGCGGCCATCCCACCGGCATTGATCATGCGCACACAGTTCGCCAGCGAGGGCAACAGCACGGAGGTGCCGTTGAGATCGAACTGGAACAGGTTGCCCTGTGCGAAGGCGGACATCGTCCGCGCCGCCCGGAACGCCTTGATCAGGCTGGAATCGTTCGGCATCGGAACCACGACCATGTTGGCCGACCAGACCGAGCCCTCGACGTTGTACGAATTGCGGCCGTCGAAGCTGAGCACGATGGGAAACTTCTGCCCCTGCGACAGCGACCAGCTCGGATGAATGAAGGCGAGCGCCCAATTGTAGGTCGGCAGCGCGAGCACGCCGAAATTGATGCCGCTCTTGTAGCTCGCCGAGGCAATGCAGCTGGAGAACTTGCCGGTGTTGTCGTCAGTATAGGCGCCGCCCGACCATCCGGCGACCGAGATCGTGCCATACGGTCCCTTCGCGTAAGCAGCCGCTATCAAGGACGCCTCGATCAGCGCCACTGAGGTCAGTATCAGGACCGACAGCATCGCGCCAAGGATTGCCCGCCGCACCGTCATCGCACATCCCCGTTTTTGCCGCATTGTTGCAATTCCCGCGGCTACGTCAAGTAGATCCCGAGCGCGTTCGTCTACCCCAGGAATAGAACGACTGCGGCCTGCCGCGGGCTCAACCACACAAGATGTCGCGGTCGCCATCCACAGCCCTTCATGGGGGCGTCATCGAACTCCGCTAGCGCTCACGAGGTCTCAAGAAGGGATCTCGCCAAATGTCCGCCACGCTGCCTGTCCTGGGCGCCGCTCTCTCCGTCAAATCGATTCCGGCCCACACCGACTGGCTGCTCGAGCGCCAGCGGGATCTCGAGATCCAGGACTTCTTCCGCGCCGACCTGCTCGACAGCGACTGGCGCGGCACCGCGCGCGAGATCAAGTCGATGCTGTCGGGCCATACCGGCCGGCTCGGCATCCACGGCCCGTTCTGGGGCTTCACCATCGCCAGCCACGACCCGATGATCCGCCGCGCCGTGACCAAGCGGCTGCTGCAGGGCCTGGAAGTCGCAGAGTTCCTCGGCGCCACCCAGATGGTAATCCACTCGCCCTACACGACCTGGGACTACAACAACATCGACATGCTGCCGGACAATCGCGAGCAGCTGATCGAGCGTGTCCGTGCGACGCTGTCGGACGTCATAGCCTCGGCCGAGCAGGCCAATTGCGAGCTGGTGATCGAGAACATCGAGGACAAGAACCCGCTGGATCGCGTCACGCTCGCCAAGGCTCTCGGCAGCGACAAGGTCCGGGTGTCGCTCGACACCGGCCATGCCAACTACGCGCACCATTCCACCGGCGCGCCGCCGGTCGACTACTACGTCGATGCCGCCGGCGACATGCTGACCCATGTGCATCTGCAGGACACCGACGGCTATGCCGACCGACACTGGGCGCCCGGCGAAGGCAACATTCGCTGGATCGCCGTGTTCCGCGCTTTGGCGAAGCTCAGCTCCAATCCGCGCCTGATCCTCGAATTGCGCAACCACGATCACGTCAAGGCCGGCGCAGCGCACCTCGCCGCGCTCGGCCTCGCTCAGTAAGCCAACGACCGTCATTTCCTGACAACCTCGCACCCTAGAGAGATTGCCATGACCAAGCTCACCCGCCGCGGCCTGCTCGGCGCCGGCGCCGCGATCGGCGGCAGCTTCATCCTGCCGCGCGTGTCGATCGCGCAGGGAGACAACCGTCCCTCGGTCACCATCGCCGTGCAGAAGGTGACCAATTCGAACGTGCTCGACGTGCTGCGCGAGCAGTCCAATGTCGGCGAGCGCGTGTTCTACTCGTCGCTGTGGGAAAGCCTGATCTCGAAGAACTTCCGCGGCAATCTCGAAGCCGTCCCCGGCCTCGCCACCGAGTGGAAGCGCATCGACGACCAGACCGTCGAATTGAAGCTGCGCCAGGGCGTCAAGTTCCACAATGGTGACGAGATGACGTCCGAGGACGTCGTGTTCTCGTTCAGCCGCGAGCGCATGTTCGGCGACAGCGAGGCCAAGAGCCGCACCACCATCAAGGCGTTCGAGAAGATCCCGACGCCGCGCCCGGGCAAGGAGCTGCCGCCGGACGTGATTGGCGTCGCGCGCCGGATGTGGCCGGACCTGGTTCGCGTCGACGCCGTCGACAAATACACCGTGCGCTTCGTCAACGCGACGCCCGACGTCACCATCGAAGGCCGCCTGATGCGCTATGGCTCCGACATCATGAGCCGGCGCGGCTGGGAGGAAGCGGCGAGCTATCTCGACTGGGCGCGCAAGCCGATCACGACGGGTCCCTACAAGATCGTCGAGTTCAAGCCGGACGTGTCGCTGACGCTCGAAGCCCATGACGAATATTGGGGTGGCCGTCCGCCGCTGAAGCGCATCCGATTCCTGGAAGTGCCGGAGGTCGCGAGCCGCATCAACGGGCTCCTGTCTGGCGAATATCAGCTCGCCTGCGACATCCCGCCGGACCAGATCGCCGGCATCGAGAAGAACGCGGCGTTCGAGGTCCAGGGCGGCACCATCCTCAATCACCGTCTCACCGTGTTCGACAAGAACCACCCGCAGCTCGCCAATCCGCTGGTGCGCCGCGCCTTCACCCATGCGATCGACCGCCAGGCCATCGTCGACAGCCTGTGGGCCGGCCGCACCCGGGTGCCGAAGGGCCTGCAGTGGGAATTCTACGGCGACATGTTCATCGCCGACTGGAGCGTGCCGGCATTCGATCCGAAGCTGGCACAGGACCTGCTCAAGCAGGCCGGCTACAAGGGTGACCCGATCCCGTATCGACTGCTCAACAACTACTACACCAACCAGGTCGCGACCGCGCAGGTGCTGGTCGAGATGTGGCAGGCGGTCGGCCTCAACGTTCAGATCGAGACCAAGGAGAACTGGTCCCAGATTCTCGAGCGCGCTCCGACCCGCGCGGTGCGCGACTGGTCCAACTCGGCCGCGTTCAACGATCCCGTCTCCTCGCTCGTCGCCCAGCATGGCCCCAACGGCCAGCAGCAGCAGGTCGGCGAATGGAGCAATGACGAGCTCAATCGTCTTTCCGAATTCCTGGAGACCTCGACCGATCGCGAGGCGCGCAAGAAGGCGTTCCGCCGCATGCTGGAGATCGCCGAGCGCGAGGACCCCGCCTACACGGTGCTGCACCAGAACGCGACCTTCACCGCCAAGCCGAAGTCGATCAAGTGGAAGGCCTCGCCGGCCTTCGCGATGGACTTCCGCACCGGCAACTACGGTGCGTGACGCCGTGGCGCCGCTGGTCAGCATCTCCGAACTGAAGGTCGCCTTCGACGGCACGCCCGTGCTGCACGGCATCGATCTTGACATCGGTAGGGGCGAGGCCATCGGCCTCGTCGGCGAGTCCGGATCCGGCAAGTCGGTGACGTGGCTCGCGGCGCTGGGTCTCCTGCCCGGCAAGGCGAAAGTATCAGGCTCGGCCAGGCTCGAAGGCCGCGAGCTGCTCGGCGCTGACGGCAAGGTGCTCGACCAGGTGCGCGGCCGCCGCATCGCGATGATCTTCCAGGATCCCGCCAGCGCGCTCAATCCGGTGCTCACGATCCGGCGCCAGTTGTGCGAAAGCCTCGCGCTGCATCGCGGGCTGCGCGGCGAGGCTGCGCGGGCCGAGGCGCTCAGGCTGCTCGATCTCGTCGGCATCCCCGATGCGGCACGCCGGCTGTCCGCCTATCCGCACGAGTTCTCCGGCGGCCAAGTCCAGCGCATCATGATCGCAATGGCGCTGGCCGGACAGCCCGAGCTGCTGATCGCCGACGAACCCACCACCGCGCTCGACGCCACCATCCAGGCGCAGATCCTCGATCTGCTGTCGGCCATCCGGCGCGAGTTCAACATGGCGATGATCCTGATCAGCCATGACCTCGGCGTCGTCGCGGAGAATTGCGACCACGTCTGCGTGATGTATGCCGGCCGCATCGTCGAGCGCGCGCCCGCGACGCGGCTGTTCGATGATCCCTGGCACCCTTATGCGCAGGGCCTGATCGGCGCGCTGCCGCCGCTCGATGGCGTCAGGCGGCGGCTGCAGGCCATTCCCGGAACAGTGCCTGATCCGCGCGCACTGCCCAGCGGCTGCGCCTTCGCGCCGCGCTGCACGTTTGCCGGCGACGGCTGCCATGCCGGCGTGCCGCCGCTGGCGCCGGTCGAGCCGGACCGCGCGGTGGCCTGCCTGCGGCCGCAGCGCCTGCCGATGGAGCTCGCCGCCGAATGACAGCGCCGCTGGTCGAGGTCCAGGCGATCTCGCGCACCTATCGGATGAGGACCGGCCTGTTCGGACGCGCCGCATCCGTCCACGCCGTCGACGGCCTGAGCTTCTCGATCCAAAAGGGCGAGACGCTCGGCATCGTCGGCGAGTCCGGCTCCGGCAAATCCACCACCGGCCGCATGGTGCTCGGTCTCGAGCCGCCCGACCGCGGCAGTGTGCGCTTCGACGGCGCCCCGATCGCAGCACCAGGCTCGGCGGCGTGGCGCGCCCAGCGCGCGCGCATGCAGATGATCTTCCAGGATCCGCTCGGCGCGCTCGATCGACGACTTCCCGTTGCCGCGCAGATCCGCGAGCCGCTCGACATCCACGACATCGGCACGGCCGCCGAGCGCGACGCGCGCGTGCATGAGCTGCTCCAGGCTGTCGATCTCAACGACGGCCATGGCGCCCGCTATCCCGGCGCGCTGTCGGGCGGTCAGCGCCAGCGCATCGTGCTCGCCCGTGCGCTGGCGACCAAGCCCGACTTCCTCGTCTGCGACGAACCGGTCAGCGCGCTCGACGTCTCGATCCAGGCGCAGGTGGTGAACCTGCTGGTCGATCTCCAGGTCCGGCTCGGTCTGACGATGCTGTTCATCAGCCATGATCTGCGCGTCGTCCGGCAGATCAGCAGCAAGGTGGCCGTGATGTATCTCGGCCGCATCGTCGAATATGGCGATGCCGACGACCTGTTCGCGCGGCCGCAACATCCCTACACGCAGGCGCTGGTGTCCGCTTCCCCTGCTCCGGGACGCCGCAGCACCAGCCGCATCGTACTGACGGGCGACCCGCCGAATCCGGCGGCGCGCCCCGCCGGCTGTGCCTTCCACCCGCGCTGCAGCCACGCGACCGCCCGCTGCGCCAACGAGTTGCCCGCGCTCGCCGCGCTGGATCGGCAGCGCCAGGTGGCCTGTCATCTCGTTTCGGGGCTGCAGTCGCAGACCGAGGTCGCCGCGTGATGCTGCGCTATTTCGCCATCCGCCTGGCGCGTGCGCTGCTGACCATCGCACTCGTCGTCACCTTTGCCTTCATCGTGCTGCGGCTGTCGGGCGATCCCGCGCTGATGATCATGGGGCCCGAGGCGCCGCCCGAGGTCATCGCCGCCTTCCGCAAGGCGTGGGGTCTCGATCATCCGATCTGGATGCAGTATCTCGACTACTTCAAGGCGATCGGCCAGGGCGAGCTCGGACGCTCGATGCGCGACGGCCGGCCCGCGATCCAGCTCGTCATCGAGCGCATCCCCGCGACCTTGGCGCTGACCATTCCGGCGTTCCTGCTGAAAGTGCTGCTCGGCATTCCCGCCGGCATCTACGCCGCGCTGCACCGCGGATCGGCGATCGACCGCGCCGTGATGATCACGGCGGTGGCGGGCTTCACGGTGCCGAGCTTCGTGCTGGCCCTGATCCTGGTGCTGATCTTCGCCGTGCAGCTCGGCTGGCTGCCGTCGGGCGGACAGGACTCGTGGCGGCACGCCATCCTGCCGATCGTGACGCTCGGCTTCGGCGGCGCCGCGGTGCTGGCGCGGTTCACGCGCAGCGCCATGCTGGAAATTCTCGGCCAGCCCTACATCAGAACGGCGTCGGCCAAGGGCGTGCCGTGGCGCCGGGTGATCACGGATCACGCGCTGCCCAACGCGGCGATCCCCACCGTCACCATTCTCGGCTTCATGGTCGGCAGCCTGATCGCCGGCGCGGTCGTCGTCGAGAGCGTGTTCTCCTGGCCCGGCGTCGGCCGTCTCCTGGTCGTCGCCGTCGCCAACCGCGACCTCGCGGTCGTGCAATGCATCCTGCTGCTGGTGGCGATGACCATGGTCACGTCGAACCTGATGGTGGACTTCCTCTACGGCCTGCTGGATCCGCGGCTGCGCAGCAAGGGAGCCGAGGCATGACCGACCTTGCATTGAAATCGCCTGCCGCGCGGCGGCTGTGCTGGCCGAACATTCCCGTCTCCGTGACCATCGCAGTCGGCTGGATCGTCGCGATGCTGCTGCTGGCGATCTTCGCCGATCAGCTCGCGCCGCATGGCTTCACCAAATTCGATCTGCGCCATCGCCTGTCGCTGCCGGGCAACCCGGCGCATTGGCTCGGCACCGACGAGCTCGGTCGCGACGTGCTGTCGCGTCTGATCGTGTCGATCCGGATTTCGCTCTTGATCGCGTTCGGCGCGACCGCGATCTCCGCCATCGCCGGCACCACGCTCGGCTTTCTCGCCGCGCATTTCCGCGGCCTGGTCGAGCAGGCCGTGCTGATGCTGGCGGACTTCCAGGCCAGCATGCCGTTCCTGATTCTGGCGCTCGCCGTGCTCGCCTTCTTCGGCAACTCGCTGCCGCTCTTGATCGGGTTGATGGGCCTGTTCGGCTGGGAGCGCTATGCGCGCATCGCGCGCGGCCTCGCCATCTCCGCCAATGCACAAGGCTATGCCGCCGCCGTCCGACAGCTCGGCGCAACGCCGCAGCGCGTCTATCTCAGGCACATCCTGCCGAACATCGCCTCGACCCTCATCGTGTCGATGACGCTGGTGTTTCCCGAAGTCATCCTGCTGGAGTCCGGTCTCTCCTTCCTCGGCCTCGGCGTGCAGCCGCCGATGACGAGCCTTGGCAACATGGTCGGCTATGGCCGCGAATATCTGACGCGCGCACCATGGATCATGTTGGCACCGGCGATCACCATCGTGGTGACGACGCTCGCCGTCTCGATGATCGGCGACTGGCTGCGCGACCGGCTCGATCCGACGCTGCAATAGCCTCGATCAGCGACGAGCCTCGTGACTCGCCGCGGCACTATGCTCGCAGATGATCAGGGCATGCCCCGCTTGCTCGCCCGCCAGCGCCATCCATCTCGACGCCTGCTGCAACCACTGATCGCGGCGAGCCGGATCGCGTTCGGCCTCCTCGCGACAGCTCAATGCCGCAGTCATGCACGCCGATCTTCTGTCCATGAATCATGGTCCGACACATCAACTTAAACGGCACTTATATATAATATCGCGACTTCAGATTGCGATCAATTCGATGCTGCCTAGCCGCTACGCTTCCGCATGACGCATCGGCAATGAATGATGCGCGTGACAGGCGGCGACCGCGGCATGGCCGAATGCCACCGCGATCTGATGCAGGTCGGTGACGACGTCGCCGATGCCATAGAGTCCCGCGACGCCGCAGCGCTGCTTGGCATCGACCTCGAGAAAGCCATCGGATGTATGCCGCGCGCCGAGCTTGATGGCGAGCTCGGAGCGAACATCGGCGCCCATCGCAGGATACACGATCTCGAACCGTTCGCTGCTGCCGTCGACGAATGACGCCTCGATCGCACCGTCTTGGCGCTGCAACGCATGAAGTTGTGGCGTCACCCGAACGCCGGCGGCGGCGAGCTCCTGCCGCTTCGCCGCATCCTGCTCATCATCGATCGGGATCAAGGTGACGTCCGAACTGTAGACGCGCATGAACAGCGCCTTGCCAGCGGCGTGACCGAGCGCGCCCACGATGGCGATCTTGTGGTCGATGGTTTCAAAGCCGTCGCAGACCGGACAATAGCGCAGCTCGCCGTCACGGACCGCCGCTCTCCAATCGGCGAGCGACGTCTGCTTGTCGACGATACCCGTCGCGAGGATGACGCGCTGTGCCGCGACCGCACCGCGCTCGTGAGTCGCGACCAGATCTCCGTCATGCGTCTCGAGAGCGCTCACCGTCCTCCGGACGATAGGAACGTGAAGTTCCTCGACCTGCCGCTGCATTCGTGCGAGCAGCTCGCTTCCGGGCATGCCGTTCGGGAACCCCGGCAGGTTGTGGCTCCGCGGAATCAGCGCCGCCCGCGATGCGCCGCCATCGACGACCACGACCCCACGCCGGAACCGGGCCAGGTAAATCGCGGCCATCAGTCCAGCTGGCCCGCCGCCTATGACGAGGACTTCGGTGCGCATTGCCGCCCTGCTCCAGTCCTGGCTCAAGCTGCATCGGAGCAGAAAGTTCTCGCGCGGAAAACATTTCGGCAAACGTGTCGATGAAATCGACCCGGAACTCTCTGGAACACAAGTGGAACTTTTGCCACTGAGGGACGTTAACCTATGTCACTGCCGCGGCGGAAAAGCCGTGCAAACTTGGCAGCGAGGGGATTTGTTGCGAGGGCGCGTGGATGCGATTTGTAAATTCGACTGATGAAAGCTTGATGGCGTACTACGAAAGTGTCCGAAAGCAGGTGGCCGCCGACAGCCGGATCGGGGGCCCCTACCGTTTGATCGGCGATCGGGCCAAGCAGTATGCGCAGGAGCTCCAGGCCGAGATGCGGCGGCGGCAGTTGCGCTTCACGCCGATCGATTGGCCGAACTGATTGGGCAAGGGATCGTGGGGCTCACCTCAGCGCTCAAGTTGAAGTATTGCGTTCGACCAGACAGCGCGGCGGTCGTTATTGCGCCCTCTCCCCTTGTGGGAGGCAAGTAGGACAGAGTTTGCGGACGGGCTTGCGATGCCCTCTCCCACAAGGGGAGAGGGCGCTGTATTCTGCAGTGTCACCGCAAAGCCGCGCGAAGCGGGGTCGTCATCATTCCCACGACCAGCTCGAGAAATCATTCTCGAACTGCGGCACGTCCTTCCAGACACCCTTGAGCTTCTTGTTGATGATTGTGATCCACTGCGGCTGGAACAGGAAGCCCGCAGCGGCATCGGTCGCCAGCATGCGCTGGGCATCGCCGAGCAGCTTGGCGCGCTCGGTCTCGTTCGGCGTATCGACAATCGACTGGTAGAGCTTGTCGAAGGCCTCGGACTGATAGCCGAAGTAGTAATTCTTGTCGGTGAACTTCACGAGATCGAACGGCTCGACATGCGAGACGATGGTCAGGTCGAAATCATGCGGTCCGTTGAAGACCTGTGACAGCCACGCCGCCCATTCGAGATTCTCGATCTTGGCGACGATGCCGACCTTGGCCAATTGAGCCGCGAGCACCTCGCCGCCCTGGCGGGCATAGGCCGGCGGCGGCAGCCGCAGCGACAGTTGCAGCGGCGTGGTCACGCCGGCTTCGGCGAGCAGCTTCTTGGCCTTCTCCGGGTCGTAGGGATTGATGTCGGTGGTGTCGACATAGCCGAGCGAGCCCGGCACGTAGAAGCTGCCGATCGGCGTACCCAGGCCGTCGACGGCGCCTTCGACCATCGCCTTGCGATCGATCGCAGCAAGGATCGCGCGGCGGACGCGGACGTCGTCGAGCGGCTTCTTCTTGTTGTTGATGGTGACGATCGTCTTCGCCTTTGAGCCGCCGATCAGCACGGTGAAGCGCGGGTCGGACTTGAACTGCGCGATGGTGCGCGCCGTGGTGCCGCGCGGGAAGGCATCGACGTCACCCGACAACAGCGCAGCGACCTGCGCTGCCGGATCGGAGATGAAGCGGATCGTCACCTTGGACAGCTTCACGGCTGCGGCGTTGCGATAGTCGGGCCATTTGTTCAAGGTCAGGGACGAGCCCTTGGCCCAGCTCCCCAGCGTGTACGGTCCAGTACCGACCGGCTGCGTCGCGTTGGTCGGCGCGCTCTTCGGCTCGACGATCGAGGCGGTGGCCTGTCCGAGCAGGAACGGCAGGTTGGGCTCAGAATATTTCAGCTTGACGACGATGGTCTCCGCGTCGGGAGCCGTCACGGACTCCATCGCCTGGAACAGCGCCTTGTCCTTGTTGGTGCTGTTGGCGGCGCCGGCGCGCTCGAACGAGAACTTCACCGCGGCGGAATCGAACGCCTCGCCGTTCTGGAATTTCACGCCCTTGGCGAGCTTGAACGTGTAGCTCTTCAGATCGGACGAGGCCTGCCAGCTCGAGGCCAGCAGCGGCGAGACCGAGCCGTCCTCGTTGATCTTGGTCAGCGTCTCATAGACGTTGTAGAGCGTCACCTCGGCGATGGCCGCCGCGGCCGCGCTGGTCGGATCGAGCCCCGGCGGCTCCAAGGTCATGCCGACAACGACGCTATCCTTCTTGCTCTGCGCGAGAGCCGGCGCGACGGCCGCAACGAGCGCGGCCATGGCGATGATCGATAGTTTCTTGAACATTGTTTGTTTCTCCCTGAGGAAGCCAAATTACGCGTCAAAGCGGCTTCGAGACAAGTGGCTGCAGTTCCGTTGCGACGAGCGCCGGCAGCGCCATTACGCTTTCCGCCCGATGGCAGGCAGCGGAATGCTGTCCGGTGAGCGCTCGCAACGCGGGGGCCGTCGCGCGGCACCGGGCATCGGCGAGCGGACAACGGGGCGCGTAGGCGCATCCGGCCGCGCCGAGGGATTGCGAAGCGATCGCAACGCTCTCGCGACGGCGCCGGACCGCGCCGGCCTGGGCCCGCGGCACGGCGTCGAGGAGCGCCCGCGTGTAGGGATGCGCGCAACTTCCGAACAAGTCCTCCGGCCGCCCGCGCTCGACGATGCGGCCGAGATACATCACCGCAACCTCGTCGCAGAGATAGTCGACGACCGCGAGATCATGACTGATCAGCACGTAGCTCAGGCCGAACTGCTCCTGCAGATCCTGCATCAGGTTGAGAACCTGCGCCTGCACGGAGACATCCAGCGCCGACACCGGCTCGTCGGCGACGATCAGCTTCGGCTGGGTGATCAGGGCCCGCGCGATCGCGATGCGCTGGCGCTGCCCCCCGGAAAATTCATGCGGATATTTGTCCATGTCGGCATCGCGCAATCCGACCTGCCGCAGCACGCTCGCGACGCGCCTGCGGAGAGAATCGCGATCCGAGTGTTCGAGAGCGGTCAGCGGCTCGGCGACGATGCGCGCAATGGTCTGGCGCGGATCGAGTGATCCGTACGGATCCTGAAATACCATCTGGAAATCGCGGCGCGCCCGCCGCAGCTCATCCACCGGGAGGCGGTTGAGATCGCGGCCCACCATCAGCACCGATCCCGCTGACGGCCGCTCCAGCGCCATGATCAGCCGCGCCAGGGTCGACTTGCCAGAGCCGGACTCGCCGACGATGCCGAGGCTCTTGCCCGCCTTCAACGACAGCGACACGCCGTTCAGCGCGAGCACCTCGCCGGGCGGCCGCAGCAGACTCTCTCGCGGCAGCGTGTAGCGCTGTACGAGATCCCTGACCTCGAGCAGCGGCGTCTCTGCAACTCCTTGCGCGGCGGTGCTCAAGCGACCACTCCCGCCGGATCACACGCGAGCGCGACGCCGGTCCGGATGCACCGGACGCCGTGCCCGGCGCCGATCTCGATCGACGGCGGCAGCGCCGTGCGACAGGCGTCGATCGCCAGCCCGCAGCGATCTGCGAACGGACAACCGGCCGGCAGATCGGCGAGCTCCGGCACGGTACCGGCGATGGTCGCAAGGCGCGTGCCCTTGCGGGCCCCGAGCCGCGGCCGCGCGCGGAACAGGCCCTGCGTGTAGGGATGCCCCATGCGCGAGAACACGGCGTCCGTGGTGCCGCTCTCGACCACCGTGCCGCCATACATCACGATCATGCGCTGGACGTTCTCGGCGATGACGCCAAGATCATGCGAGATCAAGATCATCGCCATGCCGCGCTCGGCGACCAGATCGGCGATGAGATCGAGGATCTGGCGCTGGATGGTGACGTCGAGCGCAGTGGTCGGCTCGTCGGCGATCAGCACGTCGGGCTTGCAGGCGAGCGCCATCGCGATGGTGATGCGCTGGCGCTGGCCGCCGGAGAACTGGTGCGGATAGGCGCCGTAGCGTCGGGCGGGATCCGGCAGACCGACGCGGTCGAGGAGCGCGATCGCCTGTCGTTTCGCCTCGGTCGCCGTGCAGCCGATATGCCGCAGCAGCGGTTCGGCCACCTGATGACCGATCGTATGCATCGGGTTGAGCGCGGTCATCGGCTCCTGAAAGATCATGCTGATGCGGTTGCCGCGCAGCTTGCAGTACTCGGCATCACCGAGACCGACCAGCTCGCGGCCATCGAGCGTGATGCTGCCGCTGACGACGGCGCTGTCAGGCAGAAGGCCAAGCAGAGCGAGCGCCGTGATCGACTTGCCGCAACCGGACTCGCCGACGATGCCGAGCGTCTCGCCGCGCCGGAGCGTGAAGGAGACCTCGCGCACGGCTTGCGCCGAGCCGCGGCTGGTATTGAGGCGGATGCCGAGACCCGACACATCGAGCAGAGGCTGATCGCCTACCGTCATCGCTGCCTCGCCAGCCGTGGGTCGAGCAGATCGCGCAGGCCGTCGCCGAGCAGGTTGAGGCCGAGCACCGCGAGCGCGATGGCGGCACCGGGATACACGGCGAGGCTCGGCGACTGGAACAACAGGGTCTGCGCATCGTTCAGCATGCGTCCCCAGGACGGCTGCGGCGGCTGCGTGCCGAGGCCCAGATAGGACAGCGCCGCTTCCGCCAGGATCGCCAGCGCGAACTGGATCGTCGCCTGCACGATCAGAATCGACAAGATGTTCGGCAGCACGTGCTCGATGGTGATGCGGAAGCGGCCCTTGCCGGCGGCGCGCGCAGCCAGGATGAACTCGCGCGCCCAGACCGCACCGGCCGAGCCGCGGGTGACGCGCACGAACACCGGGATCTGGAAGATGCCGATCGCGGTGATCGACGTGACCATGCCCGGCCCGATCACGGCCGCCAGCATGATCGCCGACAGTACCGCAGGAAAAGCGAAGGTGAAGTCGCTGAAGCGCATGATCAGTTCCTCGGTCCAGCCGCGCTGCGCAGCTGCGATCAGGCCAAGGCAGACGCCGCAGGTGAGACCGATGCCGACGGCGATGATGCCGACCAGAATGGTCGCGCGCGCACCCACCAGCAATAGCGAGACGATGTCGCGGCCGAGCACGTCGGTGCCCAGCCAATGCGCTGCTGATGGCGGCCGCAATTTGGACGCGACATCGATCTCATAGGCCGACCATGGCGTCCAGAGCAGCGACAGCAGCGCGGCGCCGAGCACCAGCAGACAGAGCAGCGCGCCGATCGTGAAGCTGCGATGGCGCAGCGCGCGGCGCCAGAACGCGTTGGACGCAGGCGCAGCGCCCGTTTGAACGACCACGGCGGAACTCACAGCTCGTGCACCTTGATGCGCGGATCGATCACCGCATACAGGACATCGACCACGAAGTTGACGATGATCACCATGGCCGCCAGCAGCATCACGCAGTTGCGCACCACGATCAGGTCGCGATTGGCGATCGACTGGAAGATGAGGCGCCCCAGGCCCGGGAGATAGAACACGTTCTCGATCACGATGGTACCGGCGAGCAGGTTGGCGAATTGCAGCCCCATCACGGTGAGCACCGGGATCATGGCGTTGCGCAGCACGTGCTGCCACAGCACCTCGCGCTTCGTCAGGCCCTTGGCGCGCGCGGTGCGGACGAAATCCTCGCGCAGAACGTCGAGCACGGCCGAGCGCGTCACCCGCGCCAGGATCGCGGCCTGCACCACTGCCAGCGCCACAGCCGGCAACAGCAGCGCCCGCAGACCCGGCCAGATGCCGTCCTCCCAGCCGGGAAAGCCGCCGGCCGACAGCCATTGCAGCTTCACCGCAAACAGGAGGATCAGCAGGATCGCGAACCAGAAGTTCGGCAAGGCGATGCCGATCTGGGTCAGCGACATGACGCCGACATCGCCGAGACGGTTGTGATTGGCGGCCGTGTAGATGCCGGCCGTGAGCGCCAGCACGGTCGTGAGCCCCATGGCCAGGATCGCGAGCGGAATGGTCATCGCCAGCCGCTCGCGGATCAGTTCGGCCACCGGCGTGCCATAGGCGTAGCTGTTGCCGAGATCGCTGCTCAGCAGGCCGCCGATCCAGTGCAGGTAACGCAACGCCAGCGGCTGATCCAGCCCGAGCTTGACCGTCAGCGCCCTGACCGCATCCGGCGAGGCATCCGCGCCCATCAGCATCTGGGCGGCATTGCCCGGCAGCGCGTCGAGCACCAGAAATATGATCAGCGACGCGCCGACGAGGGTCGCCAGCAAGGTCAGGAAGCGCCGCAGCAGAAAAACGCTCATTCGCGCCGGGACTCCAGTTTTCGGCGGCCGCACGTTCCACAGCTTTCGGCTCCGATGCAAGCCCGTTGCCTTCATGATTGCCATTGCCGGGCGGAGGCACCTTCACACACCGCATCCGCCGGGGTATCGCCGGCTTGATCCCGGTCAACGGCGGAGCGCCGGCGACCGCCATCATGCGGCTGATCGCAACAACGCAAGGGCCCATCTCGATCATGACCATCCGTCCGAGCTTTCTCTGGGGCGCCTCGACCTCGGCCTTCCAGATCGAGGGCGCGGCGCACCTCGACGGCCGCGCCGACAGCATCTGGGATGTCTATCTGCGCGCCCCCGGCCGGGTGAGCCACAACGACACCGCCGAGACCGCCTGCGATCACTATCATCGCTACGCGGAGGACGTGGCGCTGATGCGCGATCTCGGCCTCAATGCCTATCGGTTCTCGATCGCCTGGCCGCGGCTGCTACCGCAAGGCCGCGGCGCGGCCAACGAAGCCGGCCTCGCCTTCTACGATCGCCTCATCGACGCCCTGCTTGCCGCTGAGATAGAGCCGTGGCTCTGTCTCTACCACTGGGACCTGCCGCAGGCGCTGGAGGCGCTCGGCGGCTGGCAGAACCGCGACATCGTCGGCTGGTTCGCCGACTATGCCGCGCTGGTCGCGCGGCGCTATGGCGACCGGGTCAAGCGCTTCGCCACCTTCAACGAGCCCTGCGTGTTCACGCTGTTCGGCTACGGCCTCGGCTGGCACGCGCCGGGGATCGCCGACGGAGCGGCCCTGCACAAGGCCATTCATCACGTCAATCTCAGCCATGGCCGCGCCGTCGACGTGCTGCGCAGGGACGTAGCCGGCGCCTCGATCGGCGCCATCCACAATCGGCAGCCCTGCTACCCTGCGAGCGACAGTGCGGAGGACGCCGCGGCCGCCTTGCGGCTCGCCGCCTATTGGAACGATGCCTTCCCGTTTCCGCAGGCCTTTGCCTGCTACCCGCCGGAGCTCCAGGACGCCGTCGCGCCCTATATCGCACCCGGCGACATGGCGCAGATCGCCCGCCCCGTCGACTGGTTCGGGCTCAATCACTATTCGCCGCATTACATCAAGGCGGGCAGCAACCTGATGGGCGCCAGCTTCGGAGCGCCTCCCGCGGCAGTGCCGCGCAGCGCAATCGGCTGGCCCGTCGTGCCCGAGGCGTTCCGCGATACGCTCCTGGACATCCACAGCCGGTTCCGGCTTCCGATCTACGTGCTGGAGAACGGAACGGCGGCCAATGACACCGTCGATGCATCCGGCTGCATCCAGGACGACGGCAGGATCGGCTATCTCAAGGCCTATACGACCGCGATGGAACAGGCGATCGCGGCGGGCGCCGACGTGCGCGGCTATTTCGTCTGGTCGCTCCTGGATAATTTTGAATGGGGAGCGGGCTATTCGCAGCGCTTCGGCATTGTCTATGTCGATCGCGCCACCCAGCGCCGCATTCCCAAGGCGTCGGCGCGGTGGTATTCGAACATGATTGCCGCTCACCGGGTATCCGACGATCCCGCCGGGCGGCACAACCGGGCGGAAGAGTGAGGATGAGCGAACGCGTTCTTCTGGGCGACATCGGCGGCACCAATGCGCGGTTCGCGCTGCTTGACGGCCACGTCATCGGCGAGGTCGCGCATCTCAAGGTCGCCGACTTCCCGACCATCACGGACGCGATCACCGACTTCCTGTTGCGACACGCCGCCGGCGGCCCGCCCACCGCGGCCGTGCTCGACATCGCCGGCCCGATCGAGCGCAATCGCGGCATGCTCACCAACTCGACCTGGGTGATCGACGGCGCCGAGCTGGCGGAGCGGTTCAAGCTGCGCTCGGCCAAGCTCCTGAACGATTTCGAGGCGGTCGGCTGGTCGCTGCCGGCGCTGCATCCCGACGACCTGTTTCCGCTTGGCGGAAGCGCCGCGGTCGACGGCGCGCCGATGCTGGTGATCGGCCCCGGTACCGGCTTCGGCGCCGCGTGCTATCTCCCGGCAGAAGGCCGTCCCACGGTTGCCGTGACCGAGGCCGGCCATGCCACGCTGCCGGCGACGACGGCGCGCGAGGCCGCCGTGCTCGCCAAGATGCGCGAGCGCTTCGGCCATGTCTCGATCGAGCGTGCGCTGTCGGGCATGGGCCTTGCGAACGTCTATCAGGCCATTGCCGCGGTCGACGGGGTCACGGTGCCGCCGCGCGATGCCGCAGCGATCACTCACGCCGCGCTGGACCGCAGTTGCGCCACCAGCCGCGCGACTCTCGACATGTTCTGCGCCTGGCTCGGCGCCGTCGCCGGCAACCTCGCGCTCACCTTCTGCGCCCGCGGCGGCGTCTACATCGCCGGCGGCATCCCGCCGCGGTTTCCGGACTACTTTGCCAGATCCGATTTCCGCCGGCAGTTCGAGGGCAAGGGGCGCTATGACAGCTATCTGCGTCCGATCCCGGTTCATCTCGTTATCAAGCCCGACATCAGCTTCCTCGGTCTCAAATCGTTCTTCGAGGCCGGCATCACCGCGAGCGGCGGCTCCCCGACCCACTGAGATCGAATGAGCGACATCGTCACGATCACGCCGAACCCGGCCGTCGACATCTCGACGACCGTCGAGAAAATCGTGCCGGTGGCCAAGCTGCGCGGCACGACGCAACAGCGAGATCCCGGTGGTGGCGGCATCAACGTCGCCCGTGTCATCGCCCGCCTCGGCGGCGACGTCACCGCGCTCTATCCGGTCGGCGGTCCGACCGGCCTGCTGCTGAAGCAGCTCGTCGAGAAGGAAGGCGTCGCCAGCCGCACCTGGGCGACGGCCGAGGACACGCGCGAGGACTTCTTCGTCCAGGAGCGCGTCAGCGGCCAGCCCTATCGCTTCATCCTGCCGGGTCCGACGCTGACCGAGGCCGAATGGCAGGCCGGCCTTGCCTTGCTCGCAGCCCAGGATCCGTTTCCCCGCTTCGTCGTCGGCAGCGGCAGCCTGCCGCGCGGCGTGCCGACCGACTTCTATGCGCGCGTTGCTACGCTTGCACGGTCACGCGGCGCACAATTCGTGCTCGACACCTCGGGGCCAGCTTTGGCCGCGGCGGTAGCCGGCGGCATCGACCTGATGAAGCCGTCGCTGCACGAGATGCAAGAGCTGGTCGGCGGCGCGCTGCCCGATGCCACGGCGTGGGAGAAAGCCGCCCACGCGCTGGTCGCGAGCGGCAAGGCCGGCACCGTCGCGCTGACCATGGGTCATCTCGGCGCCCTGCTGGTCACCCGCGACCGCGTGCTGCGCGCTCAGCCGCTGACGATGGTGCCGGTCAATGCGGTCGGCGCCGGTGACAGTTTTCTCGGCGCATTGGTCGCGAAGCTCGCCGCGGGCGAGTTGCTGGACAACGCGTTTCGCTTTGCGGTCGCCGCAGGTGCCGCGGCGCTGCTGCGCACCGGCACCGCGCTGTCCGATCCCGCCGACGTCAGCCGTCTGCAGGCTGACGTGCGGCTCGAGACGGCGTGACATCGCTCGCCGCATCACCGTTGAGCCGATCGAGCGAGAGCAGCAACCCGCCGACGCGCTCCAGCGACGACATCCACTCGGCGAGGCGGTTGAAATTGTCCACCATCCAATTGAACGACCCCTGCACCAGCGTGAACGCAGCGGCTGCCTGGGTGAGTTCGCCCAGGGTCATCTGATCGCCGAGGAACTTCGGCGCGCACAGCACGAGGCCGATGATCGGCGCGAGCAGCGTATTCAGATGAGACACCAGGGTGTTGCGCATCAGCTGCCAGCACAGCCGCTTCCATTGCTGGATCGTGCGGTCGAGCGCCATCCACAGCCCGGCAACGACGCTGCGTTCTTCCTGCTTGGGCGCGATGCCTTCGCCGATGTCGCGCAAGTGATGGGCTGCGGTGATCAGCTCCGACTCGGCCTGGTTCTTGGTCTGGATGACGCGCGTGAGTGGCGAACCGACCCACAGCATGGCCCCGGTCACCAGCCCGGAATAGATGACGACGCTGACCACCAGGTAGCCTGGAATCCACAATTGGTGCCCGGCCACGGCAAAGCCGATGGATCCGCCGACCTGCCACAGCACCTGGACGAACACGACCGCCGTCAGCAGCGAGGAGATCACACTGACCACGAAGTCGATCGGCGCATCGGTGGCGATGCGGACGTCCTCGGCAATGCGATACTCCGGAATCTTCAGATCGCCCTGCACGGTCGCGAGCCGCGCATAGCGGTCGTTCTCGACCCAGTAGTTGATCACCTTGGCGCTCAACCATTGCCGCCAGTTGCGTTGCATCACCATGCGGCCCCACACCGAGACGATCGCCAGCACGACGCTCGCCAGACAAAGCGGAATGAGCAGAACGGCCTGCTGCCGCAGCCGCGTCGGATCGCGGCCCTCCAATGCGTCGAAGAAATCCCTGTTCCAGTAATTGAACCGAAACTGCACGTAGAGCTGAAGCACCACGAGGACGATCAGGGCGACGCAGAGCAGCCAGACCCGCCATGCCGTCGATCCGAGCCAGAATTGCCGCGCCGTGAGCCAGAACCGCGACCATTCGCGATTGCCGTCCTCGTTCTCGTCGTCGGAGATCATTGGTGATCCGGATGGGTACGATTGATGGGTCTTAACAAACATCCTCGCCTATGGTGGAACCGTTGTCATCCCGCGATTTAAGGGGCTCGCGGAGCGCCTTGCTTGATCTTGCGCAAGGCAGTCGCCGCCCGCCGCGACAAACTGAAGTTCGCGCTGCGATGCGGGAGATCACCGATGACGGCACCCGGCTACATCCGCTGGTTCAAGGACCTTCGTATCGAGGACGTGCCCGGCGTCGGCGGCAAGACGGCCTCGCTCGGAGAGCTGTATTCGGCGCTGGCGTCGCAAGGCGTGCGCGTACCCAACGGCTTCGCACTGACGGCCGCCGCCTATCGCGACGCCTTGCGCGCGACCGGCGCCGACGACGCGCTGCGCAAGCTGCTCGCCGGCCTCGACAAGCGCCGCATCGCCGATCTCGCCAAACGCGCGGCGAAGGCGCGCGCGATCGTGTTCGCGGCGACCGACCGTGACGATCTACGCCACGAGGTCGCAGAGGCTTACAAGCAGCTGGAGCAGGAGTATGGCCGCGGCGTCGCGGTTGCCGTGCGCAGCTCGGCCACCGCCGAGGACCTGCCGAATGCGAGCTTCGCAGGCCAGCACGAGAGCTTTCTCAACATTCGCGGCGCCAAGGACCTGTTCGAGGCGTGCCGCCGCTGCTTCGCCTCGCTCTATACGGACCGCGCGATCTCCTACCGCATCGACAACGGCTTCGACCACGACAAGGTCGCGCTGTCGGTGGCCGTGATGAAGATGGTACGCTCGGACCGCGCCGCGAGCGGCGTGATGTTCTCGTTGGACACCGAGAGCGGCTTTCGCGACGTCGCCTTCATCACCGGGGTCTACGGCCTCGGCGAGACCATCGTGCAGGGCACGGTCGATCCGGACGAGTTCTACGTCCACAAGCCGACCTTCGCGGCCGGCTTCCGCAGCGTGCTGTCGCGCCGGCTCGGCGCCAAGGACAAGCGGATGGTCTATGCCAAAGCCAGCGCAAAGGCCGGCGCGCGCAGCCGTGGCCCGACGACGCGCACCGAGGCGACGCCGCCGGCTGACAGGGCGAAATTCTGCATCAGCGATGCCGACGTGCTGGAGCTCGCGCAGGCCACCATCGTAGTCGAGGAGCACTACTCGCAGAAGGCCGGCAGGCCGACGCCGATGGACATCGAATGGGCCAAGGACGGTCGCGACGGTGCGCTCTACATCATCCAGGCGCGGCCGGAGACGGTGGCCTCGCAGCGGCGGCCCGAGGCGATCGAGACCTACGTTCTGAAGAAGACCGGCAGAACGCTGGCAACCGGCCGCGCCGTGGGCGAAAAGATCGCCACCGGCAAGATCCGCTTGATCCGCACTCCCAAGGATCTGAACGCGTTCCGCCCCGGCGAGGTGCTGGTCGCCGCGTCGACCAGTCCGGACTGGGAGCCGGTGATGAAGACCGCGGCGGCGATCGTCACCGATCATGGCGGCCGCACCTGCCATGCCGCGATCGTCGCTCGCGAGCTCGGCGTGCCGGCCGTGGTCGGCACGGAGGATTTCAGCAAGCGCGCGAAGACCGGAACGACGGTCACTGTCTGCTGCGCGGAGGGCGACGCCGGCCATGTCTACGACGGCGCACTGCCGTTCGATGTCGAGCGCCTGGCGATCGACAGATTGGAGAAGCCGCGCACCGAGATCATGGTCAATCTCGGCAATCCCGAACTGGCCTTCAAGACCGCGCTGCTGCCGAACGATGGCGTCGGCCTCGCCCGCATGGAGTTCATCATCAACCAGGCGATCGGCATCCACCCGATGGCGCTGGCGACGCCCGCAAAGGTGACCGCGGCAAAGGACCGCGCGACGATCAAGCGCCTGACCGCGCGCTACAAGAAGCCCGCCGACTTCTTCGTCGAGCGGCTGTCGGAAGGCGTCGGCACCATCGCCGCGGCATTCCACCCGCGGCCGGTGATCGTGCGCCTCTCGGACTTCAAGACCAACGAATATGCCAGCCTGATCGGCGGCTCCGATTTCGAGCCGAAGGAAGAGAACCCCATGCTCGGCTTCCGCGGCGCCTCGCGCTATGCGCATCCCGCCTACGCCGCCGGTTTCGCGCTGGAATGCGCGGCGATGAAGCGCGTGCGCGACACGATGGGGCTCTCCAATCTGAAGATCATGATCCCGTTCTGCCGCCGGGTCGAGGAGGCACGCAAGGTGATCGCGGCGATGGCCGGGCATGGCCTCGTCAGAGGCGAAAACGGGCTCGAAATCTACATGATGTGCGAGATCCCGAACAACGTGATCCTGATCGATGAGTTCGCCAAACATTTCGACGGCTTCTCGATCGGCTCCAACGATCTCACCCAGCTCACGCTCGGCGTCGACCGCGACTCCGACATCGTCGCGTTCGATTTCGACGAGCGCGATCCCGGCCTGCTGGCGATGCTGCGGATGGCGGTGGAGGGCGCGCACCGCAACCATCGCCATGTCGGCATCTGCGGCGAGGCGCCGGCAAACTATCCGGAAGTCGCGCGCTATCTGGCCGAACTCGGCATCGATTCGATCAGCGTCAATCCGGCGAGCATCGTGCGCACCATGGAGATCGTCCGTACCGCTGAGCGGGAGCTCGCGACCCACACGCCGCAAGCGCTGGCAAGCTGATCATGGCCGAAATTCAGGAGCTGCTCTTGAAGAAGTCCAGCACGGTCGAAGCGCCGCCGACGACGTCGCCGCCGCCATACAGGCTTGCCAGGAACGTGCCGCGATGGCTGGCGCCGGTGACCGCGATGCCTTGCGCAAAGCGGCCGTCGGCCGCCAGCGGCATCTTGACGAGGCTCGGCGGTAGCGCCTCGTCGAGAAGACCGTAATAGAACCGCATCGGGGCGTCATAGTCCCAATAGGTCGAGCTATTGCCGGCCAGACGACGGAGGAAGCGGCTGTTGGTCTCGTGGGTGAAGCGCTCGAAGAAGCCGTCGACCAGCAGGTCCGAGGGCTGCGGCACCGACTTGCTGAACGCCTCGTCCATGCTGTAGTCGGCCCAGTATTTCTCGGCCAGCGCGAGGTGCTGCGGCTTGATCGCAGTCTTGAACAGGTCGCCGAGCCGGTAATACTGGCGATAGCTGCCCAGGAGGACGATGACGCAGGGCGTTATCCAGATCGGCTGCTTCGGATAGGTGCTGTCGGTCGACGCGCTGCCCGATTGGGCCGACACCCAATAGCGCATCGAATCCGCAAGATTGTTGAACGGACTCTGCGTGGCGCTCGCCGCCACCGCGACGCGCCGCCGCTGCAATTCCTGGCGCAGCCATTGCGTGTTCAAGGCACCCTGCGACCAGCCGTTCAGGAACAGCCCGGACTTTCGCAGGCGGAGATGATCGAGCGCGAGCAGACCCGCGCTCAGCACGTCCAGGCAGCACTGCACGGTCGCGTCCTTCACCGCATAGGCCTCGCCTCGCCCCTGGCGATACGGTCCCTTGCCGAGATAGTCGGCCGCGATCAACGCAAAGCCGTTGCCGACAAGGCGCTGGACGTTGAACAGCGTCTCGATCGAATCGACATTGTCGCGCGGCTCGTAGTTCGGATCGGCCAGCTTGACGAGATTGGACGGGACCTGGTCGAACGACAGGATGGTGCCGTGCTGCCACGACACGACCGGCAGTGCGCCCTTGTGATCGGCGGGCAGCGCGAGCAGGCCGCTGACCTTGACGCGCTCACCGGTGCCGGGAATGCGCGTGTAGGTCGTCAGCCGACGCAGTTCGACGTCGACCCGCGCCCCGTGCTTGTCGGCCGAGAATGGCGGCAAGATATTGTGCTCGTTGAAGACGGCGTGGAGCTTCGCTGCGAGCGCATCGAGCCGATCCTTGCTGACGCGCACCGGCTGGCCGAGGCTTGCGCCGTCACCTGGCTGCGCGACAGCCGGGCCGGCGGAGAACGACAATGCCGCAGCGCCGAAGCCAAGGCCGGCTGAGGCCAGCAGCCTTCGGCGGGATGGCCGGCCGGCCGAGGCTGCAGAGCTGAGCTCCGGCCCGGTCGGCTTGGACTTCGGCGGAGCCAACGCCTCTTCGGATCCCGTGACCAGGGTCTCCAGGCCGATCATTCGCCGCTTCATCACGTCCCTCCGAGCCGCCTACAGCCGAGGGTAGTTCACAAAGCCTAGCACTTGCTAAATGGTGCAGCAATTGGAGCCGGATGTTTCGACGGTCGCCTGCACCGTCGAGCCTCGAGTGGTCGCGTCGCGGCTCGCCTCCACACGTCAGATGCCGCCATGCGAATGATTTGCGATGGCGTTCTGGGGTACACACCAAGAAGAGATCGCGAGGAAGAGATGATGGCCTACCGCGCGGCCTCGAAACCTCCGAGCACTGCGGTCAGGTTCTGCCCAAGAATGTCCGAGAGATAGCCGCCCTCCTGCACGAACACCGTGGGAAGGCCGAGCCGCGCGATCGCGCCGCCGATGCGACGGAAACCCGGCGTCGTCACGGAGAGCCCCTTGAGCGGATCGTGCTCGGAGGCATCGAGACCGAGCGCCACCACGAGCGCGCCGGGCGCGAACGCATGAATCGTCTTGGCCGCGGTCTCGAACGCCTTGAGATAGGTGTCGTCGCCGCTCTTCAGCGGCAGCGGAATGTTGAGGTTGGCGCCAAGCCCCGCGCCTGCGCCGCGCTCATGCGCATAGCCCCAGACGAACGGGTAGTAATGCGTGGGGTCGGCGTGGATCGAGATGGTGAGCACGTCGGGCCGCTCGTAGAAGATGCCCTGCGTGCCGTTGCCGTGATGGACGTCGACGTCGAGGATGGCGACGCGCTCGTAGCGCTGACGCAGATGCGCGGCCGCGATGGCGGAGTTGTTCAAGAAGCAGAAGCCCGAGGCCATGTCTCGATAGGCATGGTGGCCCGGCGGCCGGCACAGCGCGTACACCGCATCCTCGCCATCGAGCAGCAGTTGCGCCGCGGTCGCAGCCACGTCGGTCGCGGCGCAGGCGCCTTCCCACGTGCCCGGCCCGATCGGCGCCGAGGTATCGGTCGTGTGCCAGCCCAGCCGCCCGACGATGTGCGTCGGATAGGTGGCGGCATTGCGAACGGGATGGATGTTCGGGATCATCTCCGCACCGGCATCGCCGAGCGCGGCCCAAGCGTCCCAAGCCTCTTCCAGGAAACTGAGGTATTCCGGACTGTGCACGCGCGCGCGAGCTTCCTGGCCGAAATGAAGCGGCGCGACCACCTCGTGATGGCCGGCCTTCAATCCCGCAAGCAGACGATCCGCCCGCTCGGGCTGCTCGGTGGTGCGCTTGACGACGCCGCGCACCAGATAGAATTGCGGATCATGGCTGCGATGCAGCTCGGTGTAGACGGCCTTCACGCGCAGTGGCTCCTGTTCGCTTGCACCGACGATTGTGCACGCAGTCGCAGCCGATACAAGCACAGATGGTTCGCACGTCCGTTGGTCCGTGCCCGCAGCTTCCAACCGGCGGAACGGAACGCTGCGCCTCGCATCTTGCCGGCAGCGGGTTCGCCGGGATCCGGGCGATCTGGCGCGAAGCGCGGTGGACGTGAGGAGAGATCCGCATGCTGGCGATTGCCGCGACGGCCGTCGGAATGCGCGACGAAATCTGCAAAACCTCGACGTGCAAGCCTGATCGGCTCATGCGTCGCACGCCGCGGCTGCTCACGAAAGAGCGCCTTTGTCCGGCATGGAGACCCCGGGATTGATCCAAAATTTGGATCGATCGATACAGGCTTCGGTTTGGACCCCGGCCCTCCCTCTCCTCTAGGACAGTCATCGAGGAACGTGACAAGAGAGGTGGAGCGCATGAGCGCAATCGTAACCACGGCCGAATTGCGCCGATCGCGCGTGCGGCTATTCATCGTGACCATGCTGTTCCTGGTCACGACCGTGAACTACGCCGACCGGGCGACCTTGTCGATCGCAGGACCTTCGCTGTCCAAGGAGCTGCATCTCGATCCCGTCGCGATGGGCTATGTGTTCTCCGCCTTCGGCTGGTCCTATGTGCTCGCGCAGGTGCCGGGCGGCTGGCTGCTCGACCGCTTCGGTTCGCGCTGGGTCTATGCCTGCAGCATCGTGATCTGGTCGATCTTCACCATGATGCAGGGCTGGATCGGCTTCTTCTCCGGCGCCGCCGCGGTCACCGCGCTGTTCGCGCTGCGCTTCCTGGTCGGTCTCGCCGAAGCGCCGAGCTTCCCGGCCAATGCCCGCATCGTCGCCGCCTGGTTTCCGAGCAACGAGCGCGGCACGGCGTCGGCGTTCTTCAACTCGGGCCAGTATTTCGCGACCGTGATCTTCGCACCGCTGATGGGCTGGATCGCGCATGAATTCGGCTGGCGCCACGTCTTCACCGTGATGGGCGCGCTCGGCATTCTCATGGGCCTAATGTGGATCAGGACCATGTACGGACCGAAGGAGCACGCGAGCGTCAACCAGGCCGAGCTCGACTACATCAAGGACGGCGGCGCGCTGGTCGACATGGAAGGCGCGAAAGACGCCAAGGCCAGCTCCGGTGGTCCGACCTGGTCGCATATCGGGCAGTTGCTGTCGAACCGCATGATGCTCGGCGTCTATATCGGCCAGTACTGCATCAACACGCTGACCTATTTCTTCCTGACCTGGTTCCCGGTCTATCTCGTCAAGGAGCGCGGCCTCTCGATCCTACAGGCCGGCTTCGTCGCCACCCTGCCGGCGCTGTGCGGCTTCATCGGCGGCGTGCTCGGCGGTTTCATCTCCGACGCCATCCTGCGCAAGACGGGATCGCTGACACTCGCCCGCAAGATCCCGATTGTCGGCGGCATGCTGCTGTCGATGGCGATCATCGGCTGCAACTATGTCGACGGCCAGGCGCTGGTGGTCGGCCTGATGGCGCTGGCGTTCTTCGGCAAGGGCATCGGCGCGCTCGGCTGGGCGGTCGTCTCCGACACCTCGCCGAAGGAAGCCGGCGGCGTCTCCGGCGGCCTGTTCAACACCTTCGGCAACCTCTCCAGCATCACGACGCCGATCGTGATCGGCTACATCCTGTCGGCCACCGGCTCCTTCAACGGCGCGCTGGTGTTCGTCGGCCTCAACGCCCTGGTCGCGGCGTGTGCCTACTTGCTGATCGTCGGCAAGATCCAGCGCGTCCAGCTCCGAACCTCCTGAGCACCACGATTAGCGTCGCGTGGTCTCGACTCCAACGGCGGCCCCCCGGCCGCCGTTTTTTTGTCGGCGCCTCGCCGCCATTCCAGGGCGACGCGCGACAGCCATCAGAAGCAACCCGGACCCGTGGAAACGGACACGGTCTCACCATCTCAACCCGCCGATCAGCGGACAGACATGTCGAGCCCAGCAAAAAGGGAACGCGGGGAACATTGATAGCAGGGGTCCGCGACATCGCTAGACCCACTATTTCGGAAGCCCTGTTTTCTTATCGGCGGGTAGCCCACCGGCTTCCTGGGCTTCCGCCTGGACGCGGTCAGCAATCTGCAACATGCCGGCAAGAACGGGCTGCGCGTCGTCTCGCAACGTCGTCCATCCGTGGTCAGTCAATTTGAGATGGGTCGACATGCACACTGAGCACATCCGAGTTCACCTCGACAGAAGGACACGGCAGTACCTACCCCGAGACGCAGGAGGCACCGGGGGCGCCGTGCAAGAAGCCGTTGGCGAATGGAACGTCCGGATAGATCTCGCGCAAGCGGTCCCTGGCGGCCTCAGCCTCCATGCGGCCCGCCAGGACCGCCCGGAATTGCTCGGACACCGCGACCATGTCGCAGGCCTGAGGTGACAGCCGCAGCGATCTCACGCCGCTCTGCGTCAGACGATCGAGATCGCCGAGCAGGTTGCAGCAACCATGCGACAACGTCTGCACGCCATTCATGGTGAGGAACGCTTCATCGTCCAGCGTCGTCACGACGAGGCCGTCCGGATCCTGCTCGCACACGAAGCGGCAATTGTCCTTGGCTAGCTTGTGCAGGCGGGCGTGGTAGCAGCGCGCGGAGATCGCGAGCGGCACACGGCCGAAGGCGAACACTTCGATCGCCACCTGCGGCACGGCGCCGGCGATCGCGGCAACCGAGGACAGCGGCAGCTCCGGCGGGAGGCAGATCCGGGTAGCGCCCTGGGCGGCATGAAACGCGGCGCTGGCCTCGTTGTAGATGTTGACGAATGGCCCGATGGCATGCGGCCGACCGGCGATCGATTTGAGGCAGGTGAGGTCGTTGACCTCCACCAGACCGTGGCCAAACTCGGCGAGGCTTGCCGTCTGCCGGCGCTCGCGTCGCAACGACACCAGGACCAGCGAACCCAGCAGCACCTGCTTGCCGGCAGCCATAAGCCGCTCGATGACTTCAGGCAAATAGGGTTCGAAGAACGGCGCGCGCTTCGAGCAGACGACCTCGCCGACCACAACGCGGTCGAGCGGGGCCTCGTCGGCCATGCGAAAGTAGAAATCACGCCAGCGCTCGGGCTGCCAATTGTAGAGCACGGGCCCCAGTGTGAGCTGCATTCGGCCTGCGCTTTGTTCCGCCATTGTCATGTCGTCCTAGCGCCAGGTCTTGCGGTAGGCGCCCTGCGTGGTGGCCTGCCCTTCGGTGAACGCCGTGAGGTCGGACGCGTCGGCGGACCGGCCGGTATCGAGCGCTGCCAGCACGCTGCGGAAATGCCGCACGACCCCGTCGACATAGGCGCGGCCGCGCTGGCGGCCCTCGATCTTGAGCGCGGTGACGCCGGCTTCGCGCAAGCCTGCGAGCAGGGTCGTGGCATCGAGGCTGACCGGATCCTCAAAGAGGTAGCCAGAGCCCTGTGCGGTCGAGAAACGCCCCTTGCACAGCGTTGGATAGCCGGCAGGTTCGTTGCGTCCGAATCGGTTGATTGTGAAAGCGCCAAGCCGCGAGGTCGTGCCCAGTATCGTCTCCTGATAGACGACATGACTGGCCGGCGAGCACACCCCCTGCATGTTCGGCGACTTGCCGGTGGCGTAGGAGGACAGCGAGCAGCGTCCCTCGGCCATCACGCATAGTCCGCCAAACACGAACACTTCGGTCTCGCATGCCGTCTCACGGGTGATCTCGGCGATCTCGGGTACGCTCAGCACGCGCGGCAGCACCACGCGGCGGGCGCCGAAATTCTCGACATAGAACGCGATCGCGTCGACATTCGCCGCCGCCGCCTGCACCGAGACATGCAGTCGCTGTTCGGGATGGCGCCGCGCGGCATAGTGCATCAGCCCGACATCGGCAAGGATCAGCGCATCGGCCCCGGCCTCGACGGCATCGTCGACCGCGCGACGCCACAGCTCGACGGCGCCGGCGCGCGGGAAGGTGTTGATCGCAACCAGCACCTTGGCGCCGCGCCGATGCGCGAACGTTACTCCTTCGCACATCTGCTCGCGGCTGAAATTCAGCCCGGGAAAGTTGCGGGCATTGGTCTCGTCGGCGAAACCGCAATAGACGGCATCGGCGCCGGCTTCGACCGCGCTCTTCAGCGCTGCCGGCGTCCCTGCCGGACAGATCAGCTCCATCGTCGCATCCCGCTTTCGTTCGTCGTTGATCTCAGCAGCGAGTCACGCGCGGCCGCCAGCAGGCGTTGCGCGGGCACGCCGAACGGACCCGAAAGCGCCGCGATCTCGCCGACCAGATCCAGACCGGCATCATCGATCGCGTTGCGCAGCGCCAGCACCGCCTCGATATCGCCTTCGATCACGAGCTGACGCGAAAACATCAGCGCATCGCCGTCGAGCCGGCCCTCGACCAGCGCCAGCAGGCTCACGATCGACGCGGAGATGGAGGCATCGAGGCCGGTGGGCAGCTCGCGCACCGCCGCGAGTTGCGGCTGCTGTGGACCCGCCTGAATCACGAATGCGAACGGCAGATCGGTCGGCTTGATGCCAAAGCGCTTTCCGCGATGCGACCCGAGCCGGTCGAGCAGATGCGGATGCCGGCGCAAGAGCCCACGCAGGAAAGCGCCGAGCGCGATCTGCAGGGGCAGCAACGGCAACGGACGCAGCACCTGCCTGAGCAGTGGCGGCAACAGGGGCAGTGAGGTCGAAGACGCGTCCTGAAGAGAGCTCATGGCACAAGCTCTGGCCGGATCGGCGGCGGAAGTATTTGACCCGGAACAAAGATCACACTGATTGTTCCAGCTACGAGGCGTTTTTTGAACGGAGCCTATCGTTGCGACGTGATGTCCCTCGCTTCCGCGAGCTGTCGGATTTCCTGCGCTTTCTCGACGAGCGGGGACAGCTGCGACGCATTCGCGACAACGTCTCGGTCGTCCACGAGATCACCGAGATCCATCGCCGCGTCATCTCCGCCGAAGGGCCCGTGCTGCTGTTCGAACGGCCGATCAAGGCATGCGGATCGCTCTCGGCAATGCCGCTCGTCACCAATCTTTTCGGCACCGTGGAGCGGGTGGCCTGGGGCATGGGCGTGCAGCCGGAACGATTGGCGGAGCTCGGCGAGATGATGGCGGAGTTGCGCGCCCCGCAGCCGCCGCGCGACATCAGGGAAGCGCTGCAGAAGCTGCCGCTGGCACGCGCAGCACTGTCGACCCGGCCGAGGCTGCGATCAGCCGCGCCGGTGCATGAACGTGTCACGATGGGCGATGACATCGACCTGACCACCTTGCCGGCCCAGATCTGCTGGCCGGGCGAGCCGGCGCCGCTGTTGACGTGGCCGCTCGTCATCACCGTGCCGCCGGACGCGTCCGCCGGCGAGCAGGAAAATGTCGGCGTCTACCGCATGCAGGTGCTCGGCCGCGATCGCGCCATCATGCGCTGGCTCGCCCATCGCGGCGGCGCCCGCCACCACCAGCAGTGGCAGGCGCAGGGGCGCGACATGCCGATTGCGATCGTGATCGGGGCCGATCCCGCCACCATCCTCAGCGCCGTGTTGCCATTGCCCGAAACTATCTCCGAGCTGCGCTTCGCTGGCATCCTGCGCGGCGACCGTCCCGAGCTGGTCGAATGCCTGACCGTGCCCCTGACGGTGCCGGCGGCCGCCGAGATCGTGATCGAGGGCATCGTGTCGGCCACGGAGACCGCGCCGGAGGGGCCCTATGGCGATCACACCGGCTACTACAACGCCGTCGAGAGCTTTCCGGTGCTTCAGGTCACCGCGATCACCACGCGTCGAAGTCCGCTCTATCTGTCGACGTTCACGGGACGCGCGCCGGACGAGCCGTCTCGAATTGGCGAGGCGCTGAACACGCTGTTCGTCCCCTTGATCCGACGACAATTCCCGGAGGTCGTCGACTGCTATCTGCCGCCGGAGGCCTGCTCGTACAGGATCGCCGTGGTGGCGATCAAGAAGCGCTATCCGGGCCAGGCCCGCCGCATCATGCTCGGCCTTTGGTCGATGCTGCCGCAGTTCAGCTATACCAAGCTCCTCATCGTGGTCGACCAAGACATCGACGTCCGCGACTGGCGCGCGGTGATGTGGGCAGTCGCGACGCGCAGCGACTCCTCGCGCGACCTCGTGCCGCTTGCCGACACGCCGATCGACTATCTCGACTTCGCCTCGCCAAAATCCGGCCTCGGCGGGAAGCTCGGCATCGACGCCACAACCAAGCTCGGGGCCGAGACCGAACGCGCCTGGGGCGAGGTGCTGGCGATGGACCCTGCTGTAGCCGCGCGCATCGACGCGATGTGGCCGAGCCTCGGCCTCGGCGACGCCATAGCCGACCGAACGGCCTCGACATGAACGGGCGGCATCACGTCATCGTCGGCATCAGCGGCGCCTCTGGCGCCGCGATCGGTGCGCGCATCGTCGAACGGCTCGCGGAGCAGCCGCAATGCGCGGTCCATCTCGTGGTGTCCGACGCTGCCGTGCGCACCTTGCACGAAGAGGTCGGCCAGGGCGGCCTCGCGCGGCTGCGCGATCTGGCGGCGCATGCTCATGATGTCGCCGACATCGGTGCGAGCATCGCCAGCGGCTCGTTTTCTGCAGCCGGCATGATCGTGGCGCCCTGCTCGATCCGCACCCTCTCGGCGATCGCCTGGGGCCAGCTCGACAACCTGCTGGTCCGCGCCGCCGACGTTCAACTCAAGGAGCGCCGCCGGCTGATACTCCTGGTGCGGGAGAGCCCGCTGCATCTCGGTCATCTCCGAGCGATGACGCAGGCCACCGAGATCGGCGCGATCATCGCGCCGCCAATGCCGGCGTTCTACCTGAAGCCCCAGTCGCTCGATGACGTCATCGAGCAGATCGCCTGTCGCGCGATCAACCTGCTCGGCGTCCCCGGGCTCCACGCCAACGCGCGGGAGTGGCTTCCAGACCGGGCGACCGAAGCAGGCAATCTTGTTGAGATGACGAAGCAAGACAGACGATAGGATTTGGAGACAGAACACGACAGACGCACTCGGGCGATGGGCCGAAGGCGTCCACGACGGTTGACGTGTTCTTCGACGAGCGGGAGTAACGACGCCGCCTCTCCGGCCGAGCCGCTGCCAGCTTTTCGCTTTCGTTCGGTCAATTGACGTTGTCGAAACCCAGCGCAGCACGAACGGCCGGATCAATTCTGGATGGGGTCCACGGCGGATCGAATGTCATCGTCACGTCCACGGCTTCGACGCCCGCAATCTCCGCAATGCTGCTTGCGACCCCTTCCTTGAGAAAACCTGTTGCGGGGCACCCGGGCGTTGTGGCCGTCATCGTGACATGCACGACGCCATCCGTCGCCGTGATCTCATAGATGAAGCCGAGATCGACCACGTTTTCCCCCAGTTCCGGATCGATGACCACGCGCATTGCGTCGCGGATGCGGTCGATGACATCGCGGCTCATAGCGGAGCCCTCACCGACAGTTCGTAGGTCGATCCATCCGCCGTAAACCCGCCGAGCCAGCGAAAGCCGCGCTTCTCAAGTTCAGGGAACAGGAAGACCGGCTCGCGGCCCAGAAGTGCCGACAAGGTCTCTCCAGGGCCCAGCTCCTCCGCGGCCGCGAGGATGCGCACCATCGGCTCGGGTGGGTCGAGCTCTCGGTTGTCGAGCGTGACTACGGGATCTGGCCATTGCTCGAAGGCGAGGCCGGCACCAGCGTCTTCCTGACCGGCGTCCTCGGCAGCCAGCGGCGAAAACAGCACTTCCCAATCGCCATCGTCGAGCGGTCGATCGGTGTGGGCGAAGCCCTTTCTTGCCATGACGGAGAGCAGCGGAACCGGCCTGAAGCTCGCGATCAGCCGCACACCCTGGCCTGGCGCCAGCCGGTCGACCGCGTCCATGATGATGGAGAACGGTTCGCCTCCGGCCCTGAGAATCGGTCGGACGTCGACGTCAATGTACCCGGTCATGGCTCTCCTCCTAGTTTCTGGCGAACAACAGGCTTGGCGCGATGGCTCCGGCCGGAAGCCTCCGGGAGCCCGCAACATCGGAAAGACGTCGGACTCGCACAAGCTCGTATATGATTCCAATACTGCCCACGGCCATGACCGCCGCGGCGCCGCGAAACGCCTGGCCCTCGCCCATCATCAACATGATGGTCGCCGCCCAGACGCCTAGAAAATAGATGATGAACCACTTCTCGGACCGACGTTCCACCGCCAGGTCCTGAACCCGTGGCGTCGGGGCGCGCCCCATCACGGGACCGTAGGTTTCGAGCCAGGTCAGAAAGGCGACAATCTTGTAGAGCTTCGCGAATATGAGACCAGACAGCCAGCCGAACACGGCCAAGAACGCGAACGCGCCGACATGAACGCCGACCTTTCCGCTGACGATGATGACGGTGCCGAGCGTCACCGTCGCCGCCAGATTGGCGAAAGACACGGTTGCCATCCGCATGTTCAGCTCGAGCTGGCGCCGTTTGCGGAAGCGATAGATCGTCGCGATGTCCCGTCCATAGAGCGCAAGCGAGATCACCCCAAGAACGGCGGCGAGGATGAGCACGGCTCCGAGCCCGGCCCCGAGGCCGATCGCGAACAATCCGCCCACGACTGCGACCGATAGCGCGAGCGCACCAAATTTCAGCGCGGCTGTGCTCTGTCGCTCGCCGAGGTCCGCCGAGAGCATGAACATGGCCAGCAGGCGATAGCTCACCCCCATGGCGGTCAGGGTCAGCCAGCCTCCCAGCCCAGCAATCGCATGGATCGGAATCGCCGCGGCCAGGAGCGCGTCGCCGAAGGCGCCCGCCGATCCGGCGAGAGCAAACGCGAACGCGGCGCCGAGCGCGACAGTTGCGCATAGCGCGCCAAGTCCGGCGATGACAAAGAGAGCAGATCCCTTCGGCTGGCTGACGAGAGTCAGGCCCAGATCAAGCGCGACCATCGCCAGACCCGCGCCGAGCACAACGCTGCCCGCCGGCAGAAGCCAAACGGCTGGAGCGATTCGTCCGGCCAGTGAGAGGAAACCCAATATCAAGCAGACCAGACCGACGTTGATGAGGAACAAGGCCGGCAAGGCCCATTTGTCGAAGGAGAGCGGCCTTGCGACGAGAACGGGAACGAACTGGAACAAGGCGCCGCATACCGAGAGAGTGAGCCAACCGATACAGACCGCATGCACAACGACAAGCGTATCGGGAGCGCCGAGCTCTGCGGCGGGGTAACCGAGTCCGCCGACCAGCATTGCCAAGGCAACGAGCAGCCACCCCAGCGCTGCCGCGAAATAGCTCATCGTCCAGCGCGAGATCTTCGCCCCAATCATGAGCGGCTCCAGTTGTTGATCGCGGACGCAGCACTCGCCACGACGATGCGCCATTCGGCAGTTGCCGTGGCGCCCGGAGGAACGCAGCCAAGGGGGCGCGAACAATGAGCTTGCGCCATACAATCCCCGGCGATCGGAAAGATGCTAAACTGGCCCGACCGGCCATTCTTTGTCGGAGCGCAACATTCCGCGTCATCAGCGTCGTGATGACCACTCCAGCTCGACCGGCGGGTTTCCTGTCGCGTCGAGGAACATCCATGTCAGCCGGCAGACATCTTCGACGGTCTGGCTTGGCGGTTCTGTGTCCCCGACCTCTCGATTGCTCGCAATCGCAATCAGCGCAGCTGGCTGGCTGAGTCTATGGTTCGATCCTGCCGAACACTTTCCAGCCACCGCTCCACGTCTCCGCGGGCTTCGAGCTCAACCCCCATATCTCCGGCGAAACCTCTCCAGGCATCGATATTGCTGCGCGGCACGCCGACAATCGTCGGTATCGCAAGGTCCAACGCGCGGGCAATCAGATCAAGCGTTCCGCCTCCCCCGCACTCTGCCTTACCAAATTTGTTCAACACCAGGATGTTTGGACGCGCATCCAGGCTGGCGAGGACTCGAACTGTCACCTCTGCCAGCGCCGATTCATCCAGCCGGCAACCTCTCGCTCCCGATCCACGATCCTCGAAGATCGGGGTTTGATTTGCCGTGTCGATCTCCTCGAGCAGGACGTCGCACCTGCGATTTTCGTCGAGGAACAGCCTTCGCTGCAGTGCGCCGGCGACCTTCAATCGCGCTCGACGCGAGTGATCCACGAGGTGATCGAACGTCTCGTAGGGATATTTCCCGTCGTCGTATACGAGCGCCACCAGCGGCGCGGCCGCAACGCCGACTTTCTCTACCATCTCATCGTGCATGCGAATCCCAACATCAATTTGACGCTTCGACATTTTTAACCCGCCCCTCCAGCACGGATAGCCTGCGGTGGATCCGTTCTAGGAGAGCTCGATTTCATCCCTCTGCAGCGACCACTTGATCATGGACGTCAGACAGACGATCGCGGGGTCGGCGGCGCGGTCGATAGCGCTCATCAACCCGAGCCAATCCTCGTTCTCTGCGAGATTTGCAAAACGCCGGACAGCAGCCGACGCATACTCACCGACATCCTCGCCGAGGCGATCCGCGACAGAGCTGATGCGCACCAGGAGCGTGAGGTCGCCGCACCCCTGCAACACCGCACTCGACTTCGCGTCGTCACTGAGATCGTGAATGAGATCCCCGAGCAGCATGATCGCCCCCTCTACTGCGACAGCACCGATTGCGGCGCCGGCAACGTCACGCCAACGATCTCCGCGCGGCCCGCCAGCTTGGCTACATACTGCGCGAGCGCCTGATGCCGCACACGCTCGGTGAGATATTGCGAAATGCGCGCCCTTGCCATGTCGAACGGCAGGACTTGTCCGAGGGCCCGTCGGTCGAGGCGCACGACATGGATACCAAAGCGTGTCTCAATCAGACCGACCTCTCCAACCGACATCCGGGCCAGCGCGGCGTCGAACTCTGCGGTCGTCTGCCCACGCGACAGCTGACCGAGCCTGCCACCATTCTCCGCCGAGACCCTGCAATCGGAGCGATCGCGCGCGATGGTCTCGAACAGTTCCGGGCTTCTCCGCATGGCCTCCACGATCGTCCGCCCCTCGTCTCGCGCAGCCGACCGAGCCAGCGAATCGCTGCTCGGCGCGATCAGCAGGATGTGAGACGCTTCGTACAGTTCTCCGACCAGGAACCGCTGCCTGTTCTGATCGTAGAAGCGACGGCACGTCGATTCGTCCGGCTCGTGTATCAGAACCTCACGCGCGATCAGCGCCCGCATCGCCGCCTCTTCCTCGGTTTCGCTGCGACCTTCGGCATCGCGCAGAGGAGCGGCCGTTATGCCGAGCCGCATGACCTCCTGTCTCAGCAATTCGCGCACCGCAAGCGCGCGCGCCGCCGCTTGCCAGGCGAGGATCGGCTTGTCCGACGGATGGTTCTGAACTTCCCGGGCAATGACGTCGCGTTCGATCACGACCCCGTTCACACTGACCGGCTTCGGCTTTGGAAGCGCCGCGCCCAATGAACAGTCCATCGGCTACTCCGCGGGCTGAATTGGTTGCACAAGATGACGGCGCCCGTCGCGGCTGCGCACCACCTGATAGCCGCGGCGGCCGAGATACCACACCGGCGCACTCCAGATGTGGACCAGGCGGGTGAAGGGGAAGAGCAGGAAGATAGTCATTCCCAGGACCAGATGCGCCTTGAAGATCGGATGGACGTCGACGATGTTGGCGGCGATTCCGGGCTGCAACGTGAGAATGCCCTGCGCCCAGGCCATGAACTTGACCATTTCATGACCATCGAGATGACCGAGCGACACGGGGATGGTCGCCAAGCCAAGCAGCAGCTGGACGAACAGCACCAGAAGGATACCCGTGTCAGCAAAAGACGACGTCGCGCGAATCCTGGGATCGAAAAGCCTGCGATGCGCGAGGAGTGAAATGCCGACCAGACACATCAGTCCGGCGCCGCCACCGGCGACGATCGCGAGCATCTGCTTGAAGCCGTGGGACACGCCGAGCATGTCAAACACCCAGATCGGCGTCAGCAGCCCGACGAAATGACCCGCAAAAATGAAGAGGATCCCAACATGGAAAAGGTTCGAGCCCCAGATCAATTGGCGCCGCCGAAGCAGCTGACTCGAGCCTGAGCGCCACGTGTATTGCTCGCGGTCGAATCGAATCAGACTGCCGACCAGAAAGACTGTCAGGCAGAGATAGGGATACCAGCCGAAGACGATGGCATTGAGTGTTTGCATGGCCAATCCCTCATTGCAACTGTGACGGCGGCGCGTTGACCGCACGTTTGGCGTGGCGCAGTTTTGCGATCAGATCGTCGTGCCCACAGGCTGCCTGGTCGCCCCCTCCCGGGCCGAACCTGACCTCTTCATCCTCCCAGGCCGCGTCGAGCGCGCGCAGGTCCATCGGATCCACGTCCGTTGCCTTCAGCAGCTCATCGACGATCTCCGCGCGGGGCTGCTCCGCGGCGATCTGGAGCAGCGCATCGAACACCGCCCTATAGCTCGACTGCCGACGCCCCAATCGTTCCGCGAGCGCGGCGATGATGTGGCTGGTCTGGCCAAGCAACTCGCGCGCGTCCGCAATCTCCCGGGTGGCGAGAAATTCGAGGAACAGCGGCAGATAATCCGGCAGCTCGTTGCCGGCGATGACGAGGTTCGCACGGTCATACATGGCCCGCAGGTCGACCATGGCCTGGCCGCGGTCGCGGCCTTCGCCATGAACGTGCTCGAACAGATGCAGCGCCAGGGTCTTGCTGCGGTCGAACAGCAGGCCGTAGCGCTCCTGCAGGTCGTAGACGTCGCCGGTGGCGATCTCCTGCAGCAGCACATCGAGCTCCCGGCGAATGCCAGGCTGGACGAGGCCTTCCTGGTCGAGCACCCGCGCGAGCTCCGGGATGGCCGTGATCAATTCCCCGCTCGGATAGTTCAGCAATGCCGACAGCACCTTGAACGTCTTCATCAGGCGACCTCCATCGGGTTCTTGGCCTTACGCGGCGATCCGAACAGGTTGACTTCGCTTTCGCCCCCGGAGCAGCCGTTGCCGAACGAGAAGCCGCAGGAGCCGCGGATATCAAACGCGTCGGCACCGAGCTCGCGGTGCGCGGTCGGGATCACGAAGCGGTCCTCGTAGTTGGCGATCGCCATGATGTGGTACATGTCGTCGATCTGCGGGCCGCTCAGGCCGACGCGCCTCGCGATCGCCTCGTCGACCACGCCGTCGATGGTCTTGGCCCGCATATAGGCACGCATGGCCAGCATTCGCTCGAGCGCCAGCGTCACCGGCTTCTCGTCGCCCGCAGTCAGCAGATTGGCGAGGTACCGCATCGGAATGCGCAAGGATTTGACGTCGGGCATCTCGCCATCGTGCCCGATCTTGCCGGACGAGGCCGCCGACGTGATCGGCGACAGCGGCGGCACATACCAGACCATCGGCAGGGTCCGATATTCCGGGTGCAAGGGGAAGGCGACCTTCCATTCCATCGCCATCTTCCAGATCGGCGACCGTATCGCCGCCTCCAGCCATGCATGAGGGATGCCCTGGCGCTCGGCTTCCGCAAGCACGTTCGGATCGTTCGGATCGAGAAAGATGTCGAGCTGGGCCCGGTAGAGATCGCCCTCGTCGGGCTTGGCCGCGGCCTCTGCGATGCGGTCCGCGTCATACAACACGACACCGAGATAGCGAATGCGCCCGACACAGGTCTCGGAGCACACGGTCGGCTGCCCTGCCTCGATCCGAGGATAGCAGAAGATGCACTTCTCCGATTTTCCCGAAGACCAGTTATAATAGATCTTCTTGTATGGACAGCCGGAGACGCACATTCTCCAGCCGCGGCACTTGTCCTGGTCGATGAGGACGATGCCGTCCTCCTCGCGCTTGTAGATCGCGCCGGACGGGCAGGATGCGACGCATGCCGGATTGAGGCAATGCTCGCAAAGCCGCGGCAGATACATCATGAAGGTGTTCTCGAACTGGCCGTAGATCTCCTTCTGCACGCCGTCGAAATTGATGTCATGAGAGCGCTTGGCGAATTCGCCGCCCAGGATCTCTTCCCAGTTCGGTCCCCACTCGATCTTTTCCATCCGCTCTCCAGACACCAGCGAGCGCGGCCGTGCCGTCGGCATCGCAGATGCCTCGGGCGCACTTTGCAGGTGCTGATAGTCGAAGGTGAACGGCTCGTAGTAGTCATCGATCTCGGGGAGGTCGGGATTGGCGAAGATATTCGCCAGAACCCGCCACTTGCCGCCGATCCGCGGCTGGATCGACCCGTCGCGATTGCGCGACCAGCCTCCCTTCCAGCGGGACTGGTTCTCCCAATCCTTGGGATAGCCAATGCCCGGTTTGGTCTCGACGTTGTTGAACCACGCGTATTCCATCCCCTCGCGGCTGGTCCAGACGTTCTTGCAGGTCACGCTGCAGGTGTGGCAGCCGATGCACTTATCGAGATTGAGCACCATTGCGATCTGAGCACGGATCTTCATTCTGCAGCCTCCGAGGGGGTCGTGGCCGACCGGTCAGCAGTCGGCTGGTCCAGCCAATCAATCTTCGACATCTTCCGGACGATGACGAACTCGTCGCGGTTGGCGCCGACCGTGCCGTAGTAGTTGAAGCCATAGGCCTGCTGAGCGTAGCCCCCGATCATGTGCGTCGGCTTCGGAACGACACGCGTGACCGAATTGTGGATGCCGCCGCGCTGCCCCGTCTGCTCAGAGCCCGGCACGTTCACGATCTTCTCCTGAGCATGATACATCATGCACATGCCCTGCTTGACCCGCTGCGAGACCACGGCGCGCGCAACCAGCGCTCCATTGGTGTTGTAGGCCTCGATCCAGTCATTGTCGGCGATACCGGCACCCTTTGCGTCGATCTCGCTGATCCACACGATGGGACCGCCGCGCGACAAGGTCAGCATCAGGAGGTTGTCGGTATAGGTGGAGTGGATGCCCCACTTCTGATGGGGCGTAATGAAGTTCAGGATGACGGACGCATTGCCATTCGGCTTGCGATCGATCACCGGCTTGACGGTCTTGGTATCGATCGGCGGCCGGTAGACGCAGAAGCCCTCGCCGAAGGCCCTCATCCATAGGTGATCCTGATAGAGCTGCTGCCTGCCGGTCAGCGTCCGCCAGGGGATCAGCTCGTGAACATTGGTGTAGCCGGCGTTGTAGCAGACCTTCTCCGACTCGAGCCCCGACCAGATCGGCGACGAGATGATCTTGCGCGGCTGCGCGACGACGTCGCGGAATCGGATCTTCTCGTCCTCCTTCGGAATGGCGAGATGAGCATGGTCGCGGCCGGTGAATTGCTCCAGGGACGACCACGCCTTGACCGCGACCTCGCCATTGGTTTCCGGCGCCAGGCTGAGGATCACCTCGCAAGCGTCGACCGCACTGTCGATGCGAGCCAGCCCCTGGGTCGGCCCGTCGTCAGCGACGACGCCGTTGAGGCGCTTCAGGAGCTCGACCTCATGGTCGGTGTTCCAGGCCATCCCCTTGCCGCCATTGCCGAGCTTGTTCATCAACGGTCCGAGCGAGGTGAAGCGCTTGTAGAGATTCGGATAGTCACGTTCGACCACCGTGACCGCTGGCATGGTCTTGCCGGGGATCGGATCGATCTCGCCCTGCTTCCAGTCCTTGACGTCGAACGCCTGCGCGATTTCGCCCGGACTGTCATGCATGATCGGCGTCAGCACGACGTCCTTCTCGACCCCGAGCACTTCGGGCGCGACCCTGGAGAAGGCCTCGGCGATCCCCTTGTAGATGTCCCAATCGCTGCGCGATTCCCACACCGGATCGATCGCCGCCGAGAGCGGATGGATGAATGGATGCATGTCGGACGTATTGAGGTCGTTCTTCTCGTACCAAGTGGCCGTCGGCAGCACGACGTCCGAATACATGCACGTGGTCGACATCCGGAAGTCGAGCGTGACCAGCAGATCGAGCTTTCCTTCCGGGGCCTCTTCGTGCCAGGTGACCTCGACCGGTCTATTGTGGCCCTGGTCGCCAAGATCCTTGCCGATCACGCCATGCTTGGTGCCGAGCAGATGCTTGAGGAAGTATTCGTGGCCCTTGCCTGAGGCGCCGAGCAGGTTGGAGCGCCAGACGAACAGGTTGCGAGGCCAGTTCTTCGGATGATCGGGATCCTCGCAGGAGAGCTTCAGCTCGCCCGACTTCAAGGCCTTCGCGACGTAGTCCTTCGGCTCCAGGCCGGCGGCGGCGGAACGCTTCGATACCTCGATCGGATTGGCCTGCAGTTGCGGCGCGGACGGCAGCCATCCCATGCGCTCCGCGCGGACATTGTAGTCGATCAACGCTCCGTCCCAAGAACCGGCCGGTGCGGTCGGTGAGAGAATCTCGCTGACATTGACCGTCTCGTAGCGCCATTGGTCGGTGTGAGCGTAAAACGCCGAAGTCGAATTCATCTGCCTCGGCGGGCGTCCCCAATCGAGCGCAAAGGCGAGCGGCGTCCAGCCCGACTGCGGCCGCAGCTTTTCCTGCCCCACATAATGCGACCAACCACCGCCGGACTGGCCGACACAGCCGCACATCACCAGCATGTTGATGATGCCGCGATAGTTCATGTCCATGTGGTACCAGTGGTTCAGACCGGCCCCGACGATGACCATCGAGCGCCCCCGGGTCTTGGACGCATTCGAGGCAAACTCGCGGGCAACCGCGATGATCTGGCCGCGCGGCACGCCACAGATCGCCTCGGCCCATGCCGGAGTGTACGGTTCCAGATCGTCGTAGCTCCTGCCGAGGTGGTCGCCGCCGAAGCCGCGATCGACGCCATAATTGGCGGCGAACAAATCGAACACAGTGGCCACGACCGCCTCGCCATCGGCAAGACGAAGTCGCTTCACCGGCACGTTGCGGGTCAGCACATCCGGATGATTGGTGCCGCTGAAGTGATCGTGCTGACGGTTGCCGAAATAGGGGAATCCCACCGGTGCGACGTCGTCCTCGATGCCGGCCAGAGACAGCCGCAGCCGGGTGTCGTTGTTCGCCGAGCTCTTCTCTTCCAGGCTCCACTTGCCTTTTTCGCCCCAGCGGAAGCCGACCGATCCCTTGGGCACGACAATGGTCCCGCTGATCTCATCATAGGCGACGGTCTTCCATTCGGGATTGTTGGCCTCGTCGAGAGATGTGGCGAAATCCGAGGCGCGCACGAACCGCTCAGGAACGAGCCGTCCCTCGGATTTCACCAGCCGCACCAGAAATGGCATATCCGTATACTGGCGCACATAGTCGTTGAAGTACGGCGTCTGCCGGTCGATGTGAAACTCCTTGAGGATCACGTGCCCCATCGCCATCGCGAGCGCCGCGTCGGTGCCCTGCTTCGGCGACAGCCAGAGATCGGCGAATTTCGCAGCCTCGGAATAATCCGGGCAGACAACGACGCTCTTGGTCCCCTTGTAGCGTACCTCCGTGTAGAAGTGCGCATCCGGCGTACGCGTCTGTGGCACGTTGGAGCCCCACAGCATCAGGAAGCCTGAATTGTACCAGTCCGCGCTTTCAGGTACGTCGGTCTGCTCGCCCCAGGTCTGTGGCGAGGCCGGCGGCAGGTCGCAATACCAATCGTAGAACGACATGCAGACGCCGCCGAGCAGCGACAGATAGCGCGCGCCGGCCGCGTAGCTCACCATGGACATCGCCGGGATCGGCGAAAATCCGAACACGCGGTCCGGACCATGGGCTCTGACCGTATAGGCATTGGCTGCCGCGATCAGCTCATTGACCTCGGCCCAACTCGCCCGCACGAAGCCGCCCAGTCCGCGCCTCTGCACATAGTCCGAGCGCTTGCCCGGATTCTCGACGATCGACTTCCAGGCTGCGACCGGCGTCATCCGCGCTCGCGCCTCGCGCCACAGCCTGAGCAGCCGCGAGCGCACCAGCGGATATTTCACCCGGTTTCCGGAATAGAGGTACCAGCTGTAGCTCGCGCCGCGTGCGCAGCCGCGCGGCTCATGATTGGGAAGATCAGGGCGCGTCCGGGGGTAGTCGGTCTGCTGAGTCTCCCAGGTGACGATGCCGCCCTTGACGTAGACCTTCCACGAGCAGGAGCCGGTGCAGTTCACGCCATGCGTCGAGCGCACAATCTTGTCGTGCTGCCAGCGCTTGCGATAGCCCTCCTCCCAGGAACGGTCCTCGGTCGTCGTCACGCCGTGTCCGCCTGCGAACTCCTCCTTGGCCCGGGTGAAGAAGGTCAGCCTATCGAGAAAATGGCTCATCTTTTACGTCCTCATTCAGCGGGTTGGGCAGCGGCCGCGATCGCCCGGCGCCGTTCGACATCGTGCAGGACGCCGCCCTTGCGGGTGTAGACGGCCCAGGTGATCAGCACGCAGGTGACGTAGAAGCCGAAGAAGCCCCATAGGGCGGCCTGCACGCCGCCGGTAAGGTCGATCGAGGTGCCGTAGGATTTGGGAATGAAGAATGCGCCGAAGGCGGCAATCGCGGAGGTGAAGCCGGTGATGGCGGCGGATTCCTTCTCGGCCTGGCGCAGCCGCGTTTCCGCGTCCGCGGTCGGCATGAGCCGGGTCATTTCCTGGCGCATGATGTTGGGGATCATCTGGAAGGTCGATGCATTGCCGACGCCGGTCGCGAAGAACAGCAGCAGGAACATCGCGAAGAAGCCCCAGAATGCACCGGGCTGATCCTTGATGCCGAGGAAATAGAGCACCCCGAGCACGCCGGCCATCATCAGCAGGAACACCCCGACGGTCACGCGCCCGCCGCCCCATTTGTCGGCCATCCAGCCCGTCGCGGACCGCGACAAGGCACCCACCAGCGGCCCGAGGAATGCGAACTGCAACGCGTCGACGGCCGGGAACTGGGTCTTCGCCAGCAGCGGGAAGCCCGCAGAATAGCCGATGAACGAGCCGAACGTACCGGTGTAGAGCCAGCACATGATCCAGTTGTGCCGCCGCTGGAAGATGACGGCCTGATCCGCGAAGGACGCTTTCGCGGAGGCGATGTCGTTCATCCCGAACCAGGCGGCGAAAGCACTGGCGACGATGAACGGCACCCAGACGAAGCCGGCGTTCTGAAGCCAGATCGGCATCGGCTGCGACCCGCTCGTTGCCATCGCCGGATCTCCGCCGAACCAGCCGAACACGCCGACCGTGATGACGATCGGCACCACGAACTGGACCACGCTGACGCCGAGATTGCCGAGGCCGGCATTGAGCGCGAGCGCGTTGCCCTTCTCGGCGCGGGGAAAGAAGAAGGAGATATTGGCCATCGACGAGGCGAAATTGCCGCCGCCAAAGCCGCACAACAGCGCCAGTATCAGGAACACCGGATAGGGCGTTGCGGGATTCTGCACCGCATAGCCGATTCCGATCGCGGGTATCAGCAGCGACCACGTGGCCAGCGTGGTCCACAGCCGGCCGCCGAAGATCGGCACCATGAAGGAGTAGAAGATGCGCAGAACTGCACCGGAGATCCCAGGCAGCGACGCCAGCCAGAACAGCTCATCGGTCGTGAACTTGAAGCCGACCGAAGGCAGCTTCGCAACCACGACAGACCAGACCTGCCAGACCGCGAAGGACAACAGCAGCGCCGGAATGGAGATCCAGAGATTGCGTCGCGCGATGGCTCGGCCCTGCTCCCTCCAGAACGTGTCGTCCTCAGGCCGCCAGTCGGTGAGAACCGCGCCGGACAGGGCTCCGATGTGCTCGGGCCGGTGGATCTCCTCCATTTCCGGCAGCTCCGGCAGCCGCTTCAGCGCCTCGCCGGCAACGCCGCGCTCCATCTGCCGGATCGAGAGATGCATCCAGACCAGCGCGACCCCGACGAGCAGGAAGAGCAGCATGAAGCAGCTGGTTCGCAGACCGGTGAGATCGACCAGCGCGCCGAACGCGATCGGGAGCACGAATCCGCCGAGCCCGCCGATCATGCCGACCAGGCCGCCGACGGCTCCGACATTGTTCGGATAGTAGACGGGGATGTGCTTGTAGACGGCGGCCTTGCCGAGCGCCATGAAGAAGCCGAGCACGAAGACGATGACGACGAACGGGACGAGCCCCATCTCCAGATGAAAGCCGACCTTTCCGTTGACGGTCGTCACGACGTAGTCCGTCGGCGGGTAGGACAACAGGAAGGTCGCGGCGACACCGACCAGAAATGTCCAGTACATCACGCGCCGGGCACCGAAGCGATCGGACAAGTGTCCGCCATAGGCGCGAAACACGCTGGCCGGAAACGAGAACATGGCGGCCATCATGCCGGCCGACTGGATTCCGACGCCGTAGACCTTGATCAGGTATTGCGGCAGCCACAGCGACAGCGCGACGAAGGCGCCGAAAACGAAGAAGTAGTACAGCGCGAAGCGCCAGACCTGGATGTTCTTGAGCGGCGCGAGCTCGAGCCAGGCGCTGCCGGCCTTCTGCTTGCGCTGCCTTCGCGAGCGGACCACCGGGTCCTCCTCGGAGAACAGCCAGAAGACGATCGCCATGACGCCGATCGCGAGCGCCCATATCTGCGCCACGGTCTGCCAGCCATAGGCGACCAGCACGAACGGCGCGACGAACTTGGTGACGGCGGCGCCCACATTGCCGGCGCCGAAGATTCCCAGCGCAGTGCCCTGCTTGGCCGTCGGATAGAACCGCGACACGTAGGCGACGCCGACCGCGAACGAGCCACCGGCGATTCCTACGAAGAGCGCGGCGACGAGAAATTGCGGATAGGTATGCGCCCAGGTCAGGAGATAGGTCGCGACCGCCGCGGCGAGCATCACGACGGTGTAGACGCGGCGCCCGCCATACTGATCGGTCCAGATGCCGAGCACCAGCCGGATCAGCGAGCCGCTCAGGATCGGGGTGCCGATCAGGAGACCGAACTCGGTTTCGTTCAGATCCAGCTCTTGCTTGATCCGGATGCCGATGATCGAGAAGATCGTCCACACCGCAAAGCAGATCGTGAACGAGATTGTTGAGAGCCAGAGTGCTCGCGTTCGGTGCTCAGGGCTGAAATCTACGGCGTCCATGGTGGCCTCGACATATGGCTTCGACGCCACAGCAGTTATTCGGGGCACCGGGAAAAGGTTTTGCGATGCATCAACCGGACGGTCCGGTCGGCCACAATCTGCCAAATGTCTCAGATCGAATTATCAGACTGCATGTATGCAATTGACTTTTGTCACAGTTCGGCGCGATAGCGGGTGAGTGACTCTTGGAGCTTCGCTTGCGCCCCGACGAACTCGCCCAGTTGAAGACGCTGCCGCTGTTTGCGGACCTCAGCGAGGAGAACCTGAAGCGGTTGCTCGGCGCGGCTCTGCTGCAGCAATTTCCGGCCGGGGTGCGGTTGGCTCGCGAGGGAGATCAGGCCGACTTCCTGCATGTGCTGATTGGCGGGTTGGTGGAAATCTACACCGAGCAGGACGAGGCCGAGTGGGGCATCTCACTGCTGCGTCCCGTGTCGACCTTCATACTTGCTGCAGTCGTCGTCGATCAGGCGTATCTCAATTCAGCCCGCACGCTGACGGAGTCGCGGGTGCTGCTGATCCCCGCCCGCGATGTAAGGGCGCTCTTCGACGAAGACATCGCATTCGCACGGATTGTTGCTCAGGAGCTGGCGTATGCCTATCGCGCTTCTGTCAAGAAACTGAAGGGCACCCTGGCCCGGTCGAGCATCGAGCGCCTCGCCAACTGGATCCTCGCCGAAGCCCAGCGCGAGCCGGGGCATGCGAATATCGTCATCCCATTCGACCGCGGCACGCTGGCCTCCCACATCGGCACGACGCGCGAAAACCTGTCACGCAGTCTCGCCCAACTTACGAGCCATGGGGTTCGCGTCCGCGGACGAGAGATCGTCATCGACCACAAGGAGCGGTTGGAGCTGTTTGCCCGGCCAAAGCCCCTGATCGACGATCCCGGCTCGTAGGCTTCTTTTGCGATCGGTCCTGCCCTTCTGTTGGGAACGGCAAATCAGCAGAGTACGGAAACGGAGCCGTCGATCCGCCGCACACCCACCCCGCGTGGCAGTCGCTGGGACGCCCCGAAACCGATCGGCCCTGGAACGTGCGGCCGGCAAAGCCGTGATCGCGGGCGATGCTGAGGAAAGCAAACCGGACCCGATGGAAACGGTCACAGCCTCACCGCTTGGCGGAGAGGCGTATCCGAGCCGAATGAAGCGAGTGCAGGGAAAGGTGGTCGCGGGGGAGCGCTACCGCCTTTCCCCACAGCCGGCGGACCTACGATACTTCCTGCAATCCTACGCATAACGAGGCTCCTCGGTGCTGGCTCGGTCAGCACCTCATGCTGGACCATCGCTTCCGGCCTCGGACCCGCGTTCCAGGCGAGGCTCGGGCCGCCGTTGGATTTCTGCGCTAAGGGGTCCATGAAGCGTTCCGACATCGGCAGAGGTGATTGCGATGCGCACAGAAAGGTTTGGCGCCTACTAGACCGGAGCACCTTCAGAACCGCCTTTTGGCGATCTTCGGCGTTGCGCCCTCTTCGCGCACGTATCGAATTGACCGCCCGCTTCGCCAGCGAGAATCTGCGCGACGGCTTTGGACAGGCGATTATGACCGCACTTTGGGAATTCCAGCTCTCAGGGCTCCGCGCCGAGGAACGCGCGGGTCGCCTGTAGGATTTCGTCCGACAGTTCTTCTGAATCGGAGATGCGCGCGAGCAACATCGCCCCAATCATCGCTGCCCAACTGCCGATCGCCGCGACACGCTTCTGGTGCGGATCGTCACCTGGCGCCGAGGCCGTGAATTGTTCGATCTGCCGTCGCATCTCCTCGGTCAGGACGCGGCGTGTGGGCGCCGGCGCCCGCGACATCTCGGGCCCGAGCGCCGCGAAGACGCATCCCGCCCCCGCCGCATCCCGATGTTCTGGCCGCAGATACGCGCGGGCGAAGCCACGGACATCCGGCGGCAGCAGGGGTTGACGCCTGCTGGCCTCGAAAACGTCCGCCAGGGCCTCGGTCACGAGCTCCTGTTTGCTCGCAAAGTGCCTTGGAAAGCCGCCGTGCGTCAGCCCCGCTGCGTCCATGATCTCGGCGACGGTAACACCGTCAATTCCCTTTTCCCGGAACAACTTAGCGGCCGAGTTCACGATCGCCCGCCTGCTCTCCGCCTTCTGCTCCCGGCTTCTCGCCAAAATAAATCTCCCTCAGTTCAAAAAATGTAGATGACAAACATCATCTTTGCAAGTAGATGATGGTTGTCATCTACATTTTGGGGACGGATTGGCCCCTCCCACGGAGAAGAAGACATGTCCACTGCACTCATTACCGGCGCCTCCAGCGGCATCGGCGCCGTCTATGCGCGGCGCCTTGCCGCGCGCGGCCATGACCTCGTCCTCGTCGCTCGCGCGACGGAGCGAATGGCGGCCCTGGCCGCGGAACTGCGCAAGGCGCACGGGATTGCCGTCGAAGTCCTGACAGCGGATTTGACGGATGCCGCGCAGCTGCAAATGGTGGCGAACCGGCTCCGTTCGGGCAGCCCAGTCGAGATTCTGGTCAACAACGCTGGCGCGGCGCTGCTCGGCCCGTTCGAGGCGGCGGATCCCGCCGCCATGGAGCAACTGCTCAAGCTCAATGTGACTGCGCCGACGCTGCTGGCTTCGGCGGCGATCGGGGGCATGGTAAAACGCGGAAGCGGCGCCATCATCAATCTCGGTTCGGTGGTGTCGTTCATGCCCGCGTTTTTTCCGGGGATTTATTCGGCGACCAAGTCTTACGTGCTCACGTTCTCGCAGGGGCTGGCGGCCGAGGTCGGGCCCAAGGGCGTCTACGTTCAGGCCGTGGTACCGGCGGCAACCAGGACCGAAATCTGGGAACGGGCGGGTGCCGATCTCTCGAAAATTTCCAATCTCATGGGCGTCGAGGACCTGGTCGACGCGGCGCTGGTCGGCTTCGATCGCCGCGAAGCCGTGACGATACCGCCCCTTTCGGACCTGGGCCTCTGGGAGGCGTTCGAGGGCGCACGCGCGGTTCTGCCCTCAGGTTTGGGTGCGCAGCCCGCCGAGCGCTACCGCGCGCGCGCCAGCGCCTAGTCCCAATGCTCCGATCGGCCGGCGATACCGGCCGATCGGTACTCCCGCTCCTCATCTCGAAACGCGTAGCCATCCCTTCGATCCAGCGTGCAGCCTCAATGCTGCCTCATCAGGAATTGCGGACATGAACTCTCAATCTCGTCGCACGATGATCACCGCCGGAGCGCTGGGCGCTGCGGCACTTGCGCTACCGCTGAAGGCGCAGGCCGCCGCCAGTTCGGCGACCGCCTCCACCCAGTTCGTCGACGTTGGCGGACGCCGCCTCGCCTATCGATCCGTCGGCACGGGCAAGCCGCTGGTCCTGTGCAACCGTTTTCGAGGCGTCCTCGATCTTTGGGATCCCGCCTTCATCGACGGATTGGCCGCACAGGGCTTTCAGGTCGTAACCTTCGACTATTCAGGTCTTGGCCAGTCGACTGGCGAAAAATCCTACAATCCGATGTCGCTCGCGAAGGATGGCAAGGATCTCATCGAGGCACTCGGCCTCAAGGACGTCGCGATCGGTGGATGGTCGATCGGTGGGATCGCCGCGCAGATCTTGCTGGCAATGACCGGGCCGATGGCAACTCATGTGGTTCTGCTGGCCACGACACCTCCGGGCCCGCTGGTCAAGACGGGCGAACAACTCTTCTATGATACCGCGGCAATCCCCGGCATCGCATTGGAGCAGTTCACGACTGTGTTCTTCGAACCTGCGGACGCAGGCAGCCGGGCGGCTTCAAAGCGCTCGTTCGATCGCATCATGGCGCGAAAGAAAGACCGCAGCCCCGACGTTCCGGCCGACTGGGCCATGGCGCAGATCGGCAACACGCCGCGTAACCCGGTGTTTCCATCAGACCAGATTTTGCAGCTCTTGAAGACGACGTCGGTTCCGATCCTGCACCTGGGAGCCGACCACGACATCGTGTTCCCGATCGAGAACTGGTATGCGTTGAATGGGCAGCTGCCGACCCTTCATCTGATCACCTATGCGCGAGCCGGGCACGGGCCGCATCATCAATATCCGGACGAGGCTTCCGCCCAAATCGGCGCTTTCATCAAGGCCACCAGCAAGGGCTGAACATTTTCGAGGCCGCGGAGCGAGGGGCAGTTGGACAAAAGAGATAACCGCTAACTGCTCCTTCTCTTCCGCGGCAGACGTTGCGAGCACAGCATAATGTTCGCGGCTCTTCTTCGCTATGTCGACCCGACGCAGATGGAAGTATCCGCGGCGAATTAGACGACGACGGCTTCGGCGAAATAGGCCACTCCGAGCCATTCGGCGATCAACGCGGGTTTTTGCGCCCCCTCGATCTCGACAGTGACCTCCAACTTGGTGGCCACCTCCTTCGGATTGCGAGCCGTCATATCCAGAAGTTTGAATCTGGCCCGCACCCGACCTCCGGATCGTACGGCGGACATAAATCGTATCCTGTCGAAACCGTAGTTGACCGCCATGACTCTCCCCGAAAGCTTCGGAAGCGCGTCAAACGCCATCGGCGCAAGCAAAGAAAGCGTCAGGAAGCCGTGAGCGACCGTTCCGGCAAACGGCGTCTCGGCGGCCTTCACCGGATCTATGTGGATGAATTGCCAATCCTCCGTAATGTCGGCGAATTGGTCGATGCGAGATTGGTCAATCTCGAACCAGCGTGACACGCCGACCTCCTTGCCCACCATTGCCGCATATTCTTTCGGCGAAATGTCAGGCAGGCTCGATCCTTTCATTGCCCTCGTCCTCGTTAGAGACCGATGATTTATTCCGCGTGAGCCGAGTCTGCGCCGCACCGACCATCGGCTCTCCTCTGATGAGGTCGACTGTCAGGCGCCGACGAGCGTCTCAACTTCAGCCGATGGCTTCGCCGCGATGACAACGTCTGAGATGGATGGACCTTGCTCAGAGCCGGTTCAGCGCCACCTCGGACCTTCACTTCCAGAAGCACTCCTTGCGAAGTCGGGGCACTCAGATGAAGGTCACATCTTTAGCAGGTGACCCGGCATACAATTCCTCAACGCTATGCGCTCGGTGGCCGAGTACAGCCCGCTGATTTACATAGGCCTTGTCGGTGATTTCACCAGCGGCAAGCGACGGAAGCTCCTTCAGCAACTTGAATGAGCGGATTCGTTCGCTGCTTCCGACTGTTTCGTTGTGTGCCCGAAAGCACTCTCTCAGGAATGCCAGCACGCCTGGATCTCGCTCGAGATCGCCAACGGGCCAGGAGACGTGTTGTTTGGCTTGGCTGGGATTTAGCCAGGCAAGAACCGCGCATTGGTCCCGGTTTTCGCCCGCAATGACGACGTCCTGAAGAACGCCACGCGTTGCGCCCAGGATGGTCGCCCTGAGGTTCCCGACAACCACCCAGGTCCCGTTCGTGAGCTTGAAGTTTTCGGAAAGACGGCCCGTGAATCTCAATCCGAGATGCGGCCGCTCCGGGTCGAGGAAAGCCACGGTGTCTCCAACCCGGTAGTAGCCCTCCTCGTCGAATGCACTTTCCGTGAGATCGGATCTGCCGAAATATCCCGGCGTGACGTTCGGTCCCTTTACGCGAACCTCGTAACTATCTCCCGCAGGCAGCAGCTTGAGCCTGAGACCAGGTCCCGGAAGGCCGACCTCTCCCGGTTCCTCGGTGGCCCAGTGCGTCGTGCTGATCGTTGGGGCCGTTTCGGTCGTGCCGTACCCAGACATGACGGGAATGCGGCGGCCGGTCGCACGAAATGACAGGTCATAGAGCTTGTCCAGCGTGGACTGCGGAATTGCCGCTCCGGCGTAGGTCATTCGCTCCATGCGGTTGAAGAATGTATTTCTGAAATGCTCGTCCGCTTCGAGAGCATCACACAGGAGCGTGTAGCCGCCGGGCACGTTGAACATCGCTGTGGGGGAAATTTCCCTCAGGTTGGCGATGGTCTTATGGAAGAGTTGCGGGACGGGGCGTCCGTCATCGATGTAGAGCGTCCCTCCATTCTTCAGGGTGCCCTGCAGAATGACATTGCCCCCCATCGTGTGATGCCAGGGCAACCACTCGACCTGAACCGGAGCTTGGATTGCCGGCGCCAGCAGACTGCCCATTTCGAGGGCGCATGCCATCATGCGATGCGTGTTGATGACGCCCTTCGGCAGGCCGGTCGAGCCCGACGTGAACAGAATTTTTGCGATGGCGTCACGATCGAGGTTTCCGAATCGCCGCTGAAACTCCGAGGTTGGTCGTCCCTCGTACAGGGTCTCGAGCGGCAGAAGCCCGTCGGATCCACCGCATGCGATCCAAGTCGCCTCCTCCAGCCCACTAACTGATCGGGCTGCGGCAAAGGCGCTGCCGTCCTGCACGAATACAAATGATGGCCTGAGCAGCCGAGCGATGTCCGTCAAGCGGGACAGCCCGCCCGGCATCAATGTATAGTTGGGTGAAATGGGAGCGACGGCCATCCCGATCGACATGGCCGCGAACATGACGATTGCATGCTCGATCGAATTCCCCGAGAGAATTGCAATCCTGTCGCCCGGCTGAGCTCCGCGATCGATCAACCCCTGACCTACGGACTGAGTCCGTAGCCACATCTGCCGATACGAGATCTTTTGCCACCCGGCAGCTTCGCGTTGCGCCAGAAAGACGCGATCGGGCTCCTGCATCGCCCATACGGGTAGAAAGTCGGTGATCGACCAGCTCGGCTCGACGAAGTTGATCGGCGACCTCAGGATGAGGCTTCCGTCGGGTTGCGCTTCGATACTGACCTCGCGTGGAGCAAAGTTGACGTCAGACGTGGCGCGCGCGGCAACATTCGTCGTCATAGATTTCCTCCGCTCCCATTCACGAGCGACTTGAACACTCTGCAATTTGCTCGCCTTCCGTTCGGCCGGTCTATCCGATTGGAATAGACGAGCTTTGTACCGACCCTACGGCCCACCGCATCCCTGGCCGCCGGGCTGACACGCGCTAAGCGGCCATCCGGAGAATCTTAACGATGTCTTCGGGGCCTTTGATCGGACGCGGGTTTGCGCGCGTGAAAACCGAAAGCATCGCGTTCCGTCCGATCAGATCGAATTTGTCCTCGGTCACGCCAACTTCAGACAATCGACGCGGGAGCTCCAACTGTCGTATAAATTCGGCGAACGTCTCGCTTGCTTTCGTCCCCGGCACTCCCCAAGCTTCGGCGAGCTTGTCTTGTGCTCCAGCCGTATCCGGGCGATTGAACTCCAGCACGCTGGGCATCATGACCGCGGTGCAAAAGTAATGCGGCACATCGCATGTACCGCCAAGCACGTGTCCGATAGCATGGCTCGCCCCCATCGGAACCCGACACTGCAGCCCGAAGGCGGACAGCCACGACCCGAGTTGGCAGGATTGCCGGGCCTCAAGATTGTCCGGATTCATTTTTGTCGCGAGCAGCCCGTCATAGAGATAGCGCAGTCCCCGCAGGCAAACGCTTTCGACGAGGGGATTGCCTCTCGGCGAGCAGACGGCTTCGATCCCGTGGTCCATCGCGCGCGTTCCGGAGCCGAGCCACAAGTTTTGAGGTGTGTGAACCGTAATCGCGGGGTCGAGGATGATCGAACGAGGCATCATCAAGGGATGGTGAAAGATCTGCTTCAGTTTCCGCCGTGTATCGGTAACGAGGCTACCGGCGTTGTATTCGCCGCCGGACAATGTACTCGGGATGGCGATCATCCTGACGCTCGGAGCTCGAAACGGACCAGGGCGCGGGCCCTCCGGGGTCGAGACTACTTCAAACCCGTCGAGGCCGCCCTCATCGGTGATCTTGTGCTCAATGCACATCAGAACGATTTTTGCCGCGTCGACTACAGAACCACCGCCGACGGCCACGATCAGGTCGGCGCCTGCCCCGACCGCCCTTGCGGCCGCAGCTACGGCAGACGTACGTGTGGTGTGCTGCGGGACCCCATCAAACGTCCCCGCATACCTGGAACCTAATGCTTTGCGGATCTTTTCGATCTCGTCGGTTTTCGTATTCAACGTATGGCTGGCAATCAGAAACACCCTGTGGGCGTCGAGCCGCTCCGCCTCCTCGGCCAGCGCTTGCCCGGCAGGCTTTCCGAAGATCACCTGATCCATCGGGGGATATTGATGAAGTCCAACCTTGATCATGGGCTCTCTCCTAAAAAGAGGTTGTCGTCGCACCAACCGGGAGTTGGCTGTTTCCTCCCGATCAGTCAGGCGGGCTGCCCGATGACGTTCAGATGTGGAGCGCGGCGCCAACACCGCGAACGACGACGGACCGCTCGCCCCGGATCTACCAGGGTTCGCGGTACGGTCGCACTTCCGAGAGGAAAGACCACGCCGAGCGGTCCTGATGCGCGATGTGGTAGATTTCCTCGGCGATCGCCGCGGGTTTGATGAAGAACTCGTCGGGCGCGTCCTTCATTCGCTCCCGCTGCCATGGCACGTCAATGACCGCATCGATGACCAGATAAGCCACGTGAATCCCTTGCGGGCCGAGGTCGCGCGCGATCGACTCGGCGAGGATACGCTGGGCTGCCTTCGTCGGCGCAAAACCCGCGAAGTTCGCCTTTCCTCGCAGAGCCGACGTGTTGCCCGTTACGAGGAGCGCTCCGCCGCCAGCCGCTATCATTGGGGGCGCGACGTGCCGCGCGAGATGGAGCAGTGCCATCACGTTTGTCTCGAAATTGGCTCGGAGAACCTCGGGACCTACCTCCTGAAACTTTCCGAACGCCCCGCCAACCGCATTATGGACAACGACCTTCGGCGGGCCGGACCGCCGGTCGATCTCGTCGAGCACCCGCGCGAGCGCTGCCGAGTCCGAGACGTCACACGCCATCGGAATACTCGACGGAATCTCCGCCGATAGCGCGTCCAGGCGCGCCTTGTCGCGCGCGAGCATCGCGACGCGATACCCTCCGGCCGCGAACCGCCTGACGATAGCAGAGCCGGTACCAGGTCCGACTCCGGTGACAATTGCCAGCGGCTGCGCATCAATCTTGCTCATGCTGCCCTCAGTGCTTCGCGAATGAATTCAAGGCGGTCATTGTCGAAAAACATTTCGTCGTTCACGATGAAGGTCGGCGCGCCGAAGATGCCGCGCGCTCCCGCTGCTTCATTTCCCTGCGTCAACCGATCATCCAATTCGGTGCTATCGGCTCTGGAAGCAACTTGGGGGTCACGTATTCCGGAAGCTTCAAGGATCCGCACCAGATCCCCGGCTGTGCTCAGCGGCAAGCCATGTCGCCAGAACGCCGGAAAGATCGCCGCAACGACCTCCTTGGCGAGACCGCAATCTTCCGCCGCGAGCACCGCGCGCAGCAGCCTGCGGCCGTCGATCGATTTTATGTCCTTATGCCGGCTCAGCGGTACGCCGTATCTCTTCGCCCGGCGCTGTAGATCTGCGCCGGCGTATTTGCCTTTGGTCGGACAGGTCAAGGCCGTCGGCGTGTTACCGACCTGCTTCATGGCTGCGACGATATCTACAGGATGGTCGCTCAGCTCAGCATCCAGCGTGCCGAGCTGAGAGTGGGCGAGATAGGAATAAGGACTGCGAAAGTCGAAATAGAAGTCGATGCTGGTCATTGCGCTCGTCATCCAACTCCCCGGCAGAAGCAGCGGAGCCTGCCAAGACGGAATGTTAAGACGCCTTGAGTCTGGGCCAGACGAATTCGACCGCCCCGGTCGCCTTGAGCTTGCCGCCCCCTGATGCGCGGACAACCTCCAAATTCCAAAAATTGGGGTCGAGCGCCCATTTTCCCTCCTGAAACAGTGGCTTCGGCGCACACGACAGCCATCAGTCTCTTCTTGTGATTGACCCGACTTTAGCTGCCACAGAACTCTCGTCAATTCCTTTTTAGAATTGATATTCGATCCAATCGAGCGCCCGGTCGTTCTAATCCCTCCAAGCGATGGTCGACTGTCCGATCGACCGGCATCCTTCGTGGACTCTGCGGAAAATAATAGCCACCGCGCCTTAGCGCGAGGCCGGCCAAGCAGGCTTCAAGGCAATTTCGCTCTTTTCTGGCCTGACCATTAAGTGCTAAATTCGAACTGACGCGACGGACAGATGGAGAGACCAACATGAGCGTTGCGCAGTTCATTCGCAGTGAGGTGGAGTCCAACGAGATCGTCCTGTTCATGAAAGGTACGCCCTCGTCGCCGGCCTGCGGGTTCTCGGCGCAGGTAGTTCGCATCCTCGATCATCTGGGAGTTTCGTTCAAATCGCACAACATCTACGAGTCGGAGGAGTTGCGGCAGGGTATCAAGGACTACTCGGACTGGCCGACCATTCCACAGCTGTATGTACGGGGCGAATTCGTGGGTGGCTGCGATATCGTGACGGAGATGTTCCGGTCTGGAGAGCTGCAGGCCATTCTCTCGGAGCCGCAGGAAGCGGCGCGATCATGAACCACGGCTGGGCTCTCTGTCGACGGCCTACCCCGTCATCAGAGGGCGCCGATGTCGCGAAAACACATGAGCGTCCGCGCAATGTTTGGTCATTTGCCGTGTGATGTGCAGGGCCAAGCGCTATCGAGGATGGGGCAGCGCCTGGTGGCAGTCTCAGCATTCTTTCGTTGCATCAATCGCCGGTCGCTTCGCAGTCGGAATGACACTCGACGCATCTGAGGAGACGAAAATTGACCATTGAGGATCATCCGACGGTAAAGGCCTTTCGGTCGCGCAGCCTGGCCCGGACCGACGCGGCGCCGCTGTCGGCGGAGCTCGTCAAGAGGATCGCGATAAGCTGTGGAGCGGACGATGTCGGGCTGGTCGAGATTGGCCGTCCGGCAATCAGTCCCCAAGTCGACTACATCCGAAAGGTCTATGGCCGCACGAAGTCCTTGATGGCGATCGCATGTCATATGAATCGCGAGCCGGTACGCTCTCCCACTCGCTCGGTGGCTAATGAGGAATTTCATGGAACCTATGACCATGTGAACGAGACTTCGCGCGCAATTGTCCGCGCCCTGGCGGAGCACGGCATCGCGGCCTGCAATTCGGTTGCCGCATTTCCCATGGAGATGGACCAGGCACGCATCATGATGGTGCAGCACAAGCCGGTCGCCGTCGAGGCCGGGCTGGGTCGCATGGGGATTCATCGCAACATCATCCACCCGAAATTTGGCAGCTTCATCCTGCTTGGAACGATCTTGCTGGCGGACGAGATCGATGCCTATGACCAGCCGATCGACTATAATCCTTGCTTGGAATGCCGACTATGTGTCGGAGCTTGCCCCGTCGGCGCGATAAAGCACGATGGGTACTTCGATTTTCAGACCTGCTTCACGCACAACTACCACGATTTTCTCGGAAACTTTACCAAATGGGTCGAAGAGGTTGCGGACTCGCGTGACGCGAAGGACTACAGGTCCCGCGTGAGCCCTTCCGAGACTCAGAGCATTTGGCAATCTCTCTCATTCAAGCCCGGGTACAAGGCTGCATATTGCGTATCGGTCTGCCCGGCTGGCGAGGATGTAATCGGACCATATCTTGATGACCGGGTGTCCTATGTGAATGATGTGGTCAAACCTCTGCTCGAGAAAGAAGAGACGCTGTTCGTGATTCCTGGATCGGACGCCGAGGAGAGTGCGCCACGACGGTTCCCGAATAAGACGATCCGGCATGTGCGCGCAGGACGTCCGATCGGAAGCGTTCAGGCGTACCTCTTTACACTGAGGCTCGGCTTCCAGCGTGGAAAGGCAAAGAAGCTCGATCTGGTCACTCATTGGACCTTTACGGGAAAAACTCCGTTCCAAGGGACAGTGCGCATCAACGACAAGATTCTGGATGTAACGCCCGGAACCCATGCCGGCGACGCCCGGCTTTCGATCACGGCCGATAGCGAGGCATGGCTCCGAGTGCTTAGCCGCGATCTCGAGCTTGCGGAGGCGATCGAGTCGCGGCTCATCGTTCCAAGCGATGCAGATCTGTTCGCCGCCTATATGCGCTGCTTTCCATTCTAGGGCTTTCAGGTCCGGAGTTTTGAGCGAGGCAAAGCCGCTATGCCTGCAAGACACGGGTCGGGTTCAGATCCTTCACTTCGCGGTGCTGCAGATGGTTTGGCGTCCCCCTCTCGAAGCGCCACGCCTCCTTTTCAATGACCTTCCTGAATGTGGTGGCCGGCCGGCCGAGCAGCTTCTCGACGTCCTGCGTTACCTCGGCAATATACCGATCACCGCCATTTTGCATGCACAGGTTTTCCAGATGCAACGCAGGATGCTCAGCGATATGAGGCATGAGCTTACGCATACGTTGCCGAAACTCTTCCATCGTCGTCGGCAGGTATTCGATCTTTCGACCGAGCGCCGCCGAGTAATCCTCGGCAAACCCGTACATGTCCTTTCGTTCCGGCCCCGTCAACTCGTAGGACTTCCCAGCGTGGCCGGCTGGGTCAGCTAACACCTCAATACAGACATCAGCGACGTCGGCCGTTGCCACCGGCGCGGTCTTTCCCAGGCCGAATGGCAGACGGATCGTGCCGTCCTCCTTGATGGTCATAGCCGGCACCCACAGTGTGATTGGGTTCTCGACGAACATCGCCGCCTGGATATGAACGATCGGCAGGCCTGACCAATCGAGGGCTCGCTCGCCCGCCCAATGCGCCCTTTGCTGGGGCGACCACTGGACGTCCACGCCCAGCACGGCGATGCGCTCCGCGTCCGGCGCCGACATGGTCTCGAGCGTCATGTAACATTGCTCATAGTCCGACATGTTGACGAATATCTCGGTGCCTCCTTCCTTCTTGGCCGCTGCGGCCATTAAGATGGTGGCATCGGCGTAGGACGGGTTCAGGCTCATGCTGAAATAGATGCGCCGCACACCCTTGACGGCCTGCGTGACGTCACGCGGATTTAGGAGATCGCCCACGAACACCTCGGCTCCCATGTCGCGCAAACTCTGCGCCCGCTCGTCATTTTTCCGCACGAACGCACGGACGGGAAGGCCGCGCTGCAGCAGGCCGCGAACAATGGTTCGGCCAACCGAGCCGGTTTGTCCACCGGCGCTCGTCACCAGAATTGGCGCCTTGCTCTTCATACTCGTGTCCTCCCTGATCTCGATCGTTTACTTGGTCTGATTATCTGAAAGCCGGACGAGACAAGCTCAGCGCTCTTGTTGAGGTACGAGCGCGAGCGCATTTGCTGCATGAATGCCAGCCGCAAGTATCGCATCCGACATCGACGAGTCTTCGGCGGCACGAGCAAGCTGGAGAGAGCCGACGAGTACAGCGAAAATTCCGATTGCGGCCTCTTGCGCGGCGCGGCTGGACGTTTTCCGCGGCAATCGCCTCTTTAGCTGCTCGAATATTTCGCGCAATCTAGCTGTGTAGGCCTTTCGGACGGATCGAGGTTGGCGACCGATCTCTGGAAGCAGTGCAGCCGAGGCGCATCCAACGTCCGGCCGATCGCGATGCTCCGCAGACAGGTAAGACCGGATCAGCGTGCTCAGTTCCCCGGGGACAACGTCGGCTTCACTCAGTCGCCGCAACTGCTCGTCCAGCGCCCGCTCAAGCCCTTCCCGAACGAGATCGCTTTTCGAGCCGAAGTGAGAATAGAAGCCGCCATTCGTAAGGCCCGCCTCGGACATAATTCCCGTCATTCCAGTCGCCGCAAAGCCTTGTCGCCGGAATTTCCTTGCGGCGACCTTCAGTATCCGTTCGTGCGAACTATCCTTGTGCCCCTTGGCATACCGCATGCAGGCCCTCCGAACGAACAGCCTATTGTATGATGTAAATCATGTGATATGTATATCTTAATCTAATCTAGGGTTCAACTGCGTCAACGGAGAGCTTCTGTGCGACAGGACGGAAAAGTGGCGATCGTGACCGGGGCTTCGACGGGAATCGGGCTGTCCTCCGCAAGAGCATTGCGCGAGGCGGGATTCCGGGTGTTCGGGACCAGCCGACGAGCTGCCGCGAGCGATCCTGAGATGCTAAGCTGCGATGTGACGGACGACGCCTCGGTGAAAGCGGCCGTCGACAAGGTACTGGCTGCGACCGGCAGGATCGATGTTCTGGTGAACAACGCAGGCTTCGGCTTGCTGGGCGGGGCCGAAGAATCCTCGGCCGATCAGGCCAAGGCCTTGTTCGACGTGAACGTCTTCGGAGTGATGCGCATGACAAATGCGGTCCTCCCGACCATGCGAGATCGAAAAGCCGGACGGATCATCAACATTAGTTCTGTCCTGGGATTGATACCTGCGCCGTTTTCCGCCCTCTATTCTTCTACGAAGCATGCCATCGAGGGTTACTCCGAATCTCTCGACCACGAAGTGCGGATCTTTGGCGTTCGCGTTTGCCTGCTTGAGCCGGCCTATACCCGCACCTCGTTTGAGCAGAACATGGTGCTTCCGGACCGGAACCTGAAGGAATATGTGTCGGCGCGAACCCGAGCCAGCGCGCTGCTACGCGATGTGATGAATACAGCCGAGAGTCCCGAGGTTGTTGCCGAGAAGGTGATTTTGGCCGCGACAACGCCATCACCTCGTCGGCGATACACCTGCGGAAAGGTTGCGCGCCAGGTGAGCATCCTTCGTCGTTTTGTGCCTGAAGGAATGTTCGACAAAAGCCTTCGCAAGCAGATGGGGCTGCCGGGGTGATCCCGTCGAAACAGTCGATCGCGAGCGATTTCCACGATCGCCGCGACAGGATGTTTGAACCTCCCGATCAACAACTTCGCGCGAACGCCTTGCAACCGTATTCCGGAGGCTAAATGCCGTCGCTGTTTGACCCCGTAACTATTGGCGATCTGCATCTGCCGAACCGGGTCATCATGGCCCCGCTGACCAGGCTACGCGCAGGCCAGAGCCGGATCCCCAATGCGATCATGGCGGAGTATTACGCGCAGAGGGCTTCGGCGGGTCTGATCATCACAGAAGGTGTTCCTGTTTCGCCTCAGGCAGTGGGCTATGCCGGCGTTCCCGGCATTTGGTCGGCAGACCACGTCGAGGGCTGGAAAGCCGTTACACGCGCGGTGAAGGCACGTGGGGGGCGGATTTTCATGCAGATCTGGCACGTCGGCCGGATCTCCGATCCAATATTCCTGGATGGTCAGGCGCCGGTCGGCCCCAGCCCCATCGCCGCGAAAGGCAACGTCAGCCTTGTCCGTCCGGAACGGGCTTTCAGCGCGCCGCGCCCGCTTACGACAGAAGAAGTCTTGGAGGTTGTCGAAGCATTTCGCAATGCTGCCAAGTTTGCCCAGATAGCTGGCTTCGATGGCGTGGAGCTCCACGGCGCGAATGGGTATTTGCTGGACCAATTCCTCCAAGATAGCTCCAACCAAAGGACGGATCGGTACGGAGGCTCAATCGAAAGCCGCGCCAGGCTCTTGCTCGAGGCCACAGATGCTGCAGTGTCGGTATGGGGACCCGACCGGGTGGGAATGCATCTTGCGCCTCGGGCTGACGTGCATTCCATGGGCGACTCCGACCGTGCCTCGACGTTCGGATACGTGGCAGCTGAACTCGGACGGCGCGGCATCGCCTTCATCTGCGCTCGCGAGCGCTTGGGACCCGACAGCTTGGGACCGTCTCTCAAGGCCGCCTTCGGCGGAAAGTATATTGCAAATGAAGGTTTCACTGCGGAAACCGCCCAGGCGGTCCTCGATGCGGGTTGGGCCGATGCGGTTGCCTTCGGAAAGGCATTCATTGCCAATCCGGATCTGCCTAAGCGCTTGGCGCTCGGCGCGCCGCTCAATCAGCCCCGCCCCGAAACTTTCTACGGTCCGGATGCCCACGGTTATACCGACTATCCTACACTGCCGAAATCTCCGGAGAACGTGGGGCGCGAAGATCCGGCGAAAACATAGGAGCGGGCCTCACCGAGCACCTCGGTGTGGAACAGAGGCGCCATCACGATCATTTTTTTGAACTAAGCTCCTGGCCGCGCGATCGGACCGTCGAGCACCAAGTTCACCAATGATCTCTCGACCGGCCCCAAGAATATGGTCAGAAGCTGCTTTGCTGTTGACAGCACGGGCGAGCAGAATTGAACCTACCATGGTCGAGATGATGCCTGTGGCGATCTGGCGTGCCTCTTGAGAAGAAGCGCCGGAATTTAGCTCAGCTAGGACGTCGACCATTTGATCCAGCTTACGCTCAAAGCTCCGGCGTGCCCGCGCTTCTGATCGCCCGATGTCGGCGGCGAGCGCCGGAAGCGCGCAACCGTGCGTGGGATCGTCACGGTGGCGAGGACTGAGGTAATCGGCAACGATCGCATCAACGCACGTCGGGACAGCGCTCCCATTCGTCAGCCGTTTCCAGCGCTCGATAGTCTGATCCATTGCAAAGCCGGTTGCTTCAGCAACGAGAGCCGCACGGGACGCGAAATAGTTATAGAAGCCGCCATGTGTCAGACCAACGAGCTGCATAAAATCGACAACGCTGAGCGCTTCGGCACCTTTCTTGCGCAGACCGTAGGAGGCATTCTCGACGATCCGGTTGCGGGTCTGACGCTTATGATCTCTCACGTAACGCATCGTGCTTCATCCGATTTGCAGAAGATCTGTTGGGCGGCTCATCAGACGCCAAACGCCCCATGGCCGGCCGCTCCGATTCCAGCCGACATCTAAGCATCGGCGACGGCGTTTCAGTCCTGGATTTTGCGCCATGCCTCCCCGCAACATTTCATTGCAAGATGAGCCAAGTTATATGATTATCGTCATACAAACAACACCGCTTGTCGGGGAGATTTCATCATGTCCGCAGTCACCGATCCCGTTGTCATTCTTTCGGCCGTACGCACGCCTTTGGGACGTTTCATGGGTGAGTTGTCGCCGCTCTCGGCACATAAGCTCGGCTCTCACGCGATCGCGGCAGCGCTGGAGCGTGCCAAGCTCGCGCCGGAGCGGATCGACGAGGTCTTTATGGGTAACGTGCTGCCGGCCGGCCAGGGTCAGGCGCCGGCCCGCCAGGCTGCGCGCGGCGCCCGGCTGCCTGATGCGACCGGGGCCACCACGATCAACAAGGTTTGCGGCTCCGGCATGAAGGCGACCATGCTCGGTCACGACATCATCAATGCGGGCTCTGCCGCCATCGTGCTGTCCGGTGGCATGGAGAGCATGAGCAACGCGCCATATCTGCTGGCAAAGGCGCGCGCCGGCTATCGGGCCGGCCACGACCGGATCATCGACCACATGTTGATGGACGGCCTGGAAGATGCCTATGAGACCGGCCGTTCGATGGGGGACTTCGGCGAGGCCACGGCCGAAGCCTATCAGTTCACCCGCAAGGACCAAGACGCCTATGCGATGGAGACGCTGATCCGAGCACGCAAGGCCGTGGAAAGCGGCGCGTTCAAGGCCGAAATCGCACCGATCACTCTGGCCGAAAAAGCAGGGCCGCGCGTCATCGCCAATGACGAGCATCCGCTGAAGGTAGACCCTGCCAAGATCCCAGGCTTGAAGGCGGCGTTCCGCGCCAACGGCACCATCACGCCTGCCGCCTCCTCGGCGAACGCGGACGGAGCCGCCGCCCTGATCCTGGCGAAGCGCTCGCTCGTCGATCGCGAGGGACTGCCGGCGCTGGCGGAAATCAGGGGCCACGCCACCCATAGCCAAGAACCGCAATGGTTCACCACCGCGCCGATCCCGGCGATCCGCAAGCTCCTGGACAAGGTCGGCTGGAGCGTCGGCGACGTCGACCTGTTTGAAATCAACGAAGCCTTTGCGGTGGTGGCGATGGCCGCGCAGAAGGACCTCGGCATTCCCCGCGAAAAGCTCAACGTCCATGGTGGCGCCTGCGCGCTCGGCCACCCGATCGGCGCCACCGGCGCGCGATTGATCGTGACGCTGCTGCATGCGCTGGAAGCGCAGAACCTCAAACGCGGCGTCGCCGCACTCTGCATCGGCGGCGGTGAAGCCACTGCAATCGCCGTCCAGCGCATCGTTCGCTAGTCGAGGCCAGCTCGCAAAAAGAACTTGGCAAGCGGCCCACATGGTGTCGCTTGCCGATTTTCTATCGGGAAGCTCACCCCCGGTCCACCTTCTGCAATCCGAATCATCGCTGGTCGAACTTGGCGAGCCGCCACCGAACAAGGTCGTCAGCCCCTGGTCCGGCCAACGGCCGGACATCCCTCATGCGCACCAATTCTCCCGACTTGTCATCGACAAGAGCGAGCTTAACCGGACGTCCGCTGTTCTTGTTGATGAATTTGAGCGGCGGACCCGCATCCCCCGTAATCGCCCACTTGTCCCCGACCTGGGCAAGCGCCTGGATCACCAGGATAATGTCCCTGCCCTTTCGGGTCAGAAGGTATTCGTAGCGTTCAGGGCCGGTCTGATACCGACGCCGCTCGAGCAGTTCATTTTCTTCGAGATGCTTGAGCCGATCGGACAGGGTGGCATGTGTGACGCCGGTCGACTTCCTCAACTCGTCATATCTGCTCAATCCCAGTGACAGATCGCGCAGGATGAGCATGGCCCAGCGGTCACCGACAGCGTTCAATACGCCGGCGATCGAGCACGCCATTCCTTCAAAGCCCTTCGAGCGCATCATCCCTCCTAACAACACTTCTCAGCAGAATAATCATGCTCGGGACGCCATCCAAGCGCCAAGCCGCGAACATCGACAAGAAATGTCTTGCATTTTTGTCACTCTTATTATTAGAGTGACTATTGGATAACAAAAACCGCGCGCCGATCCCAGGAGGATAAATGCCCGACCCTCACAGCCGGCACTTGGTGACATTCGAGATAAACGGATCGCGCAAGACGGTTTTCGTTGAAGCGCGAAAGTTGCTGGTCCATCTGATCCGGGAGGATCTTGGCCTCACCGGCACCCATGTCGGCTGCGACACCTCCCAATGCGGTGCCTGCACCGTCGAAATCGATGGACTGGCGGTCAAATCCTGCACGGTACTGGCCGTGACGGCGGACGGCGCGTCGATCACCACGGTCGAGGGATTGACCGATCCCGGTGGCGAACTCAGCGCCGTTCAGGCCGCCTTTCACGAACATCACGCGCTGCAATGCGGCTTCTGTACGCCGGGCATGGTGATGAGCGTACGGCAGCTCCTGAGGGATCATCCCAATCCCGGCGAGCACGACATCCGCCATGGACTTGCCGGCAATATCTGCCGCTGCACCGGCTATCACAACATTGTCCGCGCCGTTGAAAGCCTCGCAGCGAAGGAGCAGCAGCCTTGAACGACACGCCTGCGATCCGCCATATCGGTCGGCCCTTAAAGCGGCGCGAAGATTTCAAGCTGCTCGCTGGCAAGGGCCGCTACGTCGATGACGTCAGGCTGCCGGGCATGCTGCACATGGCGGTACTGCGATCGCCGCACGCCCACGCCGAGATTAGAAGCGTCGATCTCTCTGCAGCAAAAGCCGCACCAGGGGTTCGCTTGGTCCTTTCCGGGATGGCGCTCGCCGGCAAGATTGGCCCGATTGTTCCGAACTGGGTTCTTCCGGGCAGCAAGGTGCCGTTCCGCCCTGTAGTCGCGACCGACCGCGTCCGCTTTGTCGGCGAATGCGTAGCGCTGGTAGTGGCGGAAACGTTGGCCGAAGCCTACGACGCCGTCGGGCTGATCGACGTCGGTTACGAAGTGCTGCCTGCCGTGATCGACGAAGAGACCGCAATCCGGCAGGACGTGCCGCAACTTCATGACAACGTTCCCGGCAACATCACTACGATCTACAAGGTGCGTGGCGGCGACTACCAGAAGGCCGCCCACGAGGCCGATCAGGTCATCGGACTGCGCGTCGTCAACAACCGCCTGATCCCGACCTGCATGGAAACGCGCGCGATCGTTGCCACGCCGGAGCCAGACGGGACGCTGACGGTCTATATTGGCAGCCAAGTTCCGCACATGCACCGGCGCTGGATCGCCGAGACGGTTCGTATTCCCGAGCATCAGTTGCGGGTGATCGCGCCTGATATCGGAGGTGGGTTTGGCGCCAAAATGCACCTCTACCCCGAAGACTTGCTCTGCCCCTATCTCGCACGCGAGCTCGGCGTGCCAGTCAAATGGTGGGAAAGCCGCTCCGAAAGCCATCAATCGACCAGCCACGGTCGCGCGCACACGGAAAATATCGAGATCGCGTTCAAAAACGACGGCAAGATCCTGGGCCTGAAAGTCGAGACCCTTGGTAATGTCGGCGCCTATCTGTCGAACATGGCGAGCGGCGGTCCCACCGTGAACACCGTCAACTTCGGTACCGGAACCTATAAGATCGATAACTACGAGGCGATATCCCGAGTCGTTGTCACCAATACGGTGCCGGTGGATGCCTATCGCGGCTATGGACGGCCAGAGGGCGCCTATATCGCCGAGCGGGCGATCGATGCGGTCGCGCGTCACCTTCATCTCGACCAGGTCGAGGTGCGGCGGAAGAATTTCGTTCAAGCAGCGGAATTTCCGTATCGACCGTATGGCAGCACGGGCGTGATGTACGACAGCGGTAATTATCAGGGACTGCTGGACAAGGCGCTTGCCGCCTTCGACTACGAAGGGCGCCGAAAGGAATGTGATGCCTTGCGGGCCAGCGGTGTCTATCGCGGCGTCGGCATCGCCGCTTATACGCATATGTGTGGCATGGCGCCGTCGCGGCGGCTGGCGCTCAGCGGATTTGATCGCGGCGGCTGGGAAAGTGCGCGGGTCAGCATCGATTCCAGCGGCCGGGCTACGATCTATTCAGGCTCGATGAGCCAGGGTCAGGGCCATATCACGTCGCTGTCGCAGATTGCCGCGGACGTGCTGCAGATTCCCGTTGAGGACATCGACATCGTGCAGGGGGACACGCGGCAAGTGCAGGCCGGCCACGGCACGTTCAATTCCCGCTCGATGGCGGTCGGCGGATCCAGTGTGCATGTGTGCTCGCAGCGCGTCGTGGCCAAAGCAAAGAAGATCGCGGCGAGCATGCTGGAAGTGGATGAGAAGGACGTTTCCTATTCCGCCGGTGCGTTCAGCGTGCCTGGCACGGATATCGCGCCGTTAACGTTCTCGAAGGTGGCCCGCATGGCTTATGTCGGCCACAAGCTGCCGGATGGCGTTACACCGGGCCTGGACGAAACGGAGTTTTACGACCCAACCGGTATGGGCTCGCCGTCAGGCGTCCACCTCACCTACGTCGAGGTCGATCCTGAGACTGGCATCGTCGACATTCTCGACTATGTCGCGGTTGACGACGTCGGCACCCTGATCAATCCACGTCTCGCGGCGGGCCAGATTCATGGTGGCGTCGTGCAGGGCATCGCGCAGGCGCTCTATGAAGAGGTCAGCTACGATCCAGACAATGGACAACTCCTGACCGGCTCACTGCTCGACTATGCCGTTCCGCGCGCCGAGCACGTGCCGAACATCCGCTCGCAGTTCCAGGAGACGCCCTCGCCGACCAATCCGATTGGCGTCAAGGGCATCGGCGAGAGTGGCTCGATCGCGGCGCCCCCCTGCATGGTCCACGCCGTACTCGATGCGTTGTCACCGTTCGGTATCAAACATCTCGATATGCCGCTGACGCCGCCGCGAATCTGGAAGGCGGTACAAGAGGCGCGCTCGGGAGAACTCCAATGATCCCGGCAGCCTTCAACTATGTCCGCGCGGCTTCGCTCGCCCAGGCCATCGATCTGCTGCGGGAAGATCCCGACGGAACGAAGCTCCTGGCCGGTGGCCATACCTTGCTTCCGGCCCTGAAGCTGCGGCTGGCGTCGCCCGAACTTCTGATCGATATCGGAGGCATCACCGAGCTCAAGGGCATCGAGATCGGCAAAGCCGGAGTCAGGATCGGCGCGCTGACGCGGCATGCCGACCTGCTTGCATCAGAGACGCTGTTCGAGGAATTGCCCATCTTTCGCCAGGCGGCGAGTCTGATAGCCGATCCCCAGGTGCGTAACCGTGGCACGATCGGCGGCTCGCTTGCGAATGCCGATCCGGCAGCTGACTGGCCGGCGGTCGTCGTCGCGCTGAAGGCAGAGATCGAGATCGCCGGCGCGAACGGCCACAGACGGGTCGCGGCGCAGGATTTCTTTGTCGATATCTTTTCTACTGTGCTGGAACCGGACGAGGTTCTCACCAGCATTCATATCCCGCGGCCGACAGCCGGCATGCGCTTCATATACCGAAAGATCCGGCATCCCGCGAGCGGCTTTGCTGTCGTGGGCATTGCGGTCGGCGTGCGCATGCGAGACGGCGTGGTGGCCGAGGTCTCCCTCGGCGTGACAGGCGCGGCGAACCACGCTTTCGCCGGCCAGGCCGCTGCCGATTTCCTGACCGGAAAGACGTTGTCGCGGGAGAATATCGACCAGGCGGCCACATTGCTGAGCGAGACCACCGAATGCCTCTCGGATCGCTACGCTTCAGCGGAGTATCGGGCGAATCTGATCCGGACCGAGACCAGACGCGCGCTACTTGCGCTTTCCTTGTGAGACGGAATCCGTGATGCGCCGAGTCGTCGTTACGGGATTGGGATTGGTATCGCCGGTGGGTTGCGGCAGCGAGCTGGCGTGGTCACGGCTGCTCGCGGCCCGTTCGGGGCTTGCCGCCCTTCCCGAGTGGGCGGCGGCCCTGCCGGCGCGGGTCGCAGGAATGGTGCCGACAAGGGCCAAAGATCAAGAGGGCGGATTCGATCCGGATCTGACCGTCGCGCCTAAGGATCAGCGAAGGATGGATCGCTTCATCCTGTTCGCGCTTGCCGCCGCGGCCGAGGCCATTGCCCAGGCGGAATGGACTCCGTCCGATGCGCATTCGCTCGAGCGCACGGCAACAGTGATCGCTTCCGGCATCGGAGGCTTTCCGGCGATCGTGGAAGCGGTCCGCACCACAGACCAGCGCGGGGTCCGGCGTCTCTCGCCTTTCACCGTGCCGTCCTTTCTCGCAAATCTCGCGGCTGGCCACATCTCGATCCGCTACGGCTTCAAGGGTCCCATCGGCGCGCCGGTCACCGCCTGCGCCGCGAGCGTGCAGGCAATCGGCGATGCCGCACGCCTGATCCGATCTGGAGAAGCCGACGCCGCGGTTTGCGGCGGTTCGGAAGCCTGCATCGATCTCGTGAGCCTGGGCGGGTTCGCCGCTGCGCGTGCGCTTTCGACCGGCTTCAATGAAACGCCCGCCCGCGCTTCCCGTCCCTTCGACCGTGATCGCGACGGCTTTGTCATGGGCGAAGGCGCGGGCGTCCTGGTCATAGAAGAGCTGGAGCATGCGATCCGCCGCGGCGCAAAGCCGATTGCGGAAATCGTCGGCTACGGAACGACGGCAGATGCGTACCACATCACGTCAGGGCCCGAGGACGGCGACGGTGCGCGCCGCGCCATGGAAGGCGCATTGCGGCAGGCCGGCCTCAAACCCGGTGACGTCCAGCACCTCAACGCGCATTCCACGTCAACGCCAGTTGGCGATGTTTCCGAACTGGAGGCGATCAAGGCGGTCTTCGGCCGCGAGGGGCAGATTGCCGTGAGTGCCACCAAATCCGCAACTGGCCATCTGCTCGGAGCGGCCGGCGGAGCGGAAGCAATCTTCACGATTCTGGCACTGCGCGATCAGGTCGCGCCACCTACTCTCAATCTCGAAACTTGCGATGCCGCCGCGGCAGGTGTCGACCTTGTCGCCGGTCAGGCCCGGCCCATGACGATGGAGCATGCGATCTCCAACGGTTTCGGCTTTGGAGGCGTCAACGCGAGCATCATCTTTCGGCGCTGGCAGTAGCGGGGTTCAGCTCCGGTAAAAGCGGAGCGGGCCACGGCTGCTGCGTTCTCCCGGCCGCCTTAGCCACATCTTGGCAAGCCGCTACTTCCGCTTTCGTCTTTGGGCGCTTGCCCTCACACCAGCCGAGGCTTCCGCAGAAGCCGTGCCACCAAATCGCTTGCGATTGAAGGGAACGGCGCCCGAGCCCGGCACGACTTCGACGTCCTCGAGCCGCAGAGGCTTGCCGCTGGACGTCCGCAGTACGGGAAATTCAATCGGGCGCCCAGCGACACGATCGCGGAAGACGACCTGCGGTCCCTCAGGCTCTGCGAGCCAATCATCGCCCCACTTCTTGAGAGCCAGGTAGGCCGGAAAGAAAGCGCGCCCCTTCTCGGTCAGCACGTACTCGTATCGTCCGGAATGTTCGGGCAGCGGCACGCGCGTCATCACACCAGCATCGACGAACTTCTTCAAGCGATTGCTCAAGATATTGGGAGCAATGCCAATGTAGTGTTCGAACTCATCGAACCGCTTCACGCCATAATAGGCTTCACGGAGAATCAGGATGGACCAGCGGTCGCCGACCACCTCCATGGCGCGGGCCATGGAGCATTCCTTATTGGCAAGACGGCTCTGCTTCGCACCGGACATCGTTTTCCTAAGCTTCGAATTCCGCTCATACCATATTGAGCCGAATCCCAGTATGTCCAGTGCCAGCTAGGGGGTTGCAAACCTTCGCAGCCGAATGGTTCTCTCGTATCTCAGGCCGCACGGCCCGACTCGGCCGGCGGCTTGACGCCAATCTCGGGCTCCAGAGCGCGGGGATGCGTGACCAGCACACCCGCTTCGCTCAAGCGTCTCAGTTCCTCCTGGCTCACGCCCAGTTCGCTGAACACCTCGAAATTGTGCTCTCCCTGGAACGCAGGTGCTCCGATCGGCTTCAACTCCTCCGCCGAGAACCGCCACGGCCGACCCGGCAGTCGATATTCGCCGCCGCTGCGGTCCGGCACGTGCTGCACTGCGCCCCAATAATCGCTCCATTCCGACGCGCTTAGTTCCTTGATCGAGCGGATCTCGCCCATCGCGATCTTGGCTTCGTCGAATTGGGCATCGAGCGTCGCCATGTCGGGGAAGGTCAAGATCCACGACTGGATGATCTGGTGCAGCACACCGAAATTCAAGCGACGCGCGGCCGCGCTCGCAAAGCGCGGGTCGTCCATCAAATCCACGCGACGCATCGCGCGCAGCCAGGATGGGAAGGTCCGGCTGCCGATAATGCTCGTCGCAACCGTGAAATGCTCTCCATTAGGTCCGGTAAAGAATGAGCAGTCCGTCGCGCCGAGCACGGCGGGCTCGGCTCCAATATCATCGTCGGAAAGATCGACATGTGCACGTTCGTTGACCGCGAGCAGTGTCGCAGCCATCGCGACATCGATATATTGGCCCTGACCTGTCCTTTGGCGGCTATTCAGCGCGCCAAGAATCGCGATGGTGGCCTGCAGGCCGGCGTAGACGTCCGCGTGCGAGAGGCTGTCCGTGCGCGGTTCAGTCAACGCCTCTCCATAGTGACGAATGCTGTTTTCGGTGAAGCCGGCCTCGGCCTGCACGGTCGGCGCATAGGCCATCCGGCTGCGCCAGGGTCCGCCCTGGCCATAGCCGGTGATCGAGGCATATACCAATCGCGGATTGCGCTTGGACAGGGTTTCATAATCAAGGCCGAAGAAGCCAAGCGTGCCCGCGCGGAAGTTTTCCACGACGACATCGGCGGTATCGCAGAGCTTCAGTGCGAGTTCATAAGCACCGGGAACATTGAGATTGATGCTGACGTTGCGTTTACCGGCGTTCTGCTGCGCGTAATAGCCCGACATCCCGTCGGTTGAGGGAAACGCGAAGCGTGAGACGTCCGGGCTTGGCGGCTCCACCTTGATGACCTCGGCACCGAGATCCTGCAAGGTTCGCGCGCATAAGGGGCCTGCCAACACACGGGAGAAGTCGACGACACGGATTCCGTTGAGAGGACCGCCCATGTCAGCGCCCCGCGAACTTGGCGAGACCCGGGCCGTTCTTGCGGAATGACGCAAGACCGGTTTTCAGATCTTCCGATGCCCAGATCGGCGCCTGCACTCTTGCCATCGCTTCGTCTGCCGCCACCACACCGTCGTTGACCGCAATATGCACAAGCTCCTTGGTCGCCGCGTGCGCTACCGTCGGCCCCTGCGCGAACTCCTCCGCGATAGACATCGTCGCCTTTTCCAAGGATTCCTCGGGCACGGTAAGATTAATCAGGCCCCACTTCTCCAATGTCGGCGCATCGTAGCGCCGTGCCAGCATCGACATCTCTTTGGCTCGCTGTGCCCCGATCCGCTGAACTTGCCGCTGGATTCCGCCAAGTAGCGGATGCAACCCAAGCGTCGCCTCGACCGAGCCGATCTTTGCTGACGAAGCCGCGATGACATAGTCGCATGACAGCGCGAGCTCGAGCCCGCCGCCGAGGCAAACGCCATGAACGCTGGCGATCAACGGAATCGGCAATAATTCCATGAAGCGGAGGAACTCGACGCCGCTCAGCAGCCGATTTTCACCGCTCTGATCAGATGTGCCCGCCGCTACGCGCTTGTCAAAGATGTCCAGGTCGGCGCCGGCAGAAAAGTGGCGCAATCCGCTTCTGATCACGATGGCACGGCTACCCGCCTTTCGCGATGCTTCCACCTGCTCCACGATAGCGTTGATGAGCTTCGGGCCGAGCAGATTGTACGGCCGGTAAACCATCGTCAAAACGGAGATATTGCCACGCTCCTCGCGCGCAACCATCGCTTCCTCGGACAAAGTTGCCTCCTGTTTTCCGGCCCCGCACCTGCAGATGCACACTCCGGCCCTTGCAGGCACAATACATGATGACTTGCGTTTTGCAAGTCGTCATCGATATCAACCAGTCCGGCGTTCCACGCGGTTCTTCAGGATGCCGATCTTCTCGACTTCGAGCTCAATGCTCTCTCCATGCTCGAGGTACCAGCCGAGTTCGAGGCCGCAGCCATTGCCAACCGTGCCGGACTCGATGAACTCGCCGGGCATCAACGTCTCATCCAGGGTGACGTGTGCAATGATTTCCTCGAACGAGAAAAGCACGCCTTCGCTGGTACCTTGAGAACGAAGTTCTCAGTTCACGCGAGCTTCCATCCTGAGTTTGTAGGAGTCGTCAATTTCGTCATGCGTGACGATCCAGGGTCCCCAACACATTGCCCCCATCAAAGCTTTTACCCTTGGCCGGCCCGAGCCGGCCTGCCATCTCTATGAGCTGGGCATCTCGCGCGGAAAAACCATTGAAAATCGTGTAGCCAAATATGTGATCGCGCGCCTTCGCAGCCGTGTTCGCGCCTTTACGCTTAGTGACGAATCCGAACGCCAGTTCGTAGTCCATCACCTTCCTGCACCGTGAAGCGGAGCATAGGCCACGGATTGCAATTCGCACGTCATGACGCTGAGAAATTTCAGGTGGCCACGGGCCCGCCTCCCATGAATGACGCACCGGCCTGACGGCGATCACCACCTTTCCTGGGAGGTACGGACATCAACTTCAAACGACCATGCTCGCGGTGATTGCCGGTAGAGGAACGCAAATGCGTCGACTATGCCCTCGATACTGACCAGGCTGTTCTCCCGCTGGGCTGCGTCGGGTATGCGCTTGAAGATCTTGTCACCGGCGATGGCTCCGTCGACAACGACGTGCCCTACATGGATCCCTTCGCTGGCATATTCCTTTGCCATGGCCTGCGCGAGAATCCGCAGGCCAGCTTTCGCCGAATTGAACGCGCCATACCCCGATTTTCCGCGCAGCGAAGCACTGGCGCCGGTAAACAAAAGCGTGCCGGCCTTGTTCGGCAGCATGCGGCGAACGGCCTCGCGGCCAAACAGGAACCCACCGAAGCAGACGACACGCCAGCTTTGCTCGAAGTACCCCGCTTCCATCTCCAGAATACGCCCGGGTGTGTTGTTGCCCGCATTATAGATCGCCAGATCGAGTTCATCGCCGGCTCTGTCGAACATTGCTACTACATCGGCTTCGTTCGTCGCATCCGCCACTATCGGGAGAGCCTGTCCGCCCGATGAGGTAATGTCATTTGCGATCGTCTCGAGCGCGAGTTTCGTACGGCCGGCGACTATCACCCTCAAACCTTCAGCGGCGAATCTCTTGCACAACTGGGCCCCCAGTCCCCGCTCTGGGCCCACTCCGATGACAATTGCTGTCTTCATGGAATGCCTCGAAAATCAGGCGCGCGCTTCTCGATGAACGCCTTTACGGCTTCAGCATGCTGTGCAGTCTCCGCCGCCATGACCATGTTTTTGGCTTCATGGTCCAGCGATGTCACAAAATCTGTCGACAGCGCCAGATCGAGATTGTCTTTGATCGCTGCATACGCATGGGCCGGACCATTCGCGAGTGTTCTTGCGATGACAAACGCTTCGCTTAGCAGATCTGCATCGGGTACTACACGGTTGACAAGGCCCAACGCCTCGCAGCGGCGGGCATCGATCCGTTCTGACAACTACATCAGCTCTCTCGCGCGCGCCGTCCCGGCCAACCGGGTCAGCAGCCAGGAAATTCCGTAGTCTCCGGTCAATGCAATCTTGGCATAACCAGTAGTCATTAAGGCAGATTCGGAGGCAATCCGGATATCGCAAGCAAGCGCGATGGCAAGGCCGGCGCCGGCGGCCGGCCCCGGAAGCGCCGCGATCGTTGGCTTGCGGAGAGAGACAAGCGCCCCGGTCAGCGTCCGCTGCCCTTCCATCAGGCGTACGACCTTGTCTCCATAGGCCATGGGCCTCGTGGACGACTTTGTGCCCATACCCTTGACATCGCCGCCGGAGCAAAAAGCGGTGCCGGCGCCGGTGATCAGCAGAGCGCCGACATCAGGATCGCTGCCAGTTTGCCTGATCATCCGGCGCAGCGCCGGCGTCAAATGGTCCGATAGTGAATTCCGCGCTTCGGGCCGGTTCAGCGTGATAATGGCAACGCGATCTCGGACCGAACAGAGTAGTTCGTTCGTTCCAGTGTCGATCGAAATTGATCCATCGGTCATGATACGCAGCCTCCCGGCCCAGGACCATCAGCAATCCGCCACCTCGTTAGCGGACGTCTGTCGCCTCAAGCCCCCTTTCGGACGGAATTTTCGTCGGCGTCGAGGAAGCCGGTTAGTCGCTGACGGATGATCGCATCCGCATCGGTCATGATGCGATCGATCAGTTCCTTCACCGTTGGAATGTCATGGATGAGGCCGACGACCATGCCGCAGCTCCAGGCCCCGGCATCCATGTCGCCATCGATCATGACCCTGGGGTAGACGCCCGCGACCTGGTCGAGGATGTCCTCGATCTTCAGGCTCTTGCCCTTTTCACGCTCGATCTCTAGCAGGCGATCGACGCCCTTGTTCTTCAACACACGCTCGGTGTTGCGCAAGTTGCGCATTACAAGGCGGGTGTCGAGTTCGGTAGCTTCCAACAGCGCGTTCTTGACGTTGTCGTGCACCGGCGCTTCCTTGGTAGCGATGAAACGCGTGCCCATATTGATGCCTGCCGCGCCCATCGCCAGCGCCGCGACTAGGCTGCGGGCATCCGCCATGCCGCCCGACGCCACGAATGGGATCGACAGCTCATCGGCGGCGCGCGGCAACAGGATCATGTTGGGCATGTCGTCTTCGCCGGGATGACCGCCGCATTCGAAACCGTCGACGCTGACGGCGTCGCACCCGATTTCCTGGGCTTTGAGCGAATGCCGGACGGACGTGCACTTGTGGATCACCTTGATGCCGGCCGCCTTGAGCGCTGGCATGTATTGCTCGGGACTGCGGCCCGCGGTCTCGACGGCCCTGACGCCGCCTTCGGCGATGGCTTGAATGTATTCGGGATAGGGTGGCGCCGAAAAGGTCGGCAGGAAGGTGAGGTTTACGCCGAACGGCTTGTCCGTCATATCGCGGCAGCGCGCGATCTCCTTGGCCAACAGCTCCGGCGTCTTCTGCGTCAAGCCGGTGATGATGCCAAGGCCGCCGGCGTTGGACACCGCTGCAGCCAGTTCGGCAAAGCCGACATAATGCATGCCGCCCTGAATAATCGGATGCTGGATGCCAAATAGTTCAGTGATAGCTGTCTTCACGTAAGCCTCCAGTTTCCGATCAGTGCACGATCTCGAAAAGCCCGGCCGCACCCATACCGCCGCCGATGCACATCGTCACCACGCCGAATTTCGCTTTGCGGCGTCGGCCCTCGATCAGGATATGGCCGGCCAGTCGCGAGCCCGTCATGCCATAGGGGTGGCCGATGGCGATCGCCCCACCATTGACGTTCAATTTGTCCGGATCAATGCCCAGCTTGTCGCGGCAGTAGATCACCTGAACCGCATAGGCCTCGTTCAGCTCCCACAGATCGATATCGTCGATTCGCAAGCCGTGCCGTTTCAACAAGCGAGGGATCGCGGCCACCGGCCCGACACCCATCTCGTCGGGCTCGACACCCGCGGCGACGAAGCCGCGGAAAATACCAAGTGGTTGGATTCCCTTCTTTGCAGCAATCTTGTCGCTCATGATTACGCAAGCCGACGCGCCATCGGAGAGCTGGCTGGCATTGCCAGCACTGATGGTCTTGCCTTCGAACACCGGCTTGATTTTGGCCAAGCCCTCGGCCGTGGTCTCCGGGCGCGGACCTTCGTCTTTTGCCAGGGTAACCTCCTGGTAGGAGATCTCCTTGGTGTCCTTGTCGCCGACAGCCATTTTCGTCGTGATCGGAACGATCTCGTCACTGAAGCGCCCACCCTGCAGCGCGGCTCCGACGCGACGCTGGCAGTCGAGCGAATATTCATCCTGGCGGTCGCGCCCGATCTTGTAGCGCTCGGCGACCACTTCGGCAGTCTCCAGCATCGACATGTACATTTCCGGCTTCATCGCCATCAAATCGGCGTCGACGGCGTGAAACTTGTTCATATACTCGTTCTGGACGAGGCTGATGGATTCGATGCCGCCTCCGATGGCGACATCGACGCCGTCAAGCATGATCGAGCGCGCGGCGACCGCGATGGCCTGCAAGCCGGATGCGCATTGCCGATCAATGGTCGTGCCGGCAACCGTCACCGGCAATCCGGCACGGATCGCGCCTTTGCGGGCGACGTTCATAACCATGGTGCCCTGCTGCATCGCGCAACCCATCACGATGTCCTCGACTTCGCCGGGCTCGATCTTGGCGCGCCTGACGGCTTCCGCGATCACATGGCCCGCCATGGTCGGTCCGTCGGTGTTGTTCAGCGCCCCGCGATAGGCCTTCCCGACCCCGGTGCGCGCGGTCGATACGATGACTGCTTCTGTCATATTTTGCCTCTGTTTTATGCGGCCGCATCGGTCTGCGCATAGCGCAGAACATGGAATGCGGGATCGCCGTACTGGATGTTGATGGAAGAAATCCGCTTGAAGTAGTGGCCGACATTGAGCTCGTCGCTCATGCCCATGCCGCCATGCAGTTGCACGGCCTGATCGGCCACGAATCTAGCGGCGTAGCCGACCTTTGCCTTGGCTCCCGACGCCAGTCTCGATAGGCCCGATTCGTTTGCCGCCAGACCTAAGTTGAGATGCTGCATCAGGGACACCGCTTCCTGATGCGCGATGAACATGTCTACCATCCGATGCTGCAAAACCTGGAAGGTGCCGAGCGCCACGCCGAACTGTTTTCGCGTCTTGGTGTATTCCAGCGTCGCCGAGTTCAATTCGGCCATCGCGCCGACGGCCTCGGCACACAGCGCGCCAATGACGCGTTCGGAAATCGCTTCTAGCGCGGCGGCGCCCCCTCCTTCTTCGCCTAGCAAGCTATCGTTGCCGACGCGCACGTCCTTGAGGCTGACCTCGGCCGCTCGGCGGCCGTCGATCGTCTTGAAGCCTTGCAGGTGAAGATTGGCGGCGCGACGATCAACGATGAACAGACTGACGCCTTCCGAGTCGAGACGGTGGCCCGAGGTGCGTGCTGAGACGATCAGGTAATCCGCCCAGGGGGCCGCGATCGCGACCGCCTTTTCGCCGTTCAGGACATAGTCACTACCTTCGCGGCGCGCCGTTGTTGTGACGTCAGCGAAATCGTAGCGCGAGCCCTTTTCTGCCCAGGCCAGCGCCCAGATTGATTTCCCGGAGATGATGTTGGGAATGAACTGATCCCTCTGTGCAGGCGAGGCTTCACTCTCGATCAGGCCGCCGGCCAGAACGACCGTCTCCAAAAATGGCTCGACCACGAGGTGACGGCCGAATTCCCTCATCACGATCATGGTCGCCAGGGGACCACCGCCGAGGCCGCCCGCATCCTCCGAAAAAGGTGCGGCAAGCAGGCCGAGTTCGGCGAACGAGGCCCAGTGCTTGCGACTGAAGCCTTCTTCGCTGGCTACGATCTTGCGACGCGCTTCAAAGTCGTATCGATCCCGCAGAAGCCGCTGCACGCTGGACCGCAATAGTTCCTGCTCTTCCGTGAACTGAATATCCATCCGATCCCCCGTACTCCGCTCGGCCTAAAGTCCGAGCACGGCCTTGGCGATGATGTTGCGCTGGATCTCGTTCGATCCGCCGTAGATCGAGAGCTTGCGTGAATTCAGGTACTTCTCGGACGCAGTGTGACCGTAGGCCGGGCCCGGCATGAAGTGGTTGGCACTGACGGGATGCTCCCGGATCGCCAGACCGTAATTACCGATTGCCCGGTGCGTCAGCTCGGTGATGTTCTGGAAGATCTCCGTACCCCGAATCTTGAACAACGACGCGGCGGCGCCTGGATCGATCCCGCGGGCCATTTGTGCCACCACGCGAAGCTCGGTTGCTTCCAAGGCCAACACGTCCAGCTCGATCCGTGCGATATCCCGCACGAATTCGAGATACGTCGGATCTTCTTCGGGAATCTCGGCCTTCACGATTTGCTTCAGCCGATCCAGGTAGCGCGTCGAACGGCCGATGCCAGCCATACTGGTGCGCTCGTTTCCGAGCAGGAATTTTGCGTAGGTCCAGCCCTTATTCTCCTCACCGATCAGGTTTTCGATCGGAACGCGGACATTTTCCAGGAAGACGTCATTGACCTCGTGGCTGCCGTCGATGGTGATGATCGGGCGCACGGTCACGCCGGGCGATTTCATATCGATCAGGAGAAAGGATATGCCGGCCTGCGGTTTGGCCGCCGGGTCGGTCCGCACCAGGCAAAAGATCCAGTCGGCGTGCTGCGCCAGCGTCGTCCAGGTCTTGTGGCCGTTGACGACGTAATGGTCGCCATCACGTACGGCCTTGGTTCTGACCGACGCAAGGTCCGATCCTGAGCCGGGCTCCGAATAGCCCTGACACCACCAGTCCTCGCCGGAGAGAATGCGCGGCAGGAATTTCTCCTTCTGCGCCTTGCTACCGAAAGTGTAGATGACGGGCCCGACCATGGTGACGCTGAATGCCAAAGGCGGCAGCGTCCCGGCTCGGCTGGTTTCCTGCTCGAAGATGAAGCGCTGCGTGATCGACCAGCCGGGCCCACCATATTCCTTCGGCCACAGCGGCGCGATCCAGCCCTTCTTGTAGAGGATGCGATGCCAAAGGAGCGTCTGCTCCTTGGTCAGGTCGGTCTCCGGGTTCGGCACCCGCATTTCCTGCGGATAGTGCTCCACGATGAATGCACGCACTTCATCGCGGAAAGCAGCATCCTCTTTCGAAAGCTCAAGCTCCATCGAAAGGCCTCGTTACCACTTTTCGCCGAACGGTCGAATTTCCATCTCGAACGTCCACGCGCTGCGGGGCTGTTGATAGAGCTGCCAATACGATTCTGCGACGGAGGCTGGGGGCATCAGCAGGTCGGGATTGTCCAGTGCATTCGGCCCAAGCGCCTCGATCCGTCTCTGGCGAACCCATTCGGTATCGACGCCGGAATCGATGACGAGGTGCGCGACGTGGATGTTCTTGGGGCCCAATTCGCGTGCGATCGCCTGCGCAACCGCGCGAAGGCCAAACTTTGCGCTGGCGAACGCCGCATAGCCCGTTCCGCCGCGGAGACTGGCGGTCGCGCCTGTGAAGAAGATGTTGCCCTTGCCGCGGGGCAGCATCAGCCGCGCGGCTTCGCGCCCCGCGAGAAAGCCGGAATAGCACGCCATTTCCCAAACTTTGCGGAACACCCGTTCAGTGGTGTCGAGAATGGGAAAATTGACATTGGCGCCGATGTTGAAGATGCAGACCTCGAGCGGAGCGTGCTTGTCGGCATCGCCGAGGAATGAAACGATCTCATCTTCCTTGCGCGCGTCGAGCGAACGCGCATGAATCTCGCCTCCTGCCTTCTCGATTTCCTTGACCAAGGGCTCCAGCTTGTCCCCGTTGCGGCGACCGGCGAAGACCGTGAAGCCTTCCGAAGCAAATTTCTTCGCGATCTCGGCACCGATATAGTCACCGGCGCCGATCACAGCGACGGTCGCGCTCCGCTTTTGCATGGCTTTTCCTCCGATCAGGCTAGATCTGGCGTCTTTGGCTTAGCGCCGGCAGCCCGCTCAGTCACCGCATCTAACGACGATTGAACGTTCTTTTTTAGAACTAGTCAATCGACATTTTCAGATTGATTTACCTGGCCTGTGCACCGAAACTGGTTCTCTCACTCGCAGACGCCGTTTACAGCATCGTCGACACAGTCTATTTACACAGTTTCAAATACGAACTTATGGGGGAGGAATTGAGATGGCGAGAGCCCGCGGAGTGGCGATACTTGTCGGCGCTGGCGACGCGATCGGGGCGGCCGTCGCCCGCCGCTTTGCGAAGGGCGGATATACCGTTTGTATCTGCAGGCGGGAGGCAGCAAAATCGCAGGCGCTCGTGGCGGAGCTGAGAGCGGCGGGTCACAGGATTCACGCCTTTAGTGTCGATGCTCGCCAGGAATCCGGGGTTCAGGAAATATTCGCGCGCATCGAGAAGGAGATCGGGCCAATCGAGGTCTGCCTTTTCAACGCCGGATCGAACGTCAACAAGCCTTTACTGGAGACAACCGAGAAGCTGTTCTCTAAAGCGTGGGAACTCGCCTGTTACGCCGGATTTCTGGTCGGCCGCGAGGCCGCACGCTACATGGTATCGCGCGGTCGGGGCAGCATCCTGTTCACCGGCGCGACCGCCAGCCTCCGCGGCGGAACGGGCTATGCGGCCTTCGCCAGCGCGAAATTCGGTCTACGCGCTGTCGCGCAGTCAATGGCCCGGGAATTGGGCCCAAAAAATATCCACGTGGTGCACCTCATTATCGATGCCGGCGTCGACAGCCCGGCGATCCATGCCCGAATGAAGGCGGCTAAAGGCATGGAGGCGAGCGAGATTCCACCGGACAGCCTGACGAAAACATCATCGATCGCGGAAGCCTATTGGTTCGCGCACGAGCAGACCAGAGATGGCTGGACCCATGAACTCGACCTCCGTCCTTCCGCGGAGAAATGGTGAGATGGACACCATGCCGAATCTGACGCTGTGGGGAGCAGGCACCAGCCGGACCGTACGGGCGCACTGGGCGATGTACGAGCTCGGTCTCGCCTACACGAGCAAGCCGATTGGGCCGCGTACTGGGGAAACCAAGACGGCGGAATATACCGCGCTCAATCCGCGGCAGAAGGTTCCGCTGCTACAGGACGGCGATTTCTGCATCGGCGAGAGTGCCGCCATCGTCGCGTACCTGTCACGCACTTACTCCACGCGGGACCGGGCGCTGATCCCAGAAAAGCAGCGCGACTATGCTGCCTGGCTGGAATGGTGCTTCTTCATCGTTGCAGAGCTTGATTCCACTAGCCTCTATGTAATGCGGCGCCATCGGGCAGATGGGCTTGGCACCATCTACGGCATTGCTCCCGAAGTCGTCGCCAGGGCAGGCGAGTATTTCCGCGAGCAATTGCGCCATGTGGAGGTCGCGCTTGCCGATGGACGCCGATACCTGATGGGCGATCAGTTCACCAGCGCCGATATCCTGCTGACCACGTGTCTCGAATGGGCGATCACCTATGAGGTGGGCGTCTGCGATAACGCCCTGCCCTATCTGGAGCGCATCCACGCCCGGCCTGCCTATCGGCTCGGCCAGGAAGCTAACATTCCGCTCGTTCCGATTACGCCGGTGCTGCCAAAAGCTCCGCCGGCTTAACCCGAGATCCGGACCGATTTTTCGGTCGCCATCTTCTCGATTGCGGCATTGTCATAGCCGAGCGCACCCAGGATCTCGCGCGAATGCTCACCGATTCGGGGGGCAGGGCCACCGATCGCAGCCGGATTGACTTCGAAGCGAGCGGCCGGCTTGGGCTGTCGAATGCGACCAACACTGGGCTGGTCCAACTCGGCAATGAGATCGCGCGCAATCACCTGCTCGTTGTGAATGATCTCCCCACGGCGCAGGATCGGCGCGCAGGGGACGTCTGCTGCATCGAGCCGCTCCAGCCATTCGGCGGTGTTGTGCTGCGCGATGTATTCAGCCATCTTGTTGATGCGAGCAGTCGCATTGACGGAACGCGCCGCCGGCGTCGCAAAACGTGGGTCGGTGCCAAGCTCCGGATCACCTGTCGCGCGACAAAACCCCTGCCATTCCGAGTCCGAGATAGTACCGCAAGTGATGTAGCCGTCGCTGGTCTTGAACACGAGGTCGGGGCGATCATTGGGATCGGCCGCAGCAGCCTCGGCGCCCACCACAGTGTATTGCATCATACCTTCTGGCCAGAGGTAAGAGATCATTGCATCCAGCATCGCGACCTGGATGTGATCCCCTTGTCCGCTCTTCTCTCGCGCATAGAGCGCTGCTGCAACCGCTTGTGCCGTCATGACGGCCGTGGTCTTGTCGCAAACGATGGTTCTGATCATCTGTGGCCGGTTCGTCACAGGCTGCGACTGGATGTCGGCGAACCCCGAGAGACCCTGAATGATCGGATCGTAGACGCGCTTCTTGACATAAGGGCCGGTTTCGCCGACGCCGCTGATGGAAACGTAAATCAGCCGCGGATAGCGGCCGCGCAACTCGGCGGCGCCGAGCCCGAGGCGTTCCATCGTGCCGGGCCGAAAATTCTGCACCAGCACGTCGGATTGCGCGACAAGTTTGGCAAGCACCTCGCGGCCGGCCTCGCTCTTGACGTCGAGCGCAAGCGAACGCTTGCCACGGTTTGATGAGATGAACAACGCCGAGAACTCACCGCGCTTGTCGATGGTGGCGCGGCTGCGGCGGGTGATGTCGCCACCAATCGGCTCGATCTTGATCACGTCGGCGCCCTGGTCGGCCAAAAACATCGTCGCGAACGGACCTGATACCACACCGGTCAGATCGAGCACACGAACTCCGCTAAGCGGCCCTGGCATGACGTTTCCCTTCCCCTGGCTGGTTCTTCCGGCCTTTACGCCAACTCCTTCGGCCAGGCCGCATTATCTCGTGTCGCGTTTCGTGTCACGCAATGCTGGCGGCAGGCTGTCGCATCTGCTCGACGATCGATTCCTCGACGTCCCGGAGCTGGTCCTTGCCGAAGAACATCTCCTTGCCGACGAAGAACGTCGGCGAACCGAATGCTCCGCGGTTGACCGCATCCGTGGTCAGGTCGATGAGCCTCTTCTTGACGTCGTCCTGCTGAGCTCGTGCCATCAGCCTGTCGATGTCGAGCCCTGAGGATTTGAAAGCCGCGCGGAACACCTCGACGTCGTCCATCTTCTTCGGATCCTCCCACATGTGATGGTAAGCGGCCCGGAAATACGGCTCGAACATACCCTCGAACTGAGCGGCGACCGCACCGCGCATCAGCATCAGCGTATTCACCGGAAAAAACGGATTTTGCCGAAATGTCGTGATGTTGTGGCGACGGATGAAGCGCTGCGTCTCGATCGCCATGTATTCGGGCTTGTTCTTGATGCCGTGCAGCGACTCCGCCGGGGACATGTTGCCGGTCGCCTTGTAGATGCCGCCGAGAAGTATCGGCACATAATCAAACTTCACGCCTGTCCGTCGCTCGACGCCAGGTATTGCGCGTTCCGCCAGATAGGCGTTGGGACTGCCGAAATCGAACTGGAATTCAACCTTCAGAGCTGTCACGCCGGCCTCTCCCGCATAGGCATTGTTGAAGTGGTCATGTTTGGTCCGCACGAACCGTATCGCCAACTCTCATACAGTTCTAAAAACGAACTGTCAATAAACTGGCAGTTTCTGCTATTTTGGCCCAGATCGGTTAGAGGTTGTTTGGAACGTAGTCCCTATCTAGAATGGCTCTTGAAAAGACGGTTGCGTTGGCGATTCGAGCGACCCGTCGCTGGAAGAGTGGAGAAGTACGAATGAAGTGGGATGCCCTCGAGGAAGAGCCATGTTCACTGGCACGAACCATAGGTGTAATTGGCGACCGTTGGACCCTTCTGATTTTACGCGAATGCTTTCTGCGCACCCGACGATTTGAAGGCTTCCAGTCTGCGCTCGGGATCACGCGCCATCTGCTTGCCGAGCGGCTGAAGAAGCTGGTGCGGAACGGCGTGTTGCGGCGAATTCCATATCAGGATTCACCCAAGCGCCATGAGTACATCCTGACGCAAAAGGGCCTCGATCTCTATCCGATCATGATGGCGCTCGTCCATTGGGGCGACACGCACATGGTCGACGAACGCGGGCGACCTCTGCTGCATGAGCATAAGAAATGCGGCAAGGTCTTCGATCCCGTAATGGTGTGCTCGGAATGCGGCGAACCGCTGTCGGCGAAGGAAGTTCATACCCATCCGGGCCCCGGCGCGCGCGCGAAGCTCGAGAAGGCCTCTCCCGAACAGAAGCCGAGCAAGGCAAGGACCCGCAGACAAGCAGCGTGATCCCGCGCGTTTGCCTTTCGGCGGGGACTGGCGACGGCTCGACGAGGTTCGCATCACGATGCGTTGCTCTGCGCTGAAGTGCCCTGTGGCACTCTTGCACTGTCCCCTCGCGCTGGCGCGGAATAATGCCGTGAGAAGCGTTGGCGTAGCTCCATCTTCTGGATCTTGCCCGTCGCGCCATAGCTGAGCGCGTCAACGAAGACGATATCGTCAGGCATCCACCATTTGGCGATTTTGTTGTCCAGATAGGTCCTGATCGATTGCGCCGTCACGGTCGCTCCGGATGTCGGCACGACGATAAGCAGCGGTCGCTCCTCCCATTTCGGATGAGGAACGCCGATCACGGCCGCCTCCGTGACTCCCGGGCATCCCTTCGCCAGGTTTTCCAGGTCGATGGACGAAATCCATTCCCCGCCTGACTTCACAACGTCTTTGGCGCGATCCGTCAGCTGGATGTAATTATCGTCATCCATCACAGCGAGATCCCCGGTATTGAACCAGCCGTCCTCCAGCAGCGGCTTGTCCTCCCCGTAGTAACCGCTGATGATCCACGGTCCACGCACCATCAATCGGCCGCTGGATTTTCCGTCGCGTGGCATCTCACTGCCCCGCTCGTCAGCGATCTTGATGTCGACGCCGTAGATCGGCTGCCCCTGGCTGGTCTTGCGTCGAAGCCGATCCTGCGGGGAAAGGCTCGCCGTGCGTCGCGACGGCTGCGAAGACGTACCGCAAGGACTCGTCTCAGTCATGCCCCACAGATGGTTGACAGAGACGCCCAGGCGCTCAAGACCCTCGATCAGGCTAGGCGCGGGCGCCGAACCGGCAACTATGATGCGCTCGAGCGTCCCAGCACCGGTACCCCTGGACTCTAAGTACTGGAGCAGGTTTGAATAGAGTGTCGGGACCCCGGCGGTCATGGTCACGCCTTCCCTGTCGATCAACTCCGCAATGGCGGCGCCGTCCATTTTGGGTCCTGGCAGGACCAGCTTGGCACCGACCATGGGAGCTGCATGGGTCAGGCCCCAGGCCCCGTTGGCGTGAAACATCGGAGTCATCGGCAGAAGCGTGTCGCGCGGCGCAATGCCCATTGCGTATGCACCGCAGATGCAGAGGCAATGCAGGATATCCGATCGATGCGAGTAGAGAACGCCCTTGGGATTGCCTGTGGTCCCCGACGTGTAGAACAGGGAGGAGGCCGAAAGTTCGTCGAATACCGGCCATTCAAACTCCTCCTTTCCCAAGTCCACGAATTCCTCGTAGCACAGCAAATTCGGAAGCGTCGTCCTTGGCATGTCGGCTCGATCCGCCATCAGGACAAACATCTTCACGGAGGAAAGCCCGGCCGCCAGCTTCTCCACGAGGGGAAGAAACGAGCTGTCGAAGAACAGGATCTTGTCTTCGGCGTGATTTGCAATGTAGCTGATCTGATCCGGGATAAGCCTCGGGTTGATCGCATGCCATACTGCACCGATTCCCGTGACGCCATGCTCGATCTCGAAATGCCTGAACGTGTTCCAGGCAAGAGTTGCGACACGATCGCCCTGCAAGATGCCATGGCGGGTCAAAGCATCGGCAAGCCTTCTGGTGCGACGCGCCGCATCCCCATACGTATAGCGATGAATCGAGCCCTCCACGGTGCGCGAAACGATCTCCGTCCGCGAATGGAAGCGCTCCGCATGCTTCAAGAGCGAGGACAGCAGCAAAGGCTGATTCTGCATCAATCCTTTCACGATAACCTCATTTCAGCTGCAGCGATTGACGCCACCGGCGTTAGCGAGACACCACCAACCTCATCACTCCGAGCTGGCATCGAGAACCTCGCTGAATTGATCCCACCGCGTCCCGGTCCAGCGCTGTAGCCTCATTTGCGTGAAATTCATGTTGATCTTGTCGCTTGTATTGACCGTGATCCCAGGCAGCAGCGTGGGAAGCGCGACGTTCTTGAGGTTCTTGGCCTGCCCGATGATATTTTCGCGCGACAGATTGTTCCCACACTGCTTGAGCAGGCGTTCGAGCAGCATGCCTTGCGTATACCCGAACAGATAGTTCGTGTCGGCGATATCGATTCCGGGCAAATACCGCGCGACAAATGCTCGAAAGTTCTTCATTCCGTCGTTGTTATCCCACTGCGAGTCGGTCGGGTCCATCGCCACCGTTCCAACGATGACGCCTATTGAATTATCGAGACCTGCGGGCTTCAGCGTGGCGCCAACCGAGCTTGATGGGTAGTTCAGTACGATCATCGGTTTCCAACCGATTTCGGCGGCTTTGCGGATTGCCTGTGCCGCGAACTTCGGGGTACCAGCCACCAACAATGCATCGGCGCCCGAACTCTTGAGACTCACCACCTGCGACTCCACCGTCGGCTCGCTGACCTCGTAGGCAATTGCGACGACCTTCTTGTCGAACTCGTCTTTAAGGACCCCCTTGAAAGCGTTGAGGTAGTCTTTTCCGAGATCATCGTTCTGATACAGGATCGCGTACTTCGCGTTCGGCAGCGTCTTGGTCAGGAACCTGGCGTAGATTTTCCCTTCGGTGTCGAAGCTGACCAGACTGGTCGTCGTCAGCGGAAACTCCGCCACATTCGTGAACTTGTTCGATCCCGAGACGATGCCGATCGCCGGCACGCCCCTCGACTTCAGATACTTTGCAGTGGCCGAGTTGCCGGGCGTGCCGAGCTGGCTGAACATGAAGGCCACTTCATCGCTTTCGACGAGCCTTCGCGCATGCTCAACCGCTTTTGGTGGGCTATAGGCATCGTCATACGCTATGTAGTTGACCTTTCGGCCGTTTACTCCGCCGCGGTCGTTAATCGACTGGACATACGCGAGAAGCCCTCGACCAACGAGACCGATCGACGAAGCAGGACCGCTAAAGGGAAAGATGCCCCCGATCCTGATCTCCGTTGGCGTGATCCCCGGCATATCAGCAGCAGAAGCCGATGACCCGAACGCCAGAAGCAGCACCGCGAAAGCAGACCTGAAGAGCCCCAGCATCACTTCCTCCCAAAAATGAGGATTGCATGCCCGAGTGGCACGATCCAACAAAGCGCGGCCTTGATCGACCGTCGTTCCTCGCCGATCTAACGTTCTTTTTTGGAACTAGTCAAGCCGCTCGAGTCTTCCCCTCGATCGCCAGAGCGGGACGCATCCGCTCAAGCTCACGACCACCTAGGCGCACGCTCGCTTCGGCCAAAAAACGCAAAATGAGATCATCTTTGAACTATTTACTTGTTGCAGCCCGCGACTATGCGTGTGCCGCCCCCTGACCCACCGTACCTCCTGGAGGCGCGCCTTCGAAAGCTGATTTAAATTCTTTTATAGAACTAATTCGGGTCCGACCGGTGGCGAGCAGACGTTCACGCTTTTACGCGCCGCAGCCAAGCCACATCTCTCGATTTTGATCGTCCATACCGACTTCGGTTGGCTACTTCGGACGACTAAAGTCGCCGCCGAAAGGCTCGCCCACGATATGAGTTCCCCTCAACGACCATGCGAGGGCTCGGCTCGACTACTACGGACTGGACGAGCCGGCGCCGCGCGTTCATCTCCGACCGTGCACGCAACGACCGCCGGCTCTGCTGCTGGGACCTACTGCCGCCGAACGGTTTCGACGCAACATTCGATCCTGTCAGTCCGCCGTTGCATGAATGACAGCCTTGGTCTCGAGGAATTCACTGAAGGCGAGTTCGCCCCATTCACGACCGTTACCGGACATTTTGTATCCGCCGAAAGGAGCTTCGGTATCTTCTGACGCGCCATTAATATAGACCACGCCCGCTTGAAGTCGGTCAGCGACAGCCCGGGCCTTTTCAATGCTCGCCGATTGCACATAAGCGCCGAGCCCGTACACGGTATCGTTGGCGATTGTTACTGCGTCGTCGACGTCCGTGTAGCCGATGATGGCGAGAACAGGTCCGAAAATTTCCTCACGCGCGATGGCCATGGTGTTTTCAACGTCCGCAAACACCGTGGGCTTGACGTAGTATCCGACCTTCATATTTTCCGGGCGCCCCATACCGCCTGTAACGAGCGTGGCGCCCTCATCGATCCCCGTCTTGATCAACCGCTGGATTCGATCCCACTGGCGTTCGGAAACGACGGGACCCATGTACACGTCCGTTTTTGGGTCGCCATAAGTGATCGACGCCACGACCTGTTTTGCAATTTGCTTGGCTCCTTCCATCTGGTTCTGGGGAACCAGCATCCGGGTCGGCGCATGACACGTCTGCCCCGAGTTGAGCATCAGTCGATAAATGTTCTCTGTGATCGCGGTTACGAAATTGGCGTCATCCAAGATGATGTTGGGCGACTTGCCGCCCAACTCCTGATGCACACGCTTCACGGTGTCAGCCGCGCGTTTCGCAACATCAATCCCCGCCGCAGTCGATCCAGTGAAAGAAACCATGTCGACACCGGGATGCGCGGATATGGCGGCTCCGACGGTCGCCCCATCACCGTCGACCAGATTATAGACGCCCTTCGGAACGCCGGCTTCGTGGAAGATCTCCGCGAGGACATGAGCAGTGAACGGGGCAACCTCGGAAGGCTTATGCACGGCGGTGCACCCAGTGGCCAGGGCCGGGATGACCTTGACCATGATTTGGTTGATCGGCCAGTTCCAAGGCGTGATCATTCCGACCACCCCAATAGGCTCACGGCGCACCACTGTGCGCGGTCCCTGCGGATGCTCGAACTCGTAATTCTTCAGGGCATTGATTGCGGTCTGGAGATGCGCAAGGCCAACGCCGGCCTGCAATTCCATCGCGAACTTCGTGGGTGCGCCGAGTTCTTCGGTAAGAGCGGCGCCGAGATCGGCATGGCGCTTCGCGTACACGTTCAAAATGCTGGAAAGGATATCGATCCGCTCCTGGCGGCTGCTGCGGGAGAAGCTGGCAAATGCCGTTCGCGCGGCCTTCACAGCGCGATCGACGTCCGCAGCGGTTCCTAGAGTGATTAGTCCTGCCGGCTGCTCGTTGGCGGGATTGATCACGTGGATCGCGTTGCCACCGAGTGGTTCCACCCAGTCACCGTCGATGTAGAATCGGGTATAGTTACGCATTGAAGACCTTCCCTGATTGACATTTTCGCGTATCGAACCGCCTGCCTCTTGCAGGCAGTCCGAGCGCTATCTGCCGACGAGCTAACCGCGGCACGGGCGTTGCCGCCCTTCTTTCATTTGCCCTTTGTCTGCGGTCCCACAGATTGCATGAAATCGCGATCCGCTGCCGGCAGATTGGCTGTCCACGCCGGTTCATCGCCGGCCTCTGGCAGTACGTGACCAAATTCGATCATCTGCCGCGCTGGAAGCTCGCCGACATATACCCATACGCTGCGGTGATCCGCGGCAGAGGCGGCAACCGCGACGGCTTCTGCCATCAATTTGATCATTCGTGTCTTGTCGATCGCAGCGCGCCCGCCTCGGATGTGACCGTAGACAAACACCTGGTCATGCGTCAGTGGCGCGCCGCCCATAAAGTAGTTCTCAGCTTTCACGTCTTCGAAAATGACTTGCGCGAAGTAGGTCGGCGCTCCCGTCACCTCCGCATGGATCCGCGTGATCTCAGCCGCAATCGCACTCTTCTGCCTGCCCGAAAGGCGTCCCTCGATGCTGGAGCAATAATAGGTTGGCATTGACATCACTCCTTTTTGTAGGTGGCCTCTCCCATCAGGAGAAACCCTCTGGTTATCGCACCAGTTGGACTCGTGGGTCGGGCTCCGCACGTCGCGGCGCGTGGGCGAGGAGGACTCGTCCCCGCCCTTGATGGCCACCGCGGCTCCGGTTTCAGCGAGCCAGTCTGCTTTGGGTTGCTTGTCCATAGGCCGCGTAGATGAAGGCGCCCATTATCGCCACCAACCATTGGCCAGCGAGGGCCAGGCGGAAGATGTGGCCCTCCCTCACCCACTGTGCGTCAAATCCGGACGCGCCCATAACGGGCAGTAGAAAGTAGAAGGTGGGCGTAGCCGCGATGCAGGCGAGGACGAATACGCCCCATTCCTTGACCCAGGCCACCTCTCCGCGGCGCAAGGCGAAGGCAAGCAGAACCGCGAACAACAGAGTGGCGGCTCCTCCAATCATGTGCATCGAACCGCCTGCAAGGGTAGCGAAGCTCGGCATACCCATCCGCAGGCCCCAGTACATCAATACAATTCCCGCGACGGCGCTGGAGAACGCCAACGCCCAGGACGACGCAACCAGAACACCGTTCGGTTGCCGTCGGACGAAGGCGATCCACAGCAGATGCGCTCCGCTCAACAAACCAACTAACGTCGCCAGAGCAAACGTCGCGCGGCTTACGACATCGCTTGCAATCACGGTGTCATGAAGGTGGATGACACCCGCCGGGACCAGTTCTCGGGCGCTGAAAGCCTGCTCCAGCGCGGGGGTCACCATGTAGTATTGAACAACAATGGCGGCGGCTGCGACGAGAGCGGGGAAACTCACGAGCGCGAGGTTGCGTGCAAGATGCGCGCGCTTTTCGGAAGCCGTAGTCATGCTTGCGGACTCGGCCCGTCGAACCGGCTGCACCCAGCGGTTGATCGTAAACAGAAGGTAGCCGACCGTCAAAGAAAGGGGGATCAGCACCCCTGTGACGGCATAATTTGCTTCGGTAAAGCGGATGCCCGGATCCAGCGCGCCAAAAAGCAGCCAGCCGTAACGCTGGATGGGTGTGCTCAGCAAGAGCCCGTAGCTTATGCACATCCAGGCTTGGTGGTTGGCAATCTGCTTGCGCCACAACGCATGTACGGCCATGCAGAGGCTGAACGATATGCCCAGGGCCAGGCCCCACAGTCCCACGTAGAAAAACAGATGATCCAGCGTGTCGGCAACCGACGTGCGCACAAGATGGATCATGGCGGTGATCATCGTGCCCTGCAGTACGACGATATAGATGCCACCGGATATGCGGTGCCACTTGGGAAAGCGGCGGCGAAAAGCGGGCCAGAATTGCAGGCCGCCGAAAAGCATGCATACGCCGCCCAGCAAGGAATGGACCATGAGCATTGCGGCCTTTTCCTTGCTCATGACATTGTAGACGAGGAGATGCTCGGCGATGCTCTCCTTGCCATAAGCATAAGTGGACGAACTGACCGATCCCACCAGCGCGACCGTGCTGCCAGCGTACTCCTCGACTTTTGAGGGAGTATCCACGGCTTGGCCGGCTTCGGCGGCGTTCAGCAGCGCGATGCGCTTTGCAGCAATCTCAGGATTCCCGGCTCCTTTGTAATACGCGATCCCCGCCATAATCGCCGCGAACCCATCAAGGGACGCAGCCAGGAGGAGCGCCAGCGCGATGGCGCGGAGCAGCCAGATGCGCAACGGAATTGCTGGTAGCCGAACAAGCGGCGTCGACCGGCCCTGAGGCGAATCAGGCAGAACTGATACAGCCATACAAATCCTCCCTCTGTTACGAGCGCCAGTTCAGATGCTGGCGTCACTGCTTGAGCAGCCATAACGATGTTATTAACCGAGGATAACATCGTTATAGTGCGAGCGCAAGGAGTGCTGAATGTCCCTATTCGTTTCAGGGAACGGGCGTAAGGATCAACAGAGAGCGGATGCCCTCACCTGACGCATGGCGTCATGGAGGTGACGGCGCGTTCCGGCGTGTCGCCGAGGCCAACCAACATATTTATTGCCATCGGAAAAAGGATCTGTTCGACGCTGTCATCAAAGCGAGCCAAGAGGCCAGCCAATTCGAGGGTAATGAACCCGTGAACGAAGCCCCACAGCTGTACCGCGATGACATTCGGATCATCGTCGCGGATCCGGCCAGCCTCGATAAGACGAGTCGCGGCTCGAACCACATGGCCAAAGGCTTCTTGAAATGCAGGGGATTCCGAGCGAGACAGCGGCGTAGGATCATACTCGATCGCCCGATAGGCTCCTCGAGTTGATAGCCCGAACATGAGATCGTAGAGGTGCGGGTTCTGCCGGGCCACGTCGCGGTAACACAACGCCAAACGGAAGACGTCTGTAACGGGATCATCGGTCTTCGGCGTCCCCTCAAAGGCAGAGGCCAGATATCGGAACCCTTGATCGGCAACTGCGCGCAATAGCTCCGGCATGCCTCCGAAATGGCTGTAAACAGCCATCGTAGAGACGCCAGCCTCATTGGCCACGGACCGAGCTTGAACGGCCGCCGGACCTTGCTCGGCCAGCAGCTTGATCGTGGTATGAATCAACTTGGTGCGGAGATCAGGAAACGCCGTGCCGGTAGCCATAATTGACATTATTACCACTATCGTTGCGCGCTACAGAAGCTCAAAAGAAAAACCTCAAAAGTGTTATTCGGCGTGCATCACAACGAACTTCTGGCAAACTTCAATCTGTCCCCTCGTATGTCGTCGGGTCCGCCTCGAACGCTTGCTTCCCCTTTGCGGCCCATAGCCGGCTGTTACTCCTTCCAGGGATCGCAATCGAACGGCTCAGAAGTTGCTACTTGCTGTTCCGCTCCGACTACATGCTGCGGAGCCAAAAAGCTCAAGGCAAGCGCGATGATAGCGGACGCTGAAGGTGACTTCGCATCAGCTCGGCGGCATCTTGATTACGTCCTGCTTCGAGCAGATTAAGCAGGCGCAAATGCTCCTCGACGTGCCGGCGCATGCCATCTCGATCGGCAAAGCTGCGATAGGCGAACAGGCGGCGGATCGAGTTCACGCGTCGCAGCGACTCGACGAAGAACGGATTGCGGGCGCCGCGCGCGATCACCTCGTGAAACTCGCAGCCCGACTGATAGACCTCGCCGATCGTCATCTTGTCGAGCTCGCCACCGAGTACGCGCTGCTGATGCTGGCGAAGCTTCGCGATGACGTCCTGCTGAAGCCCGAAGCCGGGCTGCAGAATCGCTGCCGGCTCGATCACGGCCCGGAAGGCCGCAGCCTGGTGCTGGGCTTCTGGGCTCGACAGCGTCTCGGCGAAGCGCCAGCCATAGCCGGGCAGGCGGGCGATCCAGCCCTCGGCCGCGATGCGATCGAGCAGGCGCTGCAGCTCGGTGCGGCTCAGCTCGTAGCGGCGCATCAGCTCGGCCTCGGTGACGTCGGCCTCGATGCGCCGGTCGAGAACGTCGGCCGCGATGTCCGCATAGGCCTGCTCGGCGCGGCTCACCGCGGCGAGCGTCGGGCGTGCCGCACCGCTCGTCGGGTTCTGGGTCAGCACGAAGCCGCGATGGGGCTCGCCCCGCGCCAGCCCCGCCGCCTCCAGGGCCTTCAGCCCGAGCCGGATCGGCGCACGCGACACGTCGAGCGCATCGGCCAGCCTTTGCTCGATCAGGCGGTCCCCGGCCTTCATGCCTTCGCGGCGTGCGAACGCCAGGATCAGGCCGGCGAGCTGCTCGGCGCGGTCGGTCGTGCCCGTCCGTGCAGCGGAGGGCGATGTGTCCCAATCGGTCATGATGCCGAGGAAACCTCTTTCAGCTTGACAGATCGTCGGCCGGATTGTTCTTTATATGAAAAATGTACAATCGAGAAGCGAGCGACGGGGAAGCAACGCCAATGATCCGTGAGCCGGACGTCCATATCTGCGAGGTCGCGCCGCGCGACGGCCTGCAGAACCTCGACATGCTCGTGCCGACCGAAGCGAAGTGCGCGCTGATCGACGCCATCGCGGCCGCAGGGGTGCGCGAGATCGATGCCGGCTCCTTCGTGCCGCCGAAGGTCGTGCCGCAATTCGCTGATGTCGATGCGGTGATGGCCCATGCGCTGTCTCATCGAGAGACGAGGATCGGCGCGCTGGTCCCCAATTTCAAGGGCGCGGAGCGCGCCATCGCCGCAGGCGTGGACAACATCTATTTTGTGATCTCGGCCAGCGAGACCCATAACCGCGCCAATGTCCGCCGTACGGTCGCCGAGCAGGTCGAAGCCTTCCATGCCGTGCGCGCCGCGATCGATGCCCGGCCGGCCGCCGAGCGGCCGCAATTGATGGGCGCGATCTCCACCTCGTTCGGCTGCTCGCTCGAAGGCAATGTCAGCGAGGCGGCGGTCTGCGATCTGGCGCGCCGTTTCGCCGAGGCGGGGGCCGACGAGATCGGTCTTGCCGATACCGTCGGCTACGCGACGCCCACGCTCGTCAAGCAGGTCGTTGCGGCCGTCCGGCGCGAGATCGGGCCGGACGTCACGCTGCGCCTGCACCTGCACGACACGCTCGGCGCCGGCCTCGCGAACGCGGTCGCCGGCCTCGAGGCCGGCATCCGCCGCTTCGATGCCGCGGTCTCCGGGCTCGGCGGCTGTCCGTTCGCGCCGGGCGCACGCGGCAACATCGTCACCGAGGATCTCGTGTTCATGCTCGAGCGCATGGGTCTATCGACCGGGATCGATCTGGACCGGCTGATGCTCACGCGCGAGATCCTGGCCCGTCACATCGCGCCGAAGCACCTCACCGGCCATCTGCACGAGGCCGGCATCCCCAAGGTGCTGCGGAGGGCAGCGTGATGGGCGCGGCCCGAGAGCACGACGCTCCGCTTCGGCCGCTCGAGGGCGTGCGCGTCGTCGAGTTCAGCCAGATGGTGATGGGTCCGAGCTGCGGACTCATCCTCGCCGATCTCGGCGCCGACGTGATCAAGGTCGAGCCGATCAAGGGCGATCGCACCCGTTCCTTCAAGGGACCGGCGGCCGGCTTTTTCGCCACCTACTGCCGCAACAAGCGCAGCATCGCGCTCGATACGTCGACGGCGCAGGGCCAGAATGTTGCGCGCAAGCTGATCGCGCGCAGCGACGTGCTGATCGAGAATTTCCGCCCCGGGCTGATGAAGCGCATTGGGCTCGACTACGAGTCCGTGGCGGCGTTCGCCCCGCAGCTGATCTACTGTTCGCTGAAGGGCTACCTGCCCGGGCCTTACGAGAACCGCCTCGCGCTCGACGAGGTCGTGCAGATGATGGGGGGCCTCGCCTACATGACCGGCCTGCCTGATCGCCCGATGCGCGCCGGAGCCTCGGTCAACGACATCATGGGCGGCATGTTCGGGGTGATCGCGATCCAGGCCGCGCTGGCCGAGCGTCAGCGCACCGGGCGCGGCCGTTACGTGCAGAGCGCGCTGTATGAGAACAACGTCTTCCTGATGGCGCAGGCCATGATGTACGAGGTCGTCACCGGCCAGCCCTCGATCCCCTATTCGATCAAGGACAGCCCGTGGCCGGTGTACGACCTGTTCGACACAAAGGACGGCTCGAAGCTGTTCGTGACCATCGTCGGCGAGGAGCAATGGGTGGCGTTCTGTCGCGCCTTCGAGCGCACGGAATGGCTGGACGATCCGCGCTTCGCCACCGCGCAGGGCCGGGTCGATCATCGCGGCTGGCTGATCCCCGAGATCGCCGCGATCTTCAGGACATGGGCGAGGGACGATCTCGCCGCGGTGCTGGAGCGGCTCGAGCTGCCTTACGCGCCGGTGAACAAGCCCGGCGACCTGTTCGACGATCCGCATCTCAACGCATCGGGCGGCCTGACCGAGATCCGCATGCCCGACGGCCGTCGCGCCAAGACGCCGGTGCTGCCGGTGTCGCTGGACGGGCAGCGGCTGCCGAACCGCTACGATCCGCCTGATGTCGGCGAGCACACGCGCGACGTCCTGGCCGAAATCGGGCTGCTGCCCGACGAGATTGCCGTGCTGGAAGCGGGCGGAACGATTTCGCCTGTGAAGCCGCCAGGGTGAGCGGTCACGTCGCACATAGTTCGAGAACATAAGAACTGCGGGAGGATTCCATGACGATCACACGGCGCCGCGCGCTCGCGTCCGGCGCGGCCTTCGCGGGCGCTTCGCTGCTGCCAGGACGGCTGCTGGCCGAGACGCGGCCTGCGTCGATCGCGTTCGGACCGGTGTCGCCGGTCTATGCGATTGCAATGATCGCGGAGCTGAAGGGCTACTTCAAGGACGAGGGCCTCGATCCCAAGCTCCTCACCGGCAATTCCGGCACCTTCGGCCGCCAGACGCTCGCCGCCGATCAAGCGCTGTTTGCGCATGGCGACGCCAGCCACCCGCTGCAGCTCACGGCACGCGGCAAGCCGTGCAAGATCCTGCTGGCAACCGAGATGGTCTGCTCCTACGCCAACATCGTGGTGCGACGTGATCTCTACGACAGCGGCATCACCTCGGTCGAGGCGCTCGCCGCCTCCAGGCGCGCCGACGGTGCGAAGCCGATCGTCGCCGCCACGGCGATCGGATCGGGCACCTGGGTCTACGGCACCTATGTGTTCGAGTCGCGCGGCCTGGGCGACAAGGTGAACTGGGTCGCAGGCGGCGGACCGAACACGATGTTTCCATCGCTGCAGACCAAGCAGTTCGACGCCATCATGGCGCCGCCGAGCTGGATCGTCGAGGTCGAGAAGAAGGGCTTCGGCAAGGTGATCTACGACACCTCCAAGCCCGGACTGTTCGAGAAGGATTTCGGCGGCACGGTCCCGGTGCTCGTCATCTACGCCTTGAAGGACACGATCGAGCAGGACGAGGCGCTGGTGCAGGCCTTCGTCAATGCGATCACCCGCGCCATGGCCTGGGTCAAGGCCACGCCGCTCGCCGAGGTGCAGGCGCTGGTGACGCCGAAGTACTTCTCCGGCATCGATCCCGAAGCGGTCAGCGCCGAGCTCGGCTTCGACACCGCCACCTGGGCCTATGACGGCAGCATCGACCCCGCGTCCTATGCACGCGGCGCCAAGCCCTGGTACCGCAAGGGGACGGACATTCCCGAGATCAAGTACGAGGACATCGTCGATCCCAGCTTCCTCGCGGCGGCGAAGGCGAAGACCAAATGATGCCGCCCTCCAATGCAGGCCTCGCCTCGGTGCGCGGCGCGGAGAGCCCTGCCGCGGAACGCACCCGGATCGCGGTGCAGGGTTTGATGAAGACCTACAGCACCGGCGGCCGCGAATTTGTCGCCGTCGACAACGTTTCCTTCGATGTGCGGGAGGGCGAATTCGTTGCCCTCCTGGGTCCGTCCGGTTGCGGCAAGAGCACGATCCTCAACATGGTCGCCGGGCTGCTGCCGCGCTCGGGCGGGCGCATCCTGATCGACGGCGACACGGTCGAGACCGGCAAGGTGAATCCAAGGATCGGCTACGTGTTCCAGCGCGACACGCTGTTTCCGTGGCGGACGGTCGAGCAGAACATCGGCTACGGCCTGGAGATCGCCGGCGTGCCGAAGCCGGAGCGCGCGCAGCGCGTCACCGAGGCCATCGGCAAGGCCGGGCTGCAAGGCTTCGGCCGCAGCTTTCCGCGCATGCTGTCCGGCGGCATGCGGCAGCGCGTGGCGCTGATGCGCACGCTGATCCTCGCGCCGGAGATCCTGCTGATGGACGAGCCGTTCGGTGCGCTCGATACCCACACCAAGCTCGAGATGCACAAGACCCTGCTCGAGATCTGGGAGCGCGAGCGGCAGACCGTGCTGTTCGTGACCCACGATCTCGGCGAGGCGCTGACGCTCGCCAGCCGCATCATCCTGCTGTCGGCCCGGCCGGGGCGCCTCAAGGATGATTTCGAAGTGTCATTCCCCAGGCCGCGCGACCCCGTGAGCCTGCGCGAGACCGCCGAGTTCGGCCGGCTCTATTCCCATATCTGGCATTCGCTCGGCGAAGAATTCCGCCGCACCAAGGCTGACTGAGAAGGCTGACCGATCATGTCGACCCGTCGCGCCGCCATCCTGTTCTGGCAGATCGCCATCCTGGTCATTGTGCTCGTGGTCTGGCAATGGGGCTTCGAGTGGAGCAAGGTGCTGCTGCCCAAAGCCTATGTGCCGAAGATCCTCGATCCCTACTTCGTCGCAAAGCCCTCGCTGATCTGGCAGAGTTTTCTGCGCCTCGGCTGCTTCAGCGACCCCGCCGGAGTCGTCGCCTGCATCGGAGCCACCGACAACAATCTGTGGACCGCGACCCTCGTCACGCTCAAGAACACCTGGTGGGGTTTTCTGTTCGGCGCGCTGACCGGCATCGCCGCCGGCGTGGTGCTCGGGCGGTCGGACTTTCTCGCCCGCGTGTTCGGTCCCTACATCATCGCGCTCAACTCGATCCCGCGCATCGCGCTGGTGCCGCTCGTCATACTGATCTTCGGTCTCGGCGATCTCTCCAAGATCGCGACCGCATGGCTCGTCGTGTTCTTCGTCGTCTTCTTCAACACCTTCGAGGGCACCCGCGCGGTCGACCGCGACCAGATCGCCGCGGCCCGGCTGATGGGCGCGAGCGAGCTGACCGTGCTGCGCACCGTCGTCGTCCCGTCCGCACTGGCCTGGGTGTTCGCCTCGCTGCTTCCAGCGGTCTCCTTCGCGCTCGTCGGCGTCATCGTCGGCGAGTTCATCGGCGCCGAGCGCGGGCTCGGCAAGCTGATCATCGAGGCCGAGGCCCGCGCCAATGCGAGCGAGATGATGGTGGCGATCTTCATCATGATGTTCGTCGGCATCCTGCTGGCGCTCGCCGTCCAGTCGCTGCAATCCTACTTGCTCCGCTGGCAGCCGCAGTTCGAGCGCGCGGCCTGACCAAGACGACTGTCCATAGCTCGTCTCGGACTGCTGATCCCGCTCAGCGCACAACCCGAAGGTCAATGAGCTCGCGGCAGAACGTAAGCGCGTAGAGGCCGAGCTTGCACAGATCGCGGCCGGTTCCGACATCGTCACCGTGCACCCGGCGGCGATCGAGCCGGCCGATCATGTCAAGATCTGAGGCCATGTGCAGCGGCCGGACGCTTACATCGGGCGTCTCTCCGCCTTCATCTTCGACGTGATCGTCTCCTCTGTTCGATACTACACAGCTGCACACGAGCGGTCGACAACATAGCATTGGTCCGGTTTCCGTCGTGATCTCGCGGTGATGACATCTGGTGGTCCATCCGAGAGTCCGTGCTCAGCCCCGCCTGCCAAGCGGGCGCACATGTCCTCGTCAGGATCGCGGGGCAACACAGACACAATAGCGCGCTCGACGTCTCAATCGAGTTGTCATCGCCGGCAAGATAGCGTGCTCTCCGCATCCGCTTCGATCCACCAAACGTCTCTCCGCCGATCAGCGGAAACTCAGCCAATCTTCTGTCGTCGCACCGTCTGCGAGACGGCGCTCGCCAGAGCGGCGAGCGCCGTCGGGTTGTTCATATTCTGCTCAGCCGCGGGCTCGTCGCTCCGTGCGTCGCAGAAACATCGCGCGGCGGATCCACCCGCATCGCCACGCCCTTGGGAATCGGGGAGGTCTTCACTACAACCATTCTCGCCCGAAATCGAACACCCCACCCTTTGCAGATCAATTACTTAGCTCGCCAAAAAATCGCAAAATCCCGATTTTCGAGCGCGAATCCGCGAACTCGGGCTAGCTGTTCGCAGCGCAAGTTGCTCGCGATGAATCGCATAGCGAAGCTGGACGACGCTGCGAGCGCGCGCCTCTCGCCCGCTCTGCCATATCTTCGTTGTTCATCGCCGGCCGCGGCCGCCGCCCAGGCCGGGAGGACTGCCGCCGCCCAGGCCGGGAGGACCGCCGCCGCCAAGGCCGGGAGGACCGCCGCCGCCAAGGCCGGGAGGACCGCCGCCGCCAAGGCCGGGAGGACCGCCGCCGCCAAGGCC
>NZ_JBNPUY010000013.1:0-129630 GCF_051168395.1 Bradyrhizobium sp. HKCCYLRH1030 | reverse complement strand
AGGCCGGGAGGACCGCCGCCGCCAAGGCCGGGAGGACCGCCGCCGCCAAGGCCGGGAGGACCGCCGCCGCCAAGGCCTGGAGGACCGCCACCGCCCAGCCCGGGAGGACCGCCGCCTGGCACAGTAGCGCCGCCCGGGACGTCCGAGCCGCCGGGCGTCGCGCCCGGAGTTTGCTCGGATCTCGTACCTTGGATCGAGTCACCCGGAAATTTGTTGACGGACTGGATGGATTCAACCCGCAAGCCACGGGAACTGTCAAAGGTGGCGTTCACGACCACGCGGGCATTGCCTGAGGATGCGAAGCGACTATTGTCATGCGCGACATAGCCCGAGCCGAATTGCAGATAGCTGCCGACGCGGCGGACATAGCCTTCGATCGACAGACGGTTCGCGCCGAAGAAATCAGAGAGGTCGTCAGCCCTTATGCGCGAGATCTGCATCACGCCTTGCGTAACGCGGCCCTCAGCCTGAACACGTTGTCCGACGAGTGCGGCATCGGCGCCGTTGAGTCGCAACCCGCCTATTCGCAGGCCGCCGCGATCGCGTTCGAGTGGTCCGGAAACCCGCGTTGTCGCGTTAAGGCGTTGCTCGACCAGGCTTGAGACGATCACGCCGTCGATGCGGCGCACCCCGAAGACCGCGACATTGACGCCCGGATGGCGCCAGCTTTCGTGGCCGGCCGCTATGATCCGCTGGCCCAGCACGGTCATCTCGCCGTCCCTGACGCTTTCGATCGGCCCCATCACCTCGCTGACCACGTTGACGCCGCGGGTGATCAGCGAACCGTTCGCCTGCGGCAGCGCCAGCACACGAGCCAGATGTCCGATCTTGAGCGCCTTCGCCGATACCGGTTCGCCATCGATCCGCACCGGGACGTTCGGCGCATAGCTGATGCGTTGGCCGTTGACGAAAATGCTGCCGAAACGCTGAATGACGCCAACAATGCCGGTGCCGCCGATGCCCTGATCGTGGCCACGTGTGATACCGGTGCCGCCGATACCCTGATCGCTGCCGCGGCGCACCTGCGCCCAGGCGGAGGACGATCCGGCAAGCCAGAGTCCCATAAGCAACGAGCGGCGCGAGATGACGGGCTGCCTGGTCATGACGAGCCGCCTTCGTCAGCATCACCATTCGCCGCGTCGTCCGGACCTTCGCTGTAAATGTAGATGCCGAAATTCCAGCGGTGGTCGCCGCCCTTGTCCCTGGCGAGCGCGCGGTTTGCTTCCCGGTTGGCGATCTTCAGGGCGTCCATGGCCAGTTCGCGCGAACGCCCTTCGAGACGTTTTGCGAGCTTGGCTGAAAGGCCGTCATAGTGCACCGCGCGTTCGAGGAAACGGGGTGCTGGCCCGGATACGTTTTCGGCGGCTGCCGCGATATGATCATGCAGGTTACGGCCGAGATAGTGCCATTTGCGCTCGTCGTCGCCGCGCGGAACGAAGCCGGTATCCACCAACACGATCTCTTCATCGCCGTTGATGGTCACGAGCTCGCGGTCCAGCCATTCATCCAGCACTGCGCGCGGGCGGACATCCTTCGTGATCGAACTGACGAGCTGCTCGAACGAGGGCGCATCGCCACTGGCCATGCGCGGCAAGGGCAGCGGATCGCCGTTCGCGTCCGTGAACTCCGGAGCGGCGAGCCAGCGTGCCATGATCGCGCTGGTCAGCGACAGAGTGGCAGGCGTTTCATTGACCGGCGCACCGGCGCCGCGCAGCCGCGCAACCTCCTTGCGGTGAATTCCGGTGAGCAGACTCACGCGGCTGTCGGTCTGCTCCTTTCCCTCCAGGGCAAAGTCGTGCTCGGCAACATTGACGAAGAGTTCTCGCAACAGCTGAGCCAGCTCAGGAAATGTCATTCCACCGCGGATGCATAGCCGCACCAGCGGGCGCAGCAGGCGCGCCAAGGGCGCGCGCAGGCTCGCCGCCGCAATCGGCTGATGTGAAGCCGACTTCGATCTCCGGGATTTGGCGTTCATGGCGAAATTGTAGCGGCGAGTCCCGTGGGATACAATCCCACTTTTCCGTCGAGATCAATTGACGTGTGAAATTTTCCCACATATACAGGAGGCGCTCAGTCATGGAGAGTTCGGCTATGCTCGCTCCCTCTCGGCGCCTCTCGGTGCTTCACATCTTCAATGACTGCTATCCCGACCTGTTCGGCGGAGCCCCGTCGGTGATCCGCGACATATGCGCAGGACTGAAAAACGCGTTCACCGCCTGCGTGCTGGTCTGCTCCAAGTCGAACGGGCAACGGCGCATCGTCGTGAACGGCGTAACGATCGAGCGCGTGCGCTCGTTCGGCGATGTATGTTCGCTTCCGGCCGCGCCGACTTATCCGCTGCGGTTGTGGCGCCAGGTCGCCGATCACGATCTACTCGCGCTTCATGCACCGTTTCCGCTCGCCGATCTCATGCTCGCCCTGGGGTTGGGCCGCGATCGACCTTTGGTCGTGCACTACCATGCGGACATCGCTTCGCATGCTGGACTGAGGTGGTTTGTGAAGCAGCTGTTGCGCCGGACGCTGCGGCGGGCGGACGCAATCATCGTGTCCAATGCCATTCTGCTGTACAACAGCCCGCTGCTGCAGGAATTCGCTGCGAAATGTCACGTCGTTCCGTTCGGCGTCGATGCCTCGAAGTACGATTGGCCGGAGCCGCGCGACAATGACGCTGCCGAACGCGATCGTGGACGGCTCGTGCTGGCTTGCGGGCAACTCGTCCCCTACAAGGGCTTCGATGTGCTGGTGCGAGCGGCGGTCGGCCACCGCTTTGAGGTCTGGATCATCGGCGAGGGTCCAGAACGGGCACGGCTTGAACGAATGATTCATAGCCTCGGCGTCGCGGATCGCGTCCGCCTGCTCGGCTCCGCTCCGAAGGCCAAACTCGCCAGTCTCATGTGTACAGCGGACGTCTTTGTCCTGCCGTCCCTGACCAATGCGGAAACGTTTGGCATCGCTCAACTGGAAGCGATGGCGGCGGGACGGCCGATCATCAATACATGGCTTGACACGGCCGTTCCACGCGTTGCACGCCACGGCATCGAGGCCATCACCGTTCCACCCGGCAATCATGTTCGGTTGGCGGAAGCGATCGAAACATTGCTCCGCGATCCGGAGCGGCGCTGGCGCATGGGCCATGCCGCCCGGCTTCGCGCAACGACGCAATATTCCGTCGACGCCTTCGGGAAAGGAATCGAAACTGTCTATCGCCATGCCGTGACGACCAAGGCATCAAGCCGGTCGACCCTGGCTTCACGTCCCGGAACAATCGGAACGGGTCCGGAAAATCGACATTGCTGAGACTGATTGTGCTGAAACTCGTCGCGCCGGCTCAGCTCGCGATCACGATCCGTGAATAGTCAGGAAGGAGCTACTTATGTACTCGCAAAGCATACCTCTCGTAGAGAATGCGTGGGACGGGCCTGCGCGCGATCCAAACGCCCGATTCGATCCGCGGATTGGACGGCCCATGAAACCGCCTGGCCGTTCTCCTCGCCCCTCCGGCCTCAACGACGACAATATCGCGAGCGACCGGCCGTCGATTGGCAGGCGAACACTCCATACCCTTGCCCGGTTTGTTATTGCAGTTCTCATCGGTATCGGCGCCACCCTTGCCTGGCAGTCCTACGGTGACGCAGCAAGGGACAAGGTAGTGGCCCGGGTTCCATCGCTGGGCTGGTTGTTATCCGTCTCGACGACGAAGTCGCCAGCCATTGCTTCAACTGCCCCGGACCCGATGCAGCAGCTTGAGCCCCTGGCGTTCAATCTCGATGTCGTGCGGCGCAGCGTAGAGCAACTCACCGCCAAGCAAGAGCTGATGGCCCAAAACATTGCGACACTGCAAGCTGTCGCAGACGACATCAGACAGAGAATGTCAACAACCCCGCCTTCGTCGCTGTCCCAGCAGCTAGCGGCCCCGATCTCGCAGCATAAACCCTCGCAACCCAGGGCGCAGTCATCGGCTGTGCAGTCGTCAGTGCCTCGTCCGCTGCCCTCTGCCGGACCACCCCTGCTCCCGCGCTGATGGCCCAGATTGCCGGCGGGCTTCTTATTGATGGGACGTAGACGCGCGCGGCATGACGGTGCGTAAGCTGCGCCTCAAGTCGTGTATCGTGAATTTGTCGATACCCGCTTCCCAGCTCTCGGAAAATGCATTGTGTACCAATGATGGCTTCCGGACAACACGAGGTGGCCCCCTGATTGCCAAGTGATCTTAAGGTTTCCTGGAATCGCCCTCTGTTTCAGCCTAGAGAGGATGTTGCCCCCAACGGGCCGCACCAGTCTCGCACCAGAACGATCCGAACAAACCGCAACGAACTCAATCGAAAACGAACGAGAACGCAGCAAAATCAACGAAGCCGATCGATACCTTGCCGCCCATAACGGCCCGGTCGCAGCCCTAGCGTGATAAGGTCTCACGGACGATCAACGCGTTAGCGGGATCAGTACTTACTTCAAATCCTCACGCACCAATACCGCACCAAGCTGGGCCCGGTCGCGCGACTCCCAAGTATAGAGGGCTACTGGCGCTGGCCGATCGGCCGACGTGGCTGGTCTTCACTATAGGGGATAGCCCGAGCGATTGTCGCCAATTCTGCCAGAGCACCCCAGCGAAACGAGCACCAGAGGCTCTGGTCAAGGTTTTAGAAATTCGCTGGGCTCTACGCCGAGCGCCTTGGACAGCTTACCGAGCATCGTCACAGATGCGCTGTATACCCCTGTCTCCAGCTGACTGACATAGCTCCGATCGACTTTTGCTCGGAACGCAAGCTCCTCCTGCGTCCAGCCCTTCCCCGTTCGGAGGCGACGCAAATTCCGAGCAACAGTATCCCGCAAATCGTTCATTCGTGAGCGAAAATCTATTGGCATGCCAAAGCGGTTCGCCTGCTTATCGAGGCAGTCTGTGAAGCGGCCGGCAAACCTGTTCCCGCAATCATACTGGATAATTGAGCTTCTTTTTCTTCGCTGCGGCATCCAGCTGACGCCATCGCCAAGGGGCATGGCGATCCTTCGATTCTCGGCCCGCGGTCCACGGCTCTGGATGCCGATCGGAAGCGGATCATGGCTGAATTGCAAAGCCAGCCCTCCGCTCCGCAGCCGATTGCGCTCCACCCCGTCATTCTTCGGCGATACGAAGAGCAATTGGTGCGGCTCGAAAATGCGCTCGGCAAAGGTGTGAGCGCAGGCGACGAGGAGGCTGCCGAAGCAATTCGAGATCTTGTGGAGACGGTGACGGTGTCGAGAGATGACACGCGCCCGGGCGGGGTCTGTGTTGAAATTGCTGGCCGTCTCAACTCGCTGATTGGCGGGGAGGCATACCCAAGCAGAGTAAAGGGAGTGTGGGAAAGGTGGTAGCGGGGGTCCGCTACATCGTGAAGCCCACTATCGCAGAAGCCCTATTTTGTTACAGGAGAGCAGCCTAATTCGGAAGGTCGGATCTCGAAGACCCGCCCAAAAACCGCCGTTCGTGAGCGATCAGTGGCCGCCAAATGGTCGGCCGGCAAGTCGAGTAGGATAGCGGCCTTAGTCTCCTGGCCAATTGACGGCATGGACCTCGGCCGCAGGACCAAGCGCCGCAGCACCCGATAGGCCGTGAACCGGCTCAAGGCCTTAGCCGTCCGGGGCCTATCGCATTATCAAACATCGATCTTTGCCGCGCCAAGCGGCGAGACCGAGGGTGGCGAGGTAGGCCCTTGGTGAGGATCCGGAGGCGACTTCGGGTGGACGCTAGGGCGCCAGAAGGGTCGCGCTTCGGTCACGACGGAGAAGACGCACAGATTTCCTATCGCGGTACGGAGGCGGTTCAGGTGAAGCCCGTCAGGGCCACGCGTATCAGTTGCCCGAGGTTGTGCAGACGAGATTTACTCTGCATGAGACTTCCGCCCGCGACCCAGAGCCGTCGTTGCGCTTGTCCGGGTTGCCGCTTTGCGATACTTTTAAGGGCGGTGTTCCCGGGCGTGGTGTAACTTGGTAGAGCAAAGCCGTCCGCCCGCGCGCTCTCCCATAGCGCCGTAGCGGGCGGACGGCTTTGCGGTGGTCACCGGTGATTGCCCGGTAGGGTCGGGTTGCTGACACCAACTCGATTCGAGGAACCACCGATGACCGACGAGATGATGAACCTTCGCGCGCTCGTCGAGGAGGCCCCGGACGCGGATCTTCTGCGCGAGATGATCGGCTTTGCCGCCCAGCGGTTGATGGAGATGGAGGTCGCCGGGCTGACTGGAGCCGCCTATGGCGAGAAGAGCAGCTCGCGCGCGCGTGCGACGTTGTCGGTGCAGGCGCCTCGCGCCAGCAGGCCGTAGTGGCGGATGCGGCGGAGGCGAGCACGTGGATGAGGAAGCGGCGAATGAACTCGTCCGTCGCGAGCGTCATCCGCTTTTGACGGTCGCGGCCCTTCGACGCGGTAATCCTTCCATCTGAAGGTGACGCCTTGCTGGCCGCAGGCGAGCAGGCGGCTGTTGGCGATAGCGACGCGGTGGGAATAGCGCGACAGATAGGCCAGCGCTGCCTCGGGGCCACCGAACGGACGCTTGGCATAAACGACCCATTCCATCTTGCCCGACGCTGCCAGCAACGTTGCTAATGATTGTTCTCCGGCGAGGTGGGCGTCGTTGCCGAAGATCAGGCGCCCGGCCTGGTGGAGGGTGGCCAGGCGCTCCAGGAACAGCCGACGGAACAGGCGTGAAAGCGCCCGCACTGGCAGGGAAGAATCCTGGCCGCCAGGACACCCAGCGCTGGCCGTCGGGCGAGATGCCGCCGCCCGGTACGATCATGTGCACGTGCGGGTGGGGTGGGTCATGGCCGCTGGTGGCTGACATCCAACGCTCGGCAAGTTCTCCATGAACCAGCCAATATTGTCGCTGACGGCAATCGTAATGAACACGGAATGTCCTCAGCAATCGCCGAATAACAATGCGCTTGTGGAGACCTCTTCCGCAGGGGCTACAACACGTGCAACGCTCCGGTCTGTCCGCTCGTGCAACAAACTTCGGTGCAGCGGCACAATCAATTGGACTTTTTTGAGAGTACCCGGTTTTCTACCCGGAACAGTTTCCTCTCAATGCTCGCTCATGGTGGGTTTCCTCTCATCGCATCCTTAGAAAACGCTATGGTGCATCTCTACGAGTGTAGATTGCAGCAGCGAGGACAATGACGACGCCCTTGATGATCAATTGGACCTGGACCGGCACGCCGAGCAGCACCACTTCGTTGGCGAGGATGACGATGATGGCGGCTCCCGTGAGGGCGCCAAGGATCGAGCCGCGGCCGCCCCGCAGCGACACCCGTCCGACGACACAGGCTACGATCGAGTCGAGCTCGTACCCCTGCCCGACCCAGTTGTCGACGAGCCCGACATAACCGCTCAGGATCAGCCCGGCGAGCGCCGCAAGGCAGCTCGAGATCAGGTAGCAGCCGATCATGACCGCGTCGGAGCGGATGCCAAACAGGCGCCCCGTCACTGGATTGCCGCCGACAATGAAAATCCTCCTTCCGAAAGCGGAACGGTGCAGGACCCCAGCCAGCAAGACCGCTACGAACAGCAGAACGAGTACGTTATAGGGCACGCCGTGAAATTTTCCGGAGCCGAGCAGCCGCAGTACCGGCGGCACGTTGCCGGACGGCGCGCCCTGCGTGTAGGCGAACCTGAATCCCTGGAGCAGGATCATCGTGGCGAGCGTTGCCAGGAACGGGGACACCTGACGCTTGGTGACGAGAAAGCCGTTGAGCAGGCCAACGCTGACAGCGACCACCAAGGCCGTCGCGACGATGGCGGGGACATTCTGGTCGAGGCCCGAGAAACCGGTCGCGATCACGGCGGCGGTCGCCATCATCGAGGCGACAGAGAGATCGAGGCCGCGAACGATCATCACCAGGCTTTGCCCCATGGCTGCGATCGCGAGCGGCGCGACTTGTAGCAGCAGGTTGGACAAATTACCGGGACTGACGAAGGCCGGTGAGATCACGCCACCAAGCGCGAGCAGCAGCGGCAGAGCGAGGGCTGTGCCATAGCTTTCCATGACGCTGCGGACCGACCAGGACGGGGTGACGGAGCCGGCGATTTCTACGGAGCCTGACATCCTGCTCACCCGATCCTGCGGCGTTCGACATAGATGGAGACGGCAAGGATGATGATGACCGCCTGCGCGACCAATTGATAGTGCTTCGACACGTCCATGAAGTTGAGCAGGTTGTTCAGGAGCGTGATCAGAAAGGCGCCGAACAGCGTGCCGATCACGCCGCCTTTGCCACCGCTCAGCAAGGTACCGCCGAGCACGACCGGAGTGATCGAAGCCAAGGTGTAGTTGACGCCGGTGTAGGGCTGTCCAACGCCGAACCTCGCGGCGAGATAAAGCCCGGTCGCCCCGCAGCAGAAGCCCGAGATGCCGTAGACCAGCATCAGGATGCGCGTCCGCCGCAATCCCACGAGACGCGCGGAATTCGCATCATCGCCAAGGGCGTAGATCTGGCGGCCGAGCGGCAAATATCGCAGCAGCAGCGCGACCAGGATGCCAAGGACGACTGCAAGCGTCGCTCCGATGGGGATGCCCGAGATGCGTCCATAGGCGAGCACGGTGAAGCTGCGCGGCACCCGACCGACCGGTCCCAGTGCGTAGAGCAAGGTCACGCCTTGCAGGACCGCGCCCATGCCGAGCGTCACGATCAGCGGATGAACGCGCAAGGTGACGACCAGGCCGGCGTTGAGCACGCCGACGAATGTCCCGAGCGCGAGCACGCCGAGCACGACCGGAACGACCCGATCCGGATTGCCGTTGATCAGGCCTGATGTCAGGCAGGAGGTGAGGCTGATCAGCGAGCCGACCGAGAGGTCGATGCCGCCGCTGAGAATGGTCAGGGTTTGCCCGATACTGACCAGCGCAAGGTCGGTGGTCTGCTCATAGACATTGAGCAGGTTGCCCAGCGTCAGGAATCGGTCGGAGACCGTTGCGCCAACAAGATATACCGCGCAGATCAGGACGAGCACGCCGGCAAGCCCCGCATTGCTGCGCAGCCACCAAGGCATCGCGAGACGGGCGGCGATCGCGGTCATGCGGCGCGCTCGCTCGTGGCCAGGTACATGATGCTTTCCTCCGTGGCGTCGCATCCCGGCAGCTCGCCGGCGATCCGTCCCTCGCGCATGACAATCACGCGATCGGCCATGCCGATGACCTCGGTCATTTCCGAGCTGATCATCAGGATTGCGAGGCCTGAATCGGCAAGTTCGCGCATGATCCGGTAAATATCGGCCTTGGCGCCGACGTCGACGCCGCGTGTCGGTTCATCGAGGATCAGTATCGACCTGCACAGGCGTGCCCAGCGCGCGATGATCACCTTCTGCTGATTTCCGCCCGACATGGTTGCGACCGGCGTTGCCGGTCCGCGGCAGGCGATGCGGTATCGTTCGATTTCGTGGGCGGCGATCGCCAGTTCGCCCTCGCGATCAATCACTCCGTAGCGGGTGACCTCGCCGAGTGCTGGCCCAGTGATGTTCGCAGCAATGTCGAGCAGCATCGCAAGCCCCTGCGACTTGCGATCCTCGGTGACGAGGCCCATGCCGAGCCCGATCGCCTTGGCGGGCGTCATTGCCGTAAAGCGCTCGCCGGCGATGTGGAGAGTGCCCTTCGAGATAGGAGCTGCGCCGAACAGACCGAGCGCCAGATCGGTGCGTCCGGCGCCGACCATGCCCGCCAGCGCGACGACCTCGCCTGCATGCAGTTCTATCGAGACGTCACGGACCCGGTCGCCGACGCAGATGCCGTCGGTGCGTAGCACGGGTTGATCCGGTCGCGACGCGGTCGAGCGCGGGGGAAACAGCTCGCCGAGATCGCGCCCCACCATCATCGAGATCAGCCGTTCGCGCGTGACGGCGACGGTATCCGTCGTGCCGACCAGACGGCCGTCCTTCAGGATCGTGGCACGATCGCACAGCGCGAAGACTTCGTCGAGCCGATGCGAAATGAAGAGAATGGACACACCGGCCTCGCGCAGCCGGCGCAGGCGCTCGAACAACAGTTCGACCTCGCGCCCGGCAATGACGGCGGTGGGCTCGTCGAGGATCAACAGGCGGACATTGTGCGTCATCGCGCGCGCGATCTCGACCATCTGCTGGTCGGCGACCGAGAGAGAGGCCACCGTCTCGCGAGGGTCAAGGGTGATGCCAAGCTTGCGCATCAGCTCAGCGGCCTCTTTCCGTGTCCGTCCGTGATCGACCAGGCCGAGCGCGTTGCGCCGCTCGTTGCCGAGGAAGATGTTCTCGGCGACGGACAACTGCGAAAACAGCGCGAACTCCTGATAGACGACGTGGACTCCGGCGAGCTTCGCCTCGCGCGGTGACGACCATCTCACGCGTTGACCGGCGAGGGTGATCTCGCCTTCGTCGGGCGCAACCGCGCCGGCGATGATCTTGATCAGGGTGGATTTGCCGGCGCCGTTCTCGCCGAGCAAGCCGTGGATTTCGCCAGGTTTGACGTCTAAGTTTACGCCGTGGAGGGCGCGCACGCCGGGAAAACTCTTGGAAATGGCCTTGAGTGTGAGCATTCGGTCCGTCTTGCCCCTTTGGCGTGCCGGCCTCGCCGGTACGCCATTGTTCCGGGTTCAGTGCGGATAGTCGATCTTGAACGTGCTCGGATTGTAGGTCGGGCCCATGCCGCCGGACACGAGCATGTCGTCGGGACCGTCGGGCACGATGTGCTGCTCCGCATACATGTCAGGCTTCGGAATGGAAGGCGTCTCGTCACCGTGGGTCAGAACGATATTGCTGTTGATGGTATAGACGCAGGGCACCGCGGCGCCGGACAGCACCTTGAGCGCGACGTCGAGCGCCGTGCCCATCATCGCGGGCGGATAGTCGATGTCGAGCAGCGGGAACTTGTTCTTGATAGCCATCTTCATCGGTCCGTTCATGTCGGCCGAGGTGATCGGCGGAATTTCGCTTCCCTTCCAGCCGGCATCGAGAAAGGCCTCGATCGCACCGGGCACCTGCAATCCGTGCGGCGAGAACACGGCATTGATGCTATGGCCGTACTTGGCGATCATGGCCTGCATCACCTGCTTGCCCTTCACCGGGCTCCAGTCGGAGTAGACGGTCTCCAGGATCTTGATACCGGGATAGGCCGAGAACACCTGCATCGCTGGTTTGACACGGTTCTCGTTCGGGCTGGAGCCGGCCTGGCCTCCGAGGATGATCACGTTGCCCTTGCCGTTCAGCTTCTCGACGATCCATTGCGCGAACAGGCGCCCCATCATCGCGTCGGACGCTGTGACGAAGGTGACGAAATTGTCAGAATCCACCCGGCGGTCCACCATCACGACGGGGATGCCGCGTTCGGTCGCCTGGGTGACGGCGGGATCGAGCGCCTGCGACGTGTTGGCGCTGACGATCAGGAGATCGACGCCGCGGGAGACCAGATCCTGGATGTCGGCGACCTGCTTGGCATCGTCATGGCCCGCATCGGTGATCAGCAGCTTCTTCACGACGTCGGCATGGTCGTGCGCAGCTTTCTGAAGCGAGTGCAGGCCAACCACGCGCCAGCTGTCGCCGAGGCCGGCATTGGAGAAGCCGATGGTGTAGGGCGGCGCCTTCTTGAACTTCGCGGTGTCGCGAATGCAGACGTCGAGCGCTGGATTGAACAGGAACGTGCGCGGCGCGCCGGAATATTCCGCCTGGACGGCAATTGGTGTCACCATGGCCAGGCAGGCCAGTGACAGGCAGCTCGCGATAGTCACTCTCATTGGTGTTCCTCCCCTTTGGTTTCACTGATCGTGGCGACTTGAGCGTCGCTCTGGACAATCAACCCTGGTCTTGCCTACGCCGCCTCACGACGGTGCCGCCAGCTGCGTCGACACGAGTATCTTCAGCTTGTCGTTGCTTGGCGCAGTGAGGACGTCGAAGCCTTTCGAGACCACGTCCTCGGCGCGGATACGGCCATCGATGATCTTCGAGATTGGCAGCTTGCCAGACTCGACCAGTCCGATGATGCGCGGCCACATCGTGATCGGGTAACACCAGGTTGCCTCGATGGTGATGTCCTTCAGGGCCCACAACATCGGATCGGTCGAGGCTTTGCCGACGTGCAGGCCGGCCTGCACCACGACACCGCGCCGCCGCACGGCTTCGACGCAGGTGTTCAATGCGCTTTCGTTACCGACGCATTCGATGGCGACGTCGACGCCGACATTCTCTTCGGTCTGCTCCTTGACGCGCGCGACCACGTCCGTCGTCTTGGGATCGTAGACGCCGGCGCAAATACCCCAGCTCTCGATCGTTCGACGCCGCGATGCGTTGGGCTCCGACACGTAGATCCTGGCGGCGCCGGCTGCGTGGGCGCACAGAATGGTCAGCGCGCCGATCGGGCCTGCACCTGCGATCAGCACGGTGCTGCCAGCCTGGACACCGCCGCGGTCGACCGCATAGAGCGCGACCGCCGCCGGCTCGATCATGGCGGCTTCCTCGTCGGTGATGGAGTCGGGCACTTTCGCCGCATTGTAGTCGTTGATGACGGCGAGATCGGACATGCCGCCCCAGGCCCAGCTGAGGCCGATGCAAGCCATCTTTTCGCTGAGATGGTTGAGACCCCGCCGGCTGTAATAGTCGTTCATCGGCATCATCAGCGGCTGCACCGAAATACGGTCGCCGCGCCGCACATGAGTGACGTCGCGCCCGACGTCCAGTACCTCGGCCGAGAACTCATGTCCCAGGATCTGCGGCAAGGTTGCTGCAGTGAACACGTGCGGCGACGCGGGCGTGACGATCGGCCCTGCAATGTATTCGTGGAGGTCCGTGCCGCAGATGCCGGTCCACAGCGGCTTCACCAGGAGCTGGCTGGCGCCCATCTCCTTGGGCTCATCGACGGTTTCGACACGGATGTCCTTCCGTCCGTAATAGCGAACAGCCTTCACGGTGCGCTTCCCCTTCTGCGCGGCAGGTTATTGGCCTCGCACTACCATGTTACCGGTTTGCATTGATCTGATTGAATGGGGAATTTTACTTCCCATGCTGGTGCAGCCAGTTTCAAAAAGGTTAGAATAGGCGCCTTGGAGCCACAATATCCGGTGATTTCCCTTCACTGGGGAACGTATTGCCCCAATGATCGGACCGTTCGTGGCGGATTTGAATGGCCGCGGCTGCAGCTCGGGGCTGTTTCAGGAGGCGCAATGGCTATCGACCGGATGAAGGACATCAGCGTGTTCGTCCATGTCGCCGAAGCCAAGAGCTTCACGGCAGCGGCCGAACGCATCGGCCTTTCGCGATCGGCAGTCGGCAAGAGCATCGTTCGGCTCGAGGACCGGCTCGGGGTCAGGCTGCTCCAGCGCACCACGCGAAGCGTCTCACTGACCGGAGAGGGAGCCGCCTTCCACGAGCGGTGCGTGAGGCTGCTCGCCGATCTCGACGAAGCGGAGATGGCGATGCTCAGTCACTCGCAGGCGCCGCGGGGGCGGTTGCGGCTGGATCTGCCCGTATCCTTCGGCCGGCTGCACGTGCTTCCGGTCCTCAATGAGTTCATTCGCAAATGGCCGGAGATATCCGTCAGCGCCTCCTTCGGCGATCGCTATGTCGATCTCATCGACGAGGGCGTGGATCTCGCGATCAGGATCGGCAGCAGCGAAGATTCTCGGCTGATGAATAGGTTTCTGGCGCGCCATCGCCTGGTGACCTGTGCGTCGCCGGCCTATCTTGCCGAGCGAGGAACGCCGAGAAACATCGACGCGTTGGCGCAGCATAGCTGCCTCGCCTTCGTGCACGGCGGGCGCTCCGTCGACTGGCGATTCAACGAGAACGGACAAGCTCGCGTGATCGCCATCAATGGGCGTTTCGTCGCGACCAACGCTGAAGCCTTGCGCGACGCGACGATTGCGGGTTTCGGCATCGCTCGGCTTGCCACATTCCTGGTCAGCGACGATCTGCGTGCAGGTCGGCTGGTGCCGATCCTCAAAGAGGTCGACGCCGATGGTGCACCCATTCGCGCCGTCTATCCTTCGAGCAGGCACTTGTCGCCGAAGGTGCGTACATTCATCGATGCGTTGATAGAGGCTTGGCGGCCGGAACCGCCCTGGGACAGCGCAGAGACTTCACTGCGCGGACGTCCGACTGAGAGCGACTGACCTGTTTCAACGTCCTTCGGCGGAAATTGCGTGCCGTTCGCGGACGAGGACTGCCAGCAGCGGGAGTACGAATCACGAAAAATCGTAGTTTGGCGCATGAGATAGTAGGATTGGTAGCGAAGTCCGCTGCCAATCCCAAACCAATGGTTCTTCATTCCTATTTTGACGACGGAGCTGCGACATGCAACGGTGAAAGAGTCAGGCTCTTCCAACGACAACTGAGACCGCCATCGCCTCTCGTCTGTCTCCCCTCTGTCGAGAATTTCTTGATTGTAGTGACTAGCGGCAGCTGAAGCTCGAAGGCTGCGTCGCAGGGCCGCGGCCATCCCACGTCGTCCGCTGCGGATAGACGCAGACCGGATAGCTCACGCTGCCATCGCGCGAGGTCAACGTGATCTCGCCCGGCGGCACTCCCTTCTCGACCCAATCCGTCAATGCGGAGAAGAACTGGTCCTTGTCGCGGGTCGGCGTCTGGTTGGCATTGCCCGGCAGTTTCGGCAGCGGCACGGCGTCGTTCTTGCCGGTCACGGTGTACGAGCGGCCCTGCGAGGAATGCGCAGCCCCCGGGACCAGATACATCCGCATGAATTTTGAGACCTCGGCGTCGCCGCCCATCGCAGCAAGCACGCGCTCGTGATAATTGACGTTGCCGGCCGGCGGGATCGCATCATCCGCAAGGCCGCTCCATATGATCACCTTGCGGCCGAGATCGCGCAGCTTCGAGAGATCGGCCTTGTCGGTGATCAGATTGCTGAACAGCGTGGGCTGCAGTTCGACATTCTTGTCGACGCCAGCAGCGAAGGCGGCATAATCGAGCTCGAGCCAGCGGTTGCGCCTTGCGGTCGAGGTGTTGGTGATCGGAATGGCTGAGGTCGCGCTGGCATCAGCGGCGTAGCTGACGTCCTCCATGCCGAGCGCAAAATTGTCAGTCGACGGGCTCGTGATCTGCGTTGAGATCGACGTGCCCTTGGTAAAGGTCCACCACATCTGCTTCACGCCGAGCGCCTTGCCGCTGCGGGCTTCCGCCGTCTGAGCCGGATCGACGCTGCCATCGCGGGTCGCGCCGTACCAGATTTTGTTGAGCGCACCCGCTTCCTTCGAGCTCATGCAAGCTGCCTTGGCGGCGTTGCTTCCGGTGACGCCGTCGCTCGTTTCGCCCGTACAGAGCAGCACCGCGTCGCGGGCGGGATTGTAGTCGCAGGCGAAGGGATCAAGCAGGAAGCCGAGCCCGGCCTTGTCACAGGTTGCAACGGCGCGCTTGTTGGCAGCGTCGACCTTGGCGGCGAACGCGGCAGCCTCCGGCTTGTTGATGGCAGAGAAGCCGAGCTCGGTCTTCATCACGATCTGCGGATAGAGGCTGGTGGTGCCGAACCGCGCGATGTTCGGCGCAGGCTGCGCGATCATGTAGCCGTCATAGAGCTCTGGATATTCCTGCAGGATCTTCAGGCCCTGGCGGCCGCCCTGCGAGTGTCCATCGTAGTAGACGAATTTCGGCGCCTTGCCATAGTAGAGATTGACCAGCGCTTTGGTCTTGATCGCCTGCTCGACCATCGCCCGTACCGAGAAGTCGCGGAGGCCCTCGACGTTAACCTTGCCGTCAGAGAGGAAGGCGAACGAACCGTCCTGATACCACGGCTGGCCGGCATCCGTTGTGCCCGAAGCATAGCCGATATTGGCGTTGACAATTGCCGGCACCTTGCTCCCGATCTTGTCGGCGAAGCGATGGCCGCCGCCGACCCAGCCGCCACCGCCATAGTTACGGATGCGCTCGTTCCAGTTGGCCTGCGTCGGCAGCCAGACCTCGATGCCGATACCTTCTGAATAGGAGCGCGCGTTTTTGTCCTTCTCCGCTGTGACGCCGGGACCGACCAACAGCTTCACGAGGCAAAGATCGGCTGCCGCCGTGATCGGCTTCGGCGCATCGGGCGCCAAAAGCTCCTCACCCTTGTTGACCCGGCGGACCGCGATCACGGTCGTGATCTCGTCGGGATGGAAGGCGGCTTTGATGCCGTCGTCACAAGCCATCGGCTCGGCGAACGCCGATGTCACCTGGCAAGTCGCAGCCACCAGCAGCATTGCCCAAAAAATTCCTCGCGCGATCGGCATCAGTTCTCTCCTCTTGCTTATCGTTCTCTGTTGGCAGCCCGGGGCCGCCTTAGTCTACAATCGGTACCGTCAGCGGCTCATGGGTCTGTGCGGCGCAGCCGAGCCGCGACTCCGGGGGCGCCAACCCGGCGCCTGAACCCGAAGGCAAAATTGTCGCGAATCAGAATCGCCTGCGAACCTCCCGTTGGTCACTCAGACAGCCTCATTCGGTCAGCGAGCGTTCCTGCGCAATCGAGCGCGGCGCACCATGCAAAGACCATGGCGGGGCCGATCATCGTTCCAGGTCCGGGGTACATGCCGCGGAAAATGGAGGATGCATCGGTCCCGACGGCATACAGTCCGGGCAAGACCGTTCCGTTGCGTGACAACACTCTGGCGCGCTCATCCGTAAGTAGACCGCAACTGCTGGCGAGATCCGACGGCCACACGGCGACGGCATAATAGCGCCCCTGACCGATCCGCCGCAGACATGGGTTCGGCTTGGTCTCCGGATCGCCATTGAACCGGTTCAACGCGCTGGACCCTCGGCCGAAGTCTTCGTCGATCCCGCTGTCCGCGTAGCGATTATACTGCTCGACCGTTGCCGCAAGCTGCCCGGCGTCGACGCCGATCCTTCGCGCCAGCTGCTCGATCGTCTCCGCCTCGACCAGATAGCTGGCTTGCACGAACGCCTTCAGGTTTCGCGTCCCCGGACGAACGAGCCCAATGCCGAAATCCTTGATGAACGTCGCATCGCAGATCAGGAAGGCCGGACTTGAAGACGGCGCGTTCGATCGCAGCATCGCGGCGACGAAGTCATGATAGGAATCGGCCTCGTTCACGAAACGGCGGCCTGACCTGTTCACGGCCAGCAATCCAGGCTTGGCGCGATCGAGCATGATGTGCGGGAAGATCGACACATGACCGTCGGCCTGCGTCATCACCGAACTCGGCATCCACAACGCCGGACTGTCGAGGTCTCGGGCGATCGCTGCACTGACGCGCTCCGCCGCCAGGATGCCATCGCCGGTGTTCGAGGTGGGCGCGAGCGAAAGTCGACGCGCCGGCTCGGGGAATAGACGCTCTCTTAGCTCACGGCTCCAGCCGATGCCTCCGCTCGCCAGCACGACGCCCTTGCGGGCCCTTATCCTGAGCTCTCCGCCAGGAGACGAAAGAACCGCACCCATGATGTGATCCCCCTCGCAAACGAGATCGCGAAGTTCGGTCTCGAAGCGCAGGTCGACGGCGACGCGGCGGAGGCTGTCGAGGAGCCTCGCGACGAGCGCGTTTCCCATGACCAGGCGCGTTCCGCGCGTGTGGCTGATCCGGTCCATCGCATGCCGGGCGAGCAGACCCAGGACATGCCTAAGACTGCTCCAGCTGCGGAATGGCGCCAGCAGCGCCGGGATGTCCGCCTTGCTCACCATCATGCCGCCGAGCACCATGAACTCCCGACGCGGCGGCCTGACACGGGCAAAATCCGGTCCGAGCTTTCGGCCCTCGAACGGCATGGCCGTGAGCGCGCGTCCGCCGATCGCAGCGCCCGGAAGCTGCTTGTAGTCGGGGTGGATCGGAGGCGCCGCAAATCGAACGCTCGTCTTCTGCTCGAGATCATCAAGCACGACCCACCCTGCCCGAAGGAACATGTCGACGCGGCGGTCGGCGGCGTGCTCGCCGAGCATTGCAGCGAGATAGGTGCGCGCGGCCTCGACCGTATCAGGCGTCCCCGCAAGGCGGCCCTGCCGGTTGCCCGGGATCCACACCGTGCCGGCGGAGGTTGCGGTGGTGCCGCCCACCATGTCCGACTTCTCGCACAGGACGACGTCGAGCCCTTCGAGCGCGCCCACCAGCGCGGCCGTCATGCCGGCAGCGCCGGTACCGACGACCAGCAGATCGGTCTCAACGTCCCACGGGCGATCGTTGTGCGCCATCACCAGCCTCTTCCGTCACAGCGCCTGCGCCTTTTCGACCACGGCCCTGCCCGCTGCAAGGGCGCGCCGCGCCCGCGTTTCAGCATCGACGGTCTTCGCCAGCACAACGGTCGGCACCTCGATGCTGATGGTCAGGCAGTCCGGCATCGCCCGCGTGAGACCGACGAGATCGATGCCGCCCTCGCCCGGGAACATGCGCTCCTCGCGCGCGGCATGGATCATTTGCTCAGTCGTCGCGGGGCGCTCGGCCGGACCGTCGCAGAGCTGCCAATAGTGCAGCCGATCGGCCGGGATGGAGCGGAGATCCGCGAGCTTGCTTCGCGATCGATCGAAATGCAGCGCATCCACCAGAATGCCGGCCGCGGGATGGTCGACATCGTCAACGATCCGCATCGCGGTTGTCAGATCAGGAACGCTGGTCCAGGGCATGAATTCCAGATCGGCGGTCAGACCGAACGCAGCAGCCGCCTCGCAAAACTGCCGATAACGATCGGAGAACCGCGCCAGGTCGGGGTCATAGCCGGCGACAAGGATGTGCCTGGCGCCGAGGCGTGCGCCTGTCTCGAAGAACGGCATGAACGACGCGACGCTCGTCTCAGGTCTGAAGGCGACGACCTCGAGATCGGCAACGGTTACACCCGTCGACTGCAACTGCTGGAGCGTCGTACGCAGGAGCGCGGCGTCATCCATCAGGCGATAAGCCAGTCCACCGGGCACGGCCGGCAGCAGCCTGAGGCCGACCTTGTCGTAGCCGCAGCGGGCCGCCAGATCGATCATCTCGGGCGGCGCCAAGTCGAGCACGGTCAGCGCAGCGAGCGAAAAGGTCGCCATCAGCAAGCATCCGCGATGCGTGCGTCGAGCGCAAACATGCCCTGATAGAAGTCAGGCTCGCTGGCTCCCTCCATGACATCGGATGCAAGTGTCCGCGCCTGCCGCAAGGCCCTCTGCAACGAAGCGTCATCGAGCGCCTCGATCAACAGAAGCCCCGAGAAGAAGCCCTCGTGCTTCCGCATGCCCTTTTCAGCGGTCGGTACGGATGTCCGCGGCGCGTCGGTCGCCCCGATCTGCACGGCAGCGATCCCGTCGCAGCCAACGAGCGCGGTGGCCAGCCGTTGCGGGTCGGCGGGCAATTTGTCGATCCGCAGCGCCACGATCGTGGCGCCCTCGCCCCGCCCGGCGCGCGCGACGATCACACCGCCGCCACGCATGAAATTGCCGAGCTTCGGCATGATGCGCTGCGACCACGGGGTGGGCGCGTTGAGCCGCGCCAGATAGTCCTTGCCGTCGAGGACCTCGGGCGTTTCGAGCTCGTACAGGATGAAGAAGCGGTTGACGTCGCTGCGCACGGCACGAAACACACGCGACGCCAGGAAGCCCCGCGTCGTCACGCGCTCGGTGGTGTGCTCGCGCGTCAGCCAATGCCGGTAGTCGGTCAGATCATGCGCCTCGACGTCGCTCCAGATGGCGAGAAACCCTGTTCCGCGCATGCTTGTCTCCTGATTACATCTTGCCGGTTAGCGCAAGCCCGTGCAGGGCCGGCGGAATCGTTTCAGGCAATTGCCCGAGCCGCTGGACGACCGCCAGGATCGCAGCGAGATAGCCGTAAGCGCCAAGTCCGCAAATCACCGCTGTGCAGGCCCGCGAGGTGATCGAATGGCGGTGCAGCTCGTCCCGCGCATGGATGTTGGAGATGTGCAGCTCGATCTTCACCCCATCGAAGATGTTCAGCGCATCGATCAGCGCGACCGATGTGAAAGAATAGCCTGCCGGATTGATGATGATCGCATCCGCCTGGCCGTGAGCGGATTGGATCAGACCAACGAGCTCGCCTTCCATGTTCGACTGGTGGAACGAGACGGATACGCCGAGTTGGTCCGCGAGCGCGTGGCAGCTGTCCTCGATCTGCTTCAGCGTCGTCGAGCCGTAGATGTCGGGCTCCCGAATGCCGAGAAAATTGAGATTGGGTCCATTCAAGATCACGATCCGTGCGGCCATGTTCGACTCCTTTGCCAACGCAGCCCGATCAGCCGCCGAACCATCGCGCCGGCACCGTCACCAGGCCGGGAAACAGGACCATCGCGAACAGGACGATCAGCTGCGCGATCATGAAGGGCCAGACCCCCTTGATGATGTCTTCCATGCTGATCTTGGACACGCCGCAGACGACGTTAAGCACGATGCCGACCGGCGGCGTGATCAGGCCGATGGAGTTGTTGATGATGAACAGCACGCCGAAATAGACGGGGTCGATATTTGCCGCCTTGATGATTGGCATCAGGATCGGCGTCAGGATCAGGATGGTGGGCGTCATGTCGAGCGCCGTGCCCACGATCACGACGACCACCATGATCGCGAGCATCAGGATGGTGTTGTTGCTCATGAACGGCTTCAGGAGATCGACGACCTGGTTGGAGATCTCAGACACCGTGATCAGCCAGGACGACACCAAGGCCGCAGCGACCAGGAACATGACGACGCTCGTGGTCACGGCCGACGAGACCAGGACCGCGTAGATCTCGGACCATTTCAGCTCGCGATAGATGCACGTCGCGACGAACATCGAATAGACGGCGACGACGACGCCGGCCTCGGTTGGCGTGAAGATCCCGAAGCGCAGGCCGACGATGATGATGGCGGGGAGCATGAGTGCCCAGAAGCCGTCGGTGATCGCATGCCACACCTCGCGGCGCGCGGCGGCGGCGACAGGTTTTCCTTGCGCACCACCCAGTACCAGGCGGCGCAAAGGCCCAATCCCAGGAAAAGGCCGGGCACGATGCCGGCAAGGAACAGCTTCGAGATCGAGACGTTGGCGGCCACGCCGAAGATCACGAATCCGATGCTGGGCGGAATCACCGGGCCAATCACGCCGCCGGCCGCCACGAGACCCGCCGCATAGGTCTTCTTGTGTCCCGCCGCCACCATCATCGGCACCAGCAGCGCCGCCAGCGCGGCGGCGTCGGCCGCCGCCGACCCCGACAATGACGACAGGATGCAGGCGGCCAGGATCGTGACGTAGCCCAGGCCGCCCCGGAAATGCCCCACCGCCACGAGTGCGACATTGACGATGCGCTTGGCCAGTCCGCCCTTGTTCATGATCTCGCCCGCGAGCATGAAGAACGGGATGGCCATCAGCGGAAAACTGTCGGCGCCGTTGATGACGTTCTGGGCGACGATCTGGGGATCGAACATGTCAATGGTGCTCATCAGGGCGACGCCGCAGATGAGGAGCGCAAAGGCGATCGGCATGCCCAGCGCCATGGCGCCCAGCAGAGAGACGGTGAAGACGACGATCGTCATGGCATGATCCGGGTGACGCGGAGAGAGTGAGAGGGCGCGAAGACGATCGAGGCCATCACTGCTCCTCCGATTCCCTGACCGCCACCATGTCCTCCTCGCTCGCCTGCCCGCTGATCACCCGGTACAGGTCGTAGAGAAGGATAATTGCGGCCGACACACCGAAGATCACGCCGACGGCGTAGAAGATGGCCATCGACAGACCGGTCGCCGGCGCGCGGTCGTCGATGTTGATGAGGGTCTGACGCCAGCTGCCGGAGAGCAGCAGCCAATCGGCGAACAGCATCAGGCCGTAGTTGATGAGGAAGCAGATGCGCTTGCCGGAGGCCGGCAGCTTCCGCACCAGGCTGTCGACGCCGAGATGGGCGTGCTCGCGCAGCGCGACGATGGCTCCGAGGAAGGTCAGCCACACCAGCAGCCAGCGCGACAGCTCCTCGGACACCGTGATGCCGGAGTTGAAGCCATAGCGCAGCACTACGTTGCCGAAGACCAGCACCACCATGGCCGCGAGACACGCGGCAATGACGGCTTTCAGAAACGAGCAATAGAGGTCGAGAAACTGCGCCATGCGTCAGGTCCGAGCAGATGTGGGACGTGAGCCGGCATGGGCCGGCTCCGCCGCCTATCGTGATGGAGAGGCGATTACTTTACGTCCTTGCGGATGCGCTCGACTTCCTCGTTGAACAGCTTCACCGTCTCGGGCCGAAGATTGGCCGAGACCTTGTCCACGACCGGTTGAACCGCCTTGCGCATGCGCTCGGTCTCCTCGGGAGCGATCGCATTGTACTGCATGCCCTTGGCCTGCAATTCCGCCAGCGCCTTTTCGGTCTGGAGGCGCGTCTGCTCCTTCTGATAGTTGCGGCTTTCCTCATAGGCCTCGCGCATCAGGCGCTGCTCGGTCGGCGACAACTTGTCCCAGAACGTCTTGCTCACCAGGATGATGTTGAGGGTGAAGGTGTGGTTGGTGGCCGAGACGTACTTCTGCACCTCGTAGAACTTGTTGGAGAGGATGACGGTGTAGGGATTCTCCTGCCCGTCGACGGTGCGAGTCTCCAGCGCCGAATACAATTCGCCGAACGCCATCGGGACGGGATTGGCCTTGAAAGCGCTGAAACTCTCCAGATAGACCGGGTTCGGAATGACGCGCAGCTTCAGGCCGGCGAAGTCCTCGACCTTGGTGATCGGCCGGGTGCTGTTGGTGACGTTGCGGAAGCCAAGGCCCCAATAACCGAGGCCGATCAGGTTCTTCGACGGCAGGCCCTCAAGCATGGCCTTGCCGAATTTGCCGGTCGCGAGCGCATCGGCCTGCTCGGTCGTGTTGAACAGGAACGGGAAATCGATCAGGCCGAACTCGGGCACGACGGTCGCAAGCGACGTGGTCGAGGCCGACAGCATCTCCTGAGTGCCGCCGCGCAGCGCGGATTGCTGCTGCAATTCGTTGCCGAGCTGCGAGGCCGCGAACTCGCGGACCCTCATCTTACCCCCGCTCTTGGCCAGCAGGATCTCTCCGAACTTCTGCACGCCGAAGCTGACGGGGTGATCGGTGTTGTTCAGGTGCCCCCACCGGATCGTCCGCTCCTGAATGTCATCGGCGGCAGATGCGCCGACCGTCAGCGCCACCGAGATCGCGGCGGCAGACAGCGCCCGTGCGAACAAGCTCATCGTGTCCTCCCTGGTTTCTTCGGGGCACGCGGCGGGTTGAGCGCTTATTTTCCGTACCCTCTGTTTATCGAGAAAACACACATCAATATCGATGTCAAACGACAATCATAATTTCATATGAGATTTCAATGGACATCAGATGCCGCGACTCTGCTATAATGCCGGCGAGTGGCCCGCTCCCACAGGGCGGCGCTCCGGGCGAGCGGGATCAGAAGGCATGACGGATCTTGAGGAACGGCCGCTGTCGGCGGGCGACAGCGGCTATCGGCGCATCCGCTCCGACATCATTTTCGGCGTGCTCACGCCGTCGGGACGCCTCAGGCTCGAGGCGATGAAGGAGGATTACGGCGTCAGCATCTCGACCCTGCGCGAGATCCTCAATCGCCTGGCGTCCGAAGGCTTCGTGGTCGCCGAAGGGCAGCGTGGCTTCGAGGTGGCACCGGTCTCGCTCCAGAACCTGCGCGAGCTCGCCGAGCTGCGCATCCTGCTGGAGCATCACGCCATGGCCGAGTCGTTCCGCGCCGGAGACGTCGAGTGGGAAGGACGCGTGGTGTCAGCGCATCACAAGCTGGCCGCGACCGAGCGCACCATCCTGAAGGAGGGCGACGATCCCGAGTTGCGAAAGCGCTACGACGGCGAATTCCACCAGGCGCTGATCTCGCGTTGCGGGTCGCGCGAGCTGATGCATACGCATTCCATCGTGTTCGACAAATATTTCCGTTACGCACTGCGCTATCGCGGCAGCGAGACGATCAACCAGCACAAGGCGCTGCTGGAATGCGCCCTGAGGCGCGACATCGAGGGCGCAAGGACCGTCCTGAGCGAGCACATCAACAACTGTGTCGCGCATGCCCTGTCCTCCTGGACCGGCAATTGATCGCCCTCACCTTGCCGCCCCCCGGGTGGTCGACGCAGAGAACGATTCATGCGCGCCAACATTCCCTTCTCGACCGCCCGGCTCGACGGCCTGCTCGACGCGGCCGGCATCGACGTCCTGATCTGCACGTCGAAGCACAACATCAGTACCTTCTCGGCGGCTACTACCATTTCCAGTTCGACTTCATGGACGCGATCGGCATCAGCCGGCACCTGCCGATCCTCATCTATGTGAAGGGCGAGCCGGACAAGACGGTCTACACCGCCAACCGGAACGAGCGGGACAGCATCCCCAATAGGACGGACGCCGGATACTGGATGCCGCCGGCCGTGTTCGGATCGTCAACCTCGGTCGAGGCCATGACGCTCGCGCTCGGGCATGTCCGATCCGTCGCGACGCCGGGGCTTGCTGTCGGCGTGGAGTTGTCGTTCCTTCCGCCGACGCCGCGGACCTGCTGCGCAAGGAACTGCCGCTTCGTCCAGGCGATGCGCCCGCTGGAAAAGCTGAGATCGATAGCGCGCGCGGCTGGAACGGGATTCCGACATGACCATTCATTCGATCTCCGCTGATCGGGTCGAGATTGCGGTGGCCAACGCCGATCTCCTCGGCGAGACGCCATTATGGTGCGACCGGACCCGCAAGCTGTGGTGGATCGATATCGACGGCAGGCTGCATCAGTCGTTCGATCCGGAAACTGGCGCGCACCACGCTGTTTCCCATGAGTGTCAATTCCTTGGCAGCCAGGCGCTGACGGCGGACGGCTCGCATCTGCTCGCACGGGATCTGACTCTGTACCGTCGCGCGGCCGATCATCCGGAGCAGTTTGTCGAGGTCGAAAACGGCCTCGACAACCGCCTCAACGACGGCCGGGTTGATGCGCGCGGCCGCTTGTGGATCGGCACCATGGACAACCAGCTGCATCGCCCGAACGGCTCGCTCTATCGCGTGACCGGAGACGGCCAGGTGACGCGCATCTTCGGCGACGTCATCGTGACCAATGGGATCGCGTTCGCGCCGGACAACCGCACGCTCTATTTCACCGATACGCGGCGATACTGCACCTGGTCGTTCGACTTCGATCTCGACGACGGTATCATCAGCAACCGGCGCCTGTTTGCAGATTATAGCACGTCGAAGGAAAGACCGGACGGCGCCTGCGTCGATGCCGCAGGCGGGTTATGGACAGCCTTCTTCTCGGGCGGCCGCGTCGTACGCTACCGCCCGAACGGGCAGATCGACACCATCGTCCCATTGCCGGTGACGAACCCGACCTGCGTGTGCTTTGGAGGCAGCGACCTCAAAACGCTGTTCATCACGACGGCCAGAAAATTCCTGGATCCGAAGCAGTTGAGTGCCGAACCCATGGCGGGACATCTGCTTGCTGTCCGCGGCCTCGCACAAGGCCTCTCCGAACATCGTTTCCCATCGGGCGGTGCTGTGCGACGCCAAAAAGCTGACGACGGTCGCATCAGGCGCGGCAGGTAAACCGCTCTCCCCCGTTTTGTCGACGCACTAGAACTTCACGCTGATGCCGCTGGACAGACTCGATTCGGTGCAGGTGTTGTTGCTCACCCCTGGCGATCTCGTGCAGAGCTTGCTGACATTGTGATCGAGACCGTATTTGTTCTGCCAGTAGCGATAGGCCACCCAGACATCGAGATAGTGCGAGAATTTCGGGCCCCACATCGCTTTGGAGGCATCGAAGGTAAGGCGGATCGGCTCGGAGTTGAGTGAGACTTTGGTCATGGAGTTGGCCGGCGCCGCGACGGGCAGCGGATTATAGGGAAGTGGGCTGTTCTCGGGGCCGAGCGCGCCGAGCAACTGGGCGCGGCCGCTGATGGATAAATAGCGCATGCTCTCGGGTAAGAAGCCGAGGTCCATGTAGTAGTTCGTTTCAATCGCCCAGGTCGGCTGATACCGCCGGTTGCCGTCGGGCAGACAGCTCACGCCGGGCCCCGGAGGGGCAAAGCCACCACCGCACTGCAGGAATCCCATGTGTGCCATGTAGATCCATGTCGCGAGCGGCGCGACGTTGACGTAACCCTTGTAGGGAAGATCGAACTGGAACTGCAGGCCGGCCGATACGGCCTGCGCAGCGGCGGCGCGATAGTAGTTCGACGTGCTCAGGTCCAAACCGACCTCGAAGGAGATGTTGCGGAGCGGGCCGACCGTGAACGCCTTGGTATCGAAGATTTCATTCCAGCCAAATGTCGAACGGCTCTGACCGGTGAAAAAGATTGCACCCGCGCAATTGGCCGGTGTTGCAACACCGGTGCCCGGATTGACCACGACGCCCGCGTTCGTGCAGGGGCTGGCGGGATCGTTATGGTCCGCCTTGAACATCGAAATGTTCAGGAAGTTCGTACCGTACTGCCAGATGTCGAAATGCGTGAACGAGTAGACCTGCATCGCGGTCGTGCTGTTGAGCGACCCGTCCGGATTCCTGGAGAACACGCCGGGGTCCGTCGCCTTGGGGATATAGGAGAAGGTGAGGCGATCATCGATCAGCGAAAAGAATGGCTGACCGGAGGCCGCTGGCTTTGCCTTGACCGGCAAATCCTCCGCGACAGCTGCCGCGCTTGCGCACGACGCAAAAGCCAGTGCCATGAGTAATGGCTGAATATGATGCCTCAAGTCCCCCTCCAATGTCCTCTAAGCCCAGGTCCAAGACATCAGACGCTGTCGTGGTCCGGCGTGTTGTCCCTCGAACCGCCCCGTTCAGTTCGGTGAAACAGCATAGGCAGTGGACGCGGGACAAAAAGTCCGGCAATCGGTACAGTCACGTTCCAGGATTGGAACGACGACCTGCTTGCTGGAGTGCCGCTTTCGATCGTCTCATCGAATCCGGACTTCTGTCTGAGATCTCCGCAGAGGATTACTCATGGGAACGGTCGATGACCTGACACTTCTCGTCGAAATCATCGAGGCCGGCAGCCTGTCGGCGGCGAGCCGCAAGACAGGCATTCCGAAGTCGAGCTTGAGCAGACGGATCGGCGACCTCGAAAGTCAGCTCGGCGTGCATCTCGTTCATCGCGGCCCGCGCAACTTCGCGGCGACTGAAATCGGCCTCTCTATCTACGAGCGGAGCCAGAAGATCAGGGAAGAGCTGGTTGCGATCAAGGCGCTTGCGGAGGACCGCACGAACCGCCCCTCGGGCATGCTGCGCATCTCCTGCCCGGCCGTCCTCTCCGAGATTCTGGTCGCCGATTTTGCCATCCAGTTTGCCGAGACCTATCCGGATGTGCGCCTGACCTTGGACAACACCAAAGGGACGTTCGACCCGAAGATCGATCACTACGACCTCGCAATCCATCCTGTGCGCGAAGATCTGGCGGATTCCGAATTGATCTGCCAGAAGCTCGCGACAGCGCCTTACCGCTTAGTCGCAGCGCCCGCCCTGATGGCGCGCCTCGGCCCGCGCACGACCCCCGCAGACCTCGAAGGCCTCCCGGGCGTCGGATGGGGCGCCGACGGCTTCATGGCGCGCTGGCGTCTGTTAGGCGCAAGCGACGCGACGACGGAGATCAACGTCAAGCTCAACTTTTCAGCCAACAACCTCAACATCATTCGCCAGGCTGCGCTACGCGGCCTCGGTCTCGCGCGACTGCCGATGCCGATGTGCGACGCCGACCTGCTCGATGGCCGGCTCGTTCTGCCGCTTCCCGACTGGGCGCCGCCACCGGTGACGTTCTATGCGCTCTATCCTTCGCGCCGATCCCTGACGGTCGCCGGCCGTTTGTTCCTCGCCGGTCTCGCCAAATTTCTTCAGGACAGGCTGCGCTCGTCCGATAGTCCGCAGCCATCGGGTCCGGCGTCCGCCGTGAGGCGCAAATCCCAACGCGCCGTGAAGAAGCGCAGGCCCAGACCGGCCAGGCGTTGAGAGAACTCCCGGCCGTTCCTGCTCGAGTCAGGCGATGTATCGCGATGCCGTGATGCGGCGATCAAAATGCAGGACCGCCTGATCCGCCGCGTGGGCGGGCCATTCCGGGAGACCGCGCGCGTTCGGGTCTCCCGCTGCCGCGAACGCGGCGATCGAGCCTCTGAAGAGGCGGCTCAGGTCCTGCACTTCGCGCCGGTCCGCGCCTTTGACCATGGCAGCCGACTGCCAGATGTTGAAGTTGCCAAACAGGAAGGGAAGATCGATGCAATGGCAGGCTCCCAGGCCCGGAACGGGCGCCTGCCAGTCGAACAGATAGGTGAAGGCCTTTCGACCGAGGCTGGACTGCGTGGCGGCGATCTCCAGGCTCTGCTTTGTGAACATCCGTTCGCTGTAGAAGTCGCCCAGGAGCATGCGAGGTGTCGCAGGCACGCGCGAGGAACGCAGCCGTGCCAGCGTCGCACTTGCGTCGTCGTCCCCCTGGGATCGGATCACGTCCTCGAGCGCATCATCGGACAGTTCGTCGAGCGACGGATTCGAGATCGAGAACGCGGCATACTCCTCGCGCGTCAAGCCGATCATCATGTCGCACCACCGTGCGCCGCCGCTTCGAATTGACTCGATGGGATCGCGGTGCACGAGGGCATCATCCAGAACCGGCATGAAGGGAGGCGTGATATCTCCCGGGGTCGCCGGCGGCCGCCTTTGCAGCATGCGCAAGCCCTCGAGGGCGCGACCAATCGGGATCGTTCGGAGTTTGTCGACCTCGTCAGCGGCGATGCCGAGAACATCGAGGATTGCATTGGCGACCGGTCGCGACTGTTCGACGGTACGCAGCTTGACGCCGACCGGCGCGCTCATCAGGATCGCCCGGTTGAACAGCCCCGATCCAGCTTCGATGCCGGCAAGGGCCGCGATGCTGAATGCGCCCGCCGATTGGCCGATCACCGTGATCCGCTGCGGATCTCCGCCGAACACGCTGATGGCTTGTGCTATCCAGCGCAACGCTGCGACCTGGTCGTGCAGGCCGAGGTTCAGACCGCCGAGGCCGGGATGCGGGAAGAAGCCGAGAATGCCGAGCCGATAGCTGACGTTGACAACGACGAGGCCATTGTCCTTCGCGAGGATGCCTCCGTCGTAGCAAGGCAGCGATCCGCCTCCGGTCATGAAGGCGCCGCCATGAATGAACACCAGGACCGGAGCGCGGTCGCCTGCCGCATGACCGGTCCAGACGTCCAGATGGAGACAATCCTCGCTTTGCTCGACGTCGTAGGTCCCCATCACCACGTCGAGACGCGACGGATTCTGCGGAGGAATCGGCCCGGCCGCGACGGCGTCGCGAACACCGCCCCATCGCGGCGGCACTGACGGCATCTCAAAGCGCAATGGGCCGACGGGGGCTTCCGCATACGGAACTCTCCGAAACGCGGTCACTCCTTCTGATCGCGCGCCGCGCAGCCGACCAAACGGCGTTTCCAGCTCAACATGCTCCACAGCGGTCATTCCTATTCCGACAAGGCACTTCCCGGCCCCACGGCTTAAGCTCTCTCACCAAATGCAGCCAGCGTCCGAAAATGGCGAGCAGCGTTCCAGATTTGAAACGCCGCATCATGACCGCTCCGTCGTCCGCAAGTGCGGAAGCAGAGCGAAGATCGCAAGCAATGCGGGAAGCGTGGCCGCGAGCAAGATCGCTTTCGGCGCAACACCCTTCGAAACGAGGAGACCTGCGAACGCGGGCCCAACGATCGAGCCGATGCGGCCGGCGGCAGCGGAGAAGCCGACACCGTGGGTGCGAAGCGCTTCGGGATAGATCGCGACAGCGAGAGCGGACTGCCCCACGCTGCAGGAGATCAGACCTGCACCGGTTCCGGCAATCAGCAGCCAGACACCGAGCGGGACCACGTCGTGCGCCGCAAGCCCCGCCGCAGACATGACCCCAAGGGTCACGGCCGACACCAGGATACGCGCAATCGGAAGCCTGCTCACGAGGAGCATCACGAGGACGTTGGCGACCAGGCCGCCGGCGCTGAAGAAGCTGATGCCAAGCTGCGAATATTCGGTCGAGAATCCGAGCTTGACGAGCAGCGCCGGCAGCCAGAACACCAGTGCGTAGCCGTCAGCGAAGATCAGAAAGGAGAATATCCAAAGGCTGACGGTCCGGCTCGCAACGCCAGTGGCGAGCAGATCTCCGATCAGCTTCAAACCGCCCAGGTGCAGGTCGCGTTGATTGGTCGACAACGGATCGCGCGCGGCGGTCAGCCTGGGTAACCAAAACAGCAGAACGAGGGAGAGTCCGAGCGGCAGGGCACCGCCGATGATGAAGATGGACTGCCAACCCAAACGCGCGGTCAGGACTGCACCGAGCACACCGCCCAGGATGCCGCCGGCGGCGAGCCCGGTCCCGACGATGACGGCAGCCGTCTCCTTCAGCCTTGGCGGACATTGCGACGTCGCAATGGCAATCGCCGACGGCAACGCTGCACCGAGCCCAATAGCCGTGATCAGGCGCAGCGCTGCAAGCTGCTCCACGGAACCCGCAAGCGGCGTTGCCAGCGAGAGAACGCCAAACGCCGCCACGCTTGCGATCAGGACAGGACGCGCCTGCCAACGGCTGACCAGCGGGCCGGACGCCAGGTATCCGAGCACGGCGCCGACGCTCGTCAGCACGAACGCAGGTGTGAGCGACGCCGGCGAGACCATGAAGTGGGCTGCGATGACGGGAGCCGCCACGCCGATCGAACTGGTATCAAGCCCGTCGAGCAGGACCGCTGCGAAGCTGAGCGCGATCGCGATCCAGGCTGATCTCGATACACGTTCAGCGGACGTGCTCCCAAGGCGCGTGCTGGTGTCGTTGACGCCGGAGTCGCATTCTTCGCCTTCGCTTCCTAGCGGACTTGCTTGCGCTACGCCCTTCACCCTTTTGCCTCCACACCAATCCCGTTGGGGAAAACTCAAGGGGTTTCCAAACTAGCTGTCCAGCTCCAGGAATGGGATGCTCGGTTCTATAATTGAGACGCGAGCTGTTACGCGCAGCCCGTGATCCTCACTTGGCTTGAAGACATGTTCAAGCATGGCGACGTTGCTGGTGACGAGGTCGTTGCCAATCAGACCGTCGTGGCCCTGATGCAGCCTGAGCAACGATGCGCCGACCACCGTCGCGGCGCAGACCGCGGCCTCGGGGCGACCGCACATGAATCTGGCGGCGGCCTACCAGCAGTTGGGCCGGACCGAGGAGGCGAAGGCGGCCATGCAGGAGGGCCTGAGGTTGCGGCCTGGCACGACGGCCCTCAACGTTGCACCGCCGATGAAGAACACCAGCCCGGTCTTCGTCCAGGCCGCCGATCGGATGATCAAGCTGATGATCGCCGCCGGCTTGCCGGAGCGCTAAGCGGCATTGCTGCCATGCCTCTCGCCGGCTCAAGCTCACACCGCACAGCCGCCAATTGCGCGTCAAGGACACTGGCGATTGGGCAGGCAGAGTTTCAGCTCTTGCTTGGTGTTGAGCCATTTTGATCGTTCTTGTCTGGTGTCGCCGCTTCCGCCTCAAACACCCGCTTCCCCTCTGCCATCCATAGCGCTCGCGCCCGTTCGCGCTGATCACTTTGGAGTTTGTCAGCAACCCAGAGCAGCGCGCCATAGATGATGGCGCGATCATCGCCGGTTTGCTCCACGACACCGGCTTTGACGACGAGGCCACCGAGTTCGATGAGATGGCGGGTGCGCTTTCGGCGCGTGATCTGCCAAGAGCGCATGTCACGCCGTGCCCTTGCGGCTTGTTGCCGGTTGCGCGCCGCTCGGTTGCGTCGAAACCACATTAGCGTCGCGGTCAGTTGCTGGCGCATTCCGCATCGACCGTCCTTGAAAGAACGAGACGCCGCGCTTGGCCCATGCCTCCCTCTTTCCGGCCTCCTTGGTCTCGACCAGCACGATCAGCGCACCAGCGAGTTCGTCTGCGCTAAGCGCGTCAGCTCCCGTGGCAATGACGAGCTCGCCTAGCTGCCGCACCTTGCGGGTTTTAAGCTCGTGCGCTTTGTCGTCGAGTGCCTTCAGGTCCGCATCAAAGTCCCTTGGTTTGCGCATTGTCGTCTCCCTACGTCGGCGGAGAAATGATAACTCGGCTAGCGGCGCCTTGCCGTAAGGTCGTCAGGACGAGCTGAGATGGGATAATCCCTCCCGAGATTTTTTCGAGGGAGGGCGCGCTTATACGTCGTGCCGACGTACGCTTCGCTGTGTAGATGCTCTGCTCGCGATGGCGATCTATCATCTTCACGTCAAGGTCATTGGCCGGAAGGCCGGGAGCAGCGCGGTGGCATCGGCGGCCTACCGCTCGGGCTCGCGGCTGCGCGACGAGCGGTTGGGCCGTGAGCAGGATTTTTCGGCCAAGCGCGGCGTCGTCCATTCCGAGGTGATGCTGCCGGAGAATGCGCCGGAGGCGTGGAGTGACCGCGAGCGGCTCTGGAACGATGTCGAAGCATTCGAAGTCCGCAAGGACGCCCAGCTGGCCCGGGAGATCGAGTTCGCCCTTCCGCGAGAACTGACTGAGGCGCAGGGCATTGAGCTGGCTCGGGACTTCGTTCAGAGCGAGTTCGTCCGTCGCGGCATGATCGCCGATCTTAATGTGCATTGGGACAGGGCCGAAGACGGCCTGCCCAAGCCGCACGCCCATGTCATGCTGACAATGCGCTCGGTCGATCAGAACGGCTTTGGTCAGAAGGTGAGAGAGTGGAACCGCACGGAGATGGTCGAGCGCTGGCGCGAACGCTGGGCGGAGATTGCCAACGAGCGGCTGGCCGAGCTCGACATCGACGCGCGGATTGATCACCGCAGCCTGGAAGCCCAGGGCATTGCGCTCGAGCCGCAAAGCCAGATCGGCGCACCGGCCAAGCGCATTGAGGGGCGGAGAGGCGGAGGCGAGGGCGCTGAGGCTGACCGGGCCGAGATGCACCGCGAGATCGCGCGAAACAACGGCAGGAGGATCATCGCCGATCCCTCCCTTGGACTGGACGCGATCACCCAACAGCAATCGACCTTCACACGCCGTGACCTCGCAAAGTTTGCGCATCGGCACAGTGACGGGCTCGACCAGTTCAATGAAGTGCTGGGCGCAATGCAGGGAGCGCCAGATCTAGTCGACCTCGGCAAGGACGCTCGCGGCGAGGATCGGTTCACCACCCGCGGAATGATCGAAGCAGAACGGCGCCTGCACCGGGCCGCTGAGCTGATGGCAGAACGGGAGCGCCACCAGGTGCGCGACGAGGATCGCCAGGCCGCTTTGGCGCGTGCGGAAGCACGCGGCCTGGTGCTGTCATCCGAGCAGGTTGACGCCTTGGCGCACGTCACGGATGGACGCGGTCTCAGCGTCGTGGTCGGCCATGCCGGGACAGGAAAGAGCGCGCTGCTGGGGGTGGCGCGGGAGGCGTGGGAAGCAGCCGGCTTCGAGGTCCGGGGCGTGGCGCTGTCCGGCATTGCAGCAGAAAACCTCGAAGGCGGGTCGGGCATTGCGTCGCGCACGATTGCCAGTCTGGAGCATGGCTGGGAGCAGGGCCGTGATCTACTCAAATCGAGCGAGGTGCTCGTCATCGACGAGGCGGGCATGGTCGGCACGCGCCAGCTCGAGCGCGTGATGTCTCGTGCTGCCGAGGCGGGCGCCAAGGTCGTGCTGGTCGGCGATCCGCAGCAGCTGCAGGCCATCGAGGCGGGCGCAGCTTTCCGGTCGATCCATGAGCGTCACGGCGGGGCGGAGATCGGCGAAATACGCCGTCAGCGCGAAGACTGGCAGCGCGACGCCACGCGCAATCTGGCGACCGGCAAGGTCGGCCATGCGCTAGAAGCCTATCGGGCCAACGGCATGGTGCATGAGGCGATGACCCGCGAGCAGGCGCGGGGCGATCTGATCGCGCGCTGGGACCGCGACCGGCAGGTATCGCCGGACCGGAGCCGGATCATCCTGACCCATACCAATGACGAGGTGCGCGCGCTGAACGAGGCGGCGCGCGGACGGATGCGGGCCGCCGGCGCTCTGGGCAATGAGGTGGGTGTAACGGTCGAGCGCGGCGCGAGAAGCTTCGCCGGCGGAGACCGCATCATGTTCCTGCGGAACGAGCGTGGGCTTGGTGTCAAGAACGGCACACTCGGGACCATTGAACTGGTCAGCGCGCAATCCATGACCGTGCAGATCGACGATGGCCGGTCCGTGCGCTTTGACCTCAAGGATTACAACCGGATCGACCACGGTTATGCCGCGACGATCCACAAGGCGCAGGGTATGACGGTCGACCGGGTCCATGTACTGGCAACGCCCGGCATGGACGCCCACAGCAGCTATGTCGCACTGTCGCGGCATCGCGACAGCGTGGACCTGCATTATGGCCGCAACGATTTTACCGATGCGGATCGGCTCAACCGTGCTCTGTCGCGCGACCGGTCGAAGGACATGGCCTTGGATTACGACCGTGCCGATCCCGTCCAGAGCTACGCCGAGCGGCGCGGGATCACGTTCCGCGAGCGCGTGGCCGAGATCGTGCGCAAGGCCGTGCCAGAGACGCTGCGCGGCATGTTCGACGGCCTTAGCGTTTCTGGAGAGGTGCTCGACCGGGATGGCGGACGACGGCCCGAGCGGGGATCCCCCGAAAAAGAAAACAGCGGCACGGCAGCCGACCGGCGCGAAGCCGAAGTGCCGGCAAGGACCGTGGCGCAAGATCCCGAAGCGGAAGCCCGTCGTGTGCGGACCCGAGCGCTGGTGCGCCATGCTCGCGCCGTGGATGCGATCTTCGCAGCGCATGAGATGGGCGGCAGAGCGAGCCCCGAACAGGTCAAAGAGCTACAGACCGCCCGCCAGGCCTTCGAAAAGGTGCGCCCCTATGGCTCCCACGACGCTGAGGCCGCCTACAAGAAGAACCCCGAGCTGGCCCGCGAGGCCGCTGGCGGACGCCTCAACCGCGCCATCCGCGCGCTCCAGCTCGAGACTGAACTGCGCACCGATCCGAGCCGCCGCGCCGATCGCTTCGTAGAGCGCTGGCAGAAGCTCGAGCACACCAGTCAGCGACAATATCAGGCCGGGGACATGTCCGGTTACAAGGCCACGCGGTCCGCGATGGGCGACATGGCGAAAAGTCTCGAACGCGACCCGCAATTGGAATCCATTCTCGCCGGTCGCAAGAACGATCTCGGCATTGCATTCGAATCAGGCCGCCGGCTCGGCCAGGATCTGGCCTTCGTCCATGGCATCGATCTCGGCAGAGGCCGAAGCCTTGGAATTTGACCCATCCCGTTTGCCGCCGGCTCTACGCCACGCTTGGCAACGCGCGAACTCTTATTGTCCGCCTGCATCTGTTTGGCCTCTCTGGTCTCACAACACCTCAGAATCGACCAGCGAAGGGCATCACGGCCATGCGCGAACCAGATCATCAGGTTGAAGACCATCCTCACCAGGACCGGGCTGTCCCGGTCCACAATCTACCGCAAGATCGCCGAGGGCACGTTCCCGGCCCAGCTCAAAATCAGCAGCAACGGTTCGGGCTGGCATGAATCCGATATAAACCGATGGATCGCAGATCCAGCCGGATGGCGTGCGGAAGGTCGATTCGAGGAAGCCGCGGTGAGCTCGATTTCCGATCCTTCAACCGGCCGCAGAACGTAAAGACTCGTGCTCTCGTATCCTCACTTCATACACCGCCCACTTTCGATCCCGGACCCTTTCCTTCGCCAGCGCATCCTAAACGGCGAGCGCGTCTCCGATCCTCTTCCGTTTCCGGACACCCCTCTTTTGACTGTGCCGACGGCAGGCACAGTGCCCAAGGTCAAAGCGATCCGCATCCAAACGACGTTTCTGTTCTCGATTCTATCCAATGCTACGCTTCATCGTTCCCCGATCTCGCCTCGGCTCTCCCCGCGCAGCATCCTGTTGAGATGGCGCGACAAAAGACCGGACAGGGATCGCATCGGGCAACAGGCTGTGTTGCCGAAACTGACAATGCCCTGGCCAAATTCGTTGAAGCGCTTGCGATTGCCGATGCGAGGCGCGATCATCTGCGGGAAAGAGAGCCGCTGACAAAATGCCATCTTGATGCGGTCAACTCTCGGTGCCGCAGCAATGGTGTTCATGATGAAGCGCGCAGCCATTTACGCCAGATTCTCGACCGAGCTCCAAAGCGAAAGATCGACTGAAGATCAGATCGCTTTGTGTCGGACCTATGCGGCGCGTCATCAGCTCTCAGTCGTCGCTACGTTCGAGGACAAGGCCCGGTCTGGGGCCTCGGTTTTTGGACGCGATGGCTTGATGCAGCTGATGGATGCTGCACGCCTGCACACATTCGATGTCGTAGTCGTGGAGGCGTTGGATCGGCTCTCGCGCGACATGGAGGATCTCGCCGGAATTCACAAGAGGCTGTCCTTTCAGGGGATCCAGATCCAAGCGGTGCATGACGGCACGGCAGACTCCATCCTGATAGGGATTCGCGGTCTCGTCGGACAGATGCAACGCGAGGATGGCGCGAAGAAAGTCCGGCGCGGTATGGCCGGCGTGATACGCGATGGCCGCCACGCTGGCGGGCGCGCCTATGGCTATCGTGCGGTCGCCGGCAAACCCGGCGAGCTCGAAATCGTCGAGCAGGAGGCCGCCGTCGTTCGGCGCATCTTCGCCGCTTATGCCGACGGACGAACACCTCGCGACATTGCGCGGGATCTCAATCGCGAGGAAATTCGTCCGCCGCGAGGCCCGCGGTGGAATGCATCGACGATCAACGGCAACGCGCAGCGCGGGAACGGCCTCATTTTCAATGAGCTGTATGCGGGTCGCATCGTCTGGAACAAGGTCCGGATGGTCAAAGATCCCGACACCGGAAAGCGGCTGTCTCGGCCCAATCCGCCGGACGAGTGGCAGCGCATCGAAGCCCCCCATTTGCGGATCGTCGAACAGTCCATTTGGGAACAGGCTCATCTGTTGAAGTCGCAGAAGAGCCGTCTCGCCAGCCACGTCAAGCGCCGAACGCCACATCTGCTTTCCGGACTTCTTCGCTGCGGTTGCTGCGGATCCGGCCTGTCGGTGCATGACCGGGACAAAACGGGCAAGACCCGCGTCCGCTGCTCGGCCGTGCGCGAAAGCGGCAGCTGTTCGAACCGCAGAATCTTGTACCTTCGCGACGTCGAAAATCTGGTCCTCAGCGGCATGGCCGAAGAACTGAAGGATCCTCGGCTGATCGAGACCTATGTGCGCAACTATAATCGTGAACGAGAGCGCCTTGCCGGAGACGCCGCCGCAACACGCACGCGCCTGGAGGCGAAGCGCGATCGGATCGAGGGCGAGCGGCAGCGCAACATCGATCTTGTCGTCCGATACGTCATTTCGGAGGACGACGCTCGGCAACGCATCGCCGAGCTCAAAGAGGAGCGAGAGCGGGTAGAGGCGGAACTGGCCGCGCTCGAGGAAGCGCCTGTTCCGGTTGCCCTTCACCCGGCAACCTTGGACCGATATGTCGCAACCGTCGATGCGCTAGCGGAAACCTTGGCGGACCACGCCATTGCCGAGGACGACCGAGGCACGCTCATCGACGATTTCCGGGCTCTCGTGCACAGCGTCACGATTTACCCGAAGGGACCCAGGGAAGGATTTGAGATCGAAGTGAAGGGAAAGCTAGCTGCTTTACTCGGGAAAGGAGTGTTCCCAGACGGCAGCTACAATAGTGGGTCACGCGTGGTAGCGGGGGAGGGACTCGAACCCCCGACCCCAGGATTATGATTCCCGTGCTCTAACCAGCTGAGCTACCCCGCCACGATGTTCGATCAAGGCAAGACCGGTCGAAGCGGGCGCCGGGCCTTGTGAACGGGCGGCATATAAGGAGGCGTCTCCGCCCCTGTCAAGCAAAGCTCGCGGGCAGCAGCGGTTTTCGCACCAGGGGATTTCCGGACGACTCTCCAAGGCCTTGCGCATGTATCCGCCGGTCGTCGAGGGCCACAGGCCGACATGTGCGCCAGGAGCGACGGCTAGGCAATGCAGTTCACAAGAGGCTCATTTCGGCTGCACGTTCGGATTGCCGCCGGGGCTGCCGGGCGGCGGGATCACCGGCGTCGTGCCGCCCTCCGGGGTCGGCGCGTGCATCTCCGGATCGACCCCGCTCGGCGGACACAACACACCGTTGGTCTTCGCCAGCTTGTCGCCGAGCGGCTCGCCGGCACTGCCGGTGGTGATGCCGTCGGGCGTCGCCGTCGCGCGGGCATTCGGCGCACAGGCGGCATTCGCGTCGGGGGCCGGCGCCGTCGCCTGCGGAGGTGTGGCCGCCGTCGGCGGCGCCTGGGCGTGGGCCGCAGCCGCGGCCGAGACCAGTGCGAAGGAGAGGAACAAGGATTGCCTGATGCTCATGGCGGGGCAACGCAAACCCCGCGTTCGCGTTCCGCGCGGATGGCGTGGCAAAGCGCACGGCCAGAGGATCTGGCGGTCAGCCCTTGCGGTAGCGAATGAGCGAGAAGTGTCCGAGCGGTGGCATCGGCCGGCGCTCGGCCAGCGTGACGCCGCCATGCTTTGCGGCCCAGTTCACCAGTCGGGCCCAGGGGAACTCCGGCCGCCAGCCGAGCCGGCGCGCGATCGGCGCGAAGGCGAGCTCGAAGATGCGGCGCGGGCCGCTCTCGGCGCCGATATGGTTGACCAGGATCAGCTCGCCGCCCGGCTTCAGCACGCGGATGAAATCATCGAGCGTCGCTTCGGGATCCGGCACCGCGGTGATGACGTATTGCGCGACCACCGCGTCGAAGAAATTGTCGGGAAACGCGAGATGCTTCGCGTCCATCACCGCGAGCGTCTCGACGTTGAAGAGCTTCAGCTCGCGCACGCGGGCCTGCGCCCGCCGCAGCATCGGCTCGGAGATATCGACGCCGCAGATCTTCGTGGTCCGGGCATAGTCCGACAAGGACAGACCGGTGCCGACGCCGACGTCGAGAATGCGGCCGCCGATGCGATCGGCTTCCGCGATGGTCGATTGGCGGCCCTGATCGAAGACCTTGCCGAACACCAGATCGTAGATCGGCGCCCAGCGCTCATAGGCCTTTTCGACCCCCGCGCGGTCGATGTCCCCCATGCCCCTGCCCCGAATGATGGATGCTGATCAGCCGCGGACCGGCTCGGCCACGCGCTGCGGCCTGATCACGTTGCCGCCCAAGCTGCTGCTTTCCGCAACAGCGCTCTGGATGAAGCCGCCACCGAGCACGCGGGCGCGGCCGGACGCGGCATCGTAGAACACGCAGGCCTGGCCCGGCGAGACGCCCTCTTCGCCGGCGACCAGCTCGACCTCGTAACGGCCGTCCGCACCGCGCAGCCAAGCCGGCTGCGGCGGCCGCGTCGAGCGCACCCGCACGAACAATTCGAGGCCCTCGCGCGCGGCGGCGTCGAGCGCGCCGTCACCGATCCAGTTGACCTCGCGCAGCGTGATGCGATGCGTGCGCAGCGCCTCGCGCGGGCCGACCACGACGCGGCGGGTGGCGACGTCCAGCTTGACGACGTAGAGCGGCGCGCCGGCAGCGATGCCGAGGCCCTTGCGCTGACCGATCGTGTAGTTCGCGATGCCCTGATGCACGCCGAGAACGCGGCCATTGAGATCGACGATCTCGCCCGGCTCCATCGCGTTCGGGCGCAGCTTGCCGATGATGTCGGTGTAGCGGCCGGTCGGCACGAAGCAGATGTCCTGACTGTCGTGCTTGTCGGCGACCTCCAGTCCGAAGCGGCGCGCGAGCTCGCGCACCTCCGGCTTGGTCATGTCGCCGAGCGGAAAGCGCAGATAATCGAGCTGCTCGCGCGTGGTCGCGAACAGGAAGTAGCTCTGGTCGCGATCGCTGTCCGCCGCGCAAGTGAGCGCGCGCGATCCGTCCGCCAGCCGCCGCGAGGCCACGTAGTGGCCGGTGGCGAGCACGGAGGCGCCGAGCTCGCGCGCGGTCTTCAGGAGATCGCCGAACTTGATGGCGCGGTTGCACTCGATGCACGGCACCGGCGTTTCGCCCGAAGCGTAGCTGGCGGCGAAATTGTCGATCACCGACTCGCGGAAGCGGTCTTCGTAGTCCAGCACGTAATGCGGGATGCCGAGGCGCTCGGCGACGTTGCGGGCATCGTGGATGTCCTGGCCGGCGCAGCACGCGCCCTTGCGGTGCGTCGCCGCGCCGTGATCGTAGAGCTGCAGGGTGATGCCGACGACGTCGTAGCCTTCCGACTTCAGCAGCGCGGCCGTCACCGAGGAGTCCACGCCGCCGGACATGGCGACGACGACCCTGGTGTCTTCAGGACGGCCTTCGAGATCGAGACTGTTGAGCATGATCCGGTCACTGCGATCGCGGCGTCAGGCAACGGGTTCCCGGCGCGGGAACGCCTCGCATGCGCCGTCTTTGCGGATGGCTTGCTTCGGGCGATCTCCGGACAGGATGTCCTGATCGGAAACAACACGAAAGCATCTGTCTCTAATATAGGCGCACTTCCTGCGAAGCAATTGCGCCGGTCGCAGATGCCGGCGGCAAATCTTGCCGGCCGGGCAGAAATGGCGAGGACGCGGCGGGGGATCCGCGCCGCGATCGATTCCATAAGAAATTGAATTTATTGACTATTTTCAGTTGCGCCGGCTTGGCCCGCTCCTTGCTGAACTGCTTGGTCGAGTTCATCGCGAGAGGGTCCAAGGTGTTCAGCGTCACGTCAGACATCCAGGCAGGCACGGTTCTCAAGACCACGGCGCCGAGACAGTCCCGTCAGGACGCTCCGCAGCCGTCCGACAGCTTCTCGGCGCTGGTCGACGCCGCGACTCCGGATCCGTCGACAGCGTCGCCGCCCACCTCCGCGTCGCCGTCACCGCGCGCCGGCAGCGCTTCCACCCCGAGCCGCGAGCCGGCGCGGGCCGGCGACGCCGATCGCACCACCCAGGCCAAGTCGCAGGACAAGCCGGCGGACAAGGCCGACGGCAGCACTGCGGGCGCCGACGCCAGCGGTCCCGATACCACGGCTGACGCGACCACCGGCACGCCGACCAAGACCGATGCGGCCGGGACCGCCGACGGAAAGACCAGCGACGGCAAGACGGGCGACAAGAAGGACGGCGATCAGGCCAGCACGGATGCGAGCGCTGCGACGACCGCTATAGCCGAGCAGACCGTGGCCGTGCCGACGCCGGTCGCCGTCGTCATCCAGCCCGACATCACCCTCACCAACCCCGCCACCGGCGATGGCACGGCGGGCGGCGACGGCAAAACCAATGCGCCCGGCGCGACCGCGCCCGTCGGAGCGGCCGGTGTTGGCCCGCAGGGCTCGGTCGATGCCGCGGCAGGTCTGCTGGCGGCCGCAGCCAAATCCACCGGGGCGGCCAAGGATGCCGACGGCGCCGGATCAACCGCGACGACGCCCGAGACGGCAGCGGCGACCTCCGGCGACGCTGCCGCATCTGCCGATCAGACCTTCACCGCCGCGCTCGATGCGGCCGTTCCCGGCAGCACCAAGACGACGGGCAAGCCGGGCACCCAGACCAAGACGGGGCTCGCCGACGGCGCAGCCGGCAAGGTCACCGAACCGGGCAATGGCAACGTCCAGTCCACTCAGCAGCCGGGCCAGGGCGCGCTCGCGCAACAGCCCGCTGTTGCAGCCAAGCCGGACTCCGTCGAGGCCGGCGACGGGAAGGCGAACGGCAATTTGCAGGCACCGGCCTCACATGATCGCAACGCCGCGCCGACGACCAGCCAGACCAACGCGCCGGCGCCCGATCCGAGCGCACAGGCCACGGCCGCCGCGCAGCCCCAGCTGTCCACGCCGGCCGCATCGACCAGCCAGATCACCGCGGCCAACCTGACCGCGACCGCCGCCACGGCGGCCGCTGTGCCGCTTCATGGGCTTGCCGTCGAGATCGCAGCCTCGGCGCTCAACGGCAAGAGCCGCTTCGAGATCCGACTGGATCCGGCCGAGCTCGGCCGCATCGACGTCCGCATCGACGTCGACCGCAATGGCCAGGTGACCTCGCATCTGCGGGTCGAGAAGCCGGAGACGCTGGCGATGCTGCAGCAGACGGCGCCGCAGCTCCAGCAGGCGCTGCAGGACGCCGGCCTCAAGAGCAACAACAGCGGATTGCAGTTCTCGCTGCGCGACCAGAACTCGTCCGGCCAGAATGGCGGCGATTATCAACAGAATGGCAACGCACAACGCCTGATCGTGACCGAGGACGAAAACGTCCCGGTCCAGCTCGCCGGACGGTCCTATGGACGGATGTTCGGCGCGCAAGGCGGCGTGGATATCAGGGTTTAACAGGAGGCTTCCATGGCAATCGGCGACGCGATCACGTCAAGCCCGCCAGTCTCGGGCACGACCAACACCAATTCGTCAACCGGCAACAACAGCCTCGGCTCGAGCACAGGCTCGACGATTGCCGGCAATTTCCAGACCTTCCTGACGCTGCTGACGACGCAGTTGCAGAACCAGAATCCGTTGGATCCGCTGGACACCAATCAGTTCACCCAGCAGCTCGTGCAGTTTGCCGGCGTCGAGCAGCAGCTCAAGACCAACGACCAGCTCGCATCGCTGCTCACGATGCAGCAGGCGACGCAGGCGACCCAGGCGCTGGCCTTCGTCGGCAAGACCGCCGTGGTCAGCGGCTCCACGACGACCATGGCCAGCGGAAAGGCGAGTTGGGACCTCAGCATCCCCAAGGACTGCAACCTCACCGTCAACATCACCAACAGCGTTGGCCAGACCGTCTTCACCGGCAAATATACCGCCAGCGCCGGCAACAATCAGACCTACAACTGGAACGGCCAGGGCAATGACGGCACCCAATGGCCGGACGGGCAGTACAAGATCACGACGGTCGCGACCGATGTGACCAATGGCAGTCCGGTGGCGATCTCGACCCAGGTCCAGGGCACCGTGTCCTCGGTCGACCTGACCCAGCAGCCGCCGTTGCTGACGATCGGCGGCCAGACCTACACGGTGAACCAGATCCAGCGGATCGTGAGCTAGCTCCCACCCCATCTGAACCGATCCCGGCTGGACTTGAACAAGCTCAGCCGCCGCGGCGACCTGTCAGCGTAAGCGCCGGAAATTCTTAACCAATCATTCACCACGATTCCGCTCCCGGGGCGCAGCGCCACCGGAAGTGGCGGCGTTCGCGCGCAACGCCGGATTCGCGCCCTCGGCTTAGGCAAATTTTAAGCGAGGCGGCGTAGGGTCTTACCGTGAGTTCAGTGGTTAAGAGTTTGTGAGTACGCCATGACAGAACCCCATCGCCCGAGGGTGAAATACGTCATCGGGCCTGACGGCAGCCCACTCACCATCGCGGATTTGCCTGCGCCAGGCACCAAGAGGTGGGTCATTCGCCGAAAGGCTGAAGTCGTTGCCGCCGTTCGCGGCGGCTTGCTGTCCCTCGAGGAAGCGTGCAGCCGCTACACCCTGACCGTCGACGAATTCCTGTCGTGGCAGTTCTCGATCGACCAGCACGGTCTCGCCGGCCTGCGCACCACCCGAATTCAGCAATATCGCCAATAGATCGTTGCCGACGCGACGGGATTTCTTCGAAAATCGGCTTGGCCCTGCCAAGCCGATTTTTTGCATGTCTACACTTTGTTAGGACCCTTTAACCACCGTTAACCATATCGAAACCTTCCCATAGGCAATAATTGCCCAGTGGTTCGATTCAACCTCCGCGCCCCGTCCCGCGAACGGCGGGGCAGCGGCCGACATCGGATCGCCACCTGGAATGCGGGTGCTGGTGAAGGTTAAGGATTGAATTTCGCGATCGATGCAACCGGCCGTAAAGGCCCGCGAAGCTCAAATCACCTTTCAGCGGCCACCCGTCGAATGCCGAACTATGGGGCAGTTGCTTGCAAGGTCTCTTGGACTTCCTGAAGGGTTTGGGCGCCGCGCGGCTCACCGCCATGATCGCAGTCACCGCTGCCTTAATCGGCTTCTTCGGCTTCGTCATCATGCGCGTGACCGCGCCGCAGATGACCACCCTCTTCACCGACCTGACGATGGAAGACTCCTCCAGCATCATCAAGGATCTGGAGCGGCAGGGCATTCCCTTCGAGATGCGCAATGAAGGCAGCGTGATCCTGGTGCCCAAGGACAAGGTGACCCGGCTGCGCATGAAGCTCGCCGAGGGCGGCCTGCCCAAGGGCGGCGGCGTCGGCTACGAGATCTTCGACAAGTCGGACGCGCTGGGCACCACGAGCTTCGTCCAGAACATCAACCATCTCCGCGCGCTCGAGGGCGAACTCGCCCGCACCATCCGCGCCATCGACCGTGTCCAGGCGGCGCGCGTCCATCTCGTCCTGCCGGAGCGGCCGCTGTTTTCGCGTGAGACCCCGGAGCCGTCCGCCTCGATCGTCGTGCGCGTGCGCGGCACCCTCGAGCCGGCGCAGATCCGCGCCATCCGCCACCTCGTCGCCTCCGCCGTCAACGGCCTGAAGCCGCAGCGGGTGTCGATCGTCGACGAGGCCGGCCAGCTGCTTGCCGACGGCACCCAGACCGACATCGACCAGCAGGTCGGCGACGAGCGCCGCAACGCCTTCGAGAAGCGGATGCGCAAGCAGGTCGAGGACATCGTCTCCTCGGTGGTCGGAGCGGGCCGCGCCCGCGTCCAGCTGTCCGCCGACTTCGACTACAACCGCATCACCCAGACCTCCGACCGCTACGATCCGGAAGGCCGCGTGCTGCGCTCGAGCCAGACCCGCGAAGAGCAGTCGGCGACCAACGAGAACAACGGCCAGGTCACGGTCAACAACGAGCTGCCGGGCAACCAGCAGAACGCGCCGCCGCAACAGCCGCGGGACCAGAGCAAGAAGACCGAAGAGACCAACAATTACGAGATCTCCCGGACCACCAAGACCGAAGTCACCGAGGCCGGACGGGTCAACCGCATCTCGGTCGCGGTTCTGGTCGACGGCGCCTACTCGAAGAACGAAAAGGGCGAGCTGGTCTATCAAGAGCGCAGCAAGGACGAGCTCGACCGCATCGCCGCACTGGTCCGCTCCGCCATCGGCTTCGACCAGAAGCGCGGCGACCAGGTCGAGGTGGTCAACCTGAAATTCGCCGACGCTCCCGCCGTGCCGCAGATCAACGAGCCCACCGGCTTCCTCGGCATGCTCCACTTCACCAAGGATGACGTCATGTACGTCATCGAGCTCGCGGTGATGATGCTGCTCGGCATCGTGGTCGTGTTCATGGTGGTGCGGCCGCTGGTGAAGAAGATCATCGCCAGCGAGGAGATCGCCGCCCCGGGCGGCGGCCTGCCGGCCCTCACCGACGAAACCATCCAGGCAGCCGCTCACGCCCAGCAGACCGCCAACATGATCGACGTCGCCCAGGTCCAGGGCCAGGTCCACGCTCAGTCCGTCCACCGGGTGGGCGAGCTGGCCGACCGCAACCCGGGCGAAGCCGCCGCCATCATCCGCCAGTGGCTCGCCGAGCCGCAGAGCTGACCCGATCGACGTGAACCGCCTGAACTGAAAAGAACGTAGACGCCATGTCGCTGCCGCAGACCCAGAACGCCAACGCCAACAACAACGACATTTCCACGGTCATCGCGACCTTGGCGAGCCGCCAGGCGCAGCGCGAGAAGACCGAGCCCTTGAGCGGCCCACGGCGCGCCGCCGTGATGATGCTCGCGCTCGGCGAGCAGTATGGCGGCAAGATCTGGCAGCAGCTCGATGACGACGAGGTGCGCGAACTGTCGCTGGCGATGTCGACGCTGGGAACCATCGAAGCCGACGTGGTCGAGGACCTGATGCTCGAATTCGTCTCGCGCATGTCGGCCTCCGGCGCGCTGATGGGCAATTTCGACGCCACCGAGCGCCTGCTGCAGCAATACCTGCCGCCGGAGCGCGTCAACGGCATCATGGACGAGATCCGCGGCCCCGCCGGCCGCAACATGTGGGAGAAGCTCTCCAACGTCCAGGAAGAGGTGCTCGCCAACTACCTCAAGAACGAATATCCGCAGACCATCGCGGTCGTGCTGTCCAAGCTGAAGCCGGAGCATGCCGCCCGCGTGCTCGCGATCCTGCCCGAGGACATGGCGCTCGACGTCATCGGCCGCATGCTGCGCATGGAAGCGGTGCAGAAGGAGGTCATCGAGCGCGTCGAGCAGACCCTGCGCGTCGAGTTCATGTCGAACCTGTCGCAGACCCGCCGCCGTGACGCCCACGAGGTGATGGCCGAAATCTTCAACAATTTCGACCGCCAGACCGAGACCCGCTTCATCACGTCGCTCGAGGAAGAGAACCGCGAATCGGCCGAGCGCATCAAGGCGCTGATGTTCACCTTCGACGACCTGATCAAGCTCGATTCCGCCTCGGCGCAGACCCTGCTGCGCAATGTCGACAAGGACAAGCTCGGCGTGGCGCTCAAGAGCGCCAACGAGGAGGTCCGCAACTTCTTCTTCGGCAACATGTCGTCGCGCGCCGCCAAGATGCTGCAGGACGACATGGCCGCCATGGGGCCGGTGCGGCTGCGCGACGTCGACGAGGCGCAGGCCCTGCTCGTCAATCTCGCCAAGGACCTCGCCGCAAAGGGCGAGATCATGCTCAGCAAGAACCGCGCCGACGACGAACTGGTGTATTGATGGCTCAGCCTGCGAAATTCCTGTTCGATACCGACTTCGCCGCGCCGGAGAAGACGACGCGGGAGCGTGCGGCCACGTCCGCGGAAATCGCACAGAAGGTCGCGGCCGCCGAAGCCGCCGCCTATCGCAATGGCTACGAGGCGGCGCAGCGCGAAGCCAAGGTCGAGGCCGACCGCCGCGTCGCCTCGGCGCTGGAGCAGATCAACATCCAATTGCAGGGCATCTCCGCCCGCTTCGAAGGCATCGAGCAGCGGATGGAAACCGAGGCCGTCGATGTCGCGGTCGCCGTCGCCCGCAAGCTGTGCGCGGCGCTGGTCGAGGCGGAGCCGCTCGGCGAGATCATTGGACTCGTGCACGACTGCTTCGCGCATCTGGTTGCCACGCCGCACCTCGTGCTGCGCATCAACGAGACGCTGTACGAGCTCGCCCGCGAGAAGATCGAGAAGCTCGCCAAGCAGAGCGGCTTCGAGGGGCGCCTCGTGATCCTCGCCGAGCCGGAGATCGCGACCGGCGACTGCCGTATCGAATGGGCCGATGGCGGCGTCGTGCTGGAGCGCGCTGCGATCGACGCCAAGATCAACGAGCTGGTCGGACGCTACATGGCGTCCAAGAAGAACTAGGCCGCTGTGGTGGCCGAGGGAGTTAAGTCATGAGCGACAACGAGATCCCGCTTCCCGACCTCAACGCGGCGGACGCGCCTCCGCTGGGCGGGGACGTCGGCTACAACGAGGAAGAGCATGCCGCGCGCATCGCGGCCGACCTCGAGGCGGTGTTCGACGTCCCGGTTCAGGTCTCGGCCGTGCTCGGCCGCTCCAAGATGGATGTCGGCGAGCTCCTGAAGCTCGGGCCCGGCACCGTGCTCGAGCTCGACCGCAAGGTCGGCGAGGCGATCGACATCTACGTCAACAACCGGCTCGTGGCACGCGGCGAGGTGGTTCTGGTCGAAGACAAGCTCGGCGTGACGATGACCGAAATCATCAAGTCCGACCGCAACTGACAGACATGACCTGCGTGCCGATCGAGAGCGGCACGACCGAATAGGAGACCAACATGCGGCTTCTCATCGTCGGAACGCTGAAGGGCCAGCTGACGACGGCCACCAAGATCGCCATGGAGAACGGCGCCACCGTCACCCATGCCGAGGACAACGAGCAGGCGATGCGGGTGCTGCGCGGCGGCAAGGGCGCCGACCTGCTCCTCGTCGACGTCGCGCTCGACATCCGCGACCTGGTGATGCGGCTCGATGCAGAGCACATCCACGTGCCGATCGTCGCCTGCGGCATCACCAGCGATGCCCGCGCCGCGGTCGCCGCCATCCATGCCGGCGCCAAGGAATACATTCCGCTGCCGCCGGATCCCGAACTGATCGCCGCCGTGCTCGCCGCCGTCGCCAATGACAGCCGCGACCTCGTCTATCGCGACGAGGCGATGGCGAAGGTGATCAAGCTCGCCCAGCAGATCGCCGGCTCCGATGCCTCGGTGATGATCACCGGCGAGTCCGGCACCGGCAAGGAGGTGCTGGCGCGCTACGTCCACACCCGCTCGGCCCGCGCCAAGCGTCCCTTCATCTCGATCAACTGCGCCGCAATCCCTGAGCACCTCCTGGAGTCCGAGCTGTTCGGCCATGAGAAGGGTGCCTTCACCGGGGCCGTCGCCCGCCGCATCGGCAAGTTCGAGGAGGCCAATGGCGGCACGCTCCTGCTGGACGAAATCTCGGAAATGGACGTGCGGCTGCAGTCGAAGCTCTTGCGCGCCATCCAGGAGCGCGTGATCGACCGCGTCGGCGGCACCCGCCCCGTCCCCGTCGACATCCGCATCATCGCGACCTCCAACCGCAACCTTGCCGACGCCGTGCGCGAGGGTACGTTCCGCGAGGATCTCTTGTTCCGGCTCAACGTCGTGAACCTGAAGATCCCTCCCCTGCGCGAGCGCCCCGCCGACATTCTCGAGCTGGCGCAGCATTTCGCGCGCAAATATTCCGAGGCCAATGCCGTACCGCTGCGGCCGATCTCGGCGGAGGCCAAGCGCATCCTCACCACCAACCGCTGGCCGGGCAACGTGCGCGAGCTGGAGAACACGATGCATCGCGCGGTGCTGATGGCGCAGGGCGATGAGATCGGGCCGGATGCCATCCTCACGCCTGACGGTACCCGCCTCGACATCGGCAAGACCCAACCCGCCGTAGCGCATGCTACGATGGCGGCGGAACAGGTCACGCGCGCCTTGGTCGGCCGCACGGTCGCCGATGTCGAACGTGACCTGATCCTGGAGACCCTGAAGCACTGCCTGGGCAATCGGACACATGCGGCCAATATCTTGGGCATCTCGATCCGCACGTTGCGCAACAAGCTCAACGAATATGCCGACGGCGGCGTGCCGATCCCGCCGCCGGGCTCCGGCGATACGCCGCGCATGCCGAGCCCCGTATAATCTGCCCATCCGGTTCGTTCTCGGCGGCGCGCTGGCCCTCGGCGCGCCGCTTGCCGTTTCGCCGGCTGATGCCGCAACGCGCGGCGTGCTGTCAGGCTGCTGGGAGCAGACGTCGCACGCGCCGCTCGTCAATCCGTCGTCGGGTCAGGAATGGGGCGCCCGGAGCTGGTGCTTCGCAGGCAAGGGCAAGCTGATCTCGCGAACGGTTGCCTGTGGCAGGGAGGGCTGCGACGGTTGGGACAACGAACGCAGCTATCGCTGGCGGCCGCCCACCCTGTCGCTGTCCGATGTCGAGACGTCGCCGGATGGCGGACACATCAAAGTGTGGCGCCGCTGCCGCGTGCAGTTTCTGACCGACGATTGGATGCAGCTACAGGACTGTGAACAGTCCCCGGATCCGTGGGTTCGCGAGAATACGCCGGCGCGTCGTCGCCGGGCACAGCCTCACGAATAGTTCGGCGCCTCGGGATTGCGGAAGATGTGAATGGGATCGCCGGGCGTGAACTCGCGTTGCGTCAGCACGGCATAGGCATAGAGCGCGAGATACAGGATCGCGGCCGTGCCGATCACATAGAGCGCCCAGGTTCCGATCCGTTTCATCAGCTCCGCCGCAAACACCACCTCAAGGCCGCGGTGCTTTTACGGCGTCCAGCTTCGGGACGCCACCCTGCGGCCAACCGCCGCTCACCGCCTATGGCTCGTCCTGCGGATCAGGCCCGCCGAGGGGGGCGAGCCGGGCCACGTCCTCGTCGCGGTCGACGTGCACATAGCCGCCATGCCAATACGCCAGGGCTGCCGCTTGCGGCGCCACCTCGACATGCACCACGCGGCCGATCACGATGCCATGAGAGTGCCGCTCGATGATCTCCTCGACCTCGCAGTCCAGCGCGGCGAGTGCCCCGACCAGGAGCGGCACGCCGGTCACGTGCTTGCGCCACTCCGCGCCGGCGAACCGCTCGGCGCCTCTGAGACCACCTTTACCCGAGAACCGCTCGGCCACGCCGATCTGGTCCGCGGCGAGCAGATTGGCGCCGAAAACACGCTCCCGCTGCAGGATCGGCCATGACGAGGCGTTCCGATTGAGGCTCACGATCACGGACGCCGGCTCGATGGAGAGCGATGACAGCGAACTCACCGTCATGCCGGTGACCTCATCGCCGCGCCCGACGGTGATCACGCTCACGCCGCCGACCAGCTGGCGCATCGCGGAGCGGAAATCGGGCTGAAGCGCGGTGGCGTCGGGCATGAGGCGGACGATGGAGTTCATTGCGATATTCTCTCCTAACCCGCCGCGCCCGGTCCAAGCAACTGGCCCAGGATCGAGCCTTCCTGCGCCGCAAGCTCCGCAGAGCCACGCTGGCGCGGGCGCGGCAGATCGACCACGATATCCTCGGCGATCCGGCCATTCTCGATGACCAGAACCCGGTCGGCCAGGGCCACGGCTTCCGCCACGTCATGGGTGACCAGGATTGCGGTGAAGGTTTGATCGGCCCAGACCCGCTCCAGCAACCGCTGCATCGCGATCCGCGTCAGCGCATCGAGGGCGCCGAGCGGCTCGTCGAACGCCAGCAGGCGCGGACCGCTGACGAGCGCGCGCGCCAGCGCGACGCGCTGCTTCTGGCCGCCGGACAGCTCCGCCGGCCATTGGTCGCGCTTGTCGGCGAGACCCACTTCCTCCAGCGCCTGCCGCGCGCGCTCATGGGCGCCGGCGGCCTTGCGCTCGCGGCCGAGGCCGACCTCGACATTGCCGAGCACCCGCGCCCACGGCAGCAGCCGCGGTTCCTGGAACATGACGCGGACGTCCTCGGGCCGCGCCGCGGCTTCACCGAAGCTGATGCTGCCCGACGTCGGCTTGTCCAGACCTGCGATCAGGCGGAGCAGCGTGCTCTTGCCGCAGCCACTCTGACCGACGATCGCCACGAACTGACCGCCCGGAATCTCGAGATCGATGCCGCGCAGCACCTCGTTGTCGCCGAACGCCTTGCGAAGGTCGCGGATCACCAGCGGCAGGCCGCGCGTCGCGGGTTTGGCCGGGGTCACGCCGGGCTTCCTCGCGTGGCGGAAGGCCTCGGCATGCCCGATCACGTCAGTGCCGTCGATCGCCTCGACGCCGGACACGGGAATTCGGAGCGCTTGCTGCATTTACGAACCTCAATGTTTGCTGAAGGCCGGATGCCAGGACAGCGTCATCCGTTCCAGCACCCGCGAAGCGCTGTCGGCGACCTTGCCCAGCAGGGCGTAGATCAGGATGGAGAGCACGACGACGTCGATCTGCATGAACTCGCGCGCCTGCATCGCCATGTAGCCGAGCCCCGAGGACGCCGCGATCGTCTCGGCGACAATCAAGGTGAGCCACATGATGCCGAGCGCGAAGCGCAGACCGACGAAGATCGACGGCAACGCACCGGGGAAGATCACGCGGCGAAACAGTTCGCCGTCGGTCATGCCGTAGACGCGGCCCATTTCAATGAGTTGCGGATCGACGGTGCGAATCCCGTGCAGCGTGTTGAGGTAGACGGGGAAGAACACGCCGAGGGCCACCAGGAACAGTTTTGCGCTCTCGTCGATGCCGAACCACAGGATGACCAGCGGGATCAGCGCCAGATGTGGCACGTTGCGCACCATCTGCAGCGTGGTGTCCGTCAGCTTCGCCGACAGCTGCGACAGGCCATTGGCGAGCCCGAAGGCGAAGCCGATGCCGCCACCGATCAAGAAGCCGATCGAGGCGCGCCAGAAGCTGACCCAGATGTTGCGGCCGAGTTCGCCTGATAGCAGCAGCTTCCATCCGGCGCGTGCGACGTCGGTCGGCGCCGGCAGTACCCGCGGCGACACCAGGCCGGCGACCGAGGCCGCCTGCCAGATCAGGATGATCGCGAGCGGCACCAGCCAGGGGATCAGCGCATCCGCGCGCGGCACCACGAGCTTGCGGACCTTGGGAAGACTTTCGATCAGGCTCATGACTGCGAGGCTCTCTGCAACGGACGATGCTCGTTGGCGATGGTCTCACCGAATGGGCCGGTGTTGGTGCGCAGTTTGGTCACGTTGCCGGCCTGCTCGGACACGTTCAGCCCAAGCTTGGGAAACACCAGTTCGGCGAAGCGGTAGGCTTCTTCGAGATGCGGGTAGCCGGACAGGATGAAGGTGTCGATGCCGAGCTCCTGGTACTCGCGGATGCGCGCCGCGACCGTGTCGGGATCGCCGACCAGCGCGGTGCCGGCGCCGCCGCGGACGAGGCCCACGCCGGCCCACAGGTTCGGGCTGATCTCGAGCTTGTCGCGCCGGCCGCCGTGCAGCTGCGACATGCGCTGCTGGCCGACCGAATCCATCCGCGCAAAAATCTTCTGTGCCGAGGCGATGGTGTCGTCGGTGACGTGCTTGATGAGGTCGTCGGCGGCGACCCACGCCTCCGCGTTGGTCTCGCGCACGATCACATGCAGGCGGATGCCGAACGACAGCCTGCGGCCACGGCTGTCGGCGACTGCTCTCACCTTGGCGATCTTCGCCGCGACATCTGCCGGCGGCTCGCCCCAGGTAAGATACTTCTCGACCGTATCGACGGCGACGTCGATGCCGGCATCCGACGAGCCTCCGAAGAACAGCGGCGGGCGTGGCGACTGCACCGGTGGGAACAGCAGCCGGCCATCCTCGACCTTGATGTGCTTGCCGGCGAAGTTGACGGCTTCGCCTTCGAGCAGCGCGTTGTAGACGGTGAGAAACTCGCGGGTGACCTCGTAGCGCTCCTCATGCGACAGGAAGATGCCGTCGCCCTTGTTCTCGACCGGATCGCCGCCGGTGACGACGTTGACCAGCAGGCGACCGTTGGTGACGCGGTCGAGCGTCGCGGTCATGCGCGCGGCCACGGCCGGCGATTGCAGACCCGGACGCACCGCGACGAGATACCGCAGCTTCTCGGTGAATGGCGCCACGGCCGACGCCACGATCCAGGAATCCTCGCAGCTGCGTCCCGTCGGGATCAGCACGCCGTAATAGCCGAGCTGATCGGCGGCCTGCGCCACCTGGCGCAGATAGTTGAAGTTGACCTCGCGGCCGCCTTGCGAGGTGCCGAGATAGCGGCCGTCGCCATGGGTCGGCAGGAACCAAAGCACATTGGGCTTCGACGAAGCGTTGCTCATGTCGTTCTCTTTCGGATTTGAGTGGCGGGACAGCCGTCAGGTGGACGGCGTCCATTTCCAGACGATGTCGGCGACGTTGACGGCTTTGGGAATGAGGCCGACACGGGCGAAGCGGTCGGCGACGGCCTGCTGGCTCTTGATCACTTCGTCGTCGATCGGCACGACGCTATAGACCGAGCGGTCGACGAAGCGCTTGACCGCCTCAAGATCGACGCCGGTGGCCTCGGCCTGCGCCTTGGCGACCTCGTCGTGATGGCTGTTGGCCCACACGCCTTCGGCGGCGAAAGCCGCATTCAGCCTGGCGACGACGGCCGGATACTTTTCGACGAAGTCGGAGCCGACGATGTAGAATGAGTTCGGCTTGTGGACATCCTTGTCCCACACGATCACGCGCGCATTCTCCTTGAGCTCGGCAAGCGCGAGATACGGATCCCAGATCGACCAGGCATCGACCGAGCCTTTGACGAAGGCGGCGGTGGCATCGGCGGGCGCGAGCGGCGCCGGCGTGATGTCGGTCCAGGACAGGCCCGCCTTCTCCAGCGCGGCGACCAGGAGATTGTGCGCGCTCGAGCCCTTGCCGAAGGCGACGCGCTTGCCTTTGAGATCGGCGAGCGACTTGATCGGCGAGTCCTTGGGCACGATGATCGCCTGGCTGCTGCCGTTCTGCTTGACGGCCGCCGCGTAGCGGATCTTGGCACCGGCGGCCTGCGCGAAGATCGGCGGCGCGTCGCCGACATAGCCGAAATCGACGCTGCCGACATTGATGGCCTCCAGCAGCGGCGGGCCGAACTGGAAGTCGACCCAGACGATGTCGATGCCGACGGGCTTGAACGTATCCTCGATGGTGCGGCGCGCCTTCACCGCCGGGAAGAAGCCGCCCTTCTGGGTGCCGATGCGGATCTCCTTCGGCTTGTCCTCGGCGCGCAGCGGCGCCGCTGAGGCCATCACCGCAGCCGATGCCAACGACAATTTCAGAAAATCACGACGCTTCATTGCCCTCTCCGACCAAGACTGCATCCGCATTGATGCGATGCACGGAATGATGGTGGCAGGCGCAACGCGTGTCGAGCGTCCCGGAAAAATAGCGATGCGGGTCCTATCGGCTTACGGCCGGAGGGGATGTTCGTATCGAGACCGCGGCGCAGAGCAGCGAGAATTTCTCGCAAGCAAAGCTGCGATCACGCGTCTTCACAGCCCGTCAACCAAGAGCTCAGTGGGGACCGGCGCGACTCCGCTCTGGCGGTGCGCCGGTGTGCGCGGGGTTCCGCCCGCTTGATCCAGGTCAACGCCGGTTTCCGGAGCCTTCTTAAACATAAGATCAGGCGCGGCCCGGATGCCGCAATCCCTCCTGAACTGAACCTCCCCTAGCAGAGAATTCTCTCATGTCGCTCGTTGGCGGCGATGCGAACGCGCGTGCGCGTCGCAGACGCATGGAAATTGTTGCCTTCCTGTTTCTCACCGCTGTGCTGATGCCCGCGCTCGCGGTCGCCACCGTCGGCTCCTACGGGCTCACGGTCTGGGTTTACCAGATGATGGCCGGGCCACCCGGGCCGCCCGCGGCGCACTGATCGGAAGGACCCCGCCATGCTCTCACACCGCACCTCCCTCGACCGCCGTGCTCTGATCACCGGCCGAGTCCTCACCGCCGATCCCGTCGTCGCACCGGCCAAGGGCGAGATCGCCAGCATCATCGTGCAGACCCGGCCCGAGCAGCTCGACCGCGTCGAAGCCGACATCCTCGCGCTGTCCGGCTGCGAGATTCACGGCCGCGACGCACGCGGCAAGCTGATCGTCGTCGTCGATGCGCCCGATGCCGGCGCGCTCGGCGCCACCATGAACCGGATCGGCCTGCTGCCGCACGTGCACTCCGCCTGCCTCGTCTTCCACGCCATCGACGCCGGCTAATCACACGAGACACCAATGACCGACATGAAGATCGATCGTCGCCAGATGCTGAAGCTGGAAGCCGCCGCGATTGCCGCGGCCGCCGCCGGCATGCCCGGCAGCTCGCTTGCGGCGAACCTCGTCACCGAGCGCGAAGCCAGCGAGCTGAAATGGGACAAGGCCGCCTGCCGCTTCTGCGGCACCGGCTGCAGCGTGATGGTCGCGACCAAGGACAACCGCGTCGTCGCCACCCATGGCGACATCAAGGCCGAGGTCAATCGCGGCCTCAACTGCGTCAAGGGCTACTTCCTCTCGAAGATCATGTACGGCCATGACCGCCTGACGCATCCGATGCTGCGCAAGACGAACGGCAAGTACGACAAGAACGGCGAGTTCACCCCCGTCTCCTGGGACGAAGCGTTCGACGTCATGGCCGCGAAGTACAAAGACGCGCTGAAGAAGCGCGGTCCCTCCGGCGTCGGCATGTTCGGCTCGGGACAGTGGACGATCTGGGAAGGCTACGCTGCGTCAAAGCTGTTCAAGGCCGGCTTCCGCTCCAACAACATCGATCCGAATGCGCGGCACTGCATGGCCTCGGCCGTCGCCGGCATGATGCGCACCTTCGGCATCGACGAGCCGGCCGGCTGCTATGACGACATCGAGGCGACGGATGCGTTCGTGCTGTGGGGCTCCAACATGGCGGAGATGCATCCGATCCTGTGGAGCCGCGTCACCGACCGGCGCCTGTCGGCGCCGCATGTCAAGGTCGCTGTGCTCTCGACCTTCGAGCATCGCTCGTTCGACCTCGCCGACATCGGCATGGTGTTCAAGCCGCAGACCGATCTCTATCTCCTCAACGCGATCGCCAACCACATCATCAAGACCGGCCGCGTCAACAAGGAGTTCGTCCAGGCGCATACGGTGTTCAAGAAGGGCCAGACCGACATCGGCTACGGCCTGCGCCCGGAGCATCCGCTGCAGAAGAAGGCCACCGGCGCAGCCAAGGCCAACGACGCCACCGACATCTCGTTCGACGAGTATGCCAAGTTCGTCTCCGACTATACGCTGGAGAAGGCCGCCGAGATGTCCGGCGTGCCGCTGAATCGGCTCGAGGCGCTGGCCGAGCTCTATGCCGATCCGAAGACCAAGGTGGTCTCGTTCTGGACCATGGGCTTCAACCAGCACACCCGCGGTGTCTGGTGCAACAACCTCGTCTACAACATCCATCTCCTGACCGGGAAGATCGCAGAGCCCGGCAACAGCCCGTTCTCGCTGACCGGCCAGCCCTCGGCCTGCGGCACCGCGCGCGAGGTCGGCACCTTCTCGCACCGCCTGCCCGCCGACATGGTCGTCACCAACAAGGAGCACCGAACCAAGGCCGAGCACATCTGGCAGTTGCCGGAAGGCACGATCCCCGACAAGCCGGGCTATCACGCCGTGCTGCAGAGCCGGATGCTGAAGGACGGCCTGCTGAACGCCTATTGGGTGCAGGTCAACAACAACCTGCAGGCCGGCCCCAACGCGAACGAAGAGACCTATCCGGGCTTCCGCAATCCGGACAATTTCATCGTCGTCTCCGACGCCTATCCGTCGGTCACCGCGCTCGCCGCCGATCTCATTTTGCCGACGGCAATGTGGGTGGAAAAGGAAGGCGCCTATGGCAATGCCGAGCGCCGCACCCAGTTCTGGCACCAGCTCGTGTCGGCACCGGGCGAGGCACGCTCGGATCTCTGGCAGTTGATGGAGTTCTCCAAGCGCTTCAAGATCGAGGAGGTCTGGCCTGAGGAGCTGATCGCCAAGAAGCCCGACGTGCGCGGCAAGACGCTGTTCGACGTGCTCTACAGGAACGGCCAGGTCGACAAGTTTCCGCTCGACCAGATCGAGCCGGGCTATGCCAACGACGAGTCCAAGGCGTTCGGCTTCTACGTCCACAAGGGCCTGTTCGAGGAATACGCCTCGTTCGGCCGCGGCCATGGCCATGACCTGGCGCCGTTCGAGGCCTATCACCGGGAGCGCGGCCTGCGCTGGCCGGTGGTCGACGGCAAGGAGACGCGCTGGCGGTTTCGCGAGGGCTCTGATCCTTACGTCAAGGCCGGTACCGGCGTGCAGTTCTACGGCTTCCCCGACGGCAAGGCGCGCATCTTCGCTTTGCCCTACGAGCCGCCGGCGGAATCGCCCGACAAGGACTATCCGTTCTGGCTGTCGACGGGACGCGTGGTCGAGCATTGGCATTCCGGCACGATGACGCGCCGCGTGCCCGAGCTCTACAAGGCGTTCCCCGAAGCCGTCTGCTTCATGCATCCGGACGATGCCGAGGCCGCGAACTTGAGGCGCGGTGACGAGGTCAAGGTCGCCTCGCGCCGCGGCTTCATCCGCGCCCGCGTCGAGACCCGCGGCCGCGACAAGCCGCCGCGCGGCCTCGTCTTCGTGCCGTGGTTCGACGAGTCGAAGCTGATCAACAAGGTGACGCTCGACGCCACCGATCCGATCTCGCTGCAGACCGACTACAAGAAGTGCGCCGTGCGCATCGAGCGGGTGTGACCATCATGATGAGAAAAATCGCTGTCATGCTGATCGCGGCCAGCGTTGCGGCCGGATCGAGCGCCCTGCTCGCCCAGAGCGTCTCGTCCTCGCTGCGCGGTCCTGCACCGCTCAACGACGAGGGTCCTGCGCCGCCGATGCAGCCGATGAAGAACACCGCCGAGAAGGAGGTGCGCAACTATCCGGAGCAGCCACCGGTGATTCCGCATGCCATCGACGGCTATCAGGTCGACATGCAGGGCAACAAATGCCTGTCCTGCCACGCCCGGGCGCGCACGGCGGAGTCGAAGGCGCCGATGCTGTCGATCACCCATTTCATGGATCGCGACGGCCAGTTCCTGGCGTCGGTGTCGCCGCGGCGCTACTTCTGCACCCAGTGCCACGTGCCGCAGAGCGTCGCCAATCCGCCTGTCAGCAACGACTTCGTCGACATCGACACGCTGCTGGCGCACGACAGGCCGGGTGGCAAGCGATGAGCAGCGCCGACATCCCGGAGGGCGCCAAAGCGCCCGTCCCCGAAAAGCGGCTCGGCCTTGCCGGCCGCGCCTGGCAGTTCATTCTCGACCTCATCGACGTGCTGCTGAAGCCGAGCTCCGTGTTCGGGCTCGGCGTGCTGGTGCTCGCCGGCTTCCTCGCCGGCGTCATCTTCTGGGGCGGCTTCAACACCGCGCTGGAGATCACCAACACCGAGAAGTTCTGTACCAGCTGTCACGAGATGCGCGACAACGTGTTCGCCGAGCTGAAGACGACCGTCCACTTCTCCAACCGCTCCGGCGTGCGCGCCAGCTGCCCGGACTGCCATGTGCCGCACAACTGGACCGACAAGATCGCGCGCAAGATGCAGGCCTCCAAGGAGGTCTGGGGCCATCTGTTCGGCTCGATCGACACCCGCGAGAAGTTCACCGACCGAAGGCTGGAACTGGCGTTGCACGAATGGGCGCGCTTCAAGGCGAACGACTCGCTCGAATGCCGCAACTGCCACAGCGCGCAGTCGATGGACATCACCAAGCAGTCGCCGCGCGCCGTCGAAGCCCACCAGCGCTTCCTCTTCACCGGCGAGAAGACCTGCATCGACTGCCACAAGGGCATCGCGCATCACCTGCCGGACATGCGCGGCGTGCCGGGCTGGCAGTAGGCTTCCTCTGGAGGGGAACGAGCGATCGCCGCAGGCACGCTGCGCCCCCTCCCCCGCTTGCGGGGGAGGGCTGGGGTGGGGGCGCCACACGGGCAGTCCCGCCGGAGCGTTCCCCCACCCGCATCGCATCTTCCGATGCGATGCGACCTCCCCCGCAAGCGGGGGAGGCGTGGACCCATTCACATCGAGCGCTTGATCTCTCCCCGTCAGCCCTTAGGTTCACGGAATGTCCCCGAGTCGCCGCGCGGCTCCATTTCGTTGAGCCATGACCACCTTCTCTCCGCATCAGGATTCCGCCCTCAAGGCCGTCGGCGACTGGCTGAAAGCCAAGCCGGGCAAGAACGGCACGCCGCAGGTGTTCCGGCTGTTCGGCTATGCCGGAACCGGCAAGACCACGCTGGCCCGCCACATCGCCGAAGACGTCAACGGCGAGGTCAAGTTCGCGGCCTTCACCGGCAAGGCGGCGCTGGTGATGCGCAGCAAGGGCTGCGACAATGCCTCCACCATCCACTCGCTGATCTATCGCGCGCAGGAGAGCGGCGAGGAGCAGCCGAACTTCGAATTGTGGGACGACGCGCCGGCGTCCAAGGCCAAGCTGATCATCATCGACGAATGCTCGATGGTCGACGCCGATCTCGGCCGTGATCTCCTGTCCTTCGACTGCCCGTTGCTGGTGCTCGGCGATCCCGCGCAGCTGCCGCCGGTCAAGGGCGGCGGCTTCTTCACCGAGAGCGAGCCCGACGTGATGCTCACCGAGGTGCATCGCCAAGCCAAGGACGATCCGATCGTGCGGATGTCGATGGACGTGCGCGAAGGCAACACGCTCGACATCGGCCGCTACGGCGAGAGCGAGGTGGTGGAGCGCCGAGAGCTCGATCCGTCGCGCGTGATGGAGGCCGACCAGGTGCTGGTCGGCCGCAACGCCACCCGCCGCGCCTACAACAACCGCTTTCGACAGCGCCTCGACATCGAGGACGCCCTCCCCGTCGCCGGCGACAAGCTGGTCTGCCTGCGCAACAACCGCAAGAAGGGCCTGTTCAATGGCGGGCTATGGCGGGTGAAGTCGCGCGCGACCTCGAAATCCAAGATCGTGACGATGCGGGTCGCGCCCGACGAGGATCTCGGACGCAAGGTGACGAAAGTCTCGGTGCGCGGCGAATGCTTCGGCGGCGGCATCGAGGACATCCCGTGGGAGCAGCGCAAGCCTTACGACGAGTTCGACTACGGCTACGTGCTGACCGTGCACAAGTCGCAGGGCTCGCAATGGGATGACGTGGTGCTGTTCGACGAGAGCTTTGCCTTCCAGGAGAGCCGCGCCCGCTGGCTCTACACCGGAATCACACGGGCCGCGAAGCGGCTGTCGATCGTGGTGTAACGCCGGCTTTACCGCGCGAGACGATTTCGCTCGCCTCGCTGGTACCCACCTGCGGCCGGTTGATCCACGTCAACCTGACGCAGGGTCCTTGGCGGATAAAAATCGATTCACATCTCTGTTAAACCAACAGCAGGCAGCGGAATCGCATGGCAAAGTCCAAGACCACGAAAGCCAAGGCCTCCAATGGCCGACGCATGAAGCGCGCAGCCGCCACCATGCGCGCCCCGCGCCGGCAATCGGCTGCGGGGCTCGATCCGATCGCCCAGTCGCTGGTCGACGAACAGATGCAGGCTGCGCAGATCACCGGGCTGTCGGCGTTCGAGACCGTGCTGAACGGACCGCCGGCGCTCGACGCCGACAGCGCACCGATCAGGGCGATGCTGGACGGCGCAGCACCCGACGATGCCAAGCTGATGAAGGCGCTGATCGAAGGCAAACAAGCCAAGCGCGACAGGCGCCACACCTCCGACGAGCTCGCCGACAATTGGCGCCAGGGCGGCTACCCCTACAAATACCGGATGTATCGCAAGGACTATGAGGAGCAGAAATTCATCCTGCAGACCGAGCTGCTCAAGCTGCAGAACTGGATGAAGGATGCGCGGCAACGCCTGGTGCTGCTGTTCGAGGGCCGCGATGCCGCCGGCAAGGGCGGCACCATCAAGCGCTTCATGGAGCATCTCAATCCGCGCGGCGCCCGCGTCGTGGCGCTGGACAAGCCGAGCGACGTCGAGCGCGGCCAATGGTACTTCCAGCGCTATGTCGAGCACCTGCCGACCGCCGGCGAGATCGTGCTGTTCGACCGCTCCTGGTACAACCGCGCCGGCGTCGAGCGCGTGATGGGCTTCTGCTCGCAGGCCGAATATGACGAGTTCCTGCGCCAGGTGCCGGAGTTCGAACGCAACCTCGTACGCAGCGGCATGCACCTGATCAAGTTCTGGTTCTCGGTCAGCCGCGAGGAGCAGCGCCGCCGCTTCAAGGAGCGCGAGGCGCATCCGTTGAAGCAATGGAAGCTGTCGCCGATCGACACCGCCTCGCTCGACAAATGGGACGACTACACCCGCGCCAAGGAGGCGATGTTCTTCTCCACCGACACCGCCGACTGCCCGTGGACCGTGATCAAGTCGGACGACAAGAAGCGGGCGCGGCTGAACGCGATGCGCTGCGTGCTGCATTCGCTGCCCTATGCCGGCAAGGACGTCTCACGCATCGGCCAGGTCGACGATCTCATCGTCGGCCGCGCCAGCGTCATCCACGAGCGCGAGGAGCACGCCAACTGAGGCGACGCGCTCAGCGCCGATGACGCCGATGCGGCCCCACGCGATCGGCCGGAGGCATCGCTGCATTTGCATTCGGAAAGGCCGACGTGCCACGGCGGGCCAGTTCCGCCTGCGCCGCCGGCGTCAGCGCGGCGCCATTGAGCACGTCGCGTTCGGGATGCATGGCCGCATAGGCCGCCGGCTCGGAGAATTGGGCCGATGCCGCGGTGGCCGCCAGCGTCGACATCAGCAGAGCTGCCGCCAGGCTCCTGAATGCGATCATGATTGGTCTTCCCTGTTGCGCACCAGTTCACGCAGGCGATGATGTAGGCAGGCGAAAGCGGCATCCCAATCACGACCGCGCGAGCCGACGGCCGTTCGTGATCGCGCCCATCGCTCAGACGTAGCGCGGCAGCCGCTGTCCGGGCAGCCGATCATAGGGCGCCTTCCGGGCGACGCGTCATCGCCGCTGCGGCCGCCGATCATACGGGCGGAGATGAGCCGGCGGCGGAAACACGAGCACCGCGCCGGAGGCGCGCACCAGGCCCATTCGTCCCGCCGGCGTCAGTGCGCCGCCGTTGAGCACGTCGCGATCGGGATACATCGCCTGAAACGCCCCCGGCTCCTGCTCGCCGTAGAACCAACCCTGCGCCGATGCAGGCGCGGCAGTCGCCATCGACAGCAGCACGGCTGCCGCCTTCGATTTCCACATTGTCATGATTGTTCTCCAGGTTCTCAAGGGGCGGAGAGCGCGCACTCGATTGATCGATGCCCTGGTCAGGGCCCTGCCGGTCGAGGCGCGACCGCCTCTGTATTGACCATCGGATGGAGGAAATATTCGCGGCGTCCCGCCGCGCCGGCATCACGACCGCGACAATGGAATGACATCATGGTTCGAGGATCGGCGAAGCGTGATGGGATCGTGACCTGGCGGGTTGGACGTCGCGCGTCGCGCCGTCGACGATATCGACTATGGTGAATCTCGTAGCTGCCCACCCATGCATGAATCACTGCACCTTCCTCGCATGCGGCAGCGCCGTTCGGCCCGTCGGGCAAATCGGCCGGCGACGACAAAAGCTGTCAAGGTCTTCTGAAAAACATAAATCATTTCGCGCCGTGCCCAAATCAGGCTTATGATGCCTGCGTTTCGTTGCACGGCAGGGGACGTATCGCGATCGTCACGGACGTTGGCAGCGAAATGCGATGGATGCGGCATGTTGCAGCGGGTGAAGCGCCTGCGGACGAACGGCATGGCGCGGACGGCGAAAGCGTGTGGTCCTGGCCTCCCGACGCTGAGGCCAAGCTGGCGGTGATGATCCGCCGGCGACGGGGGCAAGACAGCCGGTCCCCGGGGAGAGCACGTATAAGCGTTAAAACCATCGCGCAGGGAGGGCCGGATCTGTCCGGCTGAACCTGTGGTACCTGCCGCCTGCATTTTTTCCGCAGGCGGGCCACGGGCCTCAGTCGAGGTCCGGCCTTCCCTGCGCCCTCCGCTTTCGGAGGGCCAATGAACCGGCATCCCTCGGGCAATTCGGGCCGCGAGAACAGATCACCATGCCTGGAACGCTCTCGCCACAACTCCCAGCGCCGTCCCGGCACCCATTGGGCGATAGCGCACGCCTCGCGCCACCCGCCTGTTCACGCAGTCGTGTCACGTCCCCCGTAACGCCGGCCGGGCACCGACGTATCTTGCAGCAGAGGCCGGACCGGGCCAGTGTTTCCGGCCGGCGAGACGAGACAAGCCCCCCTCACGAGGATCCGAAGATGCGCCTCACCCGCTCCCTTTTCGTCAAGACAGCCGTGCTCGGTGCGATGGCGGCCGGCATCCTGGCCTGGCAGCCGCTGCACGCCGCCGAGCAGGCCGTTGTGATCCCGCCGCCGGCCCAGGACCAGGCGGCCTCCGACGCGCTGGAAACCGCTGTCGTCGCCGGCGGCTGCTTCTGGGGCGTCCAGGGCGTCTACCAGCACACGGCCGGCGTGGTCAGCGCCGTGTCCGGCTATGCCGGCGGCACCAAGGCCACGGCCGACTACCGCACGGTCTCGAGCGGCACGACGGGCCACGCGGAATCGGTCCAGATCAAGTACGACCCAAAGAAGATCTCCTATGGCAAGATCCTGCAGATCTTCTTTTCGGTCGTGCACGATCCGACCCAGTTGAACCGACAGGGCCCGGACTCGGGACCGCAATATCGCTCGGCGATCTTCACCACCTCGGAGGCGCAGAGGAAGGTCGCGGAGGCCTATGTCGCCCAGCTCGAAAAGGCCAAGGTGTTCGGCAAGCCGATCGTCACCAAGATCGGCAAGCTCGACGCGTTCTATCCGGCCGAGGCCTATCATCAGGACTACCTGACGCTGCACCCGAGCCAGCCCTATATTGCCTATAACGACCTGCCGAAGATCGAGAATCTGAAGAAGATCTTCGCGGAGAACTATGTCGAGAAGCCGACGCTGGTCGGCGAGGCCAAGGCAACGAACTGAGGCGACGAACTAACTGGGTAACGAACTGAGGCGACGACCTGCGGCCGCGACCGAGGCCGATCAGCGCAATGAGAGGGAGCGGACCAGTTCGGTCCGCCCGGAGGACAACGGGATGAGCGACACCAAGACGAGCGACAAGGTCATCAAGAGCGAGGCGGAATGGCGCGAGGAGCTGACGCCGATGCAGTACGCCGTGCTGCGCGAGAAGGCGACCGAGCGCCCGTTCTCGGGCGAATACGAGCATGAGCATCGCGCCGGGACCTATGTGTGCGCCGGCTGCGGCCAGACCCTGTTCGAGTCCGACGCCAAATTCGACTCCGGCTGCGGCTGGCCGAGCTTCACCCAGCCGGCGACGGAGAGCCACATCGACGAGGAGACCGACCATACCCACGGCATGGTCCGCACCGAGGTGCTGTGCTCGAAATGCTCCGGCCATCTCGGCCATGTCTTTCCCGACGGCCCGGGGCCGACCGGCCTGCGCTATTGCATCAACTCGGCGGCCCTGAAGCTGAAGCCGCGGTGACGTCTCCATCGGCCCCGGTTCCGTCACGGACGGTAATCGGGGCCGCTGGGCTGGCGGCCGGCGCGGCGCCGGGGGCCAAAACCGGCCACCAGGGGCGAGATTTTAGCCGTGCAGATCGGGCTCTCCTGCATTCACAAGTTGTGGATCGATTAAACCATTGAAAAAATAGGATATTTCAGTAGGCCCCGAACCAGGCCGGATTTACGATGTGAGCGTGCAGGATTCGCATTTCTGCCAAATCGGCCTATATTAGAGACCGTAACTGACTATGCAGGGCCGGGCCGCCTGGAGCGGCAAATCCCGCCCTCCACCCCCGCAATCGCTGGCGTCATTGCCAAGCTGAATGTTTTGAAAGCTCGCGTCAGCGCTTCCAGCCGACAAGAAGAGGTCTCAGACCATGCGTCCACTGCGTCCGTTCAACTTCAACACCTCTGCCGAACTGTTTCCCGCCGCCATCCGCAAGAAGAAGCGGGCGGGCTTCGCCTACCGGCGGTTCGGCACCGCGGCTGAAGCCGTGCGCTTCGCCATGGAGGAGTTGCCTGCGGATTCGCTGAATGGCGCCTACCTGCAGGTCGAGGAAGCCCGCTTCGACCAGAACGGCATCCGCACCTTGTATGAGAGCGAGGCGTTTCCGTTGCCGCGCCGGGGGGTCGACAAGGCGCAGGACGCCGATGCGGCCTGACGGCTGCCAGACCAGTCTTCAACACCCTGCCCCGCCTCGCGCGGGGCAGTTTTTTTATGGGGGTCGGTTTGCGAGGTTTTGGCCCGGTCTCGCAGCGCCTCAACGCGACTGGGTATCCAGCCACCGCCGCAGGATCTTGGCGTTGCGCATGTTGGCGCGGAACAGCACGTCGAAGGCGTCGCCCGCGACGGGGACCATGCCGATCACCCCCTCGACCGCGACATTGCCCAGCATCCGCGTAATGACGTGCCAGGGCGCGCCCAGCGCACGGGCCTCGCGCACCAGCCACAGCGACAGCGCGGTCGCGATGAGGTCGCCGACCACCGGGATCAGGCCGATGATGCCGTCGATGCCATAGCGGATGTTGGTGCCGGGCAGGACGAAGGCGACGTCGAGCAGCTTCGCCACGGCCTCCAGCCGCGCGATGCGCTGCTCACGGGTCAGATTGCCGAAGGGATTGGCGGTGTTGAAATCGAAGCGCACACCGTCCGGACCGACGAAGGCGCCGTTGAACGAGGACCGGAAGGAGCCCTGCGGGATCTCACGTCCGTCCTGGTCGATGATCGGTCCGCGCGCCTCATTGGCGTCGAAGTGCGCCTGCGAGGCGCGTCCGCGGCGGGGCGAGGGAGCCATGTGGTCTTGCATACCCATGAGATGGCAACGCGCGGGGCTCGGCACAAGTTGCGTCGAACCGTCGCCTTGTCTCGCCTAGCGGCCCCGGGCGCCGGTCGGCGTCAGCCCGAAGCGGCGCCGGAAGCAGCGGTTGAAATAGGACAGGTCGTTGAAGCCGCAGGCAAACGCGATGTCACTGATGCGGCGTCCGCCGCCGGCCAGCAGGTCCATGGCCTTGCGCAGGCGCAGCTCGTTCAGCCGGGCCGAGAAGCCGGCGCCGGCCTCATGCAGCAGGTCATTGACGTAGCGCTCGGACAGCCCGGCCGCGACGGCGAGCTTCTGCGCCGAAAAATCCGGCTCGGTGAAGCGGCTGTTCAGAATCGCGAGCACGCCGCTCAGGCGAACACTGCGCAAGCCGCCGCGCTGGGCCTTCAGCATCACGTCACCGCGAACGCCAAGGCCGAGCGCAACTAGGTCGAGGAGATGCTGCGCGATCGCGGGGCCCGCCTGGTCGGCTGCGCTGGGGCGGCCGAGCAACAGCTCGCTGTAGTCCATGGCGAGCGAGAGCGCGCCTCCGGGCTCCAATTCCCGTCCGACCAGATCATCGACGGCGGGCACCATCGATCGCAGCGTCACCATCGGCAGATGCACGTTGACGAAGCGCTTGTGGCTCGCGCCATCGGCGCTGAAGAACGGCTCATCGAGCTTGAGCAGCACCATGGCGCCGGGCCGCAGCGCGAACTCGCGTCCGCGATGAACGACCATCGCCTCGCGGCTGCCGGCGTTGCGCGCCAGGCAATAGCGGTCGTCGTTGGTGGCGAGCACCTGGCGTCGTTCTCGTCGCACGCGAGTGAAGGTGCCGTCGCAACGGCCGAGCAGCGTGGTGCCGATGTGGATCGCGTTCATTGCAGCGCGAAAGGGCACGTCGTCGGCCGGGTCGAGATCGCCGGTGTTGGAAAAGTGCTCGAACAATTCCGCAAAGCACAAATAGCGCTGCCTGTCGTCGAGCCCTTTCGGCAGCATGTCGGTCGACAGTGCTTTCCTGACAATGGTCATCGAAATCGGATCCGAGGCAAAGGAAATAGTCTGGAGGCAACAAGATCAATGTGGCAGCCGCAGGATGAACGGCCGCTGAAATCCCCACAAGCCTTCAGGAAGGGACCGAGAGTGCCGACCAGTCCAAATCGCGCGCCGGTTCGTGCCGATTAGTCCAAGACAGCGGCAACTGGTTCAACTAGCGATGCGGAGGGACGCACGCGTGCGGACCTCAACCTTCCTAGTCGACAGCATGAGCGCAAGGAGAGAATGAAATGAAGTTGTCTTCCGCCGCCCGCAGGCTCGGCCTCGGCGCCGCCCTCACGGCCGGCATCGGTATCGGCTACGCGCTCGGTGCGCAGCCGCACATGACCGCAACCGTCACGATGCTGCAGTCCGCGCGCGCCGAGCTCGCTCAGGCGACACCGAACAAGGGTGGGCATCGCGAGCGCGCGCTGGCGCTGATCGACCAGGCGATCGGCGAGGTCCGGGCCGGCATCGCTTTCGCGGCCGGCGGCTAGCTCATTCACCACCGACACGACGGAGATCGACGATGCGAACCATCACCCTCAGCACAATCCTCCTGGGCGCGCTGACCGTCAGCGCATCGGCGCTGCCGCTGGCTTCGATCAAGACCGGATCGGGGCCTGTGGTCATCCAGGTCGCCGGCGGATGCGGTCCGGGCTGGCATCGGGGCCCGTATGGCGGGTGCCTGCGCAACTTTGCCAATCCGGCGGCCCACGCCTGTCCGCGCGGCTTTCACATCGGCCCCGGCGGCCGGTGCCGCGGCAATGGGAGATAGGCCGGCCGGGCCGTGCGATCGCGCTACGCAGTCGGCGGCTCAGTAGCGACCGCCGGCTGCGGCTCCTCAACGAATCTGTGCACCAGCCACGATGACACCGTCGCCGGGATGAAGCCGACCAGCCCGTACAGGATCCACTGCACGATGCCGTATTCGGAGCCATGCGAGGCGTAGTTGAAGGCCGCGAGCAGGAAGGCGATGCCGCCCACCAGCAGCATCCGCAACGTCGGCCCGATGCGCCTGACGTGGAACAGGATGTCGTCGATCGCGCACATCATCAGCGCCGGCAAGAAGCCGAACAGGTAGCTGTATTGCAGCGAGGTGACGAAGACCTTGAACAGCTTGGCCACTTCGCCCGGATTGGTGTTGGTCCAATAACCGGACATGTAGGTCGTGACCAGGAGCAGCGCGAAGCCGCCCAGCGCCGGGCCTACGGCAACGAAGATGAGATATCGCTTCATGCCCAATCTCCTGCCTCGGCGATTCGCCGAACGCGCGAGGCGCGTGCGGCCTGCTCAATCACCCCACAGCGCGAAGGCGTCGTTGAACGCGCGCTCGCCCGGCGCACCCTTCTCGATCGCGATGATGGCCCGGCGCTGATTGGTGTAGACCAAAGGAACGTCGAACCAGGAGCGCTCCTTCAGGAGCTGCACGTTGCGGGTCCGGTCGGCGTCGACGTTGGACAGGCCGACCAGGAAGAAGCCGTCGGTGACCTTCACCGCAAGGCCCGCCAGCGGCGTTCCGCGCGACTGCTCGTTGGACTTCATCAGGATGCCCGGCACGTTGCCGACGCCGCCGCCCGAGAAGTCCTGCGGCAGGATGAAGGTGAGTTCGGCGGTGTGGCTCGCCGGCAGCGACGTGTCGGTGTTGCGGCGGAACGACATCGTCATCTTGAACTTGCGATCGGGAATCTCGATGTCGGCGCGCACCGCGATATCGGCCTTCTGCGTGCCCGTCGCCTTGATCTGCTCGGTACGCCAGACCACCGAGCCGATGTACTGCTTGCCCTTCGGATCGGCGGGATCCTCGTCATACAGCACGACGCGCTGTGCGACCGGCGCGATCTGGTCCGAGGACGGCGACTGGCCGACGCGGTCGGTGATCTTCGGCTTGCTCAGCGGCGCGCCGGTGTCCTTGGGCGCCTCGACCGTCGAGGACGATTTGAACAGGCCGTTGACCATCCCGACCAGCGGCCGGCCCCACAGAATTCCGGCGCCGATCAGGATCAGCACGATCCCGGCGGCGATGGCGGCCTTGAACGGAAAGGTCGAGCCGCTGCGCTCCGGCTTCTTCTTGCCCTCGCGATCCGGAGCGGCGCCACGCTGGCGGGTCGAGGTGGCCGGCAGCGCGTAGCGCTCGGCCTCCTGGACCGACTCGTCATAGGAGTACGGCGCCTCGGGCAGCGGCGGCCGGTCATCGTCGTCGCCCTCGAGCCGATCGAGATCGGTGGCCGGAACGTTGGCGTAGGTCTTGCGCGCCGCGCGGTTGGCCTGGGCGGTGGCCTTGCCGAGATCGTCGACATCAGCGGTGATGTCGCGGAAGCCGCGCATGGCGGGCGGCGTTGCCGGATTGCCGTTGTCCTGAGCACCGCGGCGGGCGGCAGCCGGACGTTCGCGCACGGGAGGCGCCGCCCCATCCTGTGGAGGCGTTTGAGGCGGCTGGGGCCGCGGTGGCACAGCTGGTGCGCCAGCGGCAGCCGGCGGCGCTTCCGGTCGCGGATTGCGCGCCGGACGCAGCTCGGCCGTTTCGGCGCCGAGCGGCGGCCGCTCGGCCCGGGCAGCAGCCGGTGCCGCCGGTCGTGGCCGGGGGGCGGCAGTGGCGGCCTGGTCTGGAGTCGGAGTGGGCTGAGCCGAGGGGGGTGCCGGAGCATCCGAATTGCGCGCACCGGCCCGCCGGAGCGCATCGCCTGGGCGGGCAGCGCCACTGGACGCCCGCTGCGCCTCGCGGGCACGCTGGGCTGCTTCCGCCTCGACCTTGCGAACGGCCTCCTCGAGCGACAGCCGCTCGCGCGTGATCTCGGACTCGCTGAGCGGCGGCTGGACGCTGCGCAACTGTGCGATCAACGCCGCCCGGGCCCGCTCGTAAAGCGCACGCCGGCTTTCCCCGGGAGCGTTGGGGTCCAATCCGGCAATGGCACGGGCTATCAGCGGGTAGTAGTCGGCCATATCAACTCAATTCGCGCGCTCAGCTGTCGGGTCCCGTCACGCCTCGAAGGGATTCTGGACCAGAATAGTATCCTCGCGTTCGGGGCTGGTGGAAAGCAGCGCGATCGGGCAACCCACCAGTTCCTCGATGCGCCGGACGTATTTGATGGCCTGTGCCGGCAGATCGGCCCAGGAGCGCGCGTTCGCCGTCGGCTGTTTCCAGCCTTCGATCGTCTCGTAGATCGGTTCGACCCTGGACTGCGCGCCCTCACCTGCCGGGAAATGATCGATCTCCTTGCCGTCCAGCCTGTAGCCGGTGCAGACATCGATGGTGTCGAAACCATCGAGAATGTCCAGCTTGGTCAGCGCAAGACCGTTAATGCCGCAGGTCCGGACCGCCTGACGGACCAGGACCGCATCGAACCAGCCGCAACGACGCGGCCGGCCGGTATTCGTTCCGAATTCGCGGCCACGCTCGCCGATCTTGCGGCCGGTCTCGTTGTCCTGCTCGGTCGGAAACGGCCCCTGCCCGACCCGGGTCGTGTAGGCCTTGCACAGGCCGAGCACGTAGCCGATCGCGCCCGGCCCGAGGCCGGCGCCGGTGGCCGCCTGCGCCGCCACCGTGTTGGACGAGGTCACGTAGGGATAGGTGCCGTGGTCGACGTCGAGCAGCGCACCCTGCGCGCCCTCGAACAGCATGCGCTTGCCTTCGCGGCGCTTGATGTCGAGCAGCCGCCAGACCGTCTCCGCATAGGGCAGCAGCTTCGGCGCGAAGGCGGTCAGCTCGCGCAGGATCTGCTGGCCGTCGATCGGCTCGAGGCCGAGGCCGCGGCGGAGCGCATTATGGTGCGCGAGCAGGCGGTCGATCTTGTGCGGCAGCGTATCGAGATCGGCGAGGTCCATCAGCCGGATCGCGCGCCGGCCGACCTTGTCCTCATAGGCCGGGCCGATGCCGCGGCGGGTGGTGCCGATCGCGGTCGCCGCGCTCGCGGATTCCCGCAGCGCGTCGAGTTCACGGTGCAGCGGCAGGATCAGCGTGACGTTCTCGGCAACGCGCAGATTGTCCGGGCTAATGGCGACGCCCTGCGACTGGAGCTTGCCGACCTCGTCCAGGAAGGCCTGCGGATCGAACACGACGCCATTGCCGATCACCGACAGCTTGCCGGTGCGCAGCACGCCCGACGGCAGCAGCGCCAGCTTGTACGTCGCGCCGTTGATGACAAGCGTATGACCGGCGTTGTGGCCGCCCTGGAAGCGAACGACGATGTCGGCCTGCTCCGACAGCCAGTCGACGATCTTGCCCTTCCCCTCGTCACCCCATTGGGCGCCGACGACGACGACGTTAGCCATTCGCAGCTCTTTCCTCTGCCAAGATCCAAAACAGCACGATCGGTTCGGACGAAATCGCTTCCGATGAGGGGCCAGCCTGGCCAACCATGCGCCCAGCCCAAATCGCGGCCAGGACCGCTCGCTTGCGAGGCGACCCACCGGATAAAGGAAGCCGCCGGGCTAGGCAAGCGAGAACGGGCCTTCGGAGCACACAAGAGCGCCACCAAGCCTTTGATAAGCCCCAAAATTTCAAGCCGCCCCGGCTGCGGATCGGGCGACCCGGCCGTGCGCTTCTGGCGGCGCATCGACCCGGGCAGTTCCATTGAGCCCCCGAACGGCGGCGAATCTACGATCGAAGCGGCCCGCCCTCAGCTCTGGATGCGGCCGTCGACAACCTCGATGATGCGATCGCAGCGCCGGGCCAGATCAAGGTTGTGGGTGACGAGCAGGAAGCTCGTGCCGACCTCCCGATTGACGTCGCGCATCAGGCCAAAGACCGCCTCGGCAGACTTGGTGTCGAGGTTGCCGGTCGGCTCGTCCGCCAGGACCAGATCGGGGTTCATCGCCAGCGCCCGCGCCACCGCGACCCGCTGCTGCTGGCCGCCCGACATGTTGCTCGCGAGATGGTCGGCGAATTTCGCCAACCCAACCTGGTCGAGCAGCTTCGACGCCTGCGCCTCGATCTCGGGGCCCGGGAAGCCGCGATCGACCAGCAGCGGCATCATCACGTTCTCCTTGGCCGTGAAGGCAGAGATCAGGAGATGAGACTGAAAGATGAATCCGATGGTATGGCCGCGCAGATGGGTGAGCTCGGTATCACTGAGCGACGCAGTATCCTGGCCCTTGATCGCCAACCGGCCGGAGGTCGGCCGGTCCAAGAGACCGACGATGTTCAGCAGAGTGCTCTTGCCGGAGCCGGACGGACCGATCAGCGCGACGAACTCGCCGCGGTCGACCTCGATGTCGATGTCGTGCAGCACCTCGGTCTCGGTCGGCAGCCCGACATTGTAGGCCTTGCAGACCTTCTCCAGTCGCAGCAGGACCTCAGCCACGGATCGCCACCACCGGATCGAGCTTGGCCGCGCGCAGCGCCGGCGCGGTCGCGGCGAGCAGGCCCGTCACCGTCGCGAGCAGGGCCGTGATGAGAAACAATCGGCGTTCGAGGATCAATGGAAACAACTCCGAGCCATCGGCCTGGCGCTGCACCGCATGCCAATAGATCAGCGCACCCGCGCCCATTGCCGCGCCGAACAGCGAGCCGACGAAGCCGAGCAGCCCGCCCTGCAGCAGGAACACGCGCAAGATCTGTCCGCGCGAGGTGCCCATCGCACGCAGGATCCCGATCTCCTTGGAGCGCTGGATCACCGAGACGATCAGCACGGCCGCGATGCCGAACGCGACCGAGAGCGCGACGAAGACGCGGATCAGCGTGTTGGATGTCGCCTGCGCGCGCACCGCCGTGAAGAACTGCGCGTTGGTCTTGATCCAACTGTCGGCCTTGACGCGATTGGCGGCCTGGATGCGCTGCGCAATGTCCTCAGCGGCATAGATGTCCCGTACGGTGATGTCGATCGTGGTGACGCCGCCGACCATGCCGAGCAGCGACTGCGCCGTGCGCAGCGCGACATAGGCGGAGCGCTGATTGGCGCCCTTGCTGCCGAGGTCGACGAGGCCAGTCACGATCAGCACCCGGTTGGCGCCGGATGCGGCCTGAACATTGAGCTTGTCGCCGACGATCGCGCCGAGATCCCTGGCGAGCTCGGTACCGATGATGATGTCCTCGCTGGTCAGCCGCGGCTCGCCGGCGACGATGTAGTCCGGCACGCGCACGATTGTGAAGTAGCTCTCCGGCTCGATGCCGGACAGCGTCACGGCGCGGCTGGCGTCGCCGCGAATGGCGAGGGCGGAGCCGGAGATGGTCGGCGATACCGCCGAGATCTCCGGCATCGCCAGCATCTGATTGCGGATCTTCGGCCATTGATCGATCGAGATCACGCGCTGGCTCGGACGCTGCACGATGGCATCCTCGATCACGCCATTGTCGTTGCGCAGGGGACGCGCAACCTGATCCGGCGTCAGCAGTTGGATCTGCGGCTGCGAGGTCAGCACCCGCTTGATGAAATTGGCCTCGAGGCCGGCGAGCATCGCCGACATGAACACGATGACGCCGACGCCGATCGCGATGCCGCCGATGATGAACAAGGTCTGCAGCCGGCCCTCGCGCAGGAAACGCACCGCCGCGATCCACTCGAAGGGCAGCCAGCGGTTCACGGCAGCACCGGGCGGAAGCGCTGGCCGGTCAGGATGCCGGAACTCTGGGGCACGGCGATGTCACCGGCGTTCAGGCCGTCGACGATCTCGACATGGCTGTTGCCGCGGATGCCGACGCGCACCGGCTGCTGGGCGGCGCGGCCGTCCTTCACCCCGAGCACCCAGGGCTGTCCCGAGGTGATATCGTGAACCGAGCGCACCGGCAGCTCCAGCGTATCCTTGCGGGAGGCGACCTCGATGTCGACAGACACCGTCATGTCCTGGCGCAGATAGTCGGGCGGGTCCTTGACGATCAGCTTGACCTGGACGGACGCGCGGGAAATATCGATGCCGGGATTGATGTAGCTGACCACAGCGGGGAAGCGCCTGTCGGGGTAGGCATCGGCCGACGCGAGCGCCGTCTGGCCGAGCGCCAGCTTGCCGAGATTGCGCTCGTCGATCTGCAGGACGAGCTGGAGATCGCCGGCAGGCGCCAGGACGAGCAGCGTCTTGCCGGGCTGCGCCACGGTGCCGCGCTCGACACTGCGCGTGATCAGCACGCCGTCGCGCGGCGCCGAGATCGTCGCATAGCCGAGACGCGACTGCGCCGTGTCGAGATTGGCGCGCGCCTGGTTCAGCTGCGTCTCGGCCATGACGTAGTCGCTGCCGCCGGGGCTCGCCGTGAAGACCTGGAATTCGGCGGCACGCTTCTGGGCCAGCGCAACGTCGAGCGTCTTCTGGGCCTCGTCGAGCGCCGCGCGCGTGGCATAGCCGTTGCCGGTCAGCTGCGACGTCCGGTCATAGGTCTGCTGAGCATTGAGCAAGGTCGCCTGCACCTGGCGCAAGGCCTCCTTCGCCGACGGCAAGGTCAGCTCGGCGAGCTGGCGCATCCGCGCCTCGGCCTGCGCCACCTGCCCTTGTGCCTGCACCACCGCAGCCTTCAGCTCGCGCGACTCCAGCGAGATCAGCGGCTGGCCCTTGGTGACGTGCTGGCCTTCCAGCACCAGCACCTCCTCGACGGTGCCGGTGATCTGGCTGCCGATCTCGACGCGGAACGGCGTCTCGACGTGACCGCTGGCAACGACGGTCTCGACGAGGTTGCCGCGCCGGACCTGATCGACCACGATGGCAGGCCCAAGCATGACCCGGACGCTTTGCCAGCCGCCAAGGCCGAGCAGCACGATGATGGCGAGAGCAAACCAGCGATGCGCCCAGACCGCCGCTAGGACGGTCGGACCAACGGCGGCTTTCGTAGGGGAAGGGAGAGCTGCGGCATGATCGGCCATGGTCGTCAACACAAACTCGTCAATGCGGATGATGCCCAGTGACGCGCCATCCATTCCTTGAGTGCGGCCGTCAGCCCGCGGCGCATTGCACACAAAGCTAGGGGATCGCGACAGCAGGATGTTGCGCTAGGTCAACCGGCGGACGATCGTTCATGCAAATCAGGCATGATGACCATTACCAATCATCCACGAACATGAACGGACGCATGTGAGCACTGATACGACCCCCGGCCTACACCGGTTCTGGCGCCTGTCGCCTGCGCAGGCAGGCGCAGCGCTGGGCTGCGACCTGGACGGCCTCGGCAGAGCCGACGCCGAGCAGCGGCTGCAACGCTACGGCCGGAATGCCGACTCCCCATCGCATGTCGTGGGGCCGATGCGCGCCGTGCTCCGCCGCCTGCTCGAGCCGCTATCGCTGATCCTGCTGGTGGCCGGCATCATCTCGATGGTGACGGGCGACGTGATCGGCGGCGCCATCATCGTCCTCATCCTCACGCTGTCGATCGGACTCGATACGGTTCAGGAGGGGCATGCCGTCAAGGCGGCCGAGGAGCTCCGCCGCTCCGTGGCCCTGAAGGCCGAGGTCAAGCGGGACGGCGCCTATCGCGAGATCGACGTCGACGCCGTCGTTCCCGGAGACATCCTGCGCGTCCGCGCGGGCGACATCGTTCCTGCCGATGCGCTGATCATCGAAAGCAAGGCCTTCACTGCCGGCGAGGCGGCGCTGACGGGAGAGCCCTATCCCGTGACGAAACAGGCCGGTATTCCCAGCGATGAGAACGACACGTCGAATGCGCTGTTTCGTGGCTCCGTGGCTCAGACCGGAGAGGCCGTCGCGCTCGTCGTCAACACCGGGCCGAACACGATGTTCGGCGCTGCCGCCTCGGCGCTGGCCGAAGAGCAGGCCCGCACGCCGTTCGAGCGCGACCTGCACGAGTTCGGCCTCGTCATCGCGCGGCTGACGCTGGCGCTGGTCGTGATCGTGCTCGCGGTGCGCGTCGTGTTCGGCCGTGATGTGCTCGACTCGCTGTTGTTCTCGGTGGCGCTGGCCGTCGGACTGACGCCCGAGCTGCTGCCGATGATCACCACCGTGACCCTGTCGCGCGGCGCGCTTCGCATGGCCAACCGCAAGGTGATCGTGAAGCGGCTCGCGGCGATCCATGATCTCGGCGCGATGTCGGTGCTGTGCACCGACAAGACGGGAACATTGACCTCAGCAGAGATCACGCTCGCCCGAAGCATCGCGCCCGACGGCAGCGACGACCCGCGAGCCGCGGAGCTCGGCGCGATCGCTGCCGCGCTCGGCGGCGATCGGGGCTCGCTCGACACCGCGCTCATCGCCGGCGCGGACCGTGCGGCAGCAGGATGGACCCTGGGCGGACAGCAGACCTTCGACTTCTCGCGCCGGCTCGGCTCGGTGCTGGCGATCCGCGGAGCAGATCAGATCCTGATCGTGAAGGGCGCGCCAGAGGCGGTGATCGAGCTCTGCACGCAGCAACGGCAGGGCAGCGCGACTACGCCGATCGACGCCAGCGGCCGCAACGAGATGTGCGCGCGCGTTCACGCGCTGGCGCGCGAGGGCCTGCGCACGGTCGCAATCGCGTCACGGCCCTGGACCGGCGCGCCGCGCGAGATCGAGACCGATGACGAGCAGGAACTGATCTTCGAGGGTCTGTGCGCGTTCGCCGATCCGCCCAAGCCGACCGCAGCCGCGGCCATCGCACAGCTTGCGCGCGCCGGCATCGCGCTGAAGATCCTTTCCGGCGACGATCCGGTCGTGGTCAAGCGACTGGCCGGGCTGGTCGGACTGAGGGCGGATCGCGTGCTGTCCGGCAGCGACATCGCCGAACTCAGCGATGACGCGCTCGCGGTGCAGGTGCGCTCGGCCGACGCGTTTGGCCGGCTCGCCCCCGATCAGAAATCGCGCATCGTCAAGGCGCTGCAGGCCTCGGGCCACGTCGTCGGCTTCCTGGGTGACGGCATCAACGACGCGCCGGCGCTGAAGGTGGCCGACATCGGCCTGTCGGTCGACGGCGCCACCGCCGTGGCGCAATCCGCCGCCGACATCATCCTGCTCGCCTCCGATCTCGAGGTTGTCGCCGACGGTGTGGAGGAAGGGCGGCGCACCTTCGCCAACATCCTGAAATACGTGCGAATGGGCGCGAGCTCGAATTTCGGCAACATGCTGTCCATGGCGGTCGCTTCGATCATACTGCCCTTCCTGCCGATGCTGCCGACGCAGATCCTGCTCAACAACCTGCTCTATGATCTCTCCGAACTCGGCATCCCGTTCGATCGTGTGAGTCCGCAGGCCACCGCGCGGCCGCAGCGCTGGGACATGAAGCGGCTGCTGCGCTTTGCCGCGATCATGGGCCCGCTGTCGTCGCTGTTCGATTTTCTCACTTTCGGCGCCCTGCTCTATTTGTTCCATGCGACGCCCGACGAGTTCCGGACGGCCTGGTTCCTCGAATCGATGGCGACCCAGATCCTCGTCATCTTCATCATCCGGACCAACGGACGGCCATGGAGCAACCGCGCCGATCCGATGCTGACTGCGTCGTCACTGACCGCGCTCGCCGTCGCGCTCGTCGTGCCCTTCACCCCGGCCGGCGCCTGGTTCGGCTTCGTGGTGCCGCCGATCGCCGTGCTGGCCACCATCGCGGCTCTCGTTATCGCCTATCTGGTCTGCGCCGAAGGTCTCAAATCGGTCGCCGTACAGTCCACGACCTTGCGAACTCACCGGCGGCATCACCACCGCGGTTCATGACCAGCGCCGCTGCATAGTCGCGATGCATCTGCCCTCTTGATAGGCAGCTGCAATTGGTGTCTGTCGACGAGGCCGGGGAGGACCAGCGGCCGGGATGACCGGGCCGGATGCCGCGGCGCACGAACCGGGGCCAACACCGCCGCATGTCTGCCGCCGATCCCACCGCGTCCGCCGCGCCCGCGCGCGCCTGGATCGCCAACCAACCCTATGTGCTGCTCAGCATCACCGCGCTGTGCTGGGCCGGCAACGCGATCGTCGGCCGGTTGGCTGCCGGGCACATTCCGCCTGTCACCCTGTCGTTCCTGCGTTGGTCGCTGGCGTTCCTGATCATTCTGCCGCTGGCCTGGAAGCAGCTTCGCCAGGACTGGCCGGCAATCCGCTCCAAGCTCGGCGTCATGATCGCGCTGTCGGTGACCGGCATCGGCGCCTTCAACACGCTGCAGTACTGGTCGCTCGAATACACCCAGGCGCTCAACACGCTGCTGCTGCAATCCGGCGGCCCGCTGATCGTGGCGCTCTGGTCGATGCTGCTGCTGCGCGTGCATCTCACTTTGGCGCAGGCCATCGGCATCGTGCTGTCGATGGTCGGCGTGCTGCTGATCCTCACGCGCGGCCATCCGGCGGCGCTCGCCGACATCAGCTTCAACAAGGGCGACCTGATCTTCCTGGTCGCGATGGCGGTGTTCGGCTTCTACTCGGTGCTGACGATCAAGCGACCGCAAATCCATGGCCTGTCGATGGTCGCCTTCACCTTCGGCTGCGGAGCCGCGAGCCTGATTCCGCTGTTGATCTGGGAGCTCAACACGCGCCCGGTGATGGCGCTCGACACCCAGAACCTACTGTCACTGCTCTACGTCGCGATCTTTCCCTCGACCATCGCCTATCTGTGCTTCAACCGCGGCGTTCTTCTGATCGGTGCCAACCGCGCAGCGCCGTTCTTCCACGTGGTGCCGGTGTTCGGCTCGATCATGGCGTTCGTCTTCCTCGGCGAGCGGCCGCAGATCTTCCACGTGATCGGCTTCGCCCTGGTGCTGAGCGGCGTCTACGCGGCCTCGCGCAAGCAGGCGACATGAGGCGAACGGTTCATCCGAGCGCCTTGAGCGTCATGCAGACGGCCATCAGCGACACAAAGCCCACCAGCAGGACGCGCAACCGTTCCGGCAGAACGCGGTTCGCGAGACGCGCGCCGACATCGGTGCCGACCGCGAGGCCGACGATCACCGCGACGAGGGTGGGCCAGGCCGGCATGGCGCCGTGCCGCCAGTAGATCCAGGCGGATGGAAGCGTCGTGGGCACCAGCGTCAGCGCCAGGCTGATCATCTGGGCGCGGTGCTGTGCCATGCCCAGCACCGCGCTCAAGCCAACCACCGTCGCGAGCCCGCCGCCGATCCCAAGAAAGCCTGAGGACACGCCGGCCGCGCAGCCAACTGCAAGGAGCGCTGCTCGATGTGGATCCGGCGCGGCGCCGGTTGCTTCGGCGGACTCCTTCGCCCGTCGCCTGCGCAGCAGCAGAGCATCGAGCAAGAATAGGTAGATCACATAGGCCCATTGCAGGACCGCCGCCGTCGTCCAGTTCGCGATCAGTGCGCCGACGATGCCGCCGACCAGGAATCCCAGGCCGAGCCAGAGCAACACCGCAGCCGTCACCCGATTGCCGCTATCCCAATAGCGCCTGATGCCGGCCGCACTGGTCGGCGGGATCTGCGCGACCAGCGAGAGCCCTTGCGCGGCATGCTGCTCGGCGCCGAGCAGCATGACCGCGAACACGACGAGCCCACCGCCGGGAGTGACGCCGAGCAGCCCCGAAGTGAAGCCGCCGACCAGCCCGGTGCCGAGACCGCCAATGAGATCAGGAACGCTCATCATTGAGACCCGCCCGGTACGGTTGGAGAGGCAGTCGCTTCAGGTCATCGCCGCGCCGCGAGTCCCGTCAGCAGCGTCTCGAATGCGGCCATCGCTTCGGATGACGAGAACGGCTCGCCCCACAATCGCTGCAGCACGAACCCCTGGAACATCGCGACGATCGTGCGGGCCATGCTGCGTGGATGAACGGAGCGGTCGATGACGCCGAGCCGCTGGCCCCGCTGCAGCAGCTCGGTGATCAAGACGGCCGGCTTGCGCACACCGTCCGTCACCTGCGCGCGGATATCATCGTCCCGCAGCGCCTCGGCCCAGAGCTGCAGCGCGATGCGCCGGTGGCGCAGGCCCTCTTCCTTTTGCATGTCTGCCAACGAGGCGCGCGCAATGGCGCGCAACGCTTCCAACGGATCAGAAATCTCACGCGCCGTGGCCAACAGGGCGGCATCACGGGCATGGCGATGCTCGCCGATCGCCTGAATGAGCTCTTCCTTGCTGGCGAAATGGCCGTAGATGCAGCCCGCGCTCAAACCAGATTGCGCAATGACATCGGCGATCGTGGTCTGATGGAATCCCTGCCGGGCAAAGCAGGCCTCGGCGGCCTGCAGGATCTCGTCCCGGCGCGCGGCCATCGTCTCGGGCTTGAGTTTCGGCATGTGCAGCTCCTGCCGAGCCGTTGCAGGGTTGCGGCTGTCGGCTCGATGGCGTTCCCGTCTGCGACGAGCATACAAAACGAATATTCGTTTTGTAAAGGAGGCCCATTGGTATTTCGACATGGCGGCCTTCCGCCCGGCGCTCTTGTCCCGCCCGCCATTTCGGGCACAAGCTCCGGTCAACAAGAGAAGCCGATTCCTTGCCCACCGCATCGCATCCGACCTCGCCGCTGGCCTGGCTCAACAACCAGCCCTATCTGCTTCTGACGCTGGCCTCGCTGTTCTGGGCCGGCAACATCGTGCTGGCGCGCTATGTCGCCGGGCACGTGCCGCCGCTGACCCTGTCCTGCATCCGCTGGATCGGAACTTTCCTGATGCTGTGGCCGTTCGCGCGGACGCATCTCGTACGCGACTGGCGTACCTTGCTGGCCAGCTGGCCGCTGCTGCTGGTGCTGGCGCTGACCGGCTTCGCCATCAACAATGCGCTGTCCTACTGGGCGATGCAGTACACCCAGGCGCTCAACGGGCTGCTGATCCAATCCTCGGCCCCCCTGTTCGTAGCGCTATGGTCGCTCGTGCTGTTCGGGGTCAGGCTGACGGCGGCGCAGTTCGCCGGCATCGCGATATCCTTGACCGGCGTGCTGGTCATTTTGCTGCGCGGAGACCTCGGCGCATTGGCCGCCATTCAGTTCAACCGCGGTGACTTGATGTTCGCCGGGGCGCTGCTGGTGTTCGGGATCTACTCGGCGGTCATGACGCGGCGGCCGGCCGTGCACCAGCTGTCGCTGATCTCGTGCTGCACGGCCTTGGGCGCCCTGCTGCTGCTGCCGCTGGCCGCGTGGGAATACGCGTCCGGCTTCGTGCTGCAGCTCGATCTGCTATCGCTCCTGACCCTCGGCTACGTCGTGGTGTTCGCCTCGACGCTCGCCTATCTGTTCTTCAATCGCGGCATCGGCCTGATCGGGCCGAACCGCGCCGCGCCGTTTCTACATCTGGTGCCGCTGTTCGGCTCGGTGCTGGCGATCCTGCTGCTCGGCGAGGAGCTGAAGCCGTTTCATCTGATCGGCTACGCGCTGGTCATCGCCGGCGTGATCATCGCCTCCCGCACCGGCCGCACCAAGGTCGCGTGAGCGCCTGCAAGCTCACGCCGTGCTTTCAAGGCCAGGCCCGGTCCATCACCGCTGCGACTAGGCCGTGCGCACCTTCGCCATGAAGCCATCGACGGCCTGCTGCAGCAGGCTCGACTGGCTGTCGAGCTCACGTGCGCTTGACAGCACCTCGGCGGCAGCCATGCCTGTCGCTTCCGCCGCCTTGGTCACGCCGCCGATGTGCGCGCTGATCTCGTTCGAGCCGGCGGCGACCGACTGGATGTTGCGCGCGATCTCGCGCGTCGCGTCGCCCTGCTGGGCGATCGAGGTCGAGATCGAATTGGTGATCTCGCTCATCTGCGCGATGGTCTGGGTGATGCCGCTGATGGCGGTGACCGCATCCTGGGTCGAGGTCTGCATCGCCGCGACCTGCGCCGAAATCTCCTCGGTCGCCTTCGCCGTCTGGTTGGCGAGTGCCTTCACCTCCGAGGCGACGACGGCAAAGCCCTTCCCGGACTCGCCGGCGCGCGCGGCTTCGATGGTGGCGTTCAGCGCCAGCAGGTTGGTCTGCGCCGCGATCGAGTGGATCAGCTTGACGACCTCGCCGATCTTCTCGGCGCCGGTCGACAGCACCTGAACGGTGGCATTGGTGCGCTCCGCGTCGCCCACGGCTTTGCTCGCAATCTCGCTGGAACGGGCGACCTGGCGCGAAATCTCATTGACCGAGCTCGACAGCTCTTCGGCCGCGGCCGCGACCGTGCCGACATTGTCATTGGCGCTCTGGGTGGCGGCGCTGACGGTCGAGGCGCGCGAGCTGGCATCGCTCGCGGTCGAGGTCATCGATTGCGCGGTGTGCTGCATGCTCTCGGCCGCCGACGCCACCGAGCGGACGATGCCGTTGACGCTGCGCTCGAAGTCGGCGGCCAAATTCTGCATGGCCGCGGTCCGCTCGGCGGCCGCACGCTGCTGGGTGGCGGCCTCGGCCTGCTCGAGCTCGCGCATCCGCAGCGCGTTGTCCTTGAAGATCTGGACAGTGGAGGCCATCCCGCCGATCTCGTCGCCGCGGCCGACACCGGGAATCTCGCCCTCGAGCCGGCCATCGGCGATCTCGCGCATGCGGACGCCGAGACGATCGAGCGGCACGCTGATGCTGCGGCTGATCAGCCAGGCGATCCCGCCGGCGACGACCGCGATGCCTGCGCAGGCCATCCAGATCAGCCATTTCAGCGGCTTCATCTTCGCGTCGAGATCGTCAACATAGACGCCGGTGCCCACGAACGTATTCCAACCGGGAATCATCACGGCATAGGAGATCTTGCGGGTCGGCTGCTCCTGGCCGGGGCGCAGGTATTCGTAGTGCAAGGTGACTTCGCCATCCTTGGCAACGCCGTCGCGCAGCTCGACGACGAGCTTACGGCCGTTGAGCTCGAAATCGATCACATTCGAGCCGCGCTGCTTCGGATCCTGGGACAGCACCACATTGCCGTCCATCGTATAGGCGAACAGATAGCCCGTGCCCTTGTCGAAGGTCATCGTTCTCCCGCGATTGACGAACTCGTCGAGCGCGGCCTCCTTCGTCAATTTGCCGGCTTCGACATCCTTGATGAGGCCGAGGGCCATGTTACGCGCGGTCTCGACGATCGCCCGGCACTGTTCGATGCGGGCATTGACCATCTCCTTTTGCATCAGAGTGCCGGCAAACGTACCGGCCGCGGCAAGGCCCAGCATCGCCACGCCGACGACGATGGCGAGCTTGGGGGCAATCTTCAGGTTGTTCAGCAGCACGCAACGAACTCCGCCCGGTCCCCGATCGACGACCTCGATCTGTCAAGGTGAGCCGCTGGTTAACTGATCAGGCGATGGTTAGAGTTCGGTTGCGAACGCCCTCCGTAGAATCCCGGATCAGCTCGGGGCAACGGCATCCCGGACCGGGACCGCAGCGGAGGCCGGCCGCAACGGCGCGAACTCATCGGCGGTCAGCGTCTCCTTGGCAATCAGGAGCGCGACGCCGCGCTCGAGGTCCGGGCGATGGCTTTCGAGAATCGCCCTGGCACGGGCATCGCCGTCTGCAATCAGATCCCGGACGGCGAGGTCGATTTCGCGCCCGGTCTCCTCCGCCGCCGACACGATCTGATCCTGTGGCTGCAGGAACGACACCTGTGGACGCGGCGCGTAGGTGCGCTGCCCGACGGTCGCATCCATCCCGTATTTGGTGACCATCTCGATCGCGATCTCGGTCGCGCGCTGCAGATCGTCGGCGGCACCGGTCGAGACATCGCCATCGAAGATCAACTGCTCGGAAGCCCGTCCGCCCATCAGCACGGCGATGCGGTTCTTCAACTCGCTGACCGCGAGCAGGAAGCGATCCTCGGTCGGGCGCTGCATCGTGTAGCCGAGCGCGCCGACGCCGCGCGGAATGATCGAGACCTTCTGCACCGGATCGACGCCGACGAGATTGGCCGCGACCAGCGCATGACCCATCTCGTGATAGGCGACACGGCGGCGCTCGGCGGGACTGAGCACGCGGCTCTTCTTCTCGATGCCGGCGACGATGCGCTCGATCGCCATCGTGAAATCGTCGAACGTCACCTCGTGGCCCTTGCGGCGGGTCGCCGCGATCGCGGCCTCGTTGATCAGGTTGGCGAGGTCGGCGCCGGTGAAGCCGGTCGTCAGTGCCGCGACCTTGTCGAGATCGACGCTGTCGGCCACCGTGATCTTGCGGACATGCACCTTGAGGATTGCGAGCCGCCCGCCCCTGTCAGGACGGTCGACCAGCACCTGGCGATCGAAGCGGCCGGCGCGCATGAGCGCGGGATCGAGGATCTCCGGCCGGTTTGTCGCGGCGAGCAGGATGACGCCGGAGCTTGGGTCGAAGCCGTCGAGCTCCGCCAGCAATTGATTGAGCGTCTGCTCCTTCTCGTCGTAGCCGCCAAACTGGCCGCCGACGCTTCGGCTGCGGCCGAGCGCGTCGAGCTCATCGATGAAGATGATGCAAGGCGCGGCCTTGCGGGCCTGCTCGAACAAATCGCGCACGCGGGCAGCGCCGACGCCGACGAACATCTCCACGAACTCGGATCCGGAGATCGAGAAGAACGCCACACCCGCTTCGCCCGCTACCGCGCGGGCGAGCAGGGTCTTGCCGGTGCCGGGCGGGCCAACCAGCAGGATGCCCTTGGGCACGTGTGCGCCGAGCCGGCCATAGCTCTTCGGATCCTTCAGGAACTGCACGACCTCCTGCAGCTCGAACTTCGCCTCGTCGACACCGGCGACGTCGGCGAAGGTGACCTTGGTGTCGGTCTCGACATAGACCTTGGCGCGCGACTTGCCGATCGACATCAGACCGCCGAAGCCCTGGCGATCCATGACCTTGCGGCCGAGGAACACCCAGATGAGATAGAACATCAGCGCCGGCACGACCCAGGACAGCAGCGCCTGAATCAGCCCGCCCGAGGGCACACCAGTCACCGTCACGCCCTTCGCGGCAAGCTTCGCGGCCAGCGGCGGATCGACGCGCGCGGTGATGAACGACGTCTTGCCGTCGGACTGCTTGTCCTTGAACTTGCCCTGGATGGTGTCCTGGCTGACCGACACCTCGGAGATCTTGCCCTGCTCGATCAGCTGCTCGAACTGGCTATAGGGAATCGTCTCGACCGTGTTGTAGGTCGTCAGAAGCCATTGCAGCAGCAGCATGCCGACGCCGGCGAGGAAGATGTAGCCGACGGCGACGGCCTGCTTGCGGGTGTTCGGGTCGGATTCCATGTCGGCGCTCTCGGTCGAGATCGATCACGGCCGGACAGGACGTGATCGAACGGGGTCCCACTCGCGCATAACAGGGCCGGGACCGGGCGGCTTGTCATGGATCAAACGGCGCCGATCCCACGCCGGGCAATCAGCCCGACGGCTGCAACACGATCGACTTGTCCTTCGGCCAGCGCACACGCCAGGCGAAGGCGATATCCTTGGCCTCGCCGGGTCTGGCGTCGATCACCCATTCGACGACACCACGCCGGTCGCGGACGTTGGTCGAGGCCGGCGGCGTGGTCGCGGGAAGCATCTCAACCGTGATCTCCTCGTTCTCGCTGACCGGCAGTTGATCCTGGATCGCGACCTTGATCGGGAAATCATGCGCGTTGCGGACCGTGGTTTTGAAGGCGCGCTCGTCGATCTTCGCCGTCGTCACGATCAGACCGGCCGAACCTTCGTTCCGTTTGACGACACTGCGCTCGACTTTGACCTTGTCGTCGGCCCCGAAGCCGACATGAACGACCTCGTCCTTGCCGGCCGACGCCAATCTGCTGGTGCCGACGAACATGCCGTCGCGATAGATCGAGACCTTGCCCGGCAGCAGCGGCGCCTCCTCGCTCTGCGGGAAGCTCGCTTCGAGATAGGCGGTGGCATCGATGACGGGCGCCGAACGGATCGTCAGTTCGGGCGTGATCGTCGCGGTGGAAATACGCAGGCTCTTCGCGCCATCATTGGCACCGACGCTGACGCGTCCGGGGAGGTGGAAGACGGTCTGAAAGGCGCTGATCTCCGCGACCGTCTGCTGCTCGACGGCCTTGTCCGCGACATCTCCGAACGTCGTCCCTCCGCCAAAGCGAAACTCCTGCCGGCTCTCCATGAGTCCTCGTGCCGCGCTGACGGCCGCCGGCTTCGGCGCTGGCTGTGGCGGCGGCGGATATTGCGCGATGATCGTCCTGAGCTCGGGCGCGCTGCCGCCGCGTCCGGTCCGCACCGTCGAAACCGTGAGCGCGACCTCGGACCAGTCCTCCCCGGTGGCCTGCTGGATCTCGGCGCGTCGCACCAGTTCGAGAGCCGGTTTGCGGTCCTTCGCCGTCGTGTCGAGACGCGCGTCGTAGAGCGGCACCCAGCGGGCGTTGCGCACCGCGTAGGTCACGCGCAAGGTCGCCTTGGTCGCTGCCGCAGCCGACAATTCGATCCGCACCTCCAGCTTGCTCGGGGGCTTCGTCGTGAGATTGTCCTGCAGGCGCGCGATCTCGCGATCGATCTCGCGCTGCTTGCGTTCGGCATCACGGATCGCCGCGTCGGCCTGTCCAACCTCGTCGGCAACGGCGGCGAACGCGGCACGCCATTCCGTGATCGGACGCGCCTCGCCCTTTTCGCCGAGCCCGGCCGGCGATGCCTCGGCAAAACGCTCGGCAAATTTCTTGCGCGCCAGGGCCGAGGCGATCGTGCCATCGAGATTGGCGCGCTCGTCCTTCAGCGCTTCGATGCGCTTGTCGATGTCGGGCAGGTTGACGGGCGGCGCCGCACGCGGTGGCTTGGCGTCGACGGTACCGATCACGAGCTTGGCGCCGGCCTCGCCTTCCACACGAAGCGAGGACGCATCGAGTCCGAGCGGGAAGTCCTTGGCGATCGCCGTCGTGTCACCGGTGGGAAGGTCGAGCGAGATGACCCGGGTCACGGTCGCGCCGTCGGGATACACGGTGACGGCATCGACGGTGGACGTCGCGTCAAGGTTTGCCGCATGGCCCGGCGCCGCCGCCAGCGAGGCACCGAGAACGAGAGTTGTCGTAACCAGCCACGTCGTTCGCATTGCCATCGATCTCTCCGTATCCCAGCGCCCCTGAGAACCGGATGAGCCGGTCCCTTGCGGGGCGTTAGACGCCACGAGAGGTCCGCGGGTTCAAATCGTGCGACCGCAAAGCTTGCCGTTGAAATTCCGCCGAGCACAGACGAGCACAGAAAAGGGCAGCACGGCCACGGTGCCGTGCTGCCCCTTTCGGTCGGCCAATTTGGCCCAGCGCGTGAAGAGTTGAGGTCTGGTTGCGAACCGCGAAGGATGTGCGCTCCCTCTCCCAGTTGGGGGGAGGGCTGGGGTGGGGGTGCCTCCTCGATTGAGGCTGCCCGAGTGGAGCAAGCCCTCACCCGGCGCTTCGCGCCGACCTCTCCCGCAAGCGGGAGAGGTGAACCGAGCCAGCCGCTAAGTCGATTCAACCAAGAAGCACCGCGCGCGCTAGCGCGTCATCAGAACGCCAGCGCCTTGGCCTGCTTGACCTGCGGCAATGCCTGGATCTTGGCGAGCAGATCCGCCGGCACCGCACCGTCGACCTCGACCAGCGCGATCGCGTCGCTTCCCGGCGCGACACGGCCGAGATGGAAGGTCGCGATGTTGATCTTCGCGTCGCCGAGGAGGCTTGCGAACTTGCCGATGAAGCCCGGCTTATCCTCGTTGGTGACGTAGATCATCGACTTGCCGAACTCGGCGTCGACACGGATCCCCTTGATGTCGACGAGGCGCGGCTTGCCGTCGGCGTAGACCGTGCCCGACACCGCGCGCTCCTGATGCTCGGTGGTGACCGCGACCGTGATCAGGCTCTCATAGTCGCTCTCGCCGGCGCGCAGCACCTCGTCGACGATCATGCCGCGCTCCTTGGCGATCACCGGCGCCGACACGACGTTGACCTCGCCCAGCATCGGCCGCAGCAGCCCGGCCAGCACCGCCGAGGTCAGCGCCCGGGTCTTCATCTCGGCGACGTGGCCTTCATAGGTGATCTGGATCTTGGTGATGCTGCTTTCGGTGAGCTGGCCCGCGAACGAGCCGAGTTTCTCGGCGAGTGCGATGAACGGCTTCAGCTTGGGCGCTTCTTCCGCGGTGATCGACGGGAAGTTGATCGCGTTCGAGATCGCGCCGGTGAGCAGGTAGTCCGACATCTGCTCGGCGATCTGCAGCGCGACGTTCTCCTGCGCTTCCGTGGTCGAGGCGCCGAGATGCGGCGTGCAGATCACGTTGGCATGACCGAACAGCGGATTGCTGGTCGCCGGCTCCTCGGCGAACACGTCGAGGGCCGCGCCCGCGACATGCTTGCTGTTGAGGGCCTCGAGCAGCGCCTGCTCGTCGACCAGGCCGCCGCGCGCGCAATTGATGATGCGCACGCCCTGCTTCATCTTGGCGATCGCCGCGGCATCGATGATGTTGCGGGTCTTGTCGGTGAGCGGCGTATGCAACGTGATGAAGTCGGCGCGCTTCAGCAGCTCCTCGAGCTCGACCTTCTCGACGCCGAGATCGAGGGCGCGCTCCTCGGTGAGGAACGGATCGAAGCCGATCACCTTCATGCGCAGGCCCTGCGCACGGTCGCAGACGATCGAGCCGATATTGCCGCAGCCGATCACGCCCAGCGTCTTGCCGGTGATCTCGACGCCCATGAAGCGGTTCTTCTCCCACTTGCCGGCCTGGGTCGAGGCGTCCGCCTGCGGAATCTCGCGCGCCAGCGACAGCATCATCGTGATCGCGTGCTCGGCGGTCGTGATCGAATTGCCGAACGGCGTATTCATCACGATGATGCCCTTGGCGGTCGCCGCGGGGATTTCGACATTGTCGACCCCGATGCCGGCGCGGCCGATCACCTTGAGCCGCTTGGCACGCTCGATGATCTTGGCCGTGGCCTTGGTCGCGGAGCGGATCGCAAGGCCGTCATAGTCGCCGATGATGTCGGCGAGCTTGTCCTTGTCCTTGCCGAGATTGGGCTGGAAGTCGACCTCGATGCCGCGATCCTTGAAGATCTGCACGGCGGCCGGGGAAAGTGCGTCGGAAATGAGAACTTTGGGTTTGGACATGACGATGTTCCTTCACGCCTCTCGCGAGAGAGGGACAGCGCATCGGCGCCGGAATGGGTGGAAGCAATCGAATCGTAGGGTGGGCCAAGCGCAGCGTGCCCACCGTCTTTCGCGTCGGTTGACGTTGATGGTGGGCACGGCGCTTCGCGCCTTTGCCCACCCTACGCGTCTTGAATTTCGTCATTGCGAGGAGCGGAGCGACGAAGCAATCCAGACTTTCTTCGTGGCCCTGGATTGCTTCGCTGCGCTCGCAATGACGGCACGAAGAGCGTGCGTCACGCCGCCTTCGGCAGCGCGGCCTTGGCTTCGGCGAACGCCCAGTCGATCCACTGCGTCAGCAGCGCGACGTCGTTGGCTTCCACCGTCGCGCCGCACCAGATGCGCAGCCCCGCCGGTGCATCACGATAGTGCGCGAAGTCGAAGCCGGCGTTCTCCTTCTCGACCAGCGACACCAGCTTCTTGGCGAACTCCGCCTGGGCATCGGCCGACAGCGATGTGATCGCGGGATCGACGACCTTGAGGCACACCGAGGTGTTGGAGCGGATGGCGGGATCCTGGGCGAGAAAGTCGATCCACGGCGTCCGCGCCTTCCAGTCGGCGAGGACCTTGGTGTTGGCGTCGGCGCGGGCGATCAGCGCCTTGAGGCCGCCGATCGACTTGCCCCAGTTCAGCGCGTCCAGATAGTCCTCGACGCACAGCATCGAGGGCGTGTTGATGGTCTCGCCCTCGAAAATGCCGGCGTTGAGCTTGCCGCCCTTGGTGAGGCGGAAGATCTTCGGCAGCGGCCAGGCTGGCTTGTAGGTCTCGAGACGCGCCACCGCGCGCGGCGAGAGGATGAGCATGCCATGCGCGGCCTCGCCGCCGAGCGCCTTCTGCCAGGAGAACGTGACGACGTCGAGCTTCGGCCAATCGAGGGCTTGCGCGAATGCGGCCGAGGTGGCGTCGCAGATCGTCAGGCCTTCCCGGCTCGCGCTGATCCAGTCGGCATTCGGCACGCGCACGCCCGACGTGGTGCCGTTCCAGGTGAAGACGACGTCACTGGCCGGATCGACCTTGGACAGATCCGGGATCTCGCCATAGCCGGCGTGCAGCTTGGTGACATCCTTGAGCTTCAGCTCCTTGACGATGTCGCTGACCCAACCCTCACCGAAGGATTCCCAGGCGATCGTGGTGACAGGCCGCGCACCGAGCAGCGACCACAGCGCCATCTCGACCGCGCCGGTGTCGGACGCGGGCACGATGCCGATCTTGTAGTCGGCGGGCACTTCGAGGACGTCGCGCGTCAGCTCGATGGCCTGCTTGAGCTTCGCCTTGCCAATCTTCGCGCGATGCGAGCGGCCGAGGGGAGCGTCTTTGAGATTTTCGGAGGTCCATCCGGGGCGCTTGGCGCAGGGGCCGGAGGAGAAGTGCGGCACGGCAGGCCGCTGCGAGGGTTTCGCTGCAGTCATCGTCTATCCTTCCAGATAGTAAGCCTCCCGTTGGGGGGAGGTGTCCCGCCGGCGTGAATACGGTAAGGGTCGTTCCGCGTCAAGGAACTTCGCGCGCCTTCTGTCTGCGTTCACGCGGTCGTGCTGGCATGCAAGCGAATGCAATTCATTCCGGCGCGGCGCCGACCGGTGCCTGACCAGCCGGCGGACGATGCAGGAAGGTCATCGAGCCGTAGGCGCCGATCCAGGAGCCGACCGCCGCGAATGCGACGTAGATCCAGTTCTCCGTGTAGCTGATCACCGCGAATGACGACAGCATGTACCAGATCGAGCTCCAGGTCGCCGCTGACAACCGTCGCTTGGCAACGACCGCCGACGTGAACATGACGTAGACCGCGTCGGTGGCAGCCGTCGCCAGCACGACACCGAAGGCCGTCAGTGGATTGATCGCCGACATCGTCCTCTCCTCTTCGTTGTACTGCACCATGCGACGTCATTGTTTCGTCGAACGCATCCGTGCACAATGACGCGATCTGCACGCGCCGAACAACAAGGATAGAAGAATGGAACGCGTCCGTCTCGGGAGGAGCCCGCTCGACATCACCCGACTCGGCCTCGGGACGGCGCCGCTCGGCGGTCTTTTCGAGCCGGTCAGCGACGGCGATGCCGAAGCCACGATCGCCGCGGCGTGGGCGCGCGGCGTGCGCTTCTACGACACCGCGCCGCTCTACGGCTTCGGCCTCGCCGAGCAGAGGCTCGGTGCATTTCTGCGCCGGCAGCCGCGCGACAGCTATGTGATCTCGACCAAGGTCGGCCGGCTGCTGCGGCCGGACCCGACCGCCTCGGGCGAAGATCCGCACTACAAGGGCACGCCGCCGCTGCGGCCGCGGTTCGATTACTCCTATGACGGCGTAATGCGTTCGGTCGAGGAGAGCCTGGTCCGGCTCGGCCTCGATCGCATCGACATCCTGCTCGTGCATGATCCCGACGATCACTATGACGAGGCTGTGGCCGGCGCCTTTCGCGCGCTGCAGCGGCTGCGCGACGACGGCAGCATCCAGGCGATCGGCGCCGGCATGAACCAGTCGGAGATGCTGACGCGCTTTGCGCAGGCCGTTCCGGTCGACTGCTTTCTCCTGGCGGGCCGTTACACGCTGCTCGACCAGGGCGCGCTGACGACGCTCTTTCCGATCTGCCGCGAGAACAACATCGCCATCATTCTCGGCGGCATCTACAACAGCGGCATTCTCGCCAACCCTCACGGGCCGGCGAAGTTCAACTACGAAGATGCCGATGCCGCGCTGGTGGCGCGGGCGCGCCAGCTCGATGCGCTGTGCAGACAGCACGGCACCGAGCTCAAGGCTGCCGCGATCCAGTTCTGCCTGGCCCATCCCGCCGTGACCGTCGGCCTGCAGGGCGCCCGCAATGCGCAGGAGGCGGCCGACAACATCGCGATGGCGCAAGCTCCGATCCCGCCCGCCTTCTGGCGCGACCTGCGTGCCAGCAATCTCGTCGATGCCCGGGCGCCGCTGCCGGGAGACGCGCCATGAGCCGTGTCATCGACGCGCATCAGCACTTCTGGGATCCCGGTCGCGCCGACTATCCGTGGATGACCGGCGACGCGCTGGCGCCGATCCGCCGTCCGTTCGGTCCCGCCGACCTTGCCCCGCTGCTGGCCGAGAACGCTCTCGACGCCAGCATCCTGGTGCAGACCCGCTCGTCGCTCGACGAGACCGAGGAGTTCCTGCGCATCGCCCATGCGACGCCATTCGTCGGCGGGGTCGTCGGCTGGGTCGACCTGACCGATCCGTCGGTAGGGTCGACGATCGACCGGCTGCGCGGCCTGCCCGGCGGCGACAGGCTGGTCGGCATCCGCCACCAGGTCCATGACGAGGCCGATCCGGCGTGGATCTTTCGCGGCGACGTCAGGCGCGGCCTCGACAGCGTGTTCGCGCACGACTTGACGTACGATCTGCTGGTGCGCACGCGAGAGCTACCAGCGGCGATTGCGACGGTGCGCGCCTTTCCAAGAGCGCGCTTCGTGCTGGACCACGCCGCCAAGCCGCCGATCGCAACCGGCTTCGATCAGGACTGGGCCGATCGCATCGCCGAGCTCGCGGCTTGCGGCAATGTCTGGTGCAAGGTGTCGGGGCTCGCCACGGAAGCCGTCTGGACCGACTGGGACGCGGAGCGGCTGCAGCCCTACGTGACACATGTGGCGCGCTGCTTCGGCGCCGACAGGCTGATCTTCGGCTCGGACTGGCCGGTCTGCCTGCTCGCCGGCAGCTACCGTGAAATCAAGCAGGCGCTCGAGCGCTGCCTGACACAGCTCGGCTCGGACATCCGCGACAAGGCGTTCGGCCCGAACGCCGTCGCGGCCTACCGCCTGCCGCGCTGATCAGAACCGCATCACCATGCCGACATGGCTCTTGGCGAAGCCGAGCCGCCCGTAGAAGCGTTGCGCGTCGGTGCGGCTTTGATGCGTCATCAGCTCGACCAGATTGCAGCGCTGCTTGCGCGCCTCGGCGATCGCCCATTGCAGCAGCTGCTCGCCGATGCCGCGGCTGCGGCGGTCGGTGGCGACCCGAACATCCTCGACCAGCGCGCGCGACGCACCTTGCGAGCTGAGCCCGGGCAGGATGCAGAGTTGCAGGCAGCCGACCACCCGGCCCGCCTCCTCGGCAACGATCAGGGTGATGTTCCCATCCCGCGCGATCGTCTCGAACGCGTCGTAGTAGGACTGCGGCAACGGCTGCTCGAGGCGCTCGCGCGCCCGGCCGAGATGATCGTCGGCGAGCATGGCGACAATGGCAGCGACGTCGTCGCGCTGCGCAGGACGGATGCTGACGGACATCGGCATACAGGACAGGCTTGCAATCAGCTCAGAACTTGTAGCCGAGGCCCGCGCGCACCGTATTGATGCTGGTGTCGACCGTCGAGGTGAAGCGGACGTATTCGTATTCGGCCCGCGCAAACAGGCCCCCGACCAGATTGACGTCGACGCCGAGACCGGCGCTGTAGCCGTAGATCAGGTGATTGTGCTGAAGGTTGTTGGCGCTGAGCGGCGCAAGCGGCGTGTAGGTGCCGAGAAATGTCGTGCTGACCCGGTCCTGAACCGTCACGGACTGGCCGATATCTGCGTTGCCGAGTGCAAGGCCGAAAAATGCGTAGGGCAGGAAGCAACCCATCGCATAGCCGGCACGACCGCGGATCGTCGCCATGTCGGTGATCGAGATCTGCGAGGACTGCGTCGACGTCACGGCGTGGAAGTTGCCGTCGGTCAGTGCAGCCGTGCTGACGAGCGTGCGGCTCGAAGAGGCCATGCCGCCGTATTTGCCGTGCAGATAGCTCGCCTCGACGCCGAGCACGACGTCGTCCCACTGACTGTTGTAGCCGACGAAGGCGCCGAAGCCCGATGCGCGCGAGGATTGCTTGCCGAGATTCGGGTTCCAGGACGATACCTGCATCTGGCTCTCGATCAGCGTGTTGGCCAACACCGCCGCCGTCATGTTCTTGGTCGAGCCGTTGAAATTCTCATCGGACGAGCCGTAGCCGCCCTGGACGCCCACATAGTAACCGTCCCAGATGACCCGCGAATTGTTCAGGCCCTCGGTCAGGCCGCCGCGCAGGATCGGAAGGTCGGACAAGTCCGCGGCCTGGGCCGCGGAGACCATGCCGCACACCGAAACCGCCACCACCAGGCTACGCATCGCAACGCTCCAATCAGCACTTGACTCTCTGTTCCGATCATCGCGCGTTAACCTTAATCATTCGTTGTCGCAGCGCTCTGCACGGAAATTCTTTCAGCGAGAGCGCGCGCTTCGCCCGATCAGAAACGCGAAACGGCGCGGGAGGCCCGCGCCGTTCGTTCGATTTGCAGTGAGGGCGAGCGCTCGATTCAGCCCTTGCGGATCAGCGCCGGCATCGGCGGCGGCGGAGGATTGTCGAAATTCCAGCGCACGCCGAGCTTCAGGTCGTGCGAGGTGATGTCCTTGAACTTGAAGACGTTGCCAGTGGTGTTGCCGACGTAGTCGGATAGTACACCGGTCTGCCCGTGACCGAGATCGACGTAGCTGTAGGCCAGCTCCAGCACCAGGTTCGGATTGACGTTGTAAGCCAGACCGGCATGGGCCGCCCATGCGAAATTCCATTTCGAGGAGGTCGGCGCCGTCGCGAAGCTCGTGGTCGTGAACGGCAGGTTGTTGATGCCCGTGTCGGTGAAATTCGAAATCGTCACCCGCGCACCACCGACACCCGCGCCGATGAACGGCGTCACGCACCACCAGGTGCCGAGATCGACATAGGCGTTGGCGAGCACCAGCCATTCGGACTTGCTGCCGCTGTAATTGTCGATGCCGCTGTAGGGCACGCCGCCCGCCGTTGCATTGAAGCGGTCGGTGGCCTTGAAGTTCGCATTGCCGCGATACTGGCCGGTGACGTCGGCGCGGAACCAGCTGTTGAAGCGATAGCCGACGCCAACGCCGTAGATGCCCGCGGTATCGAACGCCGAGGTCTGGTTGAAGGACGTCATCGGCGTGTAGGCGGATTCGCGCGAGTAATGGACGTCCTTGACCTTCTGATTGCTGAAACCGATGTCGCCGCGCAGATACCAGCCACCGAAATCGGCCGCCGGCGGCGGCGCGTAGACCGGAGGGGGCATGATGGGCATGTCGGCAGCGAAGACCGAAGTGGAAAACAGAGTGGCCGCTCCGGCGGCGATCAGAAACTTAACGCTACGCATTTTTTCGTCCCTTTGGCCGGTGAAGCAATCGGAGAATTGCTTCCACATCACGCTGATGCCACACTATCACGCCAAATGCTTAAGCAGCGCTTAACCCTAATAATTAAGGTTGATTTTTCATGAGCGCGCGGAGTCGTTAACGGCCAAGCAACCCCTCCTAACAATTCGTTAGCGACAATTTTGACCGCAGGATGAAGAACAACTAATTAGTTGAGTCCCATCTCAATCGGTCGCAGCCAAGGCGCTGGCGCGCAGTCGATCGCGTCCGGCAGTCCGACGCGCCCTGCTCGCTCAGGCACATCCGCTCCCATCAGCTTGCGAGCAGAGAAGGGACCAACAAAAAGGCCTGCCATCCGACGTCGATGGCAGGCCGCAGAGATTGATATATTCCCGTCCGCGATCAAGCAGCAGCCGCAGCGTTGCCGACGGCAGCGACGATCTCGTCGACGACCTCTTCGACCAGATCGCGGTCGTCACCCTCGCCCATCACGCGGATCACCGGCTCGGTTCCGGAGGAGCGTACGAGCAGTCGGCCATGGCCGTTGAGGCGCTTCTGTCCGGTGTCGATCGCCGACTTCACCTCGTCCGCGTCGAGCGGCTTGCCGCTGCGATAGCGGACGTTCTTGAGAATCTGCGGCAGCGGGTCGAAGCGATGGCAGACCTCGGAGACCGGACGGCGCAGCCTCTGCACCGTCGCCAGCACCTGCAGCGCCGCGACGAAGCCGTCGCCCGTCGTCGCGTAATCCGAGAGAATGATATGGCCCGACTGCTCACCGCCGAGATTGTAGCCGTCGGCCAGCATGCGCTCGAGCACATAGCGGTCGCCGACCGGCGTACGCACCAGCTCGAGCCCCTGCCCCTGCAGGAAGCGCTCGAGGCCGAGATTGGACATCACCGTCGCGACGATACCGGCGCGCGCCAAGCGGCCGTCTTCCTTCCAGCTCTGCGCGATGACCGCGAGCAGCTGATCGCCATCGACGATGTGGCCGCGCTCGTCGACCAGGATCACGCGATCCGCGTCGCCGTCGAGCGCGATGCCGATGTCGGCGCGCATTTCCCGTACCTTCCGGCACAGTGCCTCCGGCGAGGTCGAGCCGCATTCCTTGTTGATGTTGAAGCCGTCCGGCTCCACGCCGATCGAGATCACGTCGGCGCCGAGCTCCCACAGCGCCTCGGGCACGACCTTGTAGGCCGCGCCGTTGGCGCAATCGACCACGACGCGAAGACCGTCGAGCGAGAGATCGCGCGGCAGGGTGCGCTTGGCGAATTCGATGTAGCGATCGTGCACGCCGTCGATGCGGCGGGCCCGGCCGAGGCTCGCGCTCTGCGCCAGCTTCTTGTCGAGCGATTCATCGAGCAGTTGCTCGATCTGCCTCTCGACATCGTCGGACAGCTTGAAACCCTGCGGCCCGAACAGCTTGATGCCGTTGTCCTCGAACAGATTGTGTGAGGCCGAGATCATGACGCCGAGATCGGCGCGCATCGACTTGGTGAGCATGGCGACCGCGGGCGTCGGCATCGGGCCGACCAGCAGCACGTCCATGCCGACCGAGGTGAAGCCGGCCACCATGGCGTATTCGATCATGTACCCGGAAAGGCGTGTATCCTTGCCGATCACCACCCGGTGGCGATGCTCGCCGCGCTGGAACAGAAGACCTGCGGCCTGCCCGACCTTGAGCGCGAGTTCCGGCGTGATCAGGCCGTTGGCGCGGCCACGAATCCCATCGGTCCCGAAATAGTTACGGCTCATATGACCCCCAGCAACGGCTTCTGGATTTCGTTACCGGCGAGCGCGAATCACAGGACCCGCCCTGCCGGTCAGCCCGCGGGTTATAGTCGCCTTAAGGCTAAGATGGCTTCAAAAAATGTGATGAATCATTACCACGAAACCGCCATGACCTCTGTAAGCCGTTGTTAAGACTAATTTTTCATTCGACCTGACGGCTCTGGAGGGCTCACCCGTCGGAGCCCCGCCGCAGCAGGAAGGTGCTCGCTCCGGCAGCCCTGGGTCATGTTGTTGCGGGACGCTCGCAGTTCGCCCTGCTTTGCCCAGACGCCGTGGCGGTTCCCAAGTTGGATTTGGCAGCCGCCGCAAAGATGCTAGATGACTGCCCCAGCCCTAAGAAACGAGACGCCGGTGGGGAGCCGAAGACCGCGATGAAACACGTCACCTGCATTGAAGACCTGCGCCTGCTGCACAAGCGCCGCGTGCCCAAAGCCTTCTTCGACTACGCCGATCGTGGCTCCTATGCCGAGGAGACGCTGCGCGCCAATCGCGAGGATCTGCAGAAGATCAAGTTCCGCCAGCGCATCCTGGTCGACGTCTCCAAGCGCGATCTGTCGACGACGATCCTCGGCGAGCCCTCGTCGATGCCGCTGATCCTGGCGCCGGTCGGCCTCCTGGGCATGCAGCACGGCGACGGCGAGATTCACGCCTGCCGCGCGGCGCAGGCCGCCGGCATCCCGTTCACGCAGAGCACGATGTCGATCTGCTCGATCGAGGACATCGCGGGCAGCGTCGAGAAGCCGTTCTGGTTCCAGCTCTACGTCATGAAGGACCGCGGCTTCATCAAGGCCCTGGTCGAGCGCGCGATCGCTGCGAAGTGCAGCGCACTATGCCTGACCGTCGACCTGCAGGTGATCGGCCAGCGCCACCAGGACATCAAGAACGGCATGAGCGTGCCGCCGGAATGGACGCTGTCGAAGCTGTTCGACTTCGCGATCAGGCCGGCCTGGGTGCAGGGCGTGCTGCAGGGCAAGCGCCGCACCTTCGGCAACATCGCCGGCCACGTGAAGAACACCGAGGATCTCACCAAGCTCTCGGCCTGGACCGCCGCGCAGTTCGACACCTCGCTGAACTGGAAGGACGTCGACTGGATCCGCTCGATCTGGCCGGGCAAGCTGATCATCAAAGGCATCCACGACATCGAGGACGCCAAGCTCGCGGTCGAGACCGGCGCGCAGGCGATGGTCGTCTCCAACCATGGCGGCCGCCAGCTCGACGGCGCGCCGTCCTCGATCCACGTCCTGCCCGGCATCGCGGAAGCGGTCGGCGACAAGATCGAGATCATGTTCGATGGCGGCATCCGCTCCGGCCAGGACGTGATGCGTGCGCTCGCGCTCGGTGCCAAATCCTGCATGCTCGGCCGCGCCTATGCCTACGGCCTCGGCGCCGGCGGCCAGGCCGGAGTCGCCAAGGCCATCGACATCATCCGCAACGAGCTCTTGACGACGATGGGCCTGTGCGGCGTCAACACGGTGGCCGAGATCGACCGGAAGGTGCTGGCGGATTAGCTCGAGAATCGGCGAGCAAGGTGCTCGGACTAATCAGCTTACGCGCCCCCGACTTCCACCATGCAAAAGCTGTCGTCCCGGACAAGCCGTGACGCGCGTCAGCGCGGCGCGGCGCTGATCCGGGACCCATACTCCGCGGCCGTCGTGTTGGGCAAAAGCCCAATTGCCACTGCGCCCTAAACTCCTCCCTGGGGGTATGGGTCCCTGCGTTCGCAGGGACGACACCGGCAACGGAGACGCAGTTGAGCACACAGAGAAAGGCAGGTCACATCGGCGGCGTCAGCCCATCGCGGCCGACGCTGACGCGGCTGGTCTCGAGCGAACCGTCAGGCAATTGCTTGACGGTGGCGATCACCTTGGCGCCGGCTTTCAGCTCGGACTCGTCGCCGGGCACGAAGGTGACGATCGGCGTGTCCGGCGTAATGTCGACGCGCTTTTCGCCCCCCTTGTACTTGACGAGCAGCGAGTGACCGTCGGTCGAGACCGAGCTTTCGGATACGGTGGCGTTGGTCATGCTCGAGTTCGGCTTCAGGTCCCACGACCGCGAGCCTTCACCCGTTCCGCGCATGTCCTCGGGAAAAATGTGGATCTCGACCGCCTTCGGCGCGCCGTCCGGGCCGGGCACCGTGGTGGCGCCGATGAACGAGCCCAGCTTGATGTCGGAGAGCTGCGCCTTGACGACACCCGAGACGCGCAGATCGCCGGCCATGCGCAGCTTGAAGATCTCGCCGCTGCGGGCTTTCACCGTCATCGTATTGGCGTCGACGCTTTCGATGGCGCCGCGCACGCGCGTCGGCACCGGCGCCTGCTGGGCGATGGCGAGCGCGGATGCAGCCGCAACCATGGCGAGTGAAGCGACGGAACGGATCAGGATGAGACGAGCGGACATGCATGGCTCCGAGGGCGAGAGAAGATCATCCGCGTCCAATGCGGGGCTACGCGGACGCTCGATCAATGAGACGCCGACCATCTGCGCTTATTCCGCGCTCAAGCCCTTGTGAGATCGGCCTCGACCAGCGCGCGCAACTCGGGCGTGACCTGCGGACGGCGGCCGAACCACAATTCGAAGCCACGCACGGCCTGGTGCAGCAGCATGCCGAGTCCATCGGCAGTGCGCAGCCCCCTCGCCCGCGCCGCCGCGAGCAACTGCGTCTCCAGCGGCACGTAGACGATGTCGGCGACGACGGCCTGCTGCGGCAACAGCTCGACGTCGAGCTCGAGCGGCGGCTGACCGTGCATGCCGAGCGAGGTGGTGTTCACGAACAGGCCCGCGCGCGGCAGCAGCGCGCCGACGCGGTCCCAGCCTTCGGCAACGACATGGCTGCCGAACTGATCAGCCAGGGCTTGTGCGCGCGCCGCGGTGCGGTTGATGATGTGGACGCGGCCGATGCCGCGCTCGAGCAGGCCGAACACGACGGCCCGCGCCGAGCCGCCGGAGCCGAGCACCAGCGCCTCGTCGGTGCGGTCCCAGCCTGGGGCAGCGGCGTCCAGATTGCCGATGAAGCCTTCGACGTCGGTGTTGGTGGCCCGCAGGATGCGGTCCTCGTACCAGAGCGTGTTGGCCGCGCCGACGGCGCGGGCACGCGCGTCCGGCTCGCTCAGCTCCAGCACGCGCTCCTTGTGCGGGATCGTGACGTTGGCGCCGACGAAGCCGCGACGGTCGAGATGCATGACGAAGTCCGCCAGCTCTTCCGGCGGCACCGCCTCGATGGTGTAGCCGCCGGCAATGCCGAGCTCGTGCAGCCAATGATGATGGATCAAGGGCGAGCGCGAATGCGCGGCAGGCCAGCCGATCAGGCACGCAGCGCGGGGTTTGGCGGCAAGGGTCATGGCCGTGACATCGGACAAGCTCCGGCTGGAGTCAATGCTGGGGCTCGGCAGTCGCCCCCAGGCGCCATGGCCCAAACGGCGACGCGGCGTTGAGGTCGCGTGTCAGCTCGCGGCGAGCCCATCGGCGACGTCCGCCGGTGCCGTCTCCTTGCCCTTGATGTCGGCCACCGCGCGCTCGATGGTCTCGCGGTAGCGCACCAGCGGCGGCCGCACGCCATGGGTCAGCAGCGCCCGACGCACGGTCGGCGACGCCCCGGTGATGAACAGGCGGATGCCCTGGCGCTTGGCTTTGGCGGCAACGCGGCTCATGGCGTTGGCGGCCGTCGAATCCAGGAACGGCACCGCTGCGAAATCGACCACGAAGGCCTTGCGGCGGTCGGCGATCGAGTCGAGCACGGTGCCGACGGTCGAGGCGGCGCCGAAGAAGAACGCACCGGTGATGCGATAGACCAGCACGTCCTTGTCGGCGCTGAGCTTCGGATTGTACGGCACCCGCGCCTCATCCTCGAAGTCGGCGCGGTCCTTTGCGACCAGAGGCGACCCGTCCTCGACGCCGGTCATCTGCGCCATCCGGTTGATGAACAGCACGGCGCCGAGCGCGAAGCCGACCAGGATGCCCTCGGTGAGATCGCGGAAGACCGTCAGCCCGAAGGTTGCGAGCAGCACCGTGGCATCGCCCCAGGACGATCGGATCAGGGTGGCGAACTCGTGCTTCTCGGCCATGTTCCAGGCGACAACGACGAGCACCGCGGCGAGCGCCGACAGCGGGATGTAGCTCGCCAGCGGCGCCGCGATCAGCATGAACACCAAAAGAAACAGCGAATGCAGCATGCCCGACACCGGTCCGCGGGCGCCGGCGCGAACATTGGTGGCGGTGCGCGCGATGGTGCCGGTGACGCAGATGCCGCCGAACAAGGCCGAGCCGACATTGGCAAAGCCCTGCGCCACCAGCTCGCAGTTGGAGCGATGGCGACGGCCGGTCATGCCGTCGGCGACGACGGCCGACAGCAGCGATTCGATGGCTCCGAGCAGTGCGAAGGCGATCGCATCGGGAAACACCGCCTGGATCTTGGCGAGCGAAAACGCCGGCAACGCCGGCGCCGGCAGCTCGCGCGGGATACCGCCGAATTTCGTCCCAATGGTCTCGACCGGAAGCTGCAGCGCGAAGGTGATGATGGCCGCGACCACCACCGCGATCAGGATGCCGGGCCAGGTCGGCCGCAGATGCTTGAGGCCGATGATGATCGCGATCGACAGCGCGGCCGTCACGACCGCAGACATGCTCGCGGTCGGCGCGCCATGCGCGAGCGCCGTGAGCTTCGGAAGCAGCTCGCCCGGCTCCTTGCCCGCAAGCGTGATACCGAACAGATCCTTCAGCTGGCTGGCAAAGATGATGACGGCGATGCCCGCGGTGAAGCCGACTGTGACCGGATAGGGAATGAACTTGATGTAGGTGCCGAGCCGCAGATATCCGGCGATCACCAGCATCACGCCGGACATCATCGTCGCGATCAGCAGGCCATCGAGACCCTGGCGATCGACCGTCGCAGCGACCAGCACGATGAAGGCACCCGCGGGACCGCCGATCTGAAAGCGGCTGCCGCCGAGCAGCGAGACCAGGAAGCCGCCGATCACGGCGGTGTAGAGACCACGCCCCGGCGAGACACCGGAGGCGATCGCGATCGCCATCGACAGCGGCAGCGCCACGATCGCCACCGTCAGGCCCGCCAGCGCGTCGGCGCGAAAGTCGCTGAGGCCGTAGCCCTCGCGCAAGACCGTCAGGAGTTTGGGGGAATAAAGCTCGGCGAAGGTCGGCTCATGATGTCCGACCCGCCCGTGCGAACGGTGTTCGTTTGCGATGCTCATGCCCATCACGCTCCCGTCGCCTCATCGGGCCGCGGCGCAGCCGACGATGCGTCCCACACGAAGCGCCCAGGGGCCCCGTGCCCGCGCGATGAGCCTAGCTTGCGTCATCGCGCGCGATGTCAGTTTGACGGCCCATGCGGCGGGGCGGCCCCGGGTCCTTCAGGCGAACACCACGCCCGCCGTTCTCGCTGCGGGAATGCTCACCGATCAGATCCACGCCCGCGCGATTGAGCGCATCGACGACCTTGGTCAGCGAGTCCACCACGCCGCGGACGTTGCCCGTGGAGGCTTCCATCCGCTGGATCGTCGGCAGCGACACGCCGGCCAGCTCGGCCAAGGTTCTCTGATCTATCCCGAGCAGCGCTCGCGCTGCCCGCATCTGGAACGACGTGATCACGCTGGCCTCACGTGGCAGACACCATAAATGATGTCTGAGACAAAGACAATGATGTAAAATACATCACAAACTGATCCCGGACGCAAGCTGGAACCCGGCCCTCGCCGTTTGTTCCCTGCGCGCCCGAGCAAAGGTCCCGACGCGATCCGGCCCGCCATCCCGAGAGAGGATGACGGGCCGGCGCTGCTCGGCGCGGAGCGTTCAGCTCAGGCGGCGTCGCGATGGGAGGCGATGATGTGGTCGGCGGCGCGGCCGGTCACCTCGGCCATGTGGTCGAATTGGCGGGTGAAGCTGCCGGCGCCGGCCGTCGCCGAACGCAATTCGACGATCAACTCGCCGATCTCCGCCTCCGGCATCATCGCCCGGACGCAGTCCCAGCCCGGCCAGCCGTCACGGGTATCGAAGGACAGGATCTGGCCGCGCCGCGCCGAGAGGATCGCATTGATCCTGGCGGTCGCCTCCGTCGGGCAGACGATCTCGACGGTGTGAATCGGCTCCAGCAGCACCGGCTGGCATTGCGGCAGCCCCTCGCCGACGCCGACCCGCGCCGCGGTGCGGAACGCGAGGTCGGACGAATCCACGCTGTGATAGGAGCCGTCGGTGAGCGTCACCTCGACGTCGATCACCGGAAAGCCCAGGGGGCCGCGGGCCATTGCGTCGACGACGCCCTCCTCCACCGCCGGGATGTAGTTGCGCGGCACCGCGCCGCCGACCACCTTCTCGGCAAAGCGGAAGCCTTCGCCGCGCGGCAGCGGCCTGATGTCGAGCACCACGTCGCCGAACTGGCCGTGCCCGCCGGACTGCTTCTTGTGGCGGCCGCGCTGCGTGATCGGCTTGCGGATGGTCTCCTGATAGCCGATCGCGGGCTGGTGCGATTTGACGTTGACGCCGAAGCGGTCGCGCAGCCGCTCCAGCGCGACGCGCAGATGCATCTCGCCCTGCCCCCACAGCACCGTGTCGTGGGTGCGCGGGTTCTGCACCATGGTCAGCGACGGATCCTCCTCGTGGAGCCGCTGCAAGGCCTGGCCGAGCTTGACGTCATCCTTGCGGTCGACGGCGGCGATCGAGAGCGCCAGCACCGGCGGGCACGCCTCCACCTTTGCCAGCGGCGGTGGTGCCGTCTTGCCGGTCGCAACCGTATCGCCGGTCTTGACCGCATCGAGCTTGCCGAGCGCCACCGTGTCCCCGGCCTGGGCGCCCGCGCGCTTGCTGTCATAGGCGCCGGTGGCAGCCAGGATGCCGGACACGCGCGCCGCCTCGCCCGAGGCGGCATGCAGCGTCGCGCCGTCGTCGAGATGGCCGGACAGCACCCTCGTCAATGACAGCTTGCCGCCATGCTGCAGATGCAGCGTCTTGAAGACATAACCGAGCGCCTCCTTGGTGTCCTTCACGCCGAGCCGCTGCGCGGTCTCGGCGATTCCGGGCGCCTCGTGGCGCAGCGCCTTCATCAGCCGCAGCACGCCGTTCTCGCGCAACGCCGATCCGAGCAGCACCGGGCAGATCAATCCCTCGCGCAATTCGCGCGCCAGATCGTCGAACACGGCGTCGCGCGGCGGCGGGATGTCCTCCAGCAGCTGCTCCATCAGCGAATCGTCGTGATCGGCGAGCTTCTCCAGCATCGAGAAGCGCGCCTCCTTCTCGCGGTCGAGATCGCCGCCTTCGAGCGCGATCACCTCGGAGGCCTTATGCTCGCGATAGATGAAGGCGCGCTCCAGCGCGAGGTCGACGAACCCTTCGATCAATTCGCCGTTCCAGATCGGGATCTGGCGCAGCACCAGGGGCACGCGCGAGGCCGGCTGCAATGTGGCAAGCGTCTCCCTGATCCGCGCATTGGCGCGGTCGATCTTGTTGAGAAACAGGAAGCGCGGAATGCGCAGCTCCTCGAGCTCGCGCAGGATGATCTGCAATTGCGGCAGCTTCTTCTCGTCGGCCTCGCAGACCACGATGGCGGCATCGACCGCCGGCAGCGCGGCGCGCATGTCGTGGATGAACTCGATCGAGCCAGGACAGTCGAGGAAGGTGTAGCTGTCGCCCATGAAGGTCGTGGTCGCCGCCGTCATGGCGACGCTCATCTTGTGCTGACGCGCCTCCGGGCTGGCATCGCCGACGGAGGTGCCGGCGTCGACGCTGCCCGCGCGCGGGATCGCGCCGGTCCGCGCCAGGATCGCCTCCAAGAGAGTGGTTTTACCGCTTTGGAAAGGGCCCACCAGCGCGATGCACCGTGGACCTCGGGGACTTCTCAGGTCTTGTCCCATTCGCCGCCTCCTCGTTGTGGAGCTCGGCCCTTGATTGGGTCGGCAAAGCCGAATGCTCTGCCTCGGCTGCCGCTTTGGCAAGCAGGCGGCCTGCGAAAAACGTTGCTGCAGTGCGGGGGATCGCGCCGTCTTCCCGCACGATGGCGGGAAGAGCGCTGTTCAAGGCAAAGGGAAGATCACCGCCCCGGGCGCAATTCGAGGCTTTGCAGCCCCGCCGAGACGCTGAGGCCGACCTGGCCCTGGACGCTGAGCGGCTGCAGCGCGATCGAGTTGGCGGAGCCGCCGACCAGCACGTTGCCGCCGACACCGACACCGACCGCGGCCGAGCCCTGGGCGCCGGCATAGTCGCCGGAGAGATCGCCCGGCCCGAGCCGCGCGACCGGTGCATAGACCACCCAGGCCAGCAGCGATTCCTGGGTGATGCCGAGATCGAGGCCGACCTTGCGGATGGTCGCGACGTAGCGGTCCTCGGGCAGGCCGTCGGCGCGCAGCACGCAGCCGAGATGGGTCACCGAGCCGACGATGAAGCCGACACTGGCGCCGCCGCGGCATTCGAGGACACCGACCCGCACGCGATCTTGCGCCTGGGCAGCGCCGGTGCAGAGGACGATCGCAGCGGCGAGCCCGGCGAGGATGGTCGAGCGCATGAATAGAACTCCGGCTGAAATGAACGTGTGATGCAGACCCGTCGATCGGACGCACGATCACAGGGCGCCACATCTATGCCACAAGCCTTACAGTCGCACCAGATTCGCCGCGCCGTCGGCACGAGCCGGCGCGCCGACGCAGGCAGCGACTGCGACGCGTTCGCCTGGACGTGTCCGAGTCTCTCCGATCGAGGGTCTCAGCGATAGAAGCGCGAGAAGTAGGACGATGAACGGCTCGGGCTCGGGTGGATCGGCAGCAGCGGCACCAGCTCGACCTCGGTGATTCCGGCAGCGAGGTTCAAGCCGGTCTGCCCCTGCAGGCTGATCGGCTGCAGCGCCGCGGCGCGATCGGTGTCGCGCACCAGGAAGCTGCCGCCGAAGCCGACCAGAGCGGCCGCGTTGGCGGACAATCCGCCATAGCGCCCGCGCAGCTCGCTGCGGCCGAAATCGTTGACCGGTGCGCTGACCGCCCACGCCATCCTGGTCACATCCGTCAGGCCGAGATCGAGGCCGTAACGCCGGACCTTGGCGACATAGCGCTCCGGCTGGCGGCCCTGACTGCGAAACACGCAGCGCAGGCGGGACTGGGACATCACGAGCCTGCCGGAGGTCTTTCGTCCCTCGCATTCGAGCACGCCGGCGCGCATCGGCCGCCCCTGATGGGCCTGCGCGAGCGGCACGATCATCACCATCAACGCGATCGACAGCAGAAGCAGCCGCATCGAACTCCAACCCTACGCCACCAGACTTGTCGGCCGACAAAAGAAAGGCGCCATGTTCAAAACATGGCGCCTTTCGGCCTGGAAATTGGCTTCTGGTGTTTCGAGAAGGATGTTGCCCGATTACCTCAGATTGCCGCAGAAGCGCTGGATTCGCTTGCAGGCGTCCTCGAGGTCGGAGGTCTTGGTCGCGTAGGAGATGCGGAAGGCCGGGCCGAGGCCGAAGGCCGAGCCCTGCACCACGGCGACGCCCTCCGTCTCCAGCAGCTCGGTGACGAAGGCCTCGTCATTGTCGATCACCTTGCCCGACGGCGCGGTCTTGCCGATCGTCCCGGCGCAGGACGGATAGACGTAGAACGCGCCTTCCGGCCGCGGGCATTCGATGCCATTCGCCTGGTTCAGCATCGACACCACGAGGTCGCGGCGCTCCTTGAACACCTTGTTGTTGGCCGGGATGAAGTCCTGCGGACCGTTCAGGGCCTCCACCGCCGCCCATTGCGCGATCGAGCACGGGTTCGAGGTCGACTGCGACTGGATCGTCGCCATCGCCTTGATCAGGTGCGCCGGACCGCCGGCATAGCCGATGCGCCAGCCGGTCATGCAATAGGCCTTGGAGACGCCGTTCACGGTCAGCGTGCGGTCGAACAGCGAGGGCTCGACCTGCGCCGGCGTGGTGAACACGAAGTCGTCATAGACGAGGTGCTCGTACATGTCGTCGGTCATGATCCAGACATGCGGATGCTTGACCAGCACCTCGGTGAGCGCCTTCAGCTCGGCCTTGGTGTAGGCCGCGCCGGTCGGGTTCGACGGCGAGCACAGGATCAGCCACTTGGTCTTCGGCGTGATCGCCTTCTCCAGCGCCTCCGGCTGCAGCTTGAAGCCGTGGGCGGCGGTGCAGACCACCGGCACCGGCTCGCCGCCGGCGAGCGCGACCATCTCGGGATAGCTGACCCAGTACGGCGCCGGGATGATCACCTGGTCGCCGGGATTGATGGTCGCCATCAGCGCATTGTACAGCACCTGCTTGCCGCCGACACCGACGATCACCTGGTTCGGCTTATAGGTGAGGCCGTTCTCGCGCTGGAACTTGCCGATGATGGCTTCCTTCAGCTCGGGGATGCCGTCGACCGCGGTGTACTTGGTCTTGCCGTCCTGGATCGCCTTGATCGCGGCCTGCTTGATGTTGTCGGGCGTGTCGAAATCAGGCTCGCCAGCGCCGAGGCCGATGACATTGCGGCCCGCCGCTTTGAGGACGCGCGCTTTATCCGTGACCGCGATGGTCGCGGACGGCTTCACACGGTCGAGCGCAGCGGCGAGAAAGGACATCATCAGCTCCTATGCAGGCGTCGTGGATCACCCCCTCGGGGCCACGACCAGTCATGTCAGGGAAACGCCCATTTGTAGGGCCCCCAGCGCTGCATCGCAAGAAGCTTGGGCACATGGCTCCCAAGACTTTAGAGAACGTTAAAGCCGCCCCGCTAGCGTGGACCGACGATTGTCCAGAGTCTCAGGCCGAAATGACCACTATCGGGTACGCCCTGCGATCCGGCGACTGGCTGACGGCCACGCGGATCAAGTCCTACAGCTGGATTCTGCTCGCGGTCACGATCGCGGCAATCGCCGGCTGGATCGCGCTGTCCGATGGCCTGGTCGACCGCAACGGCAAGCCGATCGGCACCGACTTCTCCAACGTCTATGCGGCAGGCGTGCTGACCCTTCAGGGCAAGGCGGCCGATGCCTATAATCCGCCGCTGCAGCATGCGACGGAAAAGGCCGTGTTCGACGGCCGCGACGTGCCGTTCTTCGGCTGGCACTACCCGCCCTTCTTCTTCGCGATCGCCGCCATCACCGCCCTGCTGCCCTATGCCGGAGGGCTCGCGCTCTGGGTCGTGTCGAGCCTGCTCGCATACCTCGCGGTCATGCGCGCAATCCTGCCGCGTTCCGAGACCCTGCTGGTCGCGACCGCCTTTCCCGCCGTGTTCGTCAACATCGGTCACGGCCAGAACGCGTTCTTCACCGCGGCGCTGCTCGGCGGCGCGCTGTTGCTGATGGAGCGCGGCCGGCCGTGGGCGGCCGGCGTCCTGATCGGCCTGCTCGCCTACAAGCCGCAATTCGGCGTGCTCATTCCCGTGGCGCTGCTCGCAGGCACGCGCTGGCCGACGATTGCTGCGGCAGCCGCCACGGTGGCCGCGCTGGTCGCGATCAGCTTCGCCGCGCTCGGCAGCGACGTCTGGCACGCCTTCTTCCAGTCGATGACCTTCACACAGAGCGTCGTGCTCGAGCAAGGCGGCACCGGCTGGGAGAAGATCCAGTCGGTGTTCTCGGCCGCGCGTCATTGGGGCGCCGATATCAGGTCCGCCTATGCGCTGCAGAGCCTGCTGGCGCTGTCGCTCGCGGCCGGACTTGCATGGCTGTGGCAGAGCGAGGCCGCGTTCGATCTCAAGGCTTCGGCACTGGCGAGCGCGAGCCTGCTGGCGACGCCCTATGTGCTCGACTACGACCTCGTCGTCGTCGCGGTCGCGATCATCTTCTTCGTCCGGCACGGCCTCGCGAACGGCTTTCGCGACTACGAGCTCAGCGTGCTCGCGGCCGCCTGGATCGTGCCGCTGCTCTCGCGCAGCGTCGCCGGGCTGACGACGATACCGCTGGGCCTCATCGTTCTGATGGCCCTGTTCGCGCTGACCCTGCGCCGCGCACTCACCGATCGCGCCGTCGAGATCGGTGGACACGCGCGCATCGCGCAGGCGTGATCTCGATTGTTTGAATCTATTGGAAAGTTGTTATTCGAGAGTGCAGTGCAGTAGCGCATTTCGACTTTTTCCATCCGCCGGCTCTTGCAGCCTGCGCCCATCGGCATCATTGTCTGGCCGCATTGCGGGACGATCTGGCGTCTGGATGTGCGATGCGTCCAACCTTTGATTCCTCGAACTCGAAATCGGCCGGATGTACAAGCTCTATTCGATGCAGCGGTCAGGCAACAGCTACAAGGTCCGCCTTGCGCTCGCGCTTCTGAACGCGCCCTATCAGGCGATCGAGATCGACATCCTGCGCGGCGAGAGCCGCACGCCGGATTTTCTCGCCAAGAATCCCAGCGGCCAGGTGCCGCTGCTGGAGGTCGGCGAGGACCGCTTCATCGCCGAATCGAACGCGATCCTCTGGTATGTCGCCGGCGGCACGCCGCTGGTGCCGGAGCAGCGCATCGAGCGCGCCGAAGCGCTGCAGTGGATGTTCTTCGAGCAGCATGCGCTGGAGCCGAACATCGGCGCCGCCTATTTCTGGCTGCTGCTGGTCAAGGGCGGGCGCGACCTGCAGACACATGCGCTCGAGGACTGGATGGAGCGCGGCTACGCCGCGCTCCAGGTGATGGAGAATCATCTCAAGAGCAACGACTACTTTGCCGCGAAGCAGCTGACGGTCGCCGACATCGCGCTCTACGGCTACACCCACGTCGCCGATCGCTGCGACTTCGACCTGTCGACCTTCCCGAAGATCCGCAACTGGCTGCGCCGCGTCGAACAGACACCCGGTTTCGTCGCGATGGATTGGCAGCCGGCGCTGATCGATTCGGCCGGCATCGCCGCCGACTACGGGTGAGGCATTCACCGTAAGACTACGGACCGTCCGTAGAACAGCGGGGAAAATACACGCTTCGGCGGGAACAAACACCGCCAGCGCCATGTTCCTGCCTTTTTTTCCGATTTGCCGCCGCAATCCTGCCCAGCGCGACCTTAGAATTTACCTCTGCGAGTGATTCGCTCGCGGATGTATGGGTAAGGGATTTCGACTTCATGTCCGGGTGGCGTCTTGCTTCCGTTCCGAGGTTCAGTTGGGTCCGCGGCCATGCGTCGCCGCAGGAGTCGAACCACCGTAGAGGGCTCCGTACGCCCGTCAGCGGCTTTCACGACCACGCAACGCTCACCCTTTCGCCCAGCCTGACCACCGCCGTGGTCGCAACGATCGCGGCCAGCACGCTCTCGTTGGGTGTCAGCGTCACCATCGCGGTGGTGTCGATCCGCGCCGTCTTGTCGATGCCCGCTTAACAGGAAGCCATTTTGACAACCCTTCGCGGTTTTCGCGACAACAGGCGATGATTGTCTCGCGCACAAAATGGCGATGAAATCAACGGTCGTAATCGTTGCCGTGACCCTGGCACTCGCGATCCTGCTGGCGGCGTCACTGCTGATCCTGATCGAGCGGCGGGGCGAGCTCTCGCTCTCGCCGCTGACCGAGGAAGATCGGTCCGTCTAGGTCGAGCTGGTACGGCCGCCCGCCGCCGAACCGGTGCAGCCCGTCCCGGATTGATCGCCAACGCGGCTGCGCGTATCGAAGGTCCGTCGAGATTCAAACGGACGGCGAAGCCTTCATGCACGAAGCACTCACTGTGCGCGCCATCGCGCGCGACGACCATGATCACTGGCTGCCGCTCTGGGACGGCTACAATGCCTTCTACGGCCGTTCGGGGCCGACGGCGCTGCCGGCCGAGGTGACCGCGATGACATGGTCGCGCTTCTTCGATGCCGACGAGCCGGTCCATGCCCTGGTCGCCGAGAGCGGTGGCGAGTTGATCGGCTTGGCGCACTACCTGTTTCATCGCGCCACCACCACGATCGGGCCGCTCTGCTATCTCAACGACCTGTTCACGAGCGAGGCCGCCCGCGGCAAGGGCGTCGGACGGGCGCTGATCGAGGCGGTCTACCGCGAAGCGCGTCAGGCCGGTGCGCCGCGGGTCTATTGGCAGACGCACGAGACCAACACCACGGCACAGGTGCTCTACAACAAGATCGCCGAGCGCTCGGGCTTCATCGTCTACCGCAAGGCGCTGTGAACGGGCGGTGTCACGCCGCCGTCACGGGGCAGGCCTACGCTCCATCGAGCGCCTGATCATCCCCCGTCACCGGTCACGCGTTTCAGCGGTCCCCGTCAGTCGCCGTCTCTGACCGGGGCCGCATTTTTTTGTCTGGCCTTGGTCGTTGGACGTGGCGCGTCTCACGCTACGTTGGTCGTCGTGTTCTGCTGCTTCAATGGGACCTGCTGAGAAGCCTTCGCCTGCGCGACTTCGACGCACATTCTGACAGCCTCACCCATGCTCGCCGCGACCAGATCGGCCTTGGTGGCTTCCTGCAGCACCTTCGCGGCCTCCTGATCGACGTCGGCCGCGCAGCAGACCAACATCACTCTTGCCTTGGGGAGTCGTCGCTTCAAGCGACGAACGGAGTAGCGCATATGTGCAACGCCGGAATTGCCGATATAGATCAGGCAGGCAATCGCAACACCTGCGGGCTCGAGCTTGATGACGTTCGCCGTCGAGAGCGCCTCCGCTCCTGAGACCTTCGCGCCCAACCCGTGCACCGACGACAGTTGCGCGAGAATCACCGCCGCCGCTTCGTCGATCGGGGTTCGCCCGGCCACGCACAGGACCGGCTGCTCGCTCCGCCATCCTTCGGCGAGATTGTCCTTGCTGAGGATGGGTATCGTGTCGATTGCCCCACTGCTGGCCGAGCTGTCGACGGCCGATGCAGCTTCCGGATCGCTGGTGGTCTCGCGTTTCGCCAGCGGACCATCATTTTGATCGGAAAGATCGGCGGTCAACTCGGCGACGGCGTCACGGATCGTTGCAAGGCGATCATAGGCGAGCGCCCCTCGGTCGGCGTCGGCTTGGGCCAATTGCAGTCCCTTCACCGCGACCTCGTCGCAATAGGCAATCAACGAGCGCTCCTTCAAGAACTCCTCTGCCTTCTCGGCCGCTTCCGTCGGATCGTTCGCAAGCATGCGCTGGTAGAAGATCTCGGGAGGAGACAGCGCTGGACGATCACCGAACATGACGTCGAGGAACTCCAGGCGCTCCACATGTCGTCCGATGACGACCAGGCAGACCGTCAGCGGCGTCGCGAGCACCAACCCGATTGGGCCCCACAGCGCGGTCCAGAACGCGGCTGAAACGACCACCGCCACGGGGGACAGGCCCGTGCTGCGCCCATAGACCATCGGTTCGATGACGTGGCCGAGCAACGGCTCGACCACGAGAAACAGGGCCAAGGTCCAAATCAGCATCGACCAGCCAGGGTCGACCGCTGCCGCCAGAGCAAGCGGAAACGCCGCGGCGATGACGGCGCCGATATAGGGCACGAACCGAAGCGCTGCGGCGAGGATCCCCCAAAGGAGGGCGCTGGGGATGCCGATGAACCACAAGCCGACGCCGATCACGACGCCGAATCCGCCGTTCAGGGCGAGCTGGGTGAGGAACAGCCGGCTGAGCCTGTAAGCCGCATCATCGAGCGCCGCCGTGGTGCGCTGCAGGTCGGATGAGCCCGCAAGGCGAATGAGCCGATTCCGCAGGTCCTCGCGTTGAAGCAATATGAAGATCACGAAGATGATGATGATGCCGGTCGTCGCCAGCGGATGAATGAGCGGCGAAATCAGCGTGCGAAGACTGTCCAGCGCTCCGGGATCGGGCTGCCGGACCTCCACCGGGATCGGGGTCACAGGGACTGAGGAATTCGTTCGCAGTCCGCTCGGCAGCCGAGCCGCTTCCGGCTCTTTCGGTTTGTCGAGTTCCTTGCCCAGATCCTTGAGCATGTCCGATGCACGCTCGAGCGTCCCTCTGCCGGCTTTGGTGTCGCGGAACGACTGGATCTTGTTGCTCATCGTCGATTGATAGTTCGGCAGCTCACTGGCAAGCTGGGTGAGCTGGGTGGCGAGCAGGCTGCCCAGTGTAAAGATCACGACGAATGCGAGAACGACCACGCTGACGACGGCCAGTCCGCGCGGGGCACGAAGCCGCTGCAGTTGCGCGACCAATGGCGCCAATACGAAGCTGAGCAGGATGGCCAGGGCCACGGGGACCAGGATATCGCGACCGAAATACAGCAGCGCGATGATGATGACCGCAAAAATGGCGACGGCCAGCGCGCTGATCAGCCCGAGAACTTCCTCCGGGGTGCGGACCTTGAGCGGCTGTCTGATGATCATCGAATCTCTCTCCGAACGAGGAAGGGCAGCGCGCGTCGCTCATGCGGTCAGGCTGTCAACGTCGACGAAGGTGGCGCGTTGCAACGGAGGGAAGCTTCTGACGATGTCGCCGGCGCCGGTGGTCATATGCCGGAAGGTTCGTCCTCGATCCGAGCAACCATCCGGGCCTTCGCTAGAACAGAACGACCGAGGGCGCTGGCTGGCGCTGCCCGCCCTGCCGGACATTCGGCTTCCTGTTTCAGACACGCGATAACAGCCTCGTGAGGCTCCAGTTCCCGAGAGCGCCTGAGGTCGCATGCGCGTCTGCCGACGGCGACGACTGGTCAGCGTCGGCACACCGTCGCATCTCCGCGACTCAGCCGGAGCTTCACTGGGGCGTCGTCCTTGTTGATGTCAGCAGGTTCGGCGGTACGGCTTGCCCGGCGAGGCCCGGCGCGAGCAGCTTCCGAGGGCGCACGACCGGCGACCGTCCGGGTCCTGTCGGCCGCCGTGTCGTTCAGCGCAAATCAAGCGTCCGCTCGGCCGTGCTCAGCCAAGACGGGCCGCTGAGACGGATCTCGTCTGAATGGTGGACTCTGTCCTTGTCCTACGTCTTGCTGCCCACCGTTTGGCGGACCTCGAACCCCTCGAACTGCGGCGGGCCGAGATAGTGCACCTTGGTGTCGCCGGCCCGGTGGTGCGCGGCGCGGAAGGCTTCGGACCTGGTCCAGTCCTCGAACGCAGCTTTCGACGCCCAGATCGTGTGCGAGGCATACAGCGTATGGTCCTCCGCTTCCGGTCCCTTCAACAAGTGAAACTCGACGAAGCCCGGTACCTTGTCGAGATGGCTGTCGCGCGACAGCCAGACCTGCTCGAAGGCGGCCTCCGAGCCCTTGGCGACGCGAAAACGATTCATGGCGATGAACATGCTGATCTCCTGAGGGGTGAATGCCGCAGGTCGAGGAGTAGCAGACTTCGCGGTGCAATGCGCCAGCGGCGGTGGCCGCTGATGCCGCGATGTGGAATGCTTCAGAGCCCCGATCAGGACAGGGCGCGAGCGAGCCCTAGGCCACGAGCCCCTTGATCGGCTTCACGGCCGCGCTGTCCGGAAACACCGCGCCGCCGAGCGCGTGCTCGCCGATGCCGAGATGATCGGCGAGTACGCCCTTGAACACCGCGCGCAGATCCGTCGTCGGCGCAAGATCGCGTCCCTGGTAGAGGCTCGCCATCTTCAGCGTCGGCCAGTCGGCGATCACCCGCCCGCCCTTCACCGCGCCGCCGGCGAGCAGCGCAATCGTCCCGGTGCCATGATCGGTCCCCTGGGTGCCGTTGATCTTCGCCGTGCGCCCGAACTCGGTTGCGACCACCACGACCGTATCCCGCCAGCGCGGGCCAAGACCGCTCTCGAACTCGGCGAGCGCGCCGTCGAGGCCCGACAGGAGCTGCGCCAGCCGGCCGATTGCGCCGCCTTCATTGGCATGCGTATCCCAGCCGTCGAAGGCCAGCGCCGCGATGCGCGGACCATCATCCGCCGCGATCAGCTTCGCCGCGCCGCGCGCGACCTGGCGCATCGCCGCGATCTGGTTGCCGCCCGGCTTGGGCTTCATGTCGTCACCGAACGCGACCTTCTCGAGCTTCAGCCCTTGCGACAGCGCAGCCGCCAATGCGGGATCGCGATGCGCATAGAGGTCGACCAGCCGCGTCGCGGTGTCGTCATCGGCCTGCGGCAAGGTTACCGGCGCCCAGCCGACGGTGGGCGCTGCGCCGCGCAGCACCAGCGGTGCCGTCGGACCGACCGCGAGCGCGCCCGTGACGCGGGGGCCGCGCGGCAGCGCCTCGACTGCGCGGTTCAGCCAGCCCGATTGCACGCGGCCGGGACCGGCGAAGCCGCTTTCGAGCACGTCCTGGCCATCGAAATGCGAGCGCTCGCGATATGGTGTCGCGACCGCGTGAACCACGGCAGCCTGCTTGTCACGATACATGCGCGCGAATTCCGGCATCGACGGATGCAGCGCAAAGAACGAGTCGAGCGGCAGCGCCGGAGTTGGTCCCGTCGTCGTCAGCGCGATCGCGCCATGCAGTCCGGCGTAGTCGGGATCCCCGACCGGCGCGACGGTGGCGAGGCCATCGAGCGCGCCGCGCAGGATTACGACGATCAGCCGCGGATCGCGCTGGTCGGCGGCGCGGGCGAATTTCGGCAAATAGCCCCACGCGGCGAAGGACGCGCCTGCCAGCAGCAAGTGGCGTCGCGAGGTCAACAGCGAGGTCGCGATCCGGTCCATCGTCATCTCCTCTGGAATTCCGGCGACATCAACAGCAGCGCCAGCGCCTGCTGGCGCGACTCCGCGCGCTCGATCGTGCGGCGTGTCTCGGTCGACGCAGCATCGCCGGCGACGAGCTCGAGCAGCTCGCGCGGATCGAGATTGTTGCCGAGTCGGCCGCCGAGCTGCGACGAGATGTCCAGCCGCAGCTTCATGCCTTCCGGCGCGGCCCACACCGCATTGGTATCAGCGAATCCGTTTGGTCCCGCGGGCGTCCACAACGGCTGGCCCAGCGTGTTCAGGGAAGTGAGATAGAAGCCGGGATCCTCCGGCACGCGCGCCAGCAGCCGGCCGCCGGCGACCAGGAACTCATAGGCCGAGCGGATCTTGGTGAGCGGCGCCGACCAGGCATCGTCGGAGTCCACCAGCGCCAAGGTCAGCGCCTTGAGGTCGCCATCGCTCCTCCTGAACACGGCTTCGAGTCGTGCGACGAGCGCGGGCGGCGGATCGTCGGCAATGAAATGACGTGCGAGCTTGGCGGCGATGAACTTCGCGGTCGACGGATGCCGTGCGATGTCGGCGAGCGCAGCTTCGCCCTGGGCGAGGCCATCATCCGCATAGACCTTGCCGAGCAACGTCTGCGACCCCGGCTGATGCGCATTGGCATTGAACACGAAGCTGCCGGGCGCCGCGTTGCGGGTGTTGCGGCCGGCGAAGCTCCAGCCGGTGATGATGCGCGCCAGCGAGGTCACGTCCTCCTGGCTGTAGCCGCCGCCGACACCCAGCGTGTGCAGCTCCATGATCTCGCGCGCGAGATTCTCGTTGAGGCCGCGCTTGCGGTTCTGGCCGGCGCGCGAGTCCGGTCCGAGCGATTCCTGGTTGTCGAGAAAGAACAGCATCGCCGGGTGCTGCTCGACCGCCTTCAGCATGTCGACGAAGCGCCCGAGCACGTGCGGCCGGATCGCCTCGCGCTCGAACGCACCGGCCCACATCCGCGCCAACTCGCCCTTGCCGGCGGAGATGCAGAAATGATTCGACCAGAACGCCACCAGCCGCTCGGTGAAGCCGCAATCGGCGAGCACGGCACGCTGCAGCCGCGCCAGCGCTTCGGCACGGAACGTCTTCTGGACGACGTTCGGCGGCTGCTGGGCTTGCGCGGGCTTTGCCGGCGCTCCCTGCATCGCGGGTGCGGGGTCGGCACCGGCCGCTGGGGCCGCCGAGGGCGTTGCGGCCATGGCTTTGTCCGCGCCGTTCGGGGACAGACCGCGCGTGGGGCTGGACTGCTCCTGCGGCGCAGCCTCCGACTTCGCGGCCTCGCGGGCCCGCTTGACCTCGTCCTGATAGGCGAAGACGGCAGCGACGAGTGCTGCCGTCGGCTGCAGACCCGGCGCCTCCAGCAGCGCTCCATCGGGACGGCCGAGCTCGGCCTTGACGAAGCCGCGCGGGTCCGACGCCGCATTGACGAGATCGCCCGAGGCACCGCCACGCGCGCCGAAGCCGAAGCGATTCAATGCGACAAGAGCCGCTCGAGCATCACGCGCCATGCCACATCCTCGAGCCCGTCATCGCGGGAGCTCCCGAAACGCTGTGTTGCCGCGACCGCAGACTGCGATGGCGCGGCAGATTGTCACGCACTATACTTGCCCCGGCAGATGAACCGGACATGAAAAGGGGCTGGTCGGACGTGGTTCCGAAGGTGACAAATCGTTTAGCGGACATGACCGCGCGGCAACTCATCTGCGAGTCGTGCGGCACGGCGTTCAGCTGCGATCCGGGCGGCTCCTGCTGGTGCTTCGACGAGGCCGTGCGCCTGCCGCTGCCCAAGACCGGACAAAGCAATTTCAAGGACTGCCTGTGCGCCAACTGCCTCAAGAGACTGGCGGGCAAACCGGAGCCGGGCTCGTGACGCGCTGGCACGTCGAAGCCGTCCTGCTCGACATGGACGGCACGCTGCTCGACACCGAGAAGGTCTATCTCGAAGCTGCGATCGCGGCGCTGAATGCGCTCGGCTACAGCGATGGCGTCGTCGAGCTCTGTCACGCGATGATCGGCATTCCCGGACCCGACAACGAGCAGACCCTGCGCGACCATTTCGGCGACGATTTTCCGCTGGCCGAAGTCAACCGCCTGTTCGCGGCCAAGACGGTCGAGATCCTGCAGGCGGGCATGCCGCTGAAGCCTGGCGTCATCGCGCTGCTCGATGCGATCGACGCGGTCGGCCTGCCCAAGGCCGTCGTCACCTCGTCCTCGCGCCGCACGGCCGCGGAGCATCTCCGCCTCGCCCGCATCGATCACCGCTTCGATGCGGTCCTGACGCGCGACGACGTGACCCGGGCGAAACCGCATCCGGACCTCTACCTGCTCGCCGCCGAACGGCTGCGGACGCACGCGCCGGCCTGCGTCGCGATCGAGGATTCCAATCCCGGCGTCGCCTCTGCGCACGCCGCCGGCGCGATCACCTTGATGGTGCCGGACATCGTGCCGCCGAACGATCATTCGCGGGCGAATGCGGCGGCCGTGCTGCCGGATCTCGATGCCGCCATCGCGCTGCTCGCGCGCCGTTCGGTGTTGCCCCTCAGGACGTGACGTCACCTCGGCAGGCTGTGAATTGCCGTGCAGCCTTCTCATGAGCCATTTTCTTCAAACGCGGCCGAACACGGTCACGATCGGTTCACGTCGTTGCGCGCCGCCGGCGGCCCTATCGGATGCATTAACCCGCACGCACTACCGTGCAGGCGTTGGCGGATGGGCTTATTTCATGTTGCGATTCATTGGCGCCGCAGGTGCGGCATTTTTGGCTGCGTTCGCAGGAGTGAGTTGGGCGGTCAGGGGATTTCCGCTTCCGGATGGACCGTGGCGGGGCATGATGCGGACAGCTTCGATTGAAACGGTCTCAAACCTTGCTGCGCCGGCGCCGGGGGGCGTGGCTGTCGTGGCTCCCCTATCCCCGACGGTCGACATGACCTTCGGCGGCCCGGAGGCAAAGGAGTTCGACCGCAAGGCGTGGCTCGCGCAGCACACCTCGCAGAGCGACAAGAATCCCAAGCTCGACGCGTTGCGGATGGACGCGTTGCAGGCCGCGACGGCCTACAAGCTGTCGCCGTGCGACAAGACCATGAAGCAGAACCTGGTGGACGCACTGACGGCCTACACCCGCGCCTATGTTGCCAAGCTGGATTGCAAGCGGCAGTTCTGGGGCGCAAAGATCTGCACCGACAAATCGCTGCAGGAGGCGGCCGACAGCGTCGGCACGCCGCTCGATCAGCGCGTGAAGGAGGCGTTGTTCGAAGCCTTCGAGGAGAAGGGGATCACCAAGGCGGACTTTCCGGCCGATGTGCGTGAGGAGGTCCCGCAATTCGCCGGACCCGCCTTCTGGTCCGACGAGTCTGCGGTGTGCCGGACGCGGCAGGCGCAACGGGACCGGCGATAGCAAACGAGCGCTGCCATGAACCGGCTGATCTTCATCATTGCGGCCATCGTCGTCTGGCAGGTTGGCGGACGCCTGTTCCTGACCGAAGCGCCGACCGCGGCGGCGTTTCCGCCGGTCACCGGCGCGGAGTTTCAGGACCACGAGAAATACACCGAGGACGCCCGGCGTTCGCAGCGCGAAGACGCGCTGAAGTCGCTCGACCTCGCCTGGAGCGACCGCTGCGGCGCCAAGCGCGACAGCTTCATCAGCGGCCTCAACCACTACTACTATCACCGGCAGAACCAGAACGAGCGCTATCCCGAGACCTATGGTCCGGCTGGCGCCGCCTATATCGCCGGCGTATGGACCACCGCCGAGGATCGAAGGATCGAACGGCTTACCCAGGAAGCCTACGCCGCCGGCTACATCAAGCCATCCGATTTCGACGGCATGGCCAGCCGGATGGTCGCAACGATCGTTCGCGGCGAGCAGGTCAGGGGACACGGCTGCGCCGGCTGACAGTGCTGCGGGAAGCATATCGCCTCCCCTTCGGCAGCGCCGCCGCGACCAGCGTCCGTGCCGCCGCGCCCGCGGTTTCCATGTAGCTGGCGTCCCGATGCAGCAGCACGACCGCGAAGGCGCCGTCGAGCAGCAGCAGCATCTGCCGCGCGAGCCCGCCGGCTTCGGCAATTCCCTGCTCCTCGAAGATCGCCTGCAGCCAGGCCTCGAACTTCTTCTTGTGGGCGGCGCCGATCCTGATCGCGGGATGGCCGGGCAGATTGGCGAGTTCTGCGGTGGTGCGCAGGAAGCCGCAGCCGCGCCATTTCGGATGTCGCGCGGCGCGCGCGAGCTGGTTGAAGATCCCGGCGATCTTGTCGGGCAGCCCGCCCTCGGTCTCGTCGAACCAGCGCTTGAACAGCGTCAGGTTCGGTTGGTCGCGCGCGGCAAGATAGGCCGCGACCAGATCGTCCTTGCTGCGGAAATGATAGTACAGCGTCTTCTTGGTGACCCCCGCCTTTTCCGCCACCGCGTCGACGCTGACGGCGCGGATGCCATCGGCATAGAACAGCCTGCTCGCGGCGGCGACGATGCGGGCGGGCGTGGGATCGGAGGAACGGGGCATGGCGGCGCTCGGTCAATGTATACTGACCAGTGAATATACCTCGGCTGCCGCGGCGCCTAGTCTTCACCTGCTCCAACCGCCAGCCTGCGAGACACCATGACCGACCTCATCCTGCTCGACATCTCCGACCGCATCGCCGTGATCACGCTGAACCGGCCGCAGCGGCTGAACGCGCTCAGCTACGCGCTGATCGATCGATTGATGGCCGCGCTCGACCGCATCGAGACCGATGCCGGCGTCAGGGCCGTGATCCTCACCGGTGCGGGACAACGCGCCTTCTCGGCCGGCGCCGACATCGACGAATTCACCGCAAGCGTCCGCCAGGGGCGCGCTGCCGCGCTGCGCGACTTCGTCCGGCGCGGCCAGGCGATGACGGCGCGGCTGGAGGCGTTCCGCAAGCCGGTCATCGCCGCCGTCAACGGGCTCGCCTTCGGCGGCGGCTGCGAGATCACCGAGGCCGTGCATCTTGCGGTCGCGAGCGAGCGCGCCAGCTTCGCCAAGCCCGAGATCAGGCTCGGCATGCCGCCGACCTTCGGCGGCACGCAGCGGCTGCCGCGGCTGGTCGGCCGCAAGCGCGGACTCGAGCTGCTGCTGACCGGCGATTCTTTCCCGGCGCCGCGCGCGCTGGAGATCGGCCTCGTCAACGCCGTCGTGCCGCATCACGAGCTGTTGCCGGCGGCGCGCGCGCTGGCGCAGCGCATCATCCGCCACGGACCGGACACCGTCGCCGGCATCATCACCGCCGCGACGCGCGGGCTCAACATGGCGATCGGCGAAGGGCTACAGGTCGAGAGCGAACAGTTCGCGAGCCTGGTCGGCAGCCGCGATCTCACCGATGGGCTGGCGGCCTGGCGCGAGCGCCGGCCGCCGCGTTGCTAGACCGGATGGCCCGGCGACTTGCGCGCCAGCCCATCGAATGCATCGAGCAGCCGCTCGCGCCAGGCATGGACGCTGTCGCTCTCCTCGAGCAGCCGGAACGGGCTCACCACGCGCGCCCATTGGAACCCCCCGAACACGATGTAGTCGGCATAGTCAGGCGTATCGCCGCCGATGAAGGCCTGCGTCTTCAGGGTTTGCCGCAGCGGCTCCAGCGACCTGCGGAAGCCGATGACCGCCTGGTCGCGCGAGGCCATGACCTCTTCGAGGCTCTTGCCGAACCGCGCCTCGCGCGATTTGCGGAAATAGTCGGCATCCTCGGCGGCGAGGTTCTTCGGAATGTCGGCGATGATCAGCGGAAAGATGCCGCCGACGATGGCGATATCGCCCCAGGCATTGAGGAAGCGCGCCATCGCGCGGCCGCCGGCGCCGCCGAACAGCGACGGCCGGTCCGGATAGGTGTCCTCGAGGTAGTTGGCGATCGCCCAGGAATCGGCCACCGCGCGGTCGCCGTCGAGCATGACCGGCACCTTCTCCGATCCATGCGGCGCGATCGCGCTTTTCTCGGTGAAGCGCCACGGAATCGTATCAGCGCTCAGCCCCTTGTGCGCCAGCGCCATCCGCGTGCGCCAGCAAAAGGGGCTGAACGGGCGGCCCGCATCGGTCCCGACGAGTTCATACAGTTTCACGGCCATTCCCGGTCCTTCCTCCAAGTCCGGACCGTTCTAGCGCACGACGCGGCCGTTGTCGCGCAGCAGCCGCGCACCGGCATCGGTGACGATGATGAAGAGGCCGGCGCCCGTGATCGCCTCGCGCGTGACATAGCCCAGATCGGCGGCATCCTCCCACACCGTCAGGCGCGGGCAGCTCGTCCGCCAGGTCGCCACCACTTCGGCATGGCTGCGCGGCGCGCGCGCGACCCATTCGACGAAGTCCAGCACCAGGGGGTCTGCCGATACGGCCATGCTCGCCTCACTCTGCCGCCGCCGAGCTCTGCGCGGCCAGCAGCAGCCAGCCGCCATAGAGGATGTAGTAGCTCGCCACCGCCGTGATGATGCGGTTGGCCCAGGTGCGGAACTGCTGCTCGCTCATCGCCTCGAGCAGCCGCCGCGCCAGGCTCGTGCCGAGCATCGACGCGCCGACGGCGACGAGCGCGAGCACCGGATCGAGGCCCGCGGCCTGATCGATGATGCCGCCGAAATAGATCAGCTTGGTGAGGTGGCTCGCGACCTGACACGTCGCCTTGGTGGCGACGATCGAGCGGCGGTCGAACCGCGCGCCGAGAAAGAACGTGTCGAGCAGCGGCCCCGACACGCCGGTCATCAGCATCAGCCCCATGCAGATCGTGCCGTAGATCGCGCCCTGCCAGACGCTGTCCGGATCGGGCTTGAGGCCGGCCGGCATCAGCCGCGCCATGAACGGGGTGACGCCGAGCAGCAGGAGCGCCGCCGGCTTGTCCGGCACGTAGCGCACCAGCGCCCACAGGCCGAGCGCCAGCGCGCAGCCGACGAGATACACCGCGACCGGCCGCCAGCGGATGTGCCGGCGCCACAGCACCGCACGCCAGCCATTGGACGCCATCTGCGTCGCCGCGTGCAGCACCATCGCCGCCGGCAGCGGCATGATCGCCAGCAGCACGCCGATCAGGATCAGCCCGCCGGCCATGCCGAACAGGCCCGACAGGAACGCCGTCGCCACCATCAGCAATCCGAGCGCTGCAATCAGGGCGGGTGTCATGGCTGATCTCCTCGCCATGCAATTTGTCGCACTGGCGATATCCGCACAAACCGAGTTATCTTGCCCTCCATCAGTTTTCCTGAGGGCGCGATGAGACGGCTGCTGTTCCTCAACGGCATCAAGGCGTTCGAGGCGGCGGCGCGCACCGGCAGCTTCGCCGCGGCAGGCAGCGAGCTCAACGTCTCCGCGGCCGCGATCAGCCGCATGGTCAATCTGCTCGAGCAGCGGCTGGGCGTCGTGCTGTTCGAGCGCAAGGCCAACCGCCTGGCGCTCACCGCCGCCGGCCGCGCCTATCAGAGCGGGCTGACGCCGATCTTCGACGCGCTGTCGAGCCTGACCGCGCAGATCATGGCGCCGTCATCGATGCGGGTGCTGACGCTCGGCGTCGGGCCGACGTTCGCGATGAAATGGCTGATCCCGCGTCTGGCCGATTTCAGCACCGAGCAGCCGGACATCGAGGTCCGCATCACCACCGGCGGGGCGGCGGTGCCGTTCGGTGACGACTGGAGCTGCGGCATCAAGCTCGGCCACGGCGCCTGGCCGGGCCTCGTCGCCGAGCCGCTGTTCGCCGCGGATCTCGTGCCGGTGTGCACGCCGCGGCTCGCCGCGACCTTGAAGAAGCCGGCCGATCTCAAGGGCTCGAGCCTGCTGCGGGTGTCGCATGCCGCCGAGGACTGGGCGTTGTGGCTGAAGGCCGCGGGCGTCACGCGCGTCAGCGCGCGCGGCACCGAGTTCCAGTACTATGGACATGCGCTGCAGGCCGCGATCGACGGGCTCGGCGTCGCCATGGGCATCCGTCCCTATATCGACGACGACCTCGCGGCGGGACGCTTGGTTGCACCGTTTGCATTGACCGTCCCAAAAGGCGAGCGCTGGTATCTTGTCTACCGCCATTTCCAGGCCGGCCAACGTGATTTCGCCGCGTTCCGACGCTGGATCATGCGCGCGGCGTCACAGCCCGCGACCCGGAATTCCCAGCGCAGGGACGCCATCAAAAAAGACGCTGACGTGTGAACCCGTTCACAAATGCTCGGACCAATTCATGCTGTCGTTGCCGTTCGGGACATCCAGGACTGCGCAATGACGTATTTGTACGAGGACTTCGCCATCGAGCCGTTCGAAGCAGGACGCGGCTTGTGGCACGCGCGGATCCGCCGCGCGGACATGACCCCGGTGGTGATCAATGGCGTTTCGTTCCCCTCGCTCGAAGTCGGCTTCGCCTGGTCCGATGCGGACATGGCGATTGCCGACGCGAAAAGCCATATCGACCGCTTTCGCAAGCGGTGGCGCTGACAGCTGCAGACCGAACCGCAGCACTTTGAAGCACGCGACGGAGGATATCGACCGACCCCCGGGAAAAGACGGATAGCGCGACGTGGAACAATCTCCGAGAGTGAAGTCCCCGAGAGTCCCCCCGCGCGGCCAGACGGTTCCAAGCCAACATCAAACGCCAATTCGAAATGCCGAGTGTATTCGTAATGCGGACTGCAATTCATGGCTGAGCCTGCCGTCAAACACCTCGCTTTTTCGGTGCGTACGCGATGCCCGGACTGCGATGCGGAGCTGAGCGTCCTGAGCGTCATCAACGGCCGCGGCGGTTCCGAGTACTGGGCCCTGCAATGCGTCGCCTGCCACGGCGTGCATCTCGACATCGTCGAGCAGCCGACGCGGCATTGAACGGCAGCGTAGCGTCGCGGCAACGCCATCGTGCGCGCCATGGCTCGCGAGTCGCCCGCTGATCTCGTGTGGCCTTTCGGGAGCACGTGCGTCTCGATGCCTGCTGCTGCCACCATGCTGTCAGCAAGGCTGGTGCGCGGCGCCCGATCACTCTTTCAACTCGGCGCCATCCGTCCCATATTCGGGCCATGGCGAAGACCCCCGACACTCCCAAGAAGCCAGGCCGAACCCCGAAATCGAAAGCGCACCGGCCCGACGTGCAGCCGATCGCGCCCGCGCTCGCCGAGCTGCTCAATCCCGCCATCAACCGGGGCGAGAGCGGCATCGGTTCCTCAACGGGACTGAAGCCGCCGCCGGACAATTCCTGGGACCGCCGCAGCGGCGGCGAGGCCGCCGCGCACCGCGCGCGGGCGTCGACGCGCGGCAAGAGCGCTGAGGTTGCGGCCCGCGACACGTCCGATCGCCCGATCCCGCTGCGGCCGAATCCGCAGCCGGTGGGTGGACGTTCATCGTCAAACAACGATCCGTCGCATGGCCCGCCCCCACCCAACCCTCCCCCGCACGCGGGGGAGGGCTCCAGGCGGCAGGCGCCGCGTGCCGGCGCCAGCGATGATGCCGAGACTGCGCCGCTAGCGTCCCCTCCCCCGCGTGCGGGGGAGGGCCAGGGTGGGGGCCTCCCTCCGCAGCATCACCCCCTCGGGGCGGATGACGCCGCCTCAGCCTCCGGACTCACCGAAGCGCCGCAAGCCAATTACGGCACCGCCGCCACCATCCCGACGCTCGATCCGGAACTGGCGCGGCAGCTCGGCCTGCCCACCGCCGAGGACGACGAGGAGGCGCTCGCCCGCCCGCCGCGCAACAAGATGGAGGCGCTCGGCGTCAAGGCCACGGCGGAAGCGCTGGAGTCGCTGATCCGCGAGGGCCGTCCCGAGTTCCGCAAGGACGACGGCTCGGTCAAGGTGTGGACGCCGCACCGGCCGCCGCGCCCCGAGAAGTCGGAAGGCGGCGTCCGCTTCGAGATCAAGTCGGCCTATGAGCCGAAGGGCGACCAGCCGCAGGCGATCAAGGAGCTGGTCGAGGGCATCGCGCGCAACGACCGCACCCAGGTGCTGCTCGGCGTCACCGGCTCCGGCAAGACCTACACCATGGCGAAGGTGATCGAGGCGACGCAGCGCCCGGCCATCATCCTCGCGCCGAACAAGACGCTCGCCGCGCAGCTCTATGGCGAGTTCAAGAGCTTCTTCCCGGACAACGCGGTCGAGTACTTCGTCTCGTACTACGACTACTACCAGCCCGAGGCCTACGTCCCGCGCACCGACACCTACATCGAGAAGGATTCCTCGATCAACGAGCAGATCGACCGGATGCGCCACGCCGCGACGCGCGCGCTGCTCGAGCGCGACGACGTCATCATCGTCGCCTCGGTGTCCTGCATCTACGGTATCGGCTCGGTCGAGACCTACACCGCGATGACCTTCGCGCTGAAGAAGGGCGAGCGCATCGACCAGCGCCAGCTCATCGCCGACCTCGTCGCTTTGCAATACAAGCGAACCCAGCACGATTTCACCCGCGGCACCTTTCGCGTGCGGGGCGACGTCATCGACATCTTCCCGGCGCACTATGAGGACCGCGCCTGGCGCGTGAACCTGTTCGGCGACACGGTGGAGAACATCGAGGAGTTCGATCCGCTCACCGGCCACAAGCAGGACGAGCTGGAGTTCATCAAGGTCTACGCCAATTCGCACTATGTGACGCCGCGCCCGACCCTGGTGCAAGCGATGAAGTCGATCAAGTCCGAGTTGAAGATGCGGCTCGACCAGCTGCATGCGCAGGGCCGCCTGCTCGAGGCGCAGCGGCTGGAGCAGCGCACCACCTTCGATCTGGAGATGATGGAGGCGACCGGCAGTTGCGCCGGCATCGAGAACTACTCACGCTATCTCACCGGCCGGCTGCCCGGCGAGCCGCCGCCGACCTTGTTCGAATACGTCCCCGACAATGCGCTGGTGTTCGCCGACGAGAGCCACGTCACGATCCCGCAGATCGGCGGCATGTTCCGCGGCGACTTCCGCCGCAAGGCGACGCTCGCCGAATACGGCTTCCGCCTGCCGTCCTGCATGGACAACCGCCCGCTGCGCTTCGAGGAATGGGACATGATGCGGCCGCAGACCGTGGCGGTGTCGGCGACCCCCGGCGGCTGGGAGCTGAACGAGGCCGGCGGCGTGTTCGTCGAGCAGGTCATCCGCCCGACCGGGCTGATTGATCCCCCCGTCGACATCCGCCCCGCGCGCACCCAGGTCGACGATCTGCTCGGCGAGGTCCGCGCGACCGCGCAGGCCGGCTACCGCTCGCTGATCACGGTGCTGACCAAGCGCATGGCCGAGGACCTCACCGAATATCTGCACGAGCAGGGCATCCGCGTCCGCTACATGCATTCGGACATCGACACCATCGAGCGCATCGAGATCATCCGTGACTTGCGCCTCGGCGCGTTCGACGCGCTGGTCGGCATCAACCTGCTGCGCGAGGGCCTCGACATCCCCGAATGCGCGCTGGTCGCGATCCTCGACGCCGACAAGGAAGGTTTTCTGCGCAGCGAGACCTCGCTGATCCAGACCATCGGCCGCGCCGCGCGCAACGTCGACGGCAAGGTGATCCTCTACGCCGATCAGATGACCGGCTCGATGGAGCGCGCCATCGCCGAGACCAACCGCCGCCGCGAGAAGCAGGTCGAGTACAACACGGCCCACGGCATCACGCCGGAGAGCGTGAAGAAGTCGATCGGCGACATCCTCAACTCGGTCTACGAGCGCGACCACGTGCTGATCGAGACCGGCGGCGGCACCACCACCGACGACGTCATCTCGATCGGCCACAATTTCGAGGCGGTGCTGGCCGATCTCGAAACCCGGATGCGCGAAGCCGCCGCCGATTTGAACTTCGAGGAAGCCGCCCGCCTCCGCGACGAGGTCAAGCGCCTCCGCGCCACCGAGCTCGCGGTGGTCGACGACCCCACCGCCAAGCAGCGCACCGTGCAAGGCAAGGCCGGCGCCTACGCCGGCGCCAAGAAATACGGCGACGCCGCCAATCTCCCGACCACCGCGATGAAGGGCCGTGGCGGCGCGTCTTCGCGAGGCGGCTCCTCTTCACCCTCCCCTGGAGGGGGAGGGTCGGCCGCCAAAGGCGGCCGGGGTGGGGTGAAGCCCCGCGACCCGCTCGCGCCGTCCCTCGACGACATCATCAGCGGCGGCCCAAGCACCGGCTCCAAAGTCCACAAGCCGCATCTCGACGAGATGCACGGCCCGGAATCCCTGCCCTACCGCCCCCACGCCAAGCTGCCGCCAAAGCCATTCGGCAACAGCAGCAAGATCATCCAGCCCACCAACTCCCGCGAGTCCGGCCCCGAATTCGGCCCGGCTCCGCGCTCGACCGGTGGCGCGCCGGGAAAGCGCGGCGGGTGGAAGAAGCGGTGAGGTGTACACTGCGTGGAATGGAGCGAGAAGCGTGAAGACAAAGCGTTTCGACAAGCTGGTTCATCGGCACGCGAAGGCGGACGCGAGATTCGCAGCAGCGCTTCTTCGCGAAGGTGTCGACGCAATGCTCAGCGGCGACATGGAAACCGGCAAGACGATTCTTCGCGACTGCATCAAGGCGACCGTCGGATTCGAAAAACTCGGCGAGGCGATCGATACACCACCCAAGAGCCTGATCCGCATGTTCGGCCCGCAGGGCAACCCGCAAGCCAAGAACCTCTTCAACGTGATCGGCTATCTACAGAAGCAGGCGGTATTGCAGCTTCACGTCGCCGATTAGACGATCGAGCGTGGGACAAGTCATAAGCTCCATCCGGACGAGAACGTCGTCCAAGATGGTTTCAACATAAGGTCCAGCTACCGTTTCGGAACGCTAAATATCGCTAAGCGCAGCTTCCCTTTGTTGATCGTGTCAATTAAAGACCCAACGAAAACACGCTTGGTTTGCGTGTTCACAAGACGATAAGGTCCAGCGAGCATCTTCTCGCCCCTTCGAGTTTTTACACCGTGGATCGTGACGCTGGTTGGTCGAGAGATTACAGACTTTCTCTTGTTCGATACCTTCTTCACCGCTGTGCTCCCAATACAATTTGAAGGTCTAGAGCAATCTGCTTGGTCTAATTTCTGTGCTAGCGGATGGGCTTTCCTCTAGCTATCTTGCCTCTGATTCGGCGCTGGATGTCCAGGGATAATGTTCGAAACCTACACCTATGATGATCCGACCGTATTGCCGGCCACGGCACGCGATCACTGGGAGTACATGGAGACGAACTCGGCGGCCGCAGTAATGCAAGCGGTCTGCGGTCCTGAATGGCAAGACATTGTTGATGTTCTTTCAACCTACCGACTTAGTCCAGAGTATTGGCTAAAGCCCGGAGGAAACCGGGGTGACATCGCCGATCAAATCGATACTCTTTTTTCAGCTCGTGGTTGGCGCGAAGCCCGCCTCGATCTTGAGACCACGGGCATTTTGCTCGACCGAAACAATAACCTGATAGAGACGCTCCCGCCGGTGCGCCAGGAAGGTTATCTCGTCGATAACTACAAGGGCCGCGTTGTCCTTGACGTCGAGTGGAACGCAAAGGATGGAAACCTCGATCGTGATCTGGCTTCCTATCGGTCTTGGTACGAGGCCGGAGTGATCTCGGCCGGAGTCATTATCACCAAGGATCGGCTGAGCCTATTGAACTTGGCTAGACGTATCTGGTCCGAGTATCAGGCAACACTTCCTGAGGCAAACCGGTCCACAAGGCTCCCCATCGACTTAAGCACTTCAACCGTGACCGCTTTCGACAAGGCGAAAATGCGCGTCCGCCGTGGAGTGATGGGAACGTGCCCGGTTTTGATAGTAGCGGCCAGTGAGCGAACTTGGGATGGGCAGCCGTACCGCTAGTCCGCGCTGAGCAGACCAGCCTGCGAATGATTGGAATATGTCTTCCACGTCGGCTTGTAATCCTCGGCTTGGTTTCCCCAGGTCGACCAACCCTTGCGCGGACCGCGTCCGAACAACTCAATGAACGGACCGGGTGAGCAGGCTTCGATTATATCGTACTGCTCATCAGGCTTCCGGGAGTGTTCGCGCTTGCGGGTCTCGATCATGTTCACTTGCCGACGCCCCGGCGCCAAGGTCCGAGCATTCTTGCCGCGCACACCGAAGAGGATCAACTCGGTGACATTTCGAAAGTAAAACCCGACGCCTCGCCCGTCCGAGCCACCATCCTTGCGTATCTTGTGCCAGACGATGTTGGACTTGTACGTAAAACCCCAAGCCTTCAACACAGCGAGACCATCCGGCAACAGCGCGTTGGGGCACCACATGTAGAGATGCGAAGTCGCAGCGGAAATTTGACCTAATGGCAGCTCGCAGATTTCATCGAGCTTCATTGTGCCGTAGCGCGCGAGACGCTTATGTTCCGGCGCAACTTTGCCCGTCTTGTTTGTAAACTGCCAAGGCGGGTCTGCAAGGATCGTCCCGAAGCGCCGGCCATCTGCAAAGCGAATAAGATCTTCTCCGGCCGAGAGCATTGCCGACTCCACGTGAGACATTTGATCGGTATACGGGCTATGGCAGGATTTAGATATCATGTTCGCTATATGTTCTCAAGATGTCCAGTGGATAATTTCGAGCTCGATCTGATGCAACGGCAATGCTCGCGCAGTTGTCCCTGCGTCTCGTCTAGAAAAACGAAGACAGACGCCTCTCTGTCGGGCTGCTGTCTCGCCCTAAAAGCCCAATAGCGGTCCTCGCATCGCGGGCATGTCAGCCCGCGGGCCACAACTTCGGAGAGGAGCCGCAGTCCAGAGACAGGCGCACGAGCTCCATCCGACAGCGCGTGAGACGCAGCGTTCGTTCCGAAAAATAAAAACATCTTGCGTATTTTCGGAAATCATGATTATCTCCCCGCATCCCGCCTCACCGCAGAGGGGCGTAGCGCGCGATCGTCACGACACGCGAGGCGGGGATGCGATGGCCGCGAGAGATCGCAGCATCTTCTCACGAAGGCGCGGACGAACGATCGCTTGCGGACGTGAAGTCGCAGCGTCCTGATACCCCGACGCTGGTATCAACCTGGCGCAATGCGAGCGCATTGTGCTGGGGATGGTGGCCAACAAGCCCGGCGCACCAGGGAGACTGCGTATAAGCGTGAAGACCGTCGCGCAGGGAATGC
>NZ_JBNPUY010000012.1:0-228411 GCF_051168395.1 Bradyrhizobium sp. HKCCYLRH1030 | reverse complement strand
TGGCGCATCCAGCCCACCACCGTGAAACAGGCGCAAAACTCTAGTTATGGGTGGTCCAAAGTTCGGTCTCACTGCAACGCCACTCGGACTCTAAGCGCCGCTGGATGAAACTTCCGTGGCAGGTCACAACCAGCGATCGGACGCAAACGAAGAGAGCACAGCGGCGTCGAGCGCCGCCCATGCGAGATCGGTCATGGACTTCCTTGTTCGGCTTGAGGTTGCGGTGTAAGATCACTACCCGCAATGGGAGGGCTGATATGGGAATGAACTTGGATGCGATTATCTATCTGCAGCGGAGTGAGTTCTTGTCTTCGGCCAAGAACAGGGTGCTCGATATCGGGCCGCAGACGATCTACAACGCCAGGACAGACCAGATCCGGGAAATTGTTGAACGCCAGGACTGCCCGCCGCCTGACATCTCGGTGGTCGAACGGCTTGTTTATTTTTCGCATCCACGCCCAGAAGAGCGAACCACGATGCTCTCGGAGATTGCCGACCTGACCAACATTCGGTACGAGGCGATCGACGTCTGTCCCGGTCTCAAGAACACACATATTCTGGACCTCAACTTCGACAATTTGCCGAGATCAGCCAGAAGAACTTTCGACGTCGTTCTCAACTTCGGCACGACTGAGCACATCTTCAATCAATGGCGTTGTTTCGAGTTGATCCACGATGCTCTCAAGGTCGGCGGCGTCGCCTATCACCAACTTCCGGCCAGCGGCTACATGGACCACGGCTATTTCTGCTACACGCCCCTGTTCTTCAACGACCTCGCGCGTGCTAACGGGTACGAGATCAAATATCTCGTCGTGACCCACGCCGGCGAAAGCCGGATAGATGATCTCAAGATTTGCTCGCTCGCAGGCGAGACAATCCTCAAGCCACCCGGACCACTTGGCGAGAACAACCGGGTCCCTGCGCTCAACATTCACGTCATCATGCGCAAGACGATCGACGCTCCGTTTCGGGTCGGACTGGAAATCGCCACTGCACATTCGGCTCCCGACAGCCGGGTTCTTGAGCGGTACACAACGGCTGGGCGCACGCGGATTGCTCCGCTGCTGTTCGAACGTTTGAGTAGAATAATTACGGGTTAGTCAATATTCGATTGCCGAGCAATCGATACTGCTGAGAGTGGCAAGACCGCTGCCGCCGCCCAACAGTCAGCAGGAGGCGGCGCGGCCGTGCGCGAACTAGATCGGATCATTCGCTTAAAGACCGTCCTCACCCGGACGGAACTGCCCCGCTCCACCGTCTACCGCAAGATCGCCGAGGGGACATTCCCGGCTCAGCTCAAGATCAGCAGCAACGGGACCGGGTGGCATCAGTCCGAGATCAACCGGTGGATCTCAAATCCAGTCGGGTGGGCTCCGAAAAGCAAATCTGATAGCGGTTGGTGAGGAACAGACGCTCCGTGGTCGTGGTTCCTTTGCAATGATTGATGCAGGCGGAGCCCTCCTTCAGGCTCAGGCTGATCTGCCATAAGTTGCAGGCTTCTGGCCTATGCCCCTCGCATGGTTCAATTCACTGTATTCGATGCACCTCGGCGTACGGAGTCGAGGTAAGAACTTGTTGATAACCGCGCGACTAGTGACCTGTCCCTTGATCCGTCCCCCTCATTACAACGGCGCAAAATACTGTAAAATAATCAATCTATTAGGAATAGATTTCGAATCTCTCCGAGCGCGCCAGAGCCTTTGACCAGCCCAACTCCGGCGCCCTGAGCCGGTGCGATCCGACTCTGCGGGCTGGGCCTGTCCAGATGACCTCCCACGGCGGCCGCAGTTGCGATGCCGGGACCGACACGGCCTCAAGCGGTTGTGACCTCGTGAGTGAGCCGGCCGACCTGGATCAACGGCTGCGTCGCATCGCCGACGCCACCGAAGACCTTCAGCTCGATCTCGACGCGGGCACGGCCCGACGTCGTTGGCTTCGTCGTCGCCCGCCACGTATCGATCATCTGCGCGAACGGGGCCACGAAGGGCGGCTTCACGCCCGGATCGACCGCTGACGGGGTCGGCGTCAGCAGGTTGATCGGCAGCCGTACGCGCGGGATCGACGGCTGGCCGGCCACGATCTCATAGCTGTACATGCCCTGCATCGCGACCTCGTCGCTGGTGCCGCCATTGCCGCCGGCATAGAGCCCCGCGAAGAACGTCGTCAGGCGCGCATCGAGGTCACCGGTCGCCCCCGACATCGCGTCGAGCGAGAACGCCGTGTAGTTCAGCTGCGGAACCACCGTGGACGCAAACCGCACCTCCGGCGTCTGGAACAGGAACGCCGGGTTGGTGCTGGTGGTCTTGAGATCTGCCAGCGGGAACAGCGCGAGATTGCGCTGCACGAACACCGACGCCCAGCCGCTCTGGTATAGCAGCACGTCGAGCGGAGCGATCGAAACGGTTCGGGCCGGCAACCCACGTGCCTCCTCTTCGCCAAGATAAACCGTCTTGCCGTCGACCTGACGCGCATAGACGTAGGCGATCTGCACGCCGACGGGCAGCTCTGCCGGAGGCACGGCCTGGGGCGTATAGAGCTCGGGTGCAATCGCGATCGCAGGCGCCGGAAGCGTGGTGGTGCCGTTCGAGATCGTGTTGGCCGCCGCATTCCAGCTCGCCGCCGTTCCATCGATGGTGATGTTGACGAGATTGGTGCGCGCGTGCCCGTCGCTGGTGCTGTCGAGCGTCGACAGAAACTTCACGATCACATGCGCGGGCGCCGTCGCGAGCTTGGCGGCTCCAACCGTCTCCCGCACATAGGCATCCGCGATCTGCCTGGTCTCCAGCGCAAAGGCGGCGGTCGCCTTGCGCGCGGCGGCCAGTGTCGCCGGATCCGGCTCAGCGCCATCGATGCCGACCAGATACTGGTTGAGGTCGCGCAGGATCGCCGGATAGTTGGTGACGAATTGAGCGAGCGCGGTGAACAGGTCGGGCTCGCCGCTCAACCTGGCCGAGCCGCGCAGCGTCGGCTCGGTCGGCCGGTTGAACTCCATCGTGCAGGACACTGCGTCGGCTGCCGCCTGCTGATAGAGGTAGTCGAACGAATAACCCCAGGCATTCAGCTTCGATGGATCGGTCGTGCCCTCGCCGGTGAGCTGCCGCGCCTGCTGCGCGGAGACCGTCGGCGGCGTCGGCAGATCGCGGTTGACCACGGGAATGTTGGTGACCTGCGTCCCCAGCGGATAGCTGAACGGCCCGTTGACGAAGGCGAGCCATCGCGAATCGACATAGCCGTCGATTCCGGGGACGGTACGCCGCTCGAATTCGAGATGAGTGAGCGAGAGCGTGAGCTCGAGCGGCACATAGGCCTGGTCGACGACGTTCTTGGTGGCGAACACGAAGGCCAGCCGCGAATCGTACCAGGTCTTGCTGGCGGGATCGTAGACTTCGCCGAGCGGGACGCGCGTCGGCGTCAGCGTGAAATTCTGATTGTCCGCGGCGCCCTTGATGCTGCCGCCCGGCTGACCGTAGAGGTTCGGCGGACCGGCCGGGTTGCTATCGCCTCCGCCGGTCACCTCGGTCAATCCGAACACGACGGCCGCACCGGCCCGATAGGCTGCGCCAAGCTGATTGAGCAGCTGCTGGCGCAGCTTCTCGCTGGCGGCGAATCCGGTTGAAGGATCGCCCGCGCTGGTCGACAGCACCGGCAGCGTCTTCAGGCTGATCGTATCGGCCAGCGATTCCTTGGTCGACAGCACGCTTCCCAGCGAACCGTCCTTGAGCGGATCGGTCACCCCGTCGATCCGGTCGAGGATGAACGCGTGCGGCGCGTAGTCGGCCGACAGGAACTGATCGATGGCATCCAGCGCGCTCTGGAACCACTGGTTCAGATCGACACCGTCGAGATGCAGCGTGTCGGTGTCGCCGCTGTCATAGCGCGTGATCGTCGCATCGCCGCTGGCAAGCGCCTTGGCGATCGGCTTCGGCGCGAAATAGCTCGGTGACGTGCCCAGCTTGAAATGGATACCCTGCCCGGCCGCCTTGCCGAAGCGGACGGCCCAGAGCTGCTGAGCGCCGTCGGCCGCATCCTCGCCGTCGCGGGACAGGCCCTGCCCGACCTTGAGATACCAGTCGGCGGTGACGAAGACCGTTTCGACGACCTTGCTGAACTCCGTGTAGGATACATTGCCGTCGCCGTCGGCACGCGGCAGGATCGCCGCGGCCACGCCGGTGCCGCCCTGCAACGCCGCCACCGCCGGGTCGACCAGCAGCGGATTGCGGCTGAACGTGAGCGTGACATCGAGCTCGAGGATGTTGCCGGCGGCGATCGCATTGACGTCGACCGGAAGCGACAAGGTCACAGCCGGGGCTGCGGGCGCCTGGCCGCGCGTCACGAGCTTCAGATACAGCACGCACGCGCGCACATAGCCGCGAATGATGTCCGCCTGCGCATCGCCAAGATCCACATCGGGCTTTGCCATCAGCGAATTCGACAGCCGCATCGCCACCGCGTTACCGGAGACACCCGGCACGGGAACGGCGACATCGGCGGAATAATCCTGATGCAGCTGATAGTAGATCCGGGTGTAGAGCGAGAGATCGTCGGCGGCCCGCGCCGCACCGTCCGGCCCGGCATAGGCGGCGGCGTTGAGGGACAATGCAAGCTTGAACGCGGCACCGCCCGCCGCGTCATAGCTGTAGCTGGCATTGGTATTGATCCAGGACCCCAGCCCGATCAGCTCATCGCGGTACAGCATCGACACCGCAGCCCCGTTGAGCGCGCCGCGGTACCCTTGCTGCGGCGCCTCGAACGGTGTCACCGTGGTGTTGCCGAAGATATCGCGCCATTGCAGCGCGACCTGCGCCATGGTGCCGACGCCGAGATAGGGATTGGCCGCCTTCGGCGGCAGATCCGGATCAGACGGGTCCGGCGCGGCGTTGACCAGCGCGAATTGCGCACCAATGCCGATGGACTGGCGATAGTCGAGATCGGCGATCGCGACCTGCGCCAGGCGGCCGCCGCGCGTCCGCGCCGAGCGCGCATGGCTCTCGAACGCGCTGGACTCATCGTCGTCATGGTCCTGGGGACCGAACGGCATGCCCAGCGGACTAGCCTTGTAGAAGACGTTGCCCGCGAGTCCCGCGGCCAGCGAGGTGTAGAGCTGATACATCGTCTTCTTGGCAAAGTCCGGCGCCGCTGGATCGTCCGGCGGCAGGCCGAGATTGTCGCGCGTCAACGAGAACCCGATGTTCTGCGGTGGCAACTGGTCGCGCAAGGAGAACAGCTGCGGGTCGAGATCGAGCACGGCATTGACCGGGAACAGCCCGGGCGCTGCGCTGGCGCCACGGGCGATCAGGTCGACATCCAACCCGTAATAGGAGGCCATGCTGGCAAAGCTCATCCCGGGCGCGGCCGAGGAACTGACCTGATAGGCCAGCGGCGGGATGTAGAACACGGCGGCCAGCGCAACAGCGACTTGTGGGTTGAATGCGGCGATATCCTGGCCGGTGATCGGATGGACTGCACCGGCTGAGAACAGTCTGGCGAGCTTGTCGAGCGTGGCCTGCGCGTCGATGGCCCCCCCGGTGCCGCGAACCAGATCCGCGTCGGTCAGTTGGCGCACCGCGCCCACGATCGGCACCAGCGCGCCCGCGGCGAGCGGCTTGGTCGCGTTGACCTCGGCGATCCGCCCGGGCCCAGGGCCATAGATCGCCGCGAGCGCATCGAGCGATGCTCCCGCCGCAACCGGTGCCGTCTGGGCGGTCGAGGCGAGCGACACCGTCTGTACCAGATCGCTCTGCGGATCGACAGTGTCGGTCGTCACGAAGGCGTTGACGAAATCGGGAAGCGTGGTGCCGAAGGACTCGCTGCCCTGCGCCGCGAACGTCACGACCATTGTCACGATGCCAGAGCCGGAGGAATCGAAGACGGCCGCCGGCAGGCCTTCCTCGCTTTCGACGTTCTCGTAGTAGAGATAGTAGCCGCCGCTGCGGACCGTGCTGAGCTCCCACATCAGGCGGATGAACTGCGCCGGGGAATTGGCAATGCCGCGCGGCGGAGCGTCCTCGGCGCTCAGCATCAGCCGCAGCGCCGCCGCAGGATTGGTCTCGGTCGACAGGTTGGTCTGGGTGATAAAGGCGAGGAAGTCGGCGTCCGCAGGCGTCACCAGCATCGGCGCACCGGGTCCGGACTGGTTGTAGAGCAGGAAGACGGCGGAGGCGATGCCTTCGCCCAGCGCATCCATCGCGGTCAGGATGCGCTGCAGCCGCACCGCGTCCTCCGAGCTGGGTCCGACGAGCTCATAGACGAACGGCAGCGACGGCGCCGATGCCGGACCGCTCGGCAGATCGCCTGCGCCGGTACCCTGAGCAGCCAGCGCCGTTGCGTCCGGCAGACGCTTGATCTCAATATCGAGCCGCGTGCACCAGGCCCAGCGCCCCAGGTCCGCATAGTCGGTGCGTCCGGTCGCGGGATTGCTGCGCCCGGTCTGCGGCTGGAACTTCGGCAGCAGCGCGAAGGTCGAGCGGAGATCCGGCATGACGGCGCCGATCGACTGCTCCCGCGTGGCGACCAGATTGGTCTGCGCCGGCGGCAGGCTCCACAGCGTCGGCTGCACCTGCGCGCCGGCATCGGCCGCCGCGGCCACGCCGCTGCGGTTCGTCAGGGCCAACAGGCTCGCGACGGATCCGCTCGACCAGCGCGCGTAGCCGCTGGCGGTAAACGGCCGCGGCTGACGCTCGGCGAGCGGCAGCGCCGCAAACGTCGGGCTCGGGACGAAATTGCCCGGCGCCCTGACCCAGCTGACGACGACGTTCAGCGCGGCATAGGCCTGGCTCAGATCGACGTCCATGCTGAGGTCGGTGGTGTCGTTCAGCAAGATGAAATCGAGCGGGACGCCGTGGCTCTGAGTCTCGCGTGCGAAGCCGACCTTGTAACTCGTGGCAGAACTGGGCGTCGGGAATTGCTGGCCGGTGAGCTGATAGACGCCGTAGCCCGATTGCGTCCTCGGATAGAGGAACGCAGGCGACAGGGTCAGTCCGTCCCGGACCGGCAGCCGCAACCCATAGACCAGGAAGCGCGAGGCCATGCCGGCGGTCTGCCCGACCTGGCCCGTGGCCGCGATGGCCGACCACAACGCGCCGACCGACAGGGCCTGAAGATTGCCGACCGTGAGCAGGCCGCGCTCCGCCTGCACCGAGAACAGGCCGGCGACGCCGCGATTGGCGTCCGCCACCGCAACCGCAGTGGTCTGGAACAGGCTCGCGACCGTCGACAAGGTATCGGATGACGGGCCGGAGGTCCCTGCGGTCCTGAAGGCGATCGGCCAGATCGCGAGCGGCAAGGTCGGCTGCAGCAGGCCGGCGACGCCGTAGAGCACGCTCTGTGCAGCGAGCGCATCGATCGAGATCGCGCCGAGCTGCAGCGCGATGTCGTCGAAGCTGTCGCCCTGCCGCGTCACACAGATCTGCTCCTGGCCACGGCTGTTGGTGAGCAGCAGGACGACGCCGCCCTGCAGCATGTGGCGGGACCGGTTGGCCACGATCAGGCGGTCTGGCGTCGTGGTCCAGCGCGGCGGCAACGCCGCATCGGAATAGCGGCCGGCGATGCCTTGCAGGGTGTCCCCGCTCTGCACCACATATTCGAGGCCGTCGATATGCAGCGACAGCCCGGCCCCCAAGGCATGGTCGACGTTGGGCTGTACGATATCCGCAATCGTCAAGGCATTGCCGGCGATCCCGTTGAGCTCATCGAGAATGGCACCGATGCTGCTCGTCGGGGTCAGCGGATAGGCATAGCTCTGCAGCGCGTCGGCCGCGGCCTGGAGCAGTTGGCGCGCGATCAGCGTGAAGGTATCGACGAACACCAGGGCCGCCATCGACTCCGCCGAGCTCGTATCGGTCTCCGCGGCAAGCCGGCGCGTTTCCTTGTTCTGGGCCTCGATGTTCGCGGCGACCTGCGCGAATATCTTGCTGACCGCCGTCGCGTAGCCGGGCGTGGCCGTGGTGTAGGTCTCGAACGCGATCGGCGAGGTCTCGCCACCGGACATGCCGGGGACCTGCAGCTTCAATCCGTCGAACACCGGAAACAGCACCGAACCGGCATCGAGCTTGGTCTTCAGCCCCGACGATTGCGCCGTCGCCGGATTGAAGATGTCGAGCGTGAATCCGTCGGCCAGGAACTGCAGCAGGCCCTTGATCGACAGGAACGGATCGGCCGTGTCGGCGAGACGCGCGACATAGGCCTCGAGCTGGGTGAGCGTCACCGACATGGTCAGCGTCTCGGCGAGCTCGGCCGCATCCCCGCTCTCGTTCCCCAGTGCGTCGATGATCCAGGGGAAGTAGACCTCGGCCAGCACGTCGAAGGACGTCTTGGTGGCGGACGGCACGCTCGCCGCGGCATCCGGCGCGTCCATTGCGAGCAGGAGCACAAATGCCCCCTGGTTCGAGGCTGCGTCGGTGGCTGCCTCCGGAGCAAGCACGGTGTACTGCGCGCCCGCCATCAGCGACAGCTTCGGCTTGTTGCCATCTGCGGCGGCAAGGCCCATCCGGCGAGCGGTAGCGGGCCCGAGCCGCTTCGGTCGCGGCTTCAAGCTGCGCGCCAGCCGCATGGCCGCGTCCGGTCCGCGCGCGTGAGCCCGCTGCATCAGCAGCGCGTCGGCGCGTGCCCCCTGAACCTCCCATGGCGCCGTGCTGGTCTGTCCGATCACGAAGGTCGCAGACACCTGGGCCGAGAACGACAGGCTGATGGAGATCGAGAACAGGCCCAGATTGATCTTGACCTTGAGGCTGATCGTCACGCTCGCGTTGGCGACCACCGGAATCTCGCGATAGCTCTCATAGGTGAGCTGGATCGACAGCACGATCTTGACATTGACCGAGGCTGAAATGATCGCGAAGTCGACGCTGCCATACAGCAGGCCGATGATGCCGACCGTTCCCGACAGCTTGAAATAATAGTCGCTCTGCAGCGCACCGCTGCTGGCGCGCGATGCCAGCGTGCGCGCGGGGTCATAGGGATGCCACGGCGCCACGACACCTTCGACGATGCCGAAGACGGTGAGCGCAAAGCCCGCCTTCAGCGGCCCCTTCTCGAAATTGTAGCCCAGGCCGAGCTGCAACCCGATACCGAACTCGATGACCGGATCGAAAGTGCCGAGGTTGGTCTTCGGGATCTTGGTCGAGGTCGCGTTGGAGAGCTTGCCGATGTAGAAGCCACCGGCGCCCAGCACCGGCACGCCGTACACGATCACCGAGATCGAGAAGGAGCGGCGGAAATCGAGATTGTACGGGAAGCCGATGTCGATGAAGAAATCGCCGTTGGTGTAGACCTTGATCCCGAGCTGCGGCAGCGTGATCGACACCGCGCCGAAATTGAGGTTGCGGATGATGTCCGGGAAGGTGAAGTCGATCTGGTAGACGCCGATGTCGTCGGTGATCTTCTTGTAGAGAATGTCGACGACGAGGTTGGCGAGCCCGCCCATCTTCTCGCCGGCGAGTGCCAGCCGCAGGCCGTAGAGATTCGGGTCATTGAACACCAGCATGGCATCGATCGACCAGGCGCCGGCCACCTTCATCAAACCGAGATGCCCGGCAATCAGCCAGTTGTTGGACTGGTCGTAATAGGGCAGTCCGGGCGTCCCGCCGTCGTCCGCATTGGGATCGACCGGATTCATCTTGCCCGTCGTGCTGGGGACAGACTGCAGTGCGCAGATCACCTCCTTGGTGCTGTTGAAGCTGGAATGGCCGGTGATGCCGATGCGCTGCCCAAGCACCAGCAGGAACAGCTTGAACCAGTCCTCGCCCCGGCCGGGCACCGACGGCAGGTTCTGCACATCCTGCCCCTTGGCCGGATCGAGCAGATTCTTGAACGCCGGATCATCCGCGACGAGCGGGCTCGAGCCCTCGATGGCGAGCGTCACCTTGCCGTCGGTGCCGCGACGGAAGGTCAGCGCGGTGATGCTGATGAAGCCGAGATTGATCGGGCTCGACAGCTCGTAGCTGGCCGACAGGCGCTGCGAGAAGCTCTCGCCGCTCTTGAGCGAGACGTTGACACGCAGCGCATCGAGCGAGATCTGGTTGAGCAGGTCCCATGGCGAATCCAGCGTGAAGTAAGGATTGCCGAGCGTACGCACCAGCGCCTGCACCAGCGAGCCGATGCTCCAGCCCTTGAGGCTGAACGTGACCAGCTCCTTGCCGCTCTCCCAATCCGCTCGAAAACCCTCCCACTCGACGAACAGAATGTTGTTGGAGCCCGCCTCCGTCGTCTCGAACTCATAGCCCATCGTGAGCTTGAGGTTGATCGCCGAGTAGATCCAGGTGCCTTGCGCGAAGCCGGAGAACTGCTGCTGGGCCGGCTTCTGGCCGTCATAGCTGACGCCGAGCCGCGCCGGATCGATGCCGACGGTCTGATCGCCGAAGGCGAACGTCCAGCTGAAGCCGACGGTGATGTCGTAGCTCGTCTTCAGCTCGCCCTGCTCGGCCGGAATGGTCGCGGTGATTGCGAATTCGGAGATGATGAGGTCGCCGGGCAGGAAGCTCGGGAAACCGTAGGCGCTGCCGGGCGAAAAGAACTGGTTGATCAGGTCCGAGACCTCGAGCGGTTCCTCCAGCGAGGCGGCGAGGTCCCACCGCTTCGGCGTTTCGAACCCGTCATAGGTCACGCTGACCTTGGTGTGCAACGGGCCGACATCGAGGAAGCCTCCGACGCTCGACTTCCATTGCGTCTGCGAGGCGGCTTGCAGCGCGCCCCCTCGCGAGGTCCGCAGCATCGGCAGCGGCGCCGCCCGCAGCAGCGTCGTCGCATTGCCCCCGTCTGGCGTCTGCGTCGGAGTCTGCGCCGCGATCGAGACCGTCCCCTCTCGCACGGCAAGGATCGGCTGGTTGTTGATCTTGAGCAGATTGAGCGTGAGGCTGAAGCCGGCGTCGAACTGAAAGCTCTGCGCGCCGTAGTCGACCGCGACCGCGATGTCGCCAAGCTCGAAATCGCCGACATTCTCGACGTCGAGCACGACCGCACCGCCGGACAGTGCCGTCAGGAAGTCGCTCAGCTTGGCGGTGCCGGCGAAGGACGCGAAGAACTGCTTCGCGGAGGTGAACTGGACGGTGAACACACCGTCACCCTCGCCGTCCGGCCCCTTGAAGACGCTCGGCGCCAGTACGAACTCGGTCGTGAAGTCGTAGGTCTGCTGCCGCTTGGTGCCGTCGAACGGATAGGCCATCGACCATTGCAGCGCGAAGCTCGTGATCTTGAAGTCGAGCACCCCAGTCGGCGGCAGGATCTGCCAGCTCGTATCCTTCGAGCTGCCGATCTCGATCGAGACCGCCGTGATCGTCGGCGAGCGGCCGAGCGTGCCGGCGATCGAGAAGCCGTTGAGACCGACAAAGGCGAGGAACTGCTGCAGCACGTCCGGAGTCGCGGCAAGATAGCCGCCATTGCCGCCCATCACCTCGATCACCGTGGCCGGCGTCAGCGGCGCGCCGCCTTCGACGACGGCAAGTGCCACCGAATAGTTGGCATCGGCGCCGGGTGTGATCTCGACGTCGAGCTGATAGGAGCCGGTGCTGCCGACGTCGAACTGCGAGGAGATCGCGAGCGTCGGCGCCTGATCGCCGGCATCCGGATCGGCGGGATCGGCCAGCACCAGCACGCCGTCGACCTCATCGGCGCCATCGGGCGCTGGAATGGTCAGAGCGAGGCTCGGATCCCTGACCGTGAACTGCGACGCGAGCTTGAACGTGCCGTCCTGGATCGCGGCCCGCAACTGCCCCGGCGGGAACAGCACGGTCTCGCCGTTGAAGATGCCCATATTGAGCGCGCCGCTCAGCAGCAGATCGCCGGTCGGCGCGGTGAGGCCTGGAAACAGCAGCAGGAACGGCTTGGCGACATCCGGCAGAGCGACCTTGGCAACGAAATTCTGCACCGCGCCGCCGCTCACGGCACGCCCCGCGGAGTCGCCATACGGATACGTGCCGGTCGCCGTCGAGAACACGAAGCTGACGTTCTTCAGGGTGCCGAACTGATTGAACGGAAAGCCGCCCATGAAGGCGAAGCTGCTGGTCCAGGTCCAGTTCGATGGCGTCGCCTCGGCCTGCACGATCAGTTGGTCGCCGTCCACGGTGAAGACAAGCGTGGCCTTCGCAGCCAGCGGAGCCGAGGCGCCGATGAACGGGATCGTCGCCGACTGCACCGTGAACGCCGTCCCTTCGACGGGCCCGACATCGGATTTTGCCACCGTCACCTTGAAGTCGGCCGCGGCCTTGAGGAAGAAGGCCTGGCTCAGCCAGGCGTCGTAGTCGGCGGGGACCTTCACGGCGGGATCGGCGAGGCCCGCCGTCAGAAAGGCGGCATCGAGCGCGAAGGCGGTGTCGCCGGCGGCGGCTTCGACAGCGGCGCGGAGATTGTCGATAGCGCTCATCAGCCGGCGCTCCCTCAGATGTCGGCAGAGATGCCGAAGTGATCGCTGGTGTTGCGAACGCGCCCGTAATTGCTCCAGCCGGTCAGATTTCCGGCACCGCCGATCCCCGGATAGTTCGCCGCCGTCGGTGCGCCCGGCCACCCCATCGGCGGCGCGGTGAACTGGTTGGCCAAAGCGATCGCACCGGGGGGAGGATTGTCCGGCGGCGCCATGACCCCGTTCATCGGCGTGCCGGTCACCGTGTTCATGATCGTGGTCTGATAGTTGTGCATGCCGTTGTGCGGCCAGACCAGGACGTTGTCGATCGAGTAGAACGGCGCGGCGACGAAGTTCGAGCCGACATAGCCGTAGCCGGGATAAAAGCTCTGCCCCGGCCCGCCGCCGTTGGACCAGAGAAACTTGGACGCCGCCGTCTTGTCCTTGCCGCGAATATGGGTGGAGAAATAACCCTTGTACTGGTCGAGATTGACAGGAACGCCCACCGCCGTCGGACTGACGAGCAGCGTGTAGGCACCGGGACCGCCGGTGAGCGGATTATAGAGGCCCGAGGCGGTACCATTGACGGCGAACAGGTTGACGTTGAAATCGCCGCCGATCACCCGCGTCTCGTTCACGCCCAGAGCGCCGACGACGTCGTTGATCGTCGACAGCGTGGTGATGTAGTTCGCCGCCGCCGGATTGTTCGGCGGGGAATGGATGCCGAAGATGGTGAGGTCTCGCTGCACGACGCCGAGATTATCGGCCTCGGTGAACGTCGCCATGAACGGCTCGCGCAGTCCGGCAAAGGCAACAGGAGCGCCGAGCGTGGTCGTGAAGGCGATCCGCGCCGCGACGACATCCTCGTTGAGGCCGCCATTGTGCTGGGCACCCGCAGGGATCTGGCGCACCCCGCCCAGGCCCGGAGGCACCAGCATTCCATTGACGTTGACGGCACCGAGGGGCACCACCATGCCATTGTACGGCGTGGCGACGCCGCCGCCCGGCGGCACCGACACGCCGCCATGCCCGCCAGTCCAGATGTTGGGCCCGGTGAAGTAGCGGTTGAGGGTGCCAGCGGTGTTGGTGCGGCGATAGAGAATGCCAACGGTCTCTGAGCGCCCACCGACCCCGGTGTAGAGCGGCGGCACGGCGTTCCATCCGCCCGCCACCATCGTGGCCGGGTTGTTGAGCCCGAACTGCACCATGGCGAGCGCATTGATGCCGCCGGTCTGGCTCGCCAGCGCGTTGGGCGCATTGTCGCCCGAGCTCACCTCGATGATGACGATGATGTCCGGCTGCACGGCCGCCAGCACGGCATTGATCACCGCGCGGCGCTGGATCGCGCTCTGCATGTCGTTGAGACCGCCATGCCCGCGTTGCCGCTTGATCGAGGCCGAAAAGATCTTGTTGACCGAGAATTTCTCGATATTCCAGAACAGGATCCGCGTCATGATGACGGCTCCTGTAGCTCGGGCTTGCGTGCGGCGAATGCGAGCGACTGCTCGCAGCCCGGATTGTCGTCGGCGACATAGGCGGCGTACCAGCCGAGGCTGCCGGTGTTGTCGGGATCGCCGAACAGGAAGAACTGGATGTTGGCGGACGGCGGCAGCTTGGCGATGCCGAATATCTTGATGGCGATATCGTCGATCCGCAGGCAGTAGAACCACTTCGGACCGTCCTCGGCCAGCATGCGCCCTTTTACGGTCGGGACCGGCTGGCGCAGGATCGAGATCGCACCGACCGCAACCTTGATGACGCCCTGGATGCTGAACAGGCTGGCGCCGGGCGCCGCGCCCGGCAGGCTCATGCCGATGAAGACCGCGTGCTGCGCATCCGACCCGGTGGTGACCGGTGACCATGCCGCGAGCAGCTGCGACTGGAAGCCGACGCCAGAGGCGAGCGCCCCCGGACCGCCCAGCGTGATGTCGTAGACCACCCCGAACCAGGGCCCCTCGAGTTCGGTGAGGTTGAGCTGCGACGTCACCGGCAGGAAGCCGAGATCGGACGGCTTCTGATCACCGGTCGCGTTGACGAAGCTCTTCAGTTGCAGCGCGAAGCCGCGGAACAGGCTGGTGTCGCGCATCGTCGAGCCGTTGAGATTCCAGGCCAGGTTGCCGGTCGCGACCCCAAACCTCTTGGCTCCGGGCGTCGCCTGCGGATAGGTCATGCCGATGACGAGGCCGGAGAAGGCGAGCCCGACACCGAGCGCCTCCTCGGGCGTATCCGGCGGACTGCCGAACGACAGCAGGTCGAGCGTCTCTCCGATGGTGCTCTGAAGCGCCGTGAAATCGAGCTGCCCCCAGACGAGGAAGTTGCTCGCCACCGTGGCGCCCTGGTCCTGGGTGCCAATCGTGTTGAACTGCACCCGGTCGAAGGCCACGGCCGGCAGCACGTTCGACGGGCTGGTCAGCACGTTGGTCGTGTTCTGCTCGAAGACATAGGCGCCGCGGCCGCCCTGATCGACATAGCTGCCCTTGAGCACGATTCCCGTGAAGGGCTGCGGCTTGCCGCGCGAGTACAGCCGCGACACCGGCGCGCCGAACAGCGCCGCGACCGAGAGCTGGACGTGGCTGTCGAACCGCGTCAGCCTGGCGTTCTCGAACAACGACTGCAGCTGCAGCACGGTGAAATCGAACTCGCCGCTCATCTGCACCGCCACCGGCACGTCAGGCGCAACGCCGTTGGAGATGTTCATCGCATAGCGCGGATCTTCGTAGTCGATCAGCCCGAACAGGCTCGAATTGCCCTGGGGCATCGTGATCCGACCGCTCCGGCCGTCGACCGTGACGCGGCTGACGGTGAAGCCGAAATGATGAGCGTTGAAGCGGGTGAAGTCGATGCCGGCGGCAAGCCCCGCAATCTCCGGCGGCATGTCGCGCTGGCCGAGGTCGGCCGCGAGCACGATGACGCCGGTCCAGTTCGGGTCCTGGGCGATGCGCGCGAAATTCTCGTAGAATGGGCCGGACGGTCCCTTCGAGCGTGCGATGGCGTCCGCGATGTAGTCCTGTAGCCATTGCGACAGGCCGGTGTAGGACAGCGCAGCGGTCACCGGCGGTGTGCCGGGCAACAAAGAGAACTGCTCCGCGGACGTCCAGCGATTGGCATTCGTGACCCGCTCCAGCAACGAGCCGGAGCAGAACTTCATGATCATCACGTTGCGGTAGGCGGTGGCCGAGGCGCCGGCGCCGACCGCCGCGGTCATGGTCCAGCCCGCAATATTGACGGTGTTGGCGAACTGGGCGCCTGTGCCGAACGGCTCCGGATTGACGGCGACCAGAAAGAGCTGGTTGGTCTGCAAGGCGTCCTGCATCGCCTGGGAGGGAGCGGATAGCGCGAATGGCAGGGTGTTGCCGTCGCGGTCGATCGACTGCGCCATGCTGACCTTCAGATAGGCCCCCGTCGTCGGATCTCGCTCGATGATGAAGCCCTGCGGCGTCGTCCCATCGGTGCTCGGGCCGTCCGGCAGCGTGCCGCGCAACGCGTGAGCCCGCGCCGCCTGCACGCGCGCCGACCACGTCTTGCTGCCATAGCTCGAGATCAGCGACTTGCGGGTTGCGGCCACGATCTGGCTCTCGAACTGGACGAGCGTCGCGCCATCGAGGCCGCTACTCGCAGCAGCTCCATAAGGCGCCAGCGGGAACGTCTTGTCGCTGCCCTGGGCGAGCGGCATGAACGGCGGCGCGGATTGGAGTATCTCCGCATTCGCGGCGCCGGCCGCGGCCGCACCGTAGATCGCGCTGCCCTCGGGCTCGGCCAGATAGTCGACGGTCCCGCTACCGGCGACGATGGTCACCCAGGAGGTCTGGTGGTCGTCGGTCAGGCGCGGCGCAACGGCACCGCTCGCGGGACGGTTGAGATCCGCCGTCTCGAATGGGAACACCGGCGCGTAGCCGGGCTTCGAGGGAACGGCGTTGAGACGATCGTTCTGCGCTGCGGGCTGGCTGGCGTCGTACGCCTTGAAGCTGAGCGCCTCCGATCCGAATAGTCCACCCATCAGCTTCGCAAGCTGCCCCGCCGAACTGCCATCGGCGCCGAGCGCATAGTGGCCGGCCAGGCTGAGATAGGTCGTGCCAGTGTCGACCGCGGCCGTCTTCGCGGCGCTGGTCGCAAAGGCGAAGCCCCCTGCTCCGAGCGCCGGCGCCGTATCCGTGCTGCTAGCCCCGAGCGGCGTCAGTTGCACGACACGCCCGCCGGTCGTGCGGAATTCGCTCGTCAGCGCAGGCGCCCCCTTGATGGCGAACCCCGAACGCAGATACCCCTGCTCGAGCTGCTCTCGGCCGATCACGCGGTTGGCCGGATCGCCGAGGTCGAAGGCACCTGCGATCGAAAGCTGCGACGGCAACGCCGCCACCGTCATGGCTGCATATTGCGCAGCTTGCAGCGACGTCGTCGCGCTGTTGTTGATGACGTAGCGGATGCCCTGCTCCAAGCCCTGGCTGACGAACGCCTGCTTCGAATCGAGCAGCCCATCGAAGGTTACGCAACCGGTGTTGGCGCCGCCGAACGGCACATAGGCGTAGATGCGATTGTTGGAGGTCGGCGCAAGCCGAATGCCCAGCGGGTTGTCGCCCTTGCCCGAAAAGCCGATGAACGGAGGTGAACTCAGCGCCGAGCCCGACAGGCGCAGCGCCCCACCCTCGATATCGATCCGGCTCTGATCGAGGATGTAGAACTTGGCGTTGCTGGCAAACCACAGGTTCAGGTTGCCCGAGACCTGGTAGACCGGCGGCAGATTGATGAAGGAGACGCCATAGCGCTCGAAGTCGCCGAACGCGACCGGGTTGGCCGACGCGAGCCAGACGACAGCACGATTGCGCGTCGCCTTGCTGATATAGGCCCGGACACGCTCGGCGAACCCGCCGGGATCCCGATCGAGATCGGCGGGCCGCTGTGTCGCAAACAAATAACTGCCACCGTACTTCTTCAGCGAGTCGTCGTAATTGATGAACGGTGGCAGAGACGAGCCCGTGCCGAGAAGGTAGCCGGCCCAGCCAACCGAGCCGGCAACCCTGGTCTCGTAAATCGCAGAGGAGTCGACCTGCTCGAACTGCGCTGACGCGGACGCGTCCATGCTCGTATCACCCGATCGGGAAGATGCCGAGCAAGGTGCCCGCCAGTGAATAGAGGGCGCGATCGTCGATGATATCGCCCTTGATGATGGTCACCGTATATTGCGCCGAGCCCAGCGCAGCATATTGCACCGTGATGCCCGCCTTCCACGTCGTCGCGCCGATCGTGATATCAGCGGCGAGGACCGCAGTGATCTGGGACTGCGAGACGATCGGCGTCCAGACCGGAATTCGTCCCTGGTACTGGAATGAGACGTAGGTCGTGTTGTTGGTGTCGCCGCTCGGCGTCGTCACCACGTTGCTGTTCGGGCTGGTCGGGGTGTTCACCGTCGGCAGCGCCGTGAAGGCCGCGCGCGGATATTCCTCGGTCCGTGCGGTCGCGGATGGCGCTGCCTTGACGTCCAAACCGATCGGGAAGATGCCGAGCGTCACGCCCTGGAGCAAGTAGAGCCCACGATCGTCCACGATCTCGCCCGAGATGATGGTCACGGTGTACTGGGTCGATCCCAGCGCCGCATACTGGATCGTAATGCCCTTGCGCCAAGTCGTTGCGCCGATCGTGATGTCAGCCGCCAAAACGACCTGAGGTTGTGCCTGCGAGACCACCGGCGTCCAGACCGGAATGCGCCCCTGATACTCGAACACGAGCTGCGTCGTGTTGTTTTGATCGCCCGTCGGCGTCGCGACGACCTCGGTGTTGGGGCTTGTGGGAGTGGTAACGACAGCAGGAGCCGAAAAACGAACGCCTTCATGATGAGCCATGGCTATCTCCTTTTATAAAACACAGATCAAAACCCGCAGTACACAACTGCCGGCGCGGCTGAAACGAATGGAAAATCGACTAAGCTACCAATGATTGAAATCTATCAGAGGTTGTGGCGTGTAACAGGGTTCGCGACGGTGGTCAATCGGGCCAGATCACAGTCTTCCCCCAACGCCCGGTCACATTCTGGTGTTTACATTTCAGGCGAAGCCGGGCGCCGCTCAGCGGCTGACTTGTTTCCGAAGCATCTGCATCGCACGCTTCATCGCTGCGGACCGGATGAACGAGCCGAGCACGAATCCGGTAAAGCTGCTCTCCTTTCCGGAATCGACAATCTCCCCGCTCATCGTGACCGTGTAGTAGCGACCCATCGGGTGCATGGTCACCGTCAGCCCCTTGCGCAGGACAATGCCTGCAATTGCAATGTCCTCGGTCAGTTCGACCTCTACTTCGCCAATCGACACCAGCGCTCTCCAGCACGGGATCGTACCGTTGAAAAAGAAGGTCACCCAGGTGCTGTCATTCGTGTCGAACGTTGCAGCCACCTGCGCATTGCAATTCGTCGTCAGCTGGGTGTTGACGGTTTGATCGGTGAGCTGAGATGGCGCAGCGGGCAAGGCGGCTTCCGTCCTCGTTCAAGCGCTCAGCGTCATGCAAAATGACCAGCCGGAGGGTGACAAATAACTAGCCGCCGCCGGTTTGCGAGTCCATTTGCAATCCGGCCCCGGCACCCGTCCGGACGGGGCTCCGCATCCCACGCAGGTGCGACCATGGCCCTGGCCGTCACCTCCCGCGGATCGAGGAGTCCCGGCGGCTTTTCGCAACGGGCACGATCCGCTGCAGGAGCTGCTCTACCCGGATTTCTTCAAACTCTGTCGGCCTGTTGCCCGACCTTCCCGCCGATCGTCTGCCGCGCCGGGAAATCGCTCGACCGTTGACCGCCGATGCCAAGGCTAATTTTTCTATATTTTTCAGTTCGTTGACAGCAACGTGCAACGCCGCCACGGCGGACGTCGGAGCGATCACGGTGCAGAGTCATCTCTGGCCTGAACGCCAGATCGTCGCTCGAGCGGGCGGCAATCCCCGTCTCCGGCCGGCGTCGGGTTGCCTCCAGGCCCTGCTGTTTCTACAACAGCCGGAGCGCCTCCCAAGCATCAGGACCATCCCTCAAAGTGAACGAGCAACGCTTCATCGGCTCGCTGACCGGCTTACGCTTCGTCGCGGCCGCAACGGTCGCCGTCGGCCATGGCGCCCCGTCGTTGGCGCAAGGCCTGCTGCCCGAGCTCATCGCACAAGTCAGCAGCATCGGAATGACAATGTTCTTCGTGCTGAGCGGATTCGTCCTGTGGCTCAACTATGCCGCGCGCTTCCAGTCGCAACCGCTCGGAAGCGCTCTTCGCGAATTTGCCATCGCGCGCTTCGCCCGGCTCTACCCCATGTACGCCGTGATTACGCTCGCAGTCGTCGCATACGTCGTGATCGCGCGAGGTCTCTCGGCCCCGTCGCTCGGCTTCATCCTCACGATGACGCAAGCCTGGTTTCCCGTGCAGAACGGCACCATGCTGGTCGCAGTCGTGCCGTCGCTGCAGCACCTCTGGTCCATCAGCGTGGAGCTGTTCTTCTACCTGCTGTTTCCATTCGTCTGCCTGCTGTTTGCAGCCGTCGTCCGGCTGCCCACGATCATCTGGATCGCGCTGGCGAACATCGTGACGTTCGCGCTGACGATCGCAGCCGCCTTCACCTTCGGCGATGCGTTGCTACGGGCCGCCGCGCCGAGCCTTACGCAAAACGGGATGCAGTGGCTGACCTACTACTCTCCCTATCTTCACATCGCTCAGTTCCTGGCCGGCTGCCTTGCCGCCATGATCTACAGGAACCGCGCGGATGCCGGCGTCGGTGATCGGGAGCGACGCTGCGTGAGGCTCCTGTTCTGGCTTTCGCTGGCGAGCCTCGTCTGTGCGCCTGTGCTGCTGTTTCTGCAGCCTCGTCTGCCCGGCTGGTCGTTCGCGATCGAACTTGCCGTACGTCTCATCGAGATCTCGGGATTTTCGATCGTCTTCGTCGCAGCAAGTCGGTACGGTCATGCCGCTTGGCTGTCGTCCAGAGCCCTGATCATTGGTGGCGAATGCAGCTATTCGATCTATCTGCTGCATCCCTTTCTCATTCGGCTTGCGATGATCGGAAAGTCAGATGCTCCTGGCGCTCTTGAGCTCGCGCTGCGGCTCGGTCTGTTCGTTGCGATTGCGACGGCGATGGCCTGGTTCACCTACATGCTCATCGAGGCGCCCTCGCGAACATGGTTACGGAGAACCTTCGGCACCAGCGCACCGCGCGACGTGATCCATAGCCCGGTCTGAGCGCGCCGGGTCATCGGTCGGCCCGTGCTTCGCGGTGCCCTTCTACCAGCGGTTTATTCGGACCATTTTGCACGAATTTAACATGATTGCCGCCAATCTCAGGCCTCCGGAACGGCAAGGGATGCAACGATGATTGTTGAGATCAAGGCGATGTGCGAAGCCAACGGGACCGTCCTTGCGACAACGAGCTACGACGATACCAACGAACGGGCGCGGGCGGTCGCGGTCATCGCCTTGCTCGAACAGGTGCTGGCGCATTCGGAGACCGCTGGGGATCAGCGCCTGTTCACTTTGGACGTCTCGCCCGTGTCGCCAACGGCAGCAGCTTCGTCTGCCTCCTGATACAAGGCACGGCAAGGCTCGCGGCAGCCGGCAGTCCGATCCACGCTCCCGCGCCGATGATCAGCCATCGTATGTTCACCTGCTGACACAGGCCTTCGCCTGTTTGCTCCATTTGAACGCGGTTCCGCACGGCGGCCTTGGCCGAGCGCCCGCAGGGCATTCGTTCCACACCGGCGCTCCTACCTCCCAGCCATTCACGACGCAGCCGCCATTCGGCGCGACGTGGCACCCAGGGCCGCAGGACTCATTGGCGACCAACCGGCCCGCCCCTGCCGCAAGGCCGGTCAGCAGCACAACCCAAAACATCAGCCTCATCGCTTCGCTCCATTGGCTCTGAGGCGACGAGCCCCTGCGACCGCGCCCCAGCGGAAACCATGAAGGTGCCAAACCGTTCCTCCGTCTGTCCCCGCCTGCTCGGGCTGAGATTTCGTCGGAGATCGTCGCCGCCAGCCTGTGACGAAACACCGCGCCGCCACCACACTCCAGCCCTACTACGCGCACGACTGCGCCATATCCGTGCACGGGAATGGGAAACCATCGTAGCGAGAAGGTTTTCACCATGTTGGGCGATGATTGCGCAGCCTGGGCGAGCCGGAAGCGAAAAAGTCACCTCTCCACGCCAGTTGATCAAGGCGTTGGGGCGCGCGCGCTTAGAAACGTGACGAGCCAAACAAAATCAGGAGCCGGCGGCACGAACTGCCGGCCAGCCTTGGATCGTCCGGATGCGTGCCGGACGGGCCCGTAGCGAATGCAGGGAGCGATAGATCGACATCATGACACGAAAGCTTTCAGTCCGCGAAGTCATCGCCAGATCCTATCCCAGTTGGGACTATGCCATGGCGGACCGGTTGATCGCATGGCTCGATCATTGCGGTTACGAGATCGTGGAGAAGAAGCCGGAGCGCACCGCGGCTCTCGTGACCGATGACGCGCGGCCACACCTGATCGGCGCTCGATGAATGGAGCCCCTTCCGCCGGGGCGCTGTGAACGATCAGCGCTCCTCAAGTGGCAGCGCTCGGGCGGCGCAGGAACTGCGCATCCCGTTCTGGGGTTCAAGATGACAAGACCAACGCTCGACGTTTCATCGAGCAGCATGAGATCAGGGAAGGATTACCAATGTCTCGCAAGCTCACACCACGCCAGGTCATCGCACGCTCCTACCCGACCTGGGATTACGCCATGGCCGATCGCCTGATCGCCTGGCTGGATGATTGCGGTTACGAGATCGTCGAAAAAGGAGCTGCGCACCTGGGCGCAAGCTTGGTGCCTGCTGCGCCGGTATCGACACCGTCGCATGAAAGCACACATTGATCCCGTCGCGGTCACCGCGAACAGGGTCTCCGGACAGTCATTGGCATGAGAAAGCCCGACTCAGGCGAGCAGTTGTTTTTCGATTTCGTAGACCGGAAGCTTGACCAGATCCTTGTGGATCTCGCCATGCAGCGCCTTTCGTACCGCGTCGGAATAGTCGGCGCGGATGATCCCGAGCGCGCGCGGCGACGCCACCATCGTGACGGCTTTGGTTTCGCCTGAAATGACAGCATGATGCAGGCGATCAGCAAGCTGCTTGAGAAAGGCGCGCTCAGCCTGATCATGCCAATCCGTCTGATCCACTGAACTCCGAGCATTGCCGAATGACTGCTGCACCGAGCCGGGAGCGTCGGTGCCCTGAGCGCTCGTGCGGTCGTTCTCCTGCTCACGGACCTCTTTGGTGTGCAGGTTCGGAAACATGCTGTCACCGACGTTCTCGAGGATCAGCGCCTTGCGCCCGTCGCACACGACGATCCAATCACCGGTTCCGACCTTCATCTTGTCCATGAGATTACTCCATCATCCGAATTGCAGCGAAGAATGTGCTGGCGAGCCCATCGGGAGAAACTGCCCCCAGCTATATGCCTTCTTCGAAATCTTCCAAGGAAAGGCCGAACTCCGAGAGAGCCTCCTCCAGATAGTCGCCGAGCATCGGAGTTTCGATCAGGTACGTCGCGGTGCGATTGTTGTGTGCCTGAGCGGCCTGCGCACGAAGCTCATCCCAATTGTCCAGCGAGCCGTCGCCCCGGCCCAGCCACATCAGCGTGACCAGATCGATCTGTTCGTCGACATTGAGGCCCCTGATGAAGCTGACGAGCTCCGACCTGTCAGTGTTCAGGCCTCGCCCAGCGGTACCGGGCGCCGCGTCGTCATCTGCCAAATCTGCCAGCAATTCGGGTTCGGTCGCTTCCATTTCGTGCTTGTGGATTTTGGTCACGACGAAGGCGACCTTCTCCGGCGAGATTGAGAGGGTGGGCGTGGTAGTCGTCATTCAGCGTCTCCTGGGTCCCCGGGCAAACGCTCCCAGGTCCCATGCAGAGACGCTAGGCGTTCCGGAAGGAGCGCACTTTGCGCAAGATCAAGGCAGTGTGGCGGCGTGAAAAAGCGGCGCAACAGCCCGCGCGAGTTCAACCGCCCCGCGGCGCGATTGCAGCGGGACTGCTTGGATCGACCAGGGACTGCGGACGATCGATACTACCAGGTCCAATCGAAAGAGCCGACACGCGGCTGCTGCGCGACCAGGATCATCGGTCTGCCCGGATGAGCTCTTGCGATCCTTCGCTTCTTCACCTCTGCAGCCGGCTTGCCTGTGTCGGCAATCCGGGTCGCGCGAGGCTTCTCGGCGGCCTTCACTGCCGCAACCTGCGGGTTGGCCTCGACGGCGCTCATCTGCGCGAAGGCGTCTCGGGGACTGCTCTTGGCGACTTCTGCTGCAGGCTGCTCCGCCTTCGCGAGCTTCACCGGAGCTGGCGTGGCGATCGAGGTGTCCATCACGATCCGCTCCGGCCACTTTCTCGTGGACTGAATGCGCACCGGGGGAAGATCCGACGCAGACGACAGGCTTGCAGGCAATGGCACGCTGGGAAGCACGGCATCCGCCAGGACGAGCAGCGCCAGCAGAGTTCCACCGACGAACATAAAGTAACGCAGAATGGGCATAATTTACCGCTCCGTCGGCACCTGCGCCGACATCCACCTAACGGAGGATCATGACAGTATGTTCCCGCGTCGAACGCTCGGGTTCAAAGACCGCGGGAGACTAGCGCGACATAATTAGATTTTCGTCGCTGCAACCAGCGCGCATTTGGCCGCGCTGACGTTAACGTTGACGAATCCGACATGGACCGCCACGAAGGTCTTCCGGCTGCGCGACCCGACTTGGCCGGGCACGATCCGTCGGCGGTCGGTGACGTGACCACCGTCCCGCCGGCTGAAGGCGCAGGTGATTTCGATGTCCTTGATTGCGAAACTGTTGGCATTCCGTAGCGTGAAGGTCACCAGCGCCTTCGCTCCAAGACCGCCGCGCCGCCAGGACTGGGAACTGATCCGCAGGCCGGACAGAGCCGCCGGGTCGAGCGCAGGGGATGACGCAGGCGGCATCGTCGGCGACAGGCTGGCATTCGCGTCCATGACGTTCCGGCCGGAGCCGACCACGGGGGACGAATCGGGGTGCGGATTGGATGCATCCGCCAGACCGGGCACCACGGGCGAGAGCCGACGCGACGTCTCAGTCCCGTCTTCGTCTCCTTCGTAGCCGCTGCTCGGGGGGGCCGATCCGACCCGCGTGAGGCTGGGGTCGGCCACCTCCTCCTCTTCGACCGATATGATCAGCCACCCGACTGTGCTGAACATGACCAGCGCGAAGATGGCCAACCCCGACACGGCGGCTCCCAAAGGGATGGACGCTCCGTCGCTTCGGCGCATGGCCAGCGACGCCGCGGCATCGGGCTTGCGCCCCAGCAAACGAGAGAGACCCGCGCTCATGTCTGCACCATCGGCTGCCCGGCGGGGGCATCTGGAAGCTTCAATCGGCAAACATCGATAGGGTTGCATGCAAAGCCGACAATTGGAGGGCAGGCCCGGATACCGGTCGGTCGGCCGGGCTGGCGCGGCCGCTGACAGACCGGTAGACATCCGCGCAGTTGCCGACACCTCAAGAAACGCCGCCCCGCCGCGGGCGGTTCACTCTTTCGAAAGATCTCGACGATGTTGAATGTCACGTGGGACCACATCCATCTCCGCAGCCCGGACCCGGAAGCCACCGCCAGCTGGCTTCACGACATTCTCGGCGGCGAGATCATCCGCAATCCCGGCCGCATCGACGTCAGGCTCGGCGGTGCCAGCGTGTTCATCGCCAAGGTCGAGCCGGGCGACGGCGTCAACGCGCCGCCTATGACGCCGCACCAGGGCCTCGATCATTTCGGCCTCACCGTGAAGGACATCGACGCCGCGGCCGCCGAGCTCAAGGCCAAAGGCGTCACCTTCACGACCGAGCCGACCACGATCCGCCCCGGTGTTCGCATCTGCTTCATCCGCGGGCCGCAGGGCATTTCCATCGAGCTCCTGGAGCGCGACAAGAAATACGTCTGACCGCCGCCCCGCACGGCTACGTCATGCTGCCCGGCATGAAGCAGCGAATCTGAAGGCCCTGATAGCCGCGCATCGGCCATACCATGGTGCGGCCGACACGGTTGGGCTCGGTGATGACTGCGTCGTCGGGAACATCGAGCCATTCCCCCTCGATACGGACGCGGTAGTGACCGCCCCTGCTCTCCCAGTCGACATCGCTGACGGCGCTGCCGTCGGCGTCAGAGCAGCATGGGCCCTTGCCGCTGCGCAGACCGTCGAACCATGCCTTGATCTCCGGCGACGAGTTCGCATACTGGCCGCGATCACGCGCCAGTGACGGTGGCGCGGCGAGTGCGATCAACAGCGCCGCACTGCTGACTTGGACAGGCGGCTTCCATCGCGCGACCGCCTGCCGCCTCGAACCCGTGTTGCTGATGTCGGCACGATCAGCGCGATGCGGCCCATGGCCGCGGGACACGATCCATTTGCTCATTTCCATCTGGTCCATCTGGCTCCTGCACCACCCCAGGGTGCGCGGGATGGAAATGCATCAACCGGGCCAGATTTCGATTCGATCTCGGCTTCGTGAGAGTCAATCCGGGGGGTTACGCAGATCTCCCTACTCGGCCGCCTGCTCGAGAGGTGCGACCCGCGGCAGAATGATCTGGATGCGCGTGCCCGCGCCAGGCTCGGAGTCCAGATCGAGCCGGCCGCCGAGCCGGCTGGTCACGATGCTGTAGACGATGTGAAGGCCCAGGCCGGTGCCGCCCTGGTCGCGGCGCGTCGTGAAGAAAGGATCGAAGGCGCGGCGGCGGACGTCGAGCGACATGCCGCAGCCATTGTCGGAAAAGACGATCTCGACATTGTCGCGGCCGGACTCCCGCGCCCTGATTTCGATCACACCGCTCCTGCCGTCCGGAAACGCGTGCGCGACCGCATTGAGGAACAGATTGGTCAGGACCTGCCCGTAAGGCCCGGGGTAGCTGTTCATCACCAGATCGGGCTGGCAATCCACGTTCACCGTCAGGTTCTGTCTGCGCACACCCGGGCGCAGGCTCATCACCACCTGCTCGGTGAGATCGGCGAGATCGAAGGTGCGCTGATCGGAGTAGTTGCGGTCCGCTGCGACCTGCTTGAACGACTGAATCAGTTCGGCCGCGCGATTGAGATTGGCGACGAGCTGCCCCGCGGCGCTACGGCTCATCTCGATGAACTCGTTGAGGCTCGACCGCCGCAGCTCACCCCGCGTGACCGCCTCGCCGAAGCGCTCGGTCTTGCGCTCGAGCGCGGAGGCGACCGTCAGGCTGATGCCGACGGGGTTGTTGACCTCGTGGGCAACGCCGGCGACCATGCGCCCGAGCGCCGCGAGCTTCTCGGCTTCGATCAGCGAGGCCTGGGTGTCGCGCAGGTTCCGGAGCGCCGTCTCGGCGGCCTCCTTGGCCTTGCGCATCTCCAGTTCGCTCTTCTTGCGCTCGCCGATGTCGAGCGCCACCGTGACGATCTTGTCGACCTCGCCGTCGGCGTCGAGAAGCGGCAGCTTGTTGACCAGCCATTGCCGCATGACGTTGCATGAATCGAGGTATTCCTCCTCGTAGAACCCGAGGCCGGCCTTCGTCGCCAGCACGCGCTTGTCGTTCGAGTCCGTCTTGTTCGCGCCGTAGCGCGACATCAGCTCGCCCGTGGTGCGGCCGAGCGCATCCTCGGGCTCGACGTTGAAGATGCCGGCCATGTAGCGGTTCATCAGGACATAGCGCAGCTCGCGATCCTTGACGTTGATCACCGCCGGCACCGTGTCGATGACCTGCTGCAGCAATCGCCGGCCTTCGGCGATCGCGTCCTCGGCGCGCTTCTGATCCGTGATGTCGCGGACCACGCCTTCGTAGCGAACCACCTCGCCGTTCTCATCCCGCACCACCGTGCCGCTGTCGGAAAGCCAGCGGATCTCGCCGGTGCGCCGCCGCACCTGGTATTCGAACTCGCGCACCATGCCGTCGCGCCGCATCAGCCGCTGATAGCGTTCGCGCGCCAGGGGATGGACATAGATCGTATCCGCGATGTCGTTGACGCTCTGGATCAGCTCGCTCGCGGATTCGTAGCCCATGATGCGCGCGAGCGCCGGATTGGCATTGAGCACGAGACCACTCGGTGTGGTCACATAGATGCCGTCGATCGAAGCTTCGAACAGCTTGCGATAGCTCTCTTCGGCCAGCCGCTGCTCGGCCAGCGCGCGGACCGCCGCCTCACGCGCCGCGTCGGCATCCTGCAAAGTCTGCCGGAAGACTTCCGCCGCCCGCGCGATGTCGCCGATCTCGTTCTGAACGTCGGTCTGCGGGATCGACGCCGCCTTTTCGCCCGCCGCCAGCGCCCTGATCGAGCGCGCGATCGACGCCAGCGGCCGCACGGTGCGCCGGACCACGAAGGACGCAGCGAATATGCCGATCAGAACGCCCGCCGTGCCGAAGATGATGCTTTGCCATTTCGTCTCCGCCAAGGTGCGGGCGAAGTCGCGCGACAGCACCTTGCCCTGGCTTGCGCTCAGGGCGCGCAGCAACTCGGTGACCCGGCCGATCAGCCGCCCCTCGATGCCCAGCACCTCCTTGTCGAGGCGCGCGATCTCGTCCTCGGTGCCGGCAATGGCGATGATCGCCTCGGCATAGCGGTCGGCGGCCGCACGAAGCGCGCTGTCCTCGATCGGCATTGCGCGCATGCTGCGGGCGGCCTGCTCGGCGCCAGCCGGGTCGCGCGCCAGCAGCGCCGCGCCGACCTGATTCTGCACCTGGAACAAGGCCCGCGCCGTGGCGCGATCAGTCAGGCCGGCGATGGCGTCCTCGAAGCTCTCGCGCGCCGCCGGCAAACCCGATAGCAGCTCGGCACGCCGCGCGATCAGCGCGCTGATGCGGTCGATGCCTTCGCGGTAATTGGCGAGCCGCTGGGCAACGCCGTCGATGGTCGCCTGCTGCTCCGGTGCGAGCTGCAGGCGCGTCTTCTTCAGGAGCGCGCTGAGCTCGGTCGCCGCCTCCATGGCACGGTCGGAGCGCGAGCCGGGATCGGTGACGAAATCGCGCGCCGCGAGCCGCAGCTCGTTCATGCGCTGGTCGATCTCCTCGGCGAGATCGCCGACGCCCTGCAACCGCTGCAACTCGGCAAAGGTCGAATCGATATGCCGAATGGCGATCACGCTCGCCATGCTGGTCGCGGTGATGACGGCAAGCAGCAGCAAAAAGCTGCCAAAGATCATCCGCCCGATCGTCATCGATCGGAGGCTGCTGCAGGCCGTGTCGAGGTCCGGTAATCTACTCATGGGATCCGATGGTCGGAACCGCACTATATACGAGCCGCCGGGCGGCCAAATGAACATATAGAGAACAATTTTCGTCCGCGCATCATCCGCCGGACGAAAAATAGCCTGTGCGGTTAACCGGCCGCACCGAACTCGAACACCTCCCCATCATAGCCCGCCTCGCGCGGAATGCGCAGCTGGCGACCGCCCTCGGCGGTCTTGGTCATGACCGGCATCACGGTGACGATGTCCATGTCCCGCGCCGCCGCCAGGGCGTCGGCCACCGCGGGCTGCTTGCCGAGCCGGATCAGGTTGCGCGTGGTCGGGAACGGCAGCTTGAACCGGCCGTCCTCGCCGCCGGCCAGCGCCTCGCGCGGCGAGACCCAGACGGAGTCGGTCGATTCCCGGCCGTCATGGGCGCCGAGTTGGTCCGGCGGCGCCGCCGCCAGAAAGAACCAGGTGTCGAAGCGTTTCGGCATGCCCTCGGGCGTGATCCAATGGGCGTAGGGAACGAGCGCATCGAGCGCCAGCACCAGACCGTGAGCTTCCAGAACCTGGAGAAAGCTGATCTTGCCCTCGCACAGTGCCAGACGATGCGCCGCCTCGATGTCGCGAGCGGCAGCGGCATCGATCAGCGCGTCCGATCGGCGCAGCCGCGCCAGCAGGATGCCGCTCTCCTCGAAGGTCTCGCGCACCCCGGCGATGCGGAAGCCGAGCGCCTCGGCTTCAAGACCCTCGTCGCCGGCATAGAGCTCCGGCCTGCCGGCGATCTCCTGATCGCCTCTGTCGACGCTACCGCCGGGAAACACCAGGGCGCCCGAGTTGAACTCGATCTGATGGTGACGCACCATCATGAACACCTCGATCTCGCGCGCGACTGCGCTGTCGCGCAGCAGCAGCACGGTCGAGGCGGGACGGACGGCGGCAGCGTCAGCCATGGTCACTCCGCGGCGGTGGCACGAGGTTGCAGATTGGCACGCGCGTCGTAACGCGCCACGCGCGACAAGAGATAGTCGACCTCGGCCCTGGCCGCGGCCGTGATCGCGGAGGCCGGCTTGCGCTGCGCGCTGGAGGCGATCGCGCCGCGCTTCTGCAGCACGTATTTGCGCACGGCCAGCCCTGCCCCCGGCTGCTGCTCGTAGCGCACCAGCGGCAGATGCGCGTCGAACAGGTCATGCGCGGCGTCGCGCTTGCCCGCCTGCGACAGCTTGACCACGTCGACCAGCATTTCAGGGAAGGCGTAGCCGGTCATGGCACCGTCGGCGCCGCGCTCCATCTCGAAGTCGAGGAACAGGCCGCCATTGCCGCACAGGATCGACAGCGGCCGCAGCGAGCCGTCCTTCTGGAACGCGCGCAGCGTCGAGATCTTCTCCAGGCCCGGCCAGTCCTCATGCTTGAGCATCACGCAGGAGGGGCTGTCCATGACGATCTTGCGGATGACGGCCGGCGTGAACTGGACGCTCAGCGTCAGCGGGTAGTCCTGCAGCACCCACGGAATGTCCTCGCCGATGGCCTCCTGGGCCTGCTTGAAATAGCCCGTGATCTGATCATCGGTGCGCAGGCTCGGCGGCGGCGCGATCATCACGCCGGCAGCGCCCGCATCCATCGAGGCGCGCGCCAGCGCGCGCATGGTGGCAAAACCCGGCGCGGAGACACCGACGATGATCTGCAGGTTCTTGGCCCGCTTGGCAAAGCGCACTGCAACCTGCTCGGATTCAGCGGCGTCCAGCTTCGGCGCCTCGCCCATGATGCCCAGCACGGTGATGCCGTCGCAGCCGGCCTCGGCATAGAAATCGACCAGCCGGTCGATCGAGGCCTCGTCGATGCGACCGTCATCATGGAACGGCGTCGGCGCGATCGCGAAGGTGCCTTTGGCGGCGGCGGTGAGCTTCATCTGGTCTGGTCTCCAACCTCTCTGTCATTCCGGACGCGCCAGGCGCAGGCCCGAAATGACGACCTGAATACATCAAAACCGCCGTGCGGACTTGGCTATATCGGCCTCCGAAAAGAATATCTCCTCTGCATGGGCGGCGATGTCCTCCGCTTTCCACGCCGACGACGGCGGTTTCCAGCCGTCCATTTCCATCATACGCAACTCGCGCACGCCGCGTGGACCGGACACGCCGAGCACCTTGCCGGTCTGATCCCCCGAGAGTCTGCTGACCATGTAGAGCACGGCCGGCGCGATGCCCTCGGGCGTCAGCGCCGCGCCCGGGTTTTCCTTGTAGCGCGGCAGGTCCGCGGTCATGCGGGTCAGTGCGCCCGGCGCCAAGGTCCACACCCGGATGTTGTACTTGCGTCCCTCGATCGCCAGCACGTTCGACAGGCCCCAGATACCGCCCTTCGCGGCGCCGTAATTGGACTGGCCGAAATTGCCGATGAGGCCCGAGGTCGAGGAGGTGTTGACGATGACGCCGCCGCCATTGTCGCGCATCCAGCGGAACACGGGAAGCGTGCAGCAGAAGGTGCCCTTGAGGTGCACCTGGACCACCTTGTCCCAGTCGGCCTCGCTCGACTTGGCGAAGGTCTGGTCGCGCAGGATGCCGGCATTGTTGACCAGGATGTCGGCGCGACCGAAATGGCGGATGGCATCGTCGAACACCGACTGGCCGCCGGCCATGGTCGAGATGTCGGCGCCGTTGGCGACGGCGCGGCCGCCTTCAGCGGTGATGGCCGCCACCACCTGCTCGGCCATCGACAGGTCCGAGCCGGAGCCGTCGCGCGGGCCACCGAGGTCGTTGACCACCACAGCCGCGCCCTCGCGTGCAAACAGTTTTGCGTAGGCCTCTCCGAGCCCGCCACCTGCGCCGGTGATCAGCGCCACCTTGCCGTCGAGCAGTCCCATGGGTGTCTCCTCCTGCGCCGTGTCTTTTGTTGCCCGTCATGGCCGGGCTTGACCCGGCCATCCATCTTCGGAAGAGGATGGATGCCCGGGTCAAGCCCGGCCATGACGGCAACTAACAGACGTGCCTCACATGGCAATAATCAACCCAGCACCGTCTTGCCGTTCTTGATCACGGTGACGTTCCGCTCCTTCACCCGCGCCTCGAACGAGATCACGTCGCCGTCCTTCCACAGATCGACCGTCACGGTCTCGCCGGGAAACACCGGCGAGGAGAATCGCGCGGCGTGCTGGCGGAAGGCTGACGCATCGTAGTCGGCGTAGGTCTGCAGCACGGCGCGGCAGGTCAGGCCGTAGGTGCACATGCCGTGCAGAATCGGCCGCGGGAAGCCCGCGCGGCGCGCGAATTCGGGATCCGAGTGTAGCGGGTTGCGGTCGCCGCACAGGCGGTAGATCAGCGCCTGGTCGGGCCGCGTCGAAATCTCGACGCTGCGGTCGGGTGCACGCGACGGCACCGGATGCGGTTCGGGGATGCCGCCCGAGGGACCGCCGAAGCCGCCATCGCCGCGGGCGAAGCGCGAGGCCACCAGGGTCGCCAGCGGAGCGCCGCCCTCGTCGCGCAAGATCGTCTGATGGCGGATGACCGCGCCCTTGTCCTTGCCCTTGTCGGACACCGCGAGCACGGAGGAGTCGGCCGTGATCTTCGCCGCGGTCGCCAGCGGCTTGTGAAAGGTGATGTCGCGCTCGCCGTCGACGACCAGCACGCGGTTCAGCTTCATGTCGCCGGGGCCCGCGCCCCAGGCGGCGACGGAGGCAAAGGTTGGCACCACCTTCAGTGGACGCGGCTCGGCCGTGGCCTCGTTGACGAAGGCAAGCTCCTTCTCGTCCATCGGATCGGCCCCCATGCCGATGCCGTAGGCGTAGAGCATCACCTCGCGATCGGTGTAGGCGTAGTTCTGCCCGATCGCCTTCATCGCCATCAGCTCATCGTAGTTGATCGGCATGTTGCCTCCCCAAACCTCGTTCTTTGTAGGGTGGGAAAAGCGAAGCGTGCCCACCGCCTTTCTTGGTAGAACGGTGGGCACGGCGCTCTGCACCTTTGCCCACCCTACGCACTCGTCGTGGAGCACACCGCTCGTTCCGCATCCGTCATTGCGAGCGGAGCGAAGCAATCCAGGGCTGCGCAAGGACTCTGGATTGCTTCGTCGCTTCGCTCCTCGCAATGACGCGTGGATGCATCTTTGCTCCCTCTCCTAAACCGGCGTGAAGAACGGCAGCGGGGCGCCGTCGGTCGGCTTGAACACAACCTTCACCTTCTGGCCGATCTTCAACGCGTCGAAATCGCAATCGACGAAATTGGTCTGCAGCGACGGGCCCTCATTCAAGGTGACGTAGCCGATCGCGTAAGGGCCGGTCGGCGACTTCCGCATGATCGAGAACGTGTAGATTTCCCCCTCGCCCGCGCTCTGCTCCCACACCGTCTGGTCCGAGAAGCAGAACGGGCAGATCGAGCGCGGAAAATAATGCGCCTCGCCACACGCCGTGCAGCGCTTGATCATGAACTTGCCCTCGGCGGCGGCATCCCAGAACGCCTTGGTCTCGGGATTGGTGATGGGGGCCGGCAGTCTCTTCGCTTCGGACATCAGACGCGCTCCAGAATGCAGGTCGAGGCGGCGTGGCGCACGCCGAGCAGGCCGCCGGTGCCATGGGCGATGGCGAGATCGCAGTTTTGCACCTGCACCTTGGGATGGGCTTCGCCGCGCAGCTGGCGCACGGCCTCGATCACCTTGGTCATGCCGCCGCGGTTGACGGGATGGTTGCTGCAGAGGCCGCCGCCATCGGTGTTGAACGGCAGCTTGCCGACACCGGAGATGAGATTGCCGTCGGCGACGAACTTGCCGCCCTCACCCTTCTTGCAGAAGCCGAGATCCTCGAGCTGCATCAGCACGGTGATGGTGAAGCTGTCATAGATCGAGGCGTATTTGATGTCCTTGGGGGTCACGCCCGCTTCCGCGAAGGCGCGCGGGCCGGACCACACACCGGCGGAATAAGTGAGATCGAGGTCCTTGCCGCCGCGCGGCCCCTTCATCGCCTCGCCATGGCCGATGAGACGCACCAGCGGCTTCTTCAGACTCCTGGCGATCTCCGGCGTGGTCACGATCAGCGCGCCGCCGCCGTCGGTGACGACGCAGCAATCCATGCGGTGCAGCGGATCGGAGATCATCGGCGAGTTGATCACGTCCTCGACCGTGACGACCTCCTTCAGCATCGCATGCGGATTGTACTGCGCATGATGCGAGGCCGCGACCTTGATCCAGGCGAGCTGCTCCGACGTGGTGCCGTAATCGTGCATGTGGCGCATCGCGCACATGCCATAGGCGTTGTGGGTGGTGGCGCCATAGGCCATCTCGAAATCGGCCTCGGCGCCAGCGGCACGCGGCGGCATCGGCCCGGTGCGCGGCTTGCCGGCCAAGGTGATCAGCGCGATCGAGCATTTACCGGCGGCGATGGCCTCGGCGGCATGGCCAACATGGATGAGATAGGAGCAGCCGCCGGTCTCGGTGGAGTCGATGTGCCGGACCTTCAGCCCGAGATAGTCGACCATCGGCCACGCGCCGCCCGGCGCGTCGCCGGCGCAGAAATAGCCGTCGACATCCTTCGCGCTGAGACCCGCATCCTCGAGCGCGCCCTTGGCGACCTCGGCATGCAGCTGCGCGGTGGATTTGTCGGGTGCATGCCGGGTCGGATGCTCATAGATCCCGGCAATGTAGGCCTTGCCCTTGATGGTCAACTCCGTCTCCGCTTCCTGTCGTTTCGTCCCGGGTGGTTGGAGATTTTTTGGACCGTTGGATAGAGCTTGGCAAGCGTGGAAAATATTCCGCAGGGTGGAGATGGTCGCACCCGAGCGACATATTTCGATGTTGCACGCGACAGCGCCCACGCGGTCATCGTCCGGCTGACCGGACGTCCAGTCGTCCAGGGATCGCAACGATTGAATCGAGACGCCGCGGCGTACTCGATCGCCCGTTCAAGCCGGGCGTTGACAGCGGAGTGCTTGGTGGGATTCTCGCACAAGCCACACCATCGCATTCCCGCGACAGACACTGCCCGGGTCATGCTCATCTCGTTCACCCTCATCAAGTCGGAGGGCGCAGGGAAGGCCAGGCGTCGGCTGACGCCTGCGGCCCGCCTGCGAGAAAAAATGCAGGCGGCAGGTACCACAGGTGCAGCCGAGAACGCTCGGCCTTCCCTGCGCGATGGTCTTCACGCTTATACGCAGTCTGCCTGGTGCGCCGGGCTTGTTGGCCACCATTGCCCGCGCGACGCGCAAGCGCCGTCGCGAACGTAGCACCAGCGTCGGGGTGCCAGCACGCTGCGACTTCGCGTCCGCGGCCTCGCCGTTCGTCCGCGCATCCAGGGACACGCTGCGGCAAAACCACGGCCATCGCTCCCCGCCCCGCGTGTCGTGACGATCGCGCGCTACGCCCCTCCGTACCGAGGCGGGATGCGCACAATAGAGCACGATTTCTGATATTCGTAAAGAGAAATCTTTGGGCTGGAATGGTGCTTGCTGAACCGCTCCAACGAAGCAGCCGAGATATTCCAAACCGCTCTGCGGTCGCTACCGGACGACAACAAGGGCGGCGCCGGAGAATAGCGTTTCAGAGATCAGCGGCAACACGGCTCGAGCTGCACGCCTGCTGCCTACAGGTTGTTCGCCCCCGACGGCCCGTGCTATCAACACCGTCAAGCGCCGATTTGACCATCAGCTTGCGGGCGCGTCTCAAAATGCAGCTAAAGCGAACGGGTCCCGCATGGAAAATCCCTGCCGGCCGTTCTCTGAACGGAGGCTCCCATGCGGTTTGCGGCCATTGCCGACATTCACGGAAATTCCGACGCGCTGGCCGCGGTCCTGAAGGACATTGCGGCGCTCGGCATCGATGAGGTCGTCAATCTCGGTGATCATCTCAGCGGCCCGCTCGAACCGGTTCGAACGGCGGAGATGCTGATGGCGCGCGACTTTCCGTCGATCCGGGGCGATCAGGACCGGCACATGATCGATCTCTATCGTGCGGGAGACACGGGGCGCAGCGACGTCCGCGCCCTCGATCAGGTGCATGTCGGCTGGTTGGCGGCGCAGCCGGCGACGCTGATCTATCACGACGACGTCTTCCTGTGCCATGCCGCGCCGGACGACGACGCCGTGTTCTGGCTCGATGAGGTCACCGCCTATGGCACGCTGCGTCAGAGCCCCCTTGCGCGTATCGAAGCACGGGCCGCCGGCATCGATGCCTCGCTGATCCTGTGCGGACACAGCCACATTCCGCGCATTGTCCGGCTCAGCGATGGCCGGCTCGTCGTCAATCCCGGCAGCGTCGGGCTACCCGGCTATCGCGGCCGCCCTCCGCACGGCTACCACGTCGAGACCGGGACGCCCGATGCCTGCTATGCGATCGCGGAGCAACGGCTTGGACGGTGGTCGCTGACAATCCGCTATGTGCCGTACGATCCCGCGCCGATGGCGGCACTCGCACGACGCAAGGGCATGCACGACTGGGCGAATGCCATCGCGACCGGCTGGGTCGGGTGACGGCCGTCGCCGGCCCTCATCGCAGGGCGTGTCGGCGCCGGCGCGATTCAGCCGGCCGGGGGTCAGACAACAAGCAGCACACCGGACAGCAGCAGAATGCTCAGGATGAGCCTCCTGAACAAGGTGTCGTTGACCCTGCGGAAGGCGAAGATGCCGAGCGCCGTGCCGGCGAGCAGAGCCGGAATGCTCAGCGCGAGATCGACGATCACCCTCGACGACAGGTCCTGCCGGGCCAGCATCATCCCCAGCGAGGCGATCTGCATCACGGCAATGAAGGGCTGCACCAGGCCGCGCTGGTCGGTTTTCGGCAGGCCGTGCATCTCGCACCAAATGGTCGGCAGTGCTCCGGGCATCGCGGTCAGGCCACCGATCAGACCACCGCCGAATCCGACGATCGCCGTGCGATGTCTGCTCATGCGTCGAACGCTGCCGAGGCCGGGCTTGAACAGCATGGTGGCGGCGTAGACCGCGATCGTCAGTCCGAACATCTGTTGGAACAGCCGGGCGTCGGCGTTGCGCAGCAGCCAGAGCGCCAAGGGCACGCCGAGCAGCCCGCCCAGGATCAGGACCAGGCTTTCCTTCCATCGGATGCTGTTGCGCAACGCCCACAGATTCGTCGCCTGCACGCCGACGCTGCACGCCATCATCAGCGGCACCGCCTCCAACGGCTGCAGACTATGCAGCAGGATCGCGCCGGCCACGGCTGAGAAGGCAAATCCGGCCAATCCGGACACGAAGGCGCCAGAGAACACAGCGGCGCTGAGCAGCAAGAAAGAGGCAAGCCCGGGCATGAATATCTCCGGCTGATGAGGGCTGACATGAGCGAGCTTCAATCGTGGGATGGGAGCGTCGTAACCGGCTTCGCCTGCGCGCCGTCCCGCATGGCAGCACCTCGCAGGATCGCACCGGCGACAACGTGCAGGAGCAGGAAGATGGCAAGGACGCTCGCCGCCAGCGCCGCCTGCGGCGTGATCGGCAGCTTGCGCTGCGGCGGGGTCTCGTTGGCCTGCATCTCCGTCACCTCCAGCTACTGCTATCAGGCTGGTAGCACCGCGACGTCCCCTGGCCGTCCCTTGTGGCCGTGATCCCCGAGTTCGTCACGAAGGCGTGTTCGGCGGCGGAGTCTCGTTTGCTCGCCGTGCGGCTGCTGTCGCGCACGACGCGATCGGTCGCTCCCACCGAGGCCGGCGAGCGTCTGCTGCACCGGATCGGGCCGCGGTCCGAGACGATCGAAAGCGAGCTCGTCGGGCAGAGCACGCCCGCCTTCGCGGTTATGTGCGAGGCGCTACGCCATCGCGCCTGACCGGCGAAGGATTCCGCTTGACCAACCCATAACCAACCGGTTATGCGTTTATCCATAACCAACGAGTTATGGATCGAATGCCGCGCTCTCCCGACATGCTGTTCCGAACGCTTGCCGACCCGACGCGGCGCGCCATCTTCGAAGGCCTGTGCCGGCATGGCGAGCAGACCGTCGGGGCGCTGACGGCCAAGGCCGGCGTATCGCAGCCGGCGGTGTCGAAGCATCTCGGCCTGCTCAAGCAGGCGGGCCTCGTGCGGGAGCGTCACGAAGGCCGCCAGACGCATTACCGCGCGCAACCCAAGGCGCTGGCGCCGCTGCTCGACTGGACGAGCCGGATGGCTGCGTTCTGGGAGAGCCGGTTCGACCAGCTCGACACTCTGCTCAACAGGATGGATCAATGAGCTCACCCGCGCCAGAAACCCGCACCGTCGTCGTCGAGCGCGAATTCGCGCATCCGCCCGAAAAACTCTGGCGCGCGCTGACGCAGCCGCATCTGATCGCGGAGTGGCTGATGACCAACGACTTTGCGCCGTCGGTCGATCATCGCTTCAAGCTGAAGGCCGACTGGGGCGTCGTCGACTGCCAGGTCGTGACCATCGAGCCGCACAAGACGTTGTCCTACACCTGGGCGGCGGCCGGCCTCGACAGCGTCGTGACCTGGACGCTGACGCCGACCGCCTTGGGCACGCACCTGCGCATGGAGCAGACCGGCTTCGCAGCCGACCAGACCCGCGCCTATCAGGGCGCACGCTACGGCTGGCCGAAATTCTTCGATGCGCTCGAACAGAGCGTCGCGCGCCTCGGCTGAGGCGTGCGCATCACGACGTCATCAGGGGAGAAGCACTTGAACTGGAACAACACCGTCCGGCAGGTCCATCGCTGGGTATCGATCGCCTTCACGGTCGCCGTCATCATCAACATCGCCGCGATGACGCAGACGCAAGCCCCACTGTGGGTCGGCCTGCTGGCGCTGATTCCGCTCATCGTGCTGCTCGGCACGGGGCTGTATCTGTTCGCGCTGCCCTACGTCGCGACGAAGTTGACCGCCTCGCGGGTGGAGCGCTGAACGGGCAATCGCGCCCAGCGGCGTTTTCCGGGAGGGAGTCAAGCCTCTTGGCGATCCGGCAGGTCGAGCGTGCGTCAGCGAAGACGATCGCTGGCCGCCTCCAAGGACCGTCTTGCGTTCGCGGCCGAACCGCGCCCTACTGGCGCGTCTTCCGCCAACGAGGCTATTCTGACGTGAACGCTCTTACGCTCTTCAGCTTCGCCATCGTCGCCTTCATCGGGATCGCGACCCCCGGTCCGACGGTGCTGCTGGCCCTCACCAACGGCTCGCGTGTCGGTGTACGCCGCGCCTGGGCCGGCATCGCCGGCGCGGTGGCTTCGGACTTCATCCTCATCGGCGCCGTCGCGGTCGGCCTGGGCGCGCTGCTGGCCGCTTCCGAATTCTGGTTCTCGGTCGTGAAGTGGACCGGCGTGGCCTACCTCGCCTATCTCGGGCTGATGCTGCTGCGGTCCAGCGGGTCGATCGACCTTGCGGCGTCCGCAGACGGCAAGGACGGGTCACGACAGCCGCACGCGCTGTTTCTGAAAAGCTTCCTCGTCGCGATCACCAATCCAAAGGGCTATCTGTTCTTCTCGGCATTCCTGCCGCAGTTCGTGGTGCCGTCCGCGCCGCAGCTGCCGCAATATCTCACGCTGGCCCTCACCTTCGCGATGCTCGATGTCCTGATCATGCTCGCCTACGCGAGCGCGGGCTCGCAAGCGATGCGTTTCCTCAAGCGCTCCGGTGCCCTCTGGCTCGATCGCATCTGCGGCGGCGCGCTGCTGAGCCTTGCCGGCGCCCTTGCGCTTTACCGGCGAGCCGGCCCCTGACCCGGCCGCGCGTCGCGGTCGTCCACCTACTCCGCCGACCGCCGCATGTGGCGCTCGGTCACCGTGCGCATCGTCACCAGCTCCTCCGCGGCCGAGGGATGCCTGGCGCCAACCTCAATCGCACGAGCTTATACGTCCGTCGCGGGAAGAGAAAAGCACGGCATCACGAAGGCCGGTCTCGTGAAGCCCAGCCGGCGGTTCAAGGCCGCAGCAACCAGCAGAATGCCTCGCGCAGGATCTCGGTGCCGTTCGTCCGGTGCCAGGCGCCATGGGCGATCACGATCCGCTCGGGATGCCACGCCAGCATGGTCTCGACCGCGGCCCGCAACTCGGGTCGGTGCCGCCAGGTAAATGTCAGCCGGAGATCGCGCGGCAGGCCGCCATGCGGCGGACCGACGCCCCCGATCCAACTCAGGTAGCGCGCCAAGCCGGCACCGATCTTGGCCGGCTCGAAATTCTCCATCAGATCGGTCAGGATCAGCGTGCGCGAAGGGCGATGGAAGAACACGACCTCCGTCATATAGCTGCCGAGGACAGGCAGGGTCGCGATCTCATCATCCCAGGGATAACCACCGCTGCGATCCAGTGGCCTGCCCTCGAACTCGATGCGGCCCTTCGCCCGCGCGCGAATGCCCGGCGCCAGATAGATCGCCGCGTCGGGAAAGGCCGCCTGCCAGTCGGGGATCCACCAATAATGGATACGATTCGGACCGATGATGTCGCGGACGCGGCCTTCCCGGTCGATCTCGGCCCGCAGCGCCGGCGTCAACGGCGTGGGCGAGTGGATGAACAGATCGCCGGAAGCGCAGCGCACCACGGTCATGCGGGTGGGAAACGGAAATTTCAGCCCGGGAATGCCGAAGCGGATCACGGGCCCGTCGACGATCCAGATGTTCTCGGCAACGGGCTTCAGGGTGTTGAGCGGCGGATAGGTCGCAAGGCAATCATCTTGGGACATGCTGGTCGCTCTCCAACCGCTGAACGGTTTCAACGGCAGCAAGTCCGATCGGCCACGGTGTGGACCGTCGTCAGACCGTGAGCACTGGCCCACCGCAGTCGCTACGGACGCCAGCCGCGCACGAGCGCCAAGACGCAGATGGCGCCCCTACTCCGCCGCCTGCCGCACGTGGCGCTCGGTCACCGTGCGCATCGTCACCAGCTCCTCGGCGGCGGAGGGATGCAGCGCGATGGTGGCGTCGAAATCAGCCTTGGTCGCCTTCATCTTGATGGCGATCGCCACGGCCTGGGTGATTTCGGCGGCCATGTCGCCGACGATGTGGCAGCCGAGGACGCGATCGCTGGCGCCATCGACGACGAGCTTCATCAGCACCCGGGTGTCGCGGCCGGACATCGTCGCCTTGATCGGGCGGAAATTCGTCTTGTAGATGTCGACGCGGTCGTACAGCTCGCGCGCCTGCGTCTCGGTGAGACCGACGGTGCCCACTTCAGGCTGGCAGAACACGGCCGTCGGAATGTCCGCGTGGTCGACGCGCACGGTCTTGCCGCCGAACACGGTGTCGGCAAAGGCGTGGCCCTCGCGGATCGCGACCGGCGTCAGGTTGAAGCGATGGGTGACGTCGCCGATCGCGTAGATGCTCGGCACCGAGCTCTGCGAGAACGCGTCCACCGCGATGCCGCCGTTCCTTGGATTGATGGCGACCCCGGCCTTCTCCAGGCCGAGATTGGCCACCGCCGGATGGCGGCCGATCGCGAACATCACCTTGTCGGAGGCGATGCTGGAGCCATTCGACAGATGCGTGGTGTAGTCCTTGCCGTGCCTGTCGACGCTGGTGACCGTGCAGCCGGTCAGGATGGTGATGCCTTCCTTCTCCATCTCGGCGCGGACGTGGCGGCGGACGTCCTCGTCGAAGCCGCGCAGGATGTTGTCGCCGCGATAGACGACGGTCACGTCGGAGCCGAAATTGGCGAAGATGCAGGCGAATTCGAGCGCGATGTAGCCGCCGCCCTGGATCACGATCCGGCGCGGCAGCTCGTCGAGATGGAACGCCTCGTTGGAGGAGATGACGTGCTCGATGCCGGGAATCGGCGTGCCGTGGTTGGGCGCGCCGCCGGTCGCGATGAGAATGTATTTGGCGCGGACGGTCTCGCCGGTCGTCAGCCGCACGGTGTGGGCGTCCTCGAGCACCGCGCGGGTCTTGACGATCCTGGCGCCAGACTTCTCGACGTTGCTGGTGTAGGCCGCCTCGAGCCGGGCGATCTCCTTGTCCTTGTTCCTGATCAGCGTCGGCCAGTCGAAGGTCGCGGTCGGGATGGTCCAGCCGAAGCCGGCGGCATCGGCGATCTCCTGGCGGACATGCGAGCCGATCACGAACAGCTTTTTGGGGACACAGCCGCGGATCACGCAGGTGCCACCCATGCGGTATTCCTCGGCGACCATCACGCGGGCGCCATAGCCGGCCGCGATGCGGGCGGCGCGCACGCCGCCCGAGCCGCCACCGATCACGAACAGGTCGACGTCGAATTCAGCCATCTCTCCCCCGACCCATCTCCGTCGACCTGGCCTTTCGGCCGCAAGCCTCAGATCGGCTTGTTGCGCTTGCGCATCTCGGCGCGGAACTGCGCGGTGACGGTGTCGGAAAACTCCGCCGCCCACAGGTTCATTGCCTGCATGCTCATCTGGATCGCCTTCGGCTCGGCCGCAAGCAGCTTCTGGCCGATGGCAGACTTGTAGAAAGCGACGAGGTTGGCGATCTCCTGGTCGGAGAACTCGTTGCAGTAGATCTGCGCCATCTTCTCGCCGATCTCCTTCTCCTTGCCGGCATAGGTCTGCGCGACCACCACGGCGACCTCGTCGAGGTCCTTCTGGTAGTTGAGATTGGACTGCAGCAGCGCCTGCTTGGTCTGCTGCACGATGCCGGGGACGGCATTGGCGTACATCGCAGCCGCGTTCTTCATTCCCAGAATCTCGCGCGCGCCGGCCATGCAGGCGGGCGAGGCCGGCTTCAGCGCCGGTGCCTGGCCCTGCGCCGCAACCGGGCTTGCCGAGGCCAAGGCCAGCACGATTCCGGCGGCCGGCAAGATTCTGAACACGCTCTTCATTCCAAGTCTCCTGTGAGTTGCCGCCGTGAGCGCAGCCTCGTGCCGCGCTCAGGGCCGCTGGATAACGCGAATTCCCTGTGCGCCTGCCAGGATCGCCGTGCTGCCGAGGCCGATGAACAGCCCATGCTCGACCACGCCCGGAATTGCGCTCAAAAGACCCGCCAGGCGCGGGGGATCCACGATCTCCCCAAGGCGGACGTCGATAATCCAGTGGCCGCCATCGGTGACGAAAACGTGGCCGTCTGCGGACTTGCGCAGGCTCATCGGCCCGGACACGCCGGCCGTGGCGAAGGCGTCACTCATCTCGCGCTGAGTCGCGGCGAGGCCGAACGGAACCACCTCGACCGGCAGCGGATAGCGGCCGAGCTGCGCCACCCATTTGCTGTCGTCGGCGATCACGATCATGCGATCCGAGGCGCTGGCGACGATCTTCTCGCGCAGCAGCGCGCCGCCGCCGCCCTTGATCAGGTCGAGCGCCGGATTGATCTCGTCGGCGCCGTCGATGGTGATGTCGAGCCGGTCGATCTCATCGAGCGTGGTCAGCGGCACGCCGCACGCTTGCGCCTGCGCCCTTGTCGCCTCCGAGGTCGGCACGCCCACGATCTTGAGCCCGGCGCGCACCTTTTCTCCGAGCAGATCGACGAAATGCTTGGCAGTCGATCCGGTGCCGAGACCGAGCTTCATGCCGCTCTCGACCTCCTCCAGCGCACGCGCCGCTGCCTGCCGCTTCAATGCATCCATGTCGACCAAGGAACCCGCCCTTCGCACCCAGGGCCCCCACGGGCGGGGGCCGAAAACCGGCGCATATCTAGCGATGTTTTGACGCGGGGCCTAGCTCTCGCCGGCAACGAAATCGGACAAAAAGCCATTGCGGGCCTCTTGCAAGGACGTAAGCCGGCCGCTAGCGGATACCGATGCCCATCTCCAGCACCATCGTCTTCGATCTCGACGGCACCCTGGTCGACACGGCGCCGGATCTCATCAGCGCGCTCAACCACGTCCTGCAGCGCGAGGGTCTGCGTCCGGTGCCGCTGGCCTCGGCCCGCAAGATGATCGGCCACGGCGCCCGCAAGCTGATCGAGCGCGGTCTGGAGGCGGAGGGTCGCTTCGCCAGCACCGATGACATCGGCCGCCTGACCACCGATTTCATCGATTTCTACGCTGAGAACATCGCCATCGAATCGCGCCCCTTCGAGGGGCTGGAGGCGGCGCTCGACGAGCTCGCCGGCCGCGGCTGCCAGTTCGCGGTGTGCACCAACAAGCTGGAATGGCTGTCGAAGCGGCTGCTCGACCAGCTCGGCCTGTCCTCCCGCTTCGCCGCGATCTGCGGTGCCGACACGTTCGGGGTCGCCAAGCCGGATCCGGCGATCCTGCGCCAGACCATCGCGCAGGCCGGCGGCGAGGTCGGGGCCGCGATCATGGTCGGCGATGCCGGCACCGACGTCGGCGCCGCCCGCCGCGCCGGCGTGCCGGTGATCGGCTGCACCTTCGGCTATACCGACGTACCGATCGCGGAGCTCAATCCGGACCACCTGATCGACCACATGCGCGAGCTGCCAGCCGCCGTCGCGGCCCTCAGCCCATCGCTCAGGATCGCCTGAGCCAACTTGCGATTCCACTGTCGCATCGCACCCTAACCCACTGCCCTGTCGACCTGAATCCGCACCTTGCGGTGCGTTAACGTTCTGTTGAGAATAGGGTTGACCGCAGTTGCGCCGCTGTTCTGACGCTCCTATGGTCGCCCTGGGATTGCGGCCGATGGCCGCAGGGTTGTGGGGCGGACATCATGATGCGGCGTGTCATCGCAATTGCGGTTGCGGGAGCCGGCTTGGCCGGTTGCTCGTCCTTCTCCATGGACAGCTTCAAGATGGCAGCGCCCGAGGTTCCGGTGCAGCTCGACTCCGTGCCGCCGGGCGCCGACGCCAAGACCTCGCTCGGACCGGGCTGCAAGACGCCGTGCACCGTCTCGGTGCCGGCGCCCGATGCGGGCTTCAGCGTCACCTTCACGATGGACAAGTACCAGCCCGCGACCATCCCGGTGCAGGTGATCCGCAACTCCGGCGATTTCAACACCTCGCCGCCGGTGGTGATGGACCCGAGCCCGGTCGTCGCCGAGCTGCAGCCGATGCCCGGCGCGCCGCCGAAGGCCGTCAAGCGCATGCGGCCGAAGAAGCCGAAGCCGCAGAAGTCCGCCGCTGCGCCGGACGCACCGGCGGCCACCGGGTCCGCCTTCCCCGCCCCCGCGCCGGGACGCCAATAGCGGACCGTCGTCCCGCGCGTCCCCTTGCCAAGGCGAAGCTGCATTGCAGCAACGACGGATCCACGTCGATGATTGTGGGGCGCGGCGATCATGATTAGATTGTCGTGAGACCGACATCCGGCCGCGCTTGCGCGGCCGCCCCGTGGCATCGCCGCCACCTGGGCCGCCACCAGCCAAGGCTTTCCATGACCGCAGAGACGTTGAGTGACACCGCCCTGACGCGCCCGATGACCGACCCGTTCGGTCGCCGCATCAGCTATCTGCGCGTCTCGGTGACCGACCGCTGCGACTTGCGCTGCTTCTATTGCATGTCCGAGGACATGACCTTCCTGCCGAAGGCCGACCTGTTGACGCTCGAAGAGCTCGACCGGCTGTGCTCGGCGTTCATCCACAAGGGCGTCAAGAAGCTCAGGCTCACCGGCGGGGAGCCGCTGGTCCGGCGCAACGTGATGGGCCTGGTCCGCTCGCTGTCGCGACATCTGAAGAGCGGCGCGCTCAACGAGCTGACGATGACGACCAACGCGACGCAGCTCGCCAAATATGCCGCCGAGCTCGCCGATTGCGGCGTCCGTCGCATCAACGTCTCGCTCGACACGCTCGACCCGGACAAGTTCCGCGCCATCACCCGCTGGGGCGATCTCGAGCGCGTGCTGGCCGGCATCGAGGCGGCGCGCGCCGCAGGTCTCGCCGTGAAGATCAACGCCGTCGCGCTGAAGAACATGAACGAGGACGAGATCCCCTCGCTGATCGACTGGGCGCACGGCAAGGGCATGGCGTTGACCTTGATCGAGGTGATGCCGATGGGCGAGATCGGCGAGGGCCGCATCGACCAGTATCTGCCGTTGTCGCTGCTGCGCGCGCGTCTGGCGCAGACCTACACCATGACCGACCTCGACGAGACCACCGGCGGCCCGGCCCGCTACGTCCGCGTCGCCGAGACCGGCGGCACGATCGGCTTCATCACGCCGATGACGCATAATTTCTGCGAGAGCTGCAATCGCGTCCGCGTCACCTGCACCGGCACCCTGCACACCTGCCTCGGCCACGAGGACGCCTCCGACCTGCGCAAGCCGCTGCGTGCCTCGGCCAGCGACGAGGAGCTCAGCGCCGCGATCGACCGCGCCATCGGCCTCAAGCCGAAGGGCCACGACTTCATCATCGACCGCCGCCACAACCGTCCGAGCGTCAGCCGGCACATGAGCGTGACGGGCGGGTAGTCGGAGTCCATAACCATCGGGCCCTGCGATCAATCGCAATCGGAGCCGGGCTGTTGGCCGGCCATTCAGCCGACGATCACGCATACCGTATGAGCGGATCGGCCCGAGGCGCAGTCACGACGCGGAGACTGATCATTTATCGGCTTGCGGCACGTCCCCATGCGGCATAGCTTTCAGCTGCAGATCGCGCATTCGAAAGCAATTTGTCGGTTCGGCCTAGCGGGAGACAGCGATGGCAGACCCAGTCGCATGGCACCTGTCCGGTGACTATTTCGAGAATTGCAGCTGCAGCCTGCTGTGTCCGTGCCTCATGTCGGCCGCCCCTCCCCTGACCGCGCAACCGACCGAGGGGTTCTGCAACGTACCATTGCTGTTCCACATCGAAACCGGCCGCTATGGCGATGTCGCGCTCGATGGCCTCAACGCGGCGGTGATGCTGCATGCGCCCGGCGTGATGGCGGATGGAGACTGGTCGATCGCCGCCTATGTCGATCAGCGCGCCGACGATCCGCAGACTGAGGCGATGGCCGCGATCTTCACCGGGGCTGCCGGCGGCCCGATGGCTGCGTTCACGCCGCTGATCAGCACCAATCTCGGCGTGCGCAAGGTCGCCATCAACTTCCGGATCGACGGCAAGACGCGATCCGCCGACATCACCGACATTCTGCACATGTCCGTCGAGCCGCTGCCGACCATGCACCCGAGCGGAGAGATGTGGGTAAACATCGGCCATCCCGTCAGCCCGGACAGGATGGCGCTCGCCGTCGGCGCGGCGGGCAACACCTACAACGATCACGGCATGCGTTGGGACAATTCCGGCAAGAACGGCCTGTACGCGTCGATCAGTTGGTCCAACCAGGCCTAATTCGACGTGGCGCAAGGCCGGCAACCCGCCTTGCAGATGACCGGCAGCGCCCTGGAAGCCGTGCTGCGGCGCGATCGCTGGATCGTCGGCGGCGCGATCGCGATCATGGTCGCCCTGTCGTGGGCCTATGTTCTCTGGCTTGCCAACGACATGGACATGGGCGGCATGGACATGACCGGCTTCCGCATGATCCCGGCCGGCATCGGAATCATGTTGCCGGCCAGCGAGCCGTGGCGCGCGATCGAGTTCGCCTATGTGTTCCTGATGTGGGCGGTGATGATGGTCGGGATGATGGCGCCTTCGGCCGCGCCCATGGTCCTGATGTACGCCCGTGTGGGTCGACACGGCCGCGCGCAGGGCCAGCCGTTCGCGGCGACCGGCTGGTTTGCGGCCGGCTATCTGCTCGCCTGGAGCGGCTTTTCGCTCGTGGCGACCGGCCTGCAATGGGGTGTGGAGCGGACTGCGCTGCTGGATTCGCGGATGGCGATCGACAACCATCTGCTCGGCGCCATCGTGCTGATCGCGGCAGGCATCTATCAGTGGACGCCGCTGAAGAGCGCCTGCCTTGCCCAATGCCAGTCGCCGCTTCTGTTCCTGATGCGTCACGGCGGCTTTCGCGGCGACCTGCAGGGCTGCGTGCTGCTGGGGCTTCGACACGGCGGCTATTGCGTGGGCTGCTGCTGGGCTCTGATGGCGCTGCTGTTCGTCGGCGGGGTGATGAGCGTGATGTGGATTGCCATTCTGACCCTGCTCGTGCTGTTTGAGAAACTGACTCCGGTCGGACGATGGGTCGCGCGCTCGGCCGGCATTGCTTGCAGTGCCGCGGGCGCCTGGATGCTGGTGTCCCTACCGCAATGACGCGCAACGACGCGATGCAGGTCGTCGCGAGAGTGGCGGCTGCCCCTTGGCATGGGATGCGGGCAACATGGTAAGCAGGCTCCAGCGTGGCGACTCCGTCGCCTGGAATGCCGCAACCGAACTGACGCGAGACGCCCGTGATTCCCTGGAAGCTGATCGACACCGCAGACGTGCCCGGCGGCGGTGAACCGCTGCGGCTGATGCAGCGCGGCAAGGAGTTTTCGATCAAGCTCGGTTCGAACGAGCTGATGAACAGCCGGCTGCACGGATCCGAAGAGGCGCTGGCGACCCTGAGCTGCGCCCGCATCAAGGCCGAGCCGGCTCCGCGGCTGCTGATCGGCGGCCTCGGCATGGGCTTCACCTTGCGGGCGGCGCTGAAGGTGCTGGGTTCGCAGGCCCGCATCACCGTCGCCGAGCTGGTGCCGGCGGTGATCGCCTGGGCGCGCGGGCCGATGGCCGAATTGTCCGGCGCCAGCCTTGCCGATCCGCGCGTCGACGTCCGCGAGGGCGACGTGGTGAAGCTGATCGCCGCGGCGCGCGGCACCTATGATGCGATCCTGCTCGACGTCGACAACGGCCCGCAGGGACTGACGCGGCAATCCAACGACGCGCTGTATGACCCCTCGGGTTTGCGCACCGCCTTCACCGCCCTGCGCCCCGGCGGCGTGCTGGCGGTATGGTCGTCCCACCCCGACGATCGCTTTGCCCCGCGCCTGCGCAAGGCAGGCTTCGCCGCCGAGGAGATCAACATCCGCGCCACCGGCCGCGGCGGCGGCGCCCGTCACGTGATCTGGATCGCGACGCGGCCGGCGTGATTGCGCCTCGTCGCGCGCGGAGTTCTCTGTCCTGAGAACTTTCTCCACCGGCTGTACTACCAGCGCTGATATTCTCCACGCCCGTTTGGATCAGCGTAGTGACGCGTCGGACATCGTCCTATGATACGTCGGCGGCGACGAGGGATGCTCCATTCTCCGGCTTGTAGACCGCAGTGGCCAGGGGCACGCTATGCAATGAGGGCGCGCCCCTGAATGGGAGAATTGCCATGGATGACAGAGCGAAGCGCGCTGCCTTGCAGCACCATTGGGATGCATCGGACGTGAATGATTTCGAAGCCGAGCACGACATCTATCGCGACGATGCCGTGCTGGATTATCCGCAATCGGGCGAACGTATCCACGGCCGGCGCAACATTCAGGAGAGCCGCTTCGTGCAGCCCAGCAGGAAGCGCTTCGCAGTGCGCCGAATCATCGGGAGCGGCGATCTGTGGGTGACCGAACTGGTCCTGACCTATGATGGCGTGCCGTCTTACGTGGTGAGCGTCATGGAATTCCGGGACGGCGGAGTAGCGCACGAGACCCAATATTTCGGCGATCGCTTCGACCCGGCGCCCTCGCGCGCGCATCTCGTCGAGCGCATCAACTCGGCCTGAAGGGCGACGAACGGCCACGGCAACCGCATTTCGGTGACGGCGGCATTTCGGTAGCAGGGCAGTGCATTTCTCGTCCTCGGGTCGCCGCGTCGCTGCAGGGGCGCCCTCCGCATCCTCCGGCCACGCCGCCGAAAGCCTCACACCATCTCAGGTTGATTTCTCTCTCCTTCAGTTTACCCTTCCGCTCCTCGGCTCTCAATGTCGAGCGGGGTCCTTTGCATGGCGAGTCCCAAGATCATCATCCTGTCCGACGGGACCGGCAACGCCGCCTCGAGCGTGTGGCGAACCAACGTCTGGCGCATGTTCCAGGCGCTCGACCTGCAGGGCAACGCCCAGGCGGCCAAGTATGACGACGGCGTCGGCACATCGTCGTTCGTTCCGCTCGCCCTGCTCGGCGGCGCGTTCGGCTTCGGCCTCAAGCGCAACATCCTGGATGCCTACAAGTTCGTCTGCCGCAACTACGACCACGCGAACGGCTCGAAGATCTATCTGTTCGGCTTCAGCCGCGGCGCGTTCACCGTGCGGGTGCTCGCCGCGCTGATGCTCGATCAGGGGCTGATCGTTGCCGACACCGAGGCTGAGCTGCACGACGGCGCCGTGAAGGCCTATCGCGCCTATCGCGCCAAGGGGTACCATTCGATCTGGCGGATCGAAGTGCCGCTCCGCTGGATTCGCGATCATGTGCTGGTGCCGGTGATCGACCGCATCATGGGCCGTAAATCTCTCGACCTCATCGAGCGAAAAAGCCTCCCGGCGATCGAGTTCATCGGGCTGTGGGACACCGTCGCAGCCTATGGGCTACCGATCGACGAGATGACGCGGGGCATCTCCAACTGGGTGTGGCCGCTCGAGCTTCCCAATCGCGTGCTCAGTCCGCGGGTGACATGCGCGCGCCACGCGCTCGCGCTCGACGACGAGAGGACGACCTTCCACCCGGTGCTCTGGACCGAGGGGGGCGAGACCAAGCCGCAGGATGCCAGGACGATCGATGACGAAAGACTGGTGCAGGTCTGGTTCGTCGGCATGCACGCCAATGTCGGCGGCGGCTATCCGGACGATTCAGTCTCCTATGTTCCCCTGACCTGGCTCGTGGGCGAGGCCGTCAAACGGGGCTTGATCTTCAAGACCGCGCCCGAGGCCGATCCGGATGCGATCAAGTCGATCGTCACGTCGCAGGACAAGGACGGACGCCTCTACAACTCGCGCTCCGGGCTCGGCTCCTATTATCGATACGGCCCGCGCAAGGTGTCGGAGCTCTGCAACGACCAGGCCGCAGGCGTCCAGGTGTCGATGCCGAAGATCCACGAAAGCGTCTTCGACCGCATCGACAGCGGCTGCAATGCCTATGCGCCCATCGGGCTGCCCGACAACTACATGATCGTCCGCTACGACGGCACGCTGACGCCGCTCGGGCCGACCACGTTCGAAACGCCGGCCGGCGCGGCCGCCCGGTTCGCGGCCCAGGAGAAGCTGTGGAATCTGGTGTGGTTCAGGCGCCTCGCCTATTTCGCAACCCTGGCGGCCTCGCTGCACCTCGCGGCCTTCTGGCTGTTCCACGACCTCGATCGCACGCACGAATACGACTCGCGCATCAGGATGGTCTCCGAAGCAGTCAGGCTGATCGAATCGTTCCTGCCGACATCGCTGCACTGGTGGACGGACTGGTACGCCGCCAACCCCGAATGGTTCGCCGGCGGGATCATCATCCTTGTCATGCTGACCGCGCTCGGGACATTCCTCAGCGACCGCATCGGCGACCGGATGCGCGTGATCTGGCGCGAACGGGCATCGCCCCCGATGCCGTCCGGCCCGCTGCATCGGGCCATCTACGCGCTCCGGACCAATCGCGCCTATCAGTTTGCCATCAGGAACGGCAAGCGGCATGTCGGCCCGTTCTTGCTCGCTATCGGCACCGTCTGGCTCGCAGCCACGCTGATCAGCCATTTCCTGTTCAACGCCGCGGATTCGATGGGCGCCTTTTGCCATGGCACCCCTGCCCGCGAGCTCGTCGCAGTCGACAAGGGCATTCCGCAGGATGCCAGGGATTTCTCGACCGATGCGGTTTGCGCTCCCACCGGGTTGAGCGTCCGTCCCGGCTTCTCCTACGAGATCGTCGTCACCATGACCGACCCGTGGGAGGATGCCGGGCGTCCGGTCACCCCCGCCGGCTATCGCACCTCGACGGTCCGGGGCTACGCCCGCTGGACGTTCCGCGCAGGCATCCTGCTGCGCCGCGTTCTCTTCCGTCCCTGGTATCGGCTGATCGCCAGGGTCGGCGAGACCGGCGTCGACGAATATTTCCTCGACCCCGTTCCCGCCCCCAACACGACACCTCAAGCCTACAAAGCGCGCTTCAAGGCCGAGCGCGGCGGTGAGCTGTTCCTCTATGTCAATGACGCGGTGATCGGGCTGCCCTGGGTGTACGATGCATTCTATCCGAACAACACCGGCAAGGCGAAGGTGACCGTCAGGCTGCTCTGAACCGCCGACGCCACCAGGCGGAGACGAGGTCATGATCGGCGGTTCGCCTGCCAACCGCGGCGCGACCGCTTGGGGCCGTGGCAAGCGCGCCACCGCGCGCGTGTCGCTGCGCCCTGACGAGATCTCGCGTCCATCGCTGCCGACACTGCACCGCGTCAATACAGGCTCCGCTTGAACCGCCGGAACTGCGACCAGCCGGCCGAGTTGCAAACACGGAGCATCGAACGACGAGGCAGAAAACTCCTCATCAATCCCGCTCCCCTTTTGGCTGTTCTTGAAAAGAGAGGCGACGATGAAAGCACCCCTTCTTCTTGCCGGCGCAGTGATCATCGGATCGGTCGCGCCAGTGCTCGCTGACGAATACTACATCGTGCAGGGACCGAGCCATCGCTGCACCATCACCACCACGCGCCCCGCCGACCGCGAGGTCGTCACGCAAATCGGACCGATGGCGTTCACCAGCCGCGTGGAAGCCGAGGACCGCATCCGCCAGACCAAGGTCTGTGAGGACGAAGGCACGGTCGGCAGCTCGACCAGCACCACCACGGTCATCAAAGAGAAGTAGTCGGCGGCGTCATTGCGATCGGCGTTTGCCGCGACACGGTCGCGCCCATGTCCGTGGGCGCGACTTTCTGTTGTCCACAGATCAGTTTTCGATCGGGGCCGCGCCGCCGATAGACGCAGTCGCGGCGGCCACAGAAAACCGGGGTTATCAGTCCCTTCCCGACACCGAACCGCGTCCACCCTGGTTGCGTTCCGCCGCAGCGTTGGGTACCCCAGCGCGGGATCGGATCAGGACATCATGGCCTCGCAATCGCTCAAGCTCGCCATCGGCAGCCTCGTGGTCGGAACGATCGTGCTCGGCCTGAAGTATCTCGCCTATTGGATCACCGGCTCGGTCGCGCTCTACTCCGATGCCGTCGAGAGCATCGTCAACGTCGTCACCGCCGTGGTCGCGCTCGTCGCGGTGCGCATCGCCGCCAAGCCCGCGGATGCCAACCATCCGTTCGGTCACCACAAGGTCGAGTATTTCAGCGCGGTGATCGAGGGCGTCATGATCGTCGTGGCGGCGCTGCTCATCATCCATGAGGCCTACGGGAATTTCTTCGATCCGCGGGCGTTTTCCGCACCCGTCGAGGGGCTCGCGGTGAATGCGCTGGCGAGCGCGATCAATGCGGTCTGGTGCTGGCTGTTGATCACGCGGGGCAAGCGGTTGCGGTCGCCGGCGCTGGTGGCAGACGGCCGGCACCTGCTGACGGACGTCGTGTCCTCGGGCGGCGTCGTGGTCGGCCTCGGCCTCGCGGTGATGTTGCAGCTGCCGATCCTCGATCCGGCACTGGCCGTGCTGGTCGCCGTGAACATCCTGTGGTCGGGATGGCAGGTGCTGAAGGAATCCACCAGCGGGCTGATGGATGAAGCGGTCCCGGACGCCACGCTGGCGCGCATTCGCCTGATCATCAGTCAGCATGCCGGCGGCGCGCTGGAGGCGCATGATGTCCGGACCCGCCATGCCGGCAAGCTGACCTTCATCGAGTTCCACCTCGTGGTGCCTGGCGAGATGTCGGTCAACCAGGCGCACGAAATCTGCGACCGGATCGAGGCAGCCTTGCGCGAGGACGACGAGCACAGCTGGATCACCATCCACGTCGAACCCGAAAACAAGGCCAAGCATTCCGGCGTGGTGGTGCTGTAAGACCGCTGCGCACCGGACGTGGTCCGTCGGCCGCACCCGAGAGTCCCCCGCCCTCACGCTCGGCCCGTTGACCTTCATTCGCCGGCCGGCGATCGCCAGGCCCCGGCGACCTGCGACAGCTGTGGCGCGGCGTCGCCACTGCTGCAACATGTTGCGGCAACGCTCATTTTTGCCCATTTTTCCGATTGACGGCAACACGAGGCGCTGAAATGGTGCCCCCGTTTTTGAGCCTGCCGGGCCGGATAGGCCGTTGCGCCATGTGCTGCGCAGCCAGAACGGGCCATGGGACGTCGCAAGACATTTGGGGGAGGATTGCGTTGCAAGCGTTGCTGAAATTGAGCCGTGGGATCGATGCGTTCACGACCTGGACCGGCAAGCGGCTGGCGTGGCTGATCCTGCTCGCCGTCATCATCTCGACGATCAACGCCATCGTCCGCAAGACGCTCGACACCTCGTCGAATTCCTGGCTCGAGCTGCAATGGGTGCTGTTCTCAGCCGTCTTCCTGCTGTGCTCCCCCTGGACCCTGCTCGACAACGAGCACATCCGCATCGACATCGTCAACGCCATGATGCCCAAATGGCTGCGTGACACCATCGACGTCGTCGGTCACGTGCTCTTCCTCATCCCGCTCTGCATCGTGATGATCATCACCAGCGTGCCCTTCTTCCTGCGCTCCATCGAGATCAACGAGCAATCGAGCAACGCTGGCGGCCTGCCGCAATGGCCGGCGAAGTCCCTCATCATGCTCGGCTTCGCCTTCCTGCTGGCGCAGGGCGTGTCCGAGCTGATCAAGCGCATCGCGGTCATGCGCGGGCTGATCCCGGATCCCCACGCTTCGAAGCCCCACGGCATCGAGGCCGAGGTCGAGCACCTCGTCGAAGCGATCGAGAAGAAGTAAGCGGCGGGCTGGGGGATCATCCAATGGAAGCGTTTCTGATCGCCAATATGGCGCCGATCATGTTCGGGTCGCTGGTCGTGATGCTGCTGCTCGGCTATCCGGCAGCGTTCTCGCTCGGCGCCGTCGGCCTGTTCTACGCCCTCGTCGGCATCGGGCTCGGCGAATTCCGGCCGGACTTCCTGCAGGCGCTACCGGAACGTGTCTACGGCGTGATGAACAACGACACGCTGCTGGCGATTCCGTTCTTCACCTTCATGGGCCTGGTGCTGGAACGATCCGGCATGGCCGAGGATCTGCTCGACACCATCGGACAGCTGTTCGGCACCATCCGCGGCGGCCTCGCTTATGCGGTCGTGTTCGTCGGCGCGCTGCTCGCGGCCACCACCGGCGTGGTCGCCGCCTCGGTGATCTCGATGGGCCTGATCTCTCTGCCGATCATGCTGCGCTACGGCTACGACCGCCGGCTTGCCTCGGGCATCATCGCCGCCTCCGGCACGCTTGCGCAGATCATCCCGCCGTCGCTGGTCCTGATCGTCATGGCCGACCAGCTCGGCAAGTCCGTCGGCGACATGTACGAAGGCGCCTTCATCCCTGGCCTCGTGCTGTCGGCGATCTATGCAGCCTATGCCTTCCTCACCAGCATGATCTTCCCGAAATCGGCCCCCGGCCTGCCGGCCGATGCGATCGGCTTTCGGGAGGACTCAGGCGACCGCGGCCTGAAATCGCTGGGCGTGCTGTTTCTGGCGAGCTGTGTGTTCGGCTGGTTCATGATGCGCGGCTCGGAATATCACGGCGCCGACTTCGTCGTGCTGAGCATGTTCTACGGCATCGTGTTCGCCTTCGCCGTCGCCGTCGTGAACTGGGTGCTGGAGCGCACCACCGGATACCGCTTCCTGTCCCGCATGGCGCAGCAGACCACCTTCGTGATGGTGCCGCCGCTGTTCCTGATCTTCCTGGTGCTCGGTACGATCTTCATCGGGCTCGCGACGCCGACGGAAGGCGGCGCGATGGGCGCCGCCGGCGCGATCATCCTTGGTGCGATCAAGCGGCGGCTCAGCTTCGACCTGGTCCGCCAGGCGGTGGAATCCACTGCCAAGCTGTCGGCCTTCGTGGTCTTCATCCTGGTCGGCGCGCGCGTGTTCTCGCTGACCTTCTACGGCGTCAACGGCCATGTCTGGGTCGAGCACCTGCTGACTTCGCTGCCCGGCGGTCAGGTCGGCTTCCTGATCTTCGTCAACGCCTTCGTGTTCGTGCTGGCGTTCTTCCTCGACTTCTTCGAGCTCGCCTTCATCATCATCCCGCTGCTCGGACCCGCGGCCGAAAAGCTCGGCATCGACCTGATCTGGTTCGGCGTCATCCTCGGCGTCAACATGCAGACCTCGTTCATGCATCCGCCGTTCGGCTTTGCCTTGTTCTATTTGCGATCAGTGGCACCGAAGGAGTCCTATCTCGACCGTGTCACCGGCAAGAGGATGGAGCCGGTGACCACGGGACAGATCTACTGGGGCGCGGTGCCGTTCGTGGTGATCCAGTTGATCATGGTGATGCTGGTGATCCTGTTCCCCTCGATGGTCATGCACTACAAGGGCTCGCTCTCCACCGTTGATCCGAACTCGATCAAGATCGAGATCCCGCAGATCGACGCGCCGCCGCTCGATTTCGGCCCGCCTCAGATCGATGTCGGACCGCCGAAGCAGTGATGGCCGCGACGCGCAATCGCTCCGCCCACGAAAAACCCCGGCGCAACGCGCCGGGGTTTTGTTTTGTCGCTGGCTCCTGACGCGATACGGCGCCGGTCTCAGCTCAGCGGATTGCGCGCCATGAAGGCGTCGTAGCCGATCTCGGCGACCTGGAACCAGGAGTAGCCATTGCCGGCGAAGGCCGACAGCGACTCATAGGTCTTCTTGAAGTCGGGGTTGGTGGCCGCGACCTCGTTGTGCAGCTCGCGGGCAGCCTTCAGGCAGGCCTGCATGATCTCCGGCGAGAACGCATGCAGCTTGGCACCGGCGGCGAGCAGCCGGCGCAGCGCCGCCGGATTGCTCTGGTCGTACTTCGCCATCATCCAGTTGTTGGCATAATGGCCGGCATGCTCGAGGATCTTCTGATAGTTCTTGGGCAGCGCATTCCAACGATCCTGGTTGACGAAGGAAAGCAGTATCGGTCCGCCCTCCCACCAACCCGGATAGTAGTAGTGGGGCGCGACCTTGACGAAGCCGAGCTTCTCGTCGTCGTACGGTCCGACCCACTCGGCCGCATCGATCGTGCCCTTCTCCAGCGCCGGATAGATGTCGCCGCCGGCGATCTGCTGCGGCACCGCGCCGAGCTTCTGCAGCACGCGGCCGGCAAAGCCACCGACGCGGAATTTCAGCCCCTTGAGATCGTTGACGCCGGTGAGCTCCTTGCGGAACCAGCCGCCCATCTGGCAACCGGTGTTGCCGGCAAGCAGCGAGACGACATTGTACTTCGCGTAGAACTCGTTGAGGATCTCACGTCCTCCGCCGAGCATGTACCAGGCCTGGTTGATGCGCATGTTCGGCCCGAACGGGACCGACGAGCCGAAGGTGAACGTCGGGTCCTTGCCGAAATAGTAGTACGACGCAGTGTGGCCGATTTCGACGGTGCCGTTCTGCACGGCGTCGAGGACCTGCAGGCCGGGCACGATTTCGCCGGCGGCGAAGGGCTGGATCTGGAATTTGTTGTCGGTGGCCTCACCGACCACCTTGGCCATGATCTCGGCGCCGCCATACAAGGTGTCGAGCGATTTCGGCCAGCTCGTCGGCATGCGCCATTTCAGCTCCGGCATCGATTGTGCGATGGCCGGCGCTGCGATCGCGGCCGCGCCAGCGGCGCCAAGCCCGGTCACCTTGATGAAGTCTCTCCGCTTCATAGTTCTTCCCTCCCTGGGGGTCATTGTGTTCGTTTCCTGAGCAGCCTTCTTTGTGAGGCTTCAGTTCCAGTGTGGATCAAAGTGCGTCGGAGTGCCATTGCGAAACGTTGTCGCAACGCAAAAGCCCGGCCTCTCGCGAGGCCGGGCTGACGTCGATCCGCCGATCTGAAGTTTGCGATCAGCCGCGGGTACGCGAGCGGATCATGAAGCTGTCGTAGGTATACTCGGCAACCTGCCACCACAGATATTCATCCGAGCGGTAGGCCTGCATCGCGTCGATGACCTTCTTGAAGTCGGCGTTCTTGGCCGAGATCTCGCCCCACAGCTCGTTGGTCGCCTTGAGGCAGGCCTCGAGCACCTCGTTGGTGAACGGCCGCAGCTGCGTGCCGCCGGCGACCAGGCGCTTCAGCGCCGCCGGGTTCACCTGGTCGTAGCGCGCGGCCATCCAGGTGTTGGCATTGACCGTCGCGTTGGCGAGGATCGACTGATAGTGCTTCGGCAGCTCGTTCCACTTGTCGAGATTGGCGAAGGCGTGGACGGTCGGACCGCCCTCCCAGAAGCCCGGGTAGTAGTAGTACTTCGCCACCTTCTGGAAGCCGAGCTTCTCGTCGTCATACGGACCGACCCACTCGGCGGCGTCGATGGTGCCCTTCTCGAGCGACGGGTAGATGTCGCCGCCCGCGAGCTGCTGCGGCACGACGCCGAGCTTCTGCAGCACCTGGCCGGCGATGCCACCGATGCGGAACTTCAAGCCCGAAAGGTCGGCGACGGTCTTGATCTCCTTGCGGAACCAGCCGCCCATCTGGGTGCCGGTGTTGCCGCAGGGGAAGCCAATGACGTTGGCGGCCTTCTTGAAGAACTCGTTGGCGAGCTCGTTGCCGCCGCCCTGATACAGCCAGGAGTTCTGCTGCCGGGCGTTCAGGCCGAACGGCACCGAGGCGAAGATCGCGAAGGTCGGGTCCTTGCCGACGTAATAATACGACACCGTATGGCACATCTCGACGGTGTTCTTGGAGGTCGCGTCGAGCGCCTGCAGGCCCGGCACCAGCTCACCAGCCTGGAAGACCTGGATCTGGAACTTGTTGTCCGTCATCTCGGCAACCTGCTTCGCCATATATTCGGCGCCGCCATAGATCGTGTCGAGCGACTTCGGGAAGCTGGAGGTCAACCGCCATTTGATCTCGGGCATCGACTGCGCGATCGCAGGCGAGGCCACCGCTGCCGACGCGGCGGCACCGGCGGCCGAGACCTTCAGAAAATCACGACGCTTCATATTAAGGCATCTCCTTGTTGGGGGCGTTTTCCCGTTGAAAAAGCATTTATCCGCCGATGCGATTGGCCGCACACGGTCGAAGGCGATCCGGGCCGGGCTTTAGCACGGAACCGGTTAAGCGAAAACGCGACGTTGGAATGACAAACGGTCCAATAGTCGCACACGCTTCGCTGCAGTGCATCAAGCAGCGGCGATCGCGTCCTTGAGCTGATCCCGCACCGACGCGGCGATGGCCCGGTAGATCGCGGCATGCGGACCCTTCGGCTCGCTCTCGACCACCGGGTTGCCGGCGTCCGACGTCGAGCGGATGTCCATGTGCAGCGGGATTTCACCAAGGAACGGCACGCCGAGCCGCTCGGCCTCGTGGCGCGCGCCGCCATGGCCGAAGATGTCGGAGCGGGTGCCGCATTGCGGGCACTGGAAGTAGCTCATGTTCTCGATGATGCCGAGCACGGGCACGTTGACCTTGCGGAACATCGCAAGCCCGCGGCGGGCGTCGATCAGCGACAGGTCCTGCGGCGTCGACACGATCACGGCGCCCTTCAGCGGCACGTTCTGCGCCAGGGTCAGCTGGGCGTCGCCGGTGCCCGGCGGCATGTCGACGACGAGCACGTCGAGCGTGCCCCACGCGACGTCGCGCAGCATCTGGTTGATCGCCGACATCACCATCGGGCCGCGCCAGATCATCGGGCTGTCCTCGTCGACGAGAAAGCCGATGGACATGATCGACAGGCCGAACCGCGACAGCGGAATCATCTTCTTGTCGTCGGTGAGCTTGGGCTTTTCCTGCAGCCCGGTCAGCCGCGGCACCGACGGGCCGTAGATGTCGGCGTCGAGCAGCCCGACCTTGAGGCCGAGATCGCGCAAGCCCAGCGCGAGATTGATCGCGGTGGTCGACTTGCCGACACCGCCCTTGCCCGAGGCCACCGCGATGACGGCCGCGATACCCGGGATCGCGGCCTGCCGGGACATCGGCGAGTCCGCCGGATGCTGGTGCTGATGCGGACGATGCGCCGCGACCGGCTGCACGCCGCCCTGTCGCGGCGGCGGGGCGGCAGCGCCCGCCTTGCGCTCCGCGGTCAGCGCGATCATCGCCATGGTCACGCCGGGTATGGCGCGCACGGCGGCTTCGGCTTTCGCGCGGGTGTCTTCCCAGGCGCGGGCCTCGCTGGCCTCGACATTGATCGAGAAGAACACCTTGCCGTCATTGGCCGTGATCGGCGACAGCACGCCGGCGTCCGGCAGCGCCACGCCACGTGGCGAGCGGACCCGCTTGAGTGCCTCGATAACCTGCTGCTGCGTCACGCTCACGGCGCGTCTCCTGAAGAAGTTCAGAACGCGCCACATCGTCGCGCCCTATCCCGTTGGCCGGACATGATCTTCCGTCGTCTGCGACGGTACCGCTCCGGCCCTGCGTTGCGCTGCTTCATAAGGCCGACCGGCTCAAAACGCCACCATGGTTCCGATGTCGGAGGCGGTCTCGACCGGCGCATCCTCGGCCCGCTCCTTCGCTGCCTCGTAATTGAGCTCGATCATCACGCCGTTGGGGTCGCGCACGAAGATCTGCCACAGCTCCCCGCCCGGCACCTGCCGCGCCTCGAACGGCATGCCCTTGGCGGCGAGCCGCGCCTTCATGCCGGCGAAGCCGCGGCTGACGAAGGCGACGTGGTGGACGACGCCGGAGTCCGGCTTCTGTGCCTCTGAGGTCGGCGAGATGTCGACGAGGTGCACCACCGGGCGGCCCTCGCTGTACATCCAGGCGCCAGGAAAGGCGAAGTTCGGCCGGGCGCCGTTCTCCAGCCCGAGCACGTCTTCATAGAAGCGGACCGTCTCGGCGAGGTTGCGGGTCCGGATGTTGAAATGATCGAGCACGCCGACGCTGACGCCCATGCGAGACACTCCCCTGGCTGGTTCGTTGGTTGACTGGATTTCGTTGCGCGATGACGGCTTTGCAAGCCGTCATGATGATGCCTCTTTAGCACGCGGCGCCGCTTTCGCATCCGTCACGAAGCCGTTGCCCCCGCCTCTCAAGCCGTTATGGTGCGGCGTCCAGCACCGCCGCGACCCGCGCCGGATGCTGATGTGTTCCTTTCAAGAACAGCCCGGCCCTCTCAAGGCTGTCGGCAGAACCCCAAGGTCAAGGTAGCTCATATGGCTAAAGTCGCTTTCATCGGTCTCGGCGTCATGGGTTTCCCCATGGCAGGACATCTCGTGAAGAAGGGCGGTCACGAGGTCACGGTCTACAACCGTACCGCGGCCAAGGCGAAGGAATGGGCCGACAAGTTCGGCGGCAAGGCAGCCCCCACGCCGAAGCAGGCCGCGGAAGGCCAGGACTTCGTGATGTGCTGCGTCGGCAACGACAACGACCTGCGCGCGGTCACGATCGGCCCGGACGGCGCATTTGCCGGCATGGCGAAGGGCGCGACCTTCGTCGACCACACCACCGCCTCGGCTGAAGTGGCACGTGAGCTCGACGCCGCAGCCACCAAGGCCGGCTTCAAATTCATCGACGCGCCAGTGTCCGGCGGCCAGGCCGGCGCCGAGAACGGCGTGCTGACGGTGATGTGCGGCGGCACCGCCGACGCCTATGCCGGCGCCGAGCCGGTGATCGCGGCCTATGCCCGGATGTGCAAGCTGCTGGGACCGGCCGGCAGCGGCCAGCTGACCAAGATGGTCAACCAGATCTGCATCGCCGGCCTCGTGCAGGGCCTGTCCGAGGGTATCCATTTCGCGAAGAAGTCCGGCCTCGACGTTCCCGCTGTCATCGAGACCATCTCCAAGGGCGCCGCCCAGTCCTGGCAGATGGAGAACCGCTACAAGACCATGAACGACGGCAAATACGACTTTGGTTTTGCGGTGGAATGGATGCGCAAGGACCTGTCGATCTGCCTCAGCGAAGCGCGCCGCAACGGCGCCCATCTGCCGGTGACCGCGCTGGTCGACCAGTTCTATTCCGAGGTCGAGAAGCTCGGCGGCAAGCGCTGGGACACGTCGAGCCTGCTGGCCCGGCTGGAGAAGTGATTCCGCCGCTCTCCGACTGATCGATCTGCCGCTGCGCGTGTGCTGCGGCGGCAGATTTCCGATCCGGGACCTTGGCAGGCCCCGGCTCATCTGCCTTCCCCCATGTATTGCCGCAGACACGCGGCGGGATACGTCCGCCGCGGACGGGCGCCATTGCGCCATCTGCGACTCGCTGATACCCCTTGCAATCGCTAATCGTTCGCATGTGTTGCCCGATCGAGACACCCACTCAGAGAAAGATGGATATGTAATGTTATAACATTACATATCCGTTGGGCTGGGCTAACTCTCGTCGTGGTGATCATGAACGTTGGCTGGGGGCGCAGATGGCCGGGAAGCCGGCTGCTGCGATGGGGAGCGGAATGAGCGTGCGCGACGTCTGGGGTTCGATATCGCTTGCGGGGCTGCTGGTGGCAGGCTGGTCGGCGGTGCCGGCGGCTTATGCCCAACAGACCTCCCCTCCGGACGGGAGGCAGGCCGCCGCAGACACCCTGCTGCCGGACGTGACGGTCGATGCGCCGCGGCAGCGCCCGGCGGCCGGCCGCGCGCCCTCCTCGACCCAAGCCGCCCGTCGGACCACACCTCCGGCGTCCCGGCGCATGGCCGCGCCCACGCCCGCAGCAGCGCCGACGCGGCCTTCGTCCAACACGGCGGCCACCACGCCGCTCAACGGCAATGCGACGCCCGCGAGCGGCAGCCGGCTCGGCCTCACCGTACGCGAGCTGCCGGCCTCGATCGAGGTGGTCGGCGCCGAGACGCTGCGTGAGCAGGGCTACCACACGACCGTCGACGCGGTGAAAGGCGCCGCCGGCGTCAGCGCGGGTGATGCCCCGAACGATGTCGGCTTCGCGATGCGCGGCTTCCAGGGCAATCAGGTCAACGTGCTCTACAACGGCATCAACATCGGCCCGACCGGCTTCACCGCGCTGACGATGGAGACGTTCAACCTCGACCGGGTCGAGTTTCTCAAGGGCCCCTCCTCGCTGATCTCGGGCCAGGGCGCGGTCGGCGGCACCGTCAATTTCGTGACCAAGACCCCGCACACCGGCCCGATCGAGAGCGAAGCCTTCGTCGGCTTCGACCAGCGCGGCACGTTCCGCAGCGGCTTCGGCTCGGGCGGCAGCACGACCGTCAAGGGCCTGGACTATCGCTTCGACATCAGCCGGACCAGGGAGGTCGGCTTCATCGACGACACCGAGTTCAAGAATATCCATGTCTCAGGCCAGCTCGACTACCGGCTGTCCGACAGCTTCAAGACCTTCTTTGCTGCCGAGTTCAAGGACTACAAGGCCAAGCCCTATGAGGGCACGCCGCTGGTGCCGGTCACCTTCAGCGGCGCCAACGCGACCAGCGGCATCGTCTCAGGCACCAAGGTGTCGGCCTACAACGGCACCGATCTCGGCGCCGTCACGATCGACGGCCGCACGCTGTCGACCAACTACAACGTGGTCGACGGCCACAAGACGATCAAGGAATCGTGGGTCCGCAGCGGGTTCGAATGGGACCTGAGCAACGACGTCAGGCTGCAGAGCCAAGTCTACAACTACAACGCCAGCCGCGACTGGTACAACAACGAGGTCTCGGCGTTCAACGCGACCACCAACACCGTCGATCGCGAGCGGTTCTTCGTCCACCACAACCACAACATGGTCGGCAACACCACCGACCTCACCTGGAACGCCAACCTGTTCGGTCTGGCCAACCGGCTCGTGACAGCGGTGGAAAGCTCGCATACCGACTTCACGCGGCCTGGCGCGGCGATCTTCCCGGGTGACAGCATTCCGCTGACCGGCTTCGACCGAGGCGTCTACGGCCCGCTCGGAACGCAGTTGCAGACCGCCACCATCGACAGCGTGGCACTCAATCTCGAAGACCGGCTGAAGCTCACCAACAATTTCGCGCTGGTCGGCGGCCTGCGCTACAACCCGTTCTCGCTCGACCGCAACTCGATCGACAAGAACGGCGTCGTGAAGAGCGGCTTCCCCTATTCCAAGAGCTGGCAGCCAGTCACAGGCCGCATCGGCTACACCTGGGAAGTGCTCCCGGGCACCACCTTCTACAGCCAATATGCGACCGCCACCGACATCTCCGCTGACAGCATCTTCCTGCTGAGTCCGACCCAGAACCTCACGCTCTCGGACTCCCGCAGCTATGAGACCGGCGTCAAGCAGCTCGCGTGGAACGGCCGTGCGGAGTGGACCTTCTCCGCCTTCGATATCGAACGCAACAACGTCTACAGCGCCCAGGCCGGCCAGCAGCTCAACCTGGCCGGCAAGGTGAAATCTCAGGGCATCGAGGTCGCAGCCGCCGTGCGGCCGACACCCGAGAGCAGGCTCTGGGGCAACGTCGCCTATGTCCGCGCCCGCTATGCCGATTATGATCTCGCCGGCGGCGGCTCGTTCTCGGGCAACACGCCGCCCAACATTCCCGCCGTCATCGTCAATGGCGGCGGCTCCTACCGCTTCCTCAATCCCGGCTGGTGGCCGGTCGAGCTTGGTTTCTCCGTGCGCCACGTGGGCGATCGCTGGAGCACCGATGCCAACACGGTGAAACTGCTCGCCTACACCACCGCCGATCTGTTCGCGTTCGTCGACCTGCCGAGGGTACCGCTGTTCGCCACCGCGACCAGCACGCGGCTCGCCTTCCGCGTCCGCAACGTTGCCGACAAACGTTATGCGGCTTGGAGCGATCCGTTCTATCCCGACCAGATCTTCCTCGGCGCGCCCCGCACCTACGAGGTCGAAGCCTCGTTCAAGTTCTGATGGCCGCATGATCCGGGCGCTGATCCTCACGCACCGCTGGCTGAGCATCCCGCTGGGTCCGCTGTTCGTGCTGTGGTTCGCGACCGGGATCGTGATGCACTACGTGCCGTTCCCGGCGCAGACCGAGAGCGAGCGCTTCGCCGCGCTGCCCGTGCTCGACACCGCCCTGTCGCTGCACGGTCCCGCGGAGGCCCTCGTCGCAGGTGGCATCGATCATCCCGACCGCATCCGGCTGATGCAGCGCGTGGATGGTCCGGTCTATGTCATCTCGGCCGCCGGCCGCAGCGCGGCCATTCGTGCAGACACGCTGGCCGCGGCCGATGTGAGCGCCCCCGACCTCGTGCTGTCGATCGCGCGCACGGCAGCCCGGCGGCGCGGGCTCGAGGCCGATGGCGCCACCATCGCCTCACTGGAGCACTACGACCAATGGACGGTGCCAAACCGTTTCGACGTGCATCGTCCGCTGCACCGGATCGCGCTCAACGATCCCAATGGCACCGAACTCTACGTGTCCTCGATCACCGGCGAGGTCGTGCTCGACACGACACGGTCCGAACGCGCCTGGAACTACGTCGGCAGCGTCGTCCATTGGATCTATCCGACCGTCCTGCGCAAGGACTGGGCGGCCTGGAACGCCGTCGTGTGGTGGCTGTCGCTCGCGGCGGTCATCGCCGCCGTGAGCGGCGCGCTGCTCGGCCCGATGGGGCTGAGATATCGGAAGGCGCGGCTGTGCTCGCGCTACCACGGCTGGCACCTCTGGCATCATTGGGCCGGCCTGATCTGCATGCAGTTCGTGCTGACCTGGATGGTCAGCGGCTGGCTGTCGATGGACCATGGCAGGCTGTTTGCGACCGGCCATCTGACGCCGTCCGAGCAAGCCATTCTCGTCGGCGCACCGGATTGGACCGGCTTGACGACGGCGGCGCTCGCGGCGGTGCATGGCGAGGTCCGCGAGATCGAGTGGTTCGCCTTCGGCGGCCGCCTCTATCAGCGCATCCGGCGCGCGCCGAGCCAGCAGCAGATTTCGGTGCTGGACGGCGCATCAGCACGCATCGTCGGCCGTTTCCTGCAGCCGGCCGACGTCAATACCGCGGTGTCGCGCCTGCGCGGCGATTGCGCGCGCTCGACCGAAGTCGAGCCGGGCGACGACTATCCGTTCGTCTCCGATGTGCCGGGCGCGCCGGTCCATCGCGTGATCTGCGGCGACACCTGGTATCATGTCGACGCCGCCTCCGGCGCGGTGCTCGAGAAGCTCGATCCGTCCCGACGCGCCTATCGGTGGCTCTATCAGGCGCTGCACACGCTCGACTTTCCGGCCCTGCTCGCCCATGCGGCGCTGCGCACGGTTCTCATCGTCGGCCTCTGCGCGATCGGCCTCGTCTTCAGCATCACGGGCGTGGTGATCGGCTGGCGCCGCCTGCGAATGCAGCTCCGCTGAGCCTCGCCACAATCGTTAATTTAACGCGCGGTTAACGCAAATTTTTCGTTGTCTATAATCCGTCTTAAGGATTTGGGCCCAGTTATAGACAATGCAGAAAGCAGCCCGTACCTCGCGGGCAGGATTTGTGTTGTTTGATGAGTAAACCCGCTGAAAAGCCTGAGGTCGTCGAGCTTCCGGCAGATCCGCCGGCGCTTGCACCAGCAAGCCAGCGCCGGGCCGCGCAGCAGCGGGTGCGCGAGGCGCGCGACCGGTTAACGTCGACGTCGGGAACACGTCCGGCCTTCGATCGCGAGCTGCTGCGCCAATACGCACAGACCCGCATCTCCGCCTCCTACATCGTCGTGCTGCTGGTGGTCGCAACCGGCCTGATGCTCAGCGTCTGGCTGCATACGATCGCGGCTGGCGCATGGACGCTCGGCGTGCTCTGCATTCATGCCGCGATCGTGCGCAACTGCTCGAACTTCCTCGCCGACCAGCCGTCGCTGGCGGCTACGCGGCGCTGGCGCACGCGCTTCGTGCTGCTCGACTTGCTCTACGGCGTTTGCTGGATGGCGATCTTGATCCATCCGGCGCTCGCGGCGGTGTCGGGCACGCTGATGATGTTCCTGATGCTGCTGGTGATCGCGGTCTCGAGCATGCTCGCCGCCAACCTGCCCGTCGCCGCCGTCGCCGTCACCGCACCGATGACGGTCGCCATCACCCTCAGCCTCGCGCTGTCGGGCACGTTCGACAACTACCTGCTCGCCGGGTTCGCCGTCGCCGCCGAAGGCTACTTCGTGCTGCTCGCCCATCAGCTGCATGCGACGACGCTGGCCACGCTCGAAGCGCGCGCCGAGAAGGACGCCTTGATCGGCGAACTCGAGCAGGCCAAGGCGATCTCCGACGAGGCACGCTACCGCGCGGAGGCCGCCAACGTCGCCAAGTCGCGCTTCCTTGCGCAGATGAGCCATGAGCTGCGGACGCCGCTGAACGCCATCCTCGGCTTTTCCGAGGTGATGAAGAGCGAGATCTTCGGCGTCCATGCGGTGCCGGTCTACAAGGAATATTCGGCCGACATCCACAATTCGGGCGTCCACCTGCTCAACCTCATCAACGAGATCCTCGATCTCTCGCGCATCGAGGCCGGCCGCTACGAGCTGAACGAGGAAGCCGTGGCGCTGGTGCACGTGATCGCCGACTGCCACCATTTGCTGAAGCTGCGCGCAACGAGCCGCGGCATCACCATTCACGAGGTGTTCGAGCAGAAGATGCCGCGGCTGTGGGCCGACGAGCGCGCGATCCGCCAGGTCGTGCTCAACCTGCTCTCCAACGCCATCAAGTTCACGCCGCAGGGTGGCGACATCTGGCTGAAGGCTGGCTGGACGGCCTCGGGCGGACAATATCTCAGCGTCAAGGACACCGGCTCGGGCATCCCCGAGAACGAGATTCCGATCGTGCTCGCGTCGTTCGGCCAGGGCTCCAACTCGATCAAGTCGGCCGAACAGGGCGCGGGATTAGGCTTGCCCATCGCCAAGAATCTGATCGAGATGCATGGTGGCACGTTCACGCTGAAATCGAAGGTCCGCATCGGCACCGAGGTGATCGTCACCTTCCCGCCGGAGCGGGTGATGTCGGCGCTCGCTCCGCTGTCGGACGAGGCACCGCCATTGCAGCCGGAGCATGCGATCGCCCCCGCTCAGGAGAAGCGCCGGGTGCGCAAGCCGATCATGAATGCCGGAACGGGACTGTGAGATGATTGCACTTGCACGACAGTGTCAGAACCTTTCAAACTCGCGCCATGAGCCAGGATACGCCCTGCATCGCCGTCTGCATGATCGACCCCAAGACAAAGCTCTGCTTCGGCTGCGGACGCACGCTGCCGGAGATCGCCCGCTGGGGCCGCATGTCGACCGACGAGCGGCTCGCGCTGATGGACGGGCTGCCGTCCCGCATGCACGACGCCGGTCTGCCCGCGCTGGCGCGTCGGCGCGACTGAGCGCCTCCGTGCCGACGGGAGGCGCGGCATGAACAAGGTCGTGCTCGTTTTCGTCACCATGGTGCTCACCGCGGGCGCCGTGATCGTCTACAAGGATCCCGAGCAGGCGGCGCTCGCGAGCGACACAGTGTCGGAGGTTCTGCGCAGCCGCGCGCTCAGGGCCAAGGCGAGTCCTCCGACCAGCGCGGTCGAGATCGAGCGCACCAGAGGCGGCGAGTTCGCGTTGCGCGCCAAGATCAACGGCGTCACCGCGCCGATGGTGGTCGACACCGGCGCCACATCGGTGGTTCTGACCTACGAGACCGCCAAGGCCGCAGGCCTGCCGCTCGAACTGCTCGCCTACGACGTCGACGTCGAGACCGCTGGCGGCCACACCAAGGCGGCGCGATTGACTTTGGACCGGCTCGCGATCGGCAAACTGGTGGAACGCTCGGTTCCGGCGCTGGTGGTACCGCACGGCCAGATGAAGACCAACTTGCTCGGCATGAGCTTCCTCGACCGGCTGGAGCGCTGGGAAGTGCGCTCCGACCGGCTGATGCTGCACGGCTTTCCCGATCGCAGCTGAGGGGCTGAGCCTCGTGGCAGCCTGCAATCCGGTTGCGCGACAGGCCGTTGTCGAACTGCCGCCGCTGGCCTGAGCCGCTCAGGCCAGCGCAGCAACCGCAGGGCGCTCCTCGACCATCGCGACCGCCTCGCGCAGCACCTCGATGCCGGCGCCCGGCTTGACGCCGCGCTCGGCGAGATGGCGGCGGAACGCGCGTGCGCCGGGCACCGCGTGATAGGCGCCGACGAGATGCCGCGTGATCGCGTGCAGCCGCGTGCCCTGCCCGAGCTGGCGCGCGATGTACGGCTCGAACGCCGCCAATGCGCCCTTCATGGTTCGATGCGGCGCGACGTCGCCGAACAGGACGGGATCGACATCGAGCAGCCGCCACGGCTCCTGATAGGCCGCTCGCCCGAGCATCACGCCATCGACATGCGCGAGATGACCTTGCGCAGCTTCGATGCTGCCGATGCCACCATTGATGATGACGGGCACGTGCGGCAGCCTCGCCTTCAGCCGGTACACCCTGTCGTAGTCGAGCGGCGGGACGTCACGGTTCTCCTTCGGCGACAAGCCGTCCAGCCACGCCTTGCGCGCGTGCACGATCAGCGCGTCTGCGCCGCTGTCGACGACCGCGTCCGCCAGCATATCGAGTGCGATTTCCGGATCCTGATCGTCGATGCCGATGCGGCACTTCACCGTGACGGGAATGCGAACGGCGTGCTTCATCGCGGCGACGCAGGCGCCGACGAGCGCAGGCTCGGCCATCAAACAGGCCCCGAAGCGGCCGTCCTTCACCCGGTCCGACGGGCAGCCGACATTGAGGTTGATCTCATCGTAGCCGAACTCCTCGCCGATCTTGGCTGACGTCGCGAGATCGCCGGGATCGGAGCCGCCGAGCTGCAGCGCCACCGGATGCTCGCTTCGATCGAAGCCGAGCAGCCGCTGGCGGTCGCCATGTATCACGGCACCGGTCGTGACCATCTCGGTATAGAGCAGCGCCCGGCGCGACAGCAGCCGATGGAACACCCGGCAATGCCGGTCGGTCCAATCCATCATCGGCGCCACGGAGAAGCGCCAAGTCGTTGATTCCACTGTTTTATTCCAGACATCAGCCATTGGAAGTGTACCAGAGCCACCCGATCACCGCGCATTTACACCGGTTTCCACCGATTTCGACCCGTTTTTCGTGCGCAGCACAACAATGTCGGATCGGAGAGGATCGATGGTTTACCGAATTCAACCACAACGTTCCGCAGATCGCGGCTGCGTCTGGTCATCGCTCCCTGACGGGTCTCATGCGATACAACCATCTGCGCCGAGCCGCGTGCTCCCACAGCTTCTGTCAAACCACCGTCACGAAACACGAACACAAGGAAACGATCTCGACCTTGGCGGCCCATGCAGCCGAGCTTGATCCCGCGCCCGGAGCAGTATCCCGCACGGCGCGCTGCATCCGAAGACCGATCACGGGAATTGCAGGTACCAAATCTTGACCGAGGCACGCCACGCAGACCCGCGCGACAATGATCTGGTCGCGGAGAAGCAAGGCGCCCGGTCTTCCGGCGTCGATCTCGTCGCCCGCCAGAGCATGGCTCAGCTGAGAACGCTGAAGCTGCTGATTGCAGCATCCGGCCTCGCCGGGCTGGGCTATGAGATCGTCTGGACGCGCCAGCTCGCCCTCGCCTTGGGCACGGAGATGATGGCCGTGCTCGGCGCCATCGCAGGATTCTTCGCCGGGCTGGCGGTGGGCGCCTTCGTCCTCGATGGCCGGATCCGCCGCGCCGCCAATCCGCACCGGGTGTATGCCGTCCTCGAAACGGTCATCGGCCTGTGGGGGCTGTGTGCGGTCTGGCTGCTTCCCGCGTGCGCGCGCGCCCTCGCGCCGCTGCTCGGCACGGCGCCTTCCCCCGTGTTGTTGTGGAGCGCGAGCTTCCTGCTGCCGACGCTGGTGCTGTTGCCGGCGACGGTGGCGATGGGCGGCACGCTGACCGCGCTGGAACGCATGACGTCCGCGGCGCATGGCACGCGGCCCGTCAGCGCCGGCGTCTACGCCGCGAACACCGCCGGCGCCGTCGCCGGCACGCTGCTGTCCACCTTCGTGCTGATCCCCGCGCTCGGATTGTCGGCGACGCTGCTTTGCCTGGCAGCCGTCAACGCGGCCTGCGCGCTCGCAGCGCTTCGCCTCGGCCGAGCCCCGCAGGTCGACGCTCGCGCGCGCGACGATCGCAGGCGTGCTGTCGCCGGCCTCCGCCTGACAGGAACCCTGTTCGTCACCGGCCTGCTCGGCATCGTGTTCGAAGTGCTGGTCGTGCGCCTGGCCGCGCAGATGATGCAGGACACGGTCTATAGCTTCGCCTGTCTGTTGGCCGCCTACCTGCTGGGCACTGCGATGGGCGGCATGATCTGGCAGCGCGTGGGGCACACGGTTGCGCGCGGCAGAACCGCGTTGATCAGCGGCACCGCGCTCGTCTGCCTCGGCACGGCGCTCGTGACGCCCTTGCTGGGCGGCCTCGCTGACAGCGCTGCGAGCCTCGGCGTCGTCGGCGAGCTCGGCATTGCGCTGGCGCTGTTCCTGTTGCCTGCGATGGCGATGGGCGCCTTGTTCGGCCAGCTCATGCAGGATGTCCGCGACGTCAGAGGATCGGTCGGCTGGGCCGTCGGCATCAACAGCCTCGGCGCAGCCATTGCGCCGCTGGTCGCGGCACAGCTGCTGATTCCCGCTTTCGGCACTTGGAGAGCATTGGTCCTCGTTGCCGTCGGATATCTTCTGCTGCTGCAGCCCCGACGCGCTGCGCTGCGCTGGGCGGCGGCGCCCGCTCTGCTTGCACTCGCGCTGTTGTGGCTTCCCGCCCCGCTGCTCATCAGGGTCCCGCCGGGCGGCAAGCTTCTGGCCGTGCGCGAGGGACCGATGGCGACCGCGAGCGTCGTCGACGACGCCTCAGGAGCACGCTATCTCGAGGTGAACGGCCACTTCCGCATGGGCGGCACCAGTTCGGTGCGATCCGATTTCCGCCAGGCCATGCTGCCGTTGCTCTTGCACCCAGCGCCGCGCAAGGCCCTCTTCCTCGGTGTCGGCACCGGCGCGACCGTGCTCGGCGCCGCGCAGATGCCGGATCTCGACGTGCGCGCGGTCGAACTCTCTTCCGAAGTCGTCGCGCTGCTGCCCTGGTTCGACAACCCCGGGGCCGAGAAGGAAAGGCCGCCGATCTCCGTTGCCGATGCCCGGCGCTTCATCATCGCCGATGACGGACGCTACGACGTGATCGTGGCCGACCTGTTCCACCCGGCGCTCGATGGCAGCGGCGCGCTGTACACGGTCGAACATTTCGCGGCCGTCAAGCGGCGACTGGCTGCCGAGGGCGTGTTTTGCCAGTGGCTGCCGCTCTATCAGCTCGATGCGCCGTCGCTGCGTGCGATCGTCAGGAGCTTTCTCGCAGTCTTTCCACAAGGGTCCGCCTGGCTGAACCATTACAGCGTGCGCACGCCGATGCTGGCTCTGATCGGATCAGGCACCCCGAGCCCGATCGACCCCGAACTCGTCGCCGCACGGTTCTCCGACCGGAAGCTTCACCCGATCATTCAACCGCTCGGCTTCGATCAGCCGATCGACCTTCTGGGCCAGTATATCGCCGGCGCGAAAGCGCTCACGAGCTTCGCCGGTCCGGGACCGCGCAACACCGACGATTTCCAGTTCGTCACGTTCGACGCGCGCAGCAACGTCCACGCTCTCTCGGCGGCCCCATGGCAATTGCTGCTGACGGTCCTGAGCCAGACAAAGACCGACGCGGCCGATTTGCTGGAAGACTCGAAACGCGGAATGTGGGAGCAACGGCTCGGCGCCTATTGGCGGGCTCGCAACCAATTCATCCAGGTCGGCGCGGCGCTGACCGGCGAACCGCGCGGACCGGCGCTCATCGCAGCCGCCGCACCCGGCCTCCTCGATTCCATTCGCGCCAGCGCCGAGTTCGAGCCGGCCTATGCGCCGCTGATGAGCATGGCAAAAGCGCTGCTTGCATCGGATCGCGCGGCTGCTGAACGCCTGCTTCAGGCAATCGACTCCGCCGCGCCGTCGCGACGCGAAGCGCGCGACCTGCTGTCGCGCGAGTTCGAACCATAGAGCGTCAGGACGCGAAGCTGACGCGGTAGCCCCAGCAATCCAGATGATCAGGAATCGCGTTGAACGCGATCGTGATACGTTGGTCGCCCTGATTGCGCGGCACCTCGTGGTAGAGATAGCTCGGGAACAGCACGAGATCGCCCGGCTCCGCCTCGGGCAGCACGTATTTGCCGGCATTGAACGGGCCGACCGCGGCGCTGCGCGTATGATGACGGAACGAGAAGTCGCTGCCGCCGGGCGGCCGAACGAACACGGTGCGGCTGCCGGGGTGAGACGGCGTCAGATAGAAGATGCCGGAGATGAAGCTGTTGGCATGGGCGTGCAGGGTCTGGTTGCCGCCGGTCTCCAGCATGTTCGTCCACATCTCCTTGACCGTCCAGCGCAGCTTCTCGCCGAACAGCAGCTCGCCGAAATCGATCAGCTTGGGCACGGCGAGCTCGGCGATGGTCTGAAACAGATTGTTGGCGCGGGGATCGGCGACCTCGGTGTGGAACAGTTGTCCGGACCGCAGGTTGTTCTCGATCTTCGAATTGCGGATGGCTGCCACCGCCGCGTCCTTGAGCTCGGCACTCAGCAGCCTGGGCGAACGCAACAACGGTATCGGAAAAAGAGCTTCGATCTGGTCCATGTCTCAAGGCCTTGCACGCGCCGCAATGGGACCGACAATTTGCCGACTTGCATGACAACCGGATGACGAGAGTGGAGACGCGGCGCGCGCCCGTCAGCGCGTCGGCATTTCGTCGGCACTGAGAATGTTGAGCCGCTCGCCGGGCTTCAGGCTGTGGGGCCGGTCGCGCACTTCCAGCACGGCCCTCTCGGCCTTCTCGACACAATCATCGAACTCGCCATTGCCGGCCTCGACCAGCGCCTGCTGAATGTCCCGCTCGGCGAAATAGCGCGACACGTCGTCCGTCGGCAGGGTCGCCGCCTGTGCGCGGGCCTCCGCCACTGCGGCGTCGCAGACCTCCTGCGTCGGCTCCTCGTCATGCGCCGATGCGACTGCGATCGTGAGGACTAGAACGGCGAGACTCACGGCGGACAAACGCGACATCACCTCGACGAACCCCAGGGAAAAGCAGGTTTCAAAGACGAAGCGCCGGTTCGCAAACTGGCGCTCGGAGTGAGCAGGATCCGACGGGACGATATGTCCCGCCGGATTGGTGCCGATCAATCAGTCGCGGTTGAACGCCCAGCGACCCCAGTGGCCCCAGTGACCCCAGTGGTCCCAATCGTGCCAGTGGTGATGCTCGTGAGCCAGCTTGCGGGCCAGCTCCTGATTCTTTTCGACCAGCAGCTTGGGCGTGCTGTAGGTTCGGACGAAGATCGGGTTCGCGTAGAACCAGACGTTCGACCAAGCCTGCACGTCGTTGGTCACCTTCTTGACGCCGCCGACCGTGCCGAGGTGCGAGGGACATGCCGGATCTGTGCAACTGACGGTGGCGTTGTTGGCATCGAGCAGCGGATTGCCGGCGCTGTCGGACACGTTCGGAGTCGCCGGCGGGATGTTGGTGCCGCGGGCGCGGATGTAGAACGGTGTCTGGCCGGCGATGAAGGTGGTCGTGAAGCTGAGGCGGGTCGAACCGTCGCGCAGCTTGTGGCTCCGCATCTTGGTCGCCTGGATCTGCTTCGCGATCTTGGCCGACGGGTTGTAGACGATGGCCGCACCATCGACACCCTTGGCATTGGCCACCGCATAGCCAGGGGCGCCCGGCGCGATCGGACCGGTGATGTCACCGGTAATCAGATCGACGTGGTCGAGATAGGGCTTGTTCAACGGCTGCTTGATGCCGACCGGCAGCAGCAGCGGGTTGTTGAAGCCGTACGGGCTGTTGTTGGAGGCCGGAACGGTCATCTCCATCTCGAGCGTGACCTTCTCGCCCGGGCGCACGACGAGCGTCTCGCCCATCGTCTTCCAGTCGTCGTCCCACTCACCCTTCGCACGGAACTCCATGTCGGAGCCGATGATGTCGGCGTTGACCGAGTAGGAATTACCCGAGCGCATGCCGTCGATGATCGACTGCTGGGAGAAGCGCCGCTCGTTCGGCACGTACAGCCTGGTGTACTCGCCGGGGATGAAGTCCGCCGTCGTGCCGGGATCGCGCGCGCCATAGACGCCGCGGCTGTGCCAGTCCGAACTCTGGAACAGGAAGAAGTTGCGGCCTTCGCCGAGCAGACCGTCCCACAGCCCGCCGACCTTGGCGGTGTAGACGCCCTGCATGCCGTAGGTGCCGCCGCCGACTGCGCCCGAGCCATAGGAGCCCGAGCCGCCGTTCACGCCGCCCTCGGCCATATGACCCGGGGCTTCGATGCCGAACGCGACCGTCGGGCCGGCGTTGTTGAAGTCACGGAAGTGCTCGATGTTGTAGCCGGCCGAGCCGTTCGGATTGAACGGTCCCTGCCGCTCGGTATGGGTCGGCACAGCATAGGATTGCAGCGGGTGGTTCGCCTGCAGCCAGGCGATGCCGGCGACGGCCTTCTGGTGACCGGCCGTGCCGGAATTGTTGACATTGTCCTTGCCGGCCCAGACCGGGTTGTTGCTGGCATCGACCGGACCGATGGCGTCGGTGTCGGCGCGGTCGAAGCGATATTCGAACTCGGCCATCTTGTCGGCATTGCCGTAACCGCGCGGGTTCTGGCCGGCGATCACGGCGACGTCGCCATGCTCGTGACCGGGCAGGATCCACTCCAGGCCCTCGACCAGCACCTTGTTGTAGGTCGCGGTGCGATTGACGATGGTTGGGTACTCGATCTCCTTGATCGACTGCCAGCGCCACATCTTGGCGCCGGTATCGGTGCCGTTCGGCGTGCCCTTCAGACTGGTGATCGTAATGCCGTCGATGGTCTTCCCGAGCGTCTGGCTCCAATACGTCGTCGTATTGTCGCCCGGGATGTTGGCGCTCGCATCGCTGAAGCGGCAATCGCGGTTGCCCGAACCGCCGTGGTTGCCGAGCGTGAACCAGTCGAGATCGAAATTGTTGCCGCCAGCCGCCGCGGTGCCCTTGCCGACCGAGCGGTCGATCGCATAGCCGGCAGCAACCGAACCGTCGGTACAGGTGTTGTGGTTGTGCATGTCGCCCGCGACATACGGATTGTTCTTGGTCGTTTCCCCCCAACGCTCCCCAGCGTCGGCGCTCTGTGACAGGGCCAGCGAGACCGAGGCCGCTGTCAGCAGGATTGTCTTGGTAGATGGAACCATTATCGTCGCCCCTAAAGAATTCGATCGATCTCCAAACGAGATGACAACGCGACCGATGCGCCGTCGTCATTCGCGGCGCGACCAAACCAAAACTCGGAGACAGTTTGTTGAAGGATTTATTTTTGCCGGTGCCTTCCCCACGAACATCGCGGTCCGCAGTCGTTGCGAAATTTTTGTGACACCGACGTTTGCCCGGTGACAACGGCAAGTGTGCCGTTGCATATACGCGCCGCGCAACGAGCGCGGTCCGAGTTGTAAAGAACGTATGTCAGCCCCTGCCATGTCGAATGCGGCGCAGACCTTCGAGAGCGCCCCTGCACGCTCCAATCAGCAAGATGGCAACAGCTCTTCCCCTGCGCGATCATCATCCGTGACCGCCCTGCGCGGGCTCAGCAGGGAGCCGCTCCTGCACTTCCTCGTTCTCGGTGGCCTGATCTTCGCGGCCGATGCCATCATCCACCCGCCGGCGAAGGACGAGAAGGTCATCACCGTGACCAAGGCCCTGCGCCAGTCCTTCATCGACACGTTCGACGAGGACAAGCAGCGGACCCCGAGCGAGGCCGAGCTGCAGAAGATGGTCGAGGCCTGGGTCGCCAGCGAAATCCTCTATCGGGAAGGCAAGACGCTCGGCGTCGACCGCGGCGACGAGATGATCCGCGACCGTGTCGCGTTCAAGCTGCAATATCTGATCTTCGATCAGGTGCGCGTGCCACAGCCGAGCGAGGAGCAGTTGCGCGCCTGGTTCGCCGACAATCATGCCCGGTTCGACGAGCCCGAGCGTGTCAGCTTCTTCATGACGCCACCCAGCGACGAAGCGACGGCGCGGCGCTATCTGGACGACATTCGCGAGCAGCGCGAATCCGAGGAGCTGCGCGATCAGACGCGCGCGATTCTCGACCGACCGGTGCCGAGCCTGGCCGCCGGCTTCGGCGACGGCTTCAGCGACGGCCTGCTCAAGGCGCCCCTCCAGGAATGGACCTTGCTGCAGTCGAAGGACGGGTGGCACGTGGTTCGTCTCGACGCCCGGAAGCCGGGCGCTCCGGCGAAGCTCGAGGACGTCAGCGCCGAGGCGGCCAAGATCTGGCACACCGAAGAGACACGGAAACGGGCCTGGGAGGCGGTGAGCCGGCTCAAGGCCAACTACACGATCAGGTACGAGCCGTGACCTGCGCACGTGCCCTCCTCGCCATCGCGCTGGCGCTCGCCGGACTGCTGCTTGGGCGGCCGGCGGTCGCGCATCAGGCGACGATCGCCGTGCTCGAGTTTCGCGAGATGCGTCCCGGCGCCTATATCGGGCGATGGACGACCTTGCCGAAGGATGGCGTCAACCGCATCGATCTCAAGATGCCCCCGCATTGCTACCTGCGCCTGCCGGAGCTCAATTGCGGCGACAAGGGCCTCGTCGGGCAGATGACGATCGCCAATCTCGGCGAGGACATGTCGGCTGCCATCATCCGCGTGACGTCGCTCGCTGGAGAGACGCGCAGCTATACGATCTCTGCGGCCAATCCGGTCGTGACCGTGCTGGGCACCGATGCGCCGACGCTCGACACCTGGCTCGAGCTGGCCAAGACATACGTCAATCTCGGCATTGACCACATCCTGCTCGGCGCCGACCACCTGCTGTTCGTGCTCGGGCTGATCTGGATCGTCCAGGGCGGCTGGCGCCTGCTCAAGACGATCACGGCTTTCACGATCGGCCATAGCGCCTCGCTGGCCGCAACAGCGTTCGGATGGATCGGTGTCGCCGAAGGGCCGCTCAACGCCTGCATCGCGCTCAGCATCGTGTTTGTCGGCGTCGAGATCGTCAAACAGCAGCGCGGCGAGATCGGGCTGACCGCCCGCTACCCATGGGCCGTCGCTTTCAGCTTCGGTCTGGTGCACGGCATCGGCTTCGCCAGTGCGCTCGCAGGCCTCGGGCTCGAACGACGGATCCTGCCTGCGGCATTGCTCTTCTTCAATGTCGGCGTCGAGATCGGACAGGTCCTGTTCGTGCTGCTGGTGCTGGCGCTGATCTGGGCACATCGCCGCCTCGGCGCGGCGCTGCCGCGCTGGGGCGCCGAGCTGCCGGCCTATGCAATCGGCTCGGTATCGATGTTCTGGTTCCTGGGCCGCCTGGTGCGGGTTCTGGCGGCCGCATGATGACGAATGGGACGAACATGATCGCGCGCAAACTCCTGCACGCCGTGTTGGGTGCGGCGCTGCTCTCGCTGCTGACAGCGAATCCGAGCCTTGCCCACGAGCAGACGGGCGTCGGCGGCGGGCTGGCCAGCGGCCTGCTGCATCCCTTGACGGGGCTGGATCATCTGGTCGCGATGGTTGCAGTCGGCATCTGGGGCGCGCAGCTCGGCGGCGCGGCGATCTGGATCCTGCCGGTCGTCTTCCCGCTGGTGATGGCGTTCGGGGCCATCCTGGGAATCCTCAAGGTCGGATTGCCCGTCCCGGAGCTCATCATCGCGCTGTCGGCGCTGGTGCTCGGGCTCGCGGTCGCGATCCGCATCCGTGTCCCGTTTGCAGTTGCGGCCATCATCGTTGCGATCTTCGCCATCTTTCACGGCCACGCGCACGGCGTCGAGCTTCCGACGGCGGCAAATCCCCTGGCCTATGGCTGCGGCTTCGTGGTCGCGACCGGTCTTCTCCACGCCTGCGGCATCACCATCGGCGCGCTCGCGCGCTGGCCCGGCGGCGAGCGCATCATCCAAGGCGTCGGAGCAGCCATCGCCGCGCTCGGCGGCTACTTCCTGGTCGCGAGCCTCGGAGTCGCGGCATGAGCACGTACCGCCGGACCGCCCTGCTCGCATCGGCGCTGCTGCTGACGCAAGCGCAGCTCGCTGATGCCCATATCGTGTCGGCCCGGCTCGGCGACTTCTACGCCGGCGCCCTGCACCCGCTGCTCGCGCTGCAGGACGTCGTGGTCTGGGTCGCCCTCGGGTTGCTGGCCGGCTCGCTCGGTACGGCGAGCGGACGCTGGCTCGTCGTGGTGTTCCCGCTCGGCTTGTGCACGGGGCTTGCACTCGCCGCCGGCTCTGGCGCAACGGCGGTGTCTCCACTCGGCGATGCCGCGACCATTCTGATTCTCGGGCTGCTGCTGGCGGCGGCCTTGCGCATTCCCGTGGTCCTGCTGAGCATGATTGCATTCGTGCTCGGCGTGATGCGCGGCGCCGCCAATGCCGGCGAGCTCGTGCCGCAGACCGACCGCCTCCTCTACGCCGCCGGTCTCGCCAGTGCGGGCTACGTCACCATCACCCTCGTGATGGCGCTGGCGGTCACCTTCAGGCGTCCTGAGACCGAGCCGGTATCGAGCTGGCGCGGGATCGCGGTGCGCGCAGTCGGTGGCTGGGTCGCCGCAATCGGCCTGATGATGGCGGGACTATCGCTCGCAGCCTGAGCTGGCCTATGCTCGGGCGATCCGACCCCGCGAATTCCAGGGCTGCGTGACCGACGCCATCAACATCGTTACGATCGTCGCGCTGCTCCTGACCTGCGCCGGACTGATCTGGACAGATCTGCGCAGCGGGCTGCTGCCGGACTGGATGAATGCGCTGGTCGCCGCCAGCGGCTTCGCAAGACTGGCGACGCTTGTCGATCTCCCCGAGGCACTGTGGAATTGCGCCGCAGCCCTCGCCCTCGGCTCGGCGCTGCTGCTGCTGCGGCTGCTCTACGCAATGGCCCGCGGCCGCCAAGGATTGGGCCTCGGCGACGTCAAGTTTCTGATGGCTGCGACGCTTTGGGCCGGCCTGCCAAATATGCCGATCCTGCTGCTCATCGCCGCGACGACGGCACTCGCCGCAGCGCTCGTCCTCTTCATCATGGGCCGCCGGCTGACAGGCCAAACGGCGCTGCCGTTCGGCCCGTTCCTCGTCCTCGGCCTGCTTGCCGTACTCGCTCTGCAGGCCACCGCGAGCGAATTGCTCGTGACCTTCTGAATGCGGTAAGCCGTGACTTCAACGCGCCCGCCGCGCCATCCGCTCGCGTCCGCCCGGCGGCGCAGGCGGGGTCATCGGTCCCGCCTGCACGTCGCCGCTGCCGGCTGTGCCGAGCTGCGGCATTTGCAGAGTGACGGTCTCCGGCGCCTTCAGCAGCGAGGCCTCACGCGGTCGCAGCGACTGCAGCACCCATCCCTCATGCGAGGCGCCGACCCGCAAGCGCAGCGAAGCCTGCGACGAGGCATCGACGAAGATGCCGAAGCTCTCCTCGTCGCCGATCACCGTGCCGACGAGCTGCAGGTTTGGTCGTTCCGGCTCTTGCGGCGGCGGGGGCGGCGGCGCTCGCATGACCATGACGGGTGCGGCAACCGGTGGCGGCCGGCGCGAGGCCGAGAAGATCGGACGGTCGCGCGTCGCCGAGAGAGCACTGATCGGAACATCCCACAGCGGGTTGGCACTCCTGCGCCCCGGGACTTGCGCGCTGGGCGCCTCGGAAACGGCCGGCGGGTCGGAGGCGCCGGGCGCGGCCTGCACGGGCGCAGCGGACTCGAGACCATCCGCCGTCTCACCCCAGGCACGGCCGAGCGAAGCTGCAAGCACGCATACGGTCGCAACGGTGACGAGACCTGAACCGACGAACGATCGCATCACATCTTTCCCTGCCATTGGCCCGACACGGTGACCAGCACCGTCAGCCGCCCCACACCGCCGGTCGCGGCCGCCAGCGGTTGCTGCACGTGCAGCTGATCGACGAAGAGAAACGGCAATCCCGCTTCGAGATCATAGAGCAACTGCTGCAGCGCCGGCTGTTCGAGCTCGCAGCTGGCGACGACGCTGATCAGGTTCTCGTTGCCGCGCGCCGCCGGTAGCTCGACCTGGGTCGACAGCACGCTGCCGCCGGCCTTGCTGATCGCCTCCGTGAGGCGCTGCACCAGCGCCGCGCCCGCGATGGTGACCGTTCGTCCCTCGACGAACACCGATCCGCCCGGAGCCGTCACGCTGTCCGAGGAGGAACTGCTGTCCGGCCGTTTGCGTCCGGAAAACTGCGCCAGTTGCGCGTTGGTGTCATTGAGCTGGTCGCGCTTGGCGACGAGATCGGCGACCGCTGCAGCACCAAGCCAGAGCAGTGCGACGATGGTCGCCGCATAGAGGATCGCAGAAGCGGCCGGCGAGTTCACGAAGATCCGGCGCAGCGATGTCGACCAGTTCATGCCCGGTCCCCGAAATAGGCGTTGATGCGCGCCTCGATATGGAAACGCTCGCCCGCTTCCCCGGCGGTGCGCGTCGTCGGCGCATAGAAGGTGGCGCGGCTGAACTGCGGCGACTGCTCGATCAGCCGGATCAGCGCGGGGGCGTCCTGGGTCAGGCCGGAGATCTGCAGCCGATCGTTCTCGACATGCATCTCGACGACATACGTCCCGTCGGGCAGAATCTTCGACAGCGTGTCGAGCACGATGACGCTGGCGGGACTGGTCTGCTTGCGCTTGGCGAGCAGCCCGTCGGCGGCGGTGGCGCCCATCGCGGGCCGCAGCGCCGCGCGCAGCCGCGTGACCTGCGCCTGCGCATCTTCGAGCTCGCCATCGAGATATCCGCCGATCAATGTTGTCGCGATCAGCAGCACGGCCGTGGTCGCAGCAACCGACAGCCAGCCGAGCTTGAGCACGCGCCCGAGATCGCGCCCGCCGGCAAGCGACGAGCGCAGCGACGTCTTGAAGATCTGGATCTGGCCGCCATCGGCTGAGCCGACATCGGCGGTGATGACGAGCCTGGCGGCGCCGACCTGATCGGCCAAGGCAAGCAAGGGCTGGACCAGAGCGCGCGGCGTCGCCGCGAGCGTCAGCGCGATCCGATCCCCGACTGCGCGCGGGGCGCTGCAACCGTAGAGGACCTGATCGAGATTCCACGGCGTCAACCTGCCGATCTGCGTCCGGATCATGCCGTCGAGAAACGGCTCGGCCTGCTTCGGAAAGTCGAGCGGGCGGACCAGGACGCTCTCGGCGGCCAGATGGATTTCCAGCGCGGCGCCGCGCAACGTTCGCAGCCAATCCGGCGAGAGCCCGGCCTGCGCAGCGCCGGCCGCCGGATTCACCCTTGCCGGCGCCGGCATCGGCTTCACCTTCGCCTTCGCCTTCGGTTGCGCCTGAATCGTCAAGACGACGCTTTCTGTTCGGTCATGGCGGACCAGCACCTGCGGACGTCTGAGCAGCCGATCGGCCACGGCTTCGATCGCCGTCGCGACGCTCGCCGTCCACACCGTCAGTCCGCGCTCGATCGCTTCGGTCAGCTTCATGGCATTCCCCGCGCCTGAAGCGCTCCCCTCGGTTGCGGCCCCTCGTCCTGGCGCGCCAGCAGCCGATAAGGCTCCTCGCCTTCGCCGGGAACGATCACCGCCGTCGCCGCATGACGAAGCCCGCCCGCCGGACCGACGACGATGCGCAGCCGATAGGCCTTGCTCTTGCCCTTGGCGGCATCCTTCGCAACAGGACCGAGCGTCTTGGCCAGCGTATCGGCATCCTGTGACAGCGACGCCCTTGCGTTGAGGAAATCCTTCAAGATCAGCGGCGTCATTCCCGGCAACGCTGCAACGACCTCCGGTGCAGCGATCGTCGGATCGATTCCAGGAGAGCCGTTGAAGACGGTCACCAACGGAAGGGCCCGATCGACGAGCGATGCGGGAATGCCGAGGACGAGCGACAGCTCACCGACATGCGCGAACGGCGCCAGGCGCGGCACACGCTTGAGACCGGCCGCCGCATAGCGCGCCTCCTCCGCCTGCGCCTTGGCTGCATCGGATGGCTTGGAGCGCCACGCAACCACCCGCTCGGCAAGATCCTTGGCGGCATCCCGGTCGACGCCCAGCGTGACGAAGAGGTTTTCGAGCATGTCCTTCGAGGTCGTATTGAGATCGATCCGCGCCGCTTCGTTGACGAACGAGACCGCAATGTCGTTGCCTGCAAGGGCCAGGCGGAAACCGCCCTGCCGCGGCCGCTCCTCATCCTTGGACAGCAGCAGGCGATAGGCCGACAGTTCGATGGCCGCCGAGATCAGCGCATCGGCCTCGACCGCCTCATCTTCGAGCCGCAGCAACCGCGCCGAGCTGCCCAGCTGCTGCGAGACGACCACGACGAGGGCCGCCAGCGCCGCGAGCATCCACAGCGCCGCGATCAGGATGAAGCCATCCTGCGCGCCGCGCCGGTCGGCAGAGCCATTGCTGAAGAAGCGAACGGGCATCAGTCGACCGGCTCGCTCGTGTTCGGTTGGGCCGGCTCGGCCACGGCTGGCTGGTTCGCGGTGCCGCCCGCTCCCGTATCGGCAAAACCGCCCCCGGGCGCATCGACCTGAATACGGACTGCGCTGACGAGTACGGCCGCGCCGCCACGGCTGTCGTCGTAGATCGTCATGCGGACGGCGGACGGCAGCTTGGTCGCATCGCGCCATTCCGTCGTCCAGGCCATCGTCCTGTCGGCATAGGCGAACGACATCCGGAACGGCGCCGACAGCAGCACCACGGGATCGACGAATTTGAAATGCTCGGCCACGGGCTGGCCGACCGACACGGGCTCGAACGCGGCACGCGATCGCCGCAGAGCGCGCTCGCCCCTGCCCCCTTCCTCGCCGATGCGCACGATATCGAGGCCATGTCCCGCATTCGGACCAAACTCGGCGCGCACGAACACCGCCGAGACCTCGTCGCCCACGAACAGCGGTCCCTTCTGCTCGCGATTGGCTGAAACAAACTGCACGGCAGCGAAATCATCGCCGACCCGCCGCAGCGCGGCGGCCACCATCTCGGCGCGCTGCACGCGATCCAATCCGCGCTTCCATGCCGGCAGCCATTGCGACGTCACCGCAGCCAGCGCCGACAACACGATTCCGGCAATCGCGAGCGCGCCCAGCGCCTCGATCAGCGCAAAGCCCTGCTGTTTCGGTCGATCGGGTGGGACGCGCATCAGCGCGCTCCTCGCGCGAGGCGAACCGTCTGCACATCGGCGACGGCGCCCGAGCCGGTCTTCACACGCAAGGTCACTGCCTCCGGAATCCACCCGGTCTGCCCGGCCGGCTCATTCCAATCACCACCGAGCGGCCTGACCTGCAGCACCACCGCCCCGGAGCCGGAGCGCTGATCGATCCTGCCCGGCTGCAGCCGGCCGCGATCGGCCAGCATCGTTGCCAATGCCAGCCTCATGTCGGTGACCAGGGTGACATGCTGTTCGAGCTTGCGAACACTGGCCGCGTTGCGCGACACCACGGCGCCGATGGCGATGATCGACACGCTGACGATGGCAAGCGCGACGAGCACCTCGATCAGCGTGAAGCCTGCGTCACTCCGGTCGCCTATATCAACCATTGGCAAGCGCGCGCGAGACAATGTCGATCCTCCCCGTCAGCCAGTTCACCCTGATCTCCAGGCTCAGATCGGCGCGCGACAGGGTGATCGCGCCGCCGCAGGACAGGCCGTCAGGAAAGAAGCTGATCGTCGCCAGCACCGGCCGATGCTGGCAGCTGCGCGGCAACGTCGCCAGGAACGCGACGTCGTCGGGCAGCTTCAACGCAGCCGCGCCGCTGCCGGAGCGGATCAAGCGGCGCGACGTGTCGACCTCAGTGTCGACGCGCGTACCCGTCCGCATCGATGAGGCACGATCCGACTTCAACAGCGTCGCCGCCTGCAGCGCATAGGCCTGCAGCCGCGGTCGCGACGTCTGCCGCGGCAGATAAGGCAGCGCGACCGACGCCAGCAGCGCGACGATCGCGAGCACGCAGACCATCTCGAGCAGCGTGAAACCGCGCTGGCCGTCGTCACTCACTGCGCGCGCTCGTCTGCGTCGGCGTTCCCAGGACGATGTCCGCCGCCGTTCCGCTGCCGCCCTCCTGGCCATCGGCACCGTAGGACAGGATGTCATACGGGCCGTGGTCGCCCGGCGCGCGGTAGACATAGGCCGTATTCCACGGATCCTTCGGCACGGCACCGCCCTTGAGATAGGGGCCGTTCCAGGCGCTCAGTCCGGCCGGCCGTTGCGCCAGCGCACCGAGACCTTCCGAGGTCGAGGGGTAGCGGCCGGCATCGAGATAGAACAGATCGAGCGCCGCCGAGAAGCTCTGCAGTTGGATCCGCGCCGCCTTGGTCTTGGATTCACTGAGATAGTTCAGAACGCGCGGACCGATCAGCCCCATGATCAGTCCGATGATCGTGATCACGACCAGCATCTCGACCAGCGTGAAGCCGCGCTCCTGCTCGCGCCCGGCCCTCGTGGCCGGCTCGATCTGCGTATCTGATCTCATATCGTTCTCCTTGATGTCGGTCAGCCGACCAGTTGCGTCACCGAAAGCAGGGCCGTCATGATCGAGACGATCAGGCCCCCGACGACCACGCTGATCAGCAGAATGGCGGCGGGACCGACGATGCCGACGACACGGTCGAGTCCCCGCTGCAGCTTGGCTTCGTAGAATTCGGCGATCCGAGTCGACAGCGTCGGCAACTGGCCGGTCTCCTCGCCGAGCCGCAGCATGCGCAGCGCCATCGGCGGCAGCATGTTGTCGGCCGACAGCGCCTGGGACAGCTTGCCGCCGTGACGGACGCGATCCGCCGCCGCCGACCATGGCGCGCGCGACGACGTCACCGCCATCACGTCAACGAGGATGCGCAGGGCGGCGCTCAGATTGACGCCGCAGCCGAGCAGCAGGCCGAGATTGCGGCAGAACAGGCTGGTCCGATAGAACAGCAGGAGGCTGCCGATGCCGGGCGTCACCGCCAGCACACTGGTCAGGCCGGCGCGAACCGCGGGCTGACGCAACAGCCACCAGCCTGCCGCAAGCAGCGCCGCACAGCCGAGCGTGATCGCAACTGCATTGGCGCGCAGCAGATCCGACATCGTCATGAAGAAGCCGAGCGCGGTATCGGCACGGCCGCCGAAGTCGCGCAGCACGGCGGAGAAGTTCGGCAGCACGGCCACGAGAAAGAACAGCATCACGCCGATCGCCGCGAGGAAGACGAAGGCGGGATATTGCATCGCGTCGGTCAGTTTGCGTCGCGTCGCCTCGGAACGCTCGCGTTCGCCGGCCAGCGCAGTCAGCACGTGGTCGAGCGTTCCCGACGCTTCGCCGACGCGCATCAGCGCGACATACATCGGCGAGAACAGCTGCGGCTGGGCAGCCGCCGCGTCGGCGAAGCTTTCGCCGGCCATGATCGCCGCGCGCAGCCGCGCCACCACGGGACGGAGGCGGCCGATGTCGGAGTCGCCGGACAGCAGGTCGAGCGCGTCGTCGAGCCGCGCGCCGGCCTTGAGCAGCAGGGCCAGGTCGCGCGTGAAAGTGGTCACTTCAGCCGCGGACGGAGCGCCGAACGAGAACCCGGACGCAGCCCCCGTCCGCTCCTTCTTTTCCTCCACGGTTTCGATCGGCAGCAGTTGCAGATACGAGATGCGCCGTTCGACCTCGCTGCGCGACGGCGCGACGAGAGATCCCACGACGATTTCACCGGACTGCGTCAACGCGCGATAGCGATAGCTCGGCACGATCCACCTCACCGCGCCACGAGGACACGAAGCAGCTCGGAGGCCGACGTGACACCCGCACGGCACTTGGCGACACCGTCATCGAGCATAGTCGTCATGCCTTCCCGGATCGCCAGCCGATCGATCGCGAGGCCGTCGGCACGATCCGCGATCAGCTCGCGCAGACCGCTGCTCAGCTCGAGCAGTTCGAACACACCAACCCGGCCTCGATAGCCGCTCTGGCCGCATCGCTCGCATCCCCTAGGGTGCCAGGTGATGTCGCCGGGGACGAGGCCAAGATGACCGAGGCGTGGGTCCTGGCGACAGGTGTCCTCATCGAGCGGCTTCGGCGTCTTGCAGTGATCGCAGAGCTGGCGCACCAACCGCTGCGCGATCACCGCGCGCAGGGTCGACCGCAACAAGAAGCCTTCGACGCCGAGGTCGAGCAGGCGCGGCACCGCCGCCGCGGCGGTTTCCGTGTGCAGCGTCGTCAGCACCAGATGGCCGGTCAGCGCAGCATGGACGGCGACATGCGCCGTCTCGCTGTCTCTGATTTCGCCGACCATGATGACGTCGGGATCCTGACGCACGAAGGAGCGCAGCGCGCTCGCAAATGTCAGCCCGATCGCCGGCTTGATCTGAGACTGATTGATGCCGGGGATCTCATATTCCACCGGATCCTCGACAGTGAGGATCTTGCGCTCCGGCGTGTTGAGCATGGACAGGATCGTCGCCAGGGTCGTGGTCTTGCCGCTGCCGGTGGGCCCCGTGATCACGATCATGCCGTGCGGCAGCGTGATCAGGCGCCGGAGTGCAGCGTCGTCGCGGGTCGCGAGGCCGAGGCGGCTCGCAACCAGCTGGGAGCGATCCTTCGGCAGGATGCGCAGCACCGCCGATTCCCCGTGCTGGGTCGGCATGACCGCGACGCGGACGTCGATTTCGGCCCGGCCGGCGCGAATGCGCGCCGCGCCGTCCTGCGGCAGGCGCCGCTCGGCGATGTTCAGACCGGCGACGATCTTGATGCGCGAGATCACTGCCTGCGGCAGCACGCCGGCCGGCGCCGCGATCGGACGCAACAGGCCGTCGACACGCAGCCTGACCACGAGGCCGGTCGAGAACGGCTCGATGTGGATGTCGCTGGCGCGCATCTCTACCGCCTTCTCGATCAGATCGTTCACCGCGCGGACGACCGGCGCGCCGCTGGCGAGATCGCGCAGACTTTCGATGTCGTCGTCACGGATCTCCTGCGCCGGCGAGATCTCGGCGTCGTCGGAATCGCCAAGCCGCTGGTCGAGGACGACGGCGATATCCTCGTGCGAGGCGACCTTGAAGAGAGTCTGCGGGCCGAGTACCAGTTCGGCGGCCCGGCGCACGGCCTGATCGGTCGGATCGGCCATCGCGAACACGGCGGCGCCGTCAGAATCTTTGTATGGATAGCCGAGCACCTCGCGGAGGAAGCGGTCGGAGAACTCGCTCACCGCGGGCAGTGCCGCCATCAGTTCGCGCAGCGCGACGCGCTGCAGTCCCGTGAAGCCGGCGACCTCCTCCGCGAAAACGTCGGCGGTCAGGCCGAACCTGTCCCAGAGCGCGATCTGCGTTTCGCCCGCAGCTCCGCCTTCGCCCGCCGCCTGGGGATGGCGCTCGCGAAGATAGGCATGAAATTGGGTCGACAGTGTACCGCTCATGGCGTGATCCGGGTGGCGCCCGTGCCGGCCCCAACGTCTCGGCACGCCGCTACTGGTGACCCTCGTTATTGATCGCGAACATGACGGCTGTACGAATGCCGGAGGCGCCGACATTTCCGACACACATGCGGCGCAAAGGTCGGGCGGCAGCCGCCAATTATACATAAGTGTCATATTGGACCGCTATGCAGGCTGCGCGGTCTAAACGAGGCGCTGCTGCGTTTCGGCCGGTCAACACGAGTAGATCGGTAAGTCCATGTTTCGTATCGGCAATCGAAGCCAGTCCGCTGCGGTTGTCAGACCTGCCTCGCTGCTGGCGATTGCGGTGCTGCTCGCCTCCTGCAACATGGCAACGCTTAATTCCCAGGCCAGCGCGCCGGCCGATGTCGACGTCATCGACAAGGTGCGCTCGCTCGATATCCTGCCGCGCGACAGTGGACCGGTCGCATCGATCCAGGGACGCCCCGAGGTCGAGCGCGCGAGCGCGCGGACATATCAGGGGACCACGGTTCAGGAGGTCGCCGAGGTCAGGCCGCTTCCGGCGGCCGATGGCAAGGGCTATGACCTCAATTTCGAGAACACGCCGATCGCAGTGGTCGCGAAGGTCGTGATCGGCGACATCCTCGGCGCGGGCTACTCGATCGATCCCCGCGTGCAGGGCAGCGTCAGCCTGGTGTCGGCGCGGCCGGTGCCGAAATCCGACATCCTGTTTGTGCTGGAGAGCGCGCTGCGCCTGTCCGGCGTGGTGCTGGTCCGCGAAGGCGGCGGCTACAAGCTGACCCCGCTCGGCGACGCCATCGGCGCCGGACGCGTCGACGGCGAGGCCGGCCGCGCCGAGCCCGGCTACGGCGTCTCCGTCGTGCCGCTGCAATATGTCGGTGCGCAGACGATCCTCAAGCTTATGGACAGCTTCGCGACTCGCGCCGGCAGCGTGCGCGCCGACACTACCCGGAACTTGCTTCTGATCCAGGGCACAGGAGCCGAGCGACGCTCCGCGATCGAAACGGTGATGAGCTTCGACGTCGACTGGATGCGCGGCCAGTCCGTCGGCATCTTCCCGGTCAGCAATTCGGCGCCAGAGCCTTTGATGGCGGAGCTGGAGAAGATCATGGACTCCGGTGAGAACGGATTGAGCCAGAATCTCGTCAAGCTGCAGGTCGTCAATCGCCTGAACGCGATCATGGTCGTGACGCGCAAGCCAGCGCTGCTGCAGAGCGCGGCAACCTGGATCCGCCGGCTCGATCAGGCCGACTCCGGGCGCACCAGCGTCCACGTCTACCGGGTCCGCTACGGCGACGCGCGCCAGCTCGCCAAGGTGCTCACCGACATGTTCGGCGGCGCCGGCTCGTCCTCCACCGACGGCGCCGACGGCCAGACCGCGCCGGGGTCCGACGGCACCACGACGTCCGTCGCGGACCGGCTGTCCTTCAACACCAATGCAGCCGGCTCATCGAGTTCGAGCGCCAATCCGACGAGCAGGTCCCAGGGCGGTGGTCTCCCGAGCATGTCATCTTCGAGCACGTCGTCCTCCAGCAGTACGCCGTCCTCGACCGGGCTGGAGCCACGCAGCAGTGGTGCTGGCGGAGGCCAGGCCATCATGCCGAATGTCCGGATCACCCCGGACACGGTGAACAACTCGCTGCTCATCTATGCCGACCGCGAGAACTACCGCATCATCTCCAGCACGCTGCAGCAGCTCGACCAGCCGGTGCTGCAGGTCGGGATCGACGCCACGATTGCCGAAGTGACGCTCACCAACGAGCTGTCCTACGGCGTGCAGGCCTATCTTTCGAGCAAGGTGCTCGGCCTCGGGACCGACAAAGGATCGATCACCAATACGCAAGCCACGTCGGTCGCCACAGCGACGACATCCGCGGCGACGACGGCCTTGATCAACCGCGCTCTGCCCGGCTTCAACTTCCTGATCGGACACGACGCCTCGCCCAACATGATCCTCGACGCACTCCATACCGTCACCAGCGTCAAGGTGCTCTCCAATCCCTCGCTGGTCGTGATCAACAACCAGACCGCCACCCTGCAGGTCGGCGACGTCGTGCCGGTATCGACCGGCAGCGCGACCGTACTGTCGTCGAGCAATACTGTCGTCAACACCATCGACTATCGCAACACCGGCATCATCCTGCGCGTCGTGCCGCGCATCGCCGCCAACGGCAATGTGCGGCTCGAGGTCGAGCAGGAGATCAGCAACGTCGCGGCCCAGACCGCCGCGAGTCTCACGCCGACGGTGTCGCAGCGCAAGGTCAAGAGCGCCATCTCCGTCGCCAACGGCCAGACCGTGCTGCTGGCGGGCCTGATCAGCGAGCAGCAGACCGGCAATCGCAACGGCATTCCGGCCTTCGACGAGCTTCCGGTTCTTGGCGACGCGTTCTCGCATCAGGGCAAGAAGGGTACGCGCACCGAGCTCATCATCTTCATCCGGCCGCAGATCATTCGCGACGGCAGCGATGCGCATCAGGTGGCAGAAGAACTCCGTTCCAAGCTCCGCGGATCAGTCGGAGCGAGCATCACGGATGATTTGCGTGTCCGCACCACCCGTTGACCCCAGCCAAGTGATCCGGCCGACAATGGGGCGCCTCACCATCGCCTGCACCGCAGCCATCCTGCTGCTCGGAGCACTCGCCTCGCCCGTTCGCGCCGATTCGGTCAGCACCGCACGCATCGCCTATGCGCGCGGCGACTTCGTCCGCGCCGTGCGCGTGCTGACCCCGCCTGCCCTGCGCGGCGATCCACGCGCTCAGGCGATGCTCGGCTTCATGTATGAAAACGGCTTTGGAACCCCGCAGGCCTACGAGGTCGCGAGCGATCTCTATTGTCAGGCCGCCGCAGCCGGCAATCCGTTCGGCCAAGCGATGCTCGGCCTGATGTACGACAAGGGTCATGGCGTTCCACAGGACGTCGTGCTCGCCTACAAATGGCTGAACCTTGCTGCCGGACATGCCAAGTCGACCCAGCGCAGCTACTTCCTGCGGCTTCGCAACGCCGTCGCATCCAAAATGTCGGCCAGCCAGATCGCGCAAGGCCAAGCCCTCGCGCTGAGCTGGGTGCCCGGCCAGCTCTGACCAGTATCACCGGTCCATAGCCCGGCGAGCGCTGGCTCCCGACAGCAATGGAGTCAAGCTCCTGGCGGCACACGCGCTGCCAAGCTGGTGCTGTGACGTGCGTGTCCAGTATCCGCGCTGCTCGGCGCATTTCACAAAACCGAAGCAAGACCGACACCACGTTGCAATTTGTTGCCGCGATAGATCGTCGCAGGCAAGCGGCCATCAGCATGCGCGCGCCACCACCCTCCTCCGTCCGGAGATCTCATGACCAGAACAGTCACACGGTCCAAGGCGCTCGCCCTTGCGACCACCGCCGTCTTCACCGCGACCAGCGTCGCGCCAGCCTTCGCCGAACCGGCGACGAGCACACCGATCAAGCACGTCATCATCATCGTCGGCGAGAACCACACCTTCGACAATCTGTTCGGCACCTACAAGCCGAAGGCGGGTCAGACGATCGACAATCTGCTCAGCAAGGGCATCGTCAACGAAGACGGCACGCCGGGCCGGCATTTCAAGAAGGCGGAGCAACGGATCGGCCGCGACGAGGTTCGCTACACTGCCGAGACCGCGTCCACCGGCGCCTATGCGACACTGCCGCAGCCCTACACCACCTACGGGATCGGCCTGCCGCAGAACGTCCTCGACACCCGCTTCCCGGCCAATCTTCCCAACGGCCCGTACCAGATTTCGAAATACGTCTCCTATGCCGCCTACACCGGAGATCCGGTGCACCGCTTCTTCCAGATGTGGCAGGACATCGACGGCGGCAAGCACGACAAATTCGTATGGGTCGAGCAGACCATCGGCACCGGCTCGAACGGTCAGCCCTATCCGGCCGGCGGGTTCAACCCGATGGAAGGCGCCATCTCGATGGGCTTCTACAATATGAACCCGTTCACCGACGCCGCCGGCAAGGCCCAGCCCGGTGACGCAGCGTTCTTCAAGCAGCTCGCCGACGAGTATGCGATCAGCGACAACTATCATCAGGCGATCATGGGCGGCACCGGAGCCAACTTCCAGGCGCTCGTGACCGGCCACGCCGCGTTCTTCACCAATCCCGAGACGCTGAACGGCGCCCCCGCCGTGCCCTACGCCAACCAGATCGAGAATCCGGATCCGGTTCCCGGCACCAACAACTACTACAAGCAGGACGGTTACAGCGGCGGCTCCTACGTCAATTGCTCGGACCCCAGCGCGCCCGGCGTCGCCGCCGTCAACGAGCAGCTTTTCAAGAACGGCGTCTATAGCAACAACTGCGCGCCGAACCACTATTATCTCGTCAACAACTACAGCATGTTCTGGAACCAGACCAGCGCCAAGCCGAATGCCCTCGGCTCGGACAAATTCGTGCTGCCGCCGCAGAGCGCGCCGACCATCGCCGACGTGATGACCGCAAAAGGCGTGTCCTGGAAATACTACAGCGCCGACCGCGGTGACGATGCCACCACCTTCGCCAAGAGCGTCGACGGCGTGCCGCTGCTGTTCCACTCCTATTGCGGCATCTGCGACCCGCTCACCGGCTTCAACAACATCATGAAGAACCCCGCCGAGGAAGCCAAGCTGCAGAACTACGGCGCCTTCGTGAAGGACGTGCAGAACAACACGCTGCCCGCAGTGTCATTCGTGCGTCCGTTCGAGGCGCTCGCCGGGCATCCCGCCGATTCGACCACCGACCTCTACGAAAAATTCCTCGAGGCCCTGATCAATCGCGTCAAGGCCAACCCCCAGCTCTGGGCCAAGACTGCGATCTTCATCACGACGGACGAAGGCGGTGGCTACTACGACTCCGGCTATGTCCAGCCGGTCGACTTCCTCGGCGACGGCACCCGCATTCCCTTCGTCCTGGTCTCGCCGCTGGCCAAGAAGGGTCATGTCGACCACACCTATTACGATCACGTCTCGCTGCTGAAGTTCATCGAGCGCAACTGGCGGCTGCCCACGATCTCTGCCGTCAGCCGCGACCGACTCCCCAATCCGATCCATGACCGGGACGACAACCGCTATGTGCCGAAGAACCGTCCTGCGATCGGCGACCTGATGAATCTGTTCGCCTTCGGCGATAACGATGGCGATCACGATCACGACGGCGGCTGGCATCATCACGACCACGGTGAGCACGGATACGGCGACGACCGCTGATCGACCGGGAGTCTGCCGCTGTCAGGAACAGCCCGCCGCACACGTTGCGGCGGGCCATCTGCGCATTGTGCGCGGCGACGAGATTGATGGTGCACCGATTTGCAACATCGTGACGCCGTCAGCGGATTGTCAGCCGATCGTCACGCCCCCGTTATCGAGCCTCCGCATCGTCCCGCCGCCGCTTGAACGAAGCGGCGCGTTGCAACCGAGGTCTTGGGGGATCTTGCAGAATGTCACTTCGATCATCTTTCAAATCTGCCTTTCATGAATTGCTCGCATTGTCCGTCACGGTGTCTTTGCTGGCGTTTTCCGCTGCCGCGCCGAGCCTTGCGCACGACCATGGCTTCGACGACGATGACGACAGCTACGCCATCGGCCTGTGGGGCGACCTGCCCTACTCCACGCTGCAGGCCACCGTCGGCGTCCCCAACCTGATCGCCGACATGAACGCCCATCGGCTGAAATTCACGGCGCACGATGGCGACCTGAAGCAGGGCTCCAATTCCGCCTGCGACGCCGGCCTCTACGCCCAGGCGCTCGCCTTCTTCAACAGCCTCGAGGCGCCCGCGATGTTCACCCCGGGCGACAATGACTGGGTCGATTGCGATCGCCCCTCGAATGGCGGCTTCAACTCGCGCGACCGGCTCGATTACGAGCGCAAGGTGTTCTTCTCGACGCCGTTTTCGCTCGGCCAGCGCAAGCTGCGCCAGGAGGTGCAGACCGATCCGCTGTGTCTGAGCGCCAACGGCACCAAGGTCGGCTGCGTCGAGAATCGCCGCTGGACCGTTGGCCGGGTCACCTACGCGACCCTCAACATCCAGGGATCCTGCAACAATCTCTGCGACACAAATCCCGATCCGGACGAATACAACGCGCGCAACGCGGCCGTGATTCTGTGGATGCAACAGACCTTCGCGGAAGCCAAGAGGCGCAACTCCGCCGCGGTGATGTTCATCACCCAGGGCAACCCGGGCTGGGACCAGGCCGACCCGACGCGCGCGCCGCTGCGCGATCCGAGGACGCTCGCCGAAACCGACGGGCAGCCCGATGGCTTCGTCAGCTTTCTGACCGCCTTGCGCACCGAAGTCGAGGCGTTCCGCAAGCCGGTCGCCTACGTCCACGGCGATTCCCATTACTTCCGGGTCGACCAGCCGTTCCTCAACAGTACCGGCCAGCGGCTCGAGAACTTCGTTCGCGTCGAAACGTTCGGCGACAATCAGGGTAACGGCAACAATGACGTCCGCTGGCTCAAGGTGACCGTCGATCCGCGCAGTCGCGACGTGTTCTCCTTCCAGCCCGTCACGGTGCCAGCGAACCGCACCGCCGTGCCGGCGCCGACCCGCAACTGAGCCTCATGATGATCGGGTCGTCCAGCTTGGCTGGGCGACCCTTGTCTTTCGCCTCTTTCGCGGAGTTCTGGAGTCGGACTCAACCGAGCGACCGCAGCCAGGCCAGCCGGGCGATCGCCTGCGACGCCAGCCGCTGCATCAGATCGAGCCGGTCCGGTTCGGTCGCTCGCTCCGCATGCTCCAGATACGCGTCCGCGAGCGCCTCCGCCAGCACGGCCGCATCGGCTTGCGCGAGCCCAGCCGGCAGGCGCAACAGGTCCGCAACCTCCGATGCCATTGCCGCGGCTTCCTGCGCAAGCTCGCGCACGCGATCCGCCGGGCGGCCAGCGGCGCGCACAGCCATCGCGTCGAGCAACTCGGCGAGTCGACGCTCCAGCCGGCCGGCGTCGATCGTGCCGGCGTCCGACGCCACCGACGCCGCGCGCCTGGCGTCGGTCTCAAGATGATAGGCACGGCGCCGCTCCTTGCGCAGCGTCGCGACATGACCGAGTTCCTCTCGCGCCATCGCCTCGGACGCCCTCTTGACCTCGGGATCATCGGCAAATGCCGCAAGATAGGACCAGAACGCAAAGGCCCGCTCCTCGTTGCGCACCGCCATCGACAGCGCGCGGTACGGCGTCATCAGCCGCGAGTCCTGGATTTCGCGTGCCACGCCGGGCTCAAAGGTCTCCGGTGGTTGCCAGCGCACCAGCGACGCATCGGGGGCACGCCCCGTTCGCGCTTGCGACCATTGCGCGACACTGTCGACATGCTCGCGCTCGGCCGCGGCCAGCCTCGCGAAGACAGCGGCCAGATCGAGCCGGCCTTGACGCTGCATCTCTCCGGACAGCTCGTCGTAGCGATCGGCCGCCTCCTGCTCCATCGCATTGGCGAGCGCGAACAGCTCGTCGATCGAATGCAGGTTCCCGGCCGGTTCCGACTTGAGCGAGAGCGTGCGTGTCAACAACATATGATGGTCCGCCTGATTGTCCTGGCTTGTTTGATCCAGCGCAACGTCCGTCGGATTGCGACCCACTAGACAACCGGCACGATAAGGAGTCAATTTAGCCTGGCTCTATTTGCTCAGGGATTGTCAATGGCGACGATCCTTCCTTCCCCGAAACAGTCCTGACTGGAATACGGCCCCTTCGCGGGCCGTCCGTTCCGCTTGAGGTGATCATGGTTGCGAGTGATGTCGCCACCCATCGGTGGCGCATGCCTGCTATCCTGGTAGCAATCCTCATCGGGCTCTGCGCGATCGCGGCCCCGCGCGCAGCACATGCGGCCGGCGATCTCGCAACCTACCTCTCGAAGATCACGCCGGGTGAGCTGTTCCCGGATGCGGATCGTTTCGGCGTGCCGCAAGGCGAGCCGCCGATCATGCCGGTGTATCGCGGCGATCAGCTCAAGGGTTACGTCTATCTCAACTCCGATTTCGCCAATTCCGTCGGCTATTCGGGCAAGCCGATCCACATCCTCGTCGGCATCGATCCCAAGGGCGTCATCACCGGGCTGAAGCTGGTCGATCACAAAGAGCCGATCGTGCTGATCGGCATTCCCCAGCCACGCATCGTTGCCGCACTCAACGGCCTGCTCGGCAAGGACATGATGCCGATTGCGCAAGGCGCGGAACATGCGCCGCAGGCCGACATCGTCTCAGGTGCCACGGTCACCGTGCTGGTGATGCACGACAGCATCGTGCGCGCCGCCACGCGCCTGATCCGCAGCGGCCGCATCGGCGCCGGCTCAGCGGCGAGCGCCGCCACAGCGCAGCCGAGCGAGACCAAGACGGTCGATCCCGACAAGAGCGAGATCCGCGACTGGAGCAGCCTGCTCGGCGACGGCTCGGTGCGGCGCCTGCATCTCAGCATCGGCGACGTCAACGACGCTTTCGCCAAGTCGGGCAATGAGGCGGCCGCGCAAAATCCGGAGCCCGGCGATGCCGGCGACACCTTCATCGATCTCTATGTGGCCATGGCCAGCGTGCCCACGATCGGCCGCAGCCTGCTCGGCGACGAGGGCTATCAGCGACTCAAGCAGCGATTGCAGCCCGGACAGCAGGCGATCGTCGTCGCCGGCGACGGCGTCTACTCGTTCAAGGGCTCCGCTTATGTCCGAGGCGGCATCTTCGACCGTATCGAGGTGCTGCAGGAGGGCGGAAGCACACGGTTCCGCGACAAGAACCACATGCGACTCGGTGCGCTGACCGCCGCCGGCGCCCCTGCCCTGCGCGAGATCGGACTGTTCATCACGCCGCCCGAATTCACGCTCGACCCGACCGAGCCATGGCAGCTCCAGCTCCTGGTGCAACGAAGCACAGGCAGCCACGACAAGGCGTTCCTGACATTCGATGTCGACTACACGGTGCCCGACGCCTACTTGAAGCAGCAGACGCGCCCCGCTGTGTCGGCAGCGAAGGCGACGTCCGCGCGTCCCGCCCCGACCACGGCGCAACCGGTCGCCGACGACACCGAGGAGCCGTTATGGATGCGCATCTGGCGCTCGCAGACGATCTCCATCGGCATCACCGCGCTGGCGCTGGCCGCGCTCACAGGGATCTTCTTCTTCCAGAACGTTCTGGTGCGCCGTCCCCGGCTCTACACCTGGGTGCGCCGCGCCTATCTGCTGTTCGTGCTGGTCTGGCTCGGCTGGTACGCCAACGCCCAGCTTTCGGTCGTCAACGTCGTCACCTTCGTCAACGCGCTGCTGACCGGCTTCCATTGGGAGTTCTTCCTCGCGGCGCCCTTGATCTTCATCCTGTGGGCGGCAACGGCGGCTGGACTGCTGTTCTGGGGCCGCGGGCCGTTCTGCGGCTGGCTCTGTCCGTTCGGCGCGCTGCAGGAGCTGACCAACACAGTGGCAAAATGGCTCAAGGTGCCGCAGATCACGGTGCCCTGGGGGCTGCATGAGCGGCTGTGGCCGATCAAATACATCATCTTCCTCGGCCTGTTCGGCCTGTCGCTCTATTCGGTCGCGCTCGCCGAGCAGGTCGCGGAGGTCGAGCCGTTCAAGACCGCGATCATCCTGAAATTCTCGCGCAGCTGGCCGTTCGTGCTGTATGCCGCGGCGCTGCTCGGCATCGGCCTGTTCATCGAACGCTTCTTCTGCCGCTATCTCTGCCCGCTGGGCGCCGCGCTGGCGATTCCCGGACGCATCCGCACCTTCGAATGGCTGCGTCGCTGGAAGGAGTGCGGCTCGCCCTGCCAGCGCTGTGCCAAGGAATGTCCGGTGCAGTCGATCCATCCCGAAGGACACATCAATGTCAATGAATGCATCTACTGCATGCATTGCCAGGAGCTCTACTACGACGATCAGCGCTGTCCGCACATGATCCAGGTCCGGCTCAAGCGCGAGAAGTTCGAGGCGATGTCATCGCCGTCGATGCGCGCCGCCAAATCCGGTCCGAAGACCGTGATCACCCATGCCGGTCGGCCGACGACGGCGCCGGCTCAATCCAACGATCTCACTCATCCATCATAAGGAGACGACGATGGCGCACGACGACGACCAGACGAAACTCAGCCGCCGACAAATCGTCGGCACCGCCGCGCTCGGCGCGGCCGGCGTGGCCGGCAGCATCGGCCTCGGCAAGAGCGTCGAGACCACGCCGGCCGCCGCACAGTCGCGACCGGCGCAAGGCGCCGGCAAGGCGGAGGTCGCGCCCGGCCAGCTCGACGAGTACTATGTCTTCTTCTCCAGCGGCCAGACCGGCGAGTTGCGGATCGTGGGCATGCCCTCGATGCGCGAGCTCATGCGCATTCCGGTCTTCAACCGGTGCAGCGCCACCGGCTGGGGCCAAACCAACGAGAGCCGCAAGATCATGACCGAGGGGCTGCTGCCCGAGACGCGCGAACGGCTCAAGGACCGGCTCGGCATCTGGATGAACGGCGACTGCCACCATCCGCACATGTCGTTCACCAACGGCACATATGACGGCCGCTACATCTTCATCAACGACAAGGCCAACACCCGCCTCGCCCGCATTCGCACCGACGTGATGAAATGCGACAAGATCATCGAGCTGCCGAACCAGTACACCATCCACGGCATGCGTCCGCAGAAGTTCCCGCGCACCGGTTACGTTTTCTGCAACGGCGAATATGAGGTGCCGCTGCCGAACGACGGCAAGGTGCTCGACGACAAGTCGAAATACTGGTCGATGTTCTCGGCCGTCGACGGCGACACCATGAAGGTCGCCTGGCAGGTGATCGTCGACGGCAATCTCGACAACACCGACTGCGACTACCAGGGCAAATATGCGTTCTCGACCTGCTACAACTCGGAGAAGGGCGTCACCTTGGCCGAGATGACGGCAAGCGAACAGGACTGGGTCACGATCTTCAACATCAAGCGCATCGAGGAGGCCGTCAAGAAGGGCGACTTCAAGGAGATGAACGGCGTTCCCGTGATCGACGGCCGCAAAGGATCGCCTTACACGCGCTACGTGCCGGTCTCCAACAGTCCGCATGGCCTCAACACGGCCCCCGATGGCATCCACGTCGTCGCCAATGGCAAGCTGGCGCCGACGGTCACGGTGATCGACGTCCGCCTGATCGACAACCTGTTCGACGACAAGATCAAGCCGCGCGACGTCGTCGTGGCCGAGCCGGAGCTCGGCCTCGGGCCGCTGCACACCGCCTTCGACGGCCGGGGCAACGCCTACACTACGCTGTTCCTTGACAGCCAGGTCTGCAAATGGAGCCTCGATCTCGCCAAGCGCGCCTTCAAGGGCGAGAAGGTCAACCCCATCATCCAGAAGCTCGACGTCCACTATCAGCCGGGCCACAACCACGCCTCGATGGGCGAGACCAAGGAAGCCGACGGCAAATGGCTGCTGTCGCTGAACAAGTTCTCCAAGGATCGCTTCCTGAATGTCGGCCCGCTCAAGCCGGAGAACGACCAGCTGATCGACATCTCCGGCGACAAGATGGAGCTGGTGCATGACGGCCCGAGCTTCGCTGAGCCGCATGACGCCGTGATCGTGCACCGCTCCAAGCTCGAGGGCCGCGTGACCTCGATCTGGAAACGCGACGACCCGTTCTTCGCCGACGCCCGCAAGCAGGCCGCAGCCGACGGCGTCACGCTGGAGAGCGACGCCAAGGTGATCCGCGATGGCAACAAGGTGCGCGTCTACATGTGGTCCAGCGCGCCCGCCTACGCGCTCGAAAAGTTCGAGGTCAAGCAGGGCGACGAGGTGACGGTCTATGTCACCAACATCGACGACGTCGAGGATCTGGTGCACGGCTTCTGCATCGTCAACTACGGCGTCAACATGGAGATCGATCCGCAGCAGACCTCGTCGGTGACGTTCATCGCCGACAAGCCCGGCGTGTACTGGTATTTCTGCACATGGTTCTGCCACGCCATGCACATGGAAATGCGCGGACGCATGCTGGTCTCGCCGCGGAACGCGTGAGCGATGCGGCGCATGCGCCATATCAAGACTCTGGGGCTGGCGGCGCTCGTCGTCGCCGGCCTGCCCTTCCGCGCCCAGGCGGCGACTCTGCAGGTCGGAACTGACACCACCGACCTGCAGGCCCTGCTCGACCGCGCCGCCGACGGCGACGAGATCGCGCTCGCCACCGGCACCTATCGCGGACCGCTACGGATCAGCCACCGCTTGACGCTGGCTGGGGCTCCGGGCGCCGTGATCAGCGGTGGTGGCGAGGGCAGCGTCATCACCGTGGCGGCGCCGGGCACCGTCATTCGCGGCCTCGCCATCGACGGATCCGGCCGCGCGCTGGAGAAGATGGATTCCGGCATCTTCGTCGAGCAGGCCGCGCACGACGCAGTGATCGAGAACAACCGCATCGAGGGCAATCTGTTCGGCGTCTATCTGCACGGATCAGCCAACGCCATGGTCCGTCACAACAGCATCATCGGCCTGCGCGCGACGCGCGGCGGCGTCACCGGCAACGGCGTCTCGGTCTGGAACGCGCCGGGCGCCAAGGTGATCGACAACCAATTCCGGTACGGCCGCGATGGCGTGTTCGCCATCACCAGCCGCAACAACGTCTTCAGCGGCAATCGCTTCAGCGACCTGCGCTTCGCGGTCCACTTCATGTACACCAACGACAGCGAAATCTCCGGAAACGTCTCGACCCGCAACATCATCGGCTATGCGATGATGTTCTCCAAGGCGCTCGTCGTGAGGGATAACGTCTCGGATCACGACCGCGACCGCGGCTTGCTGTTCAACGCGGCCAACGGCTCGCAGATCGCCGGCAACAGCGTGATCGGCGGGTTGCAGCCGGCGGAGCGCTGGGCCACCGCGGAGAACCGCGGCACCGACGAAGGCGTGCCGCAGGCCGATGCGAGCACGGCCACGCCGACCGCCGGCGCCCGTCCCGGTCCCGAGAAATGCGTGTTCATCTACAACACCAACAACAACCATATCACCGACAACTGGTTCGAAGGGTGCGAGATCGGCGTTCACTTTACCGCCGGCTCCGAGGGCAACGACATCAGGGGCAATGCCTTCGTCAACAATGCTAGCCAGATCAAGTATGTCGGCACCCGCCATCTCGACTGGTCGAAAGACGGCCGCGGCAATTATTGGAGCGACAACCCGGGCTTCGACCTCAACGGCGACGGCATTGCCGACACCGCCTATCGGCCGAATGATCTGATCGACCGCGTATTGTGGACCGCGCCGGCCGCCAAGGTCCTGATCAACAGCCCGGCCGTGCAGGTGATCCGCTGGGCGCAGGCGCAGTTCCCGGCGATCCTGCCCGGCGGCGTGGTCGACAGCCATCCGCTGATGTCGCCACCGCCGGCGCGCCGCACTGCCGCTAGGAGCAGCGCCCGATGAGCGCGACCGTCCATATCGCCGACGTGATCAAGCACTACGGCAAGGTCGAAGCCGTCAAGGGCGTGTCGTTCGATCTCGCGGCCGGGGAGATGGTGGCCCTGATCGGCCACAACGGCGCCGGCAAGACCACGCTGATGAAGATGATGCTCGGCCTGATCCGACCGACCAAGGGCGCGATCGCGCTGCTCGGCGAAAACCCGGCCGCGGGCGAGTTCTCCTCGCGGCGTCGGCTCGGCTATCTGCCGGAGAACGTCGCCTTCGATGCCGCGCTCACCGGCCGCGAGACGCAGAGCTTCTACGCCCGCCTCAAGCGCGAGCCTGTGAAGGGCGCGCTGGCGCTGCTCGATGTCGTCGGGCTGGGCGACGCTGCCGGACGCCGCGTCAATACCTACTCGAAGGGCATGCGCCAGCGCCTCGGCTTGGCACAGGCGCTGATCGGCCGGCCACGCGTGCTGCTGCTGGACGAGCCGACCACCGGTCTCGATCCCGAGCTGCGCCAGACGTTCTACGAGGTGATCCAGAAGCTCGCCGCCGAGGGCACGACGGTGCTGCTGTCATCGCATGCGCTGACCGAGCTGGAGGAGCGGGCCGGCCGTGTCATCATCATGAACAAGGGACTCAAGGTCGCCGACGGCACGCTCGACGAGTTGCGCCGCCTCGCGCGACTGCCGACCCGGATCCGGGTCAAGGTCGCTGAGCTGCCGCCATCCGGCCGGCCCTCCTGGCTGCCGGAGGCGACCTCCTATCGTCGGGTCAATGGCCACATCGTCGAGATCGACGCAGCGCCGGACGAGAAGATCGCTCTGCTGCGCCGTGCGACGGCCGACGGCACCGCCGTGCAGGATCTCGAGCTCATTCCACCCAGTCTCGACGAGCTCTACGCGCATTTCCTGCGCCACGCGGAGCGTTCGCAATGAATGCCGTGATCACCATCGCCGCGAAGGAAATCCAGCAGGCGATCCGCAACCGCTGGGTGCTGGCGTCGACCCTGCTGCTGGCAGGGCTCGCGCTGTCGCTGACCTTTCTCGGCAGCGCACCGACCGGCACCGTGGGCGCGCGCGCGCTCGACGTCGTCATCGTCAGCCTGTCGAGCCTGACGATCTTCCTGATCCCGCTGATCGCGCTTCTGATCTCGCACGACGCCATCGTCGGAGACATGGAGCGCGGCACCATGCTGCTGCTGCTCAGCTATCCCGTGGCGCGCTGGCAGGTGCTGCTCGGCAAGTTCCTCGGTCATCTCGCGGTGCTCGCCTTCGCGACCTGCCTCGGCTATGGCGCCGCTGCCGTAGCGCTGCTGATCGCCGGCAGTCACTTCGACAGTGACGGGCTCGCGGCCTTCGCCGCGATGATCGGCTCCTCCGTTCTGCTTGGCGCGGTGTTCGTCGCGATCGGCTATCTCGTCAGCGCAGTGGTGCGCGACCGCGGCACCGCAGCGGGGGTCAGCATCGGTCTGTGGCTCGTGCTCGTCCTGATCTACGACATGGCGCTGCTCGGCCTTCTCGTGATCGATCAGGGCCGCAACGTTTCCAGCGGCGTGCTCAGCGCGCTGCTGCTGCTCAACCCGACCGACGCCTACCGGCTGTTCAACCTGACCGGCTTCGCCAATGTCAGCCTGTTCTCCGGCATGGCCGGGCTCGCCGGCAGCAGCACGCTGTCGGTGCAGGTGTTGCTCACAGCGCTGGTGCTTTGGACGTTGGTGCCGCTCGCCGGCGCCGCGCTGGCCTTCTCCCGGAGGGAGCTATGAAACGCCTCGCTTTCGCCGGCTTGCTCATCGCCGCCTTTGCGCTTGCCGCCTGCAACGACAGGCAGGCGGCCGCGCCGCCGCCGCCGATCAAGCTGACGGCGGAGGCGATCGGGCATTATTGCGGCATGAATCTGCTCGAGCATTCTGGCCCCAAGGGACAGATCTTCGCCGCCAGCCTGATCGAACCGGTGTGGTTCTCCTCCGCGCGTGACGCCATCGCCTTCACGATGCTGCCCGACGAGCCCAAGGACATCCAGGCGATCTACGTCTCCGACATGGGCAAAGCCGCGAGCTGGGACAATCCGGGCGCCGACAATTGGGTCGAGGCGCGCAAGGCGGTGTTCGTGATCGGCAGCCGGGTCAGGAGCGGCATGGGCAGCGACGAGGCGGTGCCGTTCTCGGATCGGACCGCGGCCGAGCGGTTCGCTGCCGAGCACGGCGGCCGCATCGTCGGCTTCACCGAGGTGCCCCGCGACTACGTGCTGAGCTCCGCCGACGACAACGCCGGTCTGGCCGAGCCGGGTTCGAAGCAAACCACGGGAGTCCAGCGATGACACTTCACCTCTCGCGCCGGCGCTTCATCCGCATCAGCGCCGCATTGGCGGGCCTCGCGGTTGCTCCTTCCTGGGCGCAGGCGGCCGACAGCACAAGCGGGTCGGTCGAATGGCGCGGCACGCTGCTCGGCGCCGTCGCCACGATCAAGCTTCATCACCGCGACCGGCAGGAAGCCGAACGGCTGATCACGGTGTCGATCGGCGAAGCCCGGCGGCTCGAGCGCCTGTTCAGCCTGTATCTGGAGCAATCGGCGCTGGTGACGCTGAACCGCACCGGCGTGCTGGTGGACCCCGCGCCCGAGCTGGTCGACATCCTCACACGCTCGCAGCGCTACGCCGCGATGACCGACGGCCGCTTCGACCCGACGGTGCAACCGCTGTGGACGCTCTATGCCGATCATTTTTCGCGCCCGCATGCCAATCCCGACGGGCCGCCGCAAGCGGCCGTGCAAGAGGCGCTGGCGCGGGTCGGCCATCAGCGGCTGAGCGTCAGCCGCGATCGCATCGTCATGCCGCGCGGCATGGCGCTCACCCTCAATGGCATCGCGCAGGGCTATGTCACGGACCGGATCGTCGAGCTCCTGCGCAGCGAGGGCGTGCAGCACAGCCTGGTCGACATGGGCGAAGCCCGCGCCATCGGCGCACGGCCGGATGCACGGCCCTGGGAGATCGCAATCGCCGATCCGGACATTCCCGACCGGACCGCTGCACTGCTTCCGATCATCGATCGCGCCGTATCGACATCGGGCGCCTATGGCTTCCGCTTCGATCCGCGAGGCCGCTTCAATCATCTGTTCGATCCGCACGACGGCGGCTGTGCGCAGCGCTATCGCAGCGTGACCACGGTCGCCGGCAATGCAACGGCGGCAGACGCGCTCTCGACCGCCTTCAGCCTGATGTCGGAGCCTGAGATTCGCGCCCTGCTGCCCCGCACCGAGATCGAACGTGTCCACCTGATCGACGCGACCGGAGCGACAGTCGAGCTTGTCGCTTGAATTCGCGGCCGAATCAGTCGAGAGCGCGGCTAGAGGATAACGGTCGCCGGTCGAAGGCCGCACCGCTTGCTGCTAGGACCTGATGCGCGCCGCGCGGCTGCCTCGTCAAAATCGCGCGGCCATCTCGACGAGCCGCCTGTGCGCCCGCTCACGCGCCACGCCGGTGTGCGCCGCCGGCCCGCTGGTCGGCCCGATCGCCACGAAGTGCAGGTCGCGAAGGCCCATGAAGCGCAGCGCCTCGCGCAGATAGGGCGTCGCGAGGTCGGTACGCCCCCGGCTGATGCCGGTGGTGAAGTCGCCGCCGCTGGCGAGGATCACCAGCGTCGGACGATCCTTCAGAAGCGGCAGGTAGCCACGCGACGGATCGAAGCGAAAGGTGAGGCCCGGCTGATTGATGATGTCGAGCCAGTGCTTGAGTTTGTAGGGAATGCCGAAATTCCACATCGGCGTCGAGATCACGACGCGCTCGGCCAGATCGAGCCGCACCGCCATGCGCTCGGCCACAGCGAACGCCCGGCGCTGGCCGTCGGTGAAGGCGCGGCCGCCCATGCGGGCATATTTCGCCTGCAGGATCTCGCCGTCGAACTCGGGCAGACTCTCGCGCCACAGATTCATCTCGTCGACGTCCCAGCCCGGCCGCGCCTGCCTGAAGCGGTCCAGGAAGGCGCGCGCGCCGGCGCTGGATTCCGAATCTGCCCGCGGCGAGGCGACGAGATGCAGCAGCTTTGGCATGCCTCACCCCAGCGCCCTGATCACCGCGTCGGCCGTGGTCACGACAGCAACATTCTGCATGGCGAAGTTGATCGACGCATTGTGCCAGTCCGCGTTCATGGTCGAGCAGCAATCCTCCGGCACCACGATGAAATAGCCCTTGTCGGCCCCGGTGCGCGCGGTGTGCTCCACCGACATGTTCGTCCAGGCGCCGGTATTGATGAGGACGTCGCGCCCGGTGGCCTTGAGAATCGTCTCGAGCCGCGTGCCTTCCCACGCGCTCATGCGCATCTTCTCGACCACGAAGTCGCCGCTGCGCGGCTCCAGGCCGGCGACAGGCGCCGCGCCCCAGCTGCCGCGCACCATCGCCTTGCTGTCGACCAGCCCCTCGAACAGCGGTGCGTTCAAGGTCACGCCGGGCGCACCCGGCTCGACCACGAACCAGACATGAATGATGACGACGCCGCGCGCACGCGCGACCTCGGCGAGCCGCCGGACATTGTCGACCACGCGCTGCTGCTTGGCATGACCGGGCGCGCCGGAATCCGCGAAGGCGCCACCGTCCATGATGACGTCGTTCTGCAGATCCTGGATGATCATCGCGCAGCGGCGCGGATCGAGCTGCATGTCGCCAGATGCCAGCTGCGGCGCCGATGGCGCGGACGTCGCGCTGGACATCGCCAGACCTGCCGTTGACGCCCCTCGACTTCGCGCGCTCATATACGGCTCGTGGCGCGGACCGACCTTGGTCGCGATCGCATAGACCGAATGGGTCGCGGTGAGATAGAGCGTGCGAAACTCGGGACCGCCCCAGGCGAGATTGGCGACGAGCTCCGGCACGCGCACCTTGCCGAGCAGTTCGCCCGTAGGCGCATAGACCCAGACGCCGCCGGGTGCGGTGACCCAGACATTGCCGCGCTGGTCGCATTTCATGCCGTCGGGCACGCCTGGCTCGAGCTCGGAGCGGATGCCGCTGGCAAAGACGCGCCCGTTCGCCAGCGCACCATCGCCGCCGACGTCGAACACGCGGATCACCGCCTGCACCGTATCGTTGACGTAAAGCAGCTTCTCGTCCGGGGAAAAGCACAGCCCGTTGGGCTGGTCGAACAGATGGCGGTCAACCAGCAGCCGCGGCGGACCGCCGCCCGGCGGCACCCGGTACACGCCCTGGAAGCCGAGCTGGCGCGGCCGCTCCACGCCATAGACCGGCATGCGGCCATACCACGGGTCGGAGAAGTAGATCGCCCCGCTGGAGTGGACGCACACGTCGTTGGGGCTGTTCAGCTCCTGGTTCTCGAAATGCGATGCCAGGATCTCGCGGCGGCCGTCGGGACGCTCGCGCACCAGCGACGACGTCGCGTGTTCGCAGACGATCAGATTGAGCTCGGCATCATAGGTCATGCCGTTGCACTTGTTCGACGGCCGCCGCATCTCCACCACGCCGCGCTTCGCGTCCCAGCGGCGGCGGACATCAGCCGGCATGTCGGAGAACAGCAGGAACTGCTCGACGGGATGCCAGATCGGCCCCTCGGTGAACTCGAAGCCGGTCGCGACCTGCGCCACCGGCGCATACGGATCGATCAGAGTTTCGAACTCAGTGCGCAACGTCACGTGGGTCATGGGGGCACCTTGTGCTGCTCACGCCGGAAACCAGTGCCGCTGCGGCAGCGACTGCACCAGCGGCCCCGGCACTTGGTCGTGCAGCCGTCCCACCACCACACCGCCTTCGATCTTGGCGGGACGATCGTGCACCGGCAGCAGATAGCGCGAACTCGACAGCAGCTTCTTGATCGCTGCCTTCTCGGCGCGTTTTGTCGTGCCGTGATTGCCGGTGGTGCGCGGCTCGCCATCCTGAATCTCGTTGAACGGCGTCACGATCTGGTCGTTGAAGTCGTAGATGACGTCGCCGCAGATGGTAGCGATGCCATCGGCAGTGTGGACGTGGATGTTCATCGAGCCTTCGGTATGGGCATTCGCAGCGTCGCAATAGACGCCCGGCATCAGCTCGACCGGGCCGGTGAGCTCGAGGTCGAGGAAACGCAGCGCACTCTTGGTGTGCAGCCGGTCGATCAGATGCTTGATGTCGGGCGCCGGATATTGCGGATGCATCAGCCCGGAAACCGAGTATTCGAGCTCGCGGCGGTTGAGCACGACCGTCGTGTTCATCGGGAACAGATCGTCCTTCCCGGCGTGATCGATGTGCAGATGGGTGTGGCAGACGTAGCGGACATCGCCCATGCGCACGCCGTGCCGCGCCAATTGGTTCTCGATCATGTTCTCATGGTACTGCAGCCCGCGCATGCCCAGCGTCTCCATGATCTGGTTGGAGCGGTAGCCGGTATCGACCACGACCGGATACGGCCCGCCCAGGATCAGGAAGCCGAGCGTCAGCACCCGGCGGGTGCGGCCGCAATCACGGCCGAGCACAAGGAAGCTCGATTCCAATTCGATGTCACCATAGTCGAGAACCTTGATTTCCAGCGCCATGAGCGTTCCCTGTTGCTTTTGTTGTCGTTGCAGGCGGTATCATCCCAGCCGATAGACGCGCTGCGCCGTCCCTCCCATGACCTGCGCGCGCGCATGCTCGTCGAGGTCCCGGATGGCAGCCTCATAGGCCCCCACCAGTACGCGGTAGTCGGTCCAGAGCTTCTCGATCGGAAAGTTCGAGCCGAACAGGCAGCGCTCGGGGCCGAACATTCCGACCGTCTCCCGCACCACGTCGGCGACATGCGCCGGATCGTTGCGGCGAATGAAGGTGCCGAGGCCCGAGAGCTTGCTGACGACATTGCTGCAGCTCGCCAGCCGCTGCATGCCGGCTCGCCATCGATCGCGACCGCGCGTGGACAGATCCTCCAGCATGCCGGCATGCTGGAGGATGAAGGTCACGGACGGACAGCTCTCGGCGAGCGCTGCGGCGCCCGCCATCTGCGGCCCGAAGACCTGCAGGTCGAAGGACCAGCCGTAGTCGGCGAGCCGCGCGATGTTGGCGCGGATATGGGTATCTCTGCAAAGGTCTGGGGACGAAGCGAAACGATAGAGCGGGTTCTCATGCCAGTGCAGCTGCATCCGGACCCCGCGCAGCAGGGGATAGCGCGCCAGCCGGTTGAACTGCGGCCGCGCATCTTCGACGCTCAGATCGGCATAGGCGACGATCGCGTGCGGAAAGCCGTGCTGCTCAGAAGTTCGCTGCACCCAGGCGGCTTCGTCCTCGAAGCCGTCCTTGGCCCAGTTGGTCTGGACGTAGACCGATTGCGTGACGCCGCTGCCGGCGATGTCGTCGAGATACTCCTCGATCGTGTAGTCGCGCCTGATCGGCTCATAGGGGCCGAAAATCCGCGGCTGCATCGGCCCGACCAGCCAGGGCAGATCGGCCTGACGCCAGATGTGGTGATGCGCATCGACATAACCGGTCATGCCGCCCTCCTCTGTGCCAGCGACAGAACATGCGCGACGATGGTCTCGTCCGACCCGCCGGCTGCGATGTCGTCGACGAATGGCGCGATCGCCTGCAACGCCTCGGTCTGCGGCTTGAAGCCGGGCCCCGTCGCGAGCGGCGTCAGCCAGCTCAGGCGCCAGGCGCGCAGCGACAGCCTCCACACGGCGTCACGGAGCACATGATGGTCACCACGCTCGAGCCCATCCGAGATGACCAGCACGACGGCGCCCCGCGCGTAGGTCGAGAACCGCGGCACCGCGAGGAAGGCCTGCAGCGCCTCGCCGATGCGCGTGCCACCGTCCCAGTCGCTGACGAGATGCGAGGCAGCGAGCAGCGCCTGTTCGCGCCGCTTCAGCCGCAAGGGCCGCGTCACGCGTGTCAGCCGTGTGCCAAGCGTGAACACCTCGGCCTGGGGTACGGCCTGCACCAGCACGTGGGCGAGCCGCATGTTATCCTCGGTCCGCGCCTTCATCGAGCCGGAGACGTCGATCAGCAGCAGCAATCGTCGCAATCGAGGTCGCCGCTTCAGCCGCCGCAGCGACAGCACCTCACCGTCGCGCCTTATGCTCTCGCGCAGGGTCCGGCGCAGGTCCACGAAGCTGCCGCGCCGCGCGCGCATGCGCCGGTGGCCACGCCGTTTCGGCAGTTTTGCACGCGCCTGACGCGCGAGGCGCTGCAGGGCATGGCCGCCCGTCGTCGCAGCCAAGCGGCGGGCGACCAGCGCTTCAACGCGCGTCGCAGCCAGACCTGACTCGTTCTGCTCCTCGGCGAGATCGGGACCGACAGCGCCGTCCCCTTCCTCCTGGAGACGCACGACATCGTCCTGCCTGTCGCTCTCGCTGAAGGCCGTTGCCTCGGCGACACCAAAATGGACGTCGAACAGCAGATTGTAGGTCGCGAGCCGCTCCGGAGGCGGCGCGAGGGTCGCCGTCCCGGCACGACGGATATCCTCGATGCTGACAGGCCCCAGCAGTTCGATCGCAGCGAGGAAGGCGGTGGTCTGCTCCGGCGCAATTGCGAAGCCGTTTCGCCGCAACAGCGCAGCGAATGTCACGAAGATCTCGGTCGCCTGCGGCAGGCGGGGCTCGCTCATGTCATCGCCTCCGCGAGCAGCGCGTCGAGCCGCGGCGCGATGAAGGACAGATCCTCCTCATCCTTCAGCGCGACGCCAATCGCGCGCTTGAACGCATCGGGCCAGCGCGCGCCGGTCTGGTTGAGCAGCGTCGCCGCCTCCGCCCAATCGACCGCCTCGGCAATCCCGGGCGCCTTGCTCAGCGGCTCGCGCCGCAGCTTCGCCACTGCAGCCACCACGGCCCGCGCGGTCGCTTCGGCAACACTGGAGGCCCGCATCATCACGATGCGCGCCTCGCGCTCCGCATCGGGATAGTCGATCCAATGATAGACACAGCGTCGGCGCAGCGCTTCGTGCAGGTCACGGGTCCGATTCGAGGTCAGCACCACGATCGGCCGCTCCGCGGCGCGCACCGTGCCGCGCTCGGGGATCGATATCTGGAAATCGGAGAGAAATTCGAGCAGGAACGCCTCGAACTCCTGGTCGGCCCGATCGATCTCGTCGATCAGCAGCACGGTCGCATCGGGCGCGCGCAGGCAGGCCAGCATCGGCCGCTCGATCAGAAAGCTCTCGCCATAGATGTCGATGCTCTCCTCGCCGGCTTGGCGGATCGCGAGCATCTGGCGCGGATAGTTCCACTCGTAGAGCGCCGCAGCAGCGTCGATACCTTCGTAGCATTGCAGGCGGATCAGCTTGCGGCCGAGCACCGCGGCGATTGCCTTCGCCGCCTCGGTTTTTCCGACGCCGGGCGCGCCTTCCAAGAGCAATGGCTTGCCCAGCGCGAGCGCGAGATAGGCCGCGGTGGAGAGCCCGTCATCGGCGAGATAGTACGCCGCGCGCAGTGCCTTTTCCAGCGCCTGCGGCGAGTCGATGCCGACGATGTTGCTGCGGACCACCATGCTGCGTCACCGCCGCGTCTGCGGCCGGGCGCCGCCCTGGGCCTTGATCGCGCGCAGCACTTTCTCTGGCGTGATCGGCAGTTCGTCGAGGCGCACGCCGACGGCGTTGAAAATCGCATTCGCGATGGCAGGAAGCACGGGATTGGCGCACATCTCGCCAGGGCCCTTGCCGCCGAACGGTCCGTCTGGCGCCGGCCGCTCCAGCACGGCGATGTCGTGCGGACAGATGTCGCCAGGTCCCGGCATCAGGTATTCCACGAAGTCGCGCGGTCCTTGCTTCGGGTCCGGGTAGTACGGCTCCGTCGTCTCGTAGAGCGCGTGGCTCATGCCCATCCAGGCGCCGCCGACCAGCTGCTGCTCGACGAGGCGGGGATTGAGCGCGCGTCCCAGCTCATAGGCGCTGTCCATCCTGACCACGCCGACCTCGCCGGTCTCGTCATCGACCTCGACCTCGGCGACGAGACAGGCATGCGCGTAGCAGGTCGCCGGGGACATTTCGCCAGTCTCGGGATCCACCTCCGACAGCGGCACCAGGAAGATGCCACGGCCGGAGATGGTCTTGCCCTGGCGGAACTGCGCGGCGATGGCGACGTCCTTCACCGAGATCGAGCGCTGCGGCGCGCCCTTGACGTGAATGTTGCCGCGACCATCGGTCTCGAGATCGCTGGCGTTGACCTCGAGCTCCTCGGCCGCGGCCTCCATCATGACGCCACGCGCCTCCTTGGCCGCCGCCATCACGGCATTGCCGACGCGATGCGTGCCGCGCGAAGCGAACGAGCCCATGCAATGCGGGCCGGTGTCGGAATCGGCGGTGTCGACATAGACGTCCTCGACCGGCACGCCGAGCGTCTCGGCGCAGATCTGCCGCGTCACCGACTTCATGCCCTGGCCGAGATCGATCGACGACAGCGCCACCGTGAACTTGCCGCTGGGATTGGAATGCACCAGCGCCTGGCTCGGATCGCCGCCGAGATTCATGCCGATGGGATAGTTGATCGCCGCCATGCCGCGGCCGCGGTGCCTCGTCATCTCAGCGCCTCCTCGTGCCGAACACCGACGAGAACCGCGTCGCGCCGTGCCCCGGCGAAGGCGCCGGGCTCGTTGGCGGAGGTGGTGGCGGCTCGGGCTGTGGCGGCGCCGAGAGACCACGATCGTAGCTGGTGCGTTGCTGCGCCGGCGCCGAGCGCGGCTGTGAGGGCTCGCGCGGCGTCGACGGCACCGCGGCCCGCGCGCCACCGCCATCCCTGCGCGACGACATCCGGCGGAACTCCTCGCGGATCGGCCATTTCGCTTTCTCCGCCGCGACCTGGACGCATTCGATCAGCGCGGTGTTCTTGGCCTCGCGGCGATGCGCCTTCATGTCGCCGTCGCGATAGGCGTTGAGGATACGAAACTCCATCGGGTCCATGCCGATCAGATGCGCGAGCTTGTCCATCTGGCATTCGAGCGCGAAGTCCATGCCGGTGATGCCGAAGCCGCGCATTGCGGTGGCCGGCGTGCGGTTGGTGAAGATGCAGTAGATGTCGCCATGGACGTTCGGGATCGTGTAGGGCCCCGGCAGGTGCGCGGCACATTTGACCACCGCGTAGCTCGACAGCCGCGTATAAGCACCAGAGTCGAAATAGCCGCGGATCTGGCGCGCCACGATGCGGCCGTCGCGCATGACCCCGTCCTTGATGTAGATGCACTCGGCGCCGCGGGGCGGCCCGAACTGCATCTCCTCCTCTCGCCCGAGCACATAGCGCACCGGGCGCCCCGTCAACATCGCAGCGAGAATGGCGAGCGGCTCGGTCAGCGTGTCGACCTTGCCGCCGAAGCCGCCACCGACCGTGCCGCCGATGAAGTGGAATGTGTTCGACGGCAGATCGAGGATCTTGGCGCAGGTGTCGAGCGAGAAGAACAGCGCCTGGGTCGAGGTATAGACCACGTAGCGGCCGTTGGTGTCGGGCGCGGCGATCGAGCCGTTGGTCTCGACCGGCGCGTGCTCGATCGGCGACATCTGGTAGCGCTGCTCCAGCACGTGATCGGCGCCGGCAAAGCCGCGCTCGACGTCGCCAAAGCGCAACTTCTGGTGGTCGTAGCGGTCGTGATAGGTGAACGTATTCTTCGGATAGGTCTCGTTGACAACAGGCGCGCCCGGCTTCAGCGCCTCCTCGACGTCGAACACCGCCGGCAACGTCTCGTAGTCCACGCGCACCTTGGCGGCCGCCTCGTACGCCGCGCGCGGCGTATCCGCGACCACGGCAACGATCGGCTCCCCCTTGTAGCGGACCTTGTCGACGGCAAGCGTCGGCTCATCGTCCTTGCCAAAATTGATCAGGCTGAGCAGCGTGTTGAGATTGCGCGGCACGTCGCTGCCGCGGATGATCCGCCGCACGCCCTCGCTCCGTTCGGCCTCGCTGGTCTCGATGCGGCGCAGCCGCGCATGCGGCTGCGTGGATCTGACGACCTTCAGATGCAGCATGCCCTGCAGCTTGTGATCGTTGAAATAGGTCGAGGTCCCCGTGACATGGCCGAGCATGTCCTGGCGTTGGGTGCCCTTGCCGACCTCGTTGAGATTGTCGTCGCGCTCGTCGGCGAAGATGTCCTTGCGCAGTTCCAGCATGGCGATCTCTCCTCACGCACTCGCGCGCAGCGACGCGGCCGCCGCCAGCACCGCATTGATGATCGGCTCGTAGCCGGTACACCGGCAGATGTTGCCCGAAATCGCCTCTACCACCTGCTCGCGGCTTGGCTGCGGGATCTTGTCGAGCAGCGCCTTCGCCGCCATCAGCATGCCCGGCGTGCAATAGCCGCATTGCGCGGCAAAACCCTCGGCGAAGGCGCGCTGCAGCGGATGCAAATTCGGACCGCTCTTGATGCCGTCGAGGGTCTCGACCGCGCGGCCCTCGACGGCTTCGGCGAGCGTCAGACAAGACAGGTGCGCGTCGCCATCGATGAGGACCGTGCAGGCGCCGCAGCCGCCCTGGCCGCAACCGAATTTCGGCGTGAGGTCGCCGATCATCTCGCGCAGCACGACCAGCAGATTGGTGCCGCCGTCAACGAACAGCGCGACATCGCGACCATTGTGCCGGAACTGAAGTGGGGTCTTAGCCATGCTCTAGCTCTCCTGTCCCGACAACAGCCGCCGCAGATGGACGCCGACCACTTCGCGGCGATACCACGCGCTGGCAAGCGAATTGTCGGTGGGTGCCGTTCCCTCGGCTGCCGCAGCAGCGGCGGCACTGATCGCGCCGGCGTCGAACGGCCGCCCTTCGAGCGCGCGCTCGGCCGCCTTGGCGCGGATGGCGGTCGGGGCCATCGATCCCAGCGCGATCCGCGCGCCGGTCACGCGGCCGCCACTCTGTGGAAGATGCGCCGCAAGCGTGATCACCGATCCGCCCTTCGGCTTGATGCGGGCGATCTTGCGATAGCGGAACGCATCCGCCGACGCAGGACGGATGCACGACACGCCGACCACCAGCGCACCGGCCTGGCGGTCGCGCGATTGCAGGAACTCCTCGATCGGCATGTCCCTGACGCCGAAGCCGCCCTGCAGCGAGACGATGCCGTCGAGCGCCAGCAGCGCCACCGTGAAGTCGCCGAACGGCGCCGGCGCGAACAGATTGCCACCGACGGTCCCCATGTTGCGCACCGCCGGGCCGCCGATCGAGCGCGCCGCCGGATGCAGGAAGGCGAGATCGCGTTCGGCCAGCACGCGGGCGAAGGTGACGCCGGCGCCGATCCTGATGCGTGCGCCTGCCGCATCGATGCCCTGCAAGGTCCGGTCGGTGGCGCGGATGACCGTCGCAATCGAGACGTCGCCCTCGTTGAGATCGCGCATGACCAGCGTGCCGCCGCCCAGGTAGCGCGCGGCGCGGTCCGACGACAGCGCAGACGCTGCTTCGCTCGCGGCCTGAAACGTCTTCACCGTGACCGGCATCGGTTCACCTCGTCCTCATGCCGCCTGCTTCAGATGCGATCGGATCGCCTCAAAGCCGGCCTGGTAGATGTCTTCTGCCACCATGCGCGACAGCGCCTCGGCCAGCTCGGGCCGCGTCGTGAAGCGGCTCTCCCAGTGCCAGAAGGTGCGATCACCATCGGTGACCGGCAGCAGCCGGACATGGGCGACGTAGTTGAACAGCTGGACCGGCGTATCGAGCAGACAGTAGCTGAGGCTCTGCTCGAGATCGGACAGCGCCAGCAACTGCTCGCGCAGCTCGGAGCCGTCCTTCAGACGAAAGCGCCTGACACAGCCGATCTTGTCGGACGTCTGCGAACGCTCGATCGCAGAGGTCGCCACCGCCGGGTGCCAGCGATCATGACCGTTGAAGTCGCGCAGCACCTCCCACACGGCCTCGGTCGGCGCATCGATGATGGTGCTCTTGACCACGTGCGGCACGGCGTCAGCCCCCGAACGCGCGCTTGAGCGCATCGAAGCCGCCCTGGAACACGCCGCCGCCGATCGAAGCCACCAGATCAGCCTCGCGCTCCGGCGCGCAGTCGAACTCGGCGGTCCACTCCAGAAACGTCTTGTCGCCGTCCGTGACCGGTGTCAGCCTGAGGGTCGCGACGTAGTTCGATACGCCCATCGGCGATTCCAGGATCGAGTAGGTGCAGAACATGTCGTAGTCCGACAGGCCGAGCAGCTTCTCGCGAATGCGGTCGCCGTTGCGAAGCCGGAAATCCCTGACGCAGCCGATCTTGTCGGCGGGCTCGCCGCCCTCGATCCGGCTTTCGGCGATCGCCGGATGCCAGTTCGGCAGGCCGTTGAAGTCGCGGACGCGCGCCCACACCCGATCGTTGCGGGCACTCACGACGGTGGAGACGTAAACCCTCGCCATCTCGCATCAACCCTTCTTGCGCGGACCGCGATCGGTCGGCGGCTCGGACGGGCTGCCCTCGCCCGATCCGGCGCCGCCGCCTGTCTCCTTGCGCGCTGAGGTTTCTTTCCGGATGCCCTGCATGTCCCGGGCCTCGCGGATCAGGCCCGGCATCTTGGCAAGGCTGCCGCCCTCGACGCCGATATCGGAGAGGATCGAGTCGATCAGCGGCGCCTGGACGCGGTAGCGCAGCGCGGAATCGATCACCTCGTCGGTCGCGCTGCGGCCGCCATTGCCGTTGCCGCCATTTCCGTTCAAGCCGTCGACCTGCAGGATGCGGATGCCCTCGATCTTCTCCATCGGCTTGACGCTCTCGCGCACGATGCCCTCGATGCGGTCGAGCAGCTTGCGCCGGAACAGCGAGTAGCGTGCCTGGTCGGTCAGGACGTTCTCGGCCTCGTTGAGCAGCTTCTGCGCCTCCGCTTCGACCGCGGCACGAACCCGCTCGGCCTCTGCGGCGATCCGCGTCTCCTCGGCCTGCTTCTCGGCCAGCAGCACCTCGACCGTCTTACGGCGGCGGGCAATCTCGCTCTCGCGCGCCGTGACGACTTTCTCCGCCGCTTCCGTTGCACGCGAGCGCGCCTCTTCGGCCGCGACCTTGGCCGCGGATTCCTCCAGCGATTTTTGATACAGCGCGATGGCCTTCTCCATCAGCGCCGTCTCGACGTCCTTCTCGCGGTTCACTTCGAGCTTGCGCAGCTCGCGCTCGCGGCCGATGCGGGCCTCGTCGAGACCACGATCCGAGGCGATGCGGGCGCGTTCGACCTCCTCACGGGCCGCGATCTCGGCCTCCTGCAGCGACTGGACGCGCGCGACCTCGAGCTGCTCGATCGCCCGGCGACGCTCCAACCGGACGGCCTCCAGCGCCTGCTCGCGCGAGACATCGGCGGTCTCGACCTGCCTGCGCGCGACGATCTCGGCTTCCTTGACCTGGCGATCCGCATCGATGCGCTCGGCTCGCTTGGCGGCGAGCTCGATGACGCGGGTTTCGTCGGCGAGCTCGATCGCCTTCTTCTGGTCGATGTTGAGCACCTCGCGCGTCCGCGACGAGGCAATGCGCTCGGCCTCCAGCGCCAGCTCGACTTCGATGCGACGCCGCTCGACCGCCTCCCGACGCTTGAGATCGGCGGCCTCGACGGCCTCCGTGCGCTCGATCTCCAGGCTGCGCGTCTCCTTCTCCGACTGGATCCGCTTGGCTGTTACAGCCAGCTCCTGGGCGATGCGGGCCGCTTCGATCGCCTCGCGCGAGGCGATGTCGGCCTCCTCGATGGTCCTGACGCGCGCGATCTCCAGCGCACGCACCCGCTCCTCCTGCGCGATACGGCTGGCCTCCGTCGCCTCGCGCGCGGCGATGCCGGCGATCTCGATGCCCTGGTTGCGCTCGATCTCCAGCCTGCGCGTGGCGTGCTCGGCGGCGATCCGTTCCGCAGACAATGCCTGCTCGCGCGCGATCCGGGCGGCCTCGACCGCTTTCTGCGCCTCGATCTCAGCCTCCTGGATGTTGCGCACTTGGGCAATCTCGGTGGCGCGGGTGCGCTCGTCGGAGCTGATGCGCTCCAGATTGACGATCATGGTCTGCGCGATGCGCGCCTTCTCTGTCGCCTCGCGCGCGGCGATCTCCGCCTGCTCGATCGCGCGGGTGCGTTCGATCTCGCGGCGGCGTGTCTCCTCGTCATTGGCGATGCGCGCATCGGAGACGACGCGGTCCTGCTGAATCCTGGCCTTCTCCACCGCCTCGCGCGCGGCGATCTCGGCTTCCTCGATGGTGCGGGTCCGCTCGATATCGCGTTGGCGCACCTCGCGCTCAGATTCGATGCGCGCGGCGTCGATCGCGCGCTGGTTGGCGATCCGCGCCTTCTCGATGTCCTCGCGCGCCAGCAGCTCCCTCTCTTCGACGGCACGCGTCCGCTCGATCTCGCGCTGCCGCGTGTCGCGCTCGGCAGCGATTCGGGCCTCGGCAATCGTCAGTTCGTTCGCGATCCGCGCCTTCTCGATCGCCTCGCGCGCCATGATCTGTGCCTGCTCGGCCTCGGTCTCGCGCAGCGCCCGCTCGCGCGCCACCTCCGTCCGCTGCAGGGCGCGGCGCATCTCGATGTCGCGCTCCTGCTCCAGCCGCGCCGTCTCGCTCTCGCGCTCGATATCGAGCGCCTCGCGCTCAGCTTCGAGGTTGCGGGTGCGAATCTTGATCATCGAGTCCTGCTCGATGTCGTTGCGCAGCTTGCGCTTGCTCTCGATGTCCTCCATCAGCCGCGTCAGGCCCTCGGCATCGAACCGGTTCGAGGGGTTGAAAAATTCGAGATCTGTCTGGTCCAAATCGGTGATCGCCACCGATTCCAGCTCCAGGCCGTTCTGGGCCAGCGCCTCGGCCGCGGCCGCCTTGAGACGGGACACGTAGTCACCGCGCTGCTCGTGCATCTGCTCCATGGTCATTTCAGCGGCAACCGAGCGCATGGCCGAGATGAACTTGCCGGACAGCAGCGCATGCAGCCGCTCCGGCTCGAGGGTGCGACGGCCGAGCGTCGCCGCCGCGATCGACACCGCCTCGCGCGTCGGCTGGACACGAACGTAGAAGTCGGCCTCGACGTCGACCCGCATGCGGTCGCGCGTGATGACGGCGTCCTGCCGCGCGCGCGTGATACCCATCGGCAGCACGTTCATGTTCACCGGCGTATAGTCGTGAATGAAGGGCAGCACGAAGGCGCCGCCATTGATCACGACGCGCTCCCCGAGGAAGCCCGTGCGGACGAAGGACACCTCCTTCGAGGAGCGGTGATACAGCCAGTTGACGATGTAGACCGCGACCACGATGACGATGATCGCAATGATCAGCCAAAGAATCAGCTCACCGATCAGAGCCCCGGACATCTCATTTCTCCCTCAGTCTCTCGTCCGGCGAATGCGGCGCCTCAGCGCCGCTGCTGCCGGATCTCGTGTTGTCGCCTCAGACGCGGCGTGGCCGCGCGCTGATTGCCTTGAAATGTCGTACCTGCTCCGTCAGTGCGCGCTCCACCGGCAGCCGCTCCATCGAGGAGGCGCCGTAGAAGCCATGGCAGTTCTTGGTGTGCTTCATGATGAAGTCGGCGTCGGAAGGCTCCGCGATCGGGCCGCCATGCGCCAGAACTAGAATCTCGGGGTTGACACTGAGCGCGGCCGAGGCCCAGCTGTCGATCAGGCCGGGACAGTCTTCGAGCTTGGGCGCGGTCTGCGCGCCGATCGAGCCGCCGGTTGTCAGACCGAGATGGCAGACGATGACGTCCGCACCCGCGATCGCCATGCCCGCGGCCTGGGCTTCATTGAAGACGTAAGGCGTCGTCAGCAGGTCCTTGTCATGCGCGCGCCCGATCATGTCGATCTCCAGCGCGTAGGAAATGCCCGTCTCCTCGAGATTGGCGCGGAAAGTGCCGTCGATCAGGCCGACGGTCGGGAAGTTCTGCACACCGGAGAAGCCGAGCGCCTTCAGCTCATCGAGGAACACATCCATGTCGCGGAACGGGTCGGTGCCGTTGACGCCCGCGAGCACCGGGGTCGACTTCACCACCGGCAGCACCTCGCTGGCCATCTCGACCACGATGGCATTGGCGTCGCCATAGGCCATCAGTCCGGCGAGCGAGCCGCGGCCGGCCATGCGATAACGGCCGGAATTGTAGATCACGATCAGGTCGATGCCGCCGGCCTCCTCGCATTTGGCCGACAGGCCGGTGCCGGCGCCGCCGCCGATGATCGGCACGCCACGGCGCACCATGTCGCGAAACTTCTTCAGCAGCGGTGCGCGCTCATATCTCGGCATGACCATCACCTCGCCTGTCTGCGCCGCGCCGGCAGCCGCCCAAGCATCGGCCGGATGGCGCCGACGACCACTGCTGCGAACTCATTGTCGTTGATGTGATGCGGCACGCGGATCAGGCGCCGGCTCGAGGTCTGCCGTACGGTCTGCTCGAGACTGCGGAACAGCGCCTCATCCGCCTCGCGATCGAAGAACGGCTGCCCGGGCGCATCGAGCGCGGAGACGCCCTTTTCCGGCAGGAGAAACCGGACCGATCCATCCATGCGATTGAGCCGCTCGCCGATCCAGCGCCCCATCTGCGCGTTCTCCGCGGCCGTCGTCCGCATCAGCGTGACCTGCGGATTGTGCACGTGGAATTTGCGGCCGCGGTAGCGCTCGGGAATGGTCTCGGGCGCGCCGAAATTCACCATGTCGAGCGCGCCGACCGAGCCGACATAGGGCACGCGGCTGCGGATGATCGCGCCGAAGCGATCCTCGGTTGCCGGAAACACACCGCCCATCAGCAGGTCGCAGACCTCGGTCGTGGTGAGATCGATCACGCCGGCGAGCATGCCGGAATCGACCAGCTTCTCCATCGAGCGGCCGCCGACGCCGGTGGCGTGGAAGACGAGGCACTCGTAGTCGTCGCGCAGCTCGGCCGTGAGCTTCTGCACCGCCGGCGTGGTCACGCCGAACATGGTGATGCCGATCGCGGGACGTTGCGGTCGGGTGCTGTCAGCGATAGCGGGCTTCCGCTGGCGGGCCATCACCATGCCGGCTAGCGCATGCGCGCCATTGCTCAGCACCGCGCGCGAAATCGAATTGAGACCCTGAACGTCGGTGACCGAGTACATCATCGCGATGTCGGCCGGCCCGACATAGGCGCCGACGTCACCGGATGCGACAGAGGAGATGATCAGCTTGGGCACACCGACGGGGAGCTCGCGCATGCCCGGCGCGACCAGCGACGTTCCGCCGGAGCCGCCCGCCGAGATGATACCTGCGACATTGTCCTGCCGGCGCAGCCAGCGCCCGAACGCATCCGCCATCGCGGTGACGGATGCGCCGCGATCGGCACCGAACACGGCGGGACCGCCGCGCGGATGATTGAGTGCGATCTCCTGGGCCGAGACGTCGCAGCTCGTATGGCGTCCGCTGGTGGAGACGTCGACCAGCCGGGTGCGCAGCCCGTGGCTCGCGACGAGATCGCGGATGAAGCGCAGTTCGTCACCCTTGGTGTCGAGCGTGCCGGCGACGATCACCGCGGGCGGACCTGACGTGATCGGCGCGGCGCGCTCACGGCCCTGGCGCGCGGCCTCGTCAAGTCGGCTGACGCTGGTGGAGAGCGTGCGCGCCTTGGCCTCGATCTGCGCGATCGGCACCGGCTGCGACCAGCGCGTCGGCAGCACGGGATTAGAGACGTAAACCTTTACGGGCGCAGCTTTCGGCGTCGTTGATACCGCCGCACGTGCGGCGGGCCTCTCCTGAACTTCGCCCGTCCCGAGATCGGTCTCGTCGCCGGCATGCTGGCCGACACCGAGCAGGCGCTGCTGCAGTTCGCGGTCGGCGGCGAGCCGGGCCGAGTCGATGATACGGTTGATGCGGCCATTGACCATGATCGCGACGCGGGACGAGATCGCGGTCGCAACGCCGATGTTCTGCTCGATCACGAGCACCGCCATGTCGCCGTCCTGGCTGAGCCGGATCAGCATCTCCTCGACCTGGGCGACGATGACCGGCGCCAAGCCCTCTGTCGGCTCATCCATGATCAGGAGCTGCGGATTGGTCAGCAGCGCGCGCGAGATCGCCAGCATCTGCTGCTCGCCGCCCGACAACTGGCCGCCGCCATTGTTGCGGCGCTCGGCGAGCCGCGGAAATGTTTCGTAGACGCGCTCGACGGTCCAGGCGCCGCGGCGCAGGCCGGCGGCGAGTCGCAGATGCTCGTCGACGCTGAGCGAGCGCCACAGACGCCGCCCCTGCGGCACATAGCCGACGCCGAGCCGCGCGATGCGCGCCGGATTGAGCCCGGTGATATCATTGCCGCGCAGACGCACCGTGCCGGCGGACGGCCGCAGCAGGCCCATGATGCCCTTGCACAGCGTCGTCTTGCCCATGCCGTTGCGGCCGACCAGCGAGAAGACGCCGCTGTCGAGCCGGAGATCGACGCCCTGCAGCGCATGCGAATGGCCGTAGTACACGTCGAGGCCGCGGACCTCGAGCGCAGGCGCGGAGCGGCGGACGTCATTCATGGCCGCCTCCGAGATAGAGCTCCTGCACCTCCGGATCGGATTCGATCTCCTGCGGTGCGCCTTCCTTGAAGATGCGGCCGTTGTGCATCATCGTCACGCTCTCGACGACGCGCAGCGCCACGTCCATGTCGTGCTCGATGATGATGTAACCGATGTGCGGCGGCAGCGACGTCAGGATCTCGACCAGCTCGCGCCGCTCGGTCGGCGACAGACCCGCCGCCGGCTCGTCGAACAGGATGAATCGGGGCGCGCCGGCCAGCGCCAGCGCGATCTCGAGCTGCCGCTGCTGGCCATGGGCGAGCTCCGAAACCAGTTGATCACGCACGGACGTCAGATGCACGGCCTCGATCAGGCGCTCGGCCGCCTGCATCAGGGCGTCATTGGCGCTGGGACGCAGCATCGAGAAGCGCGCGCGCGAGACGCCACGGCATGCCAGATAGACATTGTCGCGCACCGACAGGCCGAGGAACAGCGCCGAGATCTGGTAGGTGCGGCGCAGCCCGCGGCGGATCCGCTCGTAGGGCGGAAAGGCGGTGATGTCCTCGCCGAAGAAGCGGATCGTGCCTGAGGTCGGCAGGAAGTCGCCGGTCACGCAGTTGAACAGGGTGGTCTTGCCGGCGCCGTTCGAGCCGAGCACCGCGCGCCGCTCGCCGGGCCGCACCGTGATCGTGATGTCGGTCAGCGCGGCGAGCGCACCGAACATCCGCGTGACACCGCGCAATTCGAGGGCTGCAGTCGAGCCGAGCGCCGAGAGCCGGTCAGCGACCCTATCCATGGCCGTGACCTCCGGGGCGCGACCTCGGCTCCGATGCCCCGCTGCGACGGCGCCACCGCTCATAGAGCCCGATGACGCCGTCGGAGGACCAGAACACGATAGCGAGAAAGCCGAGCCCGATCAGCAGCCGGAACCGGTTGCCGTCGAGCCCGACCTTCACCAGGAAGTCGAGCGCGAAGGTGCGCAGGATGACGAAGATGAAGGCGCCGATATAGGGCCCAACCGGCCGGGTAATGCCGCCGACGACGGCGACGATGAGAATGTCGATGCAGCGCTCGACCGCGACAGATCCGGGCGAGATCTGCCGATAGTTCCAGACCTGCAGCACGCCACCCATGCCGGCGATCAGGGCCGCGAACGCATAGGCGGCGATGCGATGTGCATTGACGTTGAAGCCGAGCGCGGCCATGCGTCTGGGATTGTCGCGCACACCCTGCAGCGCCAGGCCGAACGGCGCGCGCGACAGATAGAGCACAGCGAAATAGCCCAGTGCGGCCACCGCCAGCGTCAGGTAATAGAACGCGACGTCCATGCGCCAATCGACGCCGAGAAAATGCGGCGTGGCGATCGTGTTGATGCCGGTGTGGCCGTTGAATATCGCCCAGTTCTGATTGGTGAAATAATAGAACGCCGCGCCGATCGCGAGCGTGATCATGATGGTGTAGATGCCCTCGGTGCGTACCGCCAGCGCGCCGCCCAGCGTGCCGAACAGCACCGCGAGCACCAGGGCCATCGGCGTCGCCAACCACCACGGCCATCCCAGGCTGATATTGGCGTTGCCGCTGACGCCGAACACGGCGACCATGTACCCGGCAAAGCCCGCGATCGTCAGCTGCATCAGGCTGACCATGCCGCCATAGCCGGCGAGGAACATCAGGCTCAGCGCGATGGTGCCGAGGATCAGGGTCGTGCCGAAGATCTCGATCAGGAAGAAGCCGTTGGCGATCAGCGGCATGATCAGCAGCAGCGCGGAGACCGCCCAGGCCCAGGGCTGCTCGGTGGCCGACCATGCGGCCGGCTGCCGTGCGGCGCCGCCTGCCAGCATGCTCTCCCGCGCACTTGCCTCCTGGATCAGCGACATCTCATCGCCTCGCCAGGAGGCCCTGGGGCCGCAGCGCGAGCACCAGCACCATGATCAGGAAGGTCACGACGATCGCATAGGTCGGGATGTAGACCGAGCCGAGCTGCTCGGCGAGCCCAATGATCAGCGCGCCGAGCGCGGCTCCCGGGATCGATCCCATGCCGCCGACGATGACGACGACCAGCGAGGCCAGCAAAAAGCGCGTGTCCTCGCCGGGTGAGATCGACTGGAAGGTTCCGCCGACCACGCCGGCAATGCCGGCCAGCCCCGCGCCCAGTGCGAACACCAGCACGAAGACGAGCTGAATCTGCACACCGGTCGCCGCCAGGATCTCGCGATCATCCACGCCGGCGCGCACGATCATGCCGACGCGGGTGCGGTTGAGCGCGAGCCACATCGCGACGCCGATCACGACGGAGCCGCAGAAGATCACCAGCCGCACCAGCGGATACTGCAGGAACACGGCCTCGCCCGACGATTTCATCGCCGTCATCAGCGGCAGCTGTACCGGCCCGATCAGCCAGGCTGGCGTCTGGATCTGATAGAAGTCGCCGCCGAACGCCCACAGCATCAGATCGGCGAACACGATCGAGAGGCCGATCGTCACCATGGTCTGGCGCAGGTCCTGGCCCTCCATGCGACGAAAGACGAGCAGCTGCAGGAGAACGCCGATGGCCGCGACGAGGATGAAGGCGGCGACGAAGGCGAGGATCCATGACCCGGTCGCGGCGGACACGCCGTAGCCCACATAGCCGCCGAGCAGATAGAGCGAGCCGTGCGCAAGGTTGACGTTTCGCATCAGGCCGAAGATCAACGTGAAGCCGCTCGCGACCAGGAAATACAGTCCGCCCAGCGTGATGCCATTGAACACCGCACTCAGGAACACCTTCTTGCGGCCGATCGCCTCCTCGAGCCCCGGCGGCCAGACGGCGAAGATCAGCCACGCCAGCAGCGCCAAGGCGAGAAGAAGAATGAGGGACCAGATCGGGTGACGCTCGATGAAGCGGCTCATCAGCCCGCCCTCACGACAAGAGGGACGGATCCGTCGTCACAGCGGAAAGGCGCATTCAGCCGAAGATCGCCGGGTCTGCCGGCCATCGCTCGTCCTCCCTCGTCGGATCCTTTTGCGGATCACGTTGCCCAGAGTGTAGCGGCAGACGAGAGTGCGCACTTGATCGACAGTCTCTTTTCGCGCGACGCGCAGCAGCACATCAGGCGCGCAGCACCTTTGCAGCGCGGCGATAGTCGGTCGGCGCCATGCCGACATTGCCGGCGAAGAAGCGCGTGAAGCCGCTCTGGGAGGTGAATCCGAGATCGAACCCAATGTCGGCAATCGGTGCTTCCGTTGCCACGACGGCATCGAGCGCCCGCTCCATCAGCAGCGTATTCAGATAGAGATTGGGCGTCACTCCGGTCTGGCTGCGGAACAGCCGATAGAAATGCGGCCGCGATAGTCCGGATTCGCGGGCGATCTGATCGAGCTCGATCTCGGCGCATGGACTGTCCGACATCAGCTTGATGCACTTGCGAACACGAAAATCCGTCACTTCCGCGCATGGCCGTTCGGGCATCTGCTCCGAAACGCGCCAGCTTTCCTCGTAGCAACTGTCGATCAGCTGCCGCAGCTCGCCGTCGAGGCAACCGAGCGATGGCGCGCCACATACCAACGCTGCGGCGCGGCGAATGCAGCGATCGAGCGCGGCGGTCCGCCGGAAGCAGGTACGACCAAACCGCAAGCCCTGCTCGCGCGCGGCCGATGGCGTGAACCACTCCGCATTGACGTAGAGCACGAAGAAGATGGCGCCGTTGCCGACATCGTTCGGCAGGAAATTATGCGGTTCCCACGGATTGACCGCGACGATCCAGTTCTCGCCGATCTGATAATGCTGATCGCAGACGTCAATATCGGCCGGCGTCCCGCCAACGTGAAAGATCAGATGTCCCTCGCGATGGGCATGCACATTGAATGGCCGATTGAGCTGATAAACCGTCGCACGGCCGAAGCGAGCATGAAAGACGGCGAGCGCCCTACTCATCACTTCCTCACCGAAATGGTTCTTATTGTTCGTCAGCGTCGATCATCGCTTGGCAGAAAGCAAGGGACGCGACGACGCGGCCCGAGCCCGCTCGAGCCGCGTCGCCCTCTGCAGAAAGGTCAGTACTTCTTACATTCAGGCACGGTGCGGCTCGGCAGGCCGATCTTGGCGAAGGTGGCGGCATCATATCCCAGCGTCTGGTTGACGTCGGGAATCACCTTCACCACCTTGCTGAACAGCGCGCCCTTGCCGTCGTCGACGACCTCGGTGACGAAGTTGGTGCCGATGGCTTGGCGGTTGGCGTCGAGCTTGATCTTGCCGTTGGGAGCATCGATCTCGATCTTCGCCAGCGCCGCCTTGAGCTTGGCCTGGTTGTTCGACAGATCGCCATTGACCTCGCGCAGCGCCAGGATCAACGCCATGGTCGAACCATAGTAGTTGGTGGCAAGCAGCGACGGGCTCGGGAAGCGCTTCTCCGGCGGGAACGAGTCCTGATAGGCCTTCACGAACTTCTGCCAGCGCGGATCCTCCCAGGTATCGGCCTGACCCGACGCCGCAATCGTACCGATCAGGGCGTTCTTGGCATTTCCCTTGGACGACAGGATGGTCTGGTCGATCATGATCGAGCCGCCCATCAGGTGCGCCTTGCCGCCGGCCTGCTGATACTGGTTGAGGAAGTTGACGGCATCGGCGCCGCCGAGACCGAGATAGATCGCATCGACGTCATCGGGCAGCGCCGCAATCACCGACGCGAAATCCTTGGTGCCGAGCGGGACCCATTGCCGGCTGGTGATCTTGCCGCCCAGGCCGCAGAACTCCAGCGCCAGGCCGAACACCTGGGTGTAGATGAAGGAATAGTCTTCGCCGACGGTCGCGATCTTGCGATAGCCCTTGGTCTCGTAGGCATATTTGCCGAGGCCGACCTGCCATTGGGCGCCGTCCATGTTGAAGCGGAAGAAGTTCGGCGCGGGATCGACATAGGTCGTCTCCTGTGCGCCGGACGCGGCGTTCACGAAGGTCAGCTCAGGGTGCGTCTTGGCGAAGTTCTTGACGGCGATGCCCTCGTCGCCCGACAGCGGCGACAGCAGAATCTGTACCTTGTCCTGCTCGATCAGCTTGCGCACGGCACGGACGGCCGAGTCCGGCGTGGCGTCGGTCGACGCGACGACGAATTCCAGCTCCTTGTCGCCGACCTTCTTGCCGAGCACGTTCAACGCGGTGACATGTCCGCGCATCCCGTCCTCACCGAGCACGGTATAGGTGCCCTCCAGCGTCGCCGTGACGCCGACCTTGATCTTTTCCTGCGCGAATGCCGTGCCGGACAGCAAAAGCGCCGTGAACACGGCGATACCTACACTTCGCATGTGCATCGAACTCCTCCCTTGTCGCCCATTGCTGGGGCACACGAGCGTGTGCCGGCCACTGTTTCTCTGGCCATGTTGGCAGCGGACCTTCCCGGCGCCTCGCGTCATCTCTGACGAGCGACGGTCAGTCCCCATCGACCGCGGAGGCTACCGGATGAGCCGAGCGCGCGTGCAACCCGCCTGGCCTCGACCTTGACGACGAGTCTCATTTTCCATGATGCGACGCGATAAGGGCGTAACGCATTCCGCGTACGTCGCGGTCCCGTCAGTCCCCGGCAAGCGTGGTCGGCGGCCTCGCCGCGCTGCAGAGCCCGAGCAACTCAACTGCCTCGGCCCGGCTCCCTCGGGATCGTCTTGGCGTTCAGTCGCCGCGATCGTACCGTCACCCGGGAGCGACGAATGCGCCGCTTCCGGAATTCCAATCCGCACATGACGATATCGATGCTTTCATTCGGGTGCCGCACGCGGCGCCCGTGGAACGCGAGCCATTTCTCGACCTGCCGCACGACCACGCGGCCGAGGTCCAGCCGCCGCACCAGCTCTTCACGCGTATGCAGCGAGGCGATGTCGACGATGTAGTCGAGCCGCTCCGACATGGTCCGGCCGACGAGCCGCGCGTACTCACTCGATACCAGCAAGGTTACGACCCGCTCAGGCAGATGCGGCTCACCCATTTCCAATCCTGCACTCCACCGTGCCCACCGGCCGACCCGAAAGGTCGGCAATCCGGCAAATGCAGGCACGGCGCCCCCCGATGACAATTCGACCGTGACACGCCAGGGACGGCCCGGTCGCCGCGACGATATCCTTTCGCCTCATTCCACGACGCCGCGCGCGGCGCGCTCATCGTCGCTCTGCACTCGACTTTCCATCACGAGTACACGCGCTCCGCCCGGTCGTGAGACGGCGCTGCATCCTGGTCTCTCCCCGTTGTCGACACGAGCGACTTCGTGATCTCCTGAGCCCGCATCGGCAACACCGAGAGCAGCGTGTCGCTCAGGCCGTGCGAGGTTTCGGCGCAGCCTTGGACATAGACTTGTGGACAAAACGCCGGGCTTGTCTGCAGACGATAGTCGCGATCGAGCGACGCCGACTCGATGTAGCGGCTGATCGGATCGAGACACGCCGGGACCGGAGATCGCTCGTAGCCGGTGGCGAGCACGACGGCATCGTACACTGCCCGGCGGCGGACCTCCTCGTCCTTGTTGACGAACTCGAGCTCCATCCCCTCCGGGACGGCATGAGCTGCGACGATCTCGCTGCGCGGATGGAGCGTCAGCTTCCGAGCCCCGGCGACACGCTGTTGGTACGTCATCCGGTAGAGCTGATCGAGCAGGTCGGGGTCGACCACCGCATAATTGGTATTGCGGAAGCTGCGGACGATTTTATCGCGCTGGCTGTCGGACCGCGAATGGAAATAATCGGTGTAGTCCGGGTTGAAGATCTCGTTCACGAACGGGCTGCTATCGGCCGGCTTGAGGGCGTGCCCGCGGAAGACCAGATCGATGTGGGCGTCGGGAAACCGTTCGCTGAGATCGAGCGTGACTTCAGCCGCACTTTGCCCGCCGCCGACGACCGCCACCCGCGGCGACCGGCCGTCCGATCCTGCCGCAAGCAACGAGCCGAGATAGCCGCTGGTGTGCACGACGCGCGGATCCATCGCGATCGCTCGAAATACCGACGGGATGTGCGGCACGCCGCCGACGGCGGCCACGAGGTGCCGCGTGACGCGTGACCGTTCTTTCCCGTCAGCCATGCGCGTGAGCACGCGAAGCGCGGTGACGGACTGGCCGGCGTGCACGGGCTCGACAGCCTCGACCGTCTCTCCATACGCAACCATGCCGCTGAACTGACCGGCGACCCAACGGAGGTAGTCGTTGAACTCGATCCGGCTCGGATAGAACGTCTTGCAGTTGGTGAAGTCGAGCAGCCGCCCGGATTTGTGCAGGTAGTTGACGAAGGTGAACGGACTGGTCGGATCGCGAAGCGATACGAGGTCCTTGAGGAAGGAGATCTGCATGTTGCTGCCGGGCAGCAGCATGCCGCCATGCCACTTGAAGTCCTGTTGCTTCTCCAGGAACAGGGACCGGCATTTCAAGCGCTGCTGTCTCGCGCAATCGTCGAGCGCGATCGCCAGTGCGAGGTTCGATGGCCCGAAGCCAATGCCGACGACATCATAGTCAGGGGCAGGATGATACGACATGGTGATGCTCCGTCCGCGCTAGGCTTCTGTGGGTGCTTCATTGATCGCCGGCTGCCACAGCCGGTCGCCGAAGAAGCGCTCGCGCAGCAACATGACCAGGGTTGCCCGCTTGTGTGGGAAATCGAAGTTCTTGAGCCGGGCAAACCCAGCCAGATCCAGGTTGCGCAGCTGCTGCGAATGCGCCGCCGCCGGCTCGCCGACGATGCGCTCGGTGCGGCAATCGTCGAGGAACATGTAGTGCATGAGCGAGGGAAGCCAGGCCGTGATGAAGCGGCGGCCCCGGAAGCCGTCCTCGCCAACGATCACGTGCCAGCCGCGATCATAGTCCGCCGCATCGTAGAACGGCGCGATGCGATTTTCCTTCGCCCAATAGAGCTCGAAATAGCCGAACGGCTGATCACCGAAGGAGCCGATCAGCGGCACCATGTGCGGGTCCGACATGATCCGCGACAGATACTGTCGGTGCTTGTCGATATCCCCCGCTTCGTTCCAGAACGAGTCCACCCGCGGATCGTTGAGCCAGCGGTGGACCAGCGGGAGATCGTGAGCGATGTCGACGACGCGAAAACTGACGACGTCGGACAGCCAGGGAATGAAGCGGGCGTAGACGGTGCCGACCGGCTTGGGCGGCCGCCGCGGATGGCGCCTGCCGTCGGTCATCGCGTAGGACAGTGGAAACGCCGGGCGTGCGGCGTCCGTCAGCCAGTTCTCGCGAAGCTGCATCACCATGTCCGGATACAACGCCAGCCTGCCGTCGGTCACGACCGCAACGCCGTCTTTCGCCAAGGCCGATGCTGCCGCCGGTTTGTCGTCAAGCGTGATGACGAGCCTCTCGAGCGACGGCGCCCAGCCGAAGACCGCTTCGGCCATTGCCGCCACTCCGCGCGACACCCGGCGCCAATCATCGATCCCGTCGTGCACGATCAGACGCGTCAGTTCGCCATCCGGCCGAAGCGACAGCAATGGCGCGCCGTCCGCGATCACCCGGAGCCCGTCATCGTCGCGAACGACCGACATTGTCGCATCGGTTGCGACGGGGAATGTCCGGACACTACCCCTAGCGCTCGCAGTCGCGCTCATGCGAACTCCCTCCCTCTCATTGATCTGCACGGGCGCCATCTCAGTCCACTCCCGCTCGGGATGTAGATCGGCCGGCACGAAGAAGACAACAAAGTCTGTAGCGCTGTCTTTAGATTAACTACAAAGATGCGGCTCACGGATTCGATGCTCCAAGCGACGGAGCGGGCTCCTGCATAACGGTCGTGAGCGTGCGTTGCCTTTGTGCCGGCTCGCGGCGTTCAGCGGCGTCGCTGGCGTCAATCCGACCGTCGCGCAGGCGAACGATCCGATCGGCGCACTGGAAGTAGCGATCGTCGTGTGAGATCACGATGATCGTCTTGCCCAGACGTTTTAGGTCGGCGAGCAGCTCGGTGTAGAAGATTTGACGGAACGCCGGGTCCTGATCGGCCGCCCATTCGTCGAACACCAGCACCGGCCGTCCCTCGATCCAGGCATTGATCAGGGCGAGCCGCTTGCGCTGGCCCGTCGACAGGTCGGTGGTGGAGAATGCGCCGCCATCGATCGAGACCTTGTGGGCGAGCTCGAGACGGTCGAGATAGCGCTGCGCGAGCTCCGGCCGCTGACTGCTCTGCTGCGCCAAGGTGTCGAACAGGAAATAGTCCGAGAATATTGTGGTGAAGAGCTGCCGATAATCGTCGCGGGTCTCGTTGACGACCGGGCTGCCGTCGCGCAGCAGCACGCCGCGGTCGGGCACATAGAGTCCGAGCAGCAGCTTGATCAGCGTCGTCTTGCCGCTGCCGTTTTCACCGACGATGAAGACGATCTCGCCGCGGCGAATGCGAAGGTCGATCGGTCCGATGGTGAAGGGGCGCTCGGACGACAGCGCGGGGAAGGCGTAGGAGACGCCGCGCAGTTCGATCGATTCGATCTGGTCGGCGGTTCCATCCTGCGGATCATCGAGCAGTTCCGCCTCTGCGGCGGTGAAACGGTCCGACAGCTCGGCGATCCGGCGCATCGCGACCTGCGCGCGGCCGAGCGACGGCAGCATGCCGATCAACTGGTCGATCGGTCCGCGCATGAACAGCAGCACCAGAACGAAGCCGCTGGACACCGAGGCCGGGCTGTCGGGCCACAGCAGTGGACGCAGCACCAGAGCGGTCCCGATCACCAGGAACAGGAGAACCGTCCCGAGCGCACGCGCCGTCACGAGCAGATTGATGGCCTTGATCTGCACGTTGCCGATCCGGTCGACCGTCCGCCCGATCAGATCGACATGGACGTGGTGCCGGCGCGGGCGATGCAGGCGCAACTCCTTGGCGCCTTCGGAGATCGCGCGGTAATGCTTCTGCAGGTCGTCTTCGTATTGGCGCGCGAGAGTGAAGCCCATCATTCCGCGCTTGCGGGCGAGATAATGGACGAACGACCCGAGCGCGATCAAGGCTGCCGTGACCAGGAACAGCGGCCACGATAGCACCGCCAAGTAGATCAGGCAGCCGGCGACGATGACGCCCGACACCAGGAAGGCCGGAAAGAAGAACGCGAAATCGCTGATGGCGTCGACATCCTTGGTCAAGACCGGGATGAGGCGGTGCGACCGATAGGATTCGAGCTGGTCGATCGGCGCCATCAGTATCTTGGCGGCCAGCGACTTGCGCAACGAGGCCACGATCCGCTGGCCGACGACATTCGCGCTGATGTCAGAGCCGACCGACCCGATCACGATCAGAATGCAGAGACCCGCGAACGAGGCGACGAGGCCACCGACGTCGCCTGCCCCTGCGTAGAGGCCGCGGTTCACCACGGCGAGCAGGCCCGCAACGCTGGCGCCGCCGAGGAGACCGAGCAGAATGGCTGCGGCGAGCAGCAGCCAATAGGGCCGCAGCAGGCTTCCGACGCTGGCAACGCCTGGATTGGATGGCGTCATCATGGATTGCCGGCTCCCATTCGCGTGGCGAAGACAGCGGCGAGCTTGGCGCCGATGTCGGCGCGGGCGTGCAAAGCGTCCGGAACCACGTTGCCCATGCGCAGGAACTCGTGGATCATGCCGGGATAGACCTTCAGATCCACGGCGGCGCCGGCCGCGCGCAAGCGTGCGGCATAGGCCCTTCCCTCGTCCGCCAGCGGATCGAACTCGGGGAGCACGATCAGCGCGGGCGCGACGCGCGTGAGATCGGACGCGGCCAGCGGCGCAAATCGCCAGTCGTGGCGATCGGCGTCATGGCGGAGATAGTGGTCGAAGAACCAGTCCACGGTCTCGCGCTCAAGCAGATAACCCGAACCATATTTCTCGTAGGAGTCCGAGACCTGCTGCGGGCTGAGCCCGGGATAGGCGAGGACCTGAAGGACAGGCTGCGGTAAGGCCCGGTCGTCGCGCGCGGCGATCGCCAGCGCCGCGGCCAGCGTGCCCCCCGCACTGTCGCCGCCGATCGCGACCCGCCGCGGGTCGAGGCCAAGTGCAGGCCCCTCGCGCCCGATCCAGGCGAGGGCATCGACGCAGTCCTCGAATGCCGTCGGAAAGCGGTGCTCCGGCGCCAGCCGGTAGGCGATCGACAGCACTGCCGCGCCGCTGTCATCGGCAAGGCCCCGGCACAACGGCTGGTGCGAGTCGAGGCTGCCGACGACGAAGCCGCCGCCATGCATGTAGAGCAGCACGGGCATCGGATCGGCGACGTCCAACGGCCGCGCTGCATAGAGGCGCCCGGCAATCTCCGTCGCGTCGCGCATCGGCAGCGCAAGCTGCCTCTCGAAGGCGAGCGGCGGCGGATCGACATCCAGCAGCGGCGAGGAGGCGTCGAAATCGGCACGCGCCTGCGCTGGCGTCAGTTGCGGAAACGGAATGCGCGCGCCCGATTCCGTTCCGAGCTGGATCATCTCGAGCAGTGCCGCGATATCAGGATGAAGGCCCATGGTCACCTCATTCAGCCGGTTCCGGCTGCAGAGCCGGTGATGTCTGCGCCGCCTGGTCCGGCTCCAGCCACGCGCCGAGCGCCGCCAGGAAGGATTCGTTGCCAAGGATCGAGAAGTGGTCGTCGCCGACCACGCCCAAATCTGCCGCCTGCGGCAGTCCCGCCGCGAGCCGATCGCGCTGTCGAAGCCGGCCGGAGGTCCACCAGCAGCCGGGCGCTGCAACGAGATCGGCCGGCCATTCGGCCGCCCGAGCCAGTTGCGCGAGGTGGCGCCCGACCCTGAAGGCCGAGACGATGTCGTCGGCGCCGAGAAGACCGTCGCGCGGCTGCAGCGGCGCCGTGCCGATTGCATCGACGGCCAGGCGCCGGATCACCTCGTCCGTCACCGGCGCATCGCCGGAACGAATCGCCGTCACCTGCGACGCAATGGCTGGAGGCTGCACGCCCGGCGCCGCGACCGACAGCAGCGTCAGCAAGTCGTCGGTCCAATGCCGCCCGGGCGACGGCTGCTCGTCACCATGCGGAACGAAGCTGTCGATCAGCGCCAGGCGCTCGACTCGCTCGCCGCGCCGCTCGAGTTCGGCAGCAACCAGGCACGCGACCAGTCCGCCAAGCGACCAGCCGATCAGATGATAGGGTCCCTTGCTCTGCTTCCGCGCGATCTCATCGACATAGTCCACGGCCATTGCCGTCAGCGACTCGTCGGTGAAGGACGGTTCGATCAGCGTCCGGCACTGCAGTCCGATCAGTTGCCTCCGTCCCTCCAGGCGCCGCGCCAGCGGCGCGTAGTCGAACACCGTGCCGAAGCCGCCGTGAAGACAGAACACCGGCGGCGTGCCATCGATCGGCGAACTCAGGGGCAGCAGCGCCGACGGCCGCATGGATGATGCTGCGGGCGTGCCGAGCAAGGCGCGAATGGTCGGCTTCTGGAGAAGATCCCGCAGCTTGATCTCGCCATCGAGGATCGGGGCACGGCGAAGGCGCGCGATCACATTGAGGCTCAGGATCGAGTTGCCGCCGAGCTCGAAGAAGTTGTCGGTGACGCCGACTTGCGCAACACCGAGGATCTCCGCCCACAGCTTCGCCATCGCGACCTCGGCGGGACTTTCCGGGGCGATGAACGCGCGCCCGGCTGCGATATCAGGCGCGGGCAACGCCTTGCGATCGACCTTGCCGCTCGACAGCGTCGGCAGACGCTCGAGCACGATGATGCGGGATGGAATCATGTAGGCCGGCAAAGTCCGGCGCAGCGCGGCAGTCAGCGTTGCAGACAGCCGCTCGGCCGCAGCCGCGGCGGCGTCGCCTGGCGCCCGTGGCGCCACATAGGCCACGAGCTGATTTCCTCCCGCACCCACCACGGCGAGCACGGCAGCCTGCGCGACCGCTGGGTCGCTCAGCAGAGCCGATTGGATTTCGCCAAGCTCGATCCGGAAGCCGCTGACCTTGACCTGATCGTCGCTGCGTCCGAGATATTCGATCGTGCCGCTCGCATCCCATCGCGCAAGGTCGCCGGTGCGGTAGAGGCGTGCGCCCTCGTCCGCCGAAAATGGATCCGGCACGAAGCGTTCCGCCGTCATGCCTGGCTTGGCGTGGTACCCGCGCGCGAGCCCGAACCCGCCGATGTAGAGCTCGCCGGCTGCGCCTGCCGGAACGAGATTCAGCGAGCCATCGAGGATGTAGGCGGTGCGGCGGCCGACGGGAATCCCGATCGGCGCATAGGCCTTGTCGCACGCCGTGTTGCCGTCGACCTTCCACACGAGCGGTGTCACGACGGTCTCGGTCGGTCCATAGCCGTTGATCAGGATTTGCGGCTTCAGCGTCCGCCTGACCTTGTCGAAGCCGGCCTTGGGCATCGCCTCGCCGCCGAACGAATACAGCCTAACGGGCGGCGGATTGCCGGCCTGCTCCACCCACTCTGCGACCTGCTGCAGATAGGCCGGCGGCAGGCCGATATGCGTGATCCGCTGCGCATGAAGCTCAGCGACGGTCTGTTCGGGCGTCCACAGCTCCGCATCGCGCATGACCAGCCGAGCGCCCTGCGACAGCACCGTGAGCCACCGTTCATGCGCGCCGTCGAAGGCCAGCGACAGGAAATGCAGCTCGCTTGCGTGCTCGTCGAGCTCGTAGAGCGCAGCGGTCGCTCGGCAATGCATCGCCAGCGGTCCATGCGCGACGGCGACGCCTTTCGGCCGCCCGGTCGAGCCGGACGTGTAGATCACGTAAGCGAGACTCTCCGGATGCAGGCGTGGATCCGGCGCATGGTTCGGACCGCTGGCAGAATCGAACGAGGCCAGATCGATCGCCTGGACGCCTTCGATAACGGAGATGTCACGCGCGCCGGACAGCAGCATCCTCATCCCGGAGTCGCGCATCACATGAGCAACGCGGTCCGGCGGCAGCTCGGGATCGAGCGGGACATAGGCTCCGCCGGCCTTCAGCACGGCAAGCAGCGCGGCCATCGTCGCTTCGTTGCGCTCGACGACGACGCCGACGCGCTGGTCGGGCCCGAGCCCGGCCTCGACGAGGTGGAGCGCGATCCGGTTGGCGCGACGATCGAGCTCACCGTAGGACAGGTTCCGGCCGCCGATCGTCAGGGCGACACGTTCCGGATCGCGCTGTGCATGATCGCGGATCATCTCGTGGACGAATGGACGCATCGCGGCAGACGCCGCCCGGCCATTGCAGGCATCTGCGCGCTGCACATCCTGAGCGGTGGACGCATCGATCGCGCCAAGCCTGGCTTCCGGACCTCGTAGCATGGCCGCGAGCAGATGTTCGAATTGCGCCCTCACCTGCTCCGCCTGTTCCGGCGTGAAGTGGCTCGGCATATAGGTGAATTCGACCTGCAGCGTATCCTCGACCATGACGGACAGGTCCATCGGATAGTTCGTGACGTCGACGTTGCGCAGCTCGCCGAATTGAAGCGAGCCGTCCCCCTGCAGCAGGCCTCGGTCGACGGGATAGTTCTCGAACACGATGATGCTGTCGAACATGGTCTCGCCGGCACGTCCGGCCCAGCTCTGGATGTCGTAGAGCGGCGTCTGCTCGAAGTTGCGCATCGCCGCGTTGCGGTCCTGCATGGCGCGCAGCCAGTCACCGACCGTTGCGGCCGGCGAAGGCGTCTCGATCACGGGCAGCGTATTGATGAACAGGCCGATCATCTGCTCGGCCCCGTCGAGACCAGCCGGACGGCCGGCGACGGTGACTCCAAATGTAACGGTCTGCTGGCCGGTGTAGCGTTGCAGCAGCAGCGCCCAGACGCCCTGGATGAGCGTGTTCAGGGTGATGCGCTCGTGCCGGGCGAACGCCTTCAATGCCGCGGTCGCATCCTTGTCGAGCCGGGTGTAGCAGCGCCGGTGTCCGTGCGCGTCGTAGCGCCGCGCGCCGAAGGCATCGGCCAGTTGCGTCGGCTGGTCGAAGGCCGTGAGTTGTCCTCGCCAGAAGCGCTCGGCGGCCTGCGCGTCCTGGGCCAGCAGCCAGGCAACATAATCGCGATAGTGCGCCGAAAGAGCCGGGAGCGCCCGCCCGGCATAGCACCCTAGGATTTCGCCGATGAAGCGGGCCGAGCTCCAGCCATCCATCAGGATATGATGGTAGGTCCAGATCAGGCGATGACGATCGTGGTCGAGCTGCAACAAGCGGACACGCTGCAGTGGCGGCACCGCGAGATCGAACTCGGCGCCGCGCTCCGCGGCCAGCGCTGACGACAGCCGCGCCTCATCGACAGCTTGCCCACGCCAGTCTTCCGTTGCGAACGGCACACTGGCCGCGCGATGGACGGCCTGCAGCGGTGCGCCGGACAGCTCGCGCCAGAGAAATCCGGTACGCAGCATCGGATGACAGGCAGAGACCTCCTGCCACGCGGTGCGCAGCCGCTCGACGTCCAGCCCGCGGATCTCGACGCTGACTTGGTTGACATAGACGCCACTTCCGGCATCGCGCAGGCTATGGAACAGCATGCCCTGCTGCATCGGCGAGAGCGGGTAGACGTCCTCGATGCGGTCCCAGTCGACACCGAGCCGCGCGAGCTCCTCGCTCGTCAGCCCGGACAATGCGCCGCGCGCGCGAGTGATTGCGGGCTGGTCGTTCCGCGCCGCCACGCAGGCCGGCGCGAGCAGCTCGATCGTCTGCAGCCGGAACACGTCTCTCGGCTCCAGCTCGAGACCAGCCCGGCGTGCGCGACTGACCATCTGCAGCGAGATGATCGAGTCGCCGCCGAGCTCGAAGAAATTGTCGGTGACGCCGACGTCCGGCTGGTGCAGCAGCTCGGCCCAGATCGCAGCAAGTGCGGCCTCGGTCGGATTGCGTGGCGCGACGCGCTGTCCCTGCCCAAGCCGCGTATCGGGCAACGGCAACGCCTTGCGATCGATCTTGCCGTTCGGTGTCAGCGGCAGCCGCGGCAGCACCATCACGCGCGACGGCACCATGTAGTCCGGCAGCGTTGACGCGAGAGTCGCGCGCAGCTCGGCTCCGTCGAGCGCATCGTCGCCGCTGACATAGCCGACGAGCTGCCGGCCGCCGCCGAGCTCTTGCGCCACCACGACGCTGTCGCGCACGCCGGTCTGCGTGCGCAGCCGCGCCTCGATCTCGCCGAGCTCGATGCGGTGGCCGCGGATCTTCACCTGATGGTCGGCACGGCCGACATAGTCGAGCAAACCGTCGGCGCGCCACCGCGCCAGATCGCCGGTGCGGTACAGCCGCGCACCGGGATCGCCGAATGGATCGGGAATGAAGCGCTCGGCGCTGAGCGCCGCTCGCCGCCAATAGCCGCGGGCCAGGCCCTCGCCGCCGATGAAGAGCTCGCCTGTCACGCCGACGGGGGCGGGTTTGAGATTGCCGTCGAGCACATGCAGCGTGGTGCTGCCGATCGGGCCGCCCAGGACGGGTGCGGGATCGCGTGCGTCGAGCCGATGGCGCGCCGACCACACCGTGGTTTCGGTCGGCCCGAACAGGTTCCAGGCCTCGCCTCCGAGCGCGAGCAGCCGAAGCGCCAGGTCGGGCGCCAGCGCCTCGCCGCCGCTCAGCAAGCGGCAGCCTTGAGGCAGCCAACCGCGCGCACCATCGTCATGATCGAGCAGCATGCGCCAGCTCGACGGCGTGGCCTGGATCAGGGTCACGCCATGATCGGCGACGATCGCCTTCAGCCTCGCCGGATCATGGGCCGAGGCGTGATCCGCCAGCACGATCCGCGCGCCATGAATGAGCGGCAGCCAGAGCTCGAGCACCGCGATGTCGAACGATAGCGAGGTCAAGCCAAGCACACGGTCATCGCGCGCGATGCCCGGTTGCTCAGCCATCGTCGCCAGGAAATTCGTCACGGCGCCATGGCGCACCATCACGCCCTTGGGCAGGCCGGTCGAGCCGGAGGTGTAGATGACGTAAGCCAGGTTGTCTGGATGGATGGCGACGTCGAGATCGCCGACGCCGACCGAATCTTCTCTAAACTCCTCGTCCAGCAGCCAGGCCTGGGCGTGGCCGTCCGCCAGCACAGGCGCGAGCTGGTCGTGGAGCGTCGCCTGCGTCAGCAGCAGCTTCGCGCCGCTGTCGGACAGCATGTGCGCGAGACGCTCGGCCGGATAGTCCGGATCGAGCGGCAGATAGGCTCCGCCCGCCTTGAGCACCGCGAGCAGCGCCACCATCATCGTCACACTGCGCTCCAGCGCCAGTCCCACCACCACATCGGGACCGACGCCGTGCTCCCTGAGCCTATGGCCCAGCCGGTTCGCGCGCGCATTCAGCGCTCCGTAACTGATCGTCTCCTCATTGTGCACGAGCGCAATCGCATCGGGCGCGCGCCCTGCCTGGGCCTCGAACTGAGCGACGACACCCGGCGCTATCACGGCCCCGGCCGTTGCGTTGACCCGCGCCAGCAGCGCGATGTCCGTGGGATCATCAGCCGCAAGGCAGCCGACCGCCTGCTCGGCATCGCCAGTGATGGCCGCGAGCAGTTGCACGAACGCCTTGTGCAGCCGGCGAATCTGGGCCTCGTCGAAATGTTGCCGCTGGAAATTGAATACCAGCCGCAGCTCTGCTTCGAGACCGACGCTCACGAACAGCGGGTAGTTGCTCGTTTCGAGGATCCTCGTCCGGCCGACGCTCACGCGGCCGTCTCGGGTCTTCAAGGCCTCGTCCACCGGATAGTTCTCGAACACCAGGATGCTGTCGAACAGCGGACGCCCTGCCTGGCCCGCGATCCGCTGAATGTCGGCCAGCGGCATCCAGCCATGATCCCGCAAGGCGAGATTGCGATCCTGCAGGTCGCGCAGCCACGCACCAACCCGCCGCTGCGGATCCTCGGCATCGACCACGGGCAAGGTGTTGATGAACAGGCCGACCATCTCCTCGGCGCCAGCGAGCCCAGCGGGCCGGTCCGACACCGTCACGCCGAAGCTGACCGTATCCTGCCCGGTGAACCGACGGAGCAATTGCGCCCATGCCGCCTGCACCACCGTATTCAGCGTGACCCGTTCGCGGGTCGCGAAGCGTTGCAGCCGCTCGCTGAGATCGGCGTCCACCGCCATGGTGAGCGAGCCATGGCCGACGCGAGCGTCGACCGCAGGCCGCGACAGCAGGCTCGGCTCGTCGAGGCGGGCCAACGCCGCTCGCCAGAACTCGGCCGCAGCACCGTGGTCCTGCGCCTGCAGCCATGCGATGTAGTCGCGGTAGCGCGGCGGCTGTCCTTGCAGCGCCCCCTGCCCCTCGTGCTGCATCACCTCGGCGATGAATCGGGCCGAGCTCCAGCCGTCCATCAGAATGTGATGATGAGTCCAGATCAGCCAATGCCGGTCGTCGGCGATCCGGATCAGCCTTACGCGCTGCAGCGGCGGCCGCGAGAGATCGAAGCCGTCGGCGCGCTCGCGGTCTGCCGCCGCCATGAGCGCAGCATCCAAAGCGGCCGGAGCGAGCTGCGCCGCACGTTCCCGCCAATCTTCCGCGACGAAGGGAACGTCGGCACTGCGATGGACGACCTGCTGCGGTGGTCCCGGCAATTCACGCCACAGGAAACCGGTGCGAAGCACGGTATGGCGATTGCTGACCGCCTGCCACGCGGCTTGCAGCTTGCCGGCGTCGAGACCGCGGGTCTCGGCGGCAACCTGGTTGACGTAGACCCCGGTGCCGTCGTCGTGCAACGCGTGGAACAGCATGCCCTGCTGCATCGGCGACAACGGATAGATGTCCTCGACCCCGCGCCAATCCAGCGCCAGCGCATCGAGCTCGGCCTGGCTCAGCTTCGACAACGGCACATCGGACGGCGTCACGCCATGGACGCCGCTCGTGCAGTGATCGACCAGCTCACGCAGCGCCGCCTCAAAACAGTCCGCCAGGCGCGCAATCGTTTCGCGACGCTGACGCTTCCCGCTGAAGCCGAACGACAGCTCCAGACGACCGTCGAGCACCCTCGCATTGATCGCGATATGGTGGCGCAACGGGCTCGATGCGGCGCGCGACAGGCCGGCGCTCTCGGGCGCGATCGAGAACAGCGCCGTCTCGTCCGCGCTGCCATCGACCTGTCCGAGATAATTGAACCCGATGCGCGGCTGCACGCCCGTCGTCAGCGCCGCGCGCTGGGCATCAGACCCCAGGTAGCGCAGGACACCGTAGCCAAGTCCCCGGCTGGGGACGGACCGCAGCATCTCCTTGGTCGTCTTGATCAGCACCGCAGGCGGCTGCGATCCAGCCGCCAGTCGTACCGGAAACGCGGTCGTGAACCAGCCGATGGTTCGCGACAGGTCGAGCCCGCCACCGAGATCCTCGCGGCCGTGACCCTCGAGTTCGATTGCCATGATCTCCCGGCCCGACCACAGCCACAGCGCACGCGCGAGCGCCGACAGCAGCAGATCATTGACCTGGGTTCTGTACGCCCCGTGCGCCGTGCCCAGCAGACGCGCGGTCAGCTCGGCGTCGATCGCGAGCGGTACGTCGTCGGCGTCCGCAATCGTATCCCGATCCGCATGATCGAAATCGCACGGCACGTCCTCCGTCTGCCGGAGACCGGACCAATGATCCCACTCTGCAGCCGGCACATCCGAGGCCGCGTGCGCGCGCAGCGCTGCGCCCCATTGGGCATAGGCGTGCGTCTTGGGCGGCAGCGTCGCCTCTTGTCTACGCATGAGCTGCTCATAGGCAGCCGCGAGATCCTCCAGCAGCACACGCCACGACACGCCGTCGGTCACGAGGTGATGAATCACGATCAGGAGGCGCTGCCCGCCCTCCGGCAGATCGATGCCGACCAGCCGCACCAGACGTCCCTCCGCGAGCGAAAGGCTCGCCTGGACCTCAGCGGCGAGCGCGGTGACCGCCTCGCCATCGGCCAGCTCGCACGACCGAAACAGGTCGGAGACCGCCGGCGCCGGCCCGTGCTCGGCGCGCCAGATGCCGTCGATGCGTTCGAAGCGCAGTCTCAGCGCATCGTGATGAGTGACGACGGCCACTGCCGCGCGCCGCAGCACGTCCCAGTCGAGCCGCTGCTGCGGCCGCAGCAGCAAGGCCTGGTTCCAGTGATCGGGCGCCTCCAGCTCCTGCTCGAAGAAACGGAGCTGAATCGGCAGCAACGGGAGTGGCCCGGAGAGGAGACCCTGCTCCGCCGTCGTCTCCAGCCGGACGACCTGCCGCGCGTCGCGCGCCAGGGCTTCCAGCGTCTGATGCTTGAACACATCTCGTGGCTCGATCAGAAGGCCGGCCCGCCGCGCACGACTGACCATCTGCAGCGAGATGATGGAATCGCCGCCGAGCTCGAAGAAATTGTCGGTCATGCCGACATCGGGCTGATGCAGCAGCTCGGCCCAGATGGTTGCCAACGCAGCCTCGGCCGTCGTCCGCGGCGCAATCCGCATCGTTGCAGCGGGCGCCTCCGGCGCCGGCAGCGCGTTGCGATCGACCTTGCCATTCACCATCAGCGGCAGGCGGTCGAGGACCACGATCCGCGCCGGCACCATGTAGTCCGGCAACGTCGCGGACAACGCGTCGCGCAGCACCTCGCCATCGAGCGTGCCGTCACCGCAGACATAGCCGACCAGTTGCCGGCCAGCCCCGAACTCCCTCGCGATGACGACGGCCGCAGTGACCGATGGCTGCTGCAGCAGCCGCGCCTCGATCTCGCCGAGCTCGATGCGGAAGCCGCGAACCTTCACCTGGTGATCGGCCCGGCCGACATAGTCGATGGCGCCGTCGCTGCGCCAGCGCGCCAGGTCGCCGCTCCGGTACAGCCGGGCACCGGGAGGTCCGAACGGATCGGGGATGAAGCGCTCGGCCGTCAGCCCGGCGCGCCCGAGATAGCCGCGCGCCAGCCCGTCCCCGCCGATATGGAGTTCGCCCGTCGTACCCTCGGCGACCGGATTGAGGTCGGTGTCGAGAATGCGCAGGATCGTGCCTGGAATCGGAAAGCCGATCGGCACGCGCGCCCCACTCGCCGTGCGGCAGTTCCAGAAGCTGGCATTGATCAGCGCTTCGGTCGGCCCATAGCGGTTGTCGAACCGGATTGCTGGGAATACCGCGTAGACTTGGTCCTTCAGCGGGACCGGCAGGGCCTCGCCACCGGAGAACAGGCGCTTCAACGTCACGCATCGCTGAGCCTCCGGCTCAGCCACGAATTGCGCGAGCATCTGCGGCACGAAATGCAGCGTGGTCACGCCATGCGCAGTGACCGCATCGACCAGCCGCTTCGGCTCGCGATGGGCCCCCGGCGCCGCGATCGCAAGCCGCGCACCGACCGTCAACGGCCACAGGATTTCCCACACCGCGACGTCGAAGCTGAACGGCGTCTTCTGCAACAGCGTTTCGCCGGGATCGAGCCCGTACTCCCGCTGCATCCAGGCGAGCCGCGCTGCCAGCGCGCCACGCGTGCAGGCCACGCCCTTAGGCACGCCGGTCGAGCCGGACGTGTAGATCACATAGGCGAGGCTCTCGGCGTGGGTCGGACTCTGGAGATCCAAGCTGCCGGTGCCCGTGTCCTGCGAGGCGCGTCTGTCGCCGACGGCGATCAACTCGGCGCCCGCCCCTGCCGTGATCTCCATCAGCCGATCACGCAACTGCGGCTGCGTCAGCACCAGCCGCGCGCCGCTGTCGCCCAGCATCGCCGCGAGCCGCTGGCTGGGATAATCCGGATCGAGCGGCAGGTAGCCGGCCCCGGCCTTCAGAGCGGCCAACACAGCCACGACCAGGTCGGCGCTGCGCTCGAATGCCAAGCCGACCGGGGCATCCAGAGCGACGCCGGCCTGCGTGATCTGTCGCGCCAGTCGGTTCGCCCGCGCATTCAGTTCGGCGTAGCTGATCCTCTCCTGATCGGAGATCACGGCCATGGCCGCAGGCGACCGTGCGACCTGCTGTTCGATCTGCGTCACGACGTCGACGAAGCCGTCCTTCACCGTCGGCGCGGTGGGTCCCGAGCTCCAGCCGAGCACCCGTTGCAAAGCGGCGGCATCCAAGCCATGCAGCTCCGCGACCGGGCGGCTGCTGTCGTCGGCGATGCGCCCGAGCAGACAGGCGAACGCCGCCTGTATCCGCTCGATCTGCACCTGGTCGAACCGGCTGCGATCGTAACGGAAGCCGAGCCGGATGCCGGCGTCGGTCACGAACACCGCGACCGTCAGCGCATAGTTGGTGATCGAGATCTGCTCGGCGCGGCTGGCGCGCGGCCCCCCGCCGGCCTGATCGCGCAGCGCCGCGTCGACCGGATAGTTCTCGAACACGAAGATGGTGTCGAACAGCGGCCTGCCGCCGCGCCCGGCAAGGCGCTGGATCTCGTGGAGCGGCATCCAGCCGTGCTCACGCAGGTCGACGTTGCGATCCTGCAAGCTGCGCAGCCACTCGCCAACCGGCGTTTGAGGTCTCGCGTCCTCGAGCACGGGCACGGTGTTGATGAACAGGCCGACCGCCTCTTCCACGCCCGCGATCTCGGGCGGCCGGCCGGAGATCGTGGCGCCGAAGCAGACGACATCCTGGCCGGTCAAGCGCCGCAGCAACTGGCCCCACGCCCCCTGCAGAAGCGTGTTCAACGTCACCCGCTCGCGCCGTGCCGCGACCTGCAGCCGCTCGGTCTCCACCGCATCGATCACGAGATCGATCGAGGCATGGCCGTCGGCAGGTGCGGCCGGCCCGCCCAGCGCATCGGCCAGCAGGCTCGGCTCGCCGAGCGTCGAGAGCGAGCGCGACCAGAACATGCCCGACGCCTCGCGATCCTGTCGCTGCAGCCAGGCAATGTAATCACGATAGCGGCCGCGCGGTGCGCCCAGCGACGCGCCGCCGACATGCTGCATGATCTCGCCGATGAGCCTTGCTGCGCTCCAGCCGTCGAGCAGGATGTGATGATGGGTCCAGATCAGGCGGAAAACGCCGCCGTCGAGATCGATGAGACGGACCCGCTGCAGCGGCAGCCGTGACAGGTCGAAACCGGCGCGCCATTCGGCTGCCGCCACCTCGGCCAGCGCCGCGTCACGCGCGGCCTGATCCATCGAGTCCACACGGTCGCGCCAATCCTCCTCGACGAAGGGAACAGGAGCCTGCCGATGGACGACCTGCTGCGGTGCGCCCGACAATTCTTTCCACACGAACGCGGTCCGCAGCACCGCGTGTCTCGCCGTCACCGCCTGCCACGCCGCGCGTAAACGCGCCGCATCGGCGCCGCTGACGTCGACGGCGATCTGACTGACATAGTTGCCGCTGTCACCATCGCGCAGCGCGTGGAACAGCATGCCCTGCTGCATCGGCGACAGCGGATAGATGTCCTCGATATCGCGCCAATCGCGCGAGGCTCCGAGCAGGTCGAGCTCCGGCTGGCTGAGGCCCGACAGCGGAACGTCCGACGGCGTGAGGCCATGTACGCCGCTCGTGCAATGCGCGAGGAGTTCGCGCAGCGCCGCGGAATAGCACGCGGCCAGCCGCTCGATCCTCGCGCGGCGATAGCGTCGGCGGCCGAAGCTGAATGTCAGCCTCAGCTGGCCGTCGAGCACCTGGCCGTTGATGCTGAGCCAGCGCCCGAGCGGCGCGCTGGCGCTGCGTGACGGCCCCGCGCCTTCCGGCGCGAGCGCGAAGGCAGGGTCAGGGCCGGCGCCGAACTGGCCGAGATAGTTGAAGACGATCCGCGGCTCGGCTCCGCCCGCCAGGGCGGCGCGCTGCTCAGGGCTGCCGCAGTAGCGCAGCACGCCATAGCCGAGCCCACGCGCCGGGATGGTCCGTAATTCCTCCTTGATCGACTTGATGAGCGTGGCATCGTCGCCCGCGCCACCGGAGAGGCGAAGCGGAAATGCAGTCGTGAACCAGCCGACCGTGCGCGACAGGTCGATGCCTTCGAACAGATCCTCACGGCCATGGCCTTCGAGCTCGACCAGGCATTCATCGAGTCCGCACCAGCGGTTGACGGCGCGGGCCAGCGCCGCCAACAGCAGATCATTGACCTGGGTCCTGTAGGCAGCGGGCGCCTGCTTGAGCAGTTGCCCGGTCATGTCGGCATCGAACGACACGACGACGTCTTCGCCATCGGCGACACGATCGGTCTCACCGTGATCGTCGTCGCATGGCAGGCCGCCGGCGGCACTGCGCTGTCTCCAATAGTCGAGCTGATCGGCCAGCTCCTCGCTCGCCGCGTAGTCTTCAAGCCTCCTGCTCCACGACGCCATGGACTGGCTCTTGGGGGGCAACGCAATCGCAACCGCGCCCTGCGCCGCCTGTCGATGCGCCGACATGATGTCTTCGAGCAGCACACGCCAGGATACGCCGTCGACGACGAGGTGATGCACGACGATGAGAAGCCTCTGGCTGCCGTCCGCGACGTCCATGCCGACGAAGCGCAGCAACGGCCCCTGCAGGGACAGGCTTGCCTGCGCGGCGGCGGCAACCGAGGTGATCTCCGCCGCATCCTGAACAGCGCGGGTCCAGAGCAGATCGGCGCTCGCCGGCATCGCGCCATATCTCGCCTGCCAAGCGCCGTCGCTCTGGAGGAATTGCAGTCGCAGGGACTCGTGATGCGCCACCACGGCCTCGACCGCCGGCGCCAACACCCGCCAGTCGAGCCGTGCCGACGGCACCAGCATCAACGCCTGATTCCAGTGATGCCGTTCGCCAGCGTCCTCGGCAAAGAAGCGGCGCTGGATCGGCAACAGCGGCACCGGATCACCATCGCGCGCGAGCGGCTCGGCGAAGACGACCGCCGCCCGATCGCGGCGCGCGACCTGCGCCAGCCCTTGCAGCGTCTGATGCCGGAACAGGTCGCGCGGCTCGATGGCAAGCCCGCGCTGGCGCGCACGTCCGACCACCTGCAATGAAATGATGGAATCGCCGCCGAGCTCAAAGAAGTTATCGGTCAGCCCGACCCGCGAATGGCCGAGCAATTCAGCCCAGATCGCCGCCAGCTCCAGCTCAGCCGGGGATTGCGGTGCGACGTAGTCGGCCTCAGCAGACAACTGCTCGGGCGCCGGCAAGGCGTCGCGATCGACCTTGCCATGCGCCGTGAGCGGCATCCGCGACATCAGTACGATGCGCGCCGGAACCATGTAGTCCGGCAGTTCCTCGGACAACGCCGCGCGCAGCCCGGTCTCGTCGAGGCCATCCTCGCCGCAGGCGTAGCCGATGAGCTGCTGGCGTCCGCCGATCTCGCGTGCCACCACCACCGCCGACTGAACACCCGCCTGCCGCGTCAGCCGCGCCTCGACCTCGCCCGGCTCGATGCGGAAGCCGCGGATCTTGAGCTGGTGGTCGGACCGGCCGACATAGTCGATGACGCCATCGGCGCGCCAGCGCGCCAGATCGCCGGTGCGATACAGCCGCGTGCCCGGTGCGCCGAACGGATCGGGGATGAAGCGCTCCGCCGTCAACGCCGGCCGATTCCAATAGCCGGCCGCGAGCCCCTCGCCGCCGATGTGAAGCTCGCCGGTGACGCCGACCGGAACGATGTTGAGATCGCCGTCGAGAACATAGGCCGAGCGCCGGCCGACCGGACGGCCGATCGGCGCATAGGCGCAGTCGATCTCGGCATCGACGTCGACCTTCCAGACCAGCGGCGTGACCACTGTCTCCGTCGGACCATAGCCGTTGATCAGCTTGCGCGGCCGCAGCGCCTGCCTGACCTTGTCGAAGCCCGATTTGGGCATGGCCTCGCCGCCGAACGAATACAGCGACACGGGCGGCGGATCGCCGCGCCACGCCGCGAAGTCGGCGAGTTGCTGCAGATAGGCCGGCGGAAAGCCGGCATTGGTCACGCGCTCCGCGCCCATCACGTCGAGCGTCTTCTCCGCCGACCAGAGATCGGCGTCACGCATCACCAAGGTCGCGCCGCAGCTCAGCGCGGTCCACAACCGCTCATGCGCGCCGTCGAAGGTGAAGGAGAGGAAGTGCAGCTCGCGCGACTGCCGGTCCATCTCGTAGAGACCTGCGGTGGCGTCGCAATGCATCGCGAACGGTCCGTGCGCGACCGCGACGCCCTTCGGCACGCCGGTGGAGCCGGACGTATAAATCACATAGGCAAGGCTCTGCGGATGGACATCGACCGTCGGGTCGGTCGCCGTCGTCTCGGCCGGCATCGCGGTGAGATCGACGACCGCGATGCCCGGCATCGGCGGCCATTGCGATCGTCCCGCCGCATCGACAAGCACGACGCGCGCGCCGGCATCCCGAACGGTGGCGGCGAGCCGCGCCGGCGGATGATCGGGATCGAGCGGCAGATAGGCCGCGCCGGCCTTCAGGACGGCAATAAGACTTGCGACGAGATCGGGCGAGCGCTGCATCGAGAGTCCGACGAGATTGCCGGGACGAACGCCGAGCGCCAACAGATGCTGCGCGATCGCGTTGGCGTGGCGATCGAGCGCCTGATAGGTGATCGTCTCGGTCCCGAATACCAGAGCTGTCGCGCCCGGCCTCTCCTTTGCGTGCCGCGCGAGCATCCGGTGCACCGGCTGGAACCCCGCGAGTGCGGGCGCGCAGGCATTCCACTGCCTGACGTCGTCGCACTGCCGGTCCGACAACAGCTCCAGCGCCGCGATCCGCTGCATGGGATCCGCAACCGTTGCCCGCAGGATCGTCAGCCAATGCCCGGCGAGCCGTGCGATGGTCGACCGGTCGAACAGCGCGGTGGCAAAGGAGAACAGCGCCGAGACGTCTCCCGACGGCGCTTCCTCGCTGTCGAGAGCGAGATCGAATTTCACCGTCTCGATCTCTGCCGCGATCGTCTCGATCTGCAATTCGGACGCAGCCGGCGCATGTGCCGGCTCGCGCCGATGCTGATGGTTGTAGAGCACCTGGAACAGGGGCGTCTGGCTCTGGCTGCGCTGCGGCTGCAGCACGTCCAGCAGCCGCTCGAACGGAAGATCCTGATGATCCCTGGCCTCGAGCGAGGCCTCGCGCAGGGCGTGAATGACGTCGGCGATCGTGCTCCGGCTGTCGATGCGCGTGCGCAGCACCTGGATGTTGACCAGCAGCCCGATCAGCCGCCGCGTTTCCGACCGGTCGCGATTGGCGAGCGGAACGCCGACGCAGATGTCGCCCTGCCCACTGTAGCGATAGAGCACCAGCTTCAGCGCCGCGAGCAGCACGACGAACAGCGTTGTGTGATGCTGTCGGGCCAGCCCGCGCAGACGATCGGAAAGCTCGGCGCCGAGCGACAGGCGTATGGCATCGCCGGATTGGTCGGTCTGGGCCGATCGGGGGCGATCGAACGGCAGTTGCAGCATGGCCGTGTCGTGCAGCCGGTCGGTCCAGTACCGGAGCTGCCGCTCTTCCTCCACGGCACCGAGCCACAGTCGCTGCCAGGCGGCGAAATCGGCGTAGTCGATCTCGAGCGCCGGCAGTGAGGCGGTCTCGCCGCGGACGGCAGCGCGATAGAGCTGCCAGAACTCCTCGGTAAGGACCTGCATCGACCAGCCATCGGCGACGATGTGGTGCAGCGTGACCGAGAGGATATGCTCGTGCTCGCCGAGTCCGAGCAGCGCCGCGCGCAGCAGCGGCCCGGATTCGAGATCGAACGGCAGCGCCGCTTGCTCACACAGCAGCCGGCGCGCCTGCTGCTCGCGATCGTCGCCCGCAATCTCGATACGGCGAAGCGCGACCGGCGCCGGCTGGCCTACGATCTGCTCCGGCTCGCCGCCGTCCTGCCGGAACGTGGTGCGGAGCGCGGCATGGCGCATGACGAGTCCGTCGAGCGCCTTCTGAAGCGCAGCGGCGTCGAGACGGCCCCGCAAGCGGATCGCGACCGGCATGTTGTAGGCGGAGGCGTCCGGATCCATCCGCCACAGGAACCAGAGGCGGGCCTGCGCGAACGACAACGGCGCGCGCTGCAGATGCTGGCGCGCGATCGGCAAAATCGACAGATCGATGCCCTTGGCCGCCAACTGCGTCAGGAAGGCGCGCTGCTTCGGCGCATCGAGCCGCGCCAACCGGCGCGCGATCTCGCTGAGCTGCTGGGTCTGAAGTCCGGATTGATCATTCATTGGCGAACTCGACTTCCTCAAGCAGATCGAACATGGCGGCGATGTCGTCGCTGCGCCTGCTCGTCGGCGGTTCCGCGGCGAGCGCGGACGCCATGGCCTCGACCGTGGTCAGCTCGAACAACCGCTTCAGCGGCAGCTCCCGCGCAAGATCGCGCTTGATGCGGCCAACGAGCTGGACGGCCACCAGCGAGTCGCCGCCGAGCTCGAAGAAGTTGTCGGTGACGCCGACCTCCGGCCTGTGCAGCAGCTCGGCCCAGATCGTCGCGAGCGCCGCCTCGGTCGGATTGCGCGGGCCGACGCGCCGCGCACGCGGCAGCGTCGCATCCGGCCGCGGCAGCGCCTTGCGGTCGATCTTGCCGTTCGGGGTCAGCGGCAGCTCCGGCAGCACGATCACGCGCGACGGCACCATGTAGTCCGGCAGCGCCGTTGCTAGCGCGGCGCGGAGGTCACTGCCATCGAGCGAGGCCTCGCTGCTGACATAACCGACCAATTGACGGCCGCCGCCGAGCTCCTGCGCGACGACGACGCTGTCGCGCACGCCCGGCAGCTCCCGCAGCCGCACCTCGATCTCGCCGAGCTCGATCCGATGTCCGCGGATCTTCACCTGATGATCGGCGCGGCCGACATAGTCGAGCACACCGTCGGCTCGCCAGCGCGCGAGGTCGCCGGTCCGGTACAGCCGCGCGCCGTCGCTGCCGAACGGATCCGGAATGAAGCGCTCGGCACTCAGCGCAGCGCGTTTCCAATAGCCGCGCGCGAGTCCGTCACCGCCGATGAAGAGCTCGCCGGTGACGCCCACCGGCGCAAGGTTGAGTTCGCCGTCGAGGACGTACAGCCGGGTGTTGCCGATCGGGCTGCCGAGCAACGGCACCGGATTCGTCGCATCGAGGCGGTGACGCGCCGACCATACCGTCGTCTCGGTCGGCCCATACAGGTTCCAGACGTCGCTGCTCAGCGCGCTGAGCCGCCGCGCCAGATCCGAGGCCAGCGCCTCCCCGCCGCTCAGCAGGCGGCAGCCTTTCGGCAGCCATGGAGCGGTTTCGCTGGTATTGGCCGCATCGTGCTCGAGCAGCATGCGCCAGCTCGACGGCGTCGCCTGGATCATGGTCACGCCGTGCCGTGCGACCAGCGCCTTGAGCGCCGCCGGATCATGGGCCGCGGCGCGGTCGGCGAGCACGATCCGGGCGCCATGGGTCAGCGGCAGCCACAGCTCCAGCACGGCGATGTCGAAGGACAACGAGGTCAGCGCCAGCACGCGGTCGTCGGCCGCGATGCCCGGCTGTTCGGCCATCGTCGCCAGGAAGTTCGTCACCGCAGCGTGGCGCACCATCACGCCCTTGGGCAGCCCGGTCGAGCCGGAAGTGTAGATGACGTAGGCGAGGCTCTCCGCATGCCCATCGACGGAAAGATCATCGGTCTGGCCGAGGCCATCGCCGGCCGCCACGTCGAGCAGCCAGGCCTCGGCATCGCTCCGGGCCAGCACCGGCGCGAACCGGTCATGCAGCGTGGCCTGTGTCAGCAGCAGTTTGGCGCCGCTGTCGTTCAGCATGTGCGTGAGACGCTCGGACGGATAGTCCGGATCGAGCGGCAGATAGGCCGCGCCCGCCTTGAGCACCGCGAGCAGCGCCACCATCATCGTGACGCCGCGCTCCAGCGCCAGCCCGACCACCACGTCCGGCCCGACACCACGATCCCGGAGCCGCCGCGCCAGCCGGTTCGCCCGTGCATTCAGCGCGCCGTAGCTGATCATCTCCTGCCCATGCACCAGTGCGACCGCATCGGGAGCTCGCGCCACATGGGCCTCGAACTGCCGGTGCACGCAGAGCACATTTGCATCGTTGGTCGCCGTCGCGTTCCAGGCCCGCAGCAGCCTCGCGCGATCATCCACTGGAACGACGTCGATCCGGCGCACCGGCGTGTGCGGCGCCGCTTCCAGCGCAAGCGCCAGCTGCTCGAGCGAGTGCTGCATCATCGCGCCGACCCGCTCGGGCGCGACCGGCGCCACGGCCTGGACCGTCAGGTGAAGCCCATGGCCGTCGTCGTCTACCGCCAGCATCAGCGGATAATTGGTACGCTCCTCGCCACCGAGCCATTCGACGCCTTGCAGGGACTCTGCATCTGTCCGCGCATCCTGTCTCCTGCCGTGCCGATAGTTCAGGATCGCAGAGAACAGCGGCGTCGGCGGCGCGACGCCGCTGCAGCGCTGGGCCATTGCCAGCGAGGCATGCTCATGCGCCATCAGCTCCGCCAGCCGCCCGTGCGCTGCGCGAACGCTTTCCTCAACGGACGTGCCGTCGAGATCGAGCCGCAACGGCAGCGTGTTGATGAACAGGCCCAGGCTGCGGCCGGTATCGTGGCCGGCCTGCATGCGGCCGAGCAGCACGGTGCCGAACACGACCTGATCACGTCCGCTGCTGCGCGCCAGCACCTGGCCCCAGGCGACATGACAGAGGCTGGCGAGGCTCGCGCCAAGGCGCCGCGCCTGCGCGCGCAGCCGCGCGTCGAGCGTAGCCGGCACGGGCAGCCTTGCCTCGCGCGCGCCGTCGCCGTTGCTGCGGACCTCCATCAATCCGAATGGTGCCGTCGGCGCATCGATGTCGCCGAGCATGCTGCGGAAGAAGCGCTGCTGCGCATCCTGCCCTCCGGCCTTGCGGGTCTCGGCCACGAGGTTGCGGAACGGAATCGGTGGAGGGAGAGCGCTGCGGCGGCCCGCCAGGATCAGTTGCACTTCCTCGTGCAGCGCCTGCAGAGTGGTATGGTCGCCGACCATGTGATGCAGCAGGACCAGCAGCAGCAGGCGATCATTTCGTGGGTCGCGGGCGACAATGAGACGCAGCAATGGCGCCTGGGTCAGGTCGAGCCGGCAGGACCTCGGATCGAAGCGGCGCGCCAGTTCGACCTGGGCCGGCTCGTTGCCTTCGAGCTCAACTTCGGTGACGCTTAGCGGTGCCTGGCGCCAGACCACCTGCGCCGGCACCGACAGCCCATCCCAGAGGAACGACGTCCGCAGGACGTCATGCCGGTCGATCACGTCCTGAACGGCCGCAAGATAGCGATCCAGCAGATCACGGCCCGCAAATGCCATCTGCGCGACCAGCACGTAGGGGTCGCCCTCGGTCGCGAGCAGATGATGGAATAGGATTCCCTCCTGCAACGGCGACAGCGCGTAGATGTCCTGGACGTTGGCGACGCCGCCCGGCGCACGGCCCACCACGCGGTCGATCTCGTCCTGGCCCAGCGCGATCAGCGGCAGCATGTCCGGCGTGATGACCGGGCTCTGCGCCGTGATCGGGTTGTCAGGAATTGCGGTCTCCTCGCTTTGCCGCAGGCTGGCCGCGAGATCGCGCAGCACTGGCTTGGCGAACACCATCTGCGCATCGATCGTCAGCGCATGGCGCTTCAGCCGGTCCATCATGCGGACGACGAGCAGCGAATGGCCGCCGAGCTCGAAGAAATGATCGTTGCGACCGACGCGCTCAATGCCCAGCAGCTCGCGCCAGATAGCAGCGAGGGCCTGCTCGATTTCGCCGTGGGGCGGATCATAGGCGCCACGGCCGAACGCCTCGTCGTCCGGCGCCGGCAGTGCCTGCCGGTCGACCTTGCCGTTGGGTGTCAGCGGAAACGCATCGAGGCGAACGATCGCCGAGGGAACCATGTAGTCCGGCAGGCACGTCTGCAATTGCGTGCGCAGGCGCGCAGCCCATGCGCTGGGATCACCTGCATCGTCCGCCGGCACCACATAGGCGATCAGCCTGAGATCGCCCTGCGCATCGCGCCGCGCCAGCACCGCCGAGTCCCGCACTCCGGCCTGCGCATTCAGCCGATGCTCGATCTCCCCGAGCTCGATGCGGAAGCCGCGGATCTTCACCTGGTGGTCGTTGCGGCCCAGGAATTCGATATTGCCGTCGGCGAGATGGCGGCCGAGGTCACCGGTTCGATACATCCGCGCGTCGGACGACAGCCCGAACGGATCCACGGCAAAACGCTGCGCCGACAAATCGGGACGGTTGAGATAGCCGCGGGCAACCCCTGCCCCGCCGATCCAGATCTCGCCGACGGCACCGCGCGGCACCGGCATGCCCTGGGCGTCGAGCAGATAGATCCGCGCGTTGGCGATCGGGCGACCGATTGGGACGACACCGCCGGCGAAGCCGGGCGGACGGCGCCATGCGGTGGCGCAGACGGTTATTTCCGTCGGGCCGTAGGCGTTGAAGACCGCGATCTCCGACGGCAGGGCCTCGAACAGCTCCGGCTTTGGCAACTCGCCAGCGAGAACGAGCACGTCGAGCCCGGAGAGCCGCGCGAGGTCCGAGCGGCCCTGCAGCATCGCCGGCGGCAACGTGGCATGGGTGATGCGATGTTCGGCGAGATAGTTCACCAGCTCCGCCGCATCGCGGTGCTCGCGGCTTCCGAGCAGATGCAGTTCGGCGCCGGCGCAAAGCGCCATGACGATGTCCCACACGCTCGCGTCGAAGCTGAAGGAGGCGAATTGCGCGATCCGGCTGTGCGGACCGGTGTCGAACAGCCCGATCTGGGCCTGCGCGAGATTGACCAGGCCGTGGTGCTCGATCATCACGCCCTTCGGCTGTCCGGTCGAGCCCGAGGTATAGATGACATAGGCGAGGCTGCGCGGCGTCAGGCCACGGGCAACAACATCCGGTGCGCCCTCCGGCAGCCCGCTCCAGGCCGGCGCATCGCTCTCCACATCCACGACCGGACATGCCACGCTGCCGAGCGTACTGGCGCTCGCGCCGTCACAGAGCAGCAGCGTCGGCCGGGCATCGGTCACGGTCTCGCGCAGCCGCTGCGGCGGATAGGTGGGGTCCAGCGGCAGATAGGCCGCTCCCGCTTTGAGGACCGCGAGCACGCTGACGATCGCATCGATGCCGCGCTGCTGACAGATCGCGATCAGCCGGTCCGGACCAGCGCCCAGCGCGACGAGATGATGCGCGAGGCGATTGGCGCGCAGCTCGAGCTCGCGATAGGTCAGGTTGAGCTCGTCATGGACCAGCGCCACCGCCGACGGCCGGCGGCGCGCCTGCTCGGCAACGAGATCCTGAATGCAGCAGTCAGGCGGCGTGAACGAGCGCGTGCGATTCCAGTCATCCAGCAGCAGCGCACGTTCCTCGGCTGGCAGCAGCTCGATGCGATCGACCGGCTGGCTGGTGTCGGCGACCATGGCGCGCAGCACCGCCAGCAGATAGGTGCGATAGCGCTGCACGGTCTCGGCGTCGAACAGCGCCGTCGCGTAGTTGATCTTGCCGGAGATGCGTCCACCGCTCTCACTGAGATCGAGCTCGAGATCGAACTTGATCTTGTGCTGCTCGGTCGCAAGGCGCTCGACCGCCAGGCCGGGCAGCGCCAATGAGCCGATATCATTGCTCTGCCATGCGAACACCACCTGGAACACGGGCGTGTATTCCGGATGCCGCGGGGGCTGGAGCGCCTCGACAAGATGCTCGAACGGCAGGTCCTGATGATCCTGCGCCGCAAGGACGGCCGTCTTCACCCGCTCGATCAGCTCGGCCACAGCAGGACCGCCCGAGAGGTCGAGCCGCAGCGCCAGCATGTTGACGAAGAAGCCGGCCAGGCCTTCGAGCTCCGAACGCATCCGATTGGCGGTCGGCGTGCCGATGACGAGATCCTGCTGGCCGGCCAGCCGCGACAGCACGAGGGCCCAGGCGGCCAGCACGATGACGAACGGGGTGGCGCCGAGCGCGATGCTCAATTGCCTGATATCGGCCGAAAGACCGTCGTCGATCTCGACAGGCACCGCGGCGCCGGCGTTGGATCGCGGTGCAGATCGCGCCCGGTCCGTCGGCAGTGCCAGCAAGGACGGCGCGTCGCGCAGCACGGCGGTCCAATGATCGAGCTGCCGCTGCAGCCGATCTGCCGTCAGCGAATGGCGCTGCCATGCTGCATAGTCCGGATACTGAATCGCCAGCGGCGGCAACGGATCATTGCCGCCTGCAACGAAGGCGGCATACAGCGCCGAGAGCTCGCGGACGATGACGCCCATCGACCATCCGTCGGAGATGATGTGATGCTGGCTGAGCAGAAGGACATGATCATCATCGCCCAGGTCGATCAAATGGCTGCGGATCAATGGACCCCGCGCAAGATCGAACGGCGCGCGCGTACACTCATTCAGCAGATCGGCCAGCCGCGTTTCGCGGTCCGGCCGCCCGCGAAGATCGTGCACCTCCAGCGGCAGGCTGGTGTCCGGCGGCAACAGCGCGACCCGCGGCTCGCCCTGCTCGGCGACGAAGACCGTCCGCAGCGCCTCGTGGCGGGAGAACAGCCGGTCGAGGCTGCGGCGCCATGCGCCGATGTCGAGCCGGCCGCGCAGCCGCAGCGCCACATCGATGTGATAGTTGGTACTTCCATTCTCGAGCTGGGCCAGCAGCCAGAGCTGCTGCTGCGCGAAGGAGAGCGGCAGCGAGCCCCCGCGATCGGCGATCGGGATCGTGTTTGTATCGCGTCTGGGGACATTGCGGCCGCGCTGTCGCGCGCGCGATGCCAACCGGCGCAGCGCCTCCGGATCGAGGTTGTGCAGAAGAGGCTGTCCTGATTGTCCGCTCATGATAGCTCCGCTGTCATCAGGTCCTCAAGTTCACCTTCGGCGAACTGCTGCTCGATCAGTCTGATGGAGAGGACGCGCGCGAACTCCGCCAATTCCGGATGAGCGAACAGCTCGGACAATCGCATCGATGTGCCGAACTCCTGCGCGACACGGCTGAGCAGCCGTACCGCCAGCAGAGAGTGGCCGCCGAGATTGAAGAAGTGATCGCCCCGCCCGACGCGGTCGAGGCCGAGCAGCTCCGCCCAGATGCCGGCCAGCGTGATCTCGATCTCGCCGACCGGAGCTTGATAGTCGGCCCCCGCTTCGCCTTGTGAGGCCAGCGGCAGCGCCTTGCGGTCGACCTTGCCGTTCGGCGTCAGCGGCAGCCGCGGCAGCACGATGACGCGCAACGGCACCATGTAGTCCGGCAGCGCCGTCGCGAGCGCCGCGCGCAGCTCGCCGCCATCGAGCGCGCACTCACTGCCGACATAGCCGATCAGGTTGCTACCGCCACCGACATCCTGCGCGACCACGACGCTGTCGCGGACGCCGGGCAGCGCGCGCAGCCGCGCCTCGATCTCGCCGAGCTCGATGCGATGCCCCCGTATCTTGACCTGGTGATCGGCGCGGCCGACATAGTCGAGCGCGCCATCGGCACGCCAGCGCGCCAGGTCGCCGGTCCGGTACAGCCGTGCACCGGGGCCGCCGAACGGATCCGGGATGAACCGTTCCGCGCTGAGCCCGGGCCGCTTCCAATAGCCGCGCGCCAGTCCCTCGCCGCCGATGAACAGTTCGCCGGCCACGCCGGGCGGCGCCAGATTGAGATTGGCGTCGAGCACGTAGAGCGTGGTATTGCCGATCGGACCGCCGAGCACCGGCATGGGATCATTGGCATCGAGCCGGTGGCGCGCAGACCACACCGTGGTCTCGGTCGGCCCATACATGTTCCAGGCCTCGCCGCTCAGCGCGACGAGCCGCCGTGCCAGATCGGGAGCCAGCGCCTCGCCGCCGCTGAGCACGCGACAGCGACGAGGCAGCGCGGCGGCCTCGTCATGATCGAGCAGCATGCGCCAGCTCGACGGTGTCGCCTGGATCAAGGTCACGCCGTGCCTGGCCACGATCGCCTTCAGCGCCGTCGGATCGTGCGCGGAGGCGCGGTCGGCCAGCACGATCCGGCCTCCCCGGGTCAGCGGCAGCCACAGCTCCAGCACCGCGATGTCGAACGACAGCGAGGTCAATGCCAGCACGCGGTCGTCCGATGCGATCCCCGGCTGCTCGGCCATCGTCGCCAGAAAATTCGTCACTGCGCCGTGACGCACCATCACGCCCTTGGGCAGGCCGGTCGAGCCCGAGGTATAGATGACGTAGGCGAGGCTCTCCGGATGAATGGCGAGGTCGAGGTTGCCGGCGTCGCCTCCATCGTCGATGCGATCGAGCAGCCAGGCTTCGGCTCCGCTGTCGGCCAGCGCGGGCGTGAACCGATCTTGCAGCTCGGCTTGCGTGAGCAGCAGTCTTGCGCCGCTGTCGCCGAGCATGTGGGCAAGACGCTCGGCCGGATAGTCCGGATCGAGCGGCAGGTAGGCGGCGCCGGCCTTCAGCACGGCGAGCAGCGCCACAATCATCTCGGCATCGCGCTCCAGCGCCAGTCCAACCACGACATCGGCGCCGATCCCGCGCGCGCGCAGTCGCCGCGCCAGCCGGTTTGCCTGCGCGTTCAGTTCGCCGTAGCTGATCCGGCGGTCGCCGCAGACGATCGCAACCGCGTCCGGGACGGCCTTCGCCCGCGCCTCGATCTGCGCCACGAGGCCAGGCGCCGCGCCGATCGACAACGGTCGGGGTGACGTCTCGCCGATCGCAGCTCCGCTCCAGCGCAGGACGCACGCCAGCGCCTCTCCGTCGACCGTGCGAAGGCTGCCGGTCGGACGGGTGGCATCCGCCGAAATCCGCGTCAGCCAGTCTCGCAACGACGCGCTCACCCGGCGAACCGCATGGTCGTCCAGTTGCGCGCGATCGTAGTTGAAGTCGAGGCGCAGGCCCTCGGGTCCATCGAACACGATGACCGCGATCGGATAGTTGGTCGGCGTCACGTGTTCGACCCGCCCGATCTGCGGCCCGGCACCGTCGCGCGCGGTGAGCGACTGATCGATCGGATAGTTCTCGAATACCATCAGGCTGTCGAACAGCGGCTGCCCGGCCCTGCCGGCCAGACGCTGGATCTCGTGCAGCGGCAGCCACTCATAGTCGCGCGCCGCGACGCTCTGCGCCTGAAGGGTGCGCAGCCAGTCGCCGGTCGCGGTCTGCGGATGCGCGCGATCGATCAGCGGCAGCGTGTTGATGAAGAGGCCGACCATGTTCTCGGCGCCGGCAAGCTCGGCCGGACGGCCCGAGACCGTGACGCCAAAGCAGACCGCGCTTTGCCCGGTATATTGCCGCAGCAATTGGGCCCAGGTCCCCTGTAGCAGCGTATTCATCGTGATGCGCTGCTGCGTCGCGAACCGCCGCAGGCGAGCCGCGAGATCACCGTCCACGCGCAGCGTCAGCCGGCCATGGCCGCTCGCAGCGTCGATCGCGCGGCTCGCGCGCAAGGCGTCGGCGAGCGGCGTGGGCTCGAAATCGCGCAGCGTCTCGCGCCAGAAATCAGCGGCTGCCGCCTGGTCGCGCGTCTGCAGCCAGGCGATGTAGTCGCGGTAGCCGCCTTGCGCCGCCGACGGCGCGGCGCCGCCGATCTGCTGCAGCACATCGGCGAGCAGCCGCGCCGAGCTCCAGCCGTCGATCACGATGTGATGATGCGTCCAGATCAGCCACAGCCTGTCTTCGCCGAGCCGGATCAGCCGCAGCCGCTGCAGCGGCGGCCGGGTAATGTCGAAGCCGAGTTCGCGCTCGCGCCGTGCCGCCTCCGCAAGCGCCGCATCGATCTCCGCCGCCGCAGCCCCGCCCGTGATACGGCTGCGCCAATCCTCGTCGACGACGGGCACGTCGAGCTGCCGGTAGACGATCTGCTGGGCTGCTCCGGACAATTGTTGCCAGGCGAACCCGGTCCGCAGCACCGCATGCCGCGCACTCGCCGTCTGCCATGCCGCACGCAACCGCGCCGGCGTCACACCTCGAAGCTCGATCGAGAGCTGGTTGACATAGACGTCATCAGCGCCGTCGCGCAGCGCATGGAACAGCAAGCCCTGCTGCATCGGCGACAGCGGGTAGATGTCCTCGACGGAGCGACAGTCAACGGTCGCGCAGAGCCGGTCGAGCGCCGCCTGATCGAGCCCCGCGAGCGGAACGTCGGACGGCGTGAGACCGCCGGCGCCGCGGAGGCAATGATCGACGAGACCATGCAGCGCCGCGCGATAGAGCTCGGCGAGCCGTTCCACGGTCGCGCGCCGATACCGCCGGCTTCCATAGCGGAAGCCGAGCCGCAGCCGCCCGTCACGCACCTCGCCGTTGATGCTGAGCCAGGCCCGCAACGGCGTGTCGGCGGCCCGCATCGATCCCGGATTCTCCGCCGCGATCCGGTACGGCGCGGCCGCACCGAGCTGGCCGTCGAAGCGGCCGAGATAGTTGAAGACGATACGCGGGTTCGGCGTCGCCGCCAGCGCGTCGCGATGCTCTTTCGCGCCGAGATAACGCAGGACGCCATAGCCGAGCCCGCGATCGGGCATGGCGCGCAGCGTCTCCTTGACGCGGGTGATGAGCGCACGATCGGTCTCGCTGCCGCCGTCGAGACGCACCGGGAATGCGCTCGTGAACCAGCCCACCGTCCGCGTGAGATCGACGTCCGCGAAGACATCCTCGCGGCCGTGGCCCTCCAGCTCGATCACGACGCCTTCGATCCCGCTCCAGCTCCAGAGCGCGCGTGCCAGCGCGGCCAGCAGCAGGTCGTTGACCTGCGTGCGATAGGCCGCAGGCGCGGCATCGAGCAGCCGTTCGGTCAGCTCCGCCTCGAGGTTCAGCACGACCTCCTCGGCGTCGGCCTCGACGTCGGTGCCACCATGAGCGTCGTCACAGGGCAACTCGCTGCCGCGGGAGGACGCGAGCCAGAACGGCAGTTCGCCTGCGAGCCGATCGGAGGCCGCATGCGCGCGCAGTCGCTGCGCCCAGGAAGACGGCGCGGAGCTCGTGGGCGGCAGGCTGACGGCGGCCTCCTGCCCCGCCGCCTGTTCGTAGGCCGACGCGATGTCCTCGAGCAGGATCCGCCATGACACGCCATCGACGGCGAGATGATGGATGGCGACCAGCAGCCGCTGGCTGCCGTCGCGCATGTCGAATCCGACGGCGCGCAGCAGAGATCCCGATGCCAATGACAGGCTCGCCTGCGCCCCCGACGCGATCGCGCTGACGTCGGACGGCTCGACTGCCGTGCGGAGCCAAAGCAGCTCAGGCGCAGCAGGCAGGTCGGACGGCACCGCCTGCCATTCACCCGCGATCCGCCGATACGTCATGCGAAGCGCATCGTGATGCCTCACGACGGCAGCGAGCGCCCGCTGCAGCACGCTCCAGTCGATCCGGTCCCGCGGGATCAGCAGCACCGCCTGGTTGAAGTGATCGCGGTTGGAGATTGCCTCGGCAAAGAAGCGCAATTGGATCGGCAGCAGCTCCGCAGCGCAGGCGTTCATTGCGTTGCGTGCTGCTGCCGGCGGCGTCATGGCCGGCGCGGAGGTGGTCGCAACCACACCGGCCAGCGCCGCTATCGTCTGCTGCGCGAACATCTGCTTCGGCGTCAGCATGACGCCGCGCTTGCGCAGCCGTGCAATGATCTGCAGGCTGAGGATGGAGTCGCCGCCGAGCTCGAAGAAATTGTCATTGCGGCCGATCCGCTCGCGGCCCAGCACGTCCTGCCAGACAGCGGCGATGGCCTGCTCCACCGCGCCGACCGGGGCGACATACGACAGCACGGCGTCATCGTCCGGCTGCGGCAGCGCCGCGCGGTCGAGCTTGCCATTGGCGGTCAGCGGCAGCCGCTCGAGCACGACGATGCGCGACGGCACCATGTAGTCCGGCAGCATCGCCGAGAGTTGCTGCCGCAGCGCCTCCGGCTGCAACACGACGCCGGCCGCGGCGACGCAATAAGCCACGAGCTCCTGGCGTTCCTGCTCGGCGTCGACGGCGCGCGCCACGACGGCGGCATCGGCGACGCCGTTCAACGAGGAGACGGCGCGGCTGATCTCGGCGGGTTCGACGCGGTAGCCGCGCAGCTTCACCTGATCATCGCGCCGGCCCAGGAACACGATCCGGCCCGCTCGATCACAGCGCACCAAATCGCCGGTCCGGTAGAGGCGTTCGCCTGCAGGTCCGAACGGATCGGGAATGAAGCGCTCGGCCGTCTGTCCAGGCGCACCGCGATAGCCGCGCGCCAGCCCGGCGCCGCCCAGATAGAGTTCACCGGCGACTCCGGCCGGGACGATATTCAACGCATCGTCGAGAACGTAGGCGCGCAGGTTCGCAAGCGGCAATCCGACCGGCAGCACACCTTTGGCTTCGGCGTCCGTCCACTCATGGGTCGTCACGCCGACCGTCGTCTCGGTCGGGCCGTAGTGATTGACGATCCGGCAGTGCGGCCGCAGCCGGCGGACCTCTTCGATCAAGCCGGGATCGCAGGCCTCGCCGCCAAGGATCAGCACGTCGCGCGGCAGAACGTCGGCCGAGCGCCGTGCCCGCAACAGGCCGCGCAGATGGCTCGGCACGATCTTGAGGACGCCGACCTCGCCGTCGCGCATCGCTTGCGCAAACGCATCCGCATCGAAGGCGGCATCGGCCGGCAGCAGATTCAAGGTCACGCCGCTCGCAAGCGCGCCAAACAGCACGGTATGGCCGAGATCGGCGGCGACCGTCGAGACCATCGCCATGCCGGCGCCGGCGCGCGGCTGCAGCCGGGACAACAGCGCCTGAACGTAGTTGGCGAGCGCGCCGTGCGACACGGCGACGCCCTTGGGCGCACCGGTCGAGCCCGACGTGTAGATGATGTAGGCGGTCTGCGCTGGATGCGGCCGCGGGGCATCGAACGCGCCGGAGGACGCATCGCCGCGCAGTTCACCGTCGAGCGTATGACACTCCAGCGCCCTCGCCGCAGCCAAGTGCTCGCCGGTTGCGACCAGCGTGCCGATGCCGCCGCCACGAAGGATGCGATCGACGCGCGCCACCGGCCATGCCGGATCGAGCGGCACTGCGGAGCCGCCCGCCTTGAGGACGCCGAGCAGCGCCGCGACGAAGGCCGGCGACCGCTCGATCCACAGCGCCACCGGCGCCTCGCGCGTGATGCCGGCCGCGACGAGCACACCCGCGATGTGGTCCGACCAGCGCACGAGCTCGGCTGCGCTGACGGTGTCCCGTCCCTGGCGCAGCGCGATCCGATCATCGCGGCGCGCGAGCGCAACACCGATCAGATCGAGGATGTCGGTCGCGGGGAAGCTCGTCGCCTCCGCCACGACGGTCTGCTCGACGCCGCGCGCGATCGCGAAGTCGCGCAGCGGCCGGTCGGTGGCGGCCGCGATCTGCCGCAGGAAATCGACGAGCTGGTTCCCGATCCGCTCGACCGTCGTCACGTCGAACAGATCGGTTGCGAAATTCAGGCTCGCATTCATGCCCGTCGGGCCGTCGACGATGTCGAGCGCGAGATCAAAATGCGAGCCGGCGAGATCGACGATGCGTGGCTGGGCGTGCAGGCCATCGCCGAGCGCAAGTCCGTCAGGCGCGGCCATGTAGTTGAACTTGACCTGGAACAGCGGATTGTGGCCGCCGGAGCGAGTCGGCTTCAGCGCGTCGACGAGACGGTCGAACGGCAGATCCTGATGCGCCAGCCCGGAAATCACCTCCTCCTTCGCCCGCGCCAGCAGCTCGGCGAAGCTCATGCCGTCGGTCACGTCGGCCCGCAGCACCAGCGTATTGACGAAGCAGCCGATCAGCGACGCCAGCTCGGCCTGGCGGCGCCCGGCGACGGGCACACCGACGCGCAGGTCGGAGCGGCCGGAGTAGCGGAACAGCAGCAGCTGATAGGCGGCGAGCAGCAGCATGAACATGCTGACGCGATGCTCCCTGGCGAGCGCGCGGAGCCTCAGCACCAGATCTGGCGCGATCTCCACGTGGATGGTGTCGCCGCGATAGCTCTGTACGGGCGGCCGCGGCCGGTCGAACGGCAATGCAAGCGGCGTATCCGCATCACCGAGCCGCTCGCGCCAGTAGGAGAGCTGCTGCGCGGCCTCGGGGCCGGAGAGCCAATCCCGCTGCCATGCGGCGTAGTCGGCATATTGGATCGCGGACGGCGGCGGCAGCGCCCCTGCCCCGCGCCGGAGCCCGTCATAGAGCGCGGCGATCTCGGCCAGCAGCACGTCGAGCGAGAGCCCGTCGGCGACGATGTGATGCGCCGACAGCAGCAGTTCGTGGCGGTCGTCCGCGAGCTGCATCAGCACGGCGCGCAGCAGCGGGCCATTGACGAGATCGAACGGCCGCGCCAGCTCCTCGCGTGTCCGCGCCGCGACGCGCGACGCGCGCTCCGCCGCCGGGCTGCGCCGCAGATCCTCGACCGCGACGGGAATGTCCGGCGACGCATGGATGACCTGCACGACGCGGCCATCCGGGGCAGAGAAGGTGGTGCGCAGCGTCTCGTGGCGGGCGACGATTTCGGTCAGCGCCTGCACCAGCCGTGCTTGATCGAGCGGGCCGTCGAAATGAACCGTGCAAGCGATGGTGTAGGCCGTGCCGGCCGGATCCATGCTCCAGAGAAACCACAGCCGCTCCTGCGCGGGTGACAGTAGCTCGCGCAGCCCCGCCGGTGCGGGCTGCAGCGGCGGGAGCATTGTCGCGTCCGCGCCGGCCGCATCGATGAGCGCTGCGAGCGCGACGAGCGTCGGCGCATCGAAGAAGCCGCGCAGCGCGAGCTCGACCCCGAACTGCTCGCGCACCATCGCCGCGATCTGAGCGGCCGCGACCGAATTGCCGCCGAGCATGAAAAAGTCGTCGTTGCGGTCGACGGTCGCGCGCCGCAGCACATCCCGCCAGATCAGCGCAAGACGGCGTTCGGTCGCCGTCGCAAGCTCCGGTGACGGCGAGGGGTCCGTCGCCTCGCGTCGCCGTTCGAACACCATGAAGCTGTCGAGCGTGCCCTGCGCCCACCTGGCGCGGCAGGCGGACCGCTGCAGCTTGCCGCTGGTGGTCAGCGGCATGCCTTGCGGGTTCAGCAGCACGACCACCGCCGGATATTCCTGCGTCTGCCGCATGACCGAATCGCCGATCGCCTTGATCAGCACGTCGGCCGGCGTTCGCCGCAGTACCGCCCTGCCGAACTCGACGGCGACGCCGATGCCTTCGACGCCATCGATCTCGACCGGGAAGGCCGCGACACGTCCCTTCCGCACCGAGGCCACCTCGGTCTCGACGGCCTGCTCCAGATCGAACGGATAGATGTTCTGGCCGCGGACGATCAGCAGATCCTTGAGCCTGCCGGTGACGACGAGATCGCCGTCGCGGACGAAGCCGAGGTCGCCCGTCCGCAGCCAGCGCGCGCCATCGCGAAGGACGAATGTCTGCTGCGTCGCCTCGGGATTGTTCCAATAGCCCTGCGCGACGCTCGGACCTGCGACCCAGATTTCGCCGACCTCATTCGTCCCGGCGTCGGCGGACGCATCGACCCTCATGATGCGCACGGCATGGCCGTCCGCCACGGCGCCGCACGCCATCAGGTCCGTGCCCTCGCCGGCCTCCGCAACGCGGCCACCCGCGAGCGCCGCGGGATCGAGCGTGTGACAAACCGCCCGGCTCGCGCGGTCGCCCGCCGTCACCAACAAGGTCGCCTCGGCCAGGCCGTAGCACGGCGTCAGCGCGCGAGGATCGAGGCCCGCCGGCCGGAAGCGCGCGGCAAATCGATCCAGCGTCGCGCGGCGCACGAACTCCGAGCCGGAGAACGCGAACCGCCATCGGCTGAGGTCCAGGCGCGCGATCGCTTCGTCCGAGATCCGGTCCGCACAGAGCGCGAACGCGAAGTCCGGCCCGCCGCTGCAGGTGCCGCCGTGGCGGTGGATGGCGTCGAGCCAGCGTCGCGGCTGCTCGAGGAAATTGCGCGGCGACATCAGCACCGCCGTGAAGCCCGTGAACAGCGGATTCAGCAACCCGCCCATCAATCCCATGTCGTGATAGAGCGGCAGCCAGCTGACGAAGACGTCGTCCCTGGTCCCGCCGAGCGCCGCTTCGATTGCGATCTCATTGGCGACCAGGTTCCGGTGAGTGACGCAGACTCCCTTCGGCTGCGACGTCGAACCCGACGTATATTGGAGGAAGGCGATCGCATCGCCGTGCAAGTCCGTCTCGCGCCAGGATGCGGCGGCATCGACCGGCACCTCGTCGACGGCAACAACATGAGCATCGGTCTCGCCGACCGAAGCGACGACGACGTCGCGAAGCCGCGCCTGGGTGAGAATGAGTCGTGGCGCCGCATCGCGCAGGATGCCATCGAGGCGGCTGGCGTAGCGCTCCTTGCCGGTCTCCGGCGGATAGGCCGGCACGGCAATGACCCCGGCATAGAGGCAGGCGTAGAATGCGACGGCATAATCCGGACCGTTCGGCAGCAGAATCACGGCGCGCTCGCCGGCACGCGCGAGCTCCTGCAGATGCGCCGCAAGCGCGCGGATGCGCCGGTCCAGCGCAGCGAATTTCAGCTCGTGGACGACATCGTCGCCTTCGATGAAGCGCAGCGCCGGATGGTCAGCACGCGAGGCGGCATGCTCGCGGAGTCGTTCGACGAGGGTCTGTGTCGGCATTTTCCAAAGGTCCGATGACAACGTGAGGATCGATGCCGCAGGCTCAATTGACGCGATGGGCTTGCGCCATCGCGACGATCACCCTGCGCGGCCCCTTGAATGGCTCGCGCGCGTGCGCCGTCAGCATGTTGTCGAGCATGACGACGTCGCCGGTCTGCCAGGGAAAGACGATCTTGTGCCGGTCGAGCACGGCTCTGACCGTGGCCAGCGTCTCGTCCTCGATCGGCGCGCCGTCGCCGTAGAACGCATTGCGCGGCAGCTCGAGCGGATCGCCGACGATGTCGAGAAGACTTTCCCGAACCTCGGGCGCGAGGCTGGAGACGTGGAACAGATGCGCCTGATTGAACCACACCATGTCCCCGGTCACGGGATGCACCGCCGTCCCCTGGCAGACCTGCCGCGTCCGTAGCTCGTCGCCATCCTTCCATTCGCAGGCGATTGCATGGGAGGCGCAATAGGCCTCGACCTCGGCCTTCGACTCCGTGCCGAACACCTGTCGCCAGTCGACATCGAGTCCACTGCCGTAGTTGCGGACATACATGACGCCCCGCTCGGCGAAGCGGTTACGGATCGCGGCCGGCATGTCGCGATGGATCGACCGGCTGTCGGCGACCGGCGTCTCACCGCCCTGCTGTGCCGCCTGCTCGCAATAGAACCAGATCTTCATCGGCCAGTCGCGCGTATAGGCCTGCTCGTTGTGCAGCGGGATGCTCTGGTGCGGCGGATATTCGGTCGAGGTGTAGACGCCGGCGCTGACCTGCGATCGGGGCGTCGAGCCGAAATCATAGGACAGCAGCGGATGGCCGAAGCTCGCGGCGAAGCTCCTGAACGCCTCGGCGCCGTCGAGATGGAAGCCACGGAAGAGAATTCCGCCGCACGCATAGAGCTGGCGCTCGATCATGTCGCGGACCTCGCTGACGGCCTCCATCAGCGGCTGCTGCCTGCGGCTGGCCCGCAGAAGGAACGGTAGCGATTCTTGTTCTATTTTAGATTGTATTGCGAACATGACTTCTCCCCGTCTCCCGTCGATTTCAGCATCGAAGTTTCTTCACCGGCCGGCTTTTCCGGCTGGGTCGTGCTTTCGGCACGCCGCTCAAGGCCCCGCGCGAGCAACGGCGAGTCCCGGCCATGCCCGACGTGCCAGCAATGCGGCAACGAGCTTCAGCAGATCCGCCTGTCGGCTATGGATGAAGAAGTGGTCGCCCGGCAGCATGTCGCGACCGAACGCGCCGGAGGTCTCGGCCCGCCACGCCTCCAGTGCCTCGGCACGCGTCTCGTCGAAATCTCCGCCAAACACGTGCAGCGGACACGGCAAGGGCCGACGCCGCCGATAGACGTAGTTCCCGCACATCAGGAAATCGGCCCGCAGGATCGGCAGCGTGCCGCGCATGATCTCCATGCTCTGCAACGCCTCCGGCGGCGTGCCGTTCAGCCTGAGAAGCTCTTCGCGCAATGCGTCGTCACCGAGCGGCTCGCGCCAGCGGCTGCCGTCGCGCACGGCCGGCGCCTCCGTTCCGGACACGAGCAGCATCTGCGGCTTTGGCGCGCCGAGCGCGAGCAGCCTGTGCGCCAGCTCGAAGGCGAGCAAGCCGCCGAGGCTGTGCCCGAACAGGACGTAAGGCTCCGCCAACGGCGTCCCGATCAGTTCGGACGCGAGCTGATCGGCCAATGCTGCCGCGTCCGTTTGCAGCGGCTCGTCCATCCGCGCGCCCCGTCCGGGCAGCTCCAGCGGCACGATTTCGATCCAGGACGGAAGAGCTCTCCTCCAGCGCGCATAGACCATGGCGCTGCCGCCGGCATAGGGCAAACAGATCAGCCGCATGGCATCCAGCCTCCTTCGCTTCAGGATTCGGCAGAGGCCTGGGCGTTCTCCTGCATGAATTTCCGCAGCGAGAGCGGCCGCATGTCGGTCCACACCTGTTCGATATGGTCCAGACACTCCTTCTTGCTCCCGGTCACGCCGACGGCCGTCCACCCGTTCGGGATGTCCTTGAACGTTGGCCAGATCGAATATTGCTCTTCGTGATTCACGACGACGGTGAAGGTGACGTCATCTCTGTCGAAGACCATCATGCCCGGCTACTCCTACTAACAAACGACGTTGATGAACTACGAGTAATGCAGTTGATAATGACAGTCAAAAGGATACCGCCGATCGAAGTTTTTAATCTCTCCAAGGTGACACGTAGGTGACGATTCAACATCAGGATGCATCGGCTCCAACGAGATGATTTGCTGACCCGATCGCGTTGTAACCGCGGATATGATCACGCCTCAACGCGATCGATGAGTTACGCAAATCTTTATCAGATTGGAATTGAACGCCGTCCGCATCGCTCAGACTAACAAGGCCGCCGCACAATGGTCATGCGGCGGCCTCATCATCGCCAACGCGTATCGACGTCCTAGAAATTGAACGTCGTGGAAACGAGATAGGTGCGCGGCGCCCCCAGGGTGATCACACCGCTATAGGCCGACGCCCAATACGCCTTGTCGAATACATTCTCGACGCTCGCCCGCAGAACGATCGGCTTGCCGTTCCAGGGCGAGGTGAAGGTGTAGCGGGCGCCCAGGTCGACGCGTGTCCAATCCGGCAGCGAGAGTTTGTTGGCCGCGTCGACATATTGTGCACCGGTGTAGACGACTCGCCCCGTCAGCGTCAGATCCCGCACGAACGGTGTATCCCACTCGGCGCCGAGATTCACGGTGAGCTCGGGCACGCCGATCGCCCGCTTGCCGTCCGTCAGGCCGCCCGAAGTCTTCTCCTGCACGCCGTGAATATACGCCACGCCCCCCAACAGCCGCAGCGTCGGCGTGACCTCGCCGAATACGTTGAACTCGGCGCCCGTATTTCGCTGCCGGCCATTCAGCTCTTGAGTCAGCACTCCCCCTGAACTCGTGGTAATCACGCTCGGGCGTGAGATATCGAATGCGCTGACCGTGGTCGTGATTCGGCCGAAGTCGACCTTGATGCCGGTCTCGACCTGCTTGGTCTGCCCTGGCGGGAAGACCGTGCCGCTGTTGGCATAGCCGGCGGCAACGACGGTCGGGGTCTGCAGGCCCTCGATGTAGTTGGCATACAGCGACACAAACTCGACGGGCTTGACCACGAGCGCATAGGCTGGCGTCCACACCGAGGTGTCCTCGAACGGGCGGCTCGATGCTGGAGTAACGAGATTCGTGACTTCCGTTCCCGCCGTTTGTCTGCGCACACCGACGGTCAGTTGAATCCGCTTGTTCAGCAGCGACATCGTGTCGGAGACGCCGATGCTCCAGAGATTTGCGCCGACGGTCTGATTGGCCTGGAGCGTCGGAAAGCTTGGCAACGCGATGTTGGTCGGCTCGCTGTAAAGGCTCCAGTTGGGCATCTTGCCGGAGACCACCTGCTGGGTATAGGTGCGGTCGGTGATGGAGTAGCCGACATTGACGGCATGGTTGATCGGGCCGGTATCGGCGGTCATGCGCAGGCCAGCCTCCCCGGCGTACGTCTTGTACGTCTCGCTTCCCGTTCCAGGAGTCCCGGACAACAGGCCAGCGTTGCTCGAGAGGACCGGCGACGGATAACGGTAGTTGATGTTGCTGTCGTGATAGCCGAATCCGGCATAGGCGGTGATACGATCGTTGAGATCGACTTCGCCTTTCACCGTCGAGAAGAAATCGGTCGGCGCATAATACGCCCACGGCACCTGGAAATTGGTGCCGGACGACGGTGGCGACGGAATGCTGGTGACAGCAGTACCCACGCCGAAGAATCGCAGCGGCGGATTCAGCTTGTCCGCCTGATAGCCGACATCGGCATCGATTCGGACATTCTCGCCATGATAGTCGACGGCGAGGTGGGCGTTGCCGAACTCGTCGGTCTGCCGGTTCCAGGGGGTATCGCCGTTCGAATACTTGCTGTTCAGCCGTACGCCCCACTCCTTGTGCTCGCCATAGCGGCGGCCGACGTCGATCTGCTCGCCGAATTGCGTCTTGGACGCATAGGTCGCCGTTAGCTGCGTGATGTCGGTGTCGAGCGCGTGCTTGGTGACGAGATTGACGCTACCGCCGACCGCGCCGCCGCTTGAGGCGCCAGTGCCGCCGACCGTCATGCCGTTGAGCAGAGCCGCCGGCCCCTTCAGCAATTCGACCCGTTCGATGAAGTTGGCGCCCGTCGAATAATACGGCGCGATGCCGGCGAGGCCATTCAGCGCGTAGTCGCCGCTGTCGTAGTAGAAGCCGCGGATGAACAGGCTGTCGGCGCCGCCGCCGGCGGCTTGGATCGTTCGCACCGAGGGATCATTGATCAGCACGTCGCGGATCGTGCGCGCCTGCTGGTTCTGGATCAACTGCGAGGTGAAGCTCGTCTGGTTGAAGGGCGTGTTCATGACGCCGCGGTTACCCAGCAGCCCGAGGCCGCCGCCGCTCGCGACCTGGCCGCCGGCATAGGGCGACGGCGGCGCGCCGACCGTTCCCGTCGACGGCGTCACGTAGGCCACCGGGGCGGTCGGCGGCAGGTTGCGCGGAGCGACGCGGCGCTGCTGAGCGGTCCGCGTCGCGGTCGTCTGCGGTCTCGAGGCGGTCTGCCGGACTTTCGGCTTCGGCGCGTCGACGGTCACATCGGGGAGCTTGGTCTGCGCAGAGGCCGATTGAACGCCTCCGACATTCAGCGTGAGCGCCAATGAGCTCACAAGTCCCAACGACATCGTCAATCCAATGTCTTTATCCCAAATGCGACAGACCATCCTGACACCCCGATCATTCCAAGTTCCAACTCGGCTCGTCGGTGGTCCTAACACACAGGTATTTGAGGACGGCGTCGCGCGACGTAGAACTCGTCTAACGAGCGACAGCTTCGCCGAATCGATCAGCTCAATAGGTTGTCGCTACTACGAGATTCTTTTCCCTCCGCTTCTTTGAAGCCTTCAAAAGAAGCGCATGTCGCGGGGAAGAGCGATGCGATCGCGTCGGCTGATACAACCCACGACACCGATCGTCTCGAACTCATCGAAATAATTTCGATCAATCGTACGATGATAACTAATCACATTGCCACTTTTGAATCAATCTTTGCTTTCAAATGCGCCACATCTCCGCCGCGCCACGCGCAGATCGGAGAAGGCATCGAGACATTTGTATCTGCTTGTTTCCAGGCCGGAGCGACGCCGCTCGCGTCGGCGCTCGCTGCGCGAGATCGATCGCGCGCAGCCGACGCAGCGTGCTGCCATCGCGATGACGCGTCGCGCGAGAGAAGACACGTAAGACAAGAGATGCGTGGGATCGTTGGCTGGCCGAGCGCGTAGTCCAGCAGCGCGGATCGAGATCAATGATGCGGGCTATCTTCCGCCGACCGGCGGCGGACGTCAGCGCTCAGAGCGGCCTATCCTGCGTCCCGGCCCGAGCGCCTTGCGCTTCGGCCTTCGCGCCGCGGCTCCGTCTCGTCCCGTAGGCGAGCGACAGCAGAATCGGAATCGACAGCCCGAGCCAGCACAGGCCGTCCCAGAGCCCGTCGCCGAACAGTCCGAAGGCGAGCCCGGCTGCGGCAACCAGACCGATCAGCAGCGGCGCACGAAACACCTGCCAGGTCGAGAGTTGCGCGGCGCGGGCAGATGGCCTCGCCGATGCCGCGGAGGAGCTCATGGCGACACCACCGCAGGCGCTGCCGATGTCACGACGCCGGACACCTTCCTGCGGAAGCCCCGCCGCTTGGCGGCCCACAGATAGAGTCCGCTGCACAGCACGACGATCGTGATGAGATCGAGAACGGCCCAGATGATCTTCAGCGGCAACCCGCCGTAGTCACCGAAATGCAGCGGCCGCGATACCTGCAACGCGGTGAGATACCAGGCGAGCTCGGGCGCGACCATCTTGCTGCTGTCCTGGGCATCGACCAGGACCGGCTTGAACATGCGCGCAGTAAACGGCGTGCGGCCCTTGGTCCAGATCATCAGATGCTGCGGGCTGCCGAACCGCGTCGTCGTCGGCAAGGTGATGGACGTCACCAGCCGGTCCGGAAACGCGGTGCGGACGGCGCCAACGGCGGCCTCGACCGATTTCGCTTCCGCCAGCGGCTTGCCCTGATAGGGCGCGAGCAGTGCCGGCATGGTCTTCGCGCGCCAGAGGTCGAACAGCGGCACCGCCAGCGTGTTGATGGTGCCGGTCAAGCCGACCGCGAGCGCCCAGCTCACCGTGACGATACCGAGCAGATTGTGCAGGTCGAGCCATTTGAGCCGCGCCGAGCGATCCCGCACCGTGCCGAACTGCAGGCGACGCATGAACGGCCAGTATACGACGACGCCCGAGACGATGGACGCTGAGAACACCAGTCCCATCAGTCCGAGAAAGAGCTCGCCCGGCAGGCCGGTGAACATGTCGCGGTGGATGCGCAGGATCACGTCCATGACGTCCTGATGCGGCGCTTCCTCGCCGAGAACGACGCCGGTGCGCGCATCCACGGTGAGCCGATGAAACTGCCCAGGCACCGGAATGGCGGTCGGCGACATCGCGACCACGATCAGCGGCTCCGCCTGCTTCAGGCTCACGAACAGCGCATGCTGCTCCGGCAACTGCTGCTTGGCCGCCGCGATCAGGCGGTCGAGCGGCAACAGCGGCGTGTCGGCCGGCATCGCCGGCGCGACGATCTCATCCTCGAAGAGATGATCGATCTCCTCATGGAAGATCAGCGGAAGCCCGGTCAGGCACAGCATCAGCAGAAAGATCATGCTGATCAGCGACGTCCACGTGTGAACCTGAACCCACAGCCGCATGCGCCCGAACCCATCCTTCGTCATCGACGTTGCACGTGATGAGCCGAACGTCCGGCAAGAGAAGGGCCGCAGCAAACTGAATCGATCTAAAGCCGTTGGAATTTCTTTAAGGTAGCGCGCCTGTCCGCCGCAACCAGCGGAGCTGCAACGTGAATTTCGATCGCACCTCGCACCGTCGGTGCTCACGGACGGCGCGTGTCGCTGCCGTGAGGGCGTGCGCCGAAGTCGCCCTTGCGCGATGCCCGGATACATATGGAATCGCTTCCGCGTGGCCGCGCGGAATACGACCGGCTCTGGCTGCATCCGACGATGCGCCAGGGCCGGGACGCAAACGCCGTCTCAGAATGGATAGTGCCGTTCGCCGGTCTGCACCGTGATCCAGCGCAGCTCGGTGAACTCGTCGATCGCGGCCTTGCCGCCGAAGCGGCCATAGCCCGAGGCCTTGACGCCGCCGAACGGCATCTGCGGCTCATCATGCACCGTCGGCGCGTTGACGTGGCAGATGCCGGACTCGATTCGCTTGGCGACAGCGAGCGCGCGGGCGATGTCGCGGCCGAACACCGCCGACGACAGGCCATATTCGGTGTCGTTGGCGACGCGCACGGCCTCGTCGACGCCGCTGACGCGCACGATGGTGACGACGGGACCGAAGCTCTCCTCGCCATAGATGCGCATCGCCGGCGTGACGTGATCGACGATGGTCGCGGGCATGATCGTCCCGCTGCCGCGGCCGCCGGCGGCCAACACGGCACCCTTGGCCACCGCGTCCTCGATCAGGCCGCCGACACGGTCGCAGGCGGCGGCGCTGACCAGCGAGCCCAGCACCACATCGCCCTTGCGCGGATCTCCGTAAGGCAGGCTGTTGGCCTTGGCCGCGAACTTTGCGACGAATTCATCCGCCACCTTGTCGTCGACCACGATGCGCTCGGTCGACATGCAGATCTGGCCCTGGTTCATGAAGGCGCCGAACGCGGCGGCATTCACCGCGGCGTCGAGATCGGCATCGTCGAGAATGACCAGCGGCGCCTTGCCGCCGAGCTCGAGCAGCGCGCGCTTCAATTGCCTGGCACAGGCCATGGCGATGAGACGGCCGACGCGGGTCGAGCCGGTGAAGTTGACGCGCCGGATCGCGGGATGGGCGATCAGCGCCTCGACCACGGCCTGCGCATCCTCGGGCGCGTTGGTCACGACATTGACGACGCCGTCACCGAGACCGCCTTCGGCCAGGCACGCGCCGATCAGCCGGTGCACCCCAGGGCTCATCTCCGAGGCCTTCAGCACCACGGTGTTGCCGCAGGCGAGCGGCATCGCCACCGAGCGGACACCGAGGATGACCGGCGCATTCCACGGCGCGATGCCGAGCACGACGCCGACCGGCTGGCGATGCGCCAGTGCAATGTTGTCGGGCACGTCGGTCGGGATCACCTCGCCCGCGATCTGCGTCGTCATCGCCGCGGCCTCGCGCAGCATGCCCTCGGCGAGATGCACGTTGAAGCCGGCCCAGCCCGCCGTGGCGCCGGTCTCGGCCATCATCAGCGCGATGAACTCCGGGGCGTTGCGCGCCAGCGCATCCGCAGCCGCATTGAGCCGCTTGCGGCGCTCGCCCGGGCCGAGCCGGGACCACGCCGGAAACGCCGCCGCGGCGGCATCGGCGGCGCGCAGCGCGTCATCGATCGACGCCGCCGCAACGATGGTTGCGATCTCGCCGCTGATCGGATTGAGCCGCTGGAAGGTGCGCTGATTGGTGGCGGACTGGTCCTTGCCGCCAATCAGGAGATTGATCGCGTTCATGGGGCGCTCCTAGGTCGATGGGGTTGTTGCGGTTGCGGAAGCCGGCGCGCGCGACTGGCCGAGATAGGCGCGCTGGATGTCGGGATTGTTCTTCATCTCGGGCGCCGGCCCCTCGCCGGCATTGCGTCCCTGCTCGATCAGGTAGACGCGGTCGGCGATGTCGAGGCTGGCGCGGGCGTTCTGCTCGACCATCAGGATGCCGACGCCGTCGCCGCGTATCGTTCTCAGCGCCCGGAACACCTCGCGGCTCAAGAGCGGCGACAGGCCGAGCGACGGCTCGTCGAGCAGCAGCAGGTCGGGCCGCGACATCAGCGCGCGGCCGATCGCGACCATCTGCTGCTCGCCGCCGCTCATGGTGCGCACCGCCTGCCCCATGCGCTCGGTGAGACGCGGAAACAGCGCGAGCACGTGCGCCAGCCGCGCGGCCTCGCCGTCGCGGGCGCGCGAAGGATAGGCGCCGAGCTGGAGGTTCTCGGCGACGGTGAGATCGCCGAACACGCCGCGGCCTTCCGGCACCAGCGCGATGCCGCGCTCGACGATCAGATGCGGCGCGAGCGAGCCGATGTCCGTCCCGCCGAGCCGGATCACGGCTCCGGGCGACGGCTGGATCAGTCCCGCGATCGCCTTCAGCAACGTCGACTTGCCGGCGCCATTGGCGCCGAGGATGGCGACGATCTCGCCGCGCGCGACCTCGAGCGCGACATCGGTGAGCGCCTGGTGCTTGCCATAGGCGTGCGACAGCCGCTTGATCTCAAGCATCGGGCTCTCCGAGATAGGCTGTGATCACCGCGGGATCGGCGAGCACCTCGTCCGGCGTGCCGCGCGCGATCACGACGCCCGCGCTCATGACCACGCAGCGGTCGCACAGCGCGCGGATCGCATCCATCACATGCTCGACCATCACGATGGTGATGCCGCGGTCGCGCAGCGAGGCGATCAGCCTGATGCCGGTCTCCAGCTCGGTCGGATTGAGCCCAGCCAGCCATTCGTCGAGCAGCACAAGACGCGGGTGCAGCGCCAGCGCGCGGGCGAGCTCCAGCCGCTTCTGGTCGATGTAAGTGAGATCGCCCGCCGGCATCTCCGCCATGCCATCGAGGCCGACCAGGGCGAGCAGCTCATGGATCGATTCTGCGGCCGCACCGGTCTGGCGCGTGCGGAACAACGCCGCCGCCGCGACATTCTCGGCGACCGTCAGGTCCGGCATCACCCGCACCAACTGGAAGGTGCGGGCAAGCCCGAGCCGCGCGATCCGGTGCGCCGCGAGGCCGCTGATGACGGTGCCGCCGAAGCGGATCGTGCCGGCCGAGGGCACGAGCGCGCCCGAGAGCATGTTGAGCAGCGTCGTCTTGCCGGAGCCGTTGGGGCCGATGACGCCGAGGATCTCGCCGGCGCGGACGTCCAGGCTGACCTTGTCGACGGCGCGCAGGCCGCCGAAGGATTTGCCGACAGTCTCGGCCGTGAGCAGGGTTCCGCCCTGCTCCGGTTTGGCGCCGACCACCTTGGACTCGCGCCGCCCGACCCGATCGACCAACCCGATCACGCCCCTCGGGAGCACCATCACGATGCCGATGAAGATGAGGCCGAGCACGATGCTGAAATGGTTGGGCAGCGCGGCTGTCAGCACCTCGAACAGCAGCACAAGCGGGATGACGCCGAGCACCGGGCCGATCAGCGAGCCGGCACCGCCGAGCAGCGCCATGATCACGACCTGGAACGAGATCATCGGGTTGAACGCGATCGCCGGATCGATATAGGTCCAGCGCGGCGCCATGATCGCGCCGGTCACCGACATGAACACCGCGCTGAGGATGAAGACCCCGAGCTTCACCGCGGTCGCATCGATGCCGGAATGGCGCGCGGCGGTCTCGTCGGCGCCGATCGCGCGCAGCGCGAGGCCATAGCGCGAGCGCGTCAGCAGAAAGCCGGCGAGGAAGACCAGCGCCGTCAGCGCGCAGAGTTGCCAGTATAGCATCTCCTGGGTGATGTCGCTGAACAGATAGCGGCCGACCGATTTGTGGATGTTGACCTCGTACCAGATCACGAGCTGGCGGATCAGCTCGGCCAGGCCGAACGAGAAGATGATGAAGTAGATGCCGGACAGCCGCAGCGTCGACAGGCCGGTGATGGCCGCGACGACAGCGCCGACACCCGCAGCGGTCATCAGTTGCAGCGGCCAGCTCAGCGTCTCGCCCGTCACCGCCGCCGTATAGGCGCCGATGCCGAAGAACGCAGCCGTCGCCAGCGAGACGTAGCGGGTCGGCCCGGAGAACATGGCCCATGCGGTTGCCAGCACGGTGAAATAGAGAATGCTGATGCCGAGCGCGAGATAGTAGCCGTTGGCATAGAGCGGCAGCGTCACCGCGGCGGCAACGCCGACGAGCCCGATGCACCAGGCCAGAATCTTGCCGGGGCTGATCACGACGCCGCCTTTCCGAACAGTCCGGTCGGCCGGATCAGCAGCACGGCGAGAAACATCGCAAACGTCGCGGCCAAGGTCAGCCCGGGATCGACCAGCCGCGCCACCGCGGTCTCGACGACGCCGAGCAGCAGCCCTGCGGCCAGCGCGCCCATGACGTTGCCGACGCCCCCCATGATCACGACCACCAGCGCCTTCATCGTGAATACGACGCCCATCGAGGCGTTGAAGGTGAGGAACATGCTGACCAGCACGCCGCCGGCCGCGACCAGGCCACCGCCGAACGCAAACGCCAATCCTGCGAGCCAAGCGACATCGATGCCGACCAGCCGCGCGGCATTGGCATCGACCGCGACGGCGCGCACGGCCGTGCCGATCCTTGTCCGCGTCAGCGCGAGATAGACGCCGGTGCCGATCAGTGCGGCGAAACCAAGCGCGACCAGCCGGTTCACCGCGAGCGTCGAGCCGAGCACTGTCACGGGAATGGAGAGATAGCTGTAGCTGTAATACTGCCCGCCGAAAGCGACCAGCATGATGCCCTGGATCACGAACAGCACGCCGAAGGTGACGAGGATGCTGTCGACCTCCTGGGCGCCGGCGTCCTTGCCGCGGCGGATCAGGCGCTGCAGCAACAGCCTGTAGAGCAGCCAGTTCAGCAGTCCCGCGGCGGGCATCGCCAGCAGCAGCGCCAGCAGCGGACTCAGTTGCAGCCCGGAATAGAGCGACAGCGTGCCGAACGCGGCCGCGACAAGCGACTCGCCATAGGACAGGTTCATGATGCGCGCCACGCCATATTGCAGCGTCAGGCCGAGCGCGATCAGGGCATACATGCCCCCCAGCACCAGACCGGGCAGCAGGATGTCGAACAGCAGCATGGGATGGTGCCTCTTGCGCGAGGCCCGCGGACGCGCGCGCCTTGACGCGCGTCCGCAAGCTCACGACCTCGTTCCGGCTATTTCCACTCGGGCTTCGGCACGACCGCGGCGCGTGCGCCGGGCAGCGAGGCCGGCGCCACGGCGTAGAACTCGCCGTTCTGCCACTGGCCGACGCTCCAGACCTCCTGCAGCAGGCCGTCCTTCAGCTTCACCTTGCCGATGATGGTGTCGAAAGAGCCCTCGCGGATCTCCTTGGCGACCGCGGCACGGTCGACCTTGCCGACCTTCTCGATCGCCTGCTGCAGCACCTGCAGGCTGGCATAGGTGATCGGGCTCGCCCAGCGATCCGGCTCCTGCCCGGTCGCCGCCTTGTGGCGGGCGAGATAGTCCTTGAGCGCGGGCGAGTCGGCGTTCCAGCCGCCGATGCCCATCACGCCGTCGCTGCCTGCGCCGAACTTGCCTTTGAACAGCGGGAACGCCGTGCCGACGCCGACATAGAAGACCTTCGGATTGTACTTGAGCAGTTGCGCCTGCTCGGTCAGCCCGATCGTATCCGGCGGATAGCTGAAGGCGACGAAGGCATCGGCTTTGCTCGCGATCGCATCCTTGAGCAGCGGCTGCAGATCCTGCGAGCCCATCGGATAGGTCTTGTCGTAGGCGACGGTCAGTCCGGCCTTCTTGAAGGCCTCGCGCCCGGCGGCGGCCAGCTCGATGCCGAACTGGTCGGCCACGCTGACCATCGCGACGGTGCCGCCGATCTTGCCCTCGCTCTTCAGCTTGCCGAGCAGTTCGGCGAGCCCATTGGAGATCTGCGCCGACGTGCCGAGCCAGAAGGTGGCATTGGCCCAGCGCTTGGCGAGTTCTGGCGCCTTGTCGGTCACCGACGTCACCGCGAGATGCGGATAGCCGAGCCGGTTCAAGGTCGGACCGACCGCAAGGTTGAGACCGGTGCCCCAGGGCGGCAGGATGAAGTCGACCTTGTCCTGGTTGGCGAGGCGCTCGATCGCCTTCACCGCCTCTTCCGACGAGCTGCGGTCGTCATATTCGACGATCTCGATCGGCAGCCGCTTGTCGCCGAGCTTGATGCCACCGGCCGCGTTCACGTCCTTCACCCAGAGCTGATAGTTGGGCAGCGTCGTGATGCCGGCGCCGCCGGCATAGGGGCCGGTCTTCGAGATCGCATAACCGATGCGGATCTTGTCCTGCTGGGCCTGGGCGGCCGATACGGCAAAGCCGGCTGCGATCGCCGCCCCCGCGATCCGCAACACCTGACGACGGTTGGTCGAAGTCATCTCTCTGTCCTCCTCCCATGTTCACGCGCGCGGACCGCGCGGGTGAATCGGTGACGTTCCTCTGCCCCGGCGTCGTCCGCGGTTTTTTGTTTGCGGTCGTCGGGACTTGACGAGGGAAACACCGCAGGCTTGGGTGGCGCAATGGACAGTTCCGGTAAAAGAGTGCACTTTTCTGGGGTGACGACCGCGCGTAATGCCGCGCCTCGGACGCTGCCGCCGGCGGCCCGTGGCACCCCGGCAGCGCTCGGGGCCGAAGCCATTCCCTCGCATTTCGAGGCACGGCGCTGGGCCCTGCGCTCGGATGCCGCGCGGCCGTTCGTCCACCTGCTCTGCCTGACCGCCGGAACGGCCTCGGTGCGCTTCGCCGAAGAAGAAATCCAGATCTGGGCCGGTGCGGCGCTGGTCTGGGTACCGGCGGGAGGGGCCGAGCATCTCGACGTCGCGGCAGGTTCCGCCGGGCATCTCCTGCGGCTGCGCTCCGGGCTCTGGCACCGCCACCTGCCCTCCTCGGCCGAGCCCGCCTATCTCGACCTCGCAGGCACCGAGGCCGTCCTGGCCTTCTCCGTCACGGCTGAGTTCGCCGCGGTCATAGCGCGCTCGATGGCGGCGATTGCAGCCGAGATCGAAAATCCCTCACGGCGCGGCGCGGCCTCGATCATGTCATCGGAGCTGACCCTGTGCGTGCTGCGCTTCTGGCGGCTGTTTGCCGACGAGAGCGCCGGCGAGGCGCAAGGCTCCAGCGCCGAGATCCTGAGCCGCTTTCGCCGGCTCGTCGAGGAACGCTTTCATCAGCAGTTGCGGGTCGCCGACTATGCTGCGTTGCTCGGCGTCACGCCGGATCGCCTGCACGCGCTGTGCACCCGGGTGCTGCAGCGGTCACCGAGCGCGCTGATTCAGCAGCGCGTCATTCAGGAGGCGGCGACCCGGCTCGAAACCACCACCGCGACGATCAAGCAGATCGCCTTCGCGCTCGGCTTCAAGGACAGCGCCTATTTCAACCGTTTCTTCGTCAGGCACACCGGTCAATCACCGGGCGCCTGGCGCAAGGGTGTTTCGTCGCAGCGGACCAAAGGCCAGTCACGGACCATGCTCAACTTCGCCGACTGGCCGTGACGGCGCGGCGCAGCCAAGCGCCTCGGTCGTCCTCTTTGACAGTCCAGGACGACGTGTCAGCGTCGGACCAGCAAATCCCGAGTTCGCACGGGCGGCGCAACCCTGGATGCTCAATGCGCCGGGAAACTGATTTCCGCTGCGCGATCAAGCTGATTTGGCCTGTCCAGTCCCCGCGCCGAAAATATTCCTATTTCGTTTTTTCGGAAATCATGGTTCTATTCCCACATCCCGTCTCGAGATGAGGGGCGTATCGCGGTCGTCACGAGACGCGAGGCGGGGAGCGATGGGCGTGGTGGATTGCAGCGCGGGTTGCCCGCGCCGACGAACAATTCGCCACGCACGGTCAAGTCGCGCGGTCCTGATATCCCGATGCTGATGTCAACTCACGTTGAGGCTTCGCTTCGCGTGGGGATGGTGGCCAGAAAGCCCGGCGCACCAGGGAGAACGCGAAGCAGCCGTTCAGCCATCGCGCAGGGAGGGCCGGGTTTCCGGCTGACCTGTGGTACCTGCCGCCTGCATTTTTTTCGCAGGCGGGCCACGGGCCTCAGTCGAGGTCCGGCCTTCCCTGCGCCCTCACGCTTCGCGAGGGCTTCACGATGCATCACCCGGACGGGTCGCCCGCCGCGGGATGGCGCGATCACGCGCGCCTGTCCGCAAGGGAGACGACCTGATGTTTCACATTGATGTCAAATCGTCGCAGGCTTGAACGGTCCCGCCAGCATCGAGGACACCCGGGGGAGCCGTCCGATATCGTCCCCGCTCCCCGGAGCCATCGCGAGTATGGCGGCACCGTTGCTACCCTGCCACGAATGCGCTATGAGTTGAACATGATCAGCCGGTCCTGGTCGCACGCGAAATGCCAGTACCGCAAACCGATGCTTCGCGCTCGGCGCGCGACGTCGGTCGATACGGGCGCCGCGATCGCGCCCATATCGCCAGCTCCGCGCTTCGCGCTCATTCGCATTCCGTAGCCGTGTCCGGGAGCCCGAACGCAGATGGATTGTGAAACCTGTGGCCGGCCCAATCCACCGGGCTCGGATGTCTGCGGCGGGTGTGGCGGGGTGTTGCGACAGCCGTCATCCGATACGACGACGAGTTCGCGCCTGCTCGGCATGCATCGCGCCGAGCGGCGGCAGGTGACGGCGCTGATCTGCGATCTCGTCGGCTCCGTCTCGCTCACCGTCAGGCTCGATCCGGAAGATATGACCAGCGTCATCGACGCCTTCCTGACGACCTGCGAAAACGTCATCGGCCGCCATGGCGGCGCCATCACGCAATATGCCGGCGACGGCGTGCTCGCTTATTTCGGCTATCCGCGTGCGGGGGAAGACGATGCGGCCACCACGATCCGCGCCGCCATCGCGCTGCGCGACGCCGTCGGCCGGCTCGATGCCCCGCAAGGCCAGCCACTGCGTCTGCGCATCGGCATTGCCACCGGCCTCGTCGTGGTCAGCGACCTCATGCCCCGCGCCGACGGCCGCCCGGTCGACATCGTCGGCGAGACGCCGAATCTCGCGGCGCGGCTGCAATCGATCGCCGCCCCCGACAGCATCGTCGTGGCCCGGACGACCGAGCGCATCGCGCGCGGCATGTTCGACTTCCGCGATCTCGGCACGTTCGCGCTGAAGGGATTCGCCGCACCGGTCGAGGCGTTCGAGGTGCTGGAAGAAGCCGCCGTCGCGAGCCGTTTCCACGCCCGCATTCGCGGCGAAAGCTCCCCCCTGGTCGGGCGCGACCAGGAGCTGGCGCGTCTGTTCGATTGCTGGGCGGCGGCGCGGTTCGGCAGCGGACAGGTGGTGCTGCTCCATGGCGAGCCGGGCATCGGCAAGTCGCGGCTGGTCGAGGAGCTGCGGCGGCGCGTGGCCGACGTCTCCCAGCTGCAGATGATCTGGCACTGCAGCCCCACCCGTTGTGACAGCGTGCTGTATCCGATCTCGGAACAGCTCGCGCTCATCGCCGGCTTCGACCGCACCGACGGCGCAGCGACGCGCCGCGACAAGCTCGATCGCTTCATGAACGCGCACGGCGTCACCGACACCACCGCGCGCGCCGTGCTCGCCGACGTCCTTGGCGTCGCGCCCGAACCGGACAATCCGCTGCAGACGATGACCGTCGAGAAGCGCTCGGAGGTCACGCGGGAGACGCTGCTCCGGCTGATCGACATGATGGTGCCGACCGGGCCCGCGCTGCTGGTGCTGGAAGACGCGCATTGGAGCGACACGACCACGCTCGAGCTGCTCGATCGGGCGATCCAGCGCGCCGCACAACGCCGCTGGCTGATCGTGGTCACGGCCCGGCTCGAATATGAGCCGCCCTGGGCCGCGAGCCCGAAGGTCACGCGGCTCCCGCTCGGGCGATTGAGTCAGGGCGACGCCGAGCGGATCTGCACCCATGTGGCCGCTTCGGCCGCGCTGCCGGCAGCGACGCTACGCCAGATCGTCAACCGTGGCGAAGGCATTCCGCTGTTCCTGGAGGAGCTGGCGAAGTACGTCGTCGAAGCCTCCGCGGCGCCCGCACGGGACGGCCATGCGAGCGTGGCCATTCCCGCCTCGCTGCAGGACTCCCTGGTTGCGCGGCTCGACCGATTGGGGCCGGCGCGCCGGATTGCCAATCTCGGTGCCGCCATCGGCCGCCGCTTCAGCTACGATCTGTTGTCGGCCATCGTGGCGGAGCCCGAAGCCAGGCTCGGCGAGAGCCTGGATCAGCTCGTCAAGTCCGGCCTCGTGGAGAGCAGCGGCGCGCCGCCGGACAGCCTCTACACGTTCAAGCACGCGTTGATCCGCGACGCCGCCTACGAGTCCCTGCTCCGGCGCGAACGCCAGACATTGCACGGCAGGATCGCCGCGGTGCTGCGCGATCGCTTTCCCGAGACGCGGGACACCGAGCCGGAGTTGCTGGCCTACCATTTCACCGAGAGTGGCGCGATCGCCGAAGCCATCCCGCTATGGGCGGACGCGGGCCGGCGCGCCGCCTCGCGCGCCGCGCATGTCGAAGCGGCGCGACATCTGCAAACGGCGCTCGACCTGCTGCGTCATCAATCCGCCGACGGCGAGCGCGCCGACTTGGAGCTCGAGCTCCTGATCGGGCTTGCCGTCAGCCTCGCCGCCTCGCGCGGCTACACCGTGCCCGAGGTCGGCAAGGCGCTGTCCGAGGCACGGGCGATTTGCGACGCACTCGGCAACACCGCCGGCCTGTTCGCCGTGCTGCGCGGCATCTGCAGTTTCCTGATCATCGCGGGCGATCTCGATGGTGCCGAGGAGATGGCGCATCTGTGCCTGGGAATCGGCGAGCAGACCGGCCTTCCCGAGCATCGCATCGAGAGCGGCGTTGCGTTGGGCTACATTCTCTTCGCCAGAGGCGACCTCCCCGCCGCGCGCCGGCTGCTGGCCGCCGCGGTGCAGCTCTATCAGGCATCGGACGGCGCGCGGCTGCCGCAGCTGTCCTCTCAGGATCCGCTGGTCGCCGGCCAGGCCTCGCTGCTGCAGGTGCTGCATGCGATGGGCGACGATGCCGGCGCGGCCGCCGTCGCCAGCGATCTCATCGCGCATGCGCGCCGGCTCGGACGTCCGTTCGACCTCGCCTGGGCGCTGTCGTGGCTCGCCTTCTATCAGCTCGCACGCGGCGACTACGAGGATGTCCTCCTCGCCACCGAGGAGGCCCTGCGCATCTGCCGTGACCATGGCTATCCGCTCTATCAGCTGGTGGCGGGCAGCCTGCAGGCGCATGCCCGCGGCCATCTCGGCAGGACTCCAGACGAGGCGCTGGCGGCGGCATCCGAGGCGTTGCCGGCGTTCCAGACGCTCGGCATGATGCATTTCTCCTGCTTCTATCTCGGCGAGGTCGCCGGTCTGCAACTGATCGTCGGCAAGACGGCCGAGGCGATGCAGACGATCGACGCGGCGATCGACGCCGCGCGGCGCTATGGCGACGGCTATTTCCTGTCGCCGCTGCATCGGCGGCGCGCCGAGATCCTGGCGGCCCTCCCCGACACCGCACCCGGCCAGGTGACGGCCGCGCTACGCGAGGCCGTCGCGGTCGCCGAGGCGCAGGGCGCGTCGGCGTTCCTGCGCCGCGCGGCGGCGCGGCTCGCCGCCATCGACGATGACGCGCCGAGGCGACAATCGGCGTGACGACCTGCTCAGGCCATGGGGCTGGCCCTGGCGACGGTGAAATCGATCTCGGCCCAGATGCGCGTGGTCGCGGTCAGGACGAGCTTGCCGTCGACGGGCGTGCCGAGCCCGAGATCGCGAATGAACGGCAGGCTATCGAGCGCGCTCATCTCGATCGACCAGTTGCCCGACTGCAATTGCCAGCTGCGCAGCCCCGTCAGGTCGAGCGCGCCGTTCAACAGCGTCTTGTAGCTCGCCGCGGTGAGACTGTCCGCCGACCGCGCCTGCTTGAGATAGAACACGGGGATCGGCAGGCCCCAGACGCCGCCCAGGAACGACGCCATGCCCGGCCCGGTCGTGAGCTGCTTCATTCGCTCTTGGTCGGCCCCGGCACAGAGCTGCCGGAATGCATCCGCCGGAGAGCCCGCCGCGGTCGGGGTCGATCCCGCCGTGCCTTCGATTCGGATGATGCGCTGCTGGGAGGCATGGGCCTCCGGCCCGTAGCTGGCAATCGCCAGTCCCGAGACGTCGAACGGATCGTTCGATGGTGCGCTGATCGGCTGAACGATGGTCGCGTGATATTTGGGAAAGCCCCAGACCTCCTGCCCCGCAACGACCGACCAGGCATTGTCGACGAACAGATAGGCCGGCACGAAGCCGATCGTTTTCGGCAGCACCGCGCCGCGCTCATAGCTGCCGACCAGGAGCCACAGCCCGACATCGGTCTCGGACATGGTGCCCTGCTCCGCGAACGGCGGCGTGGCCGCCTGGCTCTTGCGCACCTGGATGACGTTGACGAAGGCCATGTCCAGCATCACGCGGAACTGGTCGCGGCCCGCGACGCGGTTGAAGGAGCGGTCGAGGAACCGCTGGCAGGCGCCGAGGTCGGCCGGTACGGCGAAGCCGTAGAAGGTCGAGTCGTTGCAGATATAGGGCGCCGGCGGAAGCGTGATCCATCCGGCGTAGTTGACGTAGGCGTTGGTGATGTAGGGTTCCGGACTGGTCGAGACGATCGGAATGTAGACGCCGGACAGCGCCGAGGCGGCGGCAAGGCCGGACATCGCCGCGACCTCCACGCATCCGGCGTTGATCTCGGGCACACGGGTCCAGTCGCCGGCGAGGAAGAGATTGTCGTAGCCGGACTTGCCGGGCTCCATGCGATGCCGCAGCGTGCCCGGCAGGCTCAGCACATAGCGCTCGCTCGGATTGATGTTGGCACGCCAGAACTGGAAGTCGAGCCGCGCCGATCCGCTGATGTCGCTCGGCGCGTGCAGGAGATCCCAGCGGAACGTGCTGCCGCTGCCGATGTTGGTCCACAGCGTATCGAGCCAGGACGTCATCCAGTCCTTGGATGCGTTCTTCACATAGTCCGCGGCAAGCTGCTCGTCGTTCGGCGCGCTGTCGTCACTCATGATGGCGCAGTAATAAGCGATCGAGCGTGGCCCCGGCGCCGGCCAGTCCTCGGCCGGCAGCAATTGCGACATGTCGGAATAGGTGTCGAGCGGCGGCTTGCAGGTGGTGACGATCGGTCCCATCGTCTCGAGCGACGGTCCAGGCGCCACATAGGGACCTCCGAGATCTCCGACCGCGCAATCGAGCCAGAGTTGCAGCGCCATCGTGCGCACGGTTGGGAGATTGCCGACCATGTCGGCCCAGGCCGGCTTCTGCTGCGTCAATGGCCGGCAGATCTCATCGAGCGCGCCGACCGAGATGCCGAGGACCACCTGGTCGAAATCCTCGCCGAGCTGCAGGCTGAGCCGGGCCGCCGGGGGCGGCTGCGGCGGGTTGGGGGGACCATAGGCGTTCTCGAAATTGTAGCCCTTCAGCGCGTAGTACTCGCCATTCTCGATCTCCTGCCATTTGGGCTCGGACGGCCAGCACCAGTAGTCCTTCACCAGGACCAGCGGATCATATCTGCCATCGACGAACTCGACCTGCTTGTCGATGTGGATGGTCGCGATTTTGTTGCCGTCCTTGGTCGGCTCGAGACTCGTGACCTTGTGAAAGAACTTGAAGTTCACGCCGCGCCGCGCCAGGAGCTGGTAGATCGGCGTGCAGATCGTATCCCCCATTCCGACGACGGATTTATAGAAGAACGCCCCCTTGTAGGTGAAGAACAGCCGCAGCAGTCCCTGAACGGCCGAGCAGGCCGACACCTGCTGCTGCGACGGCTCGCGGGAGCCGTTGCGAAAGGCGAAGATGTATTCGTAGAGAGCGGTCACGATGGCGTTGTTGGCGGCCTCTTCATCCTGCTGCGCCAGAAAGCTGCGGAATTCGTATCTGTCGAGAACCTCCAGCCCGTCCGTCAGGCAGTCGTTCTCGATGATGCCGAGCAGCATGCAGATGCCGAGATTGGCGAGGATCAACAGCCGGCGCAGGCCTTCCTCGAGGCCGTCGATCGTCTGGTGCTCCTTGGCGATGCCGCGAAACGCATGGAGCAGCGCCGCCATGTCGCCCTGGGCATCGCGGCGGATCGCTTCGACGTCACTGTGCAGCTTCTCGCCGACGCGGTGGGCCAGCAGCAGCAGCGGATGGCCCTTGCCATCAGGCGAGACGGCCGCCAGCCGGGCCCGCCGCTCGGCGGGCATGGCGGCGATCGCCTTCGCCAGCTCGGCATTCTGGTCGCCCGGCCAGTCCTCGATATAGTAGTTCAGGTTGAAGATGATGCTCGCGATGGTCCGCAGCAGCAGGGTCGAGAGCGGTGGCACGATGTTGTCGGCGGGCGCCCACAGGCTATCCCTGCCGGGATAGACCGATTCATCGACATCCGGCTGAAACCAGAACGGCCAGGGCAGCCATTGGCCGTCGGTATACTCGGCGTAGAAGATCTCGTTCTGCCGCTTGAACGCATCATCGATCGTCCTGATCGGATCGCTCGGCGGTGCATCGAGTGCCTTCAGCGCGGCACGCAGGATGGTGAAGGCATTCTCGTAGAAGCCGGCCCAGATATGCAGTCCGTGCTCCTCGATGCGCTGGCCCTGCTTGGCGTTGCGTCCGCTGGCGGTCTTGCCCCCGAGACGCCAACCGAGCTGATAGAGAGTGATCTCGTAGCGCTCGCCGCGCGGATCGATCTCGCTCAAGGCGAAGGCCGCGCTCAACGCGCCGATGCCGCCGCCCAATATCGCCACGCGGGTCTTTGTTGCTGCCATGTCGATGATCCTGCCCTGACCTCGGACGTTCTCGCCCGGGCGAGCCGGAACGACGTCGTCCATCGGCGCACAGGTCCGCGGTCCGCGCGGCCCGTGCGGTTGAATGACATTCGGTACTATGGGTTTACAAAATCGGCGCCACGCCCAGTTCAATCCGCGTGGCGATGCAATGAGGATGCATCGAATACCTATCACAATCTCCACGCGATCATCAAGCGGGCGCATCATCGACATCGCGTAAGGAAGACGAGGCCGCCGCATCGTTCCCGCCGGCTACGTCGTCATCTCAACCTTTACGAGAAGAATGACGGGCTGCCACCACTTAAGGACAGCGCCCCGATCGCGACGCTGCCGTCGATCACGTCAGATCGGAATGCACGTCGCCGGGCCCGTCGAGAAACAGCGGCAGCCGCACGACGATGCGGGCGCCGCGCGGCGCGTCGGTGATCGCGATGCTGCCGCGATGGGCCTCCACCAGCGTCCGCACCACCGCCAGTCCAAGCCCGGCTCCGCCGGTGCCGCGATTGCGCGACGTGTCCAGGCGCGTGAACGGCTCCAGCATGGCCTTGCGCTGGTCGCGGGGAATCCCCGGCCCTTCGTCGTCGACCGTCAGCACGGCGTGCTCCGGCTGGCGTTGCAGCGAGACATGCGCCGCCTCGCCATATTTGAGCGCGTTGTCGATGATGTTGGCGACGATACGACGCAGCGCGACGCGGTCGCCCAGCATCAGCTGCTCGCGCCCGTCGCCTGCATGGTCGAAGCGCACCCGCGCCTGATGCGCGCGGCGATCCTCGACCTCCGCGCGCACCAGTTCGTCGAAGGCAACGAGCTCCTGCGGCAGTTCGCCGACACCCGCCCGGCTCGCAAGCAGCGCGTCGTCGAGCAGGCGGATCATGTCGGAGATATCGGTCACGGCACGCTGCCGCTCGGCGTCATCCGGGATCTGGTCGACGCGCAGCCGCAGCCGCGTGGCAAAGGTGCGAACGTCGTGAGCAATGCCGCCGACCAGCGCCATGCGCGCCTGCATCAGATCGGCAAGCCGGTCCTGCAGTCGCCCGAACGCCGTCACCACGGCGCGAACCTCGGGCGCATTGCGGCGAACGTCCGGCAGCGGCACCGCCGCCCCGCCGGGGTCGACCCGGTCGACGGCGGCCGCCAAGCGCGCCAGCGGCCGCGTCTCACGCTGCATGATCAGGAGCGCAAACAGCGCGACCAGCGTACCGAACAGGCCCGCGCCGAAGCCGATCGGCAGCCCCTGCTGGGTCAGCACCAGCGACGCGCGCGAGTCCACGACGAGAACATCGCCGCCGTTCAGGCCAATGCGAAACTCCAGGGCATTCTGCGGCGTCCGCGCGAGCCTGGGCAACCACCGTCCCTCCGGCTCCGGCACGAAGGTGATTGTCAGCGGGCGCGCACCGAGCGCACCGGCATAGGCGTCGCGCAATCCGGACCGGACCGGCGCGGGCTCGGTGCGCGGAAGGCGGACCGCCGCGTCGGGTCCGACCAGCCGGACCTCGAAGCGGTCAGAGGACACGGCATCGACGACCCTGCCCCGCTCAGCCCCGGGTGTTCGTTCGATCAGTTCGGCGAGCGCGGCCAGCCGCGTCGGCGGCGGCGTCGCGCCTTCGAGGTCCGCGGTCCGGGCGCGGTAGAATCGCGCCAGGGTGACGATCCAGATCGCGAGCAGACCAATGATGACGATGAGGCCGATACGCATCGCAAGCGTCAGCCGCATCATCACGCCACCGGCCTCACCGTCGCCGTGAACAGGTATCCGCCGTTGCGGACGGTGGTGATCAGGTTCGTTCCCGGGCTTGCGGCATCGAGCTTGCGCCGCAGCCGCGAGATCAGCATGTCGACGGTGCGGTCGAACGGCTCGGCGGAGCGGCCGCGCGTCCAGTCCAGGATCTGGTCGCGGCTCAACACCCGCCGTGGCCGCTGCACGAAGCAGGCGAGCAGGTCGAACTCCGCCGAGGTCAGCTGGATCGGCGCGGCCTGCGCATCCACGATCTCGATGCTGCGGGCATCGACGTCGAGTACGAACCGGTCGAAACCGAAACGCCGGCTCGCGTCACGCGGTGGGCTCGCCTGGGTGCGCCGCAGCAGCGCCCGAACGCGGGCCAGAAGCTCCCGGGGCCCGAACGGCTTGACCATGTAGTCATCGGCGCCGAGCTCCAGCCCGACCACGCGATCGATCTCGTCGCTCTTGGCCGACAGCATCAGGATGGGAATGTCGTCGCTCTGCCGCAGCCGGCGGCAGATCGAAAGCCCGTCCTCTCCCGGCAGCATCAGGTCGAGAATGATGAGATCGGGCCGCAGCCGCCGCAGCACGGCATCCATCGCCGGCGCCGTGGCGGCGACCTCGATCTCGAACCCTTCCCGGCGCATGAAATCGCTGACGAGCCGGCTGATCTCCGGGTCGTCCTCCACCATCAAAAGCGTGGCCGCAGGCATGCTCATCGCCAGGACTGATGCCCAAAACCCGTAGCTTGGCAATGGGCCGGGAGCGACTGTTACAAGCCGTTACGCGGCAGCCAAATACCGGTATGCGGCCGACCGCGACGCCGGCATTGGCCGGCCGAGAAGGCCGCCGCAGGCGCAAGGCATGTCCTGCACGCCGGCGACATTTAATTTTGCAGAGCCACTTGCTGAGCAAAATCAGATTTAATATAAATTAAATCGCGCGGCACTCCCAGATCATTTAATGGTTATAAAACAAGATCCTCGTTCTCGCAGGCAAACCGGGCGGCTCTGACGTCCGAAGCGCAACTGAAAAGCCCCACAAACATGCTGCACAATCCCAACGCGAGCACGGTTACCTACCCCTCCCCACAGGAGCAAGGTTGGGAACGTAGCGGACCCGGACCGTTCGACATGGCGCTGGGATTCCTGCGCCGGCACTATCTGGTGATTGCGATCACCACCGTGCTTTCGCTCCTGGCGAGCTTCGCCCTGCTGAAAATCCTGCCGCCCACCTACTCGGCCGACGTCAAGATCATGCTGGGCACCACCTCGAAGGCCGCAGTCGTCCAGCCGCAACCGCCCGTTCAGGACGAGCCGCCGCTCGACATGGAATCGCAGATCGAGATTCTCAAATCGAAGTCGATCGCGACAGCGGTCATCGACAAGCTCAATCTGGCGGACGATCCCGACTTCAACGGCAAAGCCAGCCCGCTGCATGGTGCGGTTGATGCGGTTCGCCGTCTCGTGGGTTCGGCGCCGCAGCCGAACGCGCCCTCGATGGACGATCTCCTCGACGAATTCCAGCGCAGAATGAACGCCTTCAGAATTGGCACGAGCACGGTCGTCGAGGTCGATTTCAGCGCCAGCGACCCCAATCGGGCGGCGATGATCGCCAACGCCATCGTCAAGGAGTATTTCGATCAGCAGTTGAAGGCAGACGCGAACGAGCACCGCACAATCACCGCCTGGCTTCACGACCGCCTGCAGGATCTCGGCAACGACGCGACCGCGACCGAACGTTCCGTGAACGAGCTGAAAAGCCGGTACAACATCGTCTCGGCCGACGGCAGGTTCATGGACCAGCAGCAGGTCACCGAGCTCACCAACCGTCTGGTGGCAGTGCGCACGCGTACCGCCTCGCTGATGACCCGGCTCAATCGGTTCGACGACATGCTCGCGACGAGCAGTGCCGATATGACGATCGACCGCGTAGCCGCGGTCTCCGACTTCTCCCCGGCAGAGCTCAGCGGCAATGTCAATCCGCCCGACGGTCTCTCCTTGAGCAATTCGAACAGCACGCTCATCATCAACAGCTTGCGTCAGCAATACCTCGATAACGCCAAGCGCGAGTACGAGTATTCCGCCAAATATGGCAAGGATCATATCGCGGTCGTCAATATTCGCGCGACGATGAAGAGCATCCGCCAGGCTATCGTCGACGAGGTGCGGCGCCTTGCCGACGTCGCCAAGCACGATTACGAGGAGTCCAAGCAGCAGCAGCAGGAGATCGAGAAGCAGCTTGCACAGGCCGTTGTCCGGTCGCAGGATACCAGGGCGGCCGAGCTCAGCCTCCGCGAGCTGGAGACCAGCGCCAAGAGCTATCGCACGCTCTACGACACCTTTCTTCAGCGCTACATGGGCTCAGTCCAGCAGGGCTCCTTCCCGATTGCGAAGGCGCGGGTGATCTCAGCGGCCACGCCGCCGAAGAAGAAGATCAAGCCGAAGTCCATCGTGCTGATGGCGCTCGGCCTGTTCGGGGGCCTGGCGCTCGGCGGCGGCCTCGGCCTGCTCGCAGAAGTCAAGGACCGCAGCTTTCGGACGACCGACCAGGTCGAGGATCGCCTGCGCCTGCCCTGCCTCTCGGTCGTCCCTCTGCTCAAACGAGGCGAGGTCGACCGGTTCACCAAGAAGGCGACAGTCAACGCCGTTTCCAAGGTCGAACCCGATTCCAGCCCGCGAATGGTGACGAGAGGCCCCGGAACCTGCTGGGCCGCATCCGCCATGCCCACATCGCGCTTCGCCGAATCCATCCGCTCGTTGAAAGTCGCCATCGACCAGGATCCAAGCCCGACGTCGCGGAAGGTCTTCGGACTGACGTCCGCCCTGCCCAACGAAGGCAAGTCGATCATCGCCGCGTCGCTGGCTCAGCTCATCGCAAATTCAGGCAAGCGTGTGATCGTGGTCGATTGCGACCTCAGGAATCCGTCGCTTTCCGCCATGCTGGCCCCCGATGCCAGCACTGGGATCGCCGACATCGTCCTGGGAGGATGCCAGCTCGCAGACGCAGTCTGGACCGACCCGCTGACGCGCCTGGATTTCCTGCCGGGAACGGGTGCCATGCAGCGCGACACCAGCGACATCCTCGGCAACGAGCAGATGCGCAAGCTGTTCGAGCAGCTGCGGGCAGCCTATGACTACGTCATCGTCGATCTTCCGCCGCTCGCGCCCGTTGTCGACGCGCGCGCCATCTCCGCGCTGCTCGACAGCTTCGTCCTCGTCGTGGAATGGGGGCGCACGCCGGCCGAGGTGGTCGAGCACGCGCTGAACACGGCTCCCAACGTCTACGATGCTCTGTTCGGCGTCGTGCTCAACAAGACGAACATGAAGGCGCTGAAGCGCTACGCCAATCATTTCGGCGACTACTACAACCACAAATATTACGCCCGTTACGGGAGCGTGATGGCCGAGTAGGTCGATCAGCGCGCGCCGGCCGGTGCGCGCCATAGGCCGCGGCCGGCAACGGAAATCGATCGACGGTCAGCGCTGGTGCTCGGGGCGAATGGAGGGATGGGCGATGCCGGCACGCTCCAGAGCGCTGCGGACATAGACGCCCGAGAGATAGCCCACCTGGACTGCAATCAGACCGGCGCCGGCATAGAGCGCGGCCGGCAGCCCGCTGATGATCGACGCCGCGATGCACTCCATGAAGACGATCGCGGCGAGCGCCAGCAGCGTGCGAACCGTGAACATCGTCCCGGCAACCACCCCGGCTGTAAAATGAAGCGCGATCACCCACATCAGTTCATGCCTCCTCGGGCGTTTCGAGAGGCTAGCGGCCATTGGTTAGCGATGAGCTAAGCCGCCCGGGAGGATTCGAACAAGCGCATCAGGGCAACACTTTCAGGCGAAAGATGCGGCTACGGCCCGCTGAGCGGGTGCAGCATTGTCTGGCGGTTCAGCCAGTGCGCCCGGTAGAGCCAAAGCACCGCGGTGACCAGGACGACATCGAACAGGCCCATCACGGTCTGGCCGTAAACCTGCGGGTGGACGCCGCCCAGGAGGAGCGCGAGCTTGACCGATTGCCGCACCACCTCCGACCCGAGGAACGCGATCAGCGAATTCTGGCCGACGTTGAGGATGAGCGCGACCGCCGGCGATCGCCGGGTGCGCGCGAACACCGCCCACAGCAGCGCCAACAGCAGCGGCAATGTCCAAAGCAGGTTGAGGAGCTTGTCGAACCGATAGGGGTATTTTTCGCCGTTGCTGGGAAAGCCGAGGCTGTAATCGAGCAGCAGCCCGAAGGTGAAGATCCCCGCCAGCGCCGTATAGAACGCGGGTCCGATCAAGCGGTTGGACCGATGGAGATCTCCGAGCCAGATACCGATCACGAAGAACATCTGCGCCTGGAGCGAGAACAGCAACAGAATGATGGCGGGACTCTCGAGCTTGGCTGCCGTGCTCGTGTTGCTGAACCAGGTGGAGGCCACGAAGATCGCAGCCGACGACGCGAGCACCAGGAGCCTGCCGCGCTTGAACATCGGCAGGATCACCGGCAGCAGCAGGAACATCAGCCCGTAGAACTTGAGGATTGTGATGGCGGTCGGCTCGGACTGAAACGTCAGCACGTCGAAAATCGCCTGCCCCACCGGCTCTCGCTTGTTCCCCAGAACAGCCATGCCGACCGCGACCGGCACCGAGATGACGAAATAGGCGGCGAGCACCTTCAAGCCGCGGGCGAGGAGCTCTCCGTGCCTCTCCTTGTGCAGATAGACGTACCCGACCATGAACCCCGAGATCACGACGAACAGCTCGGCGAAGGGGTTGAATTTCGTGAACAGATCGACGGAGTCCGGAAAGACGTTGGCCGTGTGATGATAGAACACGAACAACATCGCGCAGCTTCGATAGAAGTCGATCAGAAGCTCGCGCCTCTTCTGGCCTGCTGCGCTCACCGCTCAATCTCCGAACACACGTCGCTCCATGGGCGACAGTCAGCCGATGGGCGCCGGTCGGACTGACGGCTCAGGCAATCCTTCGCAACGCGGGCAAGCGTCGCGGCGGCGATCATCGAACCACCGACTGCTGAAGCCGTGATGCGACCGATGACAGGCCTCCCCCTCTCATTGCTGGTCCAGACCGCCGAAGCGGAAGATGCGGGCCATCAGCGGCGAAACGCCCACGAAGGTCGCGGTACAGCCCTGGGCTTCCAATTGCTTCCTCAGCATCAGCAGCAATCCGAGGAAGCGCGCATCCATGGCGCAGACGTTCGAGAAATCGATCGTGACCGGCTTGCGGGACGCCGAAGCGGCGCGGAACACAGGAATGGCCCGGTCTACGTGGCGCGCATCGGCGGGCCCCGACAGGCTGAGCGTGACCGCGCGCGTCCCATAGTCCTGCGTGATGGTCAGCGCCTCACCCCGCTCATGCGTGCGGCGCATCCACCAGGTCCACACCACGAACGGCAACACGTGGGTGAGCATGAGGCCGAGCATCGCCGTGCCATCGTTCCAATAGCGGCGCCAGAGATAGGGCTCCTCCTTGATGCGCCACAGCCACTCGAAGCCTGATTGGCGCAGGATCGCCGGTGCGCGCTTCACCGTGCCGGCCTGGAAGTTGAGCGCGGCGCCGAGGTGGGCGCGAACTGGAATCTCGAGGCACTCATGATTGCGCTGCAGCCATGATTGTCCCTTCACGCTGCTGAGCGAGGCAACCAGGAAGTCCGCCCCGCTGGCATTGATCTCGTCGATGATGTGATCCCGGCTCAACTCCTCGGCCGACAAATAGCCGGGGTTCAACCAGCCCACGCACTGCAATCCCGCCGACTGGCCGTTCAGCGTCCGGGCGGCCCGTTCGGCGGCCCCCTCCGGGCCACCGAAAAGAAAGAGCTTCAGCGCGTTTGCCGGCGCGGCCTCCGACTTCAGCGCGTCGAAGATATCGGCGCCGGCCGTCCGGCTCTTGATCGGAATCCCAAGCAGCCTAGCGATCCAGACCACCGGCATGCCGTCCACCGTGCAAAGATCGCTCAGGATCAGCGACTCCCTGAAGCTCCTGTTCGACTGGCTGGCGACCAGGAAGTTGAGATTGGGAGTCGAGATGAGAAGCCGGGTCCTGCGTCGGGCAGCGTCGCGGATGCGGCGCAGTACGCCGCGCATGCCGATGGCATCGACCGGTATTCCGAGGACGCAATAGACGTCGCGCGCGAGGTCGTCGGGAATCGCGGCGTCGGCCAGGGCGGCAGCATCGACCTCCGGCCGATCGCGACCCGCCCCGGAGCGCCCCACGCGATAAAGGGGGGATCCCGGCTCCTGCAATTCATGCGTGGTCAGCATCCGCCGCTCTCCCTCAATCTGCCCGCCGCACGAGGATTCCGGGTTGCGGATCCCTGCCGCACCTCCCCGACCGAATAACGTGCGACCCAAAAGCCACTATTTAATTTTAAATCATACCATTTATTTAATACGGTTTATTTGTAAATGCCAGGGCAGATTTGCGGCGCGGCTGCAGCAATACCTTCCCGGCGCACGTCGAAGTCCTTTTATTTAATTGCATCTCCGGATAATGTTCACGGACGGTATTCCCGGCGGCTGCCGGGGCCACGCCGTTCGAATATCCGGGTGAGATCGATGCCGAGAATTTCAGCGACGACGTCGATGTCGGCCGGGCCGCGCGCCTCCGCGGGGACGTTCGATGTCTGTGCGCTGATTCCGGTCCTCGCCTTCGCCTACTCGTCCCTCATTCAGCCGCTGATCTATTTTGGCTTCCCGCCATCGCCCGGGCTCCAGGGCCTGCTCGAGAGCCGGATCGAGAACCGGATCTTCTGGCCTGTCCTCGCGGCCATCGCCATCGTCGTTGCGATGCAACGCCTCGCCCGCGGCGAGCGGCTTGCCGCTGCGCCCAACATCATCAGTCTCTGCGTCTATTTTGGATTGGCCGGCGCCAGCATCGCGTGGGCATTCAAACCCGAATTCGCCTTCGTCCGTTTCGTCCAGGAAGCGATGGTCCTCACCGCCATCGTGCTGCCCGCCCTGCTATCGAGGCCGAGCGCCGACATCCTGCGCGGCGTGTTCCTCTGCTTTGCAGCAGGGGTGATCCTCAATGTTCTGCTGATCCCCGGCGGTTACGCGACCTACGCGCAGTACGGCAACGCGCTGGTCGACATCGGTTACCAGGGCTACTTCTCGGGCAAGAACCTGCTGGGCGAGTTTGCCGCCATTGCGTTCCTGCTCTCGGTTCACGAGTTGCTCTATCCCGGAACGCGCCGCGCGCTCGGGATCGTCGTTGCCGTCGGTGCCATCGTCCTGATCTTCTTCTCGAGCTCGAAGACCGCGCTCGGCCTCGCTCTGGTCGCCCCGATCCTGGCCATCCTGACGCTGGCGCTTGCGAGAACGCTGCGGGTTGCACCGCTTCTGATCCTGGTGGCGATCATCCTCGGCTACTTCGTGGTCGGCGAGCTCGCGGGCTTCACGACCAGCCGCATCGCCTATCTGCTGACGGGTGATTCCAGCTTCACCGGCCGAACCACCATATGGGCCTTCTCTAACTTGGAGATCGCGAAGAGGCCGCTCCTGGGATGGGGCTATCAGAGCTTCTGGCTGGTCGGTGCCGACGCACCAAGCATCACCGATGCACCCGGCTGGGTGAAGGCCATGCCGAACTCCCACAACGGCTACTACGATGCGATGCTGGAACTGGGCTATGTCGGTTTTGCCTTTCTCCTCGTGTTTCTGGCGGCCACCGTTCACGTCATCGGCCGCGTGATGAAGCACGACTACAAGCGGGCGTGGATCCTGCTGTCCGTCGCGCTGTTCGTCATGCTCTATAACCTGCTCGAAACCCTGTGGCTGCGCGCGTTCGACGTGACCTGGGTGGTATTCGTGCTCGTCACGGTCGAGGCCGCAAGATACTGGCGGAGGTCGCAACAGAGCATGCCCGCCGCTCAGCCGGCGAACAGGCGGTCGGCTCGTTGGAGCCGTACACGGCCGGCTTGGCGGCCACGGCTCGGCGTCCGCACCTGACGGGAGGCCCGTTGAAGCGTCACGCCAGCGCTATTGCGTTGATCCCGGCGCCGCCGCGAATGGCGCGCCCGCATCGAATCTCGCCTTGGCCGGTAACGTATGCAGCTTGGTATCCCCGGTTGGGTCCACCCAGGGCCACGGATGACTGCCGAAAAAGCCGGGCTTGGCTCTCAGATACAGCGACGCCGGCAGCGGCTGCGCCGCGAGAGCGTCCGTCCAGACCACCTTGCCGGTGAGATAGTCGAAATTGCCGCCGCGGATCACCGTGGCCAGCGTCTTCGGATCAGGCGCCATGGTCCATCGCTCCGGGTCGTAGCCAAGCACCCAGACGTTGCCGACACCGCCCTGCCCCCAAACCGCCGTTCCGGCCCGCATCGATGGATCGTCGTAGCTCCAACCGCTCATGCGTCCAGGTCGGCCCAGCACATTGCCGGCGAACGAATCCCACCACGAGCCATAGGCGAGACCGACGGCTCGAACGCCCGAACGATCGACGAAGCGCTGGCGCTGGCCGGTGAGATGGTTGCGGAAAAAGGTCAGATAGATCGCGTTGCCATGGGTGTAGTCGCTGTCGGCATTGTGGGACAGATTGCCTTCGAACAGGACGTGATGGGCGCCGGCCATGTGCGACGCGTTGATGCCGACCTCGACCCAGCCGGGATTGTCGAAATCGAACGAGTCGTCGGCATAGTTATAGCCGACGACGCTGCCGGCGCCGGACGACCGGAACACCATGTTCTTGCAGACGTCGACGAGGATGTTGTTCTCGATCAGGACCTCCGAGGAGCCCGTCGCCAGGCTGATCGCGTATCCGGCGCCGCCCGGCTGCGGCCACGAGCCGGCGTGGATGTAGGAGTCGCGGAGCTCGACCCGGAACGAATTGTCGATCGCCACGCCCTCGCCGAGCCATTGCGTCACCTCGACGGATCTGGCCCAGGAATAAGCAGCGGCTTCGAACCGCAACGCGCCGTCCGCCCCGCCGACGATGCTCAGATCTTCGACGCCCACCTTGGCAACGTGGATGTCGCGATTGTTGGCGGCGTGGCGACCGCTGTTCGGGTCGGTGCTATAAGGCGTGAGCTGCGCTTGGTGATCCCGGCGATAGCTGATCGTGAGCGGCGAGGTGAATGTCACCGTGCTGCCGGTCACCGAGGCGATCTCCTTGATCTCGGCGGTCGCCCGGTCGGTCCGGGCAAACCACGACATCGACTTCGGCAACACGCCGGGAGCCTGGTCATAGGGACCTCCGGCATTGGCACCGGCATTGTCGTCGCCCGGCTGAACCGGATAGTGCATGTTCCAGGCGACGCGGTCGCCTTGCCAGACCTTCGCTCCCGCTGGAAAACCCGCCGGCGTCGCCTGCCACGATGCGCCTGAGACCTCGTCGAGCAGAACGAAATCGCCCGGCTTCAAGGCCGCGGCACTGGCGAGGGCGACGGTCGACGTCCCCTGATCGCCGTCCGCCAACAGGTCCTGCGACGCGCTGCTGTCGGGGCCATTGTTCCAGCGCGAAGGTCCGACGATGATGACAGGCTTGGCGTCGTAGCTGTACGAGCTCGGGTCGACCGGCGTCAGGATTCCCTTGGTGCCGGCAATCACGACCGGCGTTCGTGCCCGCGCACCGTTGGTTTTCACCAGCCTGGTCGCGCCTGCGCCGGCGCCGCGCAGCGTCACTGGCCGGCTGATCAGGAGCGGCTCGTTGACGATGAACGTCCCGGGGCCGAGCATCACCACCTGGCCGGCGGGTGCAGCGGTCAAGGCAGCCTGAATCGCGCTGCTGTCGTCTCTCCCACTCGGAGACAGCGTGCGGTAAATGATGGTCCGGTTCGGAATACCGCCGGCTGACATCAGCCCGGGATTCCAGGCGGCGAGACGCTCCACCGGCAGCAGATTGCCGGCCAGTGACGGCCCGGTGGACGCGGTCGGCTCGGCGGCCGCGGCAACGCCGCGAAGGAACAGCAGGGCAAGCGCTGCCGTGAACAGCGCCCGGATGCAGGCGGCGTCGATCCGGCGCGTCACGCGCGCGACCGGCCGGGACGAAGCCTGGGTGCAGCCGGGGATCACGAGGCCGATGTCATCCATGGGAACCTCTCGCAGGACCGGTCACACAGCCAAAACGGGCGCCGATTTAAAAACACCATGACTTTGACACGCGCCATGACATAATATTAATTCACGATTTAATTTATTGAAAGGCGGCCGGCGACGCCCTGCTCGGCAGAGCTTCGTCCCAATCTTCCGCCTTCGGCAAGGGATTTGATACGTGACGCCATCGCGCCGCTACCTGCTCATCTCGCCCTGCCGGGACGAGGCCCAATATCTCCGCCGGACTCTCGACAGCGTCGCTGCGCAATCGGTGCCGCCGGCGCTGTGGATCGTGGTGGATGACGGATCGACCGATGACACCCCGGCCATTCTCGACGAGTACGCCCAGCGCCTGCCCTATCTGCGCGTGATCCGCCGCGCCGACCGCGGCGGACGCAAGGTCGGACCCGGCGTGATCGAGGCATTCTATGCCGGCCTGGAGAGCGTGCGGCTGGAGGATTTCGACTATCTCTGCAAGCTCGACATGGACCTCGATCTGCCCGCGCGCTACTTCGAGCTGCTGATGGAGCGGATGGAGAGCGATCCGCGGGTCGGGACCACCTCGGGCAAGCCGTGGTTCGTCCACCCGCAGACCGGCGCCTTGGAGCCGGAGGTCTGCGGCGACGAGATGTCGGTCGGGATGACCAAGTTCTACCGCGTCGCCTGCTTCCAGGAGATCGGCGGCTTCGTGCGCCAGGTCATGTGGGACGGCATCGACTGCCACCGCTGCCGCATGCTCGGCTGGATCGCCGAGAGCATCGACACCGAAGCGCTGCGCTTCATCCATTTGCGGCCGCAGGGCGCCAGTCACAAGGGCATCTGGACCGGACGGCTGCGCAAGGGTTTCGGCCAGTACTTCATGGGAACGTCGCCGCTGTATCAGCTCGCGGTGGCGGTCTATCACCTGCCGGCCTATCCCGCCCTGATCGGCAGCACCGCGATGCTGTGGGGCTATTTCCGGAGCTGGCTGACGGGCCTGCCGCGCTACGACGATCTCGAATTCCGCCGCTTCCTCCGCGCCTATCAGCATGCCTGCCTGCGCCTGGGCAAGCGCGCCGCCACGGCCCGGATCAACGCGGAGCGGGCCCAACTCTGGCGCGCCAGCCACGCCGCGGCCGACACGCGATGACGCTCGGCGGCCGATCGCCGCGGCATTGACACGACGACGACGAAGCTACGTGTTTCTCCGACCCCGTCTGGACAACATGGCCAAGATTCTCGAGCTCAGCCGCTTTCGTGCCGCTTCCGCCGTGCCGCCGATAACGGCGCCTGGCGGCGAGGCGACCGCGCCGGCAGCGTCCCGCAGCACGAACGCCCATGGCAGCGCATCCCCGCTCATTCCATCACTCGACGGCATCCGCGCGCTGTCGGTGCTGATCGTGGTCCTGGGCCATTCCGGGCTTCAGGCCATGGTCCCCGGCGGCTTCGGCGTCACCATCTTCTTCTTCCTGAGCGGCTTCCTGATCTCCACGCTGATGCTGGCCGAGCATCAGCGCACCGGCGCGCTCGACGTTCCCAGCTTCTATGCGCGGCGCGTGTTCCGGCTGATGCCGCCTCTGCTGCTGTCGTTGGCGATCGCCTACGGCCTCACCGCCGCCGGCCTGCTGGACGGCGGAATGACCGTCAAGGGCCTGGCGGCCCAGGTGCTGTATTTCGCCAACTATTACGGTCTGTTCTTCGATCCCGGCAATACGGTGCCCGACGGCACCGGCATTCTCTGGTCGCTCGCGGTCGAGGAGCACTTCTACATCGTCTATCCCCTGCTGATGACGCTGCTGCTCGGATCGGCGCTGCGGCCGCGCACCATCGGCGCGCTGCTCGGGCTCGTCTGCCTCGGCGTCCTCGCCTGGCGCATCCATCTCGTGCATGCCCCTGGGTTCTTCTCCGACCGCACCTATTACGCCTCGGACACCCGCATCGACTCGATCGCCTATGGCTGCATTCTGGCGCTGGTCATGAACCCGGTGCGGCAGCGCTCTGCCTCGGGGCGGATGTCGGCGGCGCAATGGGCGCTGCTGGCCGTCGCCGCGGCGGCGCTGCTGGTCTCGCTCGTCTACCGTGATGCGGTGTTCCGGGAGACCGCCCGCTACAGCCTTCAGGGGCTGGCGCTGATGCCGTTGTTCTACTTCGCAGTCCGCTTCGCCGACGCGCCGCTGTTTCGTCATCTCAACCGCTCCTGGGTGATGACGCTCGGCACCTATTCCTATGCGATCTATCTGATCCACAACGTCGTGATCCGGACGATCGACAAGAACCTGCCCGCGATCGCTGCCAAGCCCTATCTGCTGTTTCCGCTCGCGCTCCTGATCTCTGTCATCTACGCGGCGGCGATCGAGCGCTTCATCGAGCCGTATTTCAGACAGCTCCGGCGCAAGTTCAGGCCGCCGCCTGCTGCGAGAGCAGCGCAGGACGCGTCCGGCGCAGACTGGCGGCTCGGCAACCGTCTCGCCGAGAGTCCGACGCCGCGCGCATCCTGAGCGCATCGGCACCCCTTCACCGCTCCATCGCCTGCTGCACAAATGCGTCAAATTGTGCAGTTTAAATAATTAGTCCCGCATTTAATACTGCGACCCCGACCAATGAATACTTTCGGGGACGGGTGGATGCGGATCGCGAGCGCAGTTGCACGACGAATTCGACGACATACGCTCGGTCCCCTGCCGGACGATCCGGCACTGCGACCGTTGAGGTCCCCGCTCCAGATCAATCTCTCGGGCAAGGTCGCGCTGGTCACGGGAGCGGCGGGAGAGCTCGGCCGCCCGATCGCCCGGACACTGGCGGCCTGTGGTGCAAAGGTCGCCATCCATTATCTGACGGCGCGCGCTGCTGCGGAGAGGCTGTGCGAGGAGCTGAACGAGCTCCAGCCGCAGCACGCCTGCACCATTTCGGGTGACGTTGCCGAGCTCGAGGATGTGCAGGCCATGCGCCGCGTCACCGAGGGTGTGCTCGGCCCCGTCGACATCGTCGTGAACAATGCGGTGACATGGTACGACGAACGTCCCGTCGTCGAGCAGACGCCCGACCAGTTCGACAAGGTGTTTCGCTCCTCGGTCCTGCAGGCCTGGGCGACCGCGCGGGTGTTTTCCGGCCCGATGATCGAGCGAAAATGGGGACGCCTGATTTCTCTCGGCACGGAGATGACGAGCCTGGCCTTGCCCAATCGCGCGCCCTACACGGCGGCCAAATGCGCCATGGACGGCATGCTGCGGTCCCTGGCGCGGGAGCTCGGACCGCATGGCATCACGGTCAATCAGGTCGCCCCGGGCTGGGTCGTCTCCGACAAGGACCGTCGTGACCGTGACGAGGTGCAGCCGCTCTACGAGCGGTCCGTGCCGCTCGGACGGCGCGGCTACGATCAGGACGTCGCCAACATGATCGCGTTTCTGGCCTCGGACCTCGCCGGTTTCGTGACCGGCGTTCGCGTGCCGGTGTGCGGCGGAGTCGTCATGCCGGAGGCCTGAGCACGCGCGCCTCGATGCGGCCGATTCTCGTGATGTCGATCGCGCGTCAGCGGAAGACGCGATGACGGTGGCACCAACGCACGAACACGTAGATCGACCATATGCGCGACCAATAGATCCCCGGCGCCCCATCGAGGAAGGCGCGCCAGAGGCGCTCCACGGCCGTGGGGTCCAGCCCCACCGGCGCAACGGCCTGCGGGTCCCGCAGGGTCCGGTCCATTGCATCCTGCAGGCCGCGCCGAATCCAGCGATCGAGCGGCAGCACGAAGCCGCTCTTCGGCCGGTCGAACAGCGACGGATCGAGGCCACGCAGGCCGATCCGCCTGAGCATCGCCTTGCTTCGCAGCGGCGCGTAGCGCGTCGCATCGGGCAGCCGGTCGACGCTTTCGAACAGCACCTGATCGACCAGCGGCACCCGCTGCTCCAGCGAGGCCGCCATGCTCGCCACGTCATTGTCGCGCAGCAGGCGCTCGCCGAGAAACAGGCGCTGCTCCATGACGCTGATCGCCGACAGCGGAGTGCGCGCGCGCGTCTCCGCGGTGATCTTCGCTCTCATCGCGGCCGGCAGCCCATCTGTCAGCGTATCGACGAGATCAGGCGCGAGCAGCTCGCGCTGAAAACCGGGCAGGAACAGCGCATAGGCCATCTGGTAGAGCGCCAGAAGATCGTCGCCGCGTCGAACCATCTCCGGAAGCTTGGCCCAGCGCGTCTGCGGCGCCACCGTGCCGCGCGACGGCGACAGCATCTGCGCGGCCAGCTTCGCCGCAGCGGCTTTGACGCCGGCCGGCACCCAGGCCGTGCGCTCCGACCATCGCTGCAGGATCGGCAGGTCGCGAAACGACGTATAGCCGCCGAACAGCTCGTCGCCGCCGGTCCCCGACAGTGCCACCGTGAAGCCTGCGCCGCGGATGGCGTGCGACATGAAGTATGAGTTCAGGCCGTCGAAGGTCGGCTGGTCCAGGCTGTCGAGCGCGGCATCGAGGTTGTCGACGAAGTGCTGCTCCGTCAGCACCACCTCGTGATGCTCGGTGCCGATGGCGGCGGCGATCTGGCGCGCGATCGGCCCCTCGTTCAGCTCCTGCTCCTCGAAAGCAAGCGTGAAGGTGTGGATCGGACCCGTGGCCGCGCGCTGCGCCAGATTGGCCATGACCGAGGAATCGATGCCGCCCGAGAGAAACACTGCGAGCGGCACGTCGCTGGCGAGATGCAGCCTCAGCCCCTCCTCGAGGATCTCGGCAAGATGATCCTCGTCCATCGTCGGGTCCGGAGCCCGCTCCGGGATCGACCAGAAATCCTCATCGCGGATGATGTTGCCGACGCCGTCGAACGTCGTGAGATGGCCTGGAGGCAGCAGTTCGACGCCCTTCACCGCCGTGCCGGGACCGACCACGAAACCGTTCCAGACGCCGCTGGCGACGGCCTGCGGATCGAGCTGGGCCCTCCCCAGAAGGCCGGATGCCAGGAGAGCACGCAGCTCGGATGCGAAGGCCACCGACCAGCCCGCGTCGGGTTTCGACGCGCGGGCGACGTACAGCGGCTTGATACCGAGGGGATCGCGCGCCAGCAGCAGCCGGCGCTCCTTCGGATCCCAGCAGGCGAACGCGAACATGCCGCGCAACCACGCCACCGCCTCCGGCCCATGCAGGCCGAGCGCGCGCAGCATCACCGCGGTATCGCCGGTCGAGCTGAACTGCTGGCCGCCGGCGACGAGGCGCTGCCGCAGGTCGGCAAAATTGTAGATCTCGCCGTTGAAGACGATGACATGCCCGGTGACCGGATCGGTCATCGGCTGCACACCGGCGGGCGACAGATCGAGGATCGCGAGCCGGCGGTGCGCCAGCAGCGCGCCCCAGCCACGCTCGTCCGCGGGCGAGGTCCAGACTCCCCCGGCATCCGGACCGCGATGGAGCATGGCATCGTTCATCCGCTGCAGCGCGGCGCGGTTGTCGTCGTCAACCCGTCCGATGATCCCAGCGATGCCACACATCAGAACATTCCGTTTGAGACGCGCGACGTCAAAATGACCGACGACACGGAACGGCCTCGCGCGCGAGATCGCGTGCGACCAGACCTCGGGCATCGCAGGACCATCTCGGCCCTCAAATGGAAGCAGCCGTTCCGGACGACCAGGACGCCGGCGCTGGCGCCGCAGCCGGCAGCGGACCGTAGGTCCGCGCCAAGCATTGTTCGTAGTCGAGCGGCGGCGTCCAGCCAAGCGTCTCCCTCAGCTTGCGGTTGTCGAAGCGCAGCGGCTTGAGCATCGCGTCGAACTTCTTGGGCGTCAGGATCGCCGGCACTTTGGTCGCCCGCCTGAACACGGTCGCAAACGCCAGCCGTACGATGCTGCTGGCGAGCCAATGCGGGATGGGCAACCGGAGGCCGCGCTCGCCGGTGCCGCGCATGTAGTCCGACAGATAAGTCCAGACCCGCTCGCCGGGACCGTCGACGATGTTCAGCGTCTGGCCGATCGCCCGCGAATCCGTCGCCGCCAGCGCGAAGACGTCGGCGCAGTTCTCGACATGGGTCATGGGGATGCGGGTCAGCGGCCCGATGACGACGTGGTGGCGTCCGATCTGCTGGCCGAGCGCGGCGAGATAGCCGTGGCCGCGTCCCCAGATGAAGCCGGGACGCAGCACGGTGAGATCCCAGCCGTTCTTCTCGACGTAGCGGCGCGTCACCCGCTCCTGCCACCATTTGGCGACGGTGTAGCCGCCACGGGTGTAGACGTCGGGCGTCTGCTGCAGCGGCGCGCTTTCGTCGAGGACGTCGCGGGTCGCAGTGTAGTCGTAGACCGAGAAGCTGCTGCACAGCACGAGCCTGCGACAGGCGCTGCCTGCCATCGCCTCGAGCAGCCGCTCGGTGCCGCCTACCGTGCCGGCGAATTGCGCGTCCTCGCCGCCGGCGACCACGGCCGCCAAATGGATCAGCACATCCACATTCTCGAACGCGCGAGCAAGGTCGCGCGAGGTGCGCAGGTCGGCCCTGATGATGTCGACCGACGACGGCCAGCCAAGGGCGTCAACGCGCGTCGCCGGACGCACCATGGCGCGAACCTCGATGCCGCGGGCCAGCAGCGCATCGACGACATGCCGGCCGAGAAACCCGTTGGCGCCAGTGACCAGGGCTTTCATATCGCCAGCTTCCTCATGTCCGCCTGCTCCGTCGGCTTCATCGCTTCGACCATCCGATTGACGGCCAGGACGTCCTCGATCGTGATCGGCAAGGCCGTTCCCGAGCCGAGCGCCTGATAGGTGCGCGCCAGGCACTCCCACAGCCCCTCATAGGCACCTGGGCCCTTGAACTTGCGCAGCAAGGTCGAAAGCGCCGCGCGGCGGATGTCGCGGCCCTCCTCCAGTCCGCTGAAGAACGGGCGCAGCGGCTTCGGCACGTTGCGCGGGCCATCGAAGGTCAACCGCGTTTCGAACAGATTGGCGGTCGCCTGCATCCGCTCGCCATAGACCCGCAGCCAGAACGCATCGGGCTGCGCGCTCGCGCTGAAGCCGAGCGTCGCCGTGCCGCGCTCGGCCTCGACCACACAGCGAAACTCGTCGAACGGCAGCGGCGAGGCCTTGCGCTTGCTCCAGACCGTCTCCGCCTTGCGGTGTGGGCCGACGAAGGCATGCGACAGCGAGGCGAGATGCGGCAGGAAGTCGGCGATCGCACCACCCGCCAATTTGAGCGCCGGATGCGGCGAATTCGGATCGGCAAAGCCGTCGGGGCCGAGGATGTCGAGGCAGATCAGCACGTCGACATGGGTCACGGCACCGAACTCGCCGGTCTCGATGCGACGGAGTATCTCCTGCGGCGCCCGGTTGAAGACGTAGTTGTAGTCCTCGACGACATGGCGGCCGGTCTGCTTGGCGCGCAAGGTCAGGGTCTGCAGCTCGTCGAAGGTCGAGGTCGCGGGCTTCTCGACGATCACATGCGCGCCGGCCTCGAGCGCGTCCATCGCGAGCCGAAAATGCGAGGTCGGTGGCGTCGTCACGTGCACCACATCGGGCCGCACCGTCTGCAGCATCGTGCGATGATCGGTGAACCAGGACGGGATGGCGTAACGCTCGGCCGCGGCCTCCGCCGTTGCCGGCGACAGGTCGCAGATGCCGGCCAGTTGAACGCCCGGCAAGGTGTTGAGGCAGGCGAGATGCTGGCGGGCGATCTGCCCTGCCCCGATGAGCACGGCCTTCATCACGAACGGGTCTCCAGGATCTCGCAATAGAAGTCTTCGAGCGCCTGTGCGGCCGCGCTCCAGGCATATTTCTCGACCGCGACCTGCCGCGCCGCGCCGCCGATCCGCACCGCAAGATCGGGCTCGGCGAGCAGCCCGTTGACCGCATCTGCAAAGGCGTCGGGCTCGTCTGCGATGAGGATGTCGCGTCCGGGCATCGCCTCGATGCCCTCGGCACCCAGGCTGGTCGAGACGATCGCCTTGCCCATCGCCATGGCCTCGACGATCTTCAGCCGCGTGCCGCCACCGAGCCGCAGCGGGACGATCACCGCCGCTGCCGCGGCGAGGTGCGGCCGCAGGTCCGGCACGAAGCCGGTCAGTTCGATCCGCGGCCCGGCCAGCGCCGTCAACGCCGGCGGCGGCCGGCCGCCGATGATCTTGCAGCGCGCATCCGGGTGCCGGGCGGCGATACGAGGCCAGATGTCGTGCACGAAATGCGTGACCGCATCGATGTTGGGCACCGTCGACAGCAAGCCGAAATAGACCAGCGTACGGCCGTCGGGCGCGGGGTCGGTGCTGCGCGGCTGATAGAACTCGACATCGGCGGCGTTGGGGATGACCGCAGTGCGGGCGTTCGGAATGTCGTCATGCAGACGCTTCTCGTCGTCCGCGCTGCAGAGATAGACGCCATCGGCTTCGCGATAGGCCGCGATCTCCTCGCGGCGCAGCTTGCGCCAGTTCGCACCGGCGTAGAGACGACGGCCCAGGCTCGCGCCCGTGGCGGCGAACTGCCGCGCCAGATCGTAGGCGATCTCATGCGAGTCGATGATCAGCCGCGGCGGCGGCGCGCCGGCCGGCGCCTGACGGAACAGGCAGTGGCCCAGATAGGGAAATTCGAGATTGACGACGTCGAACCGCGTGGTCCGCAGCACCCGATCCAGCACCCGCTGCAATTCCGGCAGGGCCACGCGCAGCCGGTCGAAGCTCCGCACCGAGACCAGCGAGCGCAGTTGCAGCAGCCGCTTCGCAAGACCGTCGCGGCCGTAAGGGTTCGGCACCAGCACCACGTCGCGGCAATAGGCCTGCATGGCCCGCCGGCACTCCTCGATGTCGAAGGCGTCATCGACCATCATCACCGCCGTGAGGTCGTGGCGGCGCGCGAGCTGGGTCATCAGCCCGTGCATGCGCGCCTGTGCCCCGAACCGCGGCGGGCTCGCCGGCATGTGCGAGACGCTGAGGATGCTGAGCCGCCGGCGATCGGCGAAACCGTACGCGGACCATTCGGGGTCGCGCTGCGCCGACGGCGCAGGCTCCGCCTCCATCACATCCAAGCCTGGGTGGTTGTCGCTGGTCATGACCATTTAAAACATTTAAATCACGGGATATTTTATATGTGGCATTTAACGATTGCGATAGTTAATCGCGGCACGAGGGCGGGGTTCCGGGCTCCTTTCGCTCCCTCTCAACGCTTGCCGATGAAGTCCCGGACGATCGTACCTGCGATCCTGAGCGGCTCGCGGACTCGGAACACGCCGACAACGATCGCGAGATAGAGACAGCCGCAGAAGCAGCCGGACAGGATCATGCGCACGAGCGCGGGATAGGCTCCGAGAAACGTCGCTTGCAGCCACCAGCCGGTCGCTGCGGTTGCGACGGCGCCGATGGTCTGCGCTCCGACGGCCCGGACCACGAGCTCGGCACCGATCCCGATCGGACGTCCGGCATACATCACCGACGGCAAAGCGATCAGCGAGTATCCGGCCACGACGCCCCAGGCCACGCCGACCGGACCAAACGGCAGCCCGGCCAGCACCGCGACGACCTGCGCGACCAGAGAGATGATGCCCCAGGTCTGCCAGCGGTCCGCCCTCCCGAGCGACAGATGCAGCCAGCCCTGCGAGCCCTCGACGACGTGCGAAATGCCGCGCAGCGCGATGATGCTGAGCAGCGCTCCCGCAGCCTGCCACTTCTGCCCCAACAGCACGACGGTGAGGTCCTCCGCCGTGACGGAGAGGATCGCCGCCGCCGGCATCAGGAAGAAGGCCAGGATCGACAGTGCCGCCTCATACTTCTGCCGAAGCGCGGCCGGATTTGCCTGGAACTTGCTCAGCGCCGAGCTTCCCACCGCATGCGTCTGATTGAGCGCCGCATAGATCGAGTTGTCGTACAGGTTCATCGCATTCTGGTAGTACCCGACCTGATCGGGCCGGTAGAGCAGACCGAGCGCGATCCGGTCCACCGCCCGCGACAACGTATAGGCCACCGTGAATCCGACGACGTGGAGGCCAAAACGCACCATCGATCGCACCTCGGCGTCGAACACCGGCGCGCTGGGCCGCCAACGGCAGGCCGACCACGCGGCGACCACGACGCAAATCGATGTCACGACGGGGCGAATGACCAGCGCCCAATAGCCGTAGCCCTCGAACGCCATGGCGACGGCGGCAACCGTCCCTGCCAGCGTGCCGAACAGCTGGATCCGGCCGATGCGGCCGAACTGCAGCGTGCGCCGGAGCAGCGCCATGTGCTGGTTGGTCAGCCCGGACAGCACGAAGGTGATCGCGACGCAGAGCGCGATCGGCTCCAGTCGCGGATCACCGTAGATCCAGGCAATCAGTGGGCTGGATGCCGCGACGACGATCGCCACCGCAACGCCGATGCCGGTGCTGACCCAGAACAGACCGCTGACCTGGGCCGGAGTGATCCTGCTGCGCTGGGCGGTGGCATCGAGCAGGCCGAAGTCGATCAGCAGCGGCGCGAAGCTCGTCAGCACGGTGACGATGGCGACGAGCCCGAAATCCTCTGGCGCAAGCAGCCGGGCCAGAACGATGGCCGCTCCGATCTGAAGCACGGAATTGCCGTATTGGATGACGATGGAAATCAGGCCGCCGCGCAGCGCGCGGCGTCCGAGATCGCTCGACTCCCGATGTTCCTCGAAATAGGCGGCGACGGCTTCTGACATCTCCGTTCAATCGCTTTCAATCATCGTAACCAACCTTCCGATTCCCAGTCACGGGCCAAACAGATCCGTCCAGGGCCATGAAAATCCGACCATCGAAAATGCAGCCGGTATAGAATCGTTCGCGGCCGAGATCGGAGGCCGCGGGGAGCGATGACGTCTCCTTGTGGCGGAGAAAAGGATTGAAACGTCACTGCGCCAACAATACCGGCTTGCGATTTAACTCCTGCTCGCGCGTGATCGCCGGACCGGCCGCCATCGCGGCCAGCCTCTTCAGCCGATCCTTGCGGGCAGCGAGGCCCGGCATCGGCTGCAGACCCGTGGCCTCCAGGATCGTCTCCCACCGATACACCCAGTCATGCCGCATCAACGTCTGGACCATGCCGGTTCGCCGCATCCGGTCCTGGCGGACCGGATCGTCGTCCAGTTCCCTGATGACCCGGTCGATGTCGGGCGATGTATGCGGCACGTCGATCATCACCTCGGGCCAATCGAACAGCCGCGGAAACAGCTCGTTGTCGGGACGCTCGCCGAGCATGATGGCTCCCGCCGCCGCGCCCTCGAAATACCGATAGCCGAACTCGACCTGCCGCCCGGTCTCCTGCGGCTCGTCGAACTTGCCGGGATTGACCAGAAAATACCTGCTCCTCTTGGCGAGGTTTGCCATCTGCGTCCGGTGCTCCCGGAGATCGATGGCCTGGCTGCCGCCGATCGTGTCGTGGAGATAGAACAGGCCGCTGTCCCGCGCCATCGCGAGCAGTGATTGGTGCGTGACACGGGAGCGGCGTCCCATGCTAAAGACGTCGATGACCCTTGCGGGCGGATCGGGATAGGGACAAAACCGGATCGCATCGATGGCGAGCGGAAGATGCGCGCATGCCTTGCCGATCTCCTCGCTGAGCGGCTTCACCGTACTGATCTGGAACGGCATCACGACGTCGAACTTGGCGAGGATCTTCAGGAAATGCCGGTGCTTGGCGATCTCCTTCACCCAGAGCTCATCCAGCAGACACACCGAGGTCCTGCACGCGCCTCTCAGATCCTCGATCGCATCGAACATGATCAGGTCCTGCGGGAATCCGCAGATCGCGAACAGAACGTCGTATTGCTGTTGCGGCTCGATCCGCGCCAGCCCGGGATTCAACAGCACGGGCGCGTGGTAGCCCAGCCGGGTGGCGAAGCTCGCCCGTCGGCTCGACGGGTCGAGCACGGGCGCAAACATCTCGGCTGAATCGACCTCGCAGATGATGTCCTCGAACTCGACGTGAGGACCGCGATTGAGGGCTTTGCCGAAGATGTTTCGAAGTGAGAAGACGGCGATGCGGGGCTTGCCCGGCTGCGAACTCATGACGCCTCACTCTGGTGTTGTTGGATCACTTGCACGGTGCTGTGCGGAGAAGGCGGCGACGTCACGACGATGAAACCGGCGTTTGGATGAGACCCGCGTCCAGCGCGATCCGTGCGGCGGCATCGATGCGCGCGAACGGAACGTCGGCCCGGACCGCCATGTCGAGCAGGCTGTGCTTGCCATCCGCAAGGTTGAGGACCCACAGGAGGTCCATCTGCGTCGCACCGCCTGCCTCGCGCTGGCCGGCAATCGCGCGATACAGGCCGCGCCGTCCCAGTTGCGGCTCCCCTCGCCCATCGACGCGCTCATAGATGCAGTCGCGATCGAGCAGATCCAGCACCTCCTCGATGACCGCGTAGGATTGGTCGAGACAGTCCGGCTTGACGAAATTCAGATTGTCGGCCGAGGTGTGATATTCGGGGAACGTGCCGTGCACGCCGCGCATCAGGCACCCGACCGGCAGATCGAATCCCGGTGAGCAGAACTGCCGCTCGTCGTATCCATAGGGACTGAATGGCAGAATCTCATGCGGATGGCCGGCGTGCTTCAGGACATGGGCGACGGCGCGATCGATGCTCGCTCCGCTCCGGCTCTGCTTGTAGTGAAATCCACTGGGATCGCCGAGACAGGTGAGGACGAGGCCGTGTTCGACATGGCCGAGATTCCGCTCGTTGCGGTCGAGCCATGCGAGCGCGCCGATCGTTGCCGGCAGGAACAGAAATCGGTACCCGAGCCGGCGGGTCCGCTGCGCCTGCCGCATCGCCAGCGCCGTCATGACGGCAATCCCTGAGAGATTGTCGTTGGCGAGACTCGGGTGACAGATGTGACAGGTGATCAGGACTTCCTTGTCCGTCTGTCCAGGGACGAAGAATTCGCCATAGGTCAACGATCCCTGCGAGAGCTCGCTCTCGATCTCGACGCGGTAGCTGTCCTCCGTCATTTCCCGCCACAGACGGTCCGGCAGGCAGAAGCCCCAATCGTCGGCATAGTAGCCGGTCCGGTATGGAATGAGATCAGGCTGATCCGGCAAGCTATGGACGTGCTTGGCAAGCTCAGCACGGCTGAGCACTGCCTGGACCGGCTTGCTGTAGCCCATCACGTGCAGATTGTTGTCGGCGAAGTCGACGAGAACGCGGCCCGACAGGGTCGAGATCGTCGCGCGACGAATGTTCCACTCCGCCGGCACGTGCCAGTCCAGGACGGGCGTCCCGGAGGGTACCTCGTGAATCGTAAGACCCACATGACGCGCGACAATGCCGAGCGTCTGCCGGACACCCGCCCCTGTGAGGCTGCGATTGATCGGAAACAGCTCAGCGACCAGATCGTGGAGATCGATCGCCGGCATTCTCGGACCAGCCGTGGATTTGAGGATGTCCAACATGGCGCGTCGACCCTACATCATCGTTCAGGCCGACGCCTGCGCGGCATGGGCTGGGAGATCGCCGGCCGGCAGCGGCACGATCGTCGGCTGGTAGACCAGATACTCCGCGGGAGCTTCCACCTGATCGTATGGCGCGACGACCTCCTCAGGCAGCCGTGCAAGATCGGTCACCCGCAGGAAGTCGCGCAGGCTCGTGCCCGTCGACTCCGAATCGACGTTGATGGCGCCGCGCCGGCCGCTGACGTCGGCAAAATGCACGGTGCGGAAATCGATGCTGAACCGCGTCACGCCCGAGGTGTTCGGCACCGACGAATGCAGATGCGCTCCGGAGAAGATCGTGACGCCGCCGCTCGGCGCGATCACCCGGATCTGCGGATCCAGTGCAATCTCCTGCTCCGGCTTCGGCTGCACCCGTGTATCAGTCTTGATGTGCCGCGCCGCCGATGCGCGTGAGGTCCGGTTCCACTCGTAATAGTTATAGTTTCTGGAGCCGTTCTTGATCGCTTCGTCGAAATAGCGCGGGTGGAATGCAAGGCCGTTGTCCGGCGCAATGTCATACACCGGCAGCCACCAATTGAGCTGGCACGGCGGCGCCGAGTACCAGGTGTCGCGATGAGGGTGGAATGCGAATGCGATCCCGGTGGTGAGATAGTCGTCGCTCGTTGCCGACCGCAGCCGCGGCACGTCGAAATAGGTCAGCTCGGGGTCGCAGCCAAGCTCGCGGAGCGCTCCCTGCACCAGCTCCTTCGACCGGGCGTGATGAATGAAGAATGGCTTCAGCCTGACGAGAATCTCGACGTAGCGCTCGACAGGAAGCTCGAATTGCGCCGTCCGCGGATCGTAAGGATGAAACGCCTCCTCGATCAGCTCCCTGGCGAACGCCACCAGCGCATCGAGCGAAGGCGTCGGCGAGTACAGGAACAGCGCACCCTCGTACAGTTTCTGGCGCCGCTCGTCATCGGGCATGATGGCATCAACGAAGATGTTCGTCATTCCGTGATCCTCCTCGACAAATCGTCAGAACCTTCGAGGCGATCGGGCCGCTCCGGAGCCGCCAGATTCCTCCCCCAAGACACCTCGCTGCCGCCATGCTGCTTCACCACAGCCCCCGTTCGGCAAGCGAGGGCCAGGCAGCATCCTTGGCCGACAACACCGTCACCGGCTGCGGCCATCGGATGCCGATCATCGGATCGTCGTGCCGGAAACCGTCCGAGAGCTCCTCGACATAATCCTCGCCCATCAGATACTCGACCGTCACGTCGTCGGTCAGCGTCTGGAATCCATGGGCAAAGCCCGCGGGGACGTAGAGCATCCGCGCTGTCGAGGGACCGAGCTCACAGGCATAGACCTCGCCGCGCGTCGCAGACTCCGGCCTAATGTCGACGATGACGTCGTGGATCAAGCCGGCGCTGCAGCGGACGATCTTGGCGTCAGGCTTCGGCGCACGCTGGAAATGCATTCCGCGGACGGTGCCGCGGCGTCGGGTCACCGAGCTGTTGCCCTGCACCGGGACAAACGCGATGCCCTGCTCCGCAAAGGTCTTCGCGCACCAGGTTCGCGTGAAGCTGCCGCGCTCGTCGGAGCGAACGGTCAGCTCGATCAGCCGCGCATCCGAACGTCCCAGCTGGACAAACCTCATGGCTCAAAACTCTTCGCGCAATCGTGCGGCAATGCCTTGCTCTACTCCTCGATGGTGGCCTTGGGGACCGGCACGATGAAGCGGCCGCCCCAATCGCGAATGGCCGCCATCTGCGCCTTGATCTCGCTCTTGATGTTCCACGGCAGGATCAGGACGTAGTCGGGCCTGGCTTCGAAGATCGCTTCCGGCGGCAGAATCGGAATGCGCACGCCCGGCATGTAGCGGCCCTGCTTGGACGGGGCGCGATCGACCGTGAAGTCGAGAAAATCGGTGCGGATCCCGCAATAATTGAGCAGCGTCACGCCCTTCGCCGGGGCTCCGTAGCCGACGATCTTCTTGTTGTCGCGCTTCAGCGCCGTCAGCAGCTCGAGCAGCGCCCGCTTCGTCTCTTTGACCTGCTCGTTCCAGGCCATGTAGATCGCGTCGTCATGCAGCCCATAGGCCCGCTCTCGTGCCAGAACATCGGCGACGTTCGGGCTCTCCGCATGAGCGGCGCCCGCGTGGCAGACGAAGAACCGGATCGAGCCGCCATGCGTTTCCGGGAGCTCGACGTCGAACACCCGCAAGCCCGCTTGGGCGAAGATGCGCAGGCCCGCGATCAGCGACAGATAGGAGAAATGCTCGTGATAGATGGTGTCGAACTGATGCCGCTGCATCAAGGTCAGCAGGTGCTGAACCTCGAAGGTCGCGACGCCCTCGGGGGCCAGCAGGATTTTGACGCCGCCGACGAAGTCGTTGATGTCGGGAACGTGCGCGAGCACGTTGTTGGCCGTGAGGAGATCGGCCGACCAGCCCTCCTCCCGGAGGCGGGCCGCATAGTCGCGGCCGAAGAACTCGACCCGGGTCTCGATGCCCTTGGCGCGCGCGGCCAGCGCAACGCTTTCGCAGGGTTCGACGCCGAGGCAGTCGATCCCCTTCTGGAGGGAGTATTGCAGCAGATACCCGTCATTTGACGCGATCTCGACATGCCGCGAGGCCGGACCGAGCTTGAAGCGATCGGCCATGGCTTCGACGTAGCACCGCGCGTGCTCGAGCCACGAGGTGGAGTGCGAGGAGAAATAGGCATAGTCGGCGCGGAAGATCTCGGACGCGGCCAGGAGGTCGCGTGTCTGCGCCAGACGGCACTCGCGGCAGACGAAGGTCTCCAGCGGATAGAACGGCTCCGCGCGCATGTAGTTGGCCGGATCGATGTAGTCGTTCGCAACCGGCGAGGCGCCGAGGTCGATCAGCTTGAGGGTCAGGTCGTCGCCGCAGTGCCGGCACTTGGGCGCGACGCCGACGGCGGTGGGAAGGGTCAGTTCCATGATGTCTCCGTCACTACTGTCTTTGCCGGCTGAGGCGAAGCGTCCGCCCCGGCGCGATCACGTCCATTGCAACCTGTCGTTGATCCTGGCCGTCTCCATGTGGTCCTGCAGGACCTTGAGACGGATCAGATCGGACGAGCGAAACTCGGCATCCTTGAACTGCATTCTCTTGAGACCATCGACCAGGTTCTGGATCGACTGGTCCAGGGTGACCTGCGGCTGATGATCGGGGGCGAGGGAGCGGTACAGGCCGAAATCGACCTTGTAGGAGCGGCTGTCCACCGGCGCGGAGGTGTTGATCGACACGCTGGTCCCCGGCACGCGCGCAGCCACCGCGTTGGCGAGATCCTTGACCTGGTAGTTGCGGTCGTCCGAGCCGGCATTGACGGTGAGGAAACGGCCGCCCGTCGCCGCCGGCCTGTCGATGGCCCAGTCGATCGCCCGCGCCATGTCGGCGACGTCGATCAGAGGACGCCACGGGGTGCCGTCGGAGAGCACGCTGATCTGGCGACGGGTGAGCGCGCAGGCCACGAAATCGTTGAGGACGAGGTCGAGCCGCAGCCGATCCGACATGCCGCAGGCCGTCGCAAAGCGCAGACAGGTGATGGTCATGCCGGTGTCGATCGCGGCGAGCTCCTGCTCCGATCCGATCTTCGACTTGGCGTAGGCCGTGATGGGATTGAGCGGATCGCTCTCCTTGCGCGGCGGTCCGTCGGCGATGCCGTAGACGCTGCAGCTCGACGCGAACACGAAATTCTTCACGCCGGCCGCCGCAGCCCTCCTGGCGAGCGATACGGTGGCATTCTGGTTGACGTCGAGCGTCACATCCTGGAAGCGATTGCCCATCGGATCGTTGGAGATCGCCGCCAACTGGACCACGGCGTCATAACCGCGGAGGTCGAGCGACATGTCGCGGACGTCGCCATGGATCTGCTCGTCGAGACATCGCTCCGGAACAACCGGCGCTCCGGTCAGGCAGTGCGCGAAATAGGCGTTGTCGAAGCCGTGCAGCGTCGCATCCGGGCGCTGCGCCCGCAGATGCCGCGCGACGACCGGACCCACATAGCCCATGTTTCCGGTGATCAGTACCTTCAAAATCGCACCCTCTATGCCACAAGCCAAAACAAGAATTTAAATCATCCTGTAGTGGATTATAATTTAATATTCTAGCCAGCGTCCAGTGAATCCGTCGGCAAGCGACGCCGCCCGCCGATTTCTCCGGCACGGCGCACAAAACTCCGGGAAAACCCGTGTATTTACCCCGACCCGCCTGATGTTACGATCATCCGGCCGGCGCGGCATCAGGCCCCCTCTTGATTTAATTAATTCGCTCAATTAAATAATGCCGCAAAAGGAACAAATGTTGATCGCAGACCTCGGCAGCTTTAATTCGATCCCTGCAAATGAGGCGTCCCGCGCGGGATGCCCCGCCCGCCTCGATGACGCATTGATTGAAGCATTGAAAGACAGAGCATGACACTATCCGCCGGCGACTGGGTCGAAGTGCGCAGCAAGGAAGAGATCCTGGCGACGCTCGATGCCAACGGGCGCCTCGAAGGGTTGCCGTTCATGCCGCAGATGTTCAAATGGTGCGGCCAGCGCTTCCAGGTCTACAAGCGCGCCCACAAGACCTGCGACACGGTCACCGGATACAACACCGGAGAGTGGCTCGGACGGCGCCTCCCCAACGCGGTGCATCTCGAGCATCGCTGCGACGGCGAGGCCTATGGCGGCTGCCAGGCGGCCTGCCTGATCTTCTGGAAGGAGGCGTGGCTCACCCCGGTCGATCCGGCCAAACCAGCGTCGGCCGGCCCGGATCGCGCGGCTCCCCTTCCGCCGCCCGGCGGCTGCACGGTGCGCGCGGTGTGGGATGCGACCAAGTCGCCGGACCAGCAGCCGGGAAAGGGCCCGCGCTACGCCTGCCAGGCGACCGAGCTGCCGACCTACACCCAGCCGCTCAAATGGTGGGACGCCCGGCAATACGCCGAGGACATCGCGTCCGGCAATGTCTCGCTCGCGAAGATGTTCCGGGGCTTCCTCTACTTCGCCTATGTCGGCGCCACCATGGCGCGTCGTCCCCGGCTCGGCCGGCCCGCGCGCTGGATCTACGACCGCGTCCAGTCGCTGTGGGGCGGCGTACCGTTTCCGCGCAAGCGCGGCGATCTCCTGACGGACAAGGACGCGCCGATCGCCGATCTCGGGCTGCAGCCCGGTGATCTTGTCCGCGTGCGCCCGCACCAGGACATCCTGGCCACCATCGACAAACAGACCAACAACCGCGGCATGGGCTTCGACGCCGAGATGGTGCCCTATTGCGGCAAGGTGTTCCGGGTGCGAACGCGGGTCGAGAAGTTCATCGACGAACGCACCGGCTACATCCGGCGGATGAAGACGCCGGCCGTCATCCTCGACGGCGTCTATTGCCAGTCGCGCTACAGCGAGAACCGGTTGTTCTGCCCACGCGGCATCTATGCGTGGTGGCGCGAGGTCTGGCTGGAGAAGGTGCCGGCCACCGCAATCGAGCGCCCGCCGGCAGAGGAGATCGTCGAACTTCCCCGACGGGCGGCCGGCTGACCGCCGGGCGCAGCGACGCATCGCGGCCGAGCGCCGATCATCTCCTCGCCGATCGGATATCGATGCGCCCTTCGCGGCGAGCGCCTTCGGCCGCCGCTCACCCCAGTGACAGCTTGCGCGCGACGAATGCCTCGGCATAGCGCTCGGCGGCGCGGCATTCCATGCCCCGCAGTCGCGCCAGTCCCATGAACGTTTCCGGGTCGAACCATTGCTTGGAGCGCTGGCTGCCGAAATGCGCCATCAGCAGCGCGACCTTCCGCTTCATGATCCGCTCGGAGACGGGCATGTAGACATTGGGCCGTCCGAGATCGCCATCCCATTTCGGAATCTCGTACTCCAGGACGAGATGATCGCGGAACGTGTTCCAGACCAGGCGGTTGACCTGCCGATGGTCCTGATGGGCGTCGTCGCGGCGGTGGGCGAGGATGACGTCGGGATTGATGCGGCCCTTGAGCTGCTCGAACCAGGCCTTGATCTCCTCGCCCTGCTCGGGGAAGAAGCCGTCGCGGAACTGCATGATCTCGAGATTGCGGCCGGCGGCCTCGGCGAGGAAATCGTCGGCAGACGCCCGCGCCTCGACGCCGCGCTCGCCATTGCCGCTGAGCACGCACCAATGAACATCCAGGCGGATGCCCTGGTCGAGCCAGGACAGCAGCGTGCCTCCGGCGCCGATCTCGATGTCGTCGGAATGCGCACCGAGGCACAGGACCGACAGCCGGTCGCCGCGACCGGCGAGCTGCAGCGCCCTCATCCGTTCACCACAGCCGGAAGGCTGGAGCCGAGATGCCAAGGCGTGTCGCCGCGCTCGATCATCTCCTCGAGCACCTGGCGGTCGCGGAGCGTGTCCATGGCCCGCCAGAACCCTTCGTAGCGGTAGGCCATCAGCTCGCCGCGGTCGATCAGCCGCTTGAACGGCTGCACGACCAGCTCATCCCCCTCCTCGATATAGTCGAAGATCTCCTTGCGGAAGATGAAGTAGCCGCCGTTGATCCAGATGTTGGAATCATTGCTCGCCGCCATGCGGCCCACGGTGCCGTCGGCGTCGAATTCGGCGAGGTGGAAGCTGATCGGCGGATGGATGGCGATGAAGCAGCCGATCTTCCCGCTGCGCTTGAAACGATCGATCATCTCCGGCAGCGGCGCGTCCGTCAGGCCGTCGCTGTAGTTGGCGAGAAAGAACTCCTCGCCCTCGACCATGTGCCGGACGGCCCGCAGTCGCTGGCCGATGTTGCGCCAGATGCCGGTGTCCACCAGCGAGACCCGCCAATCCGGTGGGCGATCGCCCAGCAGCTCGACCTTCCTGCCGAACTGCGAGATCGTACAGTCGGTGGTGGACGCCTGATTGTAGTTCAGGAAATACTCCTTCACCACATTGGCCTTGTAGCCCAGGCACAGAACGAAATCCCGGTGCCCGTACTGGCTGTAATACTGCATGACATGCCAGAGGATCGGCTGATGGCCGATCGGGATCATCGGCTTCGGAATGCTGTCGGAGTATTCCCGGATCCGCGTCCCGAGTCCTCCACAGAACAATACGACCTTCATGGCGCGACGTCCTTCGGGTTCTCGATCGTTGAAATGAGCATCATTATCTTCCAATCTCGCCGGCCGGCCTCGGAGACGGCTCGCCGTGCCCTCGTTTCGCCCTCCCGACTGCGCGAGGAAAACCTCCCCTGCATTCGGTCTGCTGCGGACGTCACCCGCGTCGCGGGCTCCCGGCTCCGGATTAATAATCCAATTATATTTATTTTTAAATGCCGTTCTTGGCGTCCGGCATTGAAATATCCGCCGCACGAACATTAATCCGCCACACCGGCATTTGCCGGGACCGCCTGGAGGGCGCGCGCTCGGCATCGTTTCCGCGCTTCAAGAACCGCCATTCCGGTGTCATCGGCCTCGTCGCGGTATCGGGAGATGATCCGCGGTATCGGGAGATAATCCGGCGGCGCGAATAAATCCCAATGGCAATTTTTAACTGTTTAAATTAAATACCAAAACATATAATGACGGCTAACCGCTATTTAACCGAGTTTCGAACACCGACATCCCATGCATTACGTGGATCAGCCCGAGACTCTCGACCGAAACGGAATGCCGACCGTCCTCGTGGAACGGCAATTCCAAGGGCGCAAATGGCCCGTCCACTACGACTCGGTGGAGCCCTTCGCGATCGTGGCGGACATCGCAACGATCACCATGTCGAGCGTCCTGTCCGGGTTTCTGTATCACCTGCAGGATGCGGCGGGCGCCAACGACGTCAGTAAATCGCTCGGCCTGGCGATCCTCGTGTCGGCACTGTTCGTCTCGCTGATGAAGATCCGCGGGATGTACCGGCCGGCCGAGCTGCTGATCCTGCCGCGCCAGATCCGCGCGGCCTGCCTGACCTGGGTCACGGCGTTCCTCGTGTTGGCCGGCGCGCTGTTCGCGCTCAAGATCGGGAGCGAATTCTCACGCGGCAGCAGCATCGTATTCGCGATGCTCGGGCTCGTGGCGCTGATCCTGCATCGCCGGACCACCGCCTATCTGCTGGCAAAGGGGCTGGCGGAGAGACGGTTTTCGGGCCGCAACATCGTTCTGATCACCGATGAAGCCAGCAAGGACAACCCTGGACTGACCCAGGTGCTCACCGACACCGGCTTTCGCGTCCAGCGACACTTCCTGCTTCCCGAGCCCGACGCGGATCCGGATCAGCGACAGCGGATCGTCTCCAGCGTGATCGACTATGTGCGCGGCTCCGACATCGAAGAGATCGTCGTCGGCGCCAATCCCGAACCCTTGTCCGACCTGCGCACGCTCGGCGCCGAGCTGAGAGTCCTGCCGTTTCCAGTGAGTTTCGTGCCGCTCGGAACGGCGTCGGACCTCTTCAAGCGGCCGTGCCGCGAGCTCGGCAATGCGGTCTGCATCGAGCTGCAGCGCGGCCTGCTGAGCCCGCTCGAACACGCCACCAAGCGGCTCATGGATGTCATGCTGGCGGGCATCGCGCTGGCATTGATGTCGCCGCTGCTGCTGCTGGTGGCGATCGCCATCAAGCTCGACTCGGCCGGGCCAGTGCTGTTCCGGCAGCAGCGCTGTGGATTCAACGGCCGATCTTTTCAGATCTACAAGTTTCGCACGATGTCCGTGCTCGAGGACGGGCCTTCGATCGTCCAGGCCCAGATCGGCGACAGCCGGTTCACCCGGCTCGGGACCTGGCTGCGCCGGACCAGCATCGATGAGCTGCCGCAGCTGCTCAACGTCCTGGACGGCAGCATGTCCCTGGTCGGTCCCCGCCCCCACGCATTGGCGCACGACAACGAATTCGACAAGCTCGTGCGCAACTACGCGTTCCGTCGCCGCGTCAAGCCCGGACTGACCGGCTGGGCGCAGGTGCATGGCTGCCGCGGCCCGACGCCCACGCGTGCGTCGATCGAACAGCGCGTCGAATTCGATCTCTGGTACATCGACAATTGGAGCCTGTCGCTCGACATCGCGATCCTGCTGAGGACGCCGATCGAGCTGATCCGCGGCAACAATGCCTATTAGGCGCATTCGCAACGGATGATGATCGCGAGCCCATCGGCGGAGCCGTGCGGGCAGATCGGACCGATTTCAGGGTTTTGGCCGGCGGATCGCAACATGGGCGTCAGACCGCTCACATGTCGCTCCCCAATGCAGACAGGGCGAATCAGGCGCCGCATCGACGCGGCACGTCGCTCAAACTAGGAACGGGCTTGACTGAAGCTACCTCGATCAGGCGCGCTGACGGCGACTTTTCGAAGCGGCAGCCCCATTGATCGCAAACTCCTCGATCCGATGCCCGGTCTTGATCGCCGCCACCAGCCAACGCGGCTGCTTGCCTCGGCCGGACCAAGTCTCGGAGGTCTGCGGATTGCGATACTTCGGCAGCACGCGGGGATATTTGCGCCGCGCCTTGCCGCTCGTGGTGTAGGACTGCCCACCCTCGCTGCCGGCACCTTCGATGGCACCGCGGCTGCGGTTGAGAACCGCCAGTCGACGTTCGAGCTCGCGCTTCTCCGACGTGATCCTCACGGCGAGGATCTGACTGATCTGCTCGTGGAGAGACCAGAGGTCATCGAAGGACATCGCCTCGAAATCGATCTTCTTGGTGGACATACAGCGACCTTTGTCTGTGATCTCTATCCTGCCGGATTAACGTCATATAATTCGGTATTTCGTTCCGCAAGTGGCTCGTGGTCGGAAAAACTGAATATTTGAGTTATACCACCCCGGCCAAGCCAAATGGTTGTAACTCAAATAAAGTGCAACCTGCAACCCCGTTTCCGAAACGATGTCGCGCCGCCTTCGAGATTGCGGCAGCATTCGTCTGCACGCCGGAAGAAGCCGCCGAATCAACACGATTCTGCGACGAATTCGCAGCATATTACGGCAAGACCGCGTCAAAGTGACGTAGTTTCGATGATCGAACTTGCGCGTATTTGATAGCTGATATTCTCCCCACGCCATGGTTTTCAAAGCTGCCGCGGCGGACTTACAACCTATTCGAGCGAGCACCCTGATAACCCGGACCGAGATATTTTTGCATGCGCACAAAATGTCGCGAGCGAGTTTAATTGAGCACGCCATCGTGAATATGCCGCGAAGCCGCCGACATTGTTCCGGCGAATCAAACGCCTTCCCCAAATATTGAACCCTTCAGGAGCGTTCGCGCGAATCAGACTCGCTCACGTCGCGCCGACAGCATCCGGGGGGCGCGCGGCGTCAGACGGGCACACCATCGGCAGCGGAACTAACTGCCGCTGCGATCGGCCGTGAGGTTGAGGACGGCTGCGGACACCCGGCGGCCGATCCCGGCACCCGTTGTCCAAAGTCATCGCTCGTGGGGGCTACGTCAGAGGCCCGTGCGCCAGGTGAAGCGGCAGCATCGCATGGTTCGCCGCGATATGGTTTCCGGCCCGTCTCGGAGCGCCGTCTTGCGGGACACGACGGCTGAAGAACGTCCAGATGACATCCGGCCGTCGAGCGCCACCGACAGCCGCACTGGGCGACCTGATGCGTCATCAGGGGTCAATGCCGAGCGGCTGTCGCCTCGCGCCGGCAACCGGCGCGGCCATGACGGCCGGCCGGCGCGGCGATCAAATTCCGATGCGATTATTTCTGCTGCCTGGTTCGACCCGGCACCGCCGGCCGGGGCGGGATCAAGTGCGCCGTCCCGCGGCCGTGCCGCGTGGCCATCGGGCGACGCCTGGAAGCCGTGGACTTCTTCGCGCGTTTGCCGAGGCTGCTGCTGATGGATTGGATCTCATCGAGCAAGGCATCACAAAGCTCGATCTGCGACCGCAGCGCGGATTGCTGCGAACGGCCCGACGTTGGCCGGCCGAAACGTAATTTGGCAAGGCGTATTTTATTCAGCGATTTCAGGACGGCCTTCAAAGCGCTACCGCCGCCACCCATCTCAATATCCTCAATCAACGCGGCACCAAGCTCGTCACACAAGGACGGACCCCACTCGTTGGCGAGTTTCGAGGGCTTCTTCGCCGAATGCCGCCGAACCGTCATCGCAACGATGCACGAATTCGATTTTCGGCATTAAATTAACCACTCGCGACAAGTTAATTTACCATTTGACATCAAGACATTAAATACTTCTAGCTCTCGCTGCGGTTTGCAGTAAAATGCTACCGCATTGCCAGAAAGGTATTTTTAAGTACCTTTCGTCCGGTACAATTGAAGCTTTAGTTTGTTCAGTCTACCCTTTTATGTCTCCGACCGTGCAGAATCGTCTCTACACAATTAATTTAATTCTAGATTACGTAAGAATACGGTGCGGAGCTGCCCATTTAATCGTCTGCGCGATGATCGACGCTCCCCGAACGCGGCTGGACCGGCCGAGCACCGCCCTTATCGGCCATCGCGGCCGCCATCTTGCGCCGAGCTTGACCATGACTCGGCCGAGCGGAGCGTCCAGCGCCGTTCGGAGACGTCGAGGAAGGGGCCCAGGTTACCACAACATGGGCCGCGCCGGCGCCCCGCACACCAGCGCGCGGCGGTACAGCACGCCCCGGGGCGTCTCGACGGCGACGCGCCGAATGCATCCGGGATGAATCGCGAGATTGTAATGAAACGGAGTGGCCTCGAATGCCCCGTGCAGCCGGCAGAGTCGGCTGAGATCCGGCCCGCACTCCGTCAGCGGATAGAGGCCGCGCGCCGACGCGGGATCGGATAGGCCCGTGAGGGCGATCGCGAAAGCGCCTGCGGCGATCCTGATCACGTTCGACAATTGCGTGCTCCGTTGCAAACAGCCTCAAAGGCTGGCGCAGCAGCATAGACTTGATCGGCGGCCTAGGACAACCGGCCGCCCGCATGCGGTCCCGCCGCCCGCACGGCCTTCGAATCTCGCCGATTACAGAGGCGCCTGGGCGGCGCGGGTTTGCCTCCCTCGGCTGTCCGGCTGCCTCGGCTCACCGACGCGCTGCGCGGACTGCGATGTCGTCGCGCCTGCTCGAGCGAAGCGACTCAGGCTAACCGTTGCGCAACGGCTTTGTGCTTAAAATTGCTCGGGTTCTGTTAGGTCGAATGGATCATCCCTTCACCGTGGGACCCTCCTGGCGGCGTTGACAGCCTTGAGTGGTAATATGGTAATGTCAGACTGTGGCCTAATTGGCACGGCCGGGCAAAAGCGGACCAACCGGAATGGCGGTGCGCTTTCGTCCGGTATGGCTGCCGGGTAGGTTGAAACAAGTGGGACGTTCTCCCTTCTTGGTGAGGGAGCAGCGTGGGGAACGTATTTTTGCTGTATTTGGGGAAGCGTTTGAAAGCCTTGATCAAGCCGCCCGGGTCGACCGGTGGCGGGGCTGCTGTGCGCAAGAGCGCAGCGGGCCCGAAGGGCTTTCGTGGCCTTCGCCGTGGCTCGCGCGCGCTCTTGACTCTGGCGATCCTGGCGCTTCTGCCAGCCTGCTCCCTGCTTCCCGGGACGGGGCCGACCAGCGACGCAGTGAGCGACAATGCCACGGCCAGCGTGCGGTCGAATACGGCGCTCCCCTATGCGCTGGTCGACGTCAGCCCCGAGACGATCGGCTTCCTGTCGCAGCCCAACATGGTCACGTTCCAGGGCGTGTTTCCCGACAAGCGGCCGAAGCCGGTGCAGCTCGCCGGCATCGGTGACGTGCTGAACGTGTCCATTTTCGAAGCCGCCCCAGGCGGGCTGTTCACGCCGGCCACGGCCGCCGGCGCCCGACCTGGCAACTTCGTGGATCTGCCGGCGCAGGCGGTGGACCAGCAAGGCAATATCCGCGTTCCCTATGCGGGCGAGATCGCCGCCGCCGGCCGGACGCTGCCGCAGATCGAGCAGGAGATCGTCCTCCGGCTGCAGAAGCGCGCCCTCGAGCCGCAGGTCGTGGTCAGCCTGAACCAGCAGCATTCCAGCGTGGTCAGCGTGCTCGGCGACGTCAACACGCCGGGCGTGCTGGCCCTCAACAGCGTGGGTGAACGCCTGCTGGCGGTGATCGCGCGTGCGGGCGGCCCGAGGCACGAGGCGATCGAAAGCTACGTGACCCTGCAGCGGGACGGCAAGCGCGTGCGCGTGCTGCTCAGCCGCGTGGTGCAGGATCCGCGCGAGAACATCTTCATCCGCCCGAACGACGTCATCTACATCACGCGGGAATCCCCGACGTTTACGGCCCTCGGCGCCCTCAACCAGAACGTCTTCGGCTTCAATTCCGAGATTGCGTTCGATACGGAGACGCTGACGCTGGCCCAGGCGATCGGCAAGGCGGGCGGCCTGAACGACCAGCAATCGGATCCCGCCGAGGTCTTCCTCTATCGCTACGAGGAGCGCCCGCTACTGCAGAAGCTCGGCATCGATACCAGCCGCTTCATCTACGACCGCATTCCGACCATCTACCACGTCAACCTGCGCGATCCCTCCGGCATGCTGCTGGCTTCGGGCTTCCAGATGCGCAGCAAGGACGTGATGTACGTCGCCAATGCCAAGGTGGTCGACTACTACAAGCTTCTGACCCTGATCAACAACACGGCAACGACGACGTCCAACACGGCCACCGCGGTGATCAACGTCAACACGGCGACGAAGACCCGGTGGTGAAGCGCAACGGCGGGCCGGTAGCGGCCTGAACGGGAGCGGCGGGCCGGAGTCCGCCCCGCTCAAGGTTGCGGCATCGGACGGCCGTCGTGTGACAAGCCGTGACAATCCAGCCAATCGCCGCGACCAAACGACACCGGCGGTGCATCCGGCCGCGACATCGAACGCGCAGTATCCCTCTGCAGGCGACACGATCGCCCGCGCGAACGAATTGGGAGACTGACGTGAAGACATCCATCGCGACATTTCTGCTCGTGGCAGTCCTTTCGGCGGCAGCGGCGGTCGACGCGAATGCCTGGACCCGCAGCGGCTCGGTCACCGGACCGCGCGGCACCACCTCATTTGGCGGCTCCGGCAGTTGCTCCGGGGGTGCCTGCGCCTGGCAGGGTGGCGGCACGGGTCCCGCCGGCCGCAGCTGGTCGCGCTCCGGCTCCGCGAGCTGCAGCGACGGCAGCTGCACCCGGCAGGGCCAGGGCACGGGACCGCGCGGCAATTCCTACAGCTACAGCCGCACCGTCACGCGCTGAACGGACGCCGCGGCGCCGCTGGCCGTGGTCCTCCCGAAGCATTTGACATCGCCGGTCCGCTTGCTGTTCCGGAGCGGGCCGGCACGCCGTCTCCATCCGATGACGCCGGACACGCACCATGCCCATCCTCCCTTCCTTGCCCCCGTCGACGCGCATGATCGTGCTGCTGACGGCGGTCGGCTTCATGACGCTGGAATATGGGCTCGGCCGGCTCGCCGGCCGCGAGACTCACGACCTGCGCGAGACCGCAGCCTCGTTCGCCATCGCGGTCGGACAGCACCTCATCCGCGCAATGGTCGCGCTCGTCGCAGCCGTTCCCCTCATCATCGCCTATCGCCACAGGATGTTCGATTTCGATCCGAGCCGGCCGCTGGCCCTGCTCGCATTGTTTCTCGCCAGTGAGTTCGTCTATTATTGGCACCATCGCGCCTCGCATCGGGTTCGCTGGCTGTGGGCCACGCATGCCGTGCATCACTCTTCGACGCATCTGAACCTGACGGCGGCCATTCGTCTCGGCTGGACAAGCGAGATCTCCGGACATTTTCTGTTCTATCTGCCGCTGGCGCTGCTCGGCTTCCATCCGCTCGCGATCATCGCCGTGCTCGGCGTCAATCTGCTCTACCAATTCTTCATCCATACCGAGCTCGCACCGCGTCTCGGTCCGCTCGAATATGTGCTGAACACGCCGCGACATCACCGCGTCCACCACGCGGCCAACGCGTCCTGTCTCGATCGCAATTATGGCGGCATGCTCATCATTTTCGACCGGCTGTTCGGTAGTTTCGCCGAGGCCCCCGCTGGCGAGACCTTGCGCTATGGCCTCATCGGCGTTGAACCGAGCGTCAATCCGTTGCGGATCGCATTTGGCGAATGGCTTGCGATCGCCCGCGATCTCGCGGCAGCCCGGAGCTGGGCGATGCGGCTGCGCGTGCTGATCGCTGCGCCCGGAGAGAAGCTCCACCGCGGGGAGTCACCCGCCAGCCGAGAAGGATGCTCATGATGTCACATCGCCGATCGTTCATGGCCGCCATGGCGGCCGCTCTGCTCGTGTCGACCACGGCGCTCGCCGCCGAGCGCGGCATCATCCTCGATACAAGCGACGGTCCGCGTCATGCGCTGGTGATGACCACGGGCAGGACGCCACAGCCGACCGTGATCGTGCTCCATGGCGCGCTCGGCAGCGGCGCCGGCACCGCCCGCACGACAGGCTTTGCCGAAGCCGCGAGAGCCCATGGCTTCGCCGCGGTCTTTCCCGACGGCGTCGACCGGCAATGGAATGACGGCCGCGACGGCCGCTCCGGCGGTCCCGATGATGTCGGCTTCATCCGCAACTTGGTCCGGCAGCTCGTCGCCGACGGCACGGCCGATTCCCGGCGCATCTATCTCGCCGGCATCTCGAATGGCGGCATGATGAGCTTCACCCTGGCCTGCAAGGCGCCGGAGCTGTTTGCCGGCATCGGCACGGTGATCGCCAACATGCCTGAAGGCATCGAGCCCTGCACCGCGCGGCCGGTGCCGGTGGTGATGATCAACGGCACGGCTGATCCCATGGTGCCCTATCGCGGCGGCGAGGTCGGGCTGCGCGGCGGGCGCGGCCGGGTGTGGAGCGCTGAAAAGACGGCGGAGTTCTTTGCGCGGCGCGACGGTTGCAGCGCACGCCAGGCCGTGGCGCTGCCGCATCGGGATCTCGCCGGCGACACCTCCGTCACGCAACTCAGCTGGCGCGATTGTCAGGTGATCGGCGGCGTGTCGCTGTATCGCGTCGAAGGTGGCGGACATGCCCTGCCCGGCCGCCGCCCGCTGGCGCCGCGCCTGCTCGGCCCGAGCAATTTCGACATCGATGCCGCCGAGGTCATTCTCCGCGCGTTCGATCTCGCGCGCACGCTGTAGTCCGGCAAGTCTGAAGGCTCCGAGCGTGCCGAGACGGAGCGGTCACCAGTGGGCACGCGAGCTCAGGCGGCGATCGTCGGCGTGGTGTTCGGTTCGCGCGGCAGCTCTGCCTCGCCGTGCGAAGGAAGATTCTCACCGCGGATGCCGAGCGGCGGTCCGATCCACAACGCGTGCGCGGTGTGATCGGCCAACGGCTCCGTCGTATTCGGATGCACGAGCACGCTGAGGCGGCCATGATTGAGCATCAGCCATGGCACCAGCGCTGGAAACACGTCGACCGCGAAGGCAACTTGATACATCGGCCGCTCGTGAGGCCCGACCAGCGCGTCATGCCAACGCCCGAGCGTCACGAGGAAGCGGTCGGCCATCCACTGCCGCAGCTGTGCCGCTTCGGCTCGAGTGGCATCATCGAAATAGATGTGGGCATGAAAGCTCGCAATTGCGCTCAGGCGATGCGGCTGCGCTGCCGAGGTCGTTTCCATCCGCGCCTCTCGATCGATTCAACCGCGTTCGATCAATTCAATCACGTTGGCCGCACAGGCGAACCGATGCGGCGTGGTCATCCTAGCATCGCAGCCTGCCCTCGGTCGCGCCGCGAGTCATCGCCGGCGGACGCTGGCCTCGAGATCTCGGCGGGGCTCGAGCTTCGACCCCGGTGACCTTGCCCCCAAGTTTTATCCAGATCTGAGTTCGTTCGGGCGGTTTGATGTGCCCATCTGGGCGGTCGTAGCGGCGGGAGCTGGCGCGGAGCTCTCGGCATAGCGCAGCGCCAGATCCCGACGCGGATTGCAGGTGGCGGCGAACTCGGATGGCGTCTTCCATCCGAGCTGGGAGTGCGGCCGAGCGTCGTTATAGTCGGTCCGCCAGCATCGGAGCG